>NZ_BPFX01000007.1 GCF_019655855.1 Pseudomonas paralcaligenes | reverse complement strand
CGGCTACTTCACCCGGCCGCTGCGGCAGATCGCCAGGGCAACGCCCCATAGCACGATGCGCTGGCCGATCTCGTGTGCCGGGGCGTAGGCCTCGTCCAGCGCCTGGCGCGCCACCACGATCCAGCCCAGGCCCGCGTAGTCCTGGTAGCCCTGGCTGGCGGCGAAGCCGGTCAGGTAGTCCTCGCCGTCCGGCCAGCGCTGCACGGCCCACTGGCCGGCCGGGTCGAGCGGGCGGCGCAGCTCGGCCAGGTCCAGCTTCTGGCCGATCATCGGCTTGGGCCCGAGCAGCACGGTGTGGTCGCTGCCGAGGATCAGGAACTCGACGTTGCGCCGCCGCTGGATCGGCTCCAGCAGCGACTGGCGCACCTCGTCGGCCCAGGCCCATGACAGGTGCGAGGCCAGCACGCCGGCCATCCGGCCATCCGGGCCGTACACCGGCAGGCTGATATCGACGAACTTCATCGCCTCGCCGCTCGGGTTGGGCAGCAGCTTGGCCAGCAGCACCGCCTCGTGCACGTCGCCGATGAACAGCTCCTTGTAGCCGCGGATGTAGACGGGGCGCTGGGCCAGGCTGACTCCTTCGAGGATACCGTTGCTGGAGGCCAGGACCACGCCCATCGGGTCGGTGAAGCCGATCCAGGCGATGCTGGGTATTTCCTTCTGCAGGCGGTCGAGCAGCGCGCGGATCTGCCCCGGGTCGTCCGGCTGGCGCAGCACCTGCAGGCTGCCCAGCACCTGCAGATAGGCGGCGCGGCTGGCCATGTCGCGGTCCAGGCGGTCGATCATCTGCAGCGAGACTTCCGTCAGGTCGCGCCCCACGTCCTCGCGGATGCGGCTGCCCGAGTCGTTGCCGATCAGGGTGCCGAACAGCCAGCTGAGCAGGGTGACCAGCAGGGCGATGAGCAGGGCGAAATGGCTGCGCAGACTGAAGGCTGGGCGCATGAGCGGCGACTCCGGATGCTGTCCGCCCAGGCGCGGGCCGATGACGGGGTGGTGAAGGCCTCGCGGCCGCGTCGCTGCATTCCACACAAAGTCCACGCAATCTTCAAACTTTTCCCACGCCGCGTCCGCAGCATCCCGCCATCGACAATCGTTCGCGGGAGATGGATATGTTGCGCACATTCTGCAGCCGGGCAGTGCTGGGGCTGCTTCTGCTGGTCTGCTCGACCCTGGTGGCGGCCCAGCAGGAGCACAGCCAGAGTCCCTATTTCGCGGTGGAGGGCGGCGACCCCGCTGTCGACAGCCTGCCGCTCAAGGCCACCGAGGTGCAGGTGCGCATCCTCGGCGTGATGGCCGACGTGCGGGTGGTGCAGCGCTACCGCAACGAGGGGCAACGGGCGCTGGAGGCGCGCTACGTGTTCCCGGGCTCGACCCGCGCGGCGGTGTACGGCATGACCGTGCGCCTGGGCGAGCGCGAGTTGCGCGCGCAGATCCGCGAGAAGCAGAAGGCGCGGGCGGAGTACCAGCAGGCCAGGAGCGCCGGCAAGACCGCTGCGCTGCTGGAGCAGCAGCGCGAGAACGTGTTCCAGATGCAGGTCGCCAACATCCTGCCGGGCGACGAGGTGGACGTGGAGCTGCGCTACACCGAGCTGCTGCTGCCGGAGGAGGGCGTCTACCGCTTCGTCTTCCCGACCGTGGTCGGGCCGCGCTACAACGGTCGGGCGGGGAGCGAGAGCCACAAGGCCGAGCCGTGGGTCGCCACGCCCTACCTGGCCGAGGGCCGGGCGCCGGCCAGCGGCTTGCGGCTCGACGTCGACCTGGCGGCGCCGACCCCGTTGGAGGACGTCGCCTCGCCCAGCCACC
Organism: Pseudomonas paralcaligenes; assembly: GCF_019655855.1. GTDB lineage: Bacteria > Pseudomonadota > Gammaproteobacteria > Pseudomonadales > Pseudomonadaceae > Aquipseudomonas > Aquipseudomonas paralcaligenes. The sequence goes on along the minus strand of NZ_BPFX01000007.1, from coordinate 578,557 downwards.
CGCTGCGCAGCGAGCGCCTGGGGCCGAACCGGCTGCGCCTGGGCCTGGGCGACGATGGCCGGCCGGCCAACGATCGCGACTTCGTGCTCGACTACCGGCTGTCTGGCGCGGGCTTCCAGAGCGGCGTGCTGCTCGCCGAGGGCGAGGAGGAGAACTTCTTCCTCGCCCTGGTCGCACCGCCCCGGCGCGCACCCGCCAGCCTGATCGTGCCGCGCGAGTACATCTTCGTGGTGGACATCTCCGGGTCGATGCACGGCTTTCCGCTGGACACCACCAAGCAGCTGCTGCGCAACCTGATCGGCGGCCTGCGCCCGGCGGACAGCTTCAACGTGCTGCTGTTCTCCGGCAGCAGCCGCATGCTGGCGCCGCAGTCGCAGCCGGCCACGGCGGAGAACGTCGAGACGGCGCTGGCGCTGCTCGATACGCAGATGGGCTCCGGCGGTACAGAGCTGCTACCGGCGCTGCGCCAGGCCCTGGCGATTCCGGTGGACGCCGAGCGCTCGCGCAGCTTCGTGGTGGTCACCGACGGCTACGTCACGGTGGAGCGCGAATCCTTCCGGCTGGTGCGCGAGAACCTGGACAAGGCTAACCTGTTCGCTTTCGGCATCGGCAGCTCGGTCAACCGCCAGTTGATCGAGGGCCTGGCCCGCGCCGGCCAGGGCGAGCCGTTCGTGGTGCTCGACGCCGCTTCGGCGGCGCAGGAGGCCGAACGCCTGCGGCGGATGATCGAGGCGCCACTGCTGGCCAGCCCGAAGCTGAGCTTCGACGGCCTGGAGGTGTACGACGTGGAGCCGGCGGTGCTGCCCGACCTGTTCGCCGAGCGCCCGCTGGCGGTGTTCGGCAAGTGGCGTGGCCCGGCCCAGGGCAGCCTCCGGGTGGAAGGCCACGGCAGCGGCGGGCCGTTCCACGCCGAGGTGCCGATCGTGGCGGCGGAGGTGCAGCAGGGCGGCCAGGCGTTGGCGCACCTGTGGGCGCGACGCAGGGTCGCCAGCCTGGTCGACCAGGAAACCCTGGAGGGCGGCTACGTCCATAGCCAGGCGATCCTCGACCTCGGCCTCAGGTACGGCCTGCTGACGCCCTACACCTCGTTCGTCGCCGTGGACGAGCAGGTGCGCAACCCGCAGCCGGGCGAGGCGGCCAAGGTCGCCCAGCCATTGCCGCTGCCCCAGGGCGTGAGCAACCAGGCGATCGGCGCGCTGGTGCCGAGCACGCCGGAGCCGGCGGCCTGGGCCATGCTGCTGGTCGCCGTGCTGGGCATGGGCTGGATGGCGAGGCACCGTGCCCGTGGCTGCTGAACGGGCACGGCGCGGCCTGCCGGGCTGGAGCTGGCTGCTCCTGGCGAGCCTGGCGTTGTGGCCGCTGTGGACGTGGAGCGCCCGGCGCCTGGGCGATGGCTCGGACGACCCCTACGGCATCGTCGCGCTGGGCGCGCTGCTGCTGGTGCTGTGGCGCGAGCGGCGTGGCTTTCTCGCCGCGCCACGTACCGGCTGGCTGCTGGCAGGGGCCGTGCTGGCCGCCCTCGCGGCGCTGAGCCAGGGCTTCTGGCCGCCTTTGCCCCGCGCCGCCCTGGGCGTGCTGGCGGTGCTGAGCGTAGCCATGGCGCTGCGCGGCAGCGGGCAACCGCGCCTGGCCTGGTTCGGCCTCGGCCTGCTGGCACTGCCGCTGTTGTCCTCGCTGCAGTTCTACCTCGGCTATCCGCTGCGCCTGCTCACCGCCGAGGCCAGCGCCTGGTTGCTGCGCGGCGGCGGCCTGGTCGTTTCCCGCCAGGGCAGCGCGCTGGAGGTCGGCGGGCAGCTGGTGATGGTCGATGCTCCCTGTTCCGGCATCCAGATGGCCTGGGTCGCGTACTTCACCGCCTTCGCCACCGCTGCCTGGCTGCGCCTGCCGGACGGCCTGCTGGTGCGGCGCATCCCGCTGCTTGGCGCGCTGGTGCTGGTCGGCAACATCCTGCGCAACAGCCTGCTGGTGCTGCAGGAAACCGGACGCCTGGGCTGGCCGGGGTGGATGCACGAGGGCATCGGCCTGCTGGTGTTCGTCGTGGTCTGCGCCCTGGTGCTGCGCATCGTCGCCGCCGGCAATTGGGTTCCCGCAGCGCCGTCGGCACGACTGGCTATCGAGACCGTGCCGGGCCGCTGGCAGGCGGGGCTGGCGCTGGTGTTCGTCGGCCTGGGCGGCTGGCCGCTGCTGCAGGTCGAGGCGGAGCCGCCGCGCTCCCTGGCCAGCGCCATCGAGTGGCCGCAGCGCCTGGCCGGCCGTGAGTTACGCCCTATGGCGCTGTCGCCGGTCGAGCTGCGCTTCGCCGCGCAATTCCCCGGCGCCATCGGCCGCTTCAGCGACGGCGAGCGCGTGGTCAGCCTGCGCCACGTCACCCGACCGACCCGCAAGCTGCACCCGGCGGCGGACTGCTTTCGAGGGCTCGGCTACCGCATCGGCGCCCAGGCGCTGCAACGTCGCGTCGAGGTGTCCGGTGGGGCAGCGCCCGGGCTGCAACGCTGCTTCATCGCCGAAGGGCCTGGCGGTCCGCTACGGGTCTGCGAGTACATCGAGGATGCCGCCGGCGCCAGTTTCAGCGATCACTCGGCCTGGTACTGGAGCGCGCTGGCCGGCCGCTCGCCCGGCCCCTGGCTGGCGGTGACCACGGCCGAAGTGATCCCCTGATAGACTCCCGCCAGTTCATCGGGAGGCGGACATGGCACGGCGGGCGACTCTGGGCGCACTGGTTCTGACACTCACCGGCCAGGGCGCGCTGGCCGGCGAGCTGCTGCTCGACCAACGCGCCCTGCTGCTGGACGACAGCCGCCTGCCGCGCGAGGCGGCGCTGGACCGCCTGCAGCAGGTGCGCTTTGCCTTCCGCGAGAGGCAGGCGCAGGAAGGCGAGTGGCCGCTCTGGTCGCGGGCCTACGGTATCCACGGTTCCTGGGACGACGGCCTGCGCCGCGACGGCGAGGGGCTTGCGCTGGGCATGGACCGTCCGCTGGGCGGGCAGTGGATGGGCGGTGCTCTGGCCTCGCTGTCTCGCGCCCGGCTGGAGGTCGACGACGACTACGCGGACAGCGAGAGCGCGCACCTGGGCCTGTACGCCGCCACCCGGGTCTACAACCAGCTGGGCTTCAAGCTCGGCGCGCTGCACGGCTGGCACGAGCTGGTACGGGGCGAGCGGGCGCGCAGCTGGCAGCTGTTCGGCGAGAGCAGTTTCGCCCTGGACTTCCGCGACTTCACCCTGGAGCCCTTCGCCGGCCTGGCCTACGTCCGGCTCGACGCACCCGCGCAGCAGGCCCGGGGGCTGCGTCTGCCGGGCGCGGATGAAGAGAGCGGTTACCTCACCCTCGGCTGGCGCCTGGCCGCTCCGTGGTACGCGCAGGGCGGCAAGTGGGTCGGCCGCGCCAGCCTGGCGCTGCGCCAGGACCTGGGCAGCGACCGGCTCGCCAGCCGCGCCTGGAGCGAGGAGGACGAGGCGCTGCGCGTGCGGGGACGCGAGTTCGAGCGCGCCAGCCTGCGCCTGGACCTGAGCCTGGACCGCGAACTGGGCGAGAACGCCTACCTGGGCCTGACCTACGCCGGTCACTACGCCGAAGATGCCCGCGACAACGCCCTGGCGGCGCGGCTGAGCCTGAAGTTCTGAGCGCTGCCCGACATCCAGTGGAATCACGGCCTTGTGCTGGCGTTTCAGCGTCCTGCCAGCATGCTTCCGGCCACTTCAATAGCCATCTGCCGGTTTGCCACCACACGCATGGGGAAGCGATAGAGGGTTTTGGATACCGTCTGCAGGCGCTCTTTCAGCAGCGTTTGCAGGGCGCTGTCGTCGGTGATGTACACGTAGCCCTGGCAGAGCTGGTTGAGCGGCACCTTGTGCTTTTTGATCCACAGGATCGCGGCCTTTTCATCGGCGTGGGGTTCGTCGTCATGGTCGTGGCTGGGCGGGCTCCAGATCGCCACGAAGGGCTGTTGCCGGGCCAGCAGCCCATCCAGCCCGGCGAGCAGGCGGGCGACCCGCTCGGGTTCATGCAGCTCGGGAAAGCGGATGAAGGCCATGGGCCAGGCCGTGAGGTCGAAAAAGTCCGGGTCGGGTTGCGCGGGCATGTTCAGTGCTCCAAGTAAAGAGGTTGCAGCGCCACGGCCACCAGCAGCAAGGCGGCGGCACCGGCGAGGTAGAAGGGCGTCCAGCCGATATGGCCGATCAGGTTGGCGGCCGCGATCGTCGCCAGGGTGCTGGCGAAGCGGCCGATGCCGTAATAGGCGGCGTAGTCGGTGGCCGGCTGGCTGCCGGATGACCAGCCGAGAATCATGCTGGCGAGGGTGACGTAGATGCCGCCAACTCCCGCGCCGAGCAACAGCGTGCCGAGCATGGCCGCTGCCGGCTGGTGCAGGGTTAGCCCCGTGCCGATGGCGCACAGGGCCAGCAGCGCCAGGCCGACGAACAGGCGCATGCTGGTTAACAGGCCGCAGCGCTTCATCAGCGCGATGGCGAGCAGCGACGCCAGCAGCATGCTGAGCGGGCCAAGGGTGCCGATGATCCAGCCGATGCGCTCGATGCTGACGCCCAGGTCGAGCAGCATCAGCCGGCCGAGGCCGGCCAGGGGAAAGATGACGCAGCAGGTCAGGCTCAGCAGGGCGATGCGCCGGCGCGCCGCTGGCTGGCGGAACAAGGCGGGCAGGCTGGCCGGGCGCGCTTGTGCGGCGTGTGCCTGGGGGGCGCGTGGCAGCAGACAGATCGGCAGAAGCAGGGCGGCCAGCACGACCGCCAGCAGGACGAACGCAGTCTGCCAGCCGACCCGCTCGAACAGCGCGACGAACACGCCGCCGCCGAGCATGGCCCCGAAGGACAGGGCCGCCAGCTTGCTGCCGGAGGCCGCTGGCCGCCAGGCGGCATCGACCCGCTGCACCGCCAGCGCATCCAGGGCCAGGTCCATGGTCGCGATCGCCAACGAGGCGAGCATGCCCAGGCAGAACAACTGCCACTGCGGCCACTCGGCTGCGCCGGCCACCAGCAGCAGGGTGGCGACGGCGAGCAACTGCATTGCCACGATCAGGCTCATATCACCGCTGCGCCGGCGCAAACGGTCGATCAGCGGGGCCCACAGGAAGGTCAGGCCGAACGGCAGAAACAGCAGGTACAGCCAGCCGGCCGAAGCCAGGCTCAGCCCCTGGCTGCGCATGATGGTCGGCATGCCGCCGTTGACCACGCCCATGATCATGCCGAAGCCCACATACAGCGCATTGAGTGCCAGCAGGATGTGCAATTGCCCCTTGGCGGTCGGGGTCAGGCTCACCATTGGTAGTTCAGCGAGGCATAGACCGTCCTGCCGTTGCCGTAATTGCAGAAGTTGTTGCTCAGGCAGGTGACGTAGGTCTTGTCGGCGAGGTTGTTGGCATTGAGCTGGACGCTGATGCCGTCGAGCCGGCCATCCAGGACGCCGAAGTCGTATCTGGCCATGGCGTCGAGCAGGGTATAGCCAGGCACATCCAGGCGGCGTGCGCCGGGGGTGAACGCCGTTGGGCTGTAACCGCCGACGGCCTCGCCGATGTAGCGCACGCCAGCGCCGATGGTCAGGCCGTCGAGTGCGGGGTGGGCGAGGCGATGGTCCAGCCACAGCGAGGCGCTGCGATCGGGAATGCCGATAGGTGAGTCGCCTTTGTCGACGCCCACGCTCTGGCTGACCTTGGCATCGGTATAGCTCAGGGCGGCGATGAGCTGGGTGCGCTGGTCGAGGCTGGCCTTGCCTTCCAGTTCGATGCCCTTGGAGCGTATCTCGCCGGTCTGGTAGCGCATGAGCGGGTTGACGGTGGCGACCACGTCCTGCTGGGTGATGTCGAAATAGGCGAGGGTGAACAGCCCGTCGAAACTGGCCGGCTGATATTTCAGGCCCAGTTCGTACTGCTTGGAGGTGGTCGGCGTCAGGGCCTTGCCCAGGTGATCGGTACCGCTGACCGGCAGGAAGGAGGTGGCATAGCTGCCATAGGCCACCAGTTGCTCGGTGAAGTTGTACAGCAGGCCCAGCTTGCCGCTGAAGGCGCTGTCCCGCTGACGCTGGCTGACCGCAGTGCGGTTGTCGTCGGTGTCGGTGTGTACGCGATCGTAGCGACCGCCCAGCAGCAGGCCCCAGTTGCCCAGTTGCAGTTGGTCCTGCACGTAGACCGCGTTCTGTTCGATGGCCTGGTCCTGGTCGATGAACGGGCCGAGGTTCAGCGTCGTGGCAATGCCGTAGCGCGGGTTGAGGTAGTCGATGGACGGTGCGCTGCCGTAAAGCCGCTTTTGCGTGGAGTCGATGTCCTGATGCTCCCAGCCCATCAGCAGCGTGTGTTGCACAATGCCGGTGGTGAATAGCGATTGCAGTTGCAGGTCCGAGACGATGCCGTCTATCGACTCGTCCGTCGCCAGCGCATAGCGGCGGATGGTGTGGTTGTCCGCCTCCAGGGCTGCGGTGGCAACGTCCTTGCTGATCGCGTCGGCCCTGAGGTAGCGCAGGTGATGGCGCAGGCTCCAGGTGTCGTCGAGGTCGTACTCGAATTCATAGCCCAGTGCGTACTGTTCGCGGTCGTACTCGGAAAATGCCGGGTCGCCGTCGTTGAAATCCCGGGGGATTTTCCCGGCCTGGCTTTTCCACAGGCTGCCCACGGTCGGCAGGATGCCGTAGTAGCCGCCTTCCGGGTCTTTCTGGTAGCTGCTGAGCAGGGTCAGGCGGGTGCGCTCGTTGGGCTTGAGCGTCAGCGACGGGGCGATGTAGTAGCGCTCTTCCTCGCTGTTGACCACCTGGGTGTCGGCCACCTTGCCGAGCGTTACCAGGCGATAGAGCAGCGTGCCTTCTTCATTGGCCGGGCCGGACAGGTCCAGTGCGGCCTGGTAGTGATCGTGGCTGCCAAGCTGCAACTGCGCTTCGCCGCGCGTGTAGTCGGTGGGGCGCTTGGATATGGCGTTGACCAGCCCGCCGGGCATGGCGGTGCCGTACAGGGTCGAAGACGGCCCCCTGAGCAGCTCGATGCGTTCGCTGCCCCAGGCTTCTACCTGGGGAATGGCATAACCGGGGCCGCGCAGCAGGCGCAGGCCATCCTGGAAGATGATCGGGTCGCTGGGGGAGCCGAAACCCCGGATGTAGGGGATGTCGTAGCGGGTCGAGGAACCGCGCACTTCCGGCGACAGCCCGGCGGCATAGCGCAGCGACTGGGTGAGGCTGTGTGCGCCCTGCGCCTGGGCCTGCTGCGCGCTGATCACGGTCACCGCCTGCGGGGTGCGCAGCAGGCTGGTGTCGGTCTTGGTGGCGCTGGCGCTGCGTTGGGCGATATAGCCGGCGACCGGCCCCTGGGGCGTTTCATTGATTTGGCTGGCGGCGATGTAGGTGTCCGGCAGCGTGGTCAGCTCATCCGCAATCAGGCTCAGCCGATACTGCGCCGGCCCGGTTTGCTCGGTGGTCAGCCCGGTGTCGGCAAGAATCGTCGCCAACCCGCTGTGGACGCTATGGGTTCCTTGCAGCCCTTGGCTAACCCGGTCGCGGGTCAGGTTGCCATCCACCGCCAGGAGGATGCCGGTGGCAGCGGCGAACTGGTTGAGTACCTGGTCCAGGCGGCCGGCGGGAATGGCGAACTGCATCTGTTGCAGGCTCTGCGTGGCTGGCTGGGCCTGTGCGTAGCTGCCGATGATGGCGGTAGCCAGGCAACCGAGTAGCAGCAGTGCTGGCGCGTGAGGTTGCGTTGTGCGGGTTGGCATGATGTGTCCTTGTGAGGGGCTACAGAAGGGCAGAAGTAATCGGGCTTCTGTGGCTAATCCCGCACGAGAACGAAAAAGTGCTACGGCCTGCTGGAAAATTTTTCGGCGCTCAGCGCGCGGCGACGCTGATCCAGTAGCGGGTCACGCGGCTGACGCGGATGGGCAGCGCCTGCTCCAGCGCATGCAGGATGACGTCGGTATCCGCCAGGGGATAAACCCCGGATACCGGCAGCTCGGCGATTTCCGGTGCGTAGCGCAGCACGCCGGGGCGGTAGCGGCTCAATTCGTCCAGGAAATCCCCCAGGCGCTGTTGCTCGGCGACCAGCAGGCCCCTGGCCCAGGCCGCACTGCTGGGCAGGGCCGGCAGCGGGCGGGTGGTGCGCAGTCGGTCGAAGCGCGCCTGCTGACCCGCCTCCAGACGACTGCTGACGCCGGCCTGTGGGCTGATCTCGACGGCCCCGGCGAATACCTGTACCTGCACGCTGCCTTGCTCGTCGTCCAGGCGGCGTACCGAAAACTGCGTGCCGATCGGACGGATGTCGCCAGCGGGCGTGCTGACCCGGAACGGGCGGGGTGTGGCGGCCGGGTCGGCGGCGGTGCTGATCAGTACTTCGCCCTGGAGCAGTTGGAGCGTGCGGGCGCTGGCGGAGAAGTGCAGATCGACCGCACTGTCGGTATTCAGCGTCAGCAGGGTGCCGTCAGGCAGGCTGACGCGCCGGGTTTCGCCACGCCGGGTGCGATAGTCGGCGCGGGCGGTCTGCCACTGCGGCGTCTGCTGGATCAGCCGGGCGCTCGCCAGGCTGGCGCACAGCAGGCCCAGGCCCAGCAGCACCTTGCGCCGCGGCTGATTGGCTGGCGCACTGCGTAGGGCCTGGCTGGCGATGGCCGCCGGCACCTGGCTCAGCGGCCGGCAGGCGCGCTGGAGTGCCTGCCAGGCGTGCTGGTGCGCGCTATCGGCGTGCAGCCAGGCATGAAACGCCTGCTGTTCCTGCTCCGTCACCTCGCCGGACCAGAGGATGACCTGCCAGTGCATGGCTGTTTCTTGTGCCTGTCTATGCAGCTCGGCGTGCGGCATGACGAGGCTCATTCCGCCGTCGCCGCCACGCAGGCGTGCATGGCGACCAGCATGTACTTGCGCACGGTCGCCACGGCGATGCCCAGGCGTTTGGCGATCTCGGAGTAGGTCAGCCCCTCGAAGCGCGACAGCAGGAAGGTTTCCCGCACCAGCGGCTTCAGGCTGGCGAGCATGCTGTCGATCTGCATCAGCGCCTCGATGATCAGCACGCGCTCTTCGGCTGACGGGGCCAGGGTTTCCGGCTGCATGCTCAGCGCCTGCTGGTAGGCCAGCTCGATGGTTTGGCGGCGGTAGCGGTCGATCACCAGGCCCCTGGCGATCTGCATCAGGTGCGGGCGGGCCTGCTCGGCTGATGGAGCCTGACGGCTGCTGAGAATGCGCAGGTAAGTGTCGTGGGCCAGATCCGCCGCATGGTGCGAGCAGCCCAGGCGACGACGCAGCCAGCGATAGAGCCAGGCATGGTGGTCGCTGTAAAGCTGGTGGAATTCGTGGGGCTCGCTGGAACTGGTCGCAGACACGGCAGATCTCGGATTCCGAAACGATTACTGAATGATAATTATTCTATGTAGCTACTCATTTCAAAAGCAATGGCTTGCTGGCGGGCTAGGGGGCGATGCATCGCTCGTCTGCATGGCCGGTTTTGGCGACTGCCAGTAATGTCCGAGTCAGGTATACTCCGCAGCTTTTCCGAAGTTTTACCTGCGAGTGCCGCCAGCCATGGAAATCAATCCGATCCTCAACAGCATCAAGGACCTGTCCGAGCGGACCCAGACGATTCGGGGGTATCTTTGACTACGATCACAAGCATGATCGTCTCGTCGAAGTAAACCGCGAACTCGAAGACCCGAACGTCTGGAACAACCCGGAGTACGCCCAGAACCTGGGCCGCGAGCGCGCCACCCTGGCGCAAATCGTCGAGACCCTGGACGACCTCAGCAATGGCCTGGCCGACTCCCGCGACCTGCTCGACATGGCCGTCGAGGAGAACGACGAAGGTGCGGTGAACGACGTCGCCGCCGAAGTCGAGCGCCTGCGCGAGATCCTCGAGAAGCTGGAATTCCGCCGCATGTTCAGTGGCGAGATGGACACCAACAACTGCTACCTGGACATCCAGGCCGGTTCCGGCGGCACCGAGGCCCAGGACTGGGCCAACATCCTGCTGCGCATGTACCTGCGCTGGGCCGACAAGCGCGGATTCAGCGCCGAGATCGTCGAGCTGTCCGAGGGCGAGGTCGCCGGGATCAAGGGCGCCACCGTGCACATCAAGGGCGAGTACGCCTTCGGCTGGCTGCGTACCGAGATCGGCGTGCACCGTCTGGTGCGCAAGAGCCCGTTCGACTCCGGCGCCCGCCGCCACACCTCGTTCTCGGCGGTGTTCGTGTCGCCCGAGATCGACGACAAGGTCGAGATCGAGATCAACCCGTCCGACCTGCGCATCGACACCTACCGCTCCTCCGGCGCCGGTGGTCAGCACGTCAACACCACCGACTCGGCGGTGCGGATCACCCACGTGCCGACCAACACCGTGGTGGCCTGCCAGAACGAACGCTCCCAGCACGCCAACAAGGACACCGCCATGAAGATGCTGCGGGCCAAGTTGTATGAGCTGGAGATGCAGAAGCGCAACGCCGCCTCGCAGGCTCTGGAAGACAGCAAGTCGGACATCGGCTGGGGCCACCAGATCCGCTCCTACGTGCTCGATGATTCGCGCATCAAGGATCTGCGTACCGGCGTCGAGCGCAGCGACTGCCAGAAGGTGCTCGATGGCGACCTCGACGGCTACCTCGAAGCCAGCCTGAAACAAGGTCTCTGAGACGACCCGATATGACTCCCTCTCCCCCTGGGAGAGGGCGGGGGTGAGGGGCCGCTGCCCATCCCCTCACCCTAACCCTCTCCCGGCGGGAGAGGGGACGAACCCTAGATGGAACCGATGACCATGAGCGACCAACAACTCGACCAGCACGAACTGCAGCAGGAAGAAAACAAGCTGATTGCCCAGCGCAAGGAAAAGCTTGCCGCCATCCGCGAGCAGGGCAACGCCTTCCCCAACGACTTCCGCCGCGACAACCTGTGCGCCGACCTGCAGAAGCAGTACGCGGACAAGACCAAGGAAGAACTGGAAGCTGCCGCCATCCCGGTCAAGGTCGCCGGTCGCATCATGCTCAACCGCGGCGCCTTCATCGTCATCCAGGACACCTCCGGCCGCCTGCAGGTCTACGTCAACCGCAAGACCCTCTCCGAGCAGCAGCTGGAAGCGGTCAAGCACTTCGACCTGGGCGACATCATCGCCGCCGAGGGCACCCTGGCCCGTTCCGGCAAGGGTGACCTGTACGTCGACATGCAGAACGTGCGCCTGCTGACCAAGTCGCTGCGCCCGCTGCCGGACAAGCACCACGGCCTGACCGACACCGAGCAGCGCTACCGCCAGCGCTATGTCGACCTGATCGTCAACGACGAGGTGCGCGACACCTTCCGCGTGCGCTCCCAGGTGATCGCGCACATCCGTCGCTTCCTCAACGAGCGCGGTTTCCTCGAAGTGGAAACCCCGATGCTGCAGACCATCCCCGGCGGCGCCGCGGCCAAGCCGTTCGAGACCCACCACAACGCGCTGGACATGCAGATGTTCCTGCGCATCGCGCCGGAGCTGTACCTCAAGCGCCTGGTGGTCGGCGGCTTCGAGAAGGTCTTCGAGATCAACCGCAACTTCCGCAACGAAGGCGTCTCGACCCGGCACAACCCCGAGTTCACCATGCTCGAGTTCTACCAGGCCTACGCCGACTACGAAGACAACATGGACCTGACCGAGGAACTGTTCCGCGAGCTGGCCCAGACCGTCCTCGGCACCACCGACGTGCCCTACGGCGACAAGGTGTTCCACTTCGGCGAGCCGTTCGTGCGCCTGTCGGTGTTCGACTCCATCCTCAAATACAACCCGGACATCACCGCGGCCGACCTCAACGACGTGGAGAAGGCCCGCGCCATCGCCAAGAAGGCCGGCGCCAAGGTGCTCGGCCACGAGGGCCTGGGCAAGCTGCAGGTGATGATTTTCGAGGAGCTGGTCGAGCACAAGCTGGAGCAGCCGCACTTCATCACCCGCTATCCCTTCGAGGTCTCCCCGCTGGCCCGTCGCAGCGATGACGATCCGAGCGTGACCGACCGCTTCGAGCTGTTCATCGGCGGCCGCGAGATCGCCAACGCCTACTCCGAGCTGAACGACGCCGAGGACCAGGCCGAGCGCTTCCACCAGCAGGTGGCCGAGAAGGACGCCGGCGACGACGAGGCCATGCACTACGACGCCGATTTCGTCCGCGCCCTGGAATACGGCATGCCGCCGACCGCCGGCGAAGGCATCGGCATCGACCGCCTGGTGATGCTGCTGACCGACTCGCCGTCGATCCGCGATGTGATCCTGTTCCCGCACATGCGCCCGCAGGCCTGACGCGGAGCGCCGGGGTAGAAGGAGGGGCCTGTCGTGATGACAGGCCCCTTTTTTCATGGCTATGTCCCCGTTGCGTGTTGCGCGGTCAAGCCCCTCTATCTGAAGGCTGCTGGTGCCTGCCTCTGGATTCCCGCCGCGGGAATGACGCCCCTACCTCGTCATCCCCGCGCAGGCGGGGATCCAGAAGGGATCCAGAGCAATACAACATCTAACGGGGATATCGCCTTTTTCATACCCGGATGGATCGTCGCCCGCAGTGCGATGTCTGTGTTGGTGGCTGGCCGGCGGCTCTGGGACGGGGGAGAGGGTGTTGACTACGCTTGTCGGGGGGATGGAATATCATGCCCGTTGTCGAAGGGCCGGAAGACTTCGACCTGGAGCCCCCGGCGCGCCGTGCCGCGATGCTCCCGGACCTGGTCGCGGAGCCCCGCTTCCCGGTCCCGCCCTGGCGGGGCTTTTCGTTTGTGGCGGTCGATCGAATCTCACAAGGAGTGCGTTGATGAAAGCCTGGCGCGTCGCGATAGCCGCCCTGAGTTGCCTGCTGTTGAGCGGTTGCCTGGTGACCTTCAAGGACCCCATCCCGGCCAACGAGGCGGCGCCGATCCCGCTGCTTGGCGACTGGGAGCGCAAGGACGAATGGGGCGAGCGGCAGTACTTGAGCGTTGCCCGCGCCGGTTCCAACGTCTATCGCGCCAGGGTCTGGAGCGAGGACATGGCGGATGCGGTGGCCGAGGAGTATGGCTTCACCGTGGCCCATCACGGCCGCCGCTGGTACGTCTCTGCCGGCCTGCCCAAGCGCCTGGGCGCCAACTTCGCCATCGCCGGCTTCGAGCTGACCACCGACAACGAACTGGTGATCTACAACCTGGACGTCGACCGCATCCTCCAGGAAATGGAGGAGGGCACGCTGGAAGGCCGCCCGGTCGATACGCCCAAGGGCGAGGCGGTGCTGGTGACCAGCCCGCTGGACAAGGTCTTCGCCTACCTGGACAACCAGGCCAACGCCGACGTCTTCGTCGAAGTGGCGCGCTACCAGCGCAGCGCCGAGTAGCGCCTCGATGACCCGGCGCACGTCCCAGCACGAATACCACGAAATCATCCGCGCCCTGTCCGGGCGCCTCGTCGAGGCGCAGACGCCGATCCGCGTGCTCGACGCCATCAAATGGGACGACAGCGTCCGCAAGGGCTTCCTCGAAGCCGGCGGGCGCAAGCTGCCGGCGGTGGATCGCGCCTACTACGAGAGCCGGCCGCTGGCCTTCGACCCGGTGGCGAAGAAGCTGGAATTCCAGAACATCGAGCGCGACATCACCCGCCAGCTCGGCCAGTTCAACCCGGTCGGGCAGATCATGCGGCGCATGTGCAAGGAATACCGCATGGTTATCCGCATGCTGGAGGCGCGCGGCACCGCCGACTTCGGCCTGATCTCCCAGGAGCTGTACGGCGCCGCCTCGGACGCCTTCCATGCCGGCGACCCGACCCTGGCCGACCTGGGCCTGATGCTGTCCGGCTACCTGAACAACATCGCCGCCCGCGGCGACCTGGAGGACGAGGCCAAGACGCTGACCGCCGAGAACGCCGTGGCGATCCTGCAGGAGCGTCTGGCCAGGGTCTTCGGCGACGACACTATCCGCGTCTTCGAGTCCGACGGCATCGTCGCCGACGCGGCGGCCGGCGCCGACTACATCAAGGTGCGCGCCGACGCCATGTTCAACGAGCGCGACGTGCGCGCCCTGGAAGTGCACGAGGGCATGGTGCACGTCGGCACCACCCTCAACGGCCTCAACCAGCCCATCTGCACCTTCCTCGCCAAGGGCCCACCCTCGTCGACCGTGACCCAGGAGGGGCTGGCGATCCTGATGGAAGTGATCGCCTTCGCCTCCTACCCGTACCGCCTGCGCAAGCTGACCAACCGCACCCGCGCCATCCACATGGCGGAGGAGGGCGCCGACTTCCTCCAGGTGTTCGAGTTCTACCAGGAGCAGGGCTACGGCCTGGAGGAAAGCTACGGCAACGCCAGCCGGGTGTTCCGCGGCTCCACGCCGGACGGCCTGCCGTTCACCAAGGACCTGTCCTACCTCAAGGGCTTCATCCTGATCTACAACTACATCCAGCTCGCCGTGCGCAAGGGCAAGCTGGAGCAGATCCCGCTGCTGTTCTGCGGCAAGACCACTCTGGAAGACATGCGCACCCTGCGCCAACTGGTGGACGAGGGCCTGGTGGCGCCGCCCAAGTACCTGCCGCCGCAGTTCCGCGACCTCAACGCGCTGGCGGCCTGGATGTGTTTCTCCAACTTCCTGAACCACCTCAGCCTGGATCGCATCGAAGCGGACTACGCCAACATCCTTTGAAGCTGCTGCGCTCGCCCATGCGTCGTTGAAGAGCGGCCCGGAAATGCTCATTTACACTCGGTAAACTCCGCTTTCCGGACCGCTCTTCGCCTAGCCTGGCCTTCGCTCGCTACGCTTCATCCGACGCCTGTTCTCATGGAGCCCGCCATGCCCAGCCACAAGCTCGACTACGACATCCTCGGCGCCTCGGCCCAGACCGTGGAGATCATCCTCGACCCCGGCGAGACGGTGATCGCCGAGGCCGGCGCAATGAACTACATGACCGAGGGCATCCGCTTCGAGACACGCATGGGCGACGGCTCGGCCAGCGGCGTGCTGGGCAAGCTGTGGGGCGCCGGCAAGCGCCTGATCACCGGCGAGTCGCTGTTCATGACCCACTTCAGCAACCAGGGCAAGGGCCAGCACCGGGTCGGCTTCGCCGCGCCCTATCCGGGCACCGTGGTGCCCATCGAGCTGAGCCAGGTGGGCGGGCGGCTGATATGCCAGAAGGACGCCTTCCTCTGCGCCGCCTACGGCACCCAGATCGGCATCAGCTTCAACAAGCGCCTCGGCACCGGCTTCTTCGGTGGCGAGGGCTTCATCCTGCAGAAGCTGGAGGGTGACGGCCTGGCCTTCGTGCATGCCGGCGGCACGGTGATCCGCAAGGAGCTGAACAACGAGACCCTGCGCCTGGACACCGGCTGTCTGGTGGCCTTCACCAGCGGCATCGACTACGACATCGCCCTGGCCGGCGGGCTCAGGAGCATGCTGTTCGGCGGCGAGGGCATCCTCCTGGCGACCCTGCGCGGCAGCGGCACGGTCTGGATTCAGAGCCTGCCGTTCTCCCGTCTGGCCGAGCGCATCTACGACGCCACCTTCAAGGCCCGCGAGGAAACCCGCGCCGGCGGCAAGTAGCGGCTGCGACATCCCGGTCGCGCAGGGCGGCCGGGCTGCGGTTAAACTGTGCGCCCCCTCGGACAACGAGCCTCAGCCATGAGCGAAGAACGCAACGTCATCCCCCTGATCCTCACCGGCATCGCCAGCATCATCGGCACGGTGGGTGTGCTCTGGTACTACGGGTACCTGCATTTCGCCAAGGAGCAGGACGCCCTCCTGCTGGCCGAATTCACCATGCTCAAGACCATCCCCGGCGAGGACTACAAGATCTCGCTGAAACCCGCCACCCAGTCCGCCCAGTGCATCGACGGCGTGCTGGTGCTGTTCGACACCCAGCAGAAGGGCCTGACCGGCGTGCTGGTGGACGACAAGAAACAGGCCGTGCGCTGCCTCGGCCAGGAAACCCCGCAGGCGCCACAGCAGTAACGCGCTCATGATGCGAACCAACGCGCTGCTCTGGCTGTGCCTTCTGAGCCCGCTGGCCTGCTCGGCTGAAGGCATACGCCTGAACAACGAACTGGCCGACTGTGCGGTGGTGAGGCTTTCGCCCCTGGCCGTCCAGGGCAACCTGGCCACGGTCGAAGGCGATGTCGAGCTGAGCAAGCCGATAGGCGACTGCGCCTGCTTCTCGGCGCTCGCCCGCTACACCAGCAGCGTGGCGGACGAGGGTGTCGAACAGGTCCTGCAGCAAGGCCTCGTCAACCTTAAAACGGGTGGGAAGAAGACCCTGGTGCTCGCCAGCGATCCGGCGCTGATCCAGGGGGAAACCACCATCCTGACCCTTGCCTGCACACCGCCGCTGTAGGCGCGGGTTCGCCAGAAACGAAAAATCCGATGCCGGTAGCCCGGCATCGGATTTTTTACGGCTCCGCGTCTTACAGACGGGCGCGCGGCGCCACCGGACCCTGGCCGTGGGCGATGGTCACTTCAACCCGGCGATTCAGCGTGCGCGAATCGGGGGTGTCGTTGCTCGCCACCGGATAGTCCTGGCCGAAGCCGTGGGTGGTGATGCGGCGCGGGTCGACGCCCATGGCCACCAGGGCGCTGCGCACCGAGTCGGCGCGGGCCTGGGACAGGCGCAGGTTGTGGTCGCGGGTGCCGGTGCTGTCGGTGAAGCCTTCCACCATCACCTGGCGGTCCGGGTTCTGCAGCAGATAGTTGCCCAGTTCCTGCACGTTGCGCATGCCGGCGCTGGTGAGCTGCGCGCGGTCGATCTCGAACAGCACGTCGCCCAGGGTCACCACCGAGCCGCGCTCGGTCTGCTTGGCCTGCAGGTGCTTGAGCAGGATATCGACCTGCTGGTTGCGGGCATCCAGTTGGGCCTGGGTGCGCTGGGCCGGCGCGGACTTGAGCGCTTCCTCGGCGTTCTTCTGCAGGATGGTTTCCTTGGCCACGTCGACACGGCGGCTGGCCTGGTATGCCAGGTGGTCCACCTGCACGGTCTTCTGGCCGGCATCGTAGGCCTGGTTGGCGCGATTGAGCATTTCCTGGGCCTCGCGGGTTTCCACGCCGGCCAGGCTCAGGGCCTGCGGGTTGGCCTGCAGCTCGGCGTATTCGGCGCGGGCCTTTTCCAGGTTGGGGTTCGGGTCGTGGGCACAGCCTGCCAGGAACAGGGCCAGCGCGGAGAGGGTCAGCAGATTGGTCGTACGGTTCATGAGTGTCGGTCCTCCATGGTCACTGCACGATGATCGGGGTGCGCGAGCCTTCCTCGCGGATCTGCCGAACACCCTGCTGGGCGTCCTCCAGGCTCCGCTGGGCCTTGCTGGCCAGGGCGCGACGTTCGGCGACGCGGGCGTCCGCCTCGGCCTGCTCGATCAGTCGGCGAGCCTGCTCGTACTCCTGATCCTGGATCAGCAGCTGGGCCTGACTCATCTTGTCCTGCGCGGCCTTCATGTCGGCGGGCGCGTATTCGGGGCCACCGGCCACCTCGGCGCTACGGATGACCGCGTTGGCAGAGGCGAGCTGCTCGGTGGGTGGATTGCCGGCACAGCCGGCCAGAACCAGCCCGCTACCGAGGGTCAGTGTGAGAAGAAGCGTTCTCGGGCTCTTTTTCATGGTTCAAGCTCCATGCAGTCCATTGAAGTTGCCTACCGGATGCGGCTTGATCGGCGAAGAAGCCTGCCAATCGCCCGGTCTAGTGGTGTGACTTCCTTCTCAAAACGAATGTTCAAGGTTTTTTCCCGGCTATGTCCCCGTTGGTTGTTACCCCCCCTTGTGGGAGCGGCTTCAGCCGCGAATTTCGCGGCCAATCGGAATGCCCAGCCACTCCCACAAAAGCAGGATTGCGCCACCAACACGTATTTTTCCCGGCCACGAGAGATTCACGGTGCAAAACGCCGGCTAAGGAGGCAGGAGGAGAGGGGCGAAGAGGGGAAGGTTGCGGTGTCGCACGGCCCGGAAGGCCCGCGACACCTGCGCTCAGTGCTGGGTGTTGTCGCGCCGTTCGGTCATCTGCTGCAGGTACTTGCGGGCCAGGGCGAGGAAGCGTGGCGTGGGGCCGATGTCCTCGTACAACGGGTCGCCCTGCTCGTCGGTGGCGACCACCTTGTTGCCCTTCACGTAGGGCAGGCTGGCTTCCAGTTCCTCCAGGG
Organism: Pseudomonas paralcaligenes; assembly: GCF_019655855.1. Taxonomy (GTDB): domain Bacteria; phylum Pseudomonadota; class Gammaproteobacteria; order Pseudomonadales; family Pseudomonadaceae; genus Aquipseudomonas; species Aquipseudomonas paralcaligenes. Next base: position 560,526 of record NZ_BPFX01000007.1, on the reverse strand, counting down.
CTGCGCCGATCAGTTCGGCGAGCAGTTCCTCGGCGCTGCGCTTGGGATACATCTCGGCCAGCGCCGCCAGGCGTGCCGCGGATTCCAGGTCGAGGTGGATGTGGTACTGGCTCTGGGTCAGGCGACCCTTGGCGTTCTGCTCCCAATGGCGGGTGAGTTCACGGATCTTCATATGTACCTCTGCTGGGCGGATAACCTCCGGATGCCGCGCGCGGCCCGGATACGGGCGCTCCCGACGCCCGTAGGGTTCAGACTAGCTCGCCAGCGTTGCGGTAGCGGCCGTTCGTCGTGTGCTTGTAAGAATGGGTCGCCCTGTGCAAGCTGGACGCCTCTATCCCGAGGCGGAGAGAAGGTCCATGGCGGAGATCGATGCGCGTCTGCGCGAAGAGGTTCACCTGCTCGGCGAGCTGCTCGGCGACACCATCCGCAACCAGCTGGGCGAGGCGTTCCTCGACAAGGTCGAGCTGATCCGCCAGGGCTCCAAGGCCGGGCGCAAGGGTTCGTTGGCCGGCGAGCAGCAGTTGCGCGAGACCCTGGACGGGCTTAGTGACGACGAGCTGCTGCCGGTGGCGCGGGCCTTCAACCAGTTCCTCAACCTAGCCAACATCGCCGAACAGTATCACCGCATCCGCCGCCATCACGCCGACGAGGTGCAACCGTTCGACGACCGGGCGCTGGCGGAGCTGCTGCAGCGCCTGGTGGCCGCCGGGCACAAGCCGGATGCGCTGGCCCGCCAGCTGGGCCGCCTGGACATCGAGCTGGTGCTCACCGCGCATCCCACCGAGGTGGCGCGGCGCACCCTGATCCAGAAGTACGACGCCATCGCGGCGCAACTCGCCGCGCTCGATCACGTGGACCTGTTGCCGGCCGAGCGCGACCAGGCGCAACTCCAGCTGCGCCGGCTGATCGCCGAGGCCTGGCACACCGAGGAAATCCGCCGCAGTCGGCCGAGCCCGGTGGACGAGGCCAAGTGGGGCTTCGCGGTGATCGAGCACTCCCTGTGGCAGGCCCTGCCCAGCTTCCTGCGCAAGGCCGACCAGGCCCTGCGGGACGCCTGTGGCCTGCGCCTGCCGCTGGGCGCCGCGCCGGTGCGCTTCGCTTCCTGGATGGGCGGCGACCGCGACGGCAACCCCAACGTCACCGCCGAGGTCAGCCGCAAGGTGCTGCTGCTGGCGCGCTGGATGGCGGCCGACCTCTACCTGCGCGATATCGACCGGCTGGCCGCCGAGCTCTCCATGCAGCAGGCCAGCGACGAACTGCGCCTGCGCGTCGGCGTGCATCCCGAGCCCTATCGCGCCGTGCTCAAGCAACTGCGCGAGCGCCTGCGCGCCACTCGCGCCTGGGCCGAGGCGGCGCTGGACGAGGAGGTGGCCCCCGGCCCCGAGGTGCTCCACGACAACCGCGAGCTGCTGGAGCCGCTCGAACTCTGTTACCACTCGCTGCATGCCTGCGGCATGGGCGTGATCGCCGAGGGCGAACTGCTCGACTGCCTGCGCCGGGCCGCTTGCTTCGGCCTGTTCCTGGTGCGCCTGGACATCCGCCAGGACGCCGCCCGCCACGCCGCGGCCATGGCCGAGATCACCGATTACCTGGGGCTGGGCAACTACGCCGAGTGGGACGAGGACCAGCGCCTCGAATTCCTCCTGCGCGAGCTGGACAGCCGTCGCCCGCTGCTGCCTCCGCAGCACCAGCCTTCGGCCGAGACTGCCGAGGTCCTGGCCACCTGCCGGGTGATCGCCGCCGCGCCGGCGGCTTCGCTGGGCACCTACGTCATCTCCATGGCCGGCGCGCCGTCCGACGTGCTGGCGGTGCAGCTGCTGCTCAAGGAAGCCGGGCTGCGGCGGCCGATGCGGGTGGCGCCGCTGTTCGAGACCCTGGCCGACCTGGACAACGCCGGCCCGGCCATCGACCGCCTGCTCGGCCTGCACGGTTACCGCGCACGTCTGCACGGGCCGCAGGAAGTGATGATCGGCTATTCCGACTCGGCCAAGGACGCCGGCACCACGGCCGCCGCCTGGGCCCAGTACCGGGCGCAGGAGTCGCTGGTCGAGATCTGCCGCCGGCACCAGGTGGAGCTGCTGCTGTTCCACGGCCGCGGCGGCACGGTGGGGCGTGGCGGCGGTCCGGCCCACGCGGCCATCCTGTCGCAGCCGCCAGGCTCGGTGAGCGGGCGCTTCCGCACCACCGAGCAGGGCGAGATGATCCGCTTCAAGTTCGGCCTGCCGCGGCTGGCGGAGCAGAACCTCAACCTCTACCTGGCCGCTGTGCTGGAGGCGACCCTGCTGCCGCCGCCCGCGCCGGAGCCGGCCTGGCGCTCGGCCATGGACCGCCTGGCCGCCGATGGCGTCGCCGCCTACCGCGCCGTGGTGCGCGAGCATCCGCAGTTTGTCGAGTACTTCCGCCAGGCCACGCCGGAACAGGAGCTCGGCCGCCTGCCGCTCGGCAGCCGCCCGGCCAAGCGCCGCGCCGGCGGGGTGGAGAGCCTGCGCGCCATTCCGTGGATCTTCGCCTGGACCCAGACGCGGCTGATGCTGCCGGCCTGGCTGGGCTGGGAAACCGCGCTGGCCAAGGCCCTGGAGGGCGGCGGCAAGGGGCTGCTGGAGGACATGCGCGAGCGCTGGCCGTTCTTCCGCACCCGCATCGACATGCTGGAGATGGTGCTGGCCAAGACCGACCCGGCGATCGCGTCGTTGTATGACGAACGCCTGGTCGAATCCGGATTGCGACCGCTGGGTGCGCATTTGCGCGACCTATTGTCGCAGTGCCGTTCCATGGTGCTGGGCCTGACCCATCAGTCGGAGCTGCTCACCCACAGTCCGGAGACCCGCGAGGCGATCACCGTGCGCAATATCTACCTGGACCCGCTTCACCTGCTGCAGGCCGAGCTCCTGGCCCGCTGCAGGCAGCGCGAAAGCCCTCTGGACAGCCCTCTGGAGCAGGCATTGCTGGTCAGCGTGGCGGGGATCGCGGCAGGGCTGCGCAACACTGGCTGAGGCCCCGCCGACTCCGACTTTCGGTGGCTTGTGCGCCACCGAAGCGCTGTGTATTGTGGCCCTCCTTTTGGCCGCTCAGTGACGCCGAAACCCAATATTGAGATTGGCCCCACGAGGCGAATCCGACGACTTTCCTGTCTTTTCTTGAGGAGCACTTCGATGCGCGTGATTCTGCTGGGGGCGCCCGGTGCCGGCAAAGGTACCCAGGCTGGTTTCATCACCAAGAAGTTCGGTATTCCGCAGATCTCCACCGGCGACATGCTGCGTGCCGCGGTCAAGGCCGGCACCGAGCTGGGTCTGCAGGCCAAGAGCGTGATGGATGCCGGCGGTCTGGTCTCCGACGACCTGATCATCAACCTGGTCAAGGAGCGCATCGCCCAGCCGGACTGCGCCAACGGCTTCCTGTTCGACGGCTTCCCACGCACCATTCCCCAGGCCGAGGCCATGAAGGAAGCGGGCGTGACCATCGATAACGTCATCGAGATCGCCGTCGACGACGAAGAGATCGTCCAGCGCATCGCCGGTCGCCGCGTGCACGAGGCCAGCGGCCGCGTGTACCACGTGGTCTACAACCCGCCGAAGGTCGAGGGCAAGGACGACGAGACTGGCGACGAGCTGGTCCAGCGCAAGGACGACACTGAGGAGACCGTGCGTCATCGCCTGTCTGTCTACCATTCCCAGACCAAGCCGCTGGTGGACTTCTACCAGAAGCTGGCCGCCGCCGAAGGCACCCCGAAGTACAGCGCCATCGCCGGCGTCGGCTCGGTGGAAGAGATCACCGCCAAGGTGTTTTCGGCCCTCAGCTGATCGGCTGCTCGCTCCGTCCAACGGCCCGCCCATGCGGGCCGTTGTGCTTTCTACCGGGTGCATGTGGGAGCGGCCTTGGCCGCGAAGCCCCTGTGCCACGATCACCACGGCCAATCGGAACCCCGCCCAGCCTCGGGTATAATCGCCGCCTTTTTCTGCCCGACCGGATGCCCTGATGACCACCCTGCTGGCCCTGGATACCGCCACCGAAGCCTGCTCCGTCGCCCTGCTGCACGATGGCAGGACGCTCAGCCACTATGAGGTGATCCCGCGCCTGCACGCCCAGCGTCTGCTGCCCATGGTGCAAGACCTGCTGGACGAGGCGGGGGTAGCGCTGTCCGCGGTGGATGCCATCGCCTTCGGCCGCGGGCCCGGCGCCTTCACCGGGGTGCGCATCGCCATCGGCGTGGTGCAGGGCCTGGCCTTCGCCTTGGACCGCCCGGTGCTGCCGGTTTCCAACCTGGCCGTGCTGGCCCAGCGCGCCCTGCGCGAGCACGGTGCCCGGCAGGTGGCCGCGGCGATCGACGCGCGCATGGACGAAGTGTACTGGGGCTGCTACGTCGCCGAGCAGGGCGAGATGCGCCTGCAGGGCGCCGAGGCCGTGCTGGCGCCGGAGAGGGCGGAGTTGCCCCGTGGCGCCGTCGGCGACTGGTTCGCTGCCGGCACCGGCTGGGGTACCTACGGCGCGCGTATCGGGCTGACGCCCAGCGGCCGCGACGACGCCATGCTGCCCCACGCCCTGGACCTGCTGACCCTGGCGACCTTCGCCTGGGCGCGTGGCGAGGCGCTGCCGGCCGATGAGGCGCAGCCGGTCTACCTGCGGGACAACGTTGCCACGCCTAAGGCGCCCAAGCCCTAGACTTCGCCTTCCGTCCGCTGACGGGCCAGGCAAATTGCCATTTTTTTCTGGCGCCGCTAAATTGCCATCCACGTATCCCGAGCAGTAATCATGCGTATCGACGGCTTCTCATCCTCCTATCCGCTGGACCGCAGCCCCCGCCCGGGCAGCTCGGTCACGCCTTTTCGCGAGGCACAGCGTGAGGTCGAGCAGCGCCAGGAACAGCCGGTTTCGCCGTCTTCCACCCAGGGTTACGAACAGCTCGCCCAGCCGCGGCGCGTGCAGGCCGGCAACGCCAGCAGCGACAGTCTGCCGGCGCGGCTCCAGGAAAATCTCTCCCAGCAGCGCGGTTTCAGCGCCAAGGCTAACCAGGCCCTGGCCGCCTACGGCAACACCGCGGGCTACACCGAAGAGCGCGACGCCAGCGAAGTCCTCGGCCTCGACCTGTACGCCTGAGCCTCAGGCGGCGGTCGGATATGCACTCCCTGGATAGCCGATGACCCTCCGAGATTCCTCGTCCGACGCCTCCGGCGCGGCCCCCATGCCGTACTTCCTTGGCTGTCCTTCCTGGAACGAGCCGGCCTGGCGCGGCAGCTTCTATCCTGCCGGCCTGCGCCCCGCCGACACCCTGAGCCACTACGCCGCCACCTTCAATACGGTGGAGGGCAACACGACCTTCTATGCCCGCCCGGCGCCGGCGACCGTGCTGCGCTGGGCCGAGCAGATGCCCGCCGGCTTCCGCTTCTGCGCCAAGTTGCCGCGTGACATCAGCCATGAGGGCGACCTGCGCGACCACTTCGGCGCCACGCTCGACTTCCTCCGGCTGCTGCAGCCGCTGGGCGAGCGGGTAGCGCCGCTGTGGCTGCAACTGCCGGCCAGCTTCGGCCCGACCCGGTTGGGCGAGCTGCTGGCCTGGCTTGACGAGTTCTCCAGCCGTGCCATCGCCGTCGAGGTGCGCCATCCGGTCTTCTTCGCCAAGGGCGATGAGGAGCGCCTGCTCAACCGCTGCCTGCAGGAGCGGGGCGTGGAGCGCATCTGCCTGGATTCGCGAGCCCTGTTCGCCTGTACCTCGCGCGATCCGGCGGTGCTCCATGCCCAGTCGCGGAAGCCGCGCCTGCCGCTGCGCCCAGCTGCGTTCAGCGGCAGCCCGCAGGTGCGCTTCATCGGCGGGCCGGACCTGGACGCCAACCAGCCGTTCCTCGAACCCTGGCTGGACAAGGTCGCGGCCTGGATCGAGCAGGGCCTGGCGCCCCATGTCTTCCTGCACACGCCGGACAACCACCTGGCCGCTGCCCAGGCGCTACGTTTCCATGACTGCCTGGCCCAGCGCCTGCCGGGGTTGCCGGCGCTGGGCCCGGCGCAGGTTGAACCGGAGGTCGAGCAGCTCGGTCTGCTCTGACAGGGGCCGCTCTTCCGGGCGGCCGGTCCATTTCCTTCACTCGGCGCAAGGAGCAGCAACATGAGTACGCAGCGAGAGCGTGGCGAAGCCTTCCGTGACCTGCACCTGGGCGAGGGGCTGCTGGTCCTGCCCAATCCGTGGGACGCCGGCTCGGCGAAGATGCTCGCCCGGCTCGGTTTCCAGGCGCTGGCCACCACTAGCGCCGGGCTGGCGTTCTCCCTGGGGCGGCGCGATGCCGAGGGCGCGGTGAGCCGCGACGAGTGCCTGGCCAACGCGCGCGCGATCGTCGAGGCCACGCCGCTGCCGGTGGTGGCCGACCTGGAGAACGGCTACGGCGACGCGCCGGAGGACTGCGCCGCGACCATCCGCCTGGCCGCCGAGGCGGGGTTGGTGGGTGGCTCCATCGAGGACGCCAGTGGTCGCGCCGACACACCCATCTATCCCCTGGAGCTGGCCGTGGAGCGCATTCACGCCGCGGTGGAGGCGGCCCGGTCGCTGGACTTCCCCTTCACCCTGGCGGCCCGCGCGGAGAACTTCCTGCATGGCCGCGTCGACCTGGACGACGCTATTCGCCGCCTGGTGGCCTATGCCGAGGCCGGCGCCGACGTGCTCTACGCGCCCGGGCTGCGCAGCCGCGACGAGATCAAGGCGGTGGTCCAGGCGGTGGCGCCCCGGCCGGTCAACGTGCTGGTCGGCTCGCCGAACCTGCGCCTGTCCCTGGCTGAATTGGCGGACCTGGGCGTGAAGCGGGTCAGCGTGGGTTCGAACCTGGCGCGGGTGGCCTACGGCGAGTTCTTCCTCGCCGCCGGCGAGTTGGCCCGGGGCAGCCTGGCGGCGATGGGCGAGGCCGTGCCGTTCGACGAGATCAACGACCTGTTCGGCTGACGGCGGCATGTGGCGCGCCTTCTGGCTGCTCCTGCTGTCGGCCCTGATCGGTGCGCCGCTGGCTGTCTACCAGGGCTGGCTGCAGGTGCCGCCGGACTGGAATCCCTGGGCGCCGCTGGATGTCCGGCGGCCGCCCAACCTGCTCACCGGCTACAAGCTGATGCGACTGCAGCAGGCGCCCGAGCTGTGTCGTCTGGCGCTGGACAGCAGCGTGCTGCGCTATACGGCCGTGGCGGACAGCGAGCCCGCCGCGGGCTGCGCCGTGGAAAACGCCGTGCGCGTGCAGGGCGCCGGGGTGCAGTTCAGCTCTGGTTTCCTGGCCAGCTGCAAATTGGCGGTGGCCTACGCGCTGTTCGAGGAACATGGCCTGCAACCGGCGGCGCGCGAGGTGTTTGGCCAGCCGGTGGCGCGGGTCGAGCACCTGGGCAGCTTCGCCTGCCGCAACATCGGCACCAGCCAGCGGCGCAGCCAGCACGCCACGGCCAATGCGCTGGACATCGCCGGATTCCGCCTGAAGGACGGCAGGCGCATCAGCGTGGCGCGGGACTGGGGCGGCGAGGGTAAGGAGGCGCTGTTCCTGCGCCGGGTGCGCGACGCCGCCTGCGACAGCTTCAACGTCACCCTGGGACCGGACTACAACGCCGCCCACCGTGATCACTTCCACCTGGACATGGGGCTGTTCCGCATGTGCCGCTAGCGGTTCGCCGGGAGCAGTTCCTGGCCGGTCGTGACGAGCAAGGCGATGCCGCCATAGGCGCCGAGGGCGTGACGGGTGTCCCGGGGCGCCTCCGTGGCGACGATCTGGCTGCGGCTGCCGGCGCTCTCCAGGCGGGACAGACGCCACTGGCGAATCAGGTCGTCCTCGTCCGCCGCGCTGTCGTGGGGGGAGTCGGAGGCTGGGGTGAAGGCATCGCCGGCCAACCCCAGCGTCAGCGGGTCGAGCATGGGGCCGCGGCGATATTCACTGACGCCGAGCTGCCATTCGCGCTGCTGCAGCGTCTGGCGGAAGCCTTCGAGCCAGGCATCTGTGGCCGCGTGGTCGGACTCCAGCCGTTCGGTGGTGATGACTTCGGGGGTGTCCTCCGCTGGCGCCGTGTCCTTTGGCAGCAGGGAGTCGAGCAGGCGCTGGTAGTCGAAGGCTTCGCGCAGGCCGGCTTCCCACTGGCGTTCCAGCAGGAAGTTGCGTTGGACGGGCAGGGCGACGAGCTTCGAGGACATCGGTGCGGTCTGGCAGAATAGGCGGCTATTCCCCTTATCGACCGCGCGCCGGTTCCTTTGAGCGATTTCCCATGAGCGACCAACCCGCCGTCACCCGCATCCGTGTCGAGGCCCTGCAACCTGCGTTCGCCGAGGCGGCCGGCCGCTGGGCCGAGCGCCTCGGCCTGCCGCTGGAGGGCGAGGCGGAGTTCGCCGTGCAGCTGGGCGAGGAGGGGTTGCAGCTGGTCGAGCTGGGGCCGCAGGCGCCGGGGCCGGTGCGGGTGGATTTCGTTGAGGGGGCGGTGGCCCACCGGCGCCTGTTCGGCGGCGGCAGCGGGCAGATGATCGCCAAGGCGGTGGGCGTGCAGCCCGGCGTGCGTCCTCACGTGCTGGACGCCACCGCCGGGCTCGGGCGCGACGCCTTCGTGCTGGCCAGCCTGGGCTGCGAGATGGATCTGATCGAGCGCCAGCCGATCATCGCCGCGCTGCTCGAGGATGGCCTGGGGCGCGCCCGGGACGATGCCGAGGTGGCGCCCATCGCCGCGCGCATGCGCCTGCATCGGGGCAACGCCATCGAGCTGCTGCGTGGCTGGCAGGGCGAGCCGCCCCAGGTCGTCTATCTCGACCCGATGTTCCCGCACCGGGACAAGAGCGCGCTGGTGAAGAAGGAAATGCGCCTGTTCCGCCCGTTGGTGGGCGATGATCTGGACGCCCCGGCGCTGCTGGAAGCCGCCCTGGCCCTGGCCAGCCACCGGGTGGTGGTCAAGCGCCCGCGCAAGGCGCCGATCATCGAAGGCGCCAAGCCGAGCTATGCGCTGGAGGGCAAGTCCAGCCGCTACGACATCTATCCGAAGAAGGCGCTCAAACCTTAACCGTAATCAGCGGCGATAGGCGCGCAGGAAGATCTCGACCACTTCCCGCACGTGGGCCTCGGTCTGCGTGTCGTCCGGCGCCTGGCCGACACCCATTAGCACGCGGAAGTGGATGCCGCCCTTGATCATGCAGAAGAAGTGCTCGGCGGCGTGGACGGGGTTGTCCACCTGCAGCTGGCCGCTGGCGTCGGCCTGCTCGAGCAGGTGGCGCATGGCGTCGATCACCCGTTGCGGGCCCACGTCGAAGAACAGCTGCGACAGCTGCGGGTTCTGTGTGGCGAGCGAGATCATCAGGCGGTGCAGGGCCAGCGACTCGTCGCTGTTGATCAGCTTGCTGAAGCCCCGGCCGATGGCGCGCAGGGCGTCCTCGACGGAGCCACCCGGGCGCAGTTCGAAGATCAGCGGCGGCAGCTGTTCCTCGCACTTCGACTCCACCGCGCAGGCGAACAGGTTCTCCTTGTCGGTGAAGTGGCTGTACACGGTGAGCTTGGACACGCCGGCCCTGGCGGCGATGGCATCCATGCTGCTGCCGTCGTAGCCGTTCTCGATGAACAGGTGCTTGGCGGCCTCCAGAATGGCCTGGCGCTTGGCGGGGTCCTTGGGGCGTCCGGGCCCGCTGGAAGGCTGCAATGATTTGTCGGACATCAGGCTCTTTTAATACTGGACTGGTGAGTTCGCTATTTTTACTATACCGGCCAGTATAAGTATTCCAAGCTACTTTTGCGAAAGGTCGCCCGCCATGCTTCGCCATGCCCTGTCTCTCGCTGTACCGCTTTCCCTGATTTCCCTGCTCGCCGCCTGCGGCAATGGCGAAACCGTCGAGGCGCCGGTACGTCCGGCGATGGTGGAGCATCCGTTGCCGGCGGCCAACGCGGTGGATACCTATCCCGGTGAGGTGCGGGCGCGCTTCGAGCCCGAGCTGGCGTTCCGCATCGGCGGCAAGATCGCCAAGCGCCTGGTGGACGCCGGCGACCGGGTACGCAAGGACCAGCCACTGGCCGAGCTCGACCCGCAGGACGTCCGGCTCCAGCTGGAGGCCGCGCGGGCCCAGGTCAGCGCCGCCGAGGCCAACCTCAAGCTGGTCCGCTCCGAGCGTGATCGCTACAAGAAGTTGCTGGCCCGCCAACTGATCAGCCAATCGCAGTACGACAACGTCGAGAACCAGTACCGGGCCGGTGAGGCCCGTCTGAAGCAGATCCGCGCCGAGTTCGACGTGGCCAGCAACCAGGCCGGCTACTCCGTGCTGCGCGCTTCCCAGAGTGGCCTGATCGCCCGTCGGCTGGGCGAGGTGGGGCAGGTGGTGGCAGCCGGGCAGACCGTGTTCACCCTGGCCGCCGACGGTGAGCGCGAGGTGCTGATCAGCGTGCCCGAGCACGCCCTGGAGCGCTTCCGCATCGGCCAGGATGTCAGCATCGAACTGTGGTCGCAGCCTGGCAAGCAGTTCCCCGGCCGCATCCGCGAGCTGTCCCAGGCCGCCGACGCGCAGTCGCGCACCTTCGCCGCCCGCGTGGCGTTCAACGATGCGGCGGTCAAGGCCGAGGTAGGGCAGAGCGCCCGCGTTGAGATCAGGGCCGACGGCGACGTACCTCTGTCCGTGCCGATGTCCGCCCTCAGCGCCGAGAAGGACCAGCCGTTCGTCTGGGTGGTCGACCCCAATGAGTCCAAGGTGGTGCGCACGCCGGTCCGGGTGGGCGCCTACGGGCAGGAGCGCGTGTCGATCCTGGAAGGCCTGAAGCCCGGCGACTGGGTGGTTTCCGCCGGTGTGCACGTGCTGCTCGACGGCCAGAAGGTACGGCCGGTGGATCGCGACAACCGTATGGTCGCACTGGCAGGCAAGGAGTAAGCCATGTCCTTCAACCTGTCCGAATGGGCGCTGCGCAACCGCAGCGTCGTGCGCTACTTCATGCTGGTGCTGGCGGTGATCGGCGCGCTGTCCTACACCAAGCTGGGTCAGAGCGAGGACCCGCCCTTCACCTTCAAGGCCATGGTGATCCGGGTCGACTGGCCGGGCGCCACCGCCGAGGAGGTTTCCCGGCAGATCACCGAGCGCATCGAGAAGAAGGTAATGGAAACCGGCGAATACGAGTTCGTGAACTCCTATTCGCGGCCCGGCGAGTCGGTGGTCACCTTCATGGCTCGCGACTCCATGCATTCCAAGGATATTCCCGAGCTCTGGTACCAGATCCGCAAGAAGGTCAGCGACATTCGCCATACCTTGCCGCCGGGCATCCGCGGCCCGTTCTTCAACGACGAGTTCGGCACCACCTTCGGCAACATCTACGCGCTGACCGGCGAGGGCTTCGACTACGCCGTGATGAAGGACTACGCCGATCGCCTGCAGCTGCAGTTGCAGCGGGTCAAGGACGTGGGCAAGGTCGAGCTGATCGGCCTGCAGGACGAGAAGATCTGGATCGAGCTGTCCAACGTCAAGCTGGCCACCCTGGGCCTGCCGCTGGCCGCCGTGCAGCAGGCGCTGGACGAGCAGAACGCGATCAGTTACTCCGGTTTCTTCGAGGCGCCGACTGACCGCGTGCCGCTGCGCGTGTCCGGCCGCTTCGAGACGGTGGAGCAGATCCGCGACTTCCCCATCCGCGTCGGCGACAGGACCTTCCGCATCGGTGACGTGGCCGAGGTGCATCGCGGCTTCAACGATCCGCCCGCACCGCGCATGCGCTTCATGGGTCGCGACGCCATCGGCATCGCCGTGTCGATGAAGCAGGGCGGCGACATCCTGGCCTTGGGGGAGACCCTGCAGCGCGAGTTCGCCCGCATGCAGGAGACGCTGCCCGTGGGCATGGAGCTGCACAAGGTGTCCGACCAGCCGGCGGCGGTGAAGACCGGCGTGGGCGAGTTCGTGCGCGTGCTGGCCGAGGCGCTGATCATCGTGCTGCTGGTCAGCTTCTTCTCCCTCGGCATCCGCACCGGCCTGGTGGTGGCGCTGTCCATCCCGCTGGTGCTGGCCATGACCTTCGCGGCGATGTACTACCTGAACATCGGCCTGCACAAGATTTCCCTGGGCGCGCTGGTGCTGGCGCTGGGCCTGCTGGTGGATGACGCGATCATCGCCGTGGAGATGATGGCGATCAAGATGGAGCAGGGCTACGACCGGATCAGGGCGGCCAGCTTCGCCTGGACCAGCACGGCCTTCCCGATGCTCACCGGCACCCTGATCACCGCGGCCGGCTTCCTGCCCATCGCCACCGCCCAGTCCGGCACCGGCGAGTACACCCGCTCGATCTTCCAGGTGGTGACCATCGCGCTGGTGGTGTCGTGGATCGCGGCCGTGGTCTTCGTGCCCTACCTGGGCGACCGGCTGCTGCCGGACCTGGCCAAGCTGCACGCGAAGAAGCACGGCGGCAATCCGGACGGCCACGATCCGTACTCCACCACCTTCTACCAGACCGTGCGCGAGGTGGTGGAGTGGTGCGTGCGCCGGCGCAAGACGGTGATCCTGGTGACCGTGGCGCTGTTCGTCGCCTCCATCGTGCTGTTCCGTTTCGTGCCGCAGCAGTTCTTCCCGGCCTCGGGCCGCCTGGAGCTGATGGTCGACATCAAGCTCACCGAGGGCTCGTCGCTCAAGGCCACCGAGGAACAGGTCCAGCGCCTGGAGGCCAGGCTCAAGGACCACCCCGGCATCGACAACTACGTGGCCTACGTCGGCACCGGTTCGCCGCGTTTCTACCTGCCGCTGGACCAGCAGCTGCCGGCCACCCGCTTCGCCCAGTTCGTGATCCTGGCCAAGAGCATCGAGGACCGCGAGAAGGTGCGCGGCTGGCTGATCGACGTGATGAACGAGGACTTCCCCTTTGCCCGCACCCGCGTCTCGCGCCTGGAGAACGGCCCGCCGGTAGGCTTCCCGATCCAGCTGCGGGTCAGCGGCGAGCACATCGAGGAAGTGCGCGACATCGCCCGCCAGGTGGCGGCCAAGGTGCGGGAGAACCCCAAGGTCTCGAACGTGCACCTGAACTGGGAGGAGCCGAGCAAGGTGATCTACCTGGACATCGACCAGGATCGCGCGCGCGCCCTGGGCGTGACCAGCGCCGACCTGTCCCGCTTCCTGGAGAGTTCGCTGACCGGCTCCAGCGTCAGCCTGTTCCGCGAGGACAACGAGCTGATCGAGATCCTCCTGCGCGGCACCGTGCGCGAGCGCCAGTCGCTGGAGCAGCTGCCGAGCCTGGCCGTGCCGACCAGCAACGGCAAGAGCGTGGCTCTGTCGCAGATCGCCACCCTGGAGTACGGCTTCGAGGAGGGCGTGATCTGGCGTCGCGGCCGCCTGCCGACCGTCACCGTTTATGGCGACATCTATGGTCACGAGCAGCCGGCCAGCCTGACCAAGGAAATCCTGCCGACCCTCGAATCCATCCGCGCCGAACTGCCCAGCGGCTACCTGCTGGAAGTGGGCGGCACGGTCGAGGACTCCTCGCGTGGGCAGAAGTCGGTGAACGCCGGCATCCCCCTGTTCATCCTGGTGGTGCTGACCCTGCTGATGCTGCAGCTCAAGAGCATGTCGCGGGCGGCCATGGTGTTCCTCACCGCGCCGCTGGGCCTGATCGGGGTGACCCTGTTCCTGCTGGTGTTCCAGCAGCCGTTCGGCTTTGTCGCCATGCTCGGCACCATCGCCCTGTCCGGGATGATCATGCGCAACTCGGTGATCCTGGTGGACCAGATCGAGCAGGACATCGCTGCCGGGCACGACCGCTGGCACGCCATCATCGAGGCCACTGTGCGGCGCTTCCGGCCCATCGTACTGACCGCCCTGGCGGCGGTGCTGGCGATGATCCCGCTGTCGCGCAGCGTGTTCTTCGGGCCGATGGCGGTGGCCATCATGGGCGGCCTGATCGTTGCCACGGCGCTGACCCTGCTGTTCCTGCCGGCGCTGTATGCGGCCTGGTTCAGGGTCAGGGAGGTGCAGCGCTAGGCGCTGCGAATGGAAGAAGCCCGGCTTGGGCCGTAATGCTGTTCACTGAAGCCTATGGTCCTTGAGGCCGTTGTGTGCCGCTTCTGTGGGAGCGGCCTTGGCCGCGAAGCTTTGTTGTCGGTCCTGTTCGCGGACAAGTCCGCTCCCACGAGGCTGAGCCCACAACAACTGATCGCGTCCGACCATGTGAACAGCATCCGGCCCGCGCCGGGCTTTTTCGTTGCGCCACGGTCATCGGTTCGGGAGGCAGGCCGGTGAGGTGGAGCTAAGGTTGTCTGTAGCGCAGTGCAAGCGTCAGGTTGCACTGGTTGTGCCTCTCGCTATAGACAAAGGTTGCACCAGGTTGCACCTTTGTCCTCTGGAGGTTTAATCTTCGGCGCACGCGCGTCAACGCGCCCCACTCAGACAGGAAAACCGATGGCCACCACCACCCTCGGCGTGAAACTCGACGACGCCACTCGCGAACGCCTCAAGCAGGCCGCCCAGCAACTCGATCGCACCCCGCACTGGCTGATCAAGCAGGCGATCTTCAACTACCTGGAGCAGGTCGAGGGTGGCCTGACCCCCGCCGAGCATTCCGGCCTGGCGGCGGCCGCGGGCGAAGAAGCGGTGGAGTCGCTGACCGAACAGGGCCTGCAGGTGTTCCTCGATTTCGCCGAGAGCATCCTGCCCCAGTCGGTGCTGCGCGCGGCCATCACCGGCGCCTACCGCCGGCCGGAAACCGATGCGCTGCCGGTGCTGCTGGAGCAGGCGCGCCTGCCTAGGGAGCAGGCCGAGGCCACCCAGAAGATGGCGCTGGGCATCGCCGAGAAGCTGCGCAACCAGAAGAACACCGGTGGCCGCCAGGGCCTGGTGCAGGGCCTGCTGCAGGAGTTCTCCCTGTCCTCCCAGGAAGGCGTGGCGCTGATGTGCCTGGCCGAGGCGCTGCTGCGCATCCCGGACAAGGCCACCCGCGACGCCCTGATCCGCGACAAGATCGCCAACGGCAACTGGAGCCAGCACCTGGGCCAGAGCCCGTCGATGTTCGTCAATGCCGCTTCCTGGGGTCTGCTGATCACCGGCAAGCTGGTGTCCACCCACAACGAGGCCGGCCTGTCGTCCTCGCTCAATCGCCTGATCGGCAAGAGTGGCGAGCCAGTGATCCGCAAGGGCGTGGACATGGCCATGCGCCTGATGGGCGAGCAGTTCGTCACCGGCGAAACCATCGGCGAGGCCCTGGCCAACGCCGCCACCATGGAGAGCAAGGGCTTCCGCTATTCCTACGACATGCTCGGCGAGGCCGCGCTGACCGAGGAGGATGCCAAGCGCTACCTGGCTTCCTACGAGCAGGCCATCCACGCCATCGGCAAGGCCTCCCACGGCCGCGGCATCTACGAGGGGCCGGGCATCTCGATCAAGCTGTCCGCCCTGCACCCGCGCTACAGCCGCGCCCAGTACGACCGGGTGATGGACGAGCTGTACCCGATCCTGCTGGACCTGACCAAACTGGCCAAGCAGTACGACATCGGCATCAACATCGACGCCGAGGAAGCCGACCGCCTGGAAATCTCCCTCGACCTGCTCGAACGCCTGTGCTTCGCGCCGGAACTGGCCGGCTGGAACGGCATCGGCTTCGTCATCCAGGCCTACCAGAAGCGCTGCCCGTATGTGATCGACTACGTCATCGACCTGGCCAAGCGCAGCCGTCACCGCCTGATGATCCGCCTGGTCAAGGGCGCCTACTGGGACAGCGAGATCAAGCGCGCCCAGGTCGACGGCCTGGAAGGCTACCCGGTGTACACCCGCAAGCCGTACACCGACATCTCCTACATCGCGTGCGCGCGCAAGCTGCTGGCGGTGCCGGAAGCCATCTACCCGCAGTTCGCCACCCACAACGCCCACTCGCTGTCGGCCATCTACCAGATCGCCGGGCAGAACTACTACCCGGGCCAGTACGAGTTCCAGTGCCTGCACGGCATGGGCGAGCCGCTGTACGAGCAGGTGGTGGGCAAGGTCGCCGACGGCAAGTTCAACCGTCCGTGCCGCATCTACGCGCCTGTCGGCAGCCACGAGACGCTGCTGGCCTACCTGGTTCGCCGCCTGCTGGAGAACGGCGCCAACACCAGCTTCGTCAACCGCATCGCCGACCAGAGCATTTCCCTGAAGGAACTGGTGCTGGACCCGGTCGAGCAGGTCGAGCGCATGGCCTCCCAGGAAGGCGCCCTGGGCCTGCCGCACCCGCGCATCCCGCTGCCGCGTGACCTGTACGGCGAGGCTCGCTTGAATTCCGAGGGCATCGACCTGGCCAACGAGCACCGCCTGGGCTCGCTGTCCTCGGCGCTGCTGTCCTCCACCAACACCGCTTACGTCGCCGCGCCGATCCTCGGTTGCGACACGCCGAACCCCGGCCCGGCCGAGCCGGTACGCAACCCGGCCGATCACCGCGACCTGGTCGGCCATGTGCACGAGGCCAGCGAGGCCGACGTGAAGAGCGCGATCCTCTGTGCCCAGGCCAGCGGCCAGATCTGGCAGTCGACCCTGCCGGCCGAACGCGCCGCCGTGCTGGAGCGCGCCGCCGATCGTATGGAGGGCGAAATCCAGCAGCTCATGGGCCTGCTGGTGCGCGAATCCGGCAAGACCTTCGCCAACGCCATCGCCGAGGTGCGCGAGGCGGTGGACTTCCTGCGTTACTACGCCGCCCAGGCGCGTGGCTTCGGTAACGACAGCCACCGTCCGCTGGGCCCGGTGGTGTGCATCAGCCCGTGGAACTTCCCGCTGGCGATCTTCACCGGCCAGGTGGCCGCGGCGCTGGCCGCCGGCAACACCGTGCTGGCCAAGCCGGCCGAGCAGACCCCGCTGATCGCCGCGCAGGCCGTGCGCATCCTGCTGGAGGCCGGCGTGCCCGGCGGTGCCGTGCAGCTGCTGCCGGGTCGCGGCGAGACGGTCGGTGCCCGCCTGGTGGGCGACGAGCGCGTGCGCGGCGTGATGTTCACCGGCTCCACCGAGGTGGCCGGCATCCTCGCGCGCAATATCGCCGGCCGCCTGGATGCCCAAGGCCGCACCATCCCCCTGATCGCCGAGACCGGCGGCCTCAATGCCATGATCGTCGACTCCTCGGCGTTGGCCGAGCAGGTAGTGATCGATGTGGTCAGTTCCGCCTTCGACAGCGCCGGCCAGCGCTGCTCCGCGCTGCGCGTGCTGTGCGTGCAGGAGGACGTGGCCGACCGCGTGGTGGAAATGCTCAAGGGCGCCATGGCCGAATACCGCATCGGCTCGCCGGAGCGGCTGTGCACCGACATCGGCCCGGTGATCGACGCCGAGGCCAAGGCCGGCATCGAGGCGCACATCGAGAAGATGCGCGAGAAGGGCCGCAAGGTGTTCCAGGCCGCCCGCGCCGATGGCGACGAGATCAAGCGCGGCACCTTCGTGCTGGCGACCCTGATTGAGCTGGACAGCTTCGACGAGATGCAGCGCGAGATCTTCGGCCCTGTCCTGCACCTGGTGCGCTACCCGCGCGCCGAACTGGGCAGTCTGCTGCAGCAGATCAACGACAGCGGCTACGGCCTGACCCTCGGCGTGCACACCCGCATCGACGAGACCATCGCCCAGGTGGTGGATACCGCCAAAGTCGGCAACCTCTACGTCAACCGCAACATCGTCGGCGCCGTGGTCGGCGTGCAGCCATTCGGCGGCGAGGGCCTGTCCGGCACTGGTCCGAAGGCCGGTGGCCCGCTGTACCTGTACCGCCTGCTGTCGACCCGTCCGCAGGACGCCGTGGCCCGCCAGCTCGATGGCGATCAGGTGCAGCGCGTTGCTGCACCGGACGAACTGGACAAGGCGCGTGTGGCCTTCGCTGAATGGGCCGCCAAGCAGGAGCCGGCCGCTGCTGCGCTGTTCGAGCAGTACGCCCGGCTGTCGCAGAGCTACACCAGCCATGTGCTGAACGGCCCGACCGGCGAGCGCAACACCTACTCGCTGTTGCCGCGCGAGCGCGTGCTGTGCCTGGCCGAGGAGCGCGCCGACCTGCTGGCGCAACTGGCGGCCACCCTGGCGGTGGGCAGCCAGGCGCTGCTGCCGGAGAGCCAGCGTGAGCTGCTCGGCAAGCTGCCGAAGGAGGTGCAGAAGCACATCGCCACCGTGGCCGACTGGACCAGCCAGGACGCCGAGTTCGACGCCATCCTGCACCACGGCGACTCCGACCAGTTGCGCGAAGTCAGCCAGCAGGCCGCCCGGCGCCAGGGTGCCATCGTCAGTGTGCACGGCCTGAACAAGGGCGAGACCGACATTCCGCTGGAGCGCCTGCTGATCGAGCACGCCCTCAGCGTGAATACCGCGGCCGCGGGGGGCAACGCGAGCCTGATGACCATCGGCTGATCGCTGGCCGCACCTTCCGGGCAGCGATGCAAGGAGGGTGCGGCGGCTGAAGGTTTCGCCGGATCGGTCATCGAGCCTGGCGATTCCGGTAACACCGGGTGTCGCTCATGACCCCGACCCAGGGGCCGGTGGTCGTTCACCGCGCACCGCGTGCCGTACACCCACCGTGGGGGCTATCCGCCCGGTACGACGCGTCATTCCTCCGAGCCGGCTCATACCGGCACTCGGCAGGGCCACAAGCCCGGCCACAAAAAAGCCCGGCCTATCGCCGGGCTTTTGCTTTTCCGCTGAGGCGGCTTACAGAGCGCCGAACACCTTCTTCGCCAGGCCGGTGGCCGCGCCGGCCGGATTCTGGCGCAGGCTGGCTTCCTGTTCGGCGATCATCTTGAACAGGCCGTCCAGCGCCTGCTCCGTCACATAGTTCTCGACATTGGCGCTCTTCGCGTCGACCACACCAAGAGCGGCGGCCTGGCCGGCGAAGCTGTTGTACTGCTGGGCGAGACCGACCTTGTCGGTGGCCTGCTTGACGATGGGCAGGAACTTGGCGCGGATCTGCTCGCGGCTGCTCTTGTCCAGGTAGCGCGTGGCCGAATCTTCGCCACCGGCCAGGATGCCCTTGGCATCAGTCAGGGTCATCTTCTTCACCGCATCCACCAGAATCGCCTGGGCCTGCGGCACGGCCGCCTCGGCCGCCTTGTTCATGCCGGCCTCCAACTCCTCGACCTGGGCGCCCATGCCCATCTTCTTCATGGTCTTGGCGGCCTTGCCCAGCTTGCCCGGCAGCTCGATGCGCACCGCCTCGTTATTGCTGAAGCCGCCCGGCTTGCCGAGTTGCTGGACAGCGATCTGGGCGCCCTGGGTCAGGGCATCCTTGAGCCCGCCGCTGGCATCGCTCTGGGTCAGGTCGGAAAGGGAGAGGGCGAAGGCACCGGCGGACAGCAGAAGGCCGGCAGCGAAGGCAGAGAGACGGAGCATGAGGGCGTCCTGTTCGAAGAGGGGAGTGGCACGAGCTTACCCCACTCGGAGACGCATGCAAGGCGGTTGCTCGGTTCTCGTTCCTCTGCATATGTGCTGCCTCAGGCATGGAACTGAGGTCTGTTCGTGTTTAGCCCCGCCCGGTTAACCTTCGGCAGTTGCCGTAGAGTGGGAGCCCCTCAATGATATTTGCCGAAATGGACTATCCGGAAAGCTACAGCGATTTCCACAACGAGCTGAAAATGCACTTGTCTGGTCATTTCCAGCGACTCGAGTCCGGCCTGCAAGGCGACTCATGGTTCTGGATTCATGAGCAAGGGGGGAAAGTGGCCATCGATACGTTCACCTCGATGAAGCATCAGGTCAAAGCCCCATCATTTGGTTCGCATGTGCAGAAAGTCATCCAGGTACTTCAGTCCAGATACCGGGTAAAGGTTTATGCCGAACCCCTGCCGGAAGGGCATGAGGCCCTCTAGGTATGAAGTACCAGTCACTGAAATAGAGGGAGACCAAGCCATGTCACGAGAAGATATCGTCGTAGTCGCGATTCGCCTGTTTGCCATCTTCCTTTTGATAACGGCGCTCAGGTTCGCTGCGCAGGCTATTGGTGCGCCTTTTGACATTCCGATCGGCGATCTCATATGGGGCATAGCCCTTACGGCTGCCGTACCTTTCGTGGCAGCAGTGCTGCTCTGGTTCTTCCCCTCGTCCATCGCAACGAAGTTGTTACCTGTGATGGAGAGCCCGGGCACTCCCATATCCGCCAACGGCGCCACCGCGCTCGACGTCGGATGCACGCTGATCGGTCTCTGGCTGCTCGCCTCGGCTCTGGCAGATGCCGGCTACTGGACCATCATTCTGATGGCTGCCGCGCACAATAATTGGGCAGACGGGGCGCTTGCCACGGAAGATATTGCAAACATCATCGCTACCTTGGTCCAGGTCCTCGTGGCGTTGTGGCTGCTGCTAGGTTACCGACAGATTCTCAAGGTACTTCATGGCCTCAGGTCCCATGGTGTTTCACGGTAGTGCAGGGGCTGCCCTCGCATGAGATACAGGGAGGCGAACCCGTTTAGCTGGCGCCCGTTGCTGATTCACGGCCAGTTCAGCAGCTGCCTGGGCCGCTTCGACAAGGCATTTGGCTGAGTCCCGCTTGCCCGTTCCTGTGGGCCAGTCATCGCATGTGCTGCGACACACTTTCGCCAGCCGGTTCGTGATGAATGGCGGGAATATCCTGACGCTGCAGAGAATCCTGGGCCACACCACCTTGGCCATGACCATGCGCTATACGCACTTGGCACCGGATCACCTGCAGGATGCCGTGAAGCTTGGGCCTGTCGCTGACTACCAGCATTTTCTGGCGATCATCACCCCGGTCGGCTGAGTGCTTTCCTGTGCCAGATGCTTGGCTTAAGATGCACACAACGTATATACGTTGTAGATATAGCCAAGACATGAGGTGACCCGCCATGGCCAAAGAAGCCGTTTTCAACCTGAAGCTTGAACCTGAATTACGCGAAGGGTTTATGGCAGCCGCTCAAGCCGTCCACCTGCCGGCCTCCCAGGTAATGCGAGACCTCATGCGCGACTTTATCCGCCAGCAACAGCAGGCCAAGGAACATGACGAGTTTGTGCAACGCAAGGTCGCTGTTGCCAGGGCATCGGTAGACGCCGGTCGCGGCCGATCCAATGACGACGTTGAAGCTGAATTCGCCGCTCGCCGTGCCAAGGTACAGGGACACGAATGAAGGTTATCTGGACACCCGAAGCCCTGCAGGACCGTCTGGATATCTGGGACTACATCGCCGCCGAAAACCCTCGCGCTGCTGTGCATATGGATGAGCTATTCAGCGCTGCTGCAGCCACCCTGGCTGACTTTCCCGACAAGGGCAGATTGGGAATGGTCACAGGTACTCGAGAGCTGATCCCCCACGAGAACTACCGCCTCATCTATCAGACCGAGAGCGATGCGGTCTGGATTCTCACCCTGGTGAGCTGCAGTCTCAACCCGCTTTCGACACCTTGCATGCCGCAGATAGCAAAAACCCCCGAAACTCTGTGAATTTCAGGGGCTTAGGCTTTGGATATGGCGGGAAGATAGGGATTTGAACCCTAGGTGCCATTGCTGACACAACGGATTTCGAATCCGTCCCGTTCGACCACTCCGGCATCTTCCCAAAGCGGTGCGCATGATACCAGTTGAGTGGCTTTAGTCCAGCGATTTTTCTTGTCCGATCAGGCGCTTGCGATTGCCCATGAAAAAGGGAGCCGCAGCTCCCTTTTCTAAAGGCTATGTACCCGTTACGTGTTGGCGGCGCAATTTGCTCTTGTGGGAGCGGCAGGGCGGCATTCCGATTGGCCGCGAAATTCGCGGATAACTCCGCTCCCACAAGGCGTGCAACAACTAAGGGGGACATAGCCATGAAATATGTACCCGTTAGATGCTGTAGTGCCCTGACACCCCTTCTGAATCCCCGCCTGCGCGGGATGACGAGGTAGGGGTGGAATTGCTTCCGGAACCGTCATTCCCGCGCAGGCGGGAATCCAGGGGCAGGCAGCTGTAGCGTCTGCAACACGTAACGGGGACATAGCCTTTCTAAAACACGTCCGGTTCGTTCAGCTGGTCAGGCGGGTCAGCGCCTCGCGGTACTTGTCGGCGGTCTTCTGGGCGACGTCGGCGGGCACGGTGGGGGCGGGGGGCTGTTTGTTCCAGCCGGTGGACTCCAGCCAGTCGCGTACGAACTGCTTGTCGAAGCTCGGCGGGTTGCTACCCTCGGCGTAGCTATCGGCTGGCCAGAAGCGGCTGGAGTCGGGGGTGAGCACCTCGTCCATCAGGGTCAGGGTGCCGTCTTCGTCCAGGCCGAATTCGAACTTGGTGTCGGCGATGATGATGCCGCGGGTAGCCGCATATTCGACTGCCGCGCTGTATAGGGCGATGGCGGTGTCGCGCACCTTGGCAGCCAGTTCGGTGCCGATGATGGCCTCGCACTGTTCGAAGCTGATGTTCTCGTCGTGGTCGCCGACGGCGGCCTTGGTCGAGGGGGTGAAGATCGGCTGCGGCAGTTTCGCCGCTTCCTTCAGCCCGGCCGGCAGCTGGATGCCGCACACGGTGCCGCTGTTCTGGTATTCCTTCCAGCCGGAGCCGACGATGTAGCCGCGCACGATGGCCTCCACGGCCACCGGCTTGAGGCGCTTGGCGACCACGGCGCGGCCGTCCACCAGCGGCAGTTCGGCGGCCGATACCACGTCTTCCACCTTGTCGCCGGTGAAGTGGTTGGGCACCAGTCCTTTGAGCTTGTCGAACCAGAAGTTGGAGATGGCGGTGAGGATCTTGCCTTTCTCCGGGATGGGTTCTTCGAGGATCACGTCGAAGGCCGATAGGCGATCGGTGGCGACCATCAGCATGCGCTTGTCGTCGATCTCGTAGAGGTCGCGGACCTTGCCGGAGTAGATCTTCTTCAGGCTCAGGGTGGTGGGAGTGTTCATGTCGAATTTCCGCCTGGTTCAAACGAAACAGGCGAAACCCGCGGGGTTTCGCCTATCGGTTTTCGCTACGGGCCCGGCCAGGCCGGGCCGGGGGTCAGCCGAGGTTGCCCTGGATCAGGGTCAGCACGCGGCGGGCCACGTCTTCGGGGGCAGCGGTGTTGATGTCCTTCTCCACGGTGACCTGCACGTCACCGCCGGCGTTGCTGGTCAGGCGCACCTGGTAGCGTTCGGCGCGGGCGTCGATCTCTTCCTGGCTCGGCTCGCTGCCGAACAGGCCGCTGATGAAGCCCTTCTCTTCCTTGGGCTTGTTCGCGCCTTCGGCCAGGTTGACGTAGTACACGCCCAGGCTGCGGTTGATGTCCTCCACGCGCACGTTGCTCAGCTCCAGGGCGCGACCGATGCTCGACCAGGCGCGGTCGAAGTCGGTGCTGAGGTTGAGCACCGGGTTGCCGGCGCCGTCCTGGGACAGGGTCACGCGGCTGGGGGCGTCGTAGTTGCGAGCGGCCAGCAGGGAGACGGAACCGTGCTCCGCGCTGCTGCTGAGGTCGGCGAGCATGCCGTCGAGCAGCGAGGCTTCGAGGCCGGCGTTGCCGGTGCGAGCCGGGAAAGCCACATCGGCGCGGCTGCCTTCCTCGCGTTCGGCGCTGACCACGAACACTTCGCTGGTATTGCGCACCACGCCGGGCTCGATGCGCACGCGCACCCGAACCTGGTTGTCGCTGTCGCTCATCAGGCTGCCCAGGCGGCGGCCCATGGAGGGAGTCAGGTCCTTGGCGCCTTGCCATTCGGTGATGAACTCACCGGTCTGGGCACGCTCTTCGGCGATGCGGAAGCCGCTATTCTCGAAGTAGGAGCGGGCCACCGGCCAGACTTCCGACGGTGCGCGCTGGGCGACCAGCCAGCGCGAGTCGCCGCTCTTCTGCAGGCTGAATTCGCTGGCTTCGCCGGTGGCGCCGAGCGCCTGCGGCCGGGGGACTTCGAATTCCCGCGGGTTGGCGTTGCTGTCGGCCACGTGCGCCGGTATCGGCAGCAGCGGGTCGAGGCGCTTGGCCTCGACGTTCGGCGGCACCTGCATCGGCGCGGTGCGGCGTGCCTCCAGGTAGTCGGTGGAGCGGTCACGGAAGTAGCCTTCGTCGCCCCACAGCCAGCCACAACCGCTGGTGCTGGAGATGATCAGGGCAAGGGCGGAGAGTCCAGCCAGTCGCTTCATGCGCAAGTATTCCTCGATTAAGCCAGGACGCCGGACTGGCGCATGGCCTGACGCAGCGGTTCGTGACAACGCGGGCTGAGCCAGGTCAGCGGCAGGCGGATGCCGTCCTGCATCAGGCCCATCTCGTGCAGGGCCCACTTCACCGGAATCGGGTTGGATTCGATGAACAGGTTCTTGTGCAGCGGCATCAGGCGCTCGTTGATGGCGCGCGCGGCGGCGGCATCGCCGTTCATCGCGGCGGCGCACAGGTCGGCCATGGCGCGCGGGGCGACGTTGGCGGTCACCGAGATGTTGCCCTTGCCGCCGATCAGCATCAGTTCGACGGCGGTGGGGTCGTCGCCGGAGTAGACGAGGAAGTCGGAGCTGACGCGGTCGAGGATTTCCTGGCCGCGCTGCAGGTCGCCGGTGGCTTCCTTGATGCCGATGATGTTGGCCACCTTGGACAGGCGCTCGACGGTTTCCGGCAGCATGTCGCAGGCGGTGCGGCCGGGCACGTTGTAGAGGATCTGGGGAATCGCCACGCTCTCGGCGATGTGGCGGAAGTGCTGGTACAGGCCTTCCTGGGTCGGCTTGTTGTAGTAGGGGGTGACCAGCAGGCAGGCGTCGGCGCCGACGCTATTGGCGTTCTGGGTCAGCTCGATGGCTTCGCGGGTGCTGTTGGCGCCGGTGCCGGCGATGACCGGGATGCGGCCGGCGACCTGGTCGACCACTCGGCGGATGACTTCGACGTGCTCGTCGACGTCCAGGGTGGCGGATTCGCCGGTAGTGCCGACGGCGACTATGGCGTTGGTGCCTTCCTGCAGGTGAAAGTCGACCAGTTTGCTCAGCCCGGCCCAGTCCAGACCGCCTTGTGCGTCCATGGGCGTGACCAGTGCCACCATACTGCCCGAAATCATGCAAACCGCTCCTGCCGGAAAAAAGAGCGGTAATGGTACTGGCGCCACTGGTGTTGCACAAGCGAGCGGAGGCCCGGCCGGCATTCCCCTGGGCGGCGCTTTTCGCTACCCTTCTGCCTTTGCTCTGGCGCCCGTTGCGCCGGGACCCTTCGTTTCAGGAAAGCTGCATGTCCACCCCTCAGGTTCGCGAACAATTCCTCGTTATCAGTGCCCTCGGCCCCAACCCCATGGAGCTGACCAGCGTGCTCTGCCGGGCCAGCCAGGAAAACCGTTGTGGCGTTGTCAGCAGCCGTCTCACCCGTCACGGCGAGTACAGCTCGCTGACCCTCCAAATCAGCGGCAGCTGGGATGCCCTGGCCCGCCTCGAAGGCGCCTTGCCGGCGCTGGCCAAGCGTCATGGCTTCAGCGTCAACATGATCCGCAGCGGCGCCCTCGAGGCGCGCCCCAACTCGCTGCCCTACGTGGCCTACGTCAGCTGCGCCTATCGTCCGGACATCCTCAACGAGCTGTGCCAGTTCTTCAGCGATCACCGCGTGGAGCTGGAGAACATCACCTGCGACACCTACCAGGCGCCGCAGACCGGCGGCACGCTGCTCAACGCCACCCTGACCGTGACCCTGCCGCCGGGCACCCAGATCAGCTGGCTGCGCGACCAGTTCCTCGACTTCGCCGACGCCCTGAACCTGGATGCGCTGATCGAGCCCTGGCGCCCGCAGAATCCTTAATAAAAGGAGCCGAAACATGGCTGTTTCCCTCGACCAGCCGGTCGCCGACTTCAACGCCGCCGCCACCGGCGGCCAGCAGGTTTTCCTGGCCGCGCTCAAGGGCCGCCAGGTGGTGATCTATTTCTATCCCAAGGACAGCACCCCGGGCTGCACCACCGAGGGGCAGGGCTTCCGTGACCGCTATCCGCAGTTCCAGGCGGCCAATACCGTGGTCTTCGGCGTGTCGCGCGACGGCATCAAGTCCCACGAGAACTTCAAGTGCAAGCAGGAATTCCCCTTCGAGCTGATCAGCGACAAGGACGAGGCGCTCTGCCAGCTGTTCGACGTGATCAAGCTGAAGAAGCTGTACGGCAAGGAATACATGGGCATCGACCGCAGCACCTTCCTGATCGACGCCGACGGTGTGCTGCGCCGCGAATGGCGCGGCGTGAAGGTGCCGGGGCATGTGGATGAGGTGCTGGCCGCGGCCGAGGCGTTGAACAAGGGCTGAGGTAGTCCGGTTCCAGTATGCCTACGAAAAGCCCTGGCCTGAGCCAGGGCTTTTCGTTTGGCTATGTCCCCGTTACGTGTTGGTAGAGCAACCCTGCTTTTGTGGGGGGCGGCTGGGCGGCATCCGACTGGCCGCGAAATTCGCGGATAAATCCGCTCCCACAAGGTGGGTAACACTTAACCGGAGACACTTGGGCGGTGCGCAGGGAGCAGTGGTGCGCGCGGCGCACCCTACCGTGGGTCAGATGCGTCGCTTGTTCTTCTGGTGCTGCTCGCAGGTCATGAAGCCCTTGCCCTCGACCCGGTCGTTGACGTCGAAGGTCACGTAGTAGGGCTGTTCCTTGCCGTCCACGTTGAGAACGTAGTTGTTGCAGGTGCCGGGCGTGACGGTGTTTTCCACTTCCGAGGAAGGCGGGCCGCCGAGGGTGCGGACCTGCTCCTTGGTCATGCCGTCGCGGATGTCCTGGACCAGTGGTTCGTCGCGGTAGGTCACGTAGTCGGCCGGGTTTTCCACGGTGGAACAGCCGGTGATCACGGTGACCACGCCCAGTGCTGCCAGAGTGCGCTTGTACATAGTGTCGCTCCATCGCATGAGCCGGACTGGCTCCCTGGTTTTTGGAGCGGCGCGCTCCTGGCGGAGTTCGAGTTTTTTCAGCGCTTGGCCACGGTCATGGCGATCAGCCGCGACACCACCAGGGCGAGGTACATGACCCCGGCGAACTGTTCGATCATCACCAGCGAGCGGGCCACCGGGGTGAGTGGCGTGATGTCGCTCAGGCCGACGCCGGAGAGGGTGGTGAAGCTGAGGTACAGCAGCTCCATCCAGGTGCGCGCCGCCTCGGGCTCGATGGCCGCGCCGAAGCTGCCGGGCACCAGCAGCTGGCAGAAGGTGTAGAGGTGGGCGAATGCCCAGGCGAGCAGGGTGAAGGTGGCGCCGACGGCATACAGCTCGTCGGTGCTGGCGTGCAGGTCGGCGCTCATATAGGCGATCAGGCTGGCCGTGGCGTAGAAGTAGAAGGCCGCCTCCAGTACCGAGATCAGCGCTTCCAGTAGCAGGCTGGGGGTGACCACGTCGAGCAGCGTCAGGCCCACCACCAGCACGGCCAGCACGCCGGCCACCCAGGCCTGCGCCGGGCTGCGCTTGACCACGTGCAGCGCCATGCCCAGGACCAGCACGCCGAACGCGCCGAACAGCGCTCGGCCGATCTGGGTGTCTTCCATCCAGGGATACAGCAGCACGCCGAGCAGCTGGACGAACAGCAGGCCGGCGGAGGGGTGGCGGCGGATGTAGGTGATGGGCGACATGGGCTTCCTGCGGCGTCTGGTGGGCAAGGTGTTCGATAACCCGCAGTGTAGGGCAGGTTCCCTCTGTTTCAGTCGATCAGCCGCGCGACCTGTTCAAGAACCTGGCGCTCGCGCTGCGCCCAGTCGCCGCCGACATCGACGCAGGCCTGGCCGTGCTGGCGCAGCCAGTCGCCGCAGTGCTGGTGGAAGCGCAGGCGGTCGGCCAGGTCGGGCTGGCAGCGCTGGCCGTCGCTCTGCCAGTCGACGCCCAGCGGCGACAGCAGCAGGTGCAGGTCGTAGCGGCGGGCCAGCAGTTCCGTTTCCAGCCAGGCCGGGCAGTCGCCGAACAGGGTCCGGCTCCACAGGATGTTGCTCAGCAGGTGGGTGTCGAGGATCAGCAGCGCTGGCTCGCGGGCGCGGGCGGCGTCTTCCCAATCCAGCTGGCCGCGGGCGATGGCGGGGATGTCCGCGAGGCAGGTGTCGCGTCGCTCGCGTTCGATGAAGTGGCGCACGTACTCGCCGACCACCAGGCCGCCAAAGCGCTGTTGCAGGCGCTGTGCGAGAAAGCTCTTGCCGCTGGACTCGGGGCCGGTCAGCACCACCACCTTCACCGGGCGGCCCGCCATTCGCGCAGGCCGAGCACGGCCAGGGCGGTGAACACGCCGTACAGTCCGGCGGTCAGCCAGTAGTCCTGAAGGGCGAAGAAGCCGACGTAGAGCACGTCGACCACGATCCACAGCAGCCAGCACTGCCAGCGCTTGAGCGCCATCCACAGCTGGGCCAGCAGGCTGAAGGCGGTCAGGAATGCGTCCGGCCAAGGCTGGACGGCCTCGGTGAAGCGATCCATGACCAGCCCCAGCAGCAGGCCGATCAGCACGGCCGCGCCCAGTCCGATCAGCGCTTCGCCTCGGCCAGCATCGCTGATCGGGCGCCGGCCGCTCTCGTCCACGCCCTGGCGCCATTGCCACCAGCCGTACAGCTGCATGGCGGCGAACACGCCGTGCAGCAGCACCAGCGAGTAGAGGCGGGCATCGAAGAAGAACCAGGCGTAGAGCAGCACCATGAGCAGGCCGATGGGCCAGCACAGGCTGTTCTGGCGCACCGTCAGCCAGACGGCGGTGACGCCCAGGGCGGAGGCGAGGAGTTCGAGGGGCGTCATTCGTCGCCGGGGCGGCTCGTGCCGATCATGCCTGCAGGTCCACCAGCAGCTCGCAGTCGATCATGCCTTCGCGGTCCCAGGTGTCGCGCTTGAACTGCCGGTGCACGGCGTCCACCTCCAGGCTGGACTGGGCGCCGATCGCCTGGGCCCGCTCGATGTCCTGGCTGCGGATGTAGGCGAGCAGGTAGTGCTCGCCGGCGATCTGCACCTGGAACCAGGACTCGACCTCGATGCCCTCGTTGCGGATGGACTCGATGGCCTGTTCCTTGAGCTGGAGGATGCGCTCCTGCCAGCCGGCGACCAGGGCGCCGGTGTCGGGCTTGAGGCGAATCAGTCTGGCCTTGATGTCCACATCAGTTCCTCGTCATCGGAGCAGTTGCAGCGCCAGGCGCTCGGCATGCTGGCGCAGCTCCGGAACGGCGGTGCTCTCCCAGTAGCGGGCGCGCAGCATCGGGCTGAGCAGGTAGAGCCCGGATTGTGGATGGCCCTCGGTGTTCAGCAGGTGGTAGTCATCGTCGACGTTCAGGCCGATGCGATTGTCATCCTGGACCACCTCGCCGCGGGCCTGCAGGGCATTGAGCATCGGTTCGTCGAGGTTGCGGAGATCGTTGCAGGGACCGGTGCAGTTGATGATGTGATCGACCACCAGCGGCATGGGGCTGCTGCTGCCTCGAGGCCGCACCTGCAGGTTCAGGCAGTCCGCCGCCCCATCCACCGCCACGAGTCGTGCCGGCTGCACGCGAAGCTGCCCCTGCAGCAGTCGCTCCACACGGCCGGCTATGAAGGGGGCGGCCCGGTGGCGATGGATGTCCCAGTAGGCCTGCAGGTGGCAAAGGAAGCGCCGTTGCTCGCGTGCGTCCAGCATCTGCCACAGCGCTGGAGTGACGGGACGCAGAGCCGCTATCGCGTCACGCCAGTCGAAGCCATCGGCCTCGGCGTTGCGCACGAAGGTTCTTACCCGCGACAGCAACTGGCGGGCGCTGCCCTTCGCCTTCAGGTTGGCGGGAAGCTGGGGCAGGCGAGGGTGCTCGGCATTGTCGCGATGGCCGTGAGGCAGCAGCGCCCTGCGGGACATGGCCAGCATCGGGCCCTGGTGGCCACGGTCCTGCAGCGCCAGGGCCATGTCGTACATGGTAAGGCCGGTGCCCAGCAGAAGCACGCGGGCATCCGTCGCGATGCCATCCAGGGCGGCGTGGTGCCAGGGATCGGCGATGTAGCGGGGATCACCGATCAGTTCACACAGGGCGCCAGGTGTGGCTGGCGTGAAATTGCCGGTGGCGATCACCACCTTGTCGCTCGTGATGCTGCGGCCGTCGTCGAGGCGGAGCAGGTATCGGTCGTCTTCTCGTACCAGGTCGACCACATGCGCCTGCTCGCACTCGAAGGTGACGGTGGGCGCGCGGTTGGCGATCGCCTGGTCGAGGCGCCGTTGCAGGTAGTCGCCGTAGAGACGACGCGGCAGAAAGTCGCCCGGCTTTGCCTCGGGTAGTTCGTGGCGGGCGAAGTCGAGGAAGTCGCCCGGCTTGTCGGTGAACAGGCTCATGCGTTCGGCCGGGACATTCAGGACATGGCTGGCCGAGCGGGTGCCGTAGGCCAGGCCACGGGCCAGTTGCCCGGTACGATTGAGCAGCCGCACATGCAAAGGGCGATCAGCCTTCTGCAGAAGGTGGATGGCGAGGGCGGTACCGCAGAAGCCACTGCCGATGATGCCGATCCGTTGCGTGGGCACTTCGCCGGTTATCGGCAGTGCTGTGGTAAGCGGGCGATCCGTATCTTGCGGCATGACTTCCCTGTCCTCCTGCTCAGCTGTCGTAACCCAGGTTCGGCGCCAGCCAGCGCTCGGTCACGGCCAGGTCCTGCTGTTTGCGGGCGGTGTAGCTTTCCACCTGGTCCTGGTCGACCTTGCCCACGGCGAAGTACTGTGCCTCGGGGTGGGCGAAGTACCAGCCGGACACGGCGGCGGCGGGGAACATGGCGTAGTGCTCGGTGAGGAACACGCCGCTGCGGCCGGCCTTGTCGAACTCGGCCTCGGGGTCGAGCAGGGCGAACAGGGTCTTCTTCTCGGTGTGGTCCGGGCAGGCCGGGTAGCCGGGCGCCGGGCGGATGCCCTTGTAGGCTTCCTTGATCAGTTCCTCGTTGCTCAGGTGCTCGTCCGGCTGGTAGCCCCAGTACTGCTTGCGCACCTGTTCGTGCAGCCACTCGGCGCAGGCTTCGGCGAGGCGATCGGCCAGTGCCTTGACCATGATCGAGTTGTAGTCGTCGCCGGCGTCCTGGTAGGCCTTGGCCACTTCCTCGGCACCGATGCCGGCGGTGGTGATGAAGCCGCCGATGTAGTCGGTCACGCCGCTGTCCTTCGGCGCGACGAAGTCGGCCAAGGACAGGTTCGGCTTGCCGTCGGGCTTGATGGTCTGCTGGCGCAGGTGGTGCAGGGTGGCCAGCGGCTGGCCGTCGTTGCCGTAGACCTCGATGTCGTCGTGGTCGATCTGGTTGGCCGGCCAGAAGCCGAAGATCGCGCGGGCGCTGATCAGCTTCTCGTCGATCAGCTTGTTCAGCAGGGCCTGCGCATCGGCGAACAGCACGGTGGCGGCCTCGCCGACCACTTCGTCGGTGAGGATGCGCGGGTACTTGCCGGCCAGGTCCCAGGAGATGAAGAACGGTGTCCAGTCGATGTACTCGGCCAGCACCCTGAGGTCGATGTCATCCAGCACCCTGACCCCGGTGAAGGTCGGCGGCACGGCCTGGTAGGCGCTCCAGTCGAACTGCGGCTTGTTGGCGATGGCCTTGTCGTAGGCCAGGCGCTCGGTTCGCGAGGCGCGGGCCGAGGTGCGCTCGCGCACCACCACGTACTCCTCGCGGGTCTTCTCGACGAATCCGGCCTTCAGTTCCTTGGACAGCAACTGGGTGGCCACACCCACGGCGCGCGAGGCGTCGGTGACGTAGATGACCGCGTCGTTCTGGTACTTGGGCTCGATCTTCACCGCCGTGTGGGCCTTGGAGGTGGTGGCGCCGCCGATCATCAGCGGCAGGGTGAAGCCCTGGCGCTGCATCTCGCGGGCGACGTGGACCATCTCGTCGAGCGACGGGGTGATCAGTCCGGACAGGCCGATGATGTCGCACTTCTCGGCGATGGCGGTCTGCAGGATCTTCTCCGCCGGCACCATCACGCCGAGGTCGACGATGTCGTAGCCGTTGCAGCCGAGCACCACGCCGACGATGTTCTTGCCGATGTCGTGCACGTCACCCTTGACGGTGGCCATGAGGATCTTGCCCTTGGCTTCCGGCTTGTCGCCTTTCTCCGCTTCGATGAAGGGAATCAGGTGGGCCACGGCCTGCTTCATCACCCGGGCGGACTTGACCACCTGGGGCAGGAACATCTTGCCCGAGCCGAACAGGTCGCCGACCACGTTCATGCCGCTCATCAGCGGGCCCTCGATGACCTCGATGGGGCGCGCGCACTGCTGGCGGCATTCCTCGGTGTCCTCGACGATGAAGGCGGTGATGCCCTTGACCAGGGCATGCTCCAGGCGCTTGTCCACCGGCAGGGCGCGCCAGGCCTCATCTTCCACTTCCTTGGCGGCGCCGTCGCCCCTGTACTTGTCGGCGATGGCCAGCAGCGCCTCGGTGCCTTCCGGCGTGCGGTTGAGGATGACGTCCTCGACCCGGTCGCGCAGCTCCTTCGGAATCTCGTCGTAGATCTCCAGCTGGCCGGCGTTGACGATGCCCATGGAGAGGCCGTTCTGGATCGCGTAATAGAGGAACACCGAGTGGATCGCCTCGCGCACCGGGTTGTTGCCGCGGAACGAGAAGGACACGTTGGACACGCCGCCGCTGGACAGGGCGTAGGGCAGGTGGTCACGGATGTAGGCGCAGGCGTTGATGAAGTCGACCGCGTAGTTGTTGTGTTCCTCGATGCCGGTGGCGACGGCGAAGATGTTGGCGTCGAAGATGATGTCTTCCGGCGGGAAGCCGACTTCGTTGACCAGGATGTCGTAGCTGCGCTGGCAGATTTCTTCCTTGCGCGCCTGGGTGTCGGCCTGGCCGACCTCGTCGAAGGCCATCACCACCACGGCGGCGCCGTAGCGCTTGCACAGGCGGGCGTGGTGCTTGAACTGCTCGACGCCTTCCTTCATCGAGATCGAGTTGACGATGCCCTTGCCCTGGATGCACTTGAGGCCGGCCTCGATCACCTCCCACTTGGAGGAGTCGATCATGATCGGCACGCGGGAGATGTCCGGCTCGCCGGCGATCAGGTTGAGGAACCGGACCATCGCCGCCTTGGAGTCGAGCATGCCCTCGTCCATGTTGATGTCGATCACCTGGGCGCCGGCTTCCACCTGCTGCAGGGCGACTTCCAGGGCCTCGGTGTAGTTCTCCTCGCGGATCAGCCGGGCGAACCTGGCCGAGCCGGTGATGTTGGTGCGCTCGCCGACGTTCACGAACAGCGAACTGCGGTCGATGGTGAACGGCTCCAGGCCGGACAGGCGGCAGGCCTTGGGAATCTCCGGGATGGTGCGCGGCGGGTACTTGGCCACGGCCTCGGCGATGGCCTGGATATGCGCCGGAGTGGTGCCGCAGCAGCCGCCGATGATGTTGAGGAAACCGCTCTGGGCGAATTCCTCGATGACCGCCGCCGTCTCGTGGGGCTGCTCGTCGTATTCGCCGAAGGCGTTGGGCAGGCCGGCGTTGGGGTGGGCGGACACATGGGTGCCGGCCTTGGCCGCGAGTTCGGCCAGGTACGGGCGCAGGTCGGCGGCGCCGAGGGCACAGTTGAGGCCCACGGAGATCGGCTTGGCGTGGGCTACCGAGTTCCAGAAGGCCTCGGTGGTCTGCCCGGACAGGGTACGGCCGGAAGCGTCGGTGATGGTGCCGGAGATCATGATCGGCAGCTCGACGCCGATTTCCTCGAACACGCCCTGAACGGCGAAGATTGCCGCCTTGGCGTTCAAGGTATCGAAGATGGTCTCGATCAGGATCAGGTCGGCGCCGCCCTCGATCAGGCCCTTGGTCGCCTCGGTGTAGTTCTCCACCAGTTCGTCGAAGGTGACGTTGCGGTAGCCGGGGTCGTTGACGTCCGGGGAGATCGAGCAGGTGCGACTGGTCGGGCCGAGCACGCCAGCGACGAAGCGCGGCCGGTCCGGGGTTTCCAGGGTCTTGGCATCGGCCACCTGGCGCGCCAGGCGCGCGCCCTCGACGTTCAGCTCGTACACCAGGCTTTCCATGCCGTAGTCGGCCTGGGACACCTGGGTGGCGTTGAAGGTGTTGGTTTCCAGGATGTCCGCGCCGGCATCCAGGTAGGCCTTCTCGATCGCGCCGATCACGTCCGGGCGGCTGAGGATCAGCAGGTCGTTGTTGCCCTTGACGTCCTGCGGCCAGTCGGCGAAGCGCTCGCCACGGTAGTCGGCCTCCTCCAGCTTGTAGCTCTGGATCATGGTGCCCATGCCGCCGTCGAGGATCAGGATGCGTTCTTTCAGGGCTTGCGAAAGAGCCTGGAGGCGGGCGCTGCGGTCGGACATGGGGACTACCTGGGGGAAGCGTGCGGAAAAGTGCCAGATGATAGCAAAGCCGCGTGGAATTCCGGGCGCTGCGGGGTTTGCATGAATTCGGCTCATGTTGTCGACTTGACAGGATGTCAACCGCAGCGGCCCCGCGCCTGACAAGTCCGGAACTGATCGGCGGCCGGTCCGCTGGAATAATCCGCCCCATATCCAGCCAACGAGGAGAAGGGATATGGAAGCCACACAGCGGGTCGCCGAGATGGCGGGGTATTTCCTGGGGCATGCGCTCTGGAGCGTGTCGGATGGCGAGGTGCTGGTGCCGATCCTCGGCTACCTGAAGGCCGACGACTCGCGCAGCATGCAGCGCCTGGCGATGGGCTCCATCCAGGCCGTGGCCACCGGCGAGCGGCGGATCAACGCGCTGCAGCCGGACGAGCGCGGCGCGGTGTTCATCAAGGACGCCCTGGTCACGCTGCCCACCGGCAAGACCGACTGCCTCAGCCTGGATATCCGTTTCGCCGACGGCGGCCAGCGCCAGCTGCAGTACCTGCTGCCGTACCGCAACGCCGCCCACGCCTCCGGGTTCGCCGTGCACCGCCTGAAGGTCAGCCAGTGGCACGGCCTCTCGATGGAGGAGGTGGACGCCTTCACCCAGGCCCTGTTCGACGGGCTGAACAGCCACGAGCAGGGCGGCGCGCTGTGGCGCGACGTCTACGTCGACCAGGCCGGCGAAAGCGCCCAGCACCAGGGCGAGGAGAACAGCCAGTTCGACCCGGACGAGTTCCAGCTGCTGCGCCGGGTACCGTTCCTGGTGTTCTTCCTGGTCGCCGCCTCCGACGGCAAGGTGGACCGCAAGGAGATCGCCGCCTTCGGCAACCAGCTGGTCGAGGCCGACAAGTACGCCGACCCGCTGCTGACCCGCATCGTGACCAACGTGGTCAACGACGTGGCGCCGATGGTGGCGCAGGTGCTGGAGCAGCCGCCGGAATTCGCCACCGAACTGCGCCAGGTGCGCGCCCTGGTCGATGCGCGGATATCTCCGGAGGCCGGTCGCCGCTTCGGCGAGGCGGTGCTCGCCATGGCGCGGGACGTGGCCAGCGCCTCGGGTGGCTTCTTCGGCTTCGGCAGCCGGATCAGCCGCACGGAGCAGCTCGCCCTGGCGGTGATCGCCGACAGCCTCGGCGTCGCCTGAAAAAACCTGCTGTAGGAGCGGCCTTGGCCGCGAACCGGATCAACGGCAAAGGCTTCGCGGCCAAGGCCGCTCCTACGGCGGTTGCCTATTTCCTTGCTCACGGGATCGTGAACGCATGCCCTGCGGAGGCAAACCAGATGTCGCAGAACTCGAATGTCCTGATGCTGTTCTTCGAGGACAAGGCGCAGCACGAAAGCTGCGTGCTGGCCATCGTCAACCTGATCCGTGGCGACGATGCCAAGAGCCAGGTCTGGCAGGAGCAACTGGGCGTGGACCTGACCAGCCACTGGCACGAGGACTGGTTCAACCACGAATTCAGGGCGCAACCGGAATTCATCCGCCTGGCGTTCGACAGCTCCACCACCTCGTCGCTGCCGCTGGAGCTGCTGCTCAGCCTGTTCGAGCACGGCCTGCAGGCGGCGGTCATCGAGGTCTTCCATGACCAGGTCGGCGAGACCGAGCGCCACCACTTCCTCGCCGGCGCCCTGGTCAACCCGGACGACCTCTACCGGCACAAGACCGAGCTACGGGCCATCGTCGAGCAGGAAGTGGGCGAGGTGGACGAGGAGGGTGGCTGCACCGAGGTTCGGGTGCGCCGCCCGGTGCCCCTGCGCAAGCTGATCGCGGAGGCGCGCAAGAACGAGGCGCAGGCCCGCGAGGCGGTAGAGGGCATCGTCGGCCTGGCGAAGGCGGCGCGCGAGTCCGGCACCAACCCGATCCAGCTGATGAAGGGGGTGATGGTGCTCTGGGCCATCGGCAAGGGACTGCTGCACGCGGTGATCTTCACGGTGGTGGCCCTGGTGTTCTTCAAGGGCGTGTGGCTGTGGGTCGGCATCGGCCTGCTGCTGGCGATCGTGCTGCCGCTGATCTACGCGGTTCGTGCCAACGCCGAGTTCGCCGGCGGGCACGCGGAATAGATAGAAGGAAAACCTGTCGGTCCGGCTGCCGGATGTGGCTTTTTGCCGCTATGGTGTCGGGCCATTGCAAACCAAGGCGGCGCTGCTGATACACTCGCGGCCCGCGTAGTCGAGGGAAATGGAATGAAAGCGTTGATCTGCGCGGCGAGCGCCCTGTTGTTCGTGGTCCCGGTGGCCCAGGCCGCCTGCTCGGTGGACCTGGTCGGCACCTGGAGCGTCACCCACACCAGCGAGCGCCTAGGCGCTCCCCGGGTCAAGGAGGACATGCCCTCCGCGTTCAGCTTCTCCAGGGACAACCTGGACGTGAGCCTGCCGTTCATGTCGGCGCAGAGTCCCTACACCTGCTCGGGCAGAACCATCACGGTGCACAAGACCATGCCCTGGGTGCTGGAGATCGTGTCGCCGGGCATGCGCGAGATCGCCTGGAAGGACCAGAACAGCGGCCGCATCTTCTACCTGAAGCGCAGCTGACCGCGGCCGCTGGCCCGGATCGGGAACCTCAGCAGGGGCTAGGAATGGAAGCAGAAGTCTTTTCCACGTTGCTGACCCTGTACATGCGCAGGATTCGCGCCAGCGCCTCCGGCGTGGCCGCCGAGATCGGCCTCAGCCGCGAGGCGGTGAACAACTGGCGCAACGGCCTCTCGCTGCCCAACCCGCGCTCGCGCGACAAACTGGCGGCGTGCGCGCGCTACCTGCGCCTGACCGAGCAGGAGACCAACCGGCTGTTCAGCGCCGCCGGCTTCGAGCGCGAG
This sequence comes from Pseudomonas paralcaligenes, assembly GCF_019655855.1. Lineage (GTDB taxonomy): Bacteria > Pseudomonadota > Gammaproteobacteria > Pseudomonadales > Pseudomonadaceae > Aquipseudomonas > Aquipseudomonas paralcaligenes. The sequence continues at coordinate 523,684 of NZ_BPFX01000007.1, read as the reverse complement.
TTCCCGCTGCAGGCGGACGGCACCGGCGAGACGCCGTTCGCCGCCTTCATCGAGTCCGTGTTCGAGCAGTTGGGACGCCTGACCCCCTATCCCATCGGCCTGCTGCTGTCCCAGGCGCACTGGGGCCAGCCGCCGTTCCGCCAGGAGCTGCTGGCGCGGGCCCGCGGCCTGTACGGCGACGCCTGCGTCCTGCATATCCAGCCGCCCTACAGCACCAGCACCCTGGTCTCGGACTACTTCGCCGCCATCGGCCGCCAGTGCGGCTTCGGCAACGTCACGTCCGACTACGAATTCGAATCCGCGCTGGAGCAGCGCCTGCTGGCCGGCGAGCGCATCTTCTGCCTGGTGAGCCGCTTCGAGCAGGGCACGCCGGCGCTGCGCGAAACGCTGGCCGGCATCCTGCGCAGCCTCAGCGAGATGCACAGCGGCCGCCTGCACCTGCTGCTGTGCGGCGGCGAGGCGCTGGCCGACCTGAAATACCGCAGCGGCGACCTGTCGCTGCTCAACATCGCCCAGGTCCGCTACTGGCCCGAACTCGACCTGTCCGAACTGGCCTCGCTCGCCGCCACGCGCTGGCCGGGCCGGCGCTTCGACCAGGCGATGCTGGCGGAGCTGCTGGAAAGCTGCGGCGGCCACCCGGCGCTGGCCGAGGAAGGGCTGCAGTGGCTGGTGGAACACTCCGGCCTGAACGCCGCCTCGCAGCGGGCGCTGCAGGACCACCTGGGCGACAGCGCCCGCCTGTGGCAGGCCTTCCTGCCGCTGGCCGAAGACCCCTCGGCGCGCGAGCGCCTGCGCGAACGCCTGACCGCGCTGGACCTCGGCCGGGCCAGCCCCTACCTGGCCGACGGAGAGCTGCGCCGCCTGTTCTGGAACAACCTGATCACGGTGCGCGGCCAGGGCGACTCGGCCCGCCTGCACTGGCGCAGCGAGATCATCCGCGCCACCGGCCTGAAGGTGCTGGCGACATGCTGCGCTACCTGATCGACCGCCTGGCCGAGGCCACGCCGCGCCGGCGAGTGATCATCGCGCTGGTCACCCTGTTCGTCGCCAGCGCCCTGCTCACGCCGCAGTACAACCCCCTCACCCGCGACTACGCGCTTGGCACCGCCAACCTCAGCCGGGTGTGGAACGAGCTGCTGGTGTGGCGCACGGTGATGGCCGAGGCCCGCACCATCGAAGACGGCTGGCCCAAGGACATCGAGACCTACCGGCCACCGATCGACGACCCGCTGGTCAGCGTCAGCTCGCCGCAGCCGTACCGCCTGGCGGCCGACATTGCCGACCGCGACGAACTGGGCGGCCTGGCCGGCAAGCAGGTGATCCTCGACTTCTCCCGCAGCGACGACAGCTGGGTCTGCCGGCCCGGCGTGCCGCCGATCTCGACCCGCTACCTGCCCATCAGCTGCCAGCGCAGCGGCGGCGAGAGCCCGCTGGTCCTGGACCTGAAGTGGCTGGTGATCATCTGCTTCCTGCTGTTCGTCATCGCCGGCCTGCTGCTGCTGTTCCGCCATCCGCTGCTGGGACCGGTGCAGATGCGCCCGAAGGCCCTGTTGAGCACGCCGCTGGAGCGCCTGGCCAAGCTCGACCGGCTGCTGGGCATGCTCGGGCGCCGTGCCACCACCCTGCAGGCCGCGGGCGTCACGCCTTCCAGCTGGCAGCAGGCGCTCGCTTGCGCTGCGGCCGACGGCGAGGCGCGGGTGGCGCAGCTGGCGCTCAAGCTCGGTGCCAACTTGCAGCCGAGCCCGGGCTGGTCGCTGCCCGGGCAGGTGTTCGAGTGGCGCTTCACCGCCGACCTGCCGTTCGCCCTGGACCGCTGCCTGGTGTACCTGCCGGCCGCCGGCATGGCCGCCGAGCAGATCGTCCACCACCTGCGCGCGGTACAGACCGGGCTGGACGTGATGCTGGTGCCGACCGCCGAGGGGCAGGAGGAACTGGAGACGTTCTGCGCCGACCACGCCAACCTGTTCGTCGCGCTGGACAGCCCGAGCCAGACGGAATGGCTGCTGGGGCGCAAGCCCGGCGAAGTGCTCCTGCGCCTGCTCGCCGCCCAGCTGCGCCTGACCCGCATCTCCCCCTACCAGACGCGCGGTGGCGTGGTGCGCGCGGACTCCTTCTTCGGCCGCGCCCACCTGCTGGCCCGCGTGCTCAACCGGGAGCCCTCCAACTACCTGGTGGTGGGCGGGCGCCAGCTGGGCAAGAGCAGCCTGCTGAAGGCAGTGCAGCGACGCCTGCAGAACCATCCGCTGATGGTCTGCCACTACATTTCCCTGCGCGACCACCGGCTGGCGCCGCGCCTGGCCCTGCAGTTCGGCCTGCCGGCGGAAACCCCTCTGGAGCGGATCATCGAGCATGTGGTGGCGAGCCACGAGGGCAAGCGCGTCTTCCTGCTGATCGACGAGGCCGACCTGTTCTTCCGCGACGAGTCCGGCCACGGCTACCCGCAGCTCTCCACCCTGCGCGCGCTGAGCGAGGAGGGGCGCTGCTGGTTCATGCTGGCGGGGTTCTGGGACCTCTACGCCACGGCGGTGCTCGACTACCAGTCGCCGCTGCGCAACTTCGGCGAGGTCATCACCATCGGCGGCCTGGAGGCCGATGCCTGCCGGGAGCTGGCCACCATCCCCCTGGCCCGCCTGCGCCTCGGCTTCGCCAGCAGCACGCTGGTCGACGAACTGGTGGAAGCCAGCGGCCAGCGCGCCAACCTGGTGGCGATCATCTGCCAGGAATGCCTGGAAGCCATGGGGCCCGGTGCCTCCGTGGTGGAGCGCGCGCACCTGACCAAGGCGCTGGCCTCCCAGGCGGTGCAGGACGCCCTGGCGGGCTGGGCCCGGCTCAGCCACGACGAGAACGCCTGCCGCCTGGACCGGATCGTCGTCTACCACACCGCCTACCATGGCCGCACCAGCCTGGCCAACCTGGTCGCGCTGATCCGCGCCAGCGGGCGCCACGCCGAGGTCGACGCTCTCAAGCACTCCCTGGCGCGACTGCTGCTCGGCTTCGTCCTCAAGCGCACGGAAACCGGCTACGCCTTCGCCGTCCCCCTGTTCGCCCGGCAGTTCGACCGGGAGGAGCTGCGGCTGCTGCTGCAACAGGAGCTGGTCAACCTTTCCAGGGCTTCCAGCGGAACGACTTGACGCTACGTCAAGTTTCCCCGGCACCCGACTGGACAACTCGCCGCTTCCTCCGGTCGATGCGAACGACGAATCTGTAGCCGACCACCAGGCGCGAAGAAAGCCTGGCCCCGTAACCCGCGAAGAACACCGTCAGTGCGTATCGACGGATAAGGAGCGTCACCGTGTCGAGCAATTTCGAGGTCATCATCCATCTGGCCGAGGCCCACGGCCACGACGAGTTCCTGCGGCGCCTGGAGCAGGCCTATCGGGAGCGGGATGTCGGCCAGGACCTGGACTTCGCCTGCATCGAAGGCTACTGGCGCGGTGAGGCGGCATTGCCCGAGGCATGGCGGCAGCGGCTCGCCCAGGAGATGATCCCGGGCCAGCGGCAGGCCCAGTACTTTTCGATCAGCGCCGTTTCCAGCGCCTTCTACGGCTGGGCGCTGGGCGATCTGCCGCTGCCGGCCTGGCTGGCGTGCTGGGAGCGGCTGGTGGTGGTGCTCGCGCCCTTCACCTCGGACTGCTACCTGGCCTCGAACTGGATGCCCAGGGCCCACTATGTGGACGGCAAGATCCCGGCCCGCGAATGGGAAGGCGTCATGCGTGGCGCCATGCTGGCGTGGGCCGGGGCGCTCGCCACCGGCGAGGGCGAGTGGGGTGGCCTGCATCGCTGGCTGCTCGATGCCCAGGCCGATCCGGGCTGGCTGCAACGGGTGCTGGCCGGGATTCCCAAGCTGAGTTCCAGCCAACTGGACGTCCTGCTGAACCTGCGTCTGTACCTGACCATCGTCCGCGAGCAACTGCTGCTCGGCGAGCAAGGGCCGGACCACTGGATAGACTGGCTGTACAGCTTCGTGTCACGCCTCGATGATCTGCCCTACCGGCTGAACCTGCGGGGGGACATGTACGCCTTCTGCCACAACCTCGCCCTGCCGACCCTGCGTCTGCTCGCCGTCAGCCCGCGCCTGGCCGAAGGCCTGCTCAGCGAGGACCACAACAGGAAATCCGCCAGCAACACACTGTTCAGCATGTTCGACCTGTCCGTGCTGATGGCGGAACCGTTGCCGGCGTTCGTGGCCTGGCTCGACTCGCTGCCGGGCCAGGTGGTGGGCGGGTTGCGCAGCTCCGAGCGATTCGTGACCGGGTTCCCCGCCGCGTCGCTGGCCCTGGAGCAGCGGCGCTTCGCCGCAAAGGGCGAGATCTATTGCTTCCCGATTTCGCCGGAGGCCGTGGGCTGGTATCGCCAGATCATCGGCCGGGTTCCGTCGGGGGATCGTCTGTTCGAGCGTCTGTGCGAGGTGCTGAAGGATCAACTGGCCGAAGAGCAGTTCCACGAGGTCATCGCCAGCGTCGTGGCGAACGATGAGCGCGCCTGGGTCCACTGGGACATTCTCTCGCACGCGCTGGATACCGACCGCCTCTATGCCTACCTGGAAGCCGCCAACGACAGCCTGAGGCACGCTGCCGTCAGGCGCCTGATGAAGCTGGCCGTCACGCTGCGCCAGCCCGGCGCCGACCCCAAGGCCCGTGACGCGTGGCAGGCCGAGCCCGAGAACAGGCAGTTGCTCGAACGTGCCAGCCAGGCGTATCCGCATCTGTTCATCTCCGCGCTTTTCGTGCATGACCTGTGGTCGGGCGCCGACAGCTTCGAGCGCTGGGCCATCCTGTGGCGGGCCGCCAGCCCGGATGACCGGCAGCGGATGGCCGGGCTGCTGCTGGGCAGCCTGCACTACGCGCAGCGCGGTTTCGACGAGCCGGTGCGCTTCGCGGAGTCCCGGTACGCCGAGGCTCCCGAAGCGTTCCAGCAGTACATCGCGAAGGAGCACCCCTACAACCTGTCCGACATCGCGGCCTTGCTGGGGGCCATCGACTCGCCCCTGCAGGCGCTGACGGCCGCGGTCGCCGTACGCTTCATCAAGCCCAGCCAGCGGCCCGGCAAGGCCATCTTCAAGGCCGTGCGCCGCAGCTTGAGCGCCTACCCGGACTCGTTCTCCGCGCTCGAGCAGAAGGAGCAACTGCGCCTGCTGCCGCTGATGGACGAAGCCTGTGTCGAAGCCTGCCGGGATGCCCTGATCCAGTTGCTGGGCAGCAGCTCCAGGCCGGTCCGCGTTCCGGCCGCCGCGCTCATCGCCCGCTGCAGCCCTGAGCTCATCGAGCGCTGCGCACTGCTGGATACACCGCCCAAGCCGCGCAAGACCATCCTCACCGGCATGGCGCTGTCGCGCGCCTCCGGGATGGCCGGACTGATCGCCCGCCATCTGGACGACAAGGCCCACGACGACTACAGCCGCAGCCTGAGCCTGGACGCGCTGGAGCGGGCCCAGTATCCGCTCCAGGGGCTGGACCCCTGGCTCGACCTGGACCTGGCGGCCCTGCAGGCGATAGCGCGCGACGCCACCATCGCGCCCGCCGTCGACCTGTACTGGGACGACCGGGTCGCGCAACTCACCGAGGCGCTCGGCGAGGCGCTGGGGCGGTATGCGCTTTCGCTGCTGGCCGAGTCCGGCGAAGGCGGGCTGCCGCGCCGGGTGCGCCAGATCACGCGCCTGATGCCGGCCGGCCGGTGCAGCGACCTGGCGCTGCACGCCGTCGAGTTCTGGATACTGCGCGAGGACTCGACCGAGTTCGACTGGCTGCTGCCTCTGCTGGATCTGTATGGGGACGAGCGGGCGGTCAACGCCCTGGTCAAGGCCATCAAGGGCTGGAAGAAACAGCGCAAGGCCAAGGCCGCCCTGGGGCTGCGCACGCTCTGCCGGATTCCGGGTGTCTACGGCGCTTCCCAGGTGCGCGAGCTGTGGGAGAACGGCAAGTTCGCCGAGGCGCTCAAGGACACCACCCGGCAGATCCTGGTCGAGGCCGCCCAGCAGCAGGACATGGACCTGGACGAGTTCCTCGAACTGCTGGTGCCCGATTTCGGCATGCAGCGCGACGGCCTCAGGCTGGACGTCGGCAGCACCGTCTACACCGTGCGCATCGCGGCGGACATGAGCCTGGTGGTAGTGGCCGAGAACGGCAAGGCCGGCAAGAGCCTGCCCAAGGCCAAGGCCAGCGAGGACCCGGCCAAGCGTGACCTGGCGGAGGCGCAGTTCAAGGCCTTGTCGAAGAACCTCAAGCCTGTGCTCAAGCAGCAGGGCAAGCGGCTGGTCGGTCACTTCCAGCTGGGCACCAGCTGGACGGCGCAGACCTGGCGCCGGTTGTTCGTCGAGCAGCCGCTGATGAGCTGTATCGGCCAGGCCGTGGTGTGGGCCGCGGAAGACGCGGACGGCCAGCCCCTGGTCCGTTTCCGCCCGGACGCCACCGGTGTCCTGATTGGCCTCGACGACGCGCCGGTGGAACTGCCCGCCGATGCGCAGGTGCACATCGCCCATCCGCTGGAACTGGATGCCGCCGAGCGCGAAGCCTGGGCGCAGCACATGGCCGACTACGAGCTGACCTCGCCCATCGGCCAATGGGAGGCAGCTGTCTGCCCGCCGACCGAACAGGAACTGGGCGCCGAGCAGATCGACCGGGCCAAGGGCGTCAACGTGACCCGCGCCCAGATCGGCGGCCTGCTGGATCGCTGGGGCTACACCAAGGGGCATACCGGCGACGGCGCCATGATCGATGACCACTACGCCTATCTCGACAACCAGCGCTGGATGATCCGCCTCGATCACGATGGCTTCAGCGTCATCTTCGAGGCCGAGGAGTCGGTGGAGGTGGGCTCGTTCACGGTCAGCCGCAAGGACGACGACGGCCCCTACGTGCCGCAGCGGCTCAAGGACCTGCCGCCGACCCTGCTCAATACGCTGCTGGCCCAGGCCGAGACCCTGGTGCGGCTGGAGTCGGCCTGATGCCCTCGCGCCGTGAACCGATGAGGCGCGGACCGAATGACCGGCCGCGACCGGTGCGAGCCCTGAGAAACAGCACTTCGAAATCTACCCGGGACGGTGATTCATGACGGACGACATCGACTTTATCCATCATCTGGCGCAGGCCAAGGACGAGGCGGACTTTCTGCAGCGGCTGGCCAGCGCCTACCAGCGACACTCCATCGGCACGGGGCTCGACTTCGCCGGCGTGGAGCGCTACTGGCGGGCGCAGGCGGACCTGCCTGACGAGTGGCGCCGGGCTCTGGCGCAGAACGCCTATCTGCACAACCAGGGCGCCTCCAACTTCTACATCGGCGACCGCGTCAAGGCGTTCTATGGCTGGGCGTTGGCCGACCGGCCCGCCGAGGCGTGGCTGGACCGCTGGGAGCGCGTCATCCTGCTGTTCAGCCCCTTCGCCAGCAGCGGGAGCCTGGGCCGGACCTGGCTGCCCAGCGCGAGCGGAGCCGGGCAGCGCGCCTGGGAGCGCGTGGCGGGCACGCTGATGAAGGCATGGGCCCGGGATATCGCCACTGGCGAGGGCGGCTGGTTGGCGGTTCACCAGTGGCTGCTGGCGGCGCAAGCCGATCCCGCGTGCCTGAGCGATGCGCTGGTCGAGTGGCAGGAGCTTCCTCTGTTTGTCGTGGAAAGGCTGATCGGGCTTCGGCTGTTCATGACGATCATCCGGGAACAGCTCCAACTCGACGAGGTGACTCCGGAGCGCTGGATCGATCTGCTGCTGGTCAATGCAGGAAGCATCTCACGCAGTCCCGATGACACCGATTTCCCTTATGGCGTGGCCCGAAACGTCAGGCACCAGTTCCACCTGCCGCTGCTGAAGCTCCTGGTCGAGAGCCCACGCCTGAGGGAGATTCTGGGCGCGGATTCGGCGAGGGACTTCCCCGCCAGTGAAATCTTCGGTGATCTCAACCTGGCGGTTCTGGTCGCCGAGCCTCTGGATGGGTTCAGGCGGCTCCTGGAGGGCACCTCTAAGGAGGTGCTGGCCGGTCTGTGGGGCAATGGCGAATTCCACGCCCGTTGCCCGGAGGCGGCATTGATGTTCCACCAGCGCAAGTTCGAGCTGGGGGCGGGATTCAGCACGGACCTGAACTCGCCGAAGGCCCTGGAATGGTATGGCGAGGTCATTGCCAAGATCCCGTCGGATAGCCGGGATTTCGCCGAGATACTGGAGAAGCTGGCGGATCACCTCGACGAGGCCGCTCTGCACGACCTCATCGTGCGGGTGCTCGCCAACGATCCGCAGGCCCGGCCGTGCTTCAGGCTGCTCGATAAGGTTGCGGATGTGGACCGGCTCCGCTCGTACCTGAAGTCACCCAATGCCTCGTTGCCGGGCATGGCTGCGGTGCGTTTGCTCGAGCTGGCCACTGTCCTCAGAAATGCTGACGACGAGGACGGCTGGGGCCGGGATGCCTGGGTGCCGGAGCCAGGCAACTGGGAGGTACTGACCCAGGTCAGCCGGGATTATCCCGCGCTCTTTATCGACTGCCTGGACGCGGGCGACCTCTGGCGGGGTCGCGATCGCATCGAGCGCTGGACGTTGCTCTGGAGTGCCGCAGGCGATGCCGACGACCGCCTGAAAATAATAGAGAAATGCTTTGCCTATGATGGCTTGGGCAGCGACACCGAGCACGCAGGGCTGATGGCTTTTGTCGAGACGCTGTTCGACGAGGCCCCGCAGCTTTTCCATCGATACGTCGAAGAGGCATATGACGATTCCCTGAAGCGCGTGGTCGTGGTACTCGGGGGCCACCAGACGCCGCTGTTGCAGCTGCTTCCCTCGATGGCCGGCCGTTTCCTGACACTCGGCTCGCGCCCCCGTCCGGCGGTCGTGCAAGCCGTGCGGCGCGCCCTGCTGGCCCATCCCTCGGCATTCGCCGATCTCGACGAGAAGGCGCAGATCACCTTGCTGCCCCTGTTCGACGATGCGTGCCTCGAAGCCTGTGCCGATGCCTTGAGCCGGGTCTTCGCCAGCAACTCGAAGACGCTGCGGGTGCCCGCGGTATCCCTGGTCGCCCGATGCGCTCCCCAGGTGTTGCTGCGCAGCGGCCTGCTCGACGCCGCGCCGAAGGCCCGCAAGCCGGTGCTGATCGGCATGGCCCTGTCCCCGGACCCGGCCATGGCGGAGCCGATCGCGCAGCACATCGCCGACAAGGCCCACGACGAGTACAGCCGCAGCGTCAGCCTCGATGCGCTGGAGCGCGCCGGGTATCCGCTGCAGGGGCTCGACCCCTGGGCCGGCATCGACCTGGCGGGCCTGCAGGCCCAGGCGCGGGGCGCCAAGGTCCCCTCGGCGGTCGGTAAATGCTGGAACGACGCCTTTGCCAGCCTGCTGGCGCCCCTCGGCGAGCCGCTCGGGCAGTTCCTGCTGGCCATCCTCGCCGAAGGCGGAGAAGTGCTGCCGCGGCGTGCCCGGCAGATCCTGGCGTTCCTGCCGGCGGGGCGGCGCAGCGACCTGGCGCTGCTCGGCGTCGAGCAGTGGATCGCCGCCGATGGCGCGACCGCCCAGGACTGGCTGCTGCTGCCGCTGGAGCCCTATGGCGACGAGCGCGCGGCCAATGCCCTGGTCAAGGCCGTCAAGGACTGGAAGAAGGTGCGCAAGCAGAAGGCCAGCGCCGCCATCCGCCTGCTGTGCCGGCTGCCCGGCAACTATGGGGTGTCCCAGGTGCGCGAGCTGTGGGAAAGCGGCAAGTTCTCCGATTCGATCATGCAGAATGCCCGCCTGGCGCTCACCGAGGTGGCGCAGAAGCAGGACATGACCCTGGAGGAGTTCCTCGAACAGCTGGTGCCCGATTTCGGACTGCAGCGCGACGGCCTGAAGCTGGATGTGGGGCCGACCGTCTACACCGTGCGCATCCGTCCCGACCTGAGCCTGGCGGTGCTGGACGAGAAGGGCAAGGCCGGCAAGAGCCTGCCCAAGGCCAAGGCCGGCGAGGACCCGGACAAGCGCAGCCTGGCGGAGAACCAGTACAAGGCGCTGACCAAGAACCTCAAGCCGGTGCTCAAGCAGCAGGCCAGGCGCCTGACCCGCGCCTTGCAGCTCGGCACCTCCTGGCCGGCCGAGACCTGGCGCCGCCTGTTCGCCGAGCATCCGTTGATGGCCTGCATCGCCCAGGGCGTGGTGTGGGCCGCCGAGTCGGCGGATGGCCAGCCATTGGCGCGTTTCCGGCCGGACGATACCGGAGCGTTGATCGACCTGCAGGACCGGGACTTCGCCCTGGCGGACGGCGCGCGGGTGCATATCGCCCATCCCCTGGAACTGGAGGAGGACGAGCGCGCGGCCTGGGTGCAACACTTCGCCGACTACGCCCTGGTGTCGCCGATCGGCCAATGGGAGATCGTGGTGGTTCGACCTTCCGCCGAGGAGCTGCAGGCCAGTGAACTCGCCCGCGCCAAGGGCGCGTGCCTGTCGCGTGGCAAGCTGGGCAGCCTGCTGGAGCGCTGGGGCTACCTCAAGGGGGAGGCCGGCGATGGCGCGATGGTCAACGAGCACTACTGGTCCCTGGACGGCGAGCGCTGGCTGATGAGCCTCGACCATAGCGGAATCAGTGTGTTCTTCGATCCGGACGAGGAAGTGGAAGTCGGGACCTTCACGGTGAGCAAGCGGGAAGAGGAGGGCTATGTCCGCCAGCGCATGGAGGACCTGCCGCCCGCCTTGCTCAACACCTTGCTGGCCCAGGCCGAAACGCTGTTGCAACTGGAGTCGGCGTGATGGCCGCGCCGAATGCCACCACGAGGAGAGGCGAATGAGCGGGAACGATCCGAAAAGTGACGCGGTCCAGCGCCTGCCCGCCGAGCAGGCGCACGCCGCCGAGCTGCAGCGCCTGGCCGAGGCCGACGGCGGCCCGCGTCCGCCCGGCTGGCGCCTGTCGCCGGCCATGGTGCGCACCTTCATCCTCGGCAGCGGTGGCGACGAGATCGGCGGTGCCCCGGTGCTGCGCAAGGTGTTCGGCAACGACGACGTGGTCGAGCGCGCCATCGTCACCCTGATCGGCCAGCGTGGGCTGATGCTGGTGGGTGAGCCCGGCACGGCCAAGTCGCTGCTGTCGGAGCTGCTGGCGGCGGCCATTTGCGGCGATAGCACCCTCGCCGTGCAGGGTAGTGCCGGGGTGGTCGAGGAGAACATCCGCTACGGCTGGAACTACGCCCTCCTGCTGCGTTCCGGGCCGGGTCCCGAGGCACTGGTGCCCGGGCCGCTGCACCGGGCCATGAGCCGTGGCGCCCTGCTGCGTTTCGAGGAAATCACCCGCTGCCCGACCGAGGTGCAGGACAACCTCATCCCCATCCTCTCCGAGCGCCTGTTGCAGGTGCCGGAGATGAAGGAGAGCGACGGCGCCTACCTGCTGGCGCAGCCCGGCTTCAACGTGATCGCCACCGCCAACCTCAAGGACCGCGGCGTCAACGACATGTCCTCGGCGCTCAAGCGCCGCTTCAATTTCGAAACCATGCGCCCGCTGGCGCGCCTGCAGGAGCAGAAGGAACTCCTGCAGCGCGAGGTCAACCGCCAACTGAGCGAGCAGGGCATCGCCACCGGGTTGAGCGGCGATGTGGCGCAGTTGCTGGCGACCGCGTTCCAGGAGCTGCGCGCCGGCAGCGTCCAGGGCACGGCGGTCGAATCGCCGACGACGGTGCTGTCCACGGCCGAGGCCATCGCGGTGGCCTTCAGCGCGGCGGTGCAGTGCCACTACTTCGGCCTGCCCGAGGTGCGGCCGCGCGACCTGTCGCGCTTCATGCTGGGCACGGTGATCAAGGACGACGAACAGGATGCCCGGCGCTTCCGCGACTACCTGCGCGTGGTGCGGCGGCTGCGCAGCGGCAGCCCGGAGTGGCAGGACTTTGCCGACGCCCAGGATGACTGAGGCCTGGGACTGCGCGCGGCTGCCCCCGGCCTATGCCGCCCATCCCGAGCTGATCTGGGCGCCGATCCGCCATCACAGCCCGCATTGCGCCTGGCAGGTACGCCGGCTGATCGAGGCCGTTCGCCCGGACGTGGTGCTCATCGAGGGGCCCAGCGAGGCCAACGACCTGCTGTCCCATCTGCTGGACGAACAGACCCGGCCGCCGGTGGCGCTGTTCATCCATGCCCGGTCGCCCGGCAGTCAGGCCGCCCAGGCGCGCTGCTTCGTGCCGATGGCCGCCATGTCGCCGGAGTGGGTCGCGCTGCGCGAGGCCAACCGCCTGGGCATCGAGGCCCGTTTCATCGATCTGCCCTACATGGCCCGCCAGGCGCTGCTGGACCCGGACGCCGAGGCGGACGACGAGCTGGAGCCGCCGCTCAACGATGATCGCCCGATGGTCCGGGCCGATGCCATGGCCACGCTGCTGGCGGTCAGCGGTTGCGCGGATTTCGACACCTGGTGGGAGCGCCATTTCGAAAGCGGCGTCGCCTACCCGGAGGCGGAGGACTTCTTCGTCCGCCTGCTGCACCTGGGCCACTACCTGCGCGAGGGCGACGGGGTCGATGCCCTGACCCTGGCGCGCGAAGCGCACATGGCGGTGGCGATCAACCGGGCGCGGGCGGCGGGCAAGCGCTGCCTGGTCGTGTGCGGCGCGTTCCATTGCCTGGGCATCCTGGCGCAGCTGGAGGCGCCCGGCGCGTTTCCCGAAGTGGCGGCGGATGCGGCCGGCGTGCACCTGGTGAACTACTCGCTGCAACGGCTCAACGCGACCCGCCACTATGCCGCCGGCATCCCGGATTGCGCGTACCAGGCGCGGGTCTGGTCGGTGCTGTCGCGGCGGCGGGAGAATGCCGGCGAGGTGCATCAGGAGGTGCACGCCGGCCTGGCCCTGGAGCTGGTCGAGCACCTGCGCCAGCAGCGCCTGGGCGCGGCCTTCCCGGACGCGGTGGAGGCGGTGGTCATGGCCAGGCGGCTGGCGGCTCTGCGCGGGCACGGGGTAGGGCGGCTGGAACTGCGCGAGGCGCTGCTCAGCAGCGTGCTCAAGCAGGCCCGGGACGGCAGCGAACAGACGCTGCTGGCCGAGATCGAGCGCTTTCTCGCCGGCAACGAGAGCGGGCGCCTGCCGGCGGGCCTGCCGGTGCCGCCGCTGGTGGCCGATTTCCGCCAGCACTGTCGTCGCCTGCGCCTGCCATCTTCCGCCGGCGCGCCGCTCGAGCGGGCGCTGGATATCTACCGCAGCGCCAGGCACCGCGAGCAGTCGCATATGCTGCATCGCCTGGAGTTCCTCGGGGTGCCCTACGCGACCCTGCTCGCCGGCCCGCGCTTCGCCGAGGGACAGGACCTGCAGCGGGTGCGCGAGGTGTGGTCGGTTCGCTGGCAGCCGGAAACGGAGGCCGTGCTGACCGAGCGCAGCCACTATGGAAGCCGCCTGCTGGACGCGGCGACCGCCTGCTGCCGCGAACGCATGGAGCAGGCCCGGCGCCAGCGCAGGGAGCCGGCGAGCCTGCTGATCGAAGCCCTGGCGATGGGGCTGCACGACCTGCTCGGCGCCCTGTTGCATCAGGTCGAGCATTGGCTGGAAAGGGAGGGCGATCTTCTCGAACTGTGCCGTGGCCTGTTGCGCCTGGACGCCGCCCGCCACGCGCGCTCGGCGCTGGGTGGGCAGGGGCTGGAAGCGCTCGACGGGCTGCTCGCCCTGTGTTTCCAGCGCATCTGCCTGTGCCTGCCCTGGCAGGGTGGGCTGCCCCAGGAAAACCATGACGAGCTGGCCGATGCCCTGGTGGACATGCTCAACCTGGTCACCCTGGGTACGCCGGGTTGCGAGCCGGAGTCCTTCTTCGAGGCGTTGCAATTGATGCTGACGATGCACCCTTCGGCGCTGCTGAGAGGGCTGATCCATGGCGTGCTGCTGGAAGGGCGGCGGATGGATGTGGAGGCCGTGGCCGATGCCCTGGGCGCGACGGCAGGTGAGGCCTTCGTCGACGTCGAGGCCCCGGGGCGGTTCGTCGCCGGAATCCTGCGCGTCGCCCGCCACCGCCTGCTGCAGGAGGAGCGGTTGCAGGCATGTATGGGCGATATGTTGTTGTCCTGGGACGAGGAGACCTTTCTCCAGGCCCTGCCGGGTCTGCGCCTGGCCTTCACCCAGCTGTCGCCGCGCCAGTTGAGCGAGCTGGCGGGCGATGTCATGCCGGGTGTCGCTGCGCGCCTGCCGGCAGCGTCGCGGCACTGGTCGAGCGACGACCTGCAGCGCGCGGCGCAGCTGCGGTCGGACCTGGGTGCGGCGCGCCTGCTCTGGGATGGAGGGCGCGATGACTGATGCCGAACTGCGCCGGCGCTGGCGTCTGGTGCTGGGGAGGGACAGCGAGCCCGCCGGCGGCGAGCTGAGCGAGGTCGATGGCGCCCGCGATGCGGCGCTGGACTACCTGTACCAGCGCGAATACGCCCAGCGCACCCACGGGCCGCGGGACCAAGAGCGTGGTGCCGGCAGCGAAGGCTCCCGGCTGACCGCGGTACGCTGGCTGGAGGGTGTGCGTCGCCTGTTCCCGCAGGGCACTGTGGAGGCCCTGCAGCGCCAGGCGATCGAGCGCTACGGCCTGACCGCGTTGCTGACCGACCCCGAGGTGCTGCGCCGGGCCACGCCGAACATCGAACTGGTACAGACGCTGCTGACCTTCCGCCACTGGCTGCCGGAAGCCCTGATGGACGAGGTCAGGCAGATCATCCGGCAGGTCTGCGACGACCTGGCCGAGCGGCTGTCGCGCAACGTGCGCAACCGGATCGAAGGGCGGCGGATACGCCATGCCCAGGGCGGCCGGCCCAGCCACGCGGTGCTGGACTGGTCGATGACGCTGCGCCGCAACCTGCGCCACTACGACCTGGAAAACCAGGTGCTGCTGTTGCAGCGCCTCTACTACAACCCGCAGCGCCAGCGCCGGCTGCCCTGGGAGATCATCCTGGTGGTCGACCAGAGCGGGTCGATGAGCAGCTCGGTGATCCATGCCTCGGTGGTCGCCGGCATCTTCAGCCGCCTGCGCAGCCTGCAGACGCGGATGTTGCTGTTCGATACCCAGGTGGTGGATGTCGGCGACCGTCTCGACGACCCGGTGGAAACGCTGCTGGCGGTGCAGCTGGGCGGCGGCACCGACATCGGCCTGGCCCTCGCCCACGCGGAAACCCTGGTGACCCGGCCGAGCCGCTGCATGCTGGTGCTGATCAGCGACTTCTGCGAGGGGGCCGACCCGGCCCGGATGCTCGGCTGCGTGACGCGCCTGGCCGAGTCCGGGGTCAGCCTGCTCGGCCTGGCCGCGCTGGACGAGCAGGCACAGCCGGCCTACGACCAGGCGATGGCGGGCGAACTGGTCGCGCGCGGCATGGCGGTGGCGGCGATGACGCCCGAGCACCTGGCCGACTGGGTGGCCAACTGCATGGCGGAGAAGGGGGCATGAGCCTGCACGCCTGGCTGCGCGGCCTCACCGAGGAGACCCTGGTGGGCTGGGCCAATCGCGGCCTGGTCCGGCGGGCGCGCAAGCTGCTGGAGGATCAGGCCCCCACCGGCTGGTTGCTGGAGGAGGCGCGCGCCGAGGCCGGACTGGAGGGCTACCGGCAACAGCTGGACGGTGTCGGTTTCGAACACCTGCGATGCAGCTGTCCCGCCTTCGGCGTCTGCCACCATCAACTGGGCCTGCTGCTCGGGCTGAGCGAGCGCCTGGCCGCCGGCGCCGAAACGGCTCCGCTTGCGCCGGAGCTGGAGGCGGGCGAGCCCTGGCTGATCGACGACGCCGGCGAGCGCGAGAGGCTGCTGGGGCGGGCTTCCATCACCAAGGCCCGGCGCTGGCGGGCCCAGGGTGCTGAGGCGCAATGGGTGATCGATGAGCGCCAGCTGTCGGCGACGCTGGCCGATCCCGAGGTGGCCACGCTGATGATCCCGCGCGCCGGTGGCCTGCCGGCGTCGCTGTGCTCCTGCCGGGAAAGCCGCTGCGCCCATCGGGCGCTGGTCGTGTTGCAGCTGGTCGAGCCGGCCGAGCCGGAGGCCGAGGCGCTGAGCGACGCCCAGCGGCAGGCACTGGCGGCGCTCGATGGCTGGCTGGAGGAACTGGCCGCGATCGGCATGAGCGGCGGTTCGAGCCTGTTCGTCGCGCGTGGGCAGGCCCTGGCCACCGAGTTGCTGCAGGCCGACCTGCCGCTGCCGGGACGCCTGCTGGCGCGCCTGGCGGGCCTGCTCGACGACGAGCGCCAGGGCATGGCCGCCAGCCAGGTGCGGCAGGTGCGTCGCCAACTGGCGGAGCTGCTGGCCCACCGCCGTGCGCTGGCCCGGGTGCCGTTGCCGCAGCCGCTGTCACGGCTGGCCGGCCTGCACCGGCAGAAGTTCGCCGCCTGCGAGAACCTGCGCCTGCTGTGCCTGAGCGCCGAATGCTGGGAGACCGCCGGCGGCTACCGCGGATACCGCCTGCACTTCGTCTCTCCCGGGGATCACCGTTGCTACAGCCTGTCCGAGTCCCGCTCGTTGGCCCTGCATCCCGGCTGGAGCGCCGAGGGCGCGCTGGCGCAGGCGATGCTCGCCGACCAGCCGGCGGTGAAGCTGCTGGGCATGGAGTGCCTGCTGGAACGGGGCTGGGTCAGCGAGGACGGACGGCTCTCCGCCCGTGCCGGGACGCGCCTGCGGGTGATCGGCCCCTGGCCGAGGGAGGCTCTGCCGGCACTGGTCGATGCGTCTGCTGCCCGCCTGCTGCGCATCGCCGAGCATCGCCAGGCCTGGCTCTACCGCAGCGATCCGCAGCCCTGGGGGCTGGTGTCCGCGCGCCTGCTCAAGGCACCGGTGTTCGAGCGCCTGGGACAGCGCTGGCTGGGCGAGGCGATCAGCGAGGACGGCTATCGCTTTCCCCTGGTGATGGCCGCTGGCGCCGGGTGCCCGCGCGCCGCCCGTATCCTGGCGGCGGCGGAGGGCGAAAACGTTCTGCTGTTCGGCCGCTGGGTCGTCGAGGGCGATGCGCCCCTTTTCTCACCGGTCGCGCTGTTCGACGCCCGTGGCCGGCATCATCTGTTCAGTGAGGTCCGATGAACGATCCGTTGAGGGGCTGGCTGGAAGACTGGGGGCAGTGGCTCGACGCCCTGCTGGCCACCGGCCTGGCCTGCCCGACCCGCGAGGCGAGGCAGCGCATCGCCCGCTGGAGCGAGGAGGCCGAGCTGCTCGGTTTCCTCGACCAGCGCCAGGCCGCGTTGCGCCTGCTCGAAGAAGGCGTCGCGATGGCGGAGCGGGCCCGCATCTTCTTCGCGCTGCTGCAGGAGCAGGACATGCTGATGCGGCTGTACGAGGTTCGGCAGCTCAGGGACCGGGCCGAGGCGCTGGCAGAGCCTCTCGTATAGCTATCCTTCGCGCGACTTCAGGGGCGCACAGCGCACTCAGCGGCTCGTGTTCGCGGACCGCGCATGTGTGTCTGCCGTTACGCCGTCGCAGCGGTTGCCCAGCATTTCACTAAAACCTTCTTCCCGCCCCCACGGTCGACAGATTGACAGGCATTTTTGGCCGCCGGCCGAAGGAGGCACCCCATGACTATCCGATGCTTGATTGCAGGTTGCAGCTGGTCCGCTGGCGTCGCCACGCTGATCGGCAAGGAAACCCTGCTGTGCCAGTGCTGCAGCCGTTGCGGCAGCTTCCGCTACGTGCCGGGCGAATAGCCGCCACCCCTGGAGCCACGACCATGCCGCGAGCCATCTGGAAAGGCGCCATCAGCTTCGGTCTGGTCCACATCCCGGTCGCGCTGGCCTCGGCCACCGCGTCCCAGGGCGTGGACTTCGACTGGCTGGACCAGCGCAGCATGGAGCCGGTCGGCTACAAGCGGGTGAACAAGGTCACCGGCAAGGAAGTCACCAAGGAAAATATCGTCAAGGGCGTGGCCTACGAGAAGGGCCGCTACGTGGTGCTCAGCGAGGAGGAAATCCGCGCGGCGCACCCGGAGTCGACCCAGACCATCGACATCTTCGCCTTCGTCGACAGCCAGCAGATCCCGCTGCAGAACATCGACACGCCGTACTACCTGACCCCGGACCGTCGCGGCGAGAAGGTCTACGCGCTGCTGCGCGAGGCGCTCGTCGGCACCGGCAAGGTGGCCCTGGCCCACGTCGTGCTGCACACCCGCCAGCACCTGGCGGCGCTGATGCCGCTGGAGTCGGCGCTGGTGCTGGTGATGCTGCGCTGGCCCAGCGAGGTGCGCGGCCTGGAAACGCTGGAACTGGGCCCGGCGGTGACCCGGCCCAAGCTGGCCAAGAGCGAGCTGGACATGGCCAAGCGCCTGATCAGGGACATGAGCGACGAGTGGCGGCCCGAGGCATACGTGGACAGCTTCCAGGACCGCATCATGGAGCTGGTCGAGCGCAAGGCCAAGGCTGGCAAGATCGAGGACGTGGAGCGGGTCGAGGGCCAGGAAGAGCGGCGCAGCGCCGACGTCATCGACCTCACCGAACTGCTCAAGCGCAGCCTCGGCGGCAAGCCTGCCGACAAGCCGAAGAAGCCCGCGGGCAAGGGCACGGCGTCGCGCAAGCCGGCCAAGACCGCGCGCAAGTAAGCCGGGAGCCCGACCATGGCCAGGGCACAGAGCGAATACAACCGCAAACGCGATTTCGAGCGCACCAGCGAGCCCCCCGAGCGGCCCGGCAAGCGGCGCGGCAAGGCCGGCGCGCTGCGCTTCGTGATCCAGAAGCACGACGCCCGGCGCCTGCACTACGACTTCCGCCTGGAACTGGACGGCACCCTCAAGAGCTGGGCGGTGCCCAGGGGACCGAGCCTGGACCCGCGCGACAAGCGCCTGGCCGTGCACGTCGAGGACCACCCGCTGGACTACGCTGGCTTCGAGGGCAGCATCCCCGAGGGCAACTACGGCGCCGGCGACGTCATCGTCTGGGACCACGGCATCTGGCAACCGCACGGCGACCCGGCCGCCGCCTACGCGGCCGGCAAGCTCAAGTTCACCTTGGTCGGCGAGAAACTGGCCGGCGACTGGACCCTGGTGCGCACCCGCCTGCGCGGCAGCGGCGACAAGGAACAGTGGCTGCTGATCAAGGAACGCGACGACACCGCCCGCTCCAGCGACGACTACGACATCGTCGAGGCGCAGCCGCAGAGCGTGCTCAGCGGCGCGCTGGTCGGCGGGCCGAGCAAGGCCAGGCGAAAGCCGGCGGGCAAGGCGAAGGCGGCGCCCGTAGCCGAGGCGTTTCCCGACAGCCTGGCGCCGCAACTGGCGACCCTGGTCGAGCGGCCGCCGGAAGGGGAGTGGCTGTACGAGGTGAAATTCGACGGCTACCGCATCCTCGCCCGCATCGCCGACGGCGAGGTGCGCCTGTTCACCCGCAACGGCCACGACTGGACCCCGCGCCTGCCGCTGCAGGCCAAGGCCCTGGCCAGGCTGGGCCTGCGCGATAGCTGGCTGGACGGCGAGGTGGTGGTGCTCAACGAGCAGGGCCTGCCGGACTTCCAGCAGTTGCAGAACGCCTTCGACATCGGCCGCAGCCACGACATCCTCTACTACCTGTTCGACGCCCCCTTCATCGACGGCGAGGACCTGCGCCAGGCGCCGCTGGAAAACCGCCGGGATCGGC
This sequence comes from Pseudomonas paralcaligenes, assembly GCF_019655855.1. Classification (GTDB taxonomy): domain Bacteria; phylum Pseudomonadota; class Gammaproteobacteria; order Pseudomonadales; family Pseudomonadaceae; genus Aquipseudomonas; species Aquipseudomonas paralcaligenes. The sequence goes on along the minus strand of NZ_BPFX01000007.1, from coordinate 504,217 downwards.
TCAAACAGGCCCTGGGCGAGACCCGCGACGGCCCGCTGCGCTTCTCCGCCGCCTTCGCCGCCCAGCACCGGGACATCGTCGAGAGCGCCTGCGCCCTGGCCCTGGAAGGGGTGATCGGCAAGCGCGCCGGCAGCCCCTACGTGTCGCGCCGCAGCCCGGACTGGATCAAGCTCAAGTGCCGCCTGCGCCAGGAATTCGTCATCGTCGGCCACACCAGGCCCCAGGGCAGCCGCAGCGGCTTCGGCGCGCTGCTGCTGGCGGTCAACGGCGACGATGGCCTGCGCTACGCCGGGCGGGTCGGCACCGGCTTCGGCGAGGTGGCGCTCAAGGAACTGCACCAGCGCCTGAAGAAGCTGGCGCGCGCCGACTCGCCGCTGGTCCACACGCTGACTTCGGCCCAGGCCCGCGGCGTGAGCTGGGTGGAGCCGCGACTGGTGGGCGAGGTGGAATTCGCCGAGTGGACCCAGGAAGGCATCGTGCGCCAGGCCAGCTTCATCGCCCTGCGCAGCGACAAGCCGGCGGCGCAGATCGTCCGCGAACGCCCCGGCGCGCTTCCCGCGCCCGAACCCAGGCAGGGTGCGGCGAAGGCTGGACGGAGCAAGCCGGTGGTCGCCGGGGTGCCGATCAGCAACCCGCAGCGGGTGATCGACCCGGAGAGCGGCACCACCAAGCTGCAGTTGGCCGAGTTCTACGCGAGCATCGCCGACTGGCTGCTGCCCTACCTGGACAACCGCCCGGTGTCGCTGGTGCGCGCGCCGGACGGCGTCGGCGGCGAGCAGTTCTTCCAGAAGCACGCCGAGCGCCTGGCGATCCCCCACATCAAGCACCTCGACCCGGCACTGGACCCCGGCCACGCCCGCTTGATGGAGATCGACAGCCTGCCGGCGCTGGTCGGTGCCGCGCAGATGGGCTGCATCGAACTGCACACCTGGGGCGCCACCAGCGACCGCATCGAGACCCCCGATCACTTCGTGCTCGACCTCGACCCGGACCCGGCGCTGCCCTGGCGCAGCATGCTGGAGGCGACCCGCCTGACCCTGGCCGTGCTCGACGAGCTGGGCCTGCAGGCCTTCCTCAAGACCAGCGGCGGCAAGGGCATCCACATCATCGTGCCGCTGGCCCGGCGCGCCGGCTGGGACACGGTCAAGGCCTTCGCCAAGGCGCTCGCCCAATTCATGGCGCGGCAACTGCCGGAGCGTTTCACCGCCACCTCCGGGCCGAAGAACCGGGTCGGCAAGATCTTCATCGACTACCTGCGCAACGGCCGCGGCGCCAGCACGGTGGCTGCCTACTCGGTGCGCGCCCGGCCGGGGCTGCCGGTGTCGGTGCCCATCGCCCGCGACGAGCTGGACGACCTGCGCAGCGCCCGGCAATGGACCATCGGCAGCCTGCGCCAGCGCCTGGACGGACTCCGCCAGGACCCCTGGCACGGCTACGCCAACCGCCAGCGCCTGACCCGCGCCATGTGGGCGCGGCTCGGCGCCACACCCCCTTGAACGATTTTCGGAGGACCTTGCGATGAGCGACGACAAGCAGACCCTGCCCGCGCAGCACCAGGACATTGCCCACGGCCGCGAAGGCCGCATGCACCCGCAGCCGGTGTACATCGACGAGCGCTACCGCGGCGCCGGCAAGCTGGAAGGCAAGGTAGCCATCATCAGCGGCGCCGACAGCGGCATCGGCCGGGCGGTGGCCGTGCACTTCGCCGAGGAGGGCTGCGACATCGTGCTGCTCTACCTCGACAGCGAGGAGGACGCCCGCCACACCCAGGCCGAGATCGAGCGACGCGGCCGCCGGGTGCTGCCGCTGTCCGGAGACGTGGCCGATGCCAGCTTCTGCCAGCGGGTGGTGGACGAGACCCTGGGCCAGTGGGGACGCATCGACATCCTGATCAACAACGCCGGCGAGCAGCAGCCCCAGGACGGCCTGGAAGACATCAGCGAGCAGCAGTGGGAGCGCACCTTCCGCACCAACATCTTCGGCATGTTCCAGCTGACCAAGGCGGTGCTGCCGCACCTGAAGGACGGCGCGGCGATCGTCAACACCACCTCGATCACCGCCTACAAGGGCAACCCGATGCTGCTGGACTACTCGTCCACCAAGGGCGCCATCACCACCTTCACCCGCTCCCTGGCGCTGAACCTGGTCAAGCGCGGCATCCGCGTCAACGCCGTGGCGCCGGGGCCGATCTGGACCCCGCTGATCCCCTCCACCTTCCCCGAAGACAAGGTCGCCACCTTCGGCGCGGAAACCCCGATGCAGCGCCCCGGCCAGCCGGCGGAAGTGGCCCCGGCCTTCGTCTACCTGGCCAGCAACGACTCCTCCTATGTCAGCGGGCAGGTGCTGCACGTGAACGGCGGGTACGTGGTCAACGGCTAGCAGGGATCACGGAGGGTTGGGTAATCCCGCGCCGGGCAGTAGGATGGCGGCTTCCGCCAGGATGAACAGGAAAGGATTCCAATGCTTCCCGACAGCTCGCAAGGACCGGTGCCCTTCGCTTTGCCGATGACCGACAAGGCTCTTGCACGGCAGGCGTCGGTCGCGCGTGACCGTTTCCCGCCCAGGCATGAGGTCGATCCGCAGGGGGCTTGCCGGTGAACTGGAGAGCGCTGCGCCGAACCGGATTCGGCCGCACCTGGCGCGCCTCGCTCCTGGAGTTGTTGGACGAATTTCTGGTATCCGCCGGCTTCCTCATCGCCCTCCTTGCAGGGCTCTACTACGGCTCCTGGTGGGTATCGGGCTGCGCTCTGCTGGCCGTGTTCCTGGTCAGTACCCTGGTTCGCCGTGTGCTGTCAGGCGGTACGGGTCAGTAAACTCCACGATTCTGTTTAGAATTGCGCCAGCAATCCAAGAAGGACAGGTGTCAGTCCATAAAACGCAGACGATGACAGTGAGCGTCATGCTGGAAGAGGGCGAGTGCATCGACCTGGCGTTGCGCAAGTTGGGCCGGAAGGTTGAGAACGAGCTGGGGCGCCGGTGGCACAAGCGACGATATGGCTACTATGAAAAGCCGTCGGTGTTGAAGCGCAAGAGCAGGAAAATGGAGAAGCTCGCCATACAGTCAGGAGGGACGCTGTGGCTCAGGATCGGTTTGAAAGCGCAATTTTCCAGAAATGGTAATCCGGCCGCGGGGCGCTGATCGCGCGGTCATCTTCCAGTCATGCGCCCAAGTCGCGCATCTCGTTCGGGGGCAGGCTGAAGCCTGCCCCCCGCATAATCGTCAGGCCTTTCATGAAACGACTGCTCGACCTCCTGCTTTCCATGCTTCTCCCACCCGCCTCGACGGCTCAACAGACGACCTGGGAGACGGAACCGACCGAAACGGAGGTCGGCATCCATGTCATCCCCAACTTCGGAGAGGATCCCGTGATCCACTCTCCGGACATCGATGAGGCCGCCGTGCGTTCTGCGCTGCAGAGCGTCGACTGGGTGAACGGTTTCCACCAGGTGGTGGTAGTGCTGTCGCCCGGGACCTCGATGGAGGTGGGCGGCAGCCTCGATCCCGAGCACGGCCTCTCCGCCATGTACAGGAACCGCCGCGAGGGGATCGCGGCCGTCACGCGCGAGGCGCCGGAAACCCTGGGCGATCTGGAAGCCATCCTGCTTGCCTTCATCGAGCCGGGCGATGGGTGGCAGCAGGTCCAGGCGTTCAATTTCCATTACGGCGTGCGCTAGCCGCACCTTCCCCTCTGCCGTCTCGCTGGCTTATTACCAGGCAAATTCGTGAAGCCCATTCCGCTGAACAACCCCTGGCGTCAAAGAAGAAGTACCGTTTTCACCGGCGTGCTTCTTGCGGTCGTATCCGTACTGATGGCAGAGCCCCGAACGTGGGTGGGCGTGGCCATCACCCTGGCTACGGTGCCTTTCATACTGCTCGCGTTCTTTGAGGTCAGGGTTCGCTGGCACAGGCGCTTTGGCGGCAGCAAGTTCATGTCTATCGTGTTTTTCTTCGCAATCCTGCTGGCCGCCTTGGCCATCCTGCATCTGGCAAAGCAACTGCAACCCTATATCGGTATGCACTTCGCCTGACGCTCGCTCGGTCATCAGGCCGCTCTTTAGCCGAGCGTCAGCGACAGGTGCCGTCGACTAGCTCTACCCGCGCCAGCACCGGCAGGTGGTCCGAGCCCAGGTCGGGGCCGCTCTCGCTGCTGAGCAGGCGCCAGTGGGCCGAGGCCAGCACGTGGTCGATGGGGATGCCGACCAGGCCCAGCCCCGCGCTTGGCCAGGTCGGGCCGAGACCGCTGGCGCGGTGCCAGCCAAGGGCGTCGAGGCCGGCGAAGGCGCTAGACCAGGGGCTGGCGTTGAGGTCGCCGGCGAGCAGGGCGGGGCCGGCGCCGCTGGCCTGGATCAATTCTTTCAGCAGCCGGTCGCGGCGCGCCTGGTCTTCCGGCAGCAGCGGCGGCATGGGGTGGAAGGCGGTCATGCTCAGGGCGCAGCCGGCGAATTCCAGCTGTGCCCGCAGGTGGACGATGCCCTGGTCGTCGCGGCCCTTGTGGCCCTGTTCCAGTGGCAGGCGGGAGAGCAGGGCGATACCGAAGGGCGAGTTCTCGGCATGTACCAGCCGGTGCGGATAGCCGGGCAGCTTTTCCAGTTCCCGGGCGTAGCGCGGCGAGACTTCCAGCAGCACCACCAGGTCCGGCCGCGCCTGTTCCAGCCAGGCGGCCAGCGGCGCCAGGTCGGTGCTGGCCAGGTGCAGGTTGGCGCTGGCCACGCGCAGTTGCGGGCCTTCCCCGTTGCCTGACGGCAGCGCGGGCGCGGCGCTCAGCCAGGGCAGCGGCACGGCCAGCAGCGCCAGCAGCCAGCGCCGCTCGCGCCAGACGCCGCCCAGGGCGGTCAGCGTCAGGCCGGCGGCGAACAGCCATTGCCAGTGGCTGGCCAGGTCGAGCAGCCAGGGCAGGGTGCCCTCGGCGCCGGCTAGCGGCCGCAGCCAGGGCAGCAGCAGGCCGAGCAGGCAGGCGAGGGCGAGGAACCAGAGATCGTAGCGAAGTGGCTGCATGGGGCGGGAGCCGGCGATGGGCGGAGCGCGGAGCATGGCCGCTGCGCTCCGGGCCGGCAAGTTCAGCGGGCGAGCCGGTCGAGGATTTCGGCGAAATCGGGACGCTCGTCCGGGTTCGCCGCGTCGCAGTGGCGCTGCAGCTGCCACAGGGACTCCGGCACGTCGGCGTCGCAGCGCTGCAGCAGTTCTTCCAGCAGGCAGCCGAAGGCGCGCGCCTCGATGCGCTGCAGGGCAGCGCCGGCGGCGCTGTGCGGAGCGAAGAAGGAGGCGGCGCCGAAGTCGCCGAGCAGGCAGTGGCCGGTGGCGTCGACCAGCAGGTTGTGGCCGTACAGGTCGCCGTGGAGGATGCCGCGTTGGTGCAGGTGGGCCACCGCCGCGGCCGCGCCACGGGCGATGCGCAGCGCCTCGTCTACGGTGAAGAGGCGGCCTTCGGGATAGATGTCGCGGGTGCAGCTGGCCAGGGACGGCGGGCCGGCCAGGTTACGGTAGTGAGGTCCGATCAGTTCCAGCAGCAACCCGGCCGGCTCGCCGGGGCGCTCGGCCAGCGGGCCGGCCACGCGGATCAGGTTGTCCTGCTCGCCGGCGGCCAGGCAGGCGGCCATTTCGCTGTGCGGCAGGCCGTCGCTGGTCAGCTCGCCCTTGAACAGCTTGGCCGCCATGGCGCGCGCGGGCTGGCCGGGGTGCCGCCAGTCGGCGCGGCGGATGATGCCCGAGGCGCCCTGGCCGAGAACCTCGCCCAGCTCGATCCGCTCGCGCTCGATGGCCGGCAGCGGGTGGCGCGCCAGGGCCTCGGCCTCGCTGGCGTCGCTGCCCGGGTTGCCGGCGAAGGCCAGCCAGGCCAGGCGCTGCAGGCGCAGCAGCCAGTCGGGCAGGGTCTCGATGCGGTTGGCGGCGATGCGCAGCAGTTCCAGCCGGTGCAGGGCGGCCATGCTCTGCGGCAGCGCGCGCAGGCGGTTGCCGGCCAGCATCAGCTTCTGCAGGCGCGGGCGCTCGCCCAGTTCGGCGGGCAGGGCTTCGACGCGGTTGTCGGTGAGGATCAGCCAGCGCAGCCGGGCCGGCAGCGCGGCGGCCGGCACCTGGCGGATGCGGTTGGCCTTGAAGCCGACCATTTCCAGTTGCGGGCAGTCGCCGAGTGCTTCCGGCAGGGTTTCGAAGGGGTTGTCCGAGCAGAACAGCACTTTCAGCCTGTGCAGCCGCGCCAGGTCGTGGGGCAGGGCGGTGAGGCGGTTGCCGCTGAGATTGAGCACTTCCAGGCTGTCGGCCAGGTCGAAGATCTCGCGGGGGAATTCGTCGATGTCGGCGGCCAGGTCCAGGCGGGTGATGCCGGACAGTTCGCCGGCGCGCAGTTGTTCCAGGCTATGCATGAGGGGGTCGCAGGCGGCTGGTGTTGACCACGTCCACCGCCCGGGCGCGCAGCTGGCCGCAGCCGCCGTCGATGTCCTGGCCGGCGCTGTTGCGCACCTTGGTCAGCACGCCGCGGCTGTGCAGGTAGCGCACCATCTCGACGATGCGCTCGCCGTCCGGGCGCTGGTAGTCGTCCAGTTCCAGGTTGTTGTAGGGGATCAGGTTGAGCACCGCGTAGCGGCCCTTGAACAGGCGCAGGATGGCGTCCATCTCGGCCTGGCTGTCGTTGATGCCCTTGAGCAGGGTCCACTGGTACTGGATCGGGTAGCCGACCCGGCGGGCGTAGGTTTCGCCGAGGGTCATCAACTCCTCGGGGGCGATCTTCGGCGCCCTGGGCAGCAGGCGCTCGCGCAGGGCGGCGTCGGTGCTGTGCAGCGACAGGGCCAGCGCCGGCTTGACCCGCTGCTGCGGCAGGCGCTCGAACACCCGCGGGTCGCCGACGGTGGAGAACACCAGGTTCTTGTGGCCGATGCCGCCGTCGGTGCCGAGCAGGTCGATGGCTTCCAGCACGTTGTCGAGGTTGTGCGCCGGCTCGCCCATGCCCATGAACACGACCTTCTTCACCGGCCGACGGCGGCGCGCCAGGGCCACCTGGGCGACGATCTCGGCGCTGCTGACCTGGCGCAGCAGGCCGCTCTTGCCGGTCATGCAGAACACGCAGCCCACGGCGCAGCCGACCTGGGTGGAGACGCACAGGCCGTCGCGCGGCAGCAGCACGCTTTCCACCATCTGGCCGTCGCCCAGTTCCACCAGCAGGCGTACCGAGCCGTCGGCGGCGGGGTGCTCGGAGCGCACCCGGGCCAGGCCTTCCAGTTCATCGCTCAGCTGCGGCAGGCCGTTGCGCACGGACAGCGGCAGGAAGTGCTCGGTGTGCTGGCGGCGGGTGCCGGCATCGAGCGGCTTGCCCTGCAGCCAGGCGCGCACCACCCGGCCGCTGTGGGCAGGCAGGGCGCCGAGGTCGGCGAGGCGGCGGTGGATGTCGGAGATGCGCATGGGGCGCGCATGCTACCACCGGCGCGGGCGGGCGTCAGGGCTGGAGGTGCGGGAGACCCGGTTCGGCCGGGGCTGGACGTACCAGGGGGCTATGTCTGAGCTGGCCGCTGTTGGTGAACTCAAGTCCTGTGGGAGCGGCCTTGGCCGCGAAGCTTTTGCTGCCGACCTCGTTCGCGGACAAGTCCGCTCCCACACTCGCCGGCAGATGCCCGGCGGCAGGGCCACTAGGTCCGGGAGGGGCTGGTGGTACCGGAAGGCTGTCCGAGTCGGCTGTTGTCGGTGAACTCGAACACTGTGGGAGCGGCCTTGGCCGCGAAGCTTCGCTGTCGGTCTTGTTCGCGGACAAGTCCGCTCCCACATTCTCCGGCAGACGCCTGGTGACCACGGCATGCTATCGTCCGCGTTTTTTGCGGAGACCGCGATGAAGTTCATCCACCAGCGCGAATACCTGAGCGAGGGCGACCTGGTCGTCATCCAGTGTTCGCAGCCGTGCAACATCCGCCTGATGAACGATGCGAACTTCCGCAGCTTCAAGAACGGCGGCCGGCACAGTTACCACGGCGGCGCCTTCGAGCGCTTCCCGGCGCGCATCAGCGTGCCCAGCGACGGTTTCTGGAACGTCACCCTGGACACCGTCACCCGCCGCGCGGTCAGCGTGACGCGCAAGCCGAAGATGGAGTATTCGATCCGCTTCGTGCGCCGTTCCGGTTCCTGAGTCGGTCACTTCGGGCAGGTAAAAACGTACACCGGGTCGCGGGTTGCACCCGCCCTACCGTGGGGCGCGTTCGGTTTCGCTCAGGTTGATCCGGCCGGCGGCGCCGACCTTGCGGCCCTCTGCGGTGTCGACCAGACGCACGGCGAGCTTGAATTCCGGCCAGTCCTTGCCTTGCACCTGCAGCAGCCCGTTTGCCTCGCAGCGGTAGGGCTCGAAGCCCTCGTCGGGTGAGTCCTGGGCGTCGAGGAGCAGGTCCATGCCCCAGCCCAGCTCCGGGTCCACGGCCAGGCCCCGGTCGCGCTCGGTGATATAGCCTTCGACGAGGACGGGCGCGGCCAGCGGCTGTTCCTTCAGCCAGGCCTCGACGGATTGCTCCGAGCGGCTGTCGATCAGTTCCAGATAGCTGTCCATGAAGGCCACCGCCAGCGCGCTGTCCGTTGCGCAGTCGGCCAGGGCCGGCAGGGGCAGCAGGGCGAGCAGCGCCAGGGTCCAGGCGTGCGGGCCGGCTTTGCGGGGCTGGGTGAGGGTGCGAGGGTCGCGCATGAGGCCGCTCCATGGTCCAGGGAGCTGCGAGCTTAGCGGAAGGCCGGCACGGCGGCGTGGCGCAGGTCTCGAAACGCTCAGCCGGCGCTCAGGCGCTGCAGGTCGCGGCGCACCATGGCCGCGTATTCGGGCGGGGAGAGGCGGTACAGTTCGGCGGCCACGTGGTCCAGCCAGCGCGCGCCGAGCCGCTCGCGCTCGGCGAGCAGGCGCCGGGCCTCGGCCTCGGCGCGCTGGGCGTGCTGCTGGTGGTAGGCGGCCCGGCTCATCAGCCGGAGAGGCCGACGTAGACGTTCTGCACGTCGTCGTGGCCGTCGATGGCCTCGAGGAAGGCTTCGACTTCTTCCAGTTGTTCCGGGGTCAGGCTGGTCACCGGGTTCTTCGGCCGGTAGCCGAGCTTGGCCGAGCTCACGGTGAAGCCGAATTCCGGCAGGGCCTTGCACACGGCGTCCACGTCGGTCGGCTCGGTGATGAACAGGGTGGAGCCTTCCTCGTCCGGCTCGAAGTCCTGGGCGCCGGCCTCGATGGCGGCCAGTTCCGGGTCGGCGCCGCTGTCGGTGCTCGCCTCGATCAGGCCGACGTGGTCGAAGTCCCAGCTCACCGAGCCGGAGGCGCCGAGCTGGCCCTTGCGGAACAGCACGCGGATTTCGGCGACGGTGCGGTTCACGTTGTCGGTCAGGCACTCGACGATCAGCGGCACCTGGTACGGCGCGAAGCCTTCGTAGGTGGTTCGTTCGAAGTTGACGGTCTCGCCGAGCAGGCCGGCGCCTTTCTTGATGGCCCGCTCCAGGGTGTCCTTGGGCATCGAGGCCTTCTTGGCCGCATGCACGGCGACGCGCAGCTTGGCGTTGGTGTCCGGGTCGGCACCACCGCGCGCGGCGACCATGATCTCCTTGACCAGACGGCCGAAGATCTTGCCCCTGGCGTTGGCTGCGGCTTCTTTAGGTTTGGCTTTCCACTGTGCGCCCATGGCGGTGTTCTCGCGGGTTGCGTGTGACGGAGCCCCGCGCGGGCGGGGCGAGTTGAGGGGACGGATTCTAACGGCTGATCCCGGTGATCGTCATCCGGCTGCCGGGTCAGGGCATGCCGGTACCGGTTTTACGGGTTTTACGGGCGCGTGTGAGGGGTTGTCCGGCGCCAGGAGGGCGCCGGACAGGCGATCGGGACAGCAGGCTATGCGCATGCACATCCCAATGCACCGTCATCCCCGCGAAGGCGGGGACCCAATGTGCTCGGCCTGTGGATTCCCGCCTTCGCGGGAATGACGGAGTGTGGTGTGTGGCTAGCGTGTCTGTGCAGGCTCTTCACCCGCTGGCTCCGCCGGTTTGACGAACAGCACGGTCATCCGGTCCGGCTCGCCGACCACCTGGTGGCCGGCGCGGTCGTGGCCTTCTTCCTCGGCCGGGCGGTCGCGGGCGTCCTGCGGGTTGCTGTGCATCTGCTCGACGGTGGCGAGCACGAAGCCGGCGTCCTTGGCCTTCTGCACCACGTAGTCGGTGGGCAGGTAGCCGGTCTCCTCGGCGGCCTCGGGCTTGGCGCCCTGTTCCGCGCGGTAGGCCACCACGCCGAACTTGCCGCCCGGCTTGAGCACCTGGTAGGCGGCCTCGAACATGGCGCCGTCGGCCTTGGCGGCGGTCCAGTCCTGCACGTCGTCGAAGCTCAGCACCAGGTCGGCCGACTGCGGCTTGCCGAGCACCGGTTGCTGCGGGTCGAAGTCGAGCACCTTGACCTTGTCGTAGCGCGCCGGGTCCTGTTCGAACTTGCGCCGCAGCGGGTCGTCGGCGCCCTTGGCCAGGGCGGCGACGTACTGGCCCTCGTCACGCACCAGAGGGGCGATGATCTCGCTGTACCAGCCGTCGCCGGGGTTGATCTCGATCACCGTCTGGCTGTGGGTCAGGTCGAAGAAGCGCAGGGTTTCCACCGGCCGGCGGCCGGGGTCGAGCAGGCGGTTCTCGGGCGAGCGCCAGTCGCCGGCCAGCACGTTGTTGAAGCGGTCGTCGGCGATACGGCCGGCGCTGTCGAGCGGTTCGGCGGCGTGGGCGCCGGTGGCGAGCAGAAGGGCGAGCAGCAGGGGCAGGCGGGCAGGCATGGGGAGGTTCCTCCGGACGGGCTTCATGAACTGAAGACCCCGCCGGGCGGCGGAACGCTCCACCTAATTTGCCCGTTCCGGTCGGAACGGGCGGCAGGCATCAGTCCTGGCGGCTGGTGACTTCCACCAGGTGGTAGCCGAACTGGGTCTTGACCGGGCCCTGGACTTCGCCGACCGGGGCGCTGAACACCACCTGGTCGAATTCGCGGACCATCTGGCCGGGGCCGAAGCTGCCCAGGTTGCCACCGTCGCGGCTGGACGGGCAGGAGGAGTTCTCCTTGGCCAGCTGGGCGAAGTCGGCGCCGCCCTGAATGGCGGCTTTCAGTTCGTTGCACTTGTCTTCGCTGGAAACCAGGATGTGGCGTGCGGTGGCTCGGGCCATGGGGATTACCTCCGTTGTGAGACGTTATTGAGGATCATGTCACCGGTAGGGTGCGCCGCGCGCACCGATGCACGTGGCGCACCCTACCGGCGACATGCCTTGCGAAAGAGCGCGAGACTAGCGCAATCCCGTGGCTCAGGCCATGCCCGGGCCGGCCTCCTGCGGCTCTTCCACGTCCAGGTCGAAGTACGGGTCGAAGCCGTTTACCGGGCTGGCCGCCACCCGTTCCAGGTGGCAGGGGCGGGCGGGCAGGTCGGCGTGGCGCGGCTCCCCCAGCAGGGCGCGGACGGCTTCGGTGACGGCCTCGCCGGCCACCGTTTCCTCTTCCAGCAGGCGCCGGGTGATGTCCTGCAGGGCGGGGCGCAGGCGCTGCAGCAGGGCCAGGCAGTCGCGGTCCAGCTCCTGCAGCAGGCGGTCGGCCTCGGCCAGAGCCTCGCGCGGGTCGCTGTCCAGGTGGGCGTCGCGCACCGCCTGCAGGCTGAGCAGCGAGCCGCTCGGCGCCATGCCCAGCGAGGCGACCATGGACAGCGCCAGCCGGCTGGCCTCGTGCAGGTCCTGGCCGGCGCCGGACGATACCTCGGCGAAGTGCAGGCGCTCGGCGCCGCGGCCGGCCAGCAGCATCTGGATGCGCGCGCGCAGCTCGGATTCCAGGTGCAGGCGCTTGTCTTCCACCGGGGTCACCAGGGTCACGCCCAGGGCCTGGCCGCGCGGCAGGATGGTGACCTTCTCCACCCGCCCGCAGCCGAGCGCGGCGGCGACGATGGCGTGGCCGGCCTCGTGCACGGCGATGCGCGTGCGCTCGGCGTCCGACAGCGGGCTGACGCCGGTCGGCTGCTCGCCGATGCGGCAGGTTTCCAAGGCGTCGACGCAGTGGCGCATGGTCACCTCGGCGTGCCGTTCGCGGGCGGCGAGCAGGGCGGCGTGGTTGACGATGTAGGCGATGGCGGCCGGCGTCAGGCCGACGCTGTTGCGCGCCAGCTGGGCGTGGTCGAGGTCGTCGGCGGCCTTGACCTTGCCGGCGTAGAGGCGGAACAGCTGCTCGCGCTCGGCCAGGCCGGGCAGGCCCACGGCGATGTTGCGGTCGAAGCGGCCTTCGCGCAGCAGGGCCGGGTCCAGCGAGTTGGGGAAGTTGGTGGCGGCCAGCACCAGCACGCCGCTGTCGGCGGCGAAGCCGTCCATCTCGGTGAGGAACTGGTTGATGATGCGGTTGGCCTCGGCGTCGCTGGAGCGGCTCTGCTCGCCGCGCCGGCCGATGCCGTCGATCTCGTCGATGAAGACGATGCACGGCGCGTGCTTGCGCGCGGTGCGGAACAGCGACTTGACCTTGTGGATGCCGACGCCGAAGTACATCGAGGAGAAGTCGCTGCCGGTGACCTGGATGAAGTGCGCGCCGCACTCACCGGCCAGGGCCTTGGCCAACTGGGTCTTGCCGGTGCCGGGCTCGCCGGTCAGCAGCACGCCCTTGGGCGGCCGCGCGCCGAGGGTGGCGAAGGCGGCCGGGTCGCGCAGGTAGGTGGTGACGTCCTGCAGGGCGAGCTTGGCCTCGCTGGCGCCGATCACGTCGGCGAAGCGCACGCCGGTGTTGTGCTTGAGCGCCTGCTGCGGGCGCAGTTTCCACACCACCAGGCCGATGCCGAGCAGCAGGATCAGCAGCAGCGGCCACTGGCCCTTCAGCTCGCGGTACCAGGGCGCCTCGCCGTCGGTGTCGAACAGGCTGACCGGGAACAGCATGGCGCCGCTGCCGTAGTCGCGCAGGATCATCTCGCCGATGCGCCCGGACTGGTCGGCCAGCCAGTAGCGCTGGCCCTCGCGGGTGGTGACGTAGACCGCCTCGTCGCTCAGCGCGGCGCTGGCGATGCGGCCGTCGCGCATGTCGCGCACCAGGGCGGAGAGGTCGCGGCGCTGGGCGGTCCAGGGCGCGGTGGACTGGCGCAGTTCGGCCAGCATCGCGGCCGAGACGTCGCCGGCCGGCGGCGTGGCGGGCGTGCGCGACTGCCAGTAGGCGAGCGTCAGGGCGAGCAGGGCGATGCACAGGGCGGCGGCGCCGAAGAGGCGCCGGTGGCGAAGGAAGAACGACTTGGTCATGGCGATCCCGGAGTGGTGATACAGCGCCCGGCGAAGGGGCAATCCAGGCGGCAACGAGGCTCCGCTCGCGAGGGGCCGCTGCACGGGGGCAGCGATTCGGCACGCGAGCGGATTATCGGCGTCGGCAGTGACGGTTTAAGCGATCAGGGACGAGCGGGCATACCGCCGGTCGATCTAGCGAAGCGGCAGGAGGCGGGCAGGTGCAGCGGCTAGCGCGGCAGCAGGGGGCCGGGTTCGGGCACCGGAGCCGGCAGCGGGGCCACTTCCTCCAGGTTCTCGCGGACTGCCTCGGGCAGTTCCTCGCCCGGGGTCTCGGGTTCCGGCGCGGGTGCCGGGGTGGCGGGATCGTCGGCCATGGCGGGTATCCGGAAAGGGCTACCTGAGGTTGGTCCGCGCCGCCGCGCCAGGGTTCCTTCCATAAAAAGCCACGCGGGTTTCACCCGCCCTGCGTCTTGCGCCGCAGCCATTGCTCGCGGGTGATCTCCCAGAGTTCGGAGGGCAGGCTGCCGGAGACGTAGTCCTTTTCCACCACCTCTACCAGGCGCATGCCGCCGCGCTCGGAGATGCGCCGCGAGGCCAGGTTGGGCACCGCCTTGGGCGCGCGCAGCACGGGGCGTTGCAGCACCTCGAACCAGTAGCCGGTCACCGCCTCGCAGGCCTCCTGCATCAGGCCCTGGCGCTGCCAGCGCGGGTCGAGCCAGAAGCCGCGGTTGTTGTCCGTCTCGTCGCTGAGCGTGATGACGCCGATCAGCGTTCCCGGCTCGTCCTGCCGGCGGATGCTCCAGTGCCACTCGCGGCCCTCGGCCATGGCCGGCAGGGACACGTCGCGCATGAAGCTCAGCGCGCCGTCCTCGGGATAGGGCCAGGGCACTCGGCTGGCCAGGTAGCGGACGATCTCCCACTGCGGAAACAGCGCCTGGATGGCCGGGGCGTCGGCCAGCTCCAGCGGCCGCAGGGTCAGGCGGCGGGTGGTGAGGGTGGGAAGGCTGGTGGGCATGGGTTTGTTCCGATGTAGGGTGCGCCGCGCGCACCGTAGGTCCATCCACGAAGCCGGTGCGCATGGCGCACCCTACCGCATGTTGCCGTCCGGGAGTTGCGCGCCGGTTGTAGTCATTTTGATTCGTTGCTGTCTGTATGACTCTTTATTGGCTTGTGTCTTTTTGACTATTTATTCGTATCTGGCTGATTCTAAAGGAATAAATTCCTGGCATGAGTTCTGATACGGAAAAGGCAAAGGGGCTTTCCGGCCCTCTCTCAAGGGAGACACCGCCATGATCGAGTTCTTCAGCTGCCCGCACAACGTGCTGCGCACTTCCACCCGGATGCTGCTCGCCGGGCTGGCGATCCTGCTGGCCGGCGTGGTCGGCGCCTACGGGATGGAAGGACAGTTGAGCATTCCCGCCTTGGTGACCGCCCACGCCGGGGTGATAATCGGCCCCACCCTGTTGAAGATCGGCTACGTGATGCGCCTGCTGGCCCACCACTACATGCGCAAGCAAGGCTGGGAGGCGAACTGTGCAAGTGCTTGACCGTCGCGCCGCGCTGTCCATACCGCCCCTGTGGCGCCTGGGGTTCCGCCCCTTCTTCCTCGGCGGCGCGCTGTTCGCCCTGCTCGCGGTGGCCCTGTGGGGCGCCGCGCTGGCGGGCCATCCCGCGCTGCAGCCGCTGGGCGGCCTGCTGGCCTGGCACCGACACGAGATGCTGTTCGGCTTCGGCCTGGCCATCATCGCCGGCTTCCTGCTCACCGCCGTGCAGACCTGGACCGGCCTGCCCAGCCTCTCCGGGCGGCCGCTGATGGCGCTGTTCGGCGCCTGGGCGGTGGGCCGCCTGGCCTGGTTCCTGCCGTTGCCGGTGGTGGTGCTGGCGCTGCTCCAGCTGGTGTTCGCCGTGGCCCTGGTGCTGGCCTTCGGCCGGATGATCCTCAAGGCGCGGCAGAAGCACAACGCGCCGATCGTCGTGGTGCTGGCCCTGCTCGGCGCCTGTCAGGCGCTGACCCTGTACGGCCTGGCGGTGGGCGACGATGGTCTGCAGCGGCGCGGCGTGCTGGCCGCGCTGTGGCTGGTGGCGGCGCTGATGGGCATCATCGGCGGCCGGGTGATTCCCTTCTTCACCCAGCGTGGGCTGGGCCTGGACAGCCAGGCGCCGGCCAAGCCCTGGCTGATGTGGAGCCTGCTCGCCGGCTCGCTGGGCATCGCCGCGCTGTTCGCCCTCGACCCCGGCCAGCAGCCGCACCCGCTGGCCGCTCCACTGTTCCTGCTGGTGGCCGGCCTGCATGTGGCGCGCCTGTGGCTGTGGTACCACCCGGGCATCTGGCGGGTGCCGCTGCTCTGGTCGCTGCACCTGGCCTATGCCTGGATGGCCGTGGCGGCGCTGGGCATGGCCCTGTGGCACCTGGGGCTGCTGCGCCAGCCGAGCCTGGCCAGCCACGCGCTGGCGGTCGGCGCCATGGGCGGGTTGATCCTGGCCATGCTGGCCCGGGTCAGCCTCGGCCACACCGGGCGGCCGCTGACGCCGCCCCGGGCCATGGCCTGGGCCTTCGCGCTGCTGCACGGCGCGGCCCTGTCGCGGGTGCTGCTGGCCGGCTTCAGCAGCTACGGCCTGTGGCTGGCCGCGGCCGGCTGGTGCCTGGCCTTCGCCCTGTTCCTGCGCTACTACGCGGCGATGTTCTGGAGCGCCCGGGTGGACGGCCACCCCGGCTGAAGGCGGCAAGGGCTTGCCCGAGGCGGCAAGCCCTTTCCCGTCGCGACTCCCAGCGAAAGGGTCGCAGGCCCGTAGCCACGGGCCTTGCGGACGCCTGGCCCGCATCCTGCACACGAACGGGGGCAAGCCACCCGCAGGGAGCCGCCATGACCACCATCAACAACACCTCGCCCCTGGCCACCTACCTGGCCAGCGCGAACAAGAACACCGCCGCTGCCACCTCCGCCGCCAGCCAGGAAAAACCGGCCGAGACCGCCCGCGACCCCATCGCCGAGCTGCGCAGCCTGGCCCGGCAGATGGTCGCCCGCAGCGAAGGCGGCCTGCTACGGGCGCTGTCCAGTGGCGCTACCAACAGCCAGTCGCTGGCCAGCGACCGCGTCTCGCTCGGCTCTGGCCTGAGCGGCGGCAGCGGCAAGATCGAGCTGCCCGACGTCTCCGCCCTGGACCGGGAGGACGCCGCCAAGCTGCTGGTGCAGGTGGAGAAGCTGATCGACGCCGGCCTGGGCGACAGCAAGGCGTTCGCCGGCAGCAACGGCGACAAGACCACCGATTCGCTGGCCACCTACCGCGACTGGTTGCAGGAGAAGGGCGGCATCAGCATCTACGTCTGATCGCCTGCAGGGTGTAGCTGAGGGGCAGGCGCCAGCGTTCGCGCAGCAGTCGCCACTCACCGTCCTCGCCGAGGGTCATCTGCCCGGGCAGGGCCTCCCAGGGAATGCAGTCGTGTTCCTCCAGCCCAGTGATCTCCAGGCCGTGGCGCAGCAGCGCGGAAACGATCTCGCCCAGGCCGTGGTTCCATTCGTGGGTGACCGTGGCGGTCAGCTTGCCCTCGCTCTGCACGTAGGTGTCTTCCCCTTCCCACACCTGCGGCTGCTCCCGCTCGAAGTACGGATAGCGCACCACCAGCCGGTCCCGGCAGTCCTCGTCGAGCGCCCACAGCATCGGGTGCCCCTCGCGCAGGAACAGGCGCCCGCCCGGCCGCAGCAGCGCGGCCACGTTGCGCGCCCAGTCGTCGATGCGCGGCAGCCAGCACAGGGCGCCGATGCCGGTGTAGACCAGGTCGAAGGAGGCCGGCGCCAGCGCCTCGGCGGCCTGCTGCACCGGGGCCTCCACGTAGTCGATGGCCGCCCCACAGCGCTGCGCCAGGCGGCGCGCCTGGGCCAGGGAGGCGGGGGAGAAGTCGAGGCCGGTCACCCGCGCGCCGAGGCGGGCGAGGGACAGGGTGTCGGTGCCGATGTGGCATTGCAGGTGCGCCGCGCGCAGCCCGCGGATGTCGCCCAGGCGGGGCAGGTCGAAGCGCACCACGGCGGACAGGTGCGCCGGGTCGGCGACGAAGGTTTCCACCTGGTAGTCCGGCGAGGCGGCGTGCAGGCCGGCGCGTTCGTCCCAGTTGCTGCGGTTGAGGTCGAGCGAGTCGGTCATGGCGGCGATCCCTGCGGCAAATGAGGCGCCGACGGTAGCCCCGGGGCATCGGCGCGGCAAGCCCGCCTTTCATGTCGGCGGCCTAATCGCGCATGATGGGCGGCATCTGGACGATGGAGATTCCCATGCGCGTCATGTCACCCGTTCTGCGCCTCGCCACCCTGTCGCTCGGGCTGCTCGCCGCCTCGGCGGCGCACGCGGTCGACGAGGCCAGGCTGATCGAGGCGATCAACAGCTACCGCAGCCAGGCGCAGCGCTGCGCGGACCAGGCCTCGCCCGAGCTGCCGCCGCTGACGGCGGACATCCGCCTGGTGCTGCCGGCCACCGGCAGCGCGGACCTGCAGGACTCCCTGGCGCGCGCCGGCTACCCGATGGTCAACGTGCAGGCGATCACGCTGTCCGGCCCGCGCGACGCGGCCTCGGCCATGCAGGCCCTGCGCGAGAGCTTCTGCCGGGTGGTGCTCGACCCGCAGTACGTGGACGTGGGCGTCAGCCGCCAGGACCGCGACTGGCGCATCGTGCTGGCGCGGCCACTGCTCGGCGGCCGCCTGGGCGACTGGCAGGCTGAGGGCCACAAGCTGCTGGAACAGGTCAACCTGGCGCGCAGCCAGGCGCGCAACTGCGGCGACCAGCCGGTGCCGGCGGCCGCGCCGCTGGCCTGGAACGTCACCCTGGCGGGCACCGCCGAATCCCACAGCCGGGCCATGGCCAACGGCAACTTCTTCGACCACCGCGACCGCGAGGGCCGCACCCCGGGCGACCGGGCGGAGCTGGCCGGCTACAGCGGCCAGCGCATCGGCGAGAACATTGCCGCCGGCCTGGACGCCTCGGCCAAGGTGGTGGAGGGCTGGCTGGCCAGCCCCGGCCATTGCGCCAACCTGATGAGCACCGAGTTCAGCGAGATGGGCGCCGCCTACGCGGTGGACCCGAAGAGCGACGCGGGCATCTACTGGACGGCGCTGTTCGGCTCGCCCTGAGCCCCTGGGCTCTGTACGAAAAGTGCCTGTGCTCGGTGATGCTTCGTTAAAAACGGGTTCGGAATGCTCGTTTACAGCTCGTAAACTCCGCTTCCTCAGCCGTTTTTGCCTCGCCTGACCTTCGCTCGACGACTTTTCGTACAGACCCTAGAGCGCCTGCAGCACCTCGCCCAGGTGCCGCTCGTAGCGGGCCACGTCGCGCTCGATGTTTGGCATCTTCATCACGTCGGTGCAGAGGAAGGTCGGCAGGGCGCTCATGCCGAGGAACTGGTTGGCCTTGTGGAAGGGGAAGTACACCGCGTCCACGCCTTTGGCCTCGAAGAAGTCGGTGGGGTCGTCGAAGGCCTGCTGCGGGGCGTTCCAGGTCAGCGACAGCATGTAGCGCTTGCCGTGGATCAGGCCGCCGCTGCCGTACTTCTGCGAGGCGTCGGAGCGGGTGCGGCCGTCGTTGGCGTAGAGGCTGCCGTGGCCGGCGGTGAACACCTCGTCGAGGTACTGTTTGACGATCCACGGCGCGCCCATCCACCAGCCGGGCATCTGGTAGATCACCAGGTCGGCCCAGAGAATCTTCTGCACTTCTTCCGCCACGTCGTAGCCGGCGTCGATCTCGGTGGTCTTCACGTCGTGGCCGGCGCGGTCGAGGAAGGCCAGGGCGGTCTGGTGCAGGGTGGCGTTGTAGCGGCCGTCGGAATGGGCGAAGCGCTTGCCGCCGTTGAGGAGCAGGATCTTTTTCATGGAAGCCTCCGGGCATCGGGAATGGGCCGCAGAGTAGGCATTCGCGCCCGCCGGAAACAGCCGCCGGCGGGCAAATGATCATTGCCGAAAAGTCATGAATTATGAGCTTTCTGTTGCGCTAGGGTGTGGACCTTTCCCGCAACGGAGTTCATCCATGTACGGCTTCATCCTCCACGCCCACACCCGGCCCGAGCGGGCCGAGGCCTTCGAGCGGCTGTTCCGCGCCCACGTCGAGACCAGCCGGGCCGAGTCGGGCTGCCTGCAGTACCACATGCTGCGCGATGCCGAGGACCCGACCCTGTTCATCTTCTTCGAGGTCTGGGCCTCGAAGGCGCACCTGGTGGTGCACAGCGACCAACCGCACATGCGTGACTTCCACGCCCGGCGCATGGAGTACCTGCGCCGCGACTTCGAGATCCGCGAGATCGAGATGCTCAGCGCCTGACGCCCGTGCCGCTCACACCGCGCGCAGCCGCGGCCGCTCCACGGCGGGT
This sequence comes from Pseudomonas paralcaligenes, assembly GCF_019655855.1. Classification (GTDB taxonomy): domain Bacteria; phylum Pseudomonadota; class Gammaproteobacteria; order Pseudomonadales; family Pseudomonadaceae; genus Aquipseudomonas; species Aquipseudomonas paralcaligenes. The sequence goes on along the minus strand of NZ_BPFX01000007.1, from coordinate 484,685 downwards.
GCCGCCAGGCCCTTGTCGTGCTCGGCGAGTACCCGGCCGACGATGCGCATCACCTCGACGTTGGCCGCCTCCATGGTGGCGAGGCGTTCCAGGGTCACCTCCAGGCGGCGCTCGGCGAAGGCCGCGATGGCCTCGGCGCCGCACTGGTGGACCTGCTGGTGCGGGCGCTCGATCAGGCGGAACTCGCGGCTGCCGCGCAGCGCCTCGTGGCCGTCGCCGTAGTACCAGCGGCCGAACGGGCATTGCTCCTCGCTCGGCAGCCCGGCGTCGCCGCCGTGGAGGATGGCCTCGTACACCGAGGCCTTGAGCGACAGCTCGGCCAGGTTGGCCAGTTCGATGCCGGCGCGGAAGAACGACTGGCCGATCTCCCGGTGCATGCGCTGGGCCTGGCCGTGGACGTCGAGCATGGCGGCGCTGGCCTCGGTGGTCATGGCGTGGAAACGGTTGGCGCTGCCGGCGTGGTCGCGGATTTCCTGCTGGGCGGCGTGGATGACGTTCTGGATGTCGGCCGTCTCGCGGACGATGTCCTGAGTAGCGCTGGCGGTCTTCTCCGCCAGGTCGCGGATCTCGCCGGCGACCACCGCGAAGCCGCGGCCGGATTCGCCGGCGCGCGCCGCCTCGATGGCCGCGTTGAGCGCCAGCAGGTTGGTCTGGCTGGCGATGCTGCCGATCAGGCCGACGATGCGGTCGATCTCGCCGGCCCGCGCCACCAGTTCCGAGATGCGCTGCTCGAGGCTGGCCAGGCCGTTCTCCATGCGCTGCGACTCCTCCTGCAGGTGGCCGAACTTGAGCTTGTTCTGGATCGCCGCGCCGGCGACGTCCTGGGCGCGCCGGTGGTTCTCGTCGAGGCGGGCGTTGAGGTAGCCGAACGACTCGCCGACGTGGTGGATGGAGTGGCCGAACTTCAGCAGGTTCTCGGCCAGGCCCTGGTAGAAGGCCAGGTCCGTCTGCAGGCGGGTGTCCTGGCGGCACTGGCGCAGTTCCTCGCGCAGGGCGTCGGCTTCCCGCTCGCGGGCGGCGAGGCGTTCGCGCAGGGCGTCGTGTTCGGCTTCGAGGGTGCGATGGCGGCTGGCGCTGACGAAGAACATGGAGGTCACCGATGGGTTTCTTGAAAGTTGTCCATTTGGATCACTTTTCATGCCAGCGAGGTTTGCCTTTTCAATCAGCGGCTTGCAGCGATGCTGTCGTTTCGACCGGGTGTCTTCGTGACCGCATCGCGGTCAGAATGACTCCCGCGTAACGATTGGCAAAGGTCTTCCGTCGGCGCACCGGGCGGCTGCAACAAAAGAGCAACGAGGGCGGAGTAGGGTGCCTGCTCGTTCATCGGCAAGAGCTGTTTTCCATGCGTGTGACACGATCGATCCGCAAGACCCTCGACCTGGTGGCCAGCCACAACGAGGACGCCGCGCTGGCCGTGATGCGGGCCGCCGAGCGTACCGGCGACCAACTGCTGCGCCAGCAGCTGCTCAACGTGGTGCACCTGCTCAATCAGGACGCCCAGGACCTGCGCGCCGCCCGCGCGCAGATGAGCGACGGTGAGCTGCGTCGCGCCTGATTTGTGATTTTGGATATATAAAAATAAGAAAACATTATTTTATGGAATAAAAGAAAATCCGTACCGTCTCGCTACCCGCCTACCCACGGGCCACAACCCCTTCTGCCGCGGGCTGACGATCCAGCCGCGGCGTATCGAGCGAGACGAACGGACATGAACAAGACCCTGCTGTTGACCGCCCTGGCGGCCGCCCTTTCCGCCACCCTGGCCCATGCCGGCGAGAAGCTGAGCGTGGCCGCCACCCCGGTGCCCCACGCGGAAATCCTCGAACTGGTGAAGCCGCAGCTGGCCCGGGAGGGCGTCGATCTGGACGTCAAGGTGTTCACCGACTACGTGCAGCCCAACCTGCAGGTGAGCCAGAAGCAGCTGGACGCCAACTACTTCCAGACCAAGCCCTACCTGGACACCTTCAACAAGGACCGCGGCACCGACCTGGTGATCGTCAAGGGCGTGCACGTCGAGCCCTTCGGCGGCTACTCGCTGAAGTACAAGTCGCTCAAGGACCTGCCGGACGGCGCGACCATCGCCCTGCCCAACGAGGGCAGCAACAGCGGCCGCGCCCTGCTCCTGCTGCAGAAGGCCGGCCTGATCGTGCTCAAGGACCCGAACAACGCCCTGGCCACGCCCAAGGACATCGCCGAGAACCCGCACGGGTTCAAGTTCCGGGAGCTGGAGGCGGCCATCCTGCCGCGGGTGCTGGACCAGGTCGACCTGGCGCTGATCAACACCAACTACGCCCTGGAAGCCAAGCTGAACCCCGGCAAGGACGCGCTGGTGATCGAAGGCAGCGACTCGCCCTACGTCAACTACCTGGTGTCGCGCCCGGACAACCAGGACAGCGACGCCATCCGCAAGCTCTCCGCGGCGCTGACCAGCCCGGAAGTGAAGGCCTTCATCGAGAAACGCTACTCGGGCGCCGTGGTGCCCGCGTTCTGATCGGCTGAAAGCCGCGCCCGCACAGGTCGTGCGCACCGGCGCCCGGTAGCGGCTTGCCGGTGCGCACGGCGCACCCCACGACGAGTCACGACGGAGAAGGCCTGGCCGCCTTCGCCTCTTTTACGCCGACCCGCGACTGCCGGTCGGCGTCGTTTTTTCCGGCACCGGCGTGTGCCGCTGGCGCGCCGCCTGGCGGGCGGCCAGGTCCATCAGCCGCTGGAATTTCGGGCACGCCAGGTGATCGCTGGCGGGGCAGACCGCCGCGTGGCGCAGGCCGTCGCGGATGGCGGACAGCCGGCGGATAGTCTGGTCCAGCGCGTCGGCCTTGTGCGCCAGCTGCTCGCGGTCGATGTTCGCGCCGCCCTCGGTCGCCAGCATCGCGGCGATGTCGTCCAGCGAGAAGCCGGCGCTGCGGCCCAGCGCGATCAGCGCCAGGCGCTGGATCACCGATTCGCCGAACACCCGTCTCAGGCCATTGCGGCCGATGGAGCGGATCAGCCCCTTTTCCTCGTAGTAGCGCAGGGTCGAGGCGGGCAGGCCGGACCAGCGCGCCACCTTGCCGATATCCATCTCTTTCATCGCTTGACCTCAAGTCGACTTGAACGGGCAGCCTTGTCGCAACGGGCTTTCCCACAGGTTAGAAGGAGGTGGCTATGACAGTCGAGATGATCATGCTGGGCATTGGCGCGACGCTGGTGCTGGATGCCTGGACCCTGGCGCGGCGGCGTCTGTTCGGCGTGGCGGCGCTGGACTACGCGCTGGTCGGCCGCTGGCTCGGGCACATGGGCCATGGCCGTTTCCGCCACGCGGCCATCGGCAAGGCGCCGCCGGTGCGCGGCGAGCGGGCGCTGGGCTGGGCCTTCCACTACCTGACCGGGCTGGCCTTCGCCGGAGTGTTCCTGGCGTGGGTGGGCGGCGACTGGCTGCAGCGGCCGACGCCCGCGCCGGCGCTGGCGTTCGGCGCGCTCACCGTGGCCGCGCCGCTATTGCTGATGCAGCCGGCGTTCGGCATGGGCCTGGCCGCGTCGCGCACGCCGAAGCCCTGGCAGGCGCGCTCGCGGGCGCTGCTGACCCACCTGGTGTTCGGCGCGGGCCTGTACCTGAGCGGCCTGGCCCTGGCTCAGTGGCTGTAGCCGGCCGGCTTGTTGCGGATGGTCTTGAGCAGGTCCTCGGGGCTGATGCTGGCGACCATCTTGCTGTGGGCTGTGCTGCCCGGCTGCGGCAGGTCGAGGATGTGGCCCTTCATCTTGCCGACCACGTGCATCTCGCACGGCTTGCAGTCGAACTTCAGGGTCAGCACCTCGTCGCCGTGGATCAGCTGCATCGGCTGCACCTTGGTGCGCACGCCGGTGACGCCCTTGGCCTGCTTGGGGCACAGGTTGAAGGAGAAGCGCAGGCAGTGCTTGGTGATCATCACCGGCACCTCGCCTTCTTCCTCGTGGGCCTCGTAGGCCGCATCGATCAGCTGCACGCCGTGGCGGTGGTAGAAGTCGCGGGCCTTCTGGTTGTAGACGTTGTAGAGGAACGACAAGTGCGACTCCGGGTACACCGGCGGCGGGCTGGTCTCGGCCTTGCGGCTGCCGCGCGGGTGGGCGGCCACGCGCGCCTCGGTGAGCTTCTCGATGGCCTCGCGGCGCAGGGCCTTGAGCTGCGAGTTGGGCACGAAGAACGCTTGCGGCGCGTCCAGCGCCACGTCCAGGGCGTGGTATTCGGTGGTGCCGAGCTGGGTCAGCAGGTCGCGCAGGCCGTCGAGCGCCTGCTCCGGCTTGTTGGCCACGCCGAACGGGCCGGGCAGCTCCGCCTGGGCGCTGATGCCTTCCTCGCTGGTGGCGGTGAGATGCAGGCGTTCTTCGCGCAGTTCGGCCTTCCAGCTCACGCCGATACGGCGCTCGGCGGAGGTCTTCTGCAGCGCCTGCTGCCAGTTGTGGTCGAGGTTGCGGGAGAGCGGATGGTTGGGCCGCAGGCGGAACAGGCCCTCGGGCATCTCGTTGGGCTCTACGCGGTAGCGGTAGCGCTTCTCGCCGTCTTCTTCGAATTCGCTCTTCATCTCGGCGATGTTGGCGCGGAAGCCCACCACCTCGCGCTTGACCAGCACGTTGAGGCCGTCGCCGTTGGACAGCGGCTCATGGGTGACGGCGATCAGGTCGCGTTTGTTGACCTTCTCGACAAAGCCCACGGCCAGGCCGGTGAAAGTCGGCGAGTCGAAGGCGCCGATGTCCACCTTGCGCTCGGTGACGAAGTAGTCGGTGCTGCCGCGGTGGAAGGTCTTGTCCGGATCGGGCAGGAAGAAGTGCGCGGTGCGGCCGCTCGAGGCGCGGGCCAGGTCCGGGCGGTCTTCGAGAATCGCGTCGAGTTCCTTGCGGTAGTGGGCGGTGATGTTCTTCACGTAGCCCATGTCCTTGTAGCGGCCCTCGATCTTGAACGAGCGCACGCCGGCCTCGACCAGGGCGCGCAGGTTGGCGCTCTGGTTGTTGTCCTTCATCGACAGCAGGTGCTTCTCGAAGGCCACCACGCGGCCCTGGTCGTCCTTGAGGGTGTACGGCAGGCGGCAGGCCTGGGAGCAGTCGCCGCGGTTGGCGCTGCGCCCGGTCTGGGCGTGGGAGATGTTGCACTGGCCGGAGAAGGCCACGCACAGCGCGCCGTGGATGAAGAACTCGATGGCCGCGTCGGTGGCATCGGCGATGGCGCGGATTTCCTGCAGGTTCAGCTCGCGCGCCAGCACCAGCTGGGAGAAGCCGGCCTGGTCGAGGAACCTGGCCCGGTCCAGGGTGCGGATGTCGGTCTGGGTGCTGGCGTGCAGCTCGATCGGCGGGATGTCCAGCTCCATCACGCCCATGTCCTGCACGATCAGCGCGTCGACGCCGGCGTCGTAGAGCTGGTGGATCAGCGTGCGCACCTGCTCCAGCTCGTCGTCGTGGAAGATGGTGTTGAGGGTGGTGAACACCCGCGCGTGGTAGCGGCGGGCGAACGTCACCAGCTCGGCGATATCGCTCACCTCGTTGCAGGCGTTGTGCCGCGCGCCGAAGCTCGGCCCGCCGATGTACACGGCGTCGGCCCCATGCAGGATGGCCTCGCGGGCGATGCCCACGTCGCGGGCAGGGCTGAGCAGTTCCAGATGGTTCTTGGGCAGGGACATGGTGTTTCTTCTTTATAGGCGTGGCACGGCAAGGCGCGCATTGTAGCGGGCGAGGGGGAGGGTGGCACCCCGAGGTGCCTAGCGGTCGGCGGTGACGCGGCGTGGGTGGCGGGCGGTGGCTGCCACGCCGGGCTCAGCGGGCCGTCGCTTCGCGCCGTGCCTGGGGCAGGCAGAGGATGTAGAGCAGCACGGCGAGGCTGTCGATGATGATCGGCGTGAGGGTCTTGGGCAGGAATTCGCCACCGAGCAGCACCAGCAGGGCGACGAACAGCAGCTTGCTCACGCCGGCGACCACCAGTACCAGTGGCCGCACCGCGGTATTGAAGGCGCCGTAGATCAGCATGGCGCCCACCAGGGTGATCAGCGCGCCCCAGCTGCGGGTGATGATCTCGCCCAGCGCGCCGTCGGCCAGGGTGGCGCCGAACATCGACTGCAGCGCCGCCTGCGGGGCGACCACGTTGTAGAACATGGTGCAGGTGAGGGCGCCGGTGACGAGCATGATGAGCTTGGTGTGGCGGGCGATCAGGCGCATGGGGCTTCCTTGTCGGTGGGGCAGGCCTGGAGTTTCGGCGAAGTCCGAAGCTCCAGGCAACCGCAGGGTGCCTGCGCCGGCCGTTTACTGCTTCGGCGCGGCGCTGCTGTGCTCCGCGGCGGACCAGATGCGGTAGCGCACTTCCACGTCGGCGGGGGCGTAGATCACCAGCGGCAGCTTGCTGTTGTAGCGCACCAGCAGGGGCTCGCCGCCGACCGGGACGAAGGCCTGCCGGCGGCTGTTGTCCGGGCAGGCCATCAGGGTGCTGCGGGCCGGGCCGACCTGGCCCAGCTCGTAATAGTTGTAGCCCCAGCCTTCGACGGTCTTCTCCTGCCACTGGCCGCCCAGGCTGTGGTGGTTGCAGTCCACTTCAAGGGTCTTGCCGGCGATCAGTTCCACCCGGCGGTCGGCTTCGTCGGCCTGGGCCGGCAGGTCGATCACGTGGCGGGTCAGGCCCTCGGGCGCGACCGGGTAGGGCTTGAGCGCCTCGGGCGTGGCGGCGCAGGCGGCCAGGGGCAGGGCGCAGGCGAGGGTGACGAGGGGGAGCGTGCGAGAGGTCATGAAGAATCCTTGCTGAGTGGGCCTTGTGGGCCGTCCGTTGGGGATGGGCGCCGGATCGGCGGGCTAGCACAGACCCGCGGAGGGCAGGCGAGTTCCCCGGGCCGGGGTGGCGAAACGCCGCAGGCGCGCTGGAAGTCTAGTGGATGGCCGCGTGTTGTTGTGGTCGGAACGCTAGTGCAGGCGCCGCGCGGCGAGGCGTTCGCCGACCAGCGCCTCGGCCTGCCGGGCGAGCTGGTCGAGCAGGCGGTCGCGCTGCTTTTCCGCATCGCTCATGGCCCGCTGGCCGTGCTGCTTGAGCAGGTAGGTGTGGATCTGCCGGACCTCCTTGGACTGGAAGACCGGCGCCAGGTTCTGCACCGCCACCCAGCCGTCCGAGGCGTGGTCGCGGGTGTTCATCAGCACCTGCGACCCGCGCGCGGCCAGCACCCGGAAGCCCAGGGCCTCGAAGGTCGGCACCCGGCCCGCCACGCAGGCCAGCGCGGCATGCGGGTGGAGCAGCAGCATCCGCTGCAGCAGGGCGCGGGCGATGCCGCGGCGGCGGTGGCTGGCGAGCACGGCCAGGTAGGTTAGGGTGCAGGCGTCCGGGTCGTCCGCGCTGGGCAGATAGAGGGCGAAGCCGAGCACCCGGGACGGGTCCTCGTCGTCGAGGGCGAGGATCAGCCGGGCGCCGCTGCCTTCCTCGTCGCCCATGGCCTGCAGGTACAGGTGCACCTCGAAGCCGATGACGTACTGGTACAGCGGATAGAGCGGGTTGCTGGGCGTCAGCGGCGCGGGGCTGAGGTCGCTGAAGTAGTCGACCACCATCTGCAGCACCTGGCTGTTCAGGGCCTCGGGCGGCGGGGTGGTCAGGTGGGTGAGGGTGAACATCGGGGGGATGGCTCCGGGGCAGGCCAGCTGGGCGTCGAAATGAGCGGCATTGTATCGCTCAGGCGCCGAGGCGTTTTCATCACGCAGTCGCTGCTAATGGCTGCCGCCACCGACCTGTCGCTTGGCGATGTCCCTCATCTTGGCCGAGAGAACCTCTGCCTCTACGGCCTGTACGGTGCTCTTGGCGGGTGGACATTCGAAGAAGGCGCTCTCGGCGAGCGTGTGGAGGCGCTCGCCGCTGTTCAGGGTGAGCTGCACGAAGGCTAGATGCTCCGACCAGGAGCGGTAGCGCCGCACCATGAAGAGGCTGTACCTGGACCTGGTCGAGCTGATCGTCGACAGCGCCACCCGGCGGTCGCCATCCGCGCCGCACAGCACCAGTTCGTCGCCATGGATGAACGCCGGCTGGCTCCTGGCGACCCTGAGCCACTCCACGCTGAAGCGGCCGATCATGGCCAGCACGACAAGCGGGAGGGGAGAGAGTGGCGCGACTTCGCCCCTGGCCATGCCCGCCAGCGTCATGCCGGCGATGAGCAACAGAAAGAGCAGGGTGATGACCCGGTAGAAGTGGACGTTGCCGAACTCCGGCAGGGGCAGTAGGCGAGCTTCCATGTGGGGTGCGCTTCCTTCGGGATGGGTGAGTGCGGGGCGCCGTCAGCTGCGGCTCTCGAAACGTCGGGCGAGAAAGCCCATCAGCATGCCTCCGGCGATACCGATGGCGCCACAGGTCAGGCCCATGGAGCGGTCGCTTACGAAGCCGACGTTCTTCACGGGGGCCGGCAGGCCGAACAGGCCGCTGAACAACAGCATCGCGACTGACAGGGCGACGAGGTGGATACCCCCGGCCTGCCAGGAGTTGCTGGGTATTCCCTGGCTCCTGCAATACAGGTGGCCCAGGCCGAATGGCAGCAGGAACTGGGTGGCGAGGAAGAGGATCAGGTGGCTGCTGTCGCTCATCGTGGGCGGCTGCTTCGAAGTGGTTTGGGGCCAGGGTAGGGCATGCGCTTGTCAGGCAGGGTGACTTGTCGCGCAAAACGATGGCTATGTCCCCCTTACGTGTTGGTGGCGCAATCCTGCTCTTGTGGGAGCGGCTGGGCGGCATTCCGATTGGCCGCGAAGTTCGCGGATAAATCCGCTCCCACAAGGTGTGCAACCATGGGGACATAGCCAAAACGATGGCTTGGTCCCGCTGCCGTGCTTCATGTCGGAGCAGCCGATAAGGCTGCTGGCTGGCGATGGACCGGGCGGGGCGGGTTGCCGGCCATTCAGGCGGGTTCGGGAAGGCGCTCCGCCTGCCGCGCCCGCTGCAGCTCCGCGACCAGCGCATCGACCCTGTCCAGGCCCCGCGCCACCGACGCGGCCAGCAGCTCGCCGCCCACCTCCTGGCCCTCGATGGCGACCTGATGCACCCGAGTAATGCCGATGAAGCCGAGGGCGGTGATCAGGTTCGGCTCCAAGTGGTTCATGTGGGCCATCTCGCCACCGGCGTCGAAGCCGATGCCGCCCCGGGCGGTGAGGATCACCGCATGCCGCGGCCGGTCGGCCAGCTTCGGCACGTAAGGGTCGAGCCGGTTGCTCTCGTCCACATCCACCGTCCTGCCGGGGCGCACCACCTGGTCGACCCAGGCCTTGAGCGCGGCCGGCATGCCGAAGTTGTACAGCGGCGTGCCGATCACCAGCACGTCCGCCGCGATCAGCTCGTCGACCAGTCGGTCGCTCTCCGCCAGGGTCTGCCGCATCCACGGCTCGCGCTGCGGTTCCGGCGTGAAGGACGAGGCGATCCAGTCATGGTCGATGATCGACGGCGGGTTCTGGCCGATGTCGCGGTAGGTGACGGTGTCCTGCGCGCGGCGGGCCAGCCACTGGCCGACGAAGCGCTGGCTGAGGTTGCGGCTGTGCGAGCCGTGCAGGTCCTTGCCGGCAAGGCCGGGGCGGGCGCTGGCGTCGAGGTGCAGAATGTGCGTCATGGGGAAGTCTCCTGCTTGAAGTTGAACTCATCTGTGAATCGCAGCAGACTCAGGCTAGGTCCAGTCCTGTTGGGCGACAAACGATCATTATTTTCGGGTACGACTGAGGAAAATTCAGCCATGACGCGACGCTGGTTACCTTCGCTCTCGGCCCTGCGGGCCTTCGAGGCGGCCGCTCGCCACGAGAGCGCCAAGCGGGCTGCGGAAGAACTCTCGGTGACCGCCACGGCGGTCAGCCACCAGATTCGTGCGCTGGAGGAATCCCTCGGCGTCGCGCTGTTCCTGCGCAAGCCGCGCCAGCTCGAACTGACCGCCCAGGGCCGCGAGCTGCAGCAGGTGCTGGAGAGCGCGTTCGACAGCATCGGCGCGACGGTCGAGCGGCTCAGCGCGGTGCCCTGCCGCCAGGCCATCACCCTCAGCACCACACCCGCCGTGGCGGTGCGCTGGCTGCTGTCCTGGGTGTGCCTGCTGCGCGACTCGCACCCGCAGATCGACCTGCGTATCCACGCCTCGCACGAGCCGGTCGCGCTCGATGGCGTCACCGCGGACATCGCCATCCGCTACGGCGACGGCCGCTGGCCGGGGCTGGTGGCGGAGAAGCTGTTCGACAACACCTTCATCCCGGCCTGCAGCCCGCTGCTCGGCCTGCACGACGCGGCCGAGCTGCCCAACCACCCGCTGATCCACTTCCGCAACCAGGCCGCCATTTCCTCGCCCCTGGACTGGGCGCTGTGGCAGAAGCAGGCCCGGGTGCCGGGGCTGGACGTCAGCGCCGGGCTGGTGTTCTCCGACGAGACCCACGCCGTCTCGGCGGCCATCGGCGCACAGGGCGTGGCGCTGATGAGCCGGCAACTGATCGAGGATGAACTGAGGGAAGGGCGGCTGGTGCAGCCGTTCGGGCCGGAAGTGGAGGGCAAGCCGTTCTTTCTGGTGTATCCGGAGAGCCGGAGGGGTGATCCGACCATTCAGGCGGTGAGGGATTGGGTGATGGCGGTGCCGGGTGGGCTTTGCACGCTGTAGGCCAGGCTGGCCGCGCCGGACGGCTGCTCTTCCTTGCCGTCCCCTCCAATCGCCCCGCGAAGCGGGAGGGCGAGCAAAAGAAATACGAAACGATTAAGGCCAAACGGGCTCCATTCTCCGTAACCCATCGGAAATGAGGTGTCACATGAGCAGCACGACAGACAAGATCAAAGGCAACGTCAACGAAGCCATCGGTAAAGTCAAAGAGGGTGTCGGCAAGGCTACCGATAATCCTCGTCTCGAGGGCGAGGGGGATGCTCAGCAGGTGAAGGGCAAAGCCCAGCAGCTCAAGGGCGACGTGAAGGACGCGATCAAGAAAGGCGTCGATAAGGCCTGGTAGCAAGTTGCTGGCAGGCGGGCGCTGGAGCGTTCTATTGCCACGCAAGCATGTGAACGATCAGGCGTTTGTGGGCTTGTTCGATGCAGAACAGCCGTTGTGTCCCGGATGGGGCTGGTCAGGCTAGCTGGCGGTGCATCCGGGGCCGATTCTGTTTTCGTGCGGCTGCTTGTTTTCTTGTCGGGTGATGCAGTGGTTCCGCCCTGCTGGGCGGGTCACTTTTTCCAGTCGCGCCTACCCGGCCGGGAAAAAAGTAACCCAAAACGCTTGCCCCGCCATCCGGCCCCTACGCTTCGCTCCGGGTAACTCGCTGCGCTCGCCCTTCGGGCCAGCCTGCGGCTGTTACTTCGCTGCGCTACGTTTCGTTCGCTCCATCGCCGCTCCGAGGTTCGGCGTACAAGGGCCATCCCTACCTAGGCGGCCCCACCTAGGCGGTCCCGGCCATCGTGCCTCTCGTGGCATCCATGCCGCTCAAACCTCCCCGGCCGGCCCCTTCCGCAACGATTCCGCTCACCCACCTGAAGGGGGTATTTGGCGCTGCCTGACAGTCCGGGTAAAGCATTTGACTGGGATGGCTTCGGGGGCAAGGTAGGGTGCGCCGTGCGCACCATCCTCCGAGCCATCGGTGCGCACAGCGCACCCTACGCGTAACCATCAATCTGCTTGGTTTTGCAGGAGCGAGCTTGCTCGCGAACCAAGCCCGCAAAGAGCTTCGCGAGCAAGCTCGCTCCTACTGGTAGCCCGGATGCAATCCGGGAAAAGGTGTGGACCCGATCCCGAATGAAAGCGTTGCTTTCATTAGATTCCGCCAAAACTTTCAGGCAACTCGGAGCCCGAGTCCCCGTCAGGAGGCCGAGTGGAGGTGTCGCGTAGGGGGACGAGCCGCATGGATGCGGCGAGAGGCGTAAAGGGGCTGTACGCCGGCCCCCCGGAGCGGCACCGGAAGGAGGGAAGTCCGGGCGTAGCCCGGACCCGGACCCGGATGCCGGGGTGGCCTTCTCTTTGGTTACTTCCTCTTGGCCAGACAAGAGAAAGTGACTCGCCGTAAGGGCGAAAAGGAACTCTTGTTCAGCTGTATAGCTAAGAAGGTAAAACGGTAATTTTAGAGTTAATCTATTTGATCCTTCACCGAGTCGTATGTCTCAGTGATTATTTCTAATGCATCACTATTGATAGTTAGCTTGTCATTTTCTAGATGGATGACATCGTGCTCAACTAGCTCAGATACCTCTGTTGTTGTTCTTTTGAGTGCGGGCGGTAACGGTTTGTTGAGCTTTATGTGTTTCAGTATACTAGTGGTGAGTGGGATGTTTTCGCTTGAAATAAGGTGGATGTTTTCTTTGAGTCTGGCTATTTTTCTGATTTTTCCTTCTTTTAGTGATGCAATTATTCTTGGGGCGTTCTTGTCTTTGTAAGTGTCCGCAAGAAAAGTGCTTAGGGATTTATTTTTTCGTTTTATCATTGATTCCTTGAGCATTGATATTGCGGTTATAGGTATTAATACAGCTGCTATGAATATGAAGAAATATGCAGTTGTTCGTATGATTTGTATGCTTGGTCCACCTTGGAAGGCTATAGCTATGCTGCTGATTTCCTTGCCTTGGCTTGCCGTGTCGAATATTTTTGTTTTTGCTATTTTTCCAAATATCTTTATTTCCGGCCGTTGGGTGCGCTGCTCTATTGAGATTATTGAGAGGGTTATAAGTTCGCCGGGCTCTATTATGTATCGTGGTAGCTCAATTTTATCTGCTTGTATTCTTGATTTTTTATTTTTGAAATAATCTTTATTAGTGTCGCTTTGCGCTACTTTTATTATTTTGCTGTTTTTTATCTCTATGCCCCAAGGAGAGGTGGAGTCGTAATAGTTTTCTAGAATCGAGTCGTTTCCAGAGTTTTCTATTGTTATTGTTCTTAGTACGATCTCTTCGCTTTCGGGGTTTACTTGGTTGTCTTTTACTGAGATTTTAATTTCTTCAATTTTGCTGCTTTCTTGGATTAGACTGGTTTCAGAGTTTACTGTTGCTCGTAGTTCTGGGTTTGAGTATAGGTACTCTTTAAAGGCTAGTCCGGCTGCCAGTAGTCCTGCGATTAGGGATATGGCTTGTATTGCTTTGTTGCTTGTTATTGTTTCTAAGAGATTCACTGGTGGATTTCTCGTAAAATAAAAAAGCCCCGCACTAGGCGGGGCTCTTAATTATCTCGCTGCCCCGAACATCCGTAATCAGGTAAAGCGCTTTTAATTTTTCCTAACGATCTAGACCCAGGAATCAATCCCAGCTCAACGCCCCACCCGTCTGATACTCAATCACACGCGTCTCGAAGAAGTTCTTCTCCTTCTTCAGGTCCATGATCTCGCTCATCCACGGGAAGGGGTTGGTGGTGCCCGGGTACTCTTCCTTCAGGCCGATCTGGGTCAGGCGGCGGTTGGCGATGAATTTGAGGTAGTCCTCCATCATCGCTGCGTTCATGCCCAGTACGCCGCGCGGCATGGTGTCACGCGCGTATTCGATCTCCAGTTGGGTGCCCTGCAGGATCATCTGGGTCGCTTCGTCCTTCATCTGGGCATCCCACAGGTGCGGGTTCTCGATCTTGATCTGGTTGATCACGTCGATGCCGAAGTTCAGGTGCATGGATTCGTCGCGCAGGATGTACTGGAACTGCTCGGCGGTGCCGGTCATCTTGTTGCGGCGGCCCATGGAGAGGATCTGGGTGAAACCGCAGTAGAAGAAGATGCCTTCCAGCACGCAGTAGTAGGCGATCAGGTTGCGCAGGAACTGGCGGTCGGTCTCCGGGGTGCCGGTCTTGAACTCGGGGTCGGAGATCGAGCGGGTGTACTTCAGGCCCCAGGAGGCCTTCTTCGCCACGCTTGGGATCTCGTGGTACATGTTGAAGATCTCGCCTTCGTCCATGCCCAGCGATTCGATGCAGTACTGGTAGGCGTGGGTGTGAATCGCTTCCTCGAAGGCCTGGCGCAGGATGTACTGGCGGCACTCGGGGTTGGTGATCAGGCGGTACACGGCCAGCACCAGGTTGTTGGCGACCAGGCTGTCGGCGGTAGAGAAGAAGCCGAGGTTGCGCTTGACGATGCGGCGCTCGTCTTCGCTGAGGCCGTCCTTGCTCTTCCACAGAGCGATGTCGGCGTTCATGTTCACTTCCTGCGGCATCCAGTGGTTGGCGCAGCCATCCAGATACTTCTGCCAGGCCCAGTCGTACTTGAAGGGTACGAGCTGGTTGAGGTCGGCGCGGGCGTTGATCATCTGCTTGTCGCCGACGTGAACGCGGGCGGCGGAGCCTTCCAGGTCGTCCAGGCCTTCCTGGATGTCCAGGTCGTCGAGGGCCTTCTTGGCGCGGGCGACGGCGTCGGAGTCGTCGGCCGATACGGCGCGGGCTTCTTCGACGGAGCCGGCGGCTTCGTTGTCGAGCTTGTCCAGACTCATATTGCTCACCGAGCTATTTGCTGCCGCTGGATTTGCAGCGATGGATTGGGTGTCTTCCTTATCGAATTCGTCCCAGCTCAGCATGCCATTTCCTCAAGTAATTAGTTAATAGTAAAAAGCTGGGGGTTTCCCCCCAGCCTGTCCAATTACTTGGACTTTTTGACTTTCTCTACCACGTGGGTTTTCGGGTTTTGCCTGGCTTTTTCAGGCGTAGTGAAACGCCCGTTGCCGGCATCACGGCCCACTTCGTAGGTATCGGATTTCTTAGCCATGGCTAATACTCCTAATGGATGAGTGTCACTTGACACTGGTCCATTCAGATGGCGATCATGCGCCCGCATTTGGGTCTGAAAGGATCCAGCCTCCCTTTGAGCGACACTCTTGCTCGTGGGAGATTCAAGCCCGGGTACAGTTACAGCTGTGCTCGGGCTTTTTATTTTGCGTTCCCTGCAAGCGCGAAGCTGGGCGAGTGGGCGCTAGGCGCCGTGTCGGTTGGCTCCGGGAGCGTACTGAAGTACGTGACCGGGGCCGGCCGGCGCGGCAACAACGCGCACGCCGCTCAGATTCGCGCGATTTCCCTTACTGACAAGCTTCGCAGTCGGGCTGGTCGATGGCACAGGCTTTGGGCACTGGCGCCGGACCGGCCGACGCGGCGAAGTTGCCCTCGTCGATCGCACCGCTGGACACGGCGTTCAGCTTGCCGGTGTTGATGGTGGATTTCTCGGTGCTGGTGGCGGCCAGGGCGCGGAGGTAGTAGGTGGTCTTCAGGCCACGGAACCAGGCCATGCGGTAGGTCACGTCCAGCTTCTTGCCGCTGGCGCCGGCGATGTACAGGTTCAGCGACTGGGCCTGGTCGATCCACTTCTGGCGGCGGCTGGCGGCGTCGACGATCCACTTGGTTTCCACTTCGAACGCGGTGGCGTACAGGTCCTTGAGGTCCTGCGGGATGCGCTCGATCTGCTGCACGGAGCCGTCGTAGTACTTCAGGTCGTTGACCATGACCGGGTCCCACAGGCCGCGGTTCTTCAGGTCGCGCACCAGGTAGGGGTTGATCACGGTGAATTCACCGGAGAGGTTCGATTTCACGTACAGGTTCTGGTAGGTCGGCTCGATCGACTGCGACACGCCGATGATGTTGGAGATGGTCGCGGTCGGCGCGATGGCCATGATGTTGGAGTTGCGGATGCCTTTCTTGACGCGCTCGCGCACCGGCGCCCAGTCCAGCGACTCGGACAGGTCGACGTCGATGTACTTCTGGCCGCGGGCCTCGATCAGGATCTGCTGGGAGTCCAGCGGCAGGATGCCCTTGGACCACAGCGAGCCTTCGAAGGTGGAGTAGCTGCCGCGTTCTTCGGCCAGGTCGCAGGAGGCCTGGATGGCGTAGTAGCTGATCGCTTCCATGGACTTGTCGGCGAACTCGATGGCCGCGTCCGAGCCGTAGGCGATGTGCTGCAGGTACAGGGCGTCCTGGAAGCCCATCAGGCCGAGGCCGACCGGACGGTGCTTGAGGTTGGAGTTGCGCGCCTGCGGCACCGAGTAGTAGTTGATGTCGATGACGTTATCGAGCATGCGCACGGCGGTCTTCACGGTGCGGCCGAGCTTCTCGACGTCGAGCTTGCCGTCGACGATGTGGTTGACCAGGTTGATCGAGCCCAGGTTGCAGACCGCGATCTCGTCCTTGTTGGTGTTCAGGGTGATCTCGGTGCACAGGTTCGAGCTGTGCACCACGCCCACGTGCTGCTGCGGGCTGCGCAGGTTGCACGGGTCCTTGAAGGTCAGCCACGGGTGGCCGGTCTCGAACAGCATGGACAGCATCTTGCGCCACAGGTCCTTGGCGGCGATGGTCTTGAACACCTTGATCTTGCCGTAGCCGGTCAGGGCCTCGTAGTACTCGTAGCGCTCCTCGAAGGCCTTGCCGGTGAGGTCGTGCAGGTCCGGCACCTCGGACGGGGAGAACAGGGTCCACTGGCCGTCGTCGAACACGCGCTTCATGAACAGGTCCGGAATCCAGTTCGCGGTGTTCATGTCGTGGGTGCGGCGACGGTCGTCACCGGTGTTCTTGCGCAGTTCGAGGAATTCCTCGATGTCCAGGTGCCAGGTCTCCAGGTAGGCGCACACGGCGCCCTTGCGCTTGCCACCCTGGTTCACGGCCACGGCGGTGTCGTTGACCACTTTCAGGAACGGAACCACGCCCTGGCTCTTGCCGTTGGTGCCCTTGATGTAGGAGCCCAGCGCGCGCACCGGGGTCCAGTCGTTGCCCAGGCCGCCGGCGAATTTGCTCAGCATGGCGTTGTCGTGGATGGCCTGGTAGATGCCCGACAGGTCGTCCGGCACGGTGGTCAGGTAGCACGAGGACAGCTGCGGGCGCAGGGTGCCGGCGTTGAACAGGGTCGGGGTCGACGCCATGTAGTCGAAGCTGGAGATCAGGTTGTAGAACTCGATGGCGCGCTCTTCCTTCTGCGGCTCCTCGATGGCCAGGCCCATGGCCACGCGCATGAAGAAGATCTGCGGCAGTTCGAAGCGCACGCCGTCCTTGTGGATGAAGTAGCGGTCGTACAGGGTCTGCAGGCCCAGGTAGGTGAACTGCTGGTCGCGCTCGTGATCGATGGCGCGGCCCAGTTTCTCCAGGTCGTAGGTTTTCAGCTTGGCATCGATCAGCTCGAACTCGGAGCCTTTTTCCACGTACGCCGGCAGGGCCTTGGCGTACAGCTCGGCCATCTCGTGGTGGGTGGCGCTGCTGGCGATGCCGAGGAAGCCCAGGCCTTCGGCGCGGATGTTGTCCATCAGCAGGCGGGCGGTGACGTAGGAGTAGTTCGGCTCGCGCTCGACCAGGGTGCGGGCGGTCATCACCAGGGCGGTGTTGACGTCCTTCTCGGCCACGCCGTCGTACAGGTTCTTCAGGGTCTCGGCTTCGATCAGCGAACCGTCGACTTCGGCCAGGCCTTCGCAGGCCTCGCGGATGATGGTCTGCAGGCGGCCCATGTCCAGCGGCTGCACGCTGCCGTCGGCCTTGGTGACGCGGATGCTCGGGTGCGGCTGGGCGACTTCGGCGGAGCCGGCCTTGCGCTTGGCGGCCTGGGCCTCGCGGTAGATCACGTAGTCGCGGGCGACCTTCTGCTCGCCGGCGCGCATCAGGGCCAGTTCGACCTGGTCCTGGATTTCCTCGATGTGGATGGTGCCGCCGGACGGCATGCGGCGCTTGAAGGTGGCGGTGACCTGCTCGGTCAGGCGCGCCACGGTCTCATGGATGCGCGACGAGGCGGCGGCGTTGCCGCCTTCAACTGCGAGGAACGCCTTGGTGATGGCCACGGTGATCTTGTCGTCGGTGTAGGGCACGACGGTACCGTTGCGCTTGATCACGCGCAGCTGGCCCGGGGCGGTGGCGGCCAGATCCTGACTGGATTCGGCTGCCTGCGGCGCCACGGCCTGCGGGTTCTCGCGAGTTGTGTCGGTGTGCATGAGGTTCTCCGCTTCTAATTGGTTTGGACACCGGGGGTGTCTTGTGTTCATTCCATTGAAAACGTCGCGACGTCCGGCATTCCGGCCAGACATCGAGAAACATGGGCAGTGCAGGATGACGCGCCGCCGTCCTGGCTGCCGACCTGGGTGAAGCCGCTGGCGTGACCACAATCTGTAGTGATCGACGTTGCGCGACTTCGCGGTCGTTCGGTGAATGCAGGGGGATGTGCTGCGCGGTCCGTGCCGTGCTCAGCCGCGGCGTTGGCGCTGAGTGGAAATGCTAACGGCAGCGCGTGGATCGGGCCCCTCTGCATTCTTTCTTCTTAGTGTCCCTGGCCTCGGGTGACCCACTATATGTTGGGGTGAGGCGCGATGGGGATACAAGATAATGCGCTATGGGGGGCTTTGCAAGGGAAGGGCGGGCGGCGTTTCTGTGGATAACTTGTGGGTGAATTGTGGGTCGTTTCGGGCCGACGCGCGGTAGGCCGCGAGAACACTGGCTCTTGCCGTTCGTCGTCCCTCGGGATGGTTTTTTCAGGCTGTGACGTGGCTTGGATCGTCGGGCACCCTAACACAACATCTAGTGTTTCTGGCATACGCTGTGCTAACCGGTTCCGGTTGCTACAATGCCGCCACTTTCATGGTGCCCGCTGGAGAGAAGTCGTGGAGCAAGAGGCCTGGCAGATCCTCATCGTCGAGGACGACCAGCGGTTGGCGGAGCTGACCCAGGAGTACCTGCAGGGCAACGGCCTGCGGGTGGCGATCGAGTCCGACGGCGCCCGCGCCGCCGCGCGCATCCTCAAGGAGCAGCCGGACCTGGTGGTGCTCGACCTGATGTTGCCGGGCGAGGATGGTCTGTCCATCTGCCGCAAGGTGCGCGGCCAGTTCGCCGGCCCGATCCTGATGCTCACCGCGCGCACCGACGACATGGACGAGGTGCTCGGCCTGGAGATGGGCGCCGACGACTACGTGTGCAAGCCGGTGCGCCCGCGCGTGCTGCTGGCGCGCATCCGCGCCCTGCTGCGGCGTAGCGAGGGCGTGACCGAGGCACCGGCGGCGGAGAGCCTGCGGCGCCTGGAGTTCGGCCCGCTGGTGATCGACAGCGCGATGCGCGAGGCCTGGCTGCGCGGCGAGGGCATCGAGCTGACCAGCGCCGAGTTCGACCTGCTCTGGCTGCTGGTGGCCAACGCCGGGCGCATTCTCTCCCGCGAGGAAATCTTCACCGCCCTGCGCGGCATCGAGTACGACGGCCAGGACCGCTCCATCGACGTGCGCATCTCGCGCATCCGCCCGAAGATCGGCGACGACCCGATGCACCCGCGCCTGATCAAGACGGTGCGCAGCAAGGGTTATCTGTTCGTCGCCGAGGCCGCCGCCGCGCTGCAATGAACACCATCTTCCTGCGCATCTACGGCGGCATCATCGCGTCCCTGGTGCTGGTGGCGCTGCTCGGCGTGGGCGCCCTGCAGCTGACCAACGAGGTGCGCAGCGACCAGTACCGCGAGCAGCTGGCGCGCGGCACCTTCCGCCTGATGGCGGACAACCTGGCGCCGATGGCGGAGCTGGATCGGCGCCGCGCCCTGGCCACCTGGAGCCGCCTGATCGGCGTGTCCCTGGAGCTGCAGGACCTCTCCGCCGAGCCGCTGGACGGCCGCGCCCGTGGCCGCCTGCTGCGCGGCCAGGTGCTGGTCGAGCAGACCGGCCCGCACGCGGCGCGGGTTTACGCGCTGGTCAGCGCCGAGGAGCGGCTGGTGCTGAGCACCGAGGTGGAACAGATCAGCGAGCAGCTGGCCCGCGCCACCGTCTACCTGCTGATGGACGAGCTGGTGCGCTCGCCCATCGTCGAGCAGCCCAGGCGCCTGGCGGCATTGAAGGAAGAAAAGCAGTTCGGCTTCGACCTGCGCCTGGCGACCCTGGAGAAGGTCGACCTGGACGAGGACCAGCAGCGCCGGGTGGACGAGGGCGACACGGTGCTGGCGCTGGGCAAGGGCGGCGACTCGATCCGGGTGATCGCCGGCATGGTCGGCACACCCTGGGTGCTGGAGGTCGGCCCGATCTACCAGATGAATCCCTATCCCACCGAGCTGCTGGTGCTGATCGGCGCGCTCGGCCTGACCCTCACCGGGTTCATCCTCTATCTGCTGGTGCGCCGCCTGGAGCGCCGCCTGCAGGCGCTGGAGAACGCCGCCGCGCACCTGGCCAGCGGCCGCCTGGACGCCCGCGCGCCGACCCAGGGCGCCGACTCGGTGGGCCGCCTGGCCTCGACCTTCAACGCCATGGCGGCGCAGTTGCAGCGCCTGCTCAGCGTGCAGCGCGAGATGGTCCGCGCCGTGTCCCACGAGCTGCGCACGCCGGTGGCGCGCCTGCGCTTCGGCCTGGAGATGATCGGCGACGCCGACAGCGACGAGGCGCGGCGCAAGTACATGGAAGGCATGGACGGCGACATCCAGGAGCTGGACAAGCTGGTCGACGAGATGCTGGTCTACGCCCGCCTGGAGCAGGGCTCGCCGGAGCTGAACTACCAGACCGTGGACCTGGGCGAGCTGCTCGACCAGGTGATCGGCGAGCTGGCGCCGCTGCGCGCCAATATCCGCGTCGATCGTGGTCGCTGCCGCGACTCGCCGGAGAGTGGCGCCCTGGTCGAGGCCGAGCCGCGCTACCTGCATCGCGCCCTGCAGAACCTGGTGAGCAACGCCATGCGCCACGCCGAGTCGCGGGTGCGCCTGAGCTACAGCATCGACCTGGAGCGCTGTCGGGTGGATGTGGAGGACGACGGCCCCGGCGTGCCCGAGGAGGCCTGGGAGCACATCTTCACCCCCTTCCTGCGCCTGGACGACAGCCGCACCCGCGCCTCCGGAGGGCATGGCCTGGGCCTGTCCATCGTGCGCAGGATCATCTACTGGCACGCCGGGCGCGCTCATGTGGGGCGCAGCACCAGCCTGGGCGGCGCCCAGTTCAGCCTGGTCTGGCCACGTCGGCAGGAGAGGGGCGAGGTGGTCTGAGGGGACTCAGAATTTCTCGTTCGGGCCAAGATAGCGCCACTGCCCGGCCGGCAGCTTGGCCAGCCCGGTGCGGCCGAAGCGCAGGCGACGGATGCCCAGCACCTGCAGGCCGACGCTCTCGCACATGGCGCGCAGCTGGCCCGGTTGCACCGCCTTGATGGCGAAGCGCAGGCGCGTCTCGCTCTGCCAGCTGACCTTGCATGGCGGCAGCGTCACGCCCTTGTAGCTGAGGCCGAAGGCCAGGCGCTTGAGGCCCTTCTCGTCCAGGGTGCCGGTGACCTCGACCAGGTATTCCTGCTCCAGCGTCGCGCCCTTTTCCTTGAACAGGCGCACTACCGCGTGGCTCTGACTGAACACCAGCAGGCCGCTGGCGTCGGTCTCCAGCGGGGTGAGCAGTTCCAGGCGGCGCAGGTGGCGGTTCAGCGGGCGGATGCCGCTGGCGTCCTCGGCCCAGCGGTGGGCGTGGTTCAGCAGCTGCTGGGCGGAATTGGCGCCCAGGCCGCAGCCGACGCCGACCGGCTTGTGCAGCAGCAGGGTGACCGGTGGCTGGGTCTCGGCCCTGGCGCCGGGCAGCAGCTCGATGCGCTCGTCGCGCACCGGGTGCTGCGGTTCCTCGACCACCTGGCCGTCCACCGTGACCCAGCCTCCCTCGATGTACAGCTCGGCCTCGCGCCGCGAGCAGGAGGTCTGCTGGATCAGACGTTTGGACAGGCGTTCGGCTTCGTTCATGGTGGCGAGTGTCACATCGGGAAATGAAAGGCATTGTACCCGGCCTGGGGTGTCAGCCGTGATTGGGATACAAGGTATCGATTCGCAGAGGAGCCATGACATGAGACGGACAATCCTGGGTATGACCGCCAGCGCGCTGCTGGCCCTCTCCGCGCCGCTGCTGGCGGAGCGCAGTGAGCTGGGCGAACTGGAACTGAAGGAAGTGGTGGGTGGCCTGGAGCATCCCTGGGCCCTGGCGTTCCTGCCGGACGGCAAGGGCAGCCTGATCACCGAGCGGCCGGGCCGGCTGCGCTGGCTGGACGCCCAGGGCCGGCTGAGCGCGCCCCTGGGCGGCGTGCCGCAGGTCTACGCCAAGGGCCAGGGTGGCCTGCTGGACGTGGCGCTGTCGCCGCGGTTCGCCAGCGACCGGCTGGTCTACCTGAGCTACGCCGAGGCGGACGCGGAGGGCGACGAGGCGGGCACCGCGGTCGGGCGCGGGCGGCTCAAGGACGACATGAGCGGCCTGGAGGGCTTCCAAGTGATCTTCCGCCAGCAGCCCAAGCTGTCGACCGGCGTCCACTTCGGCTCGCGCCTGGCGTTCGACCGCGACGGCCTGCTGTTCGTCACCCTGGGCGAGAACAACCAGCGGCCCACGGCCCAGGACCTGGACAAGCTGCAGGGCAAGCTGGTGCGGCTGAAGCCGGACGGCGGTGTGCCGGACGACAATCCCTTTGTCGGCCAGGCCGGTGCGCGCCCAGAAATCTGGTCCTACGGCCATCGCAACCCGCAGGGGCTGGCCTTCGACCCGTGGAGCGGCCGGCTCTGGCTGCATGAGCACGGGCCGCGCGGCGGCGACGAGATCAACCTGCCCGGCAAGGGCCTGAACTACGGCTGGCCGAAGGCTACCCACGGCATCAACTACAGCTTCCTGCCGATTCCCGAGGCCGAGGGCAAGACAGTGCCCGGCACCGAGGCGCCGCACCACGTGTGGGAGAAGTCGCCGGGCATCTCCGGCATGGCCTTCTATTCCGCCGAGCGCTTCCCGGCCTGGCAGCACAACCTGTTCATCGGCGCGCTGGCCCAGCCCGGGCTGATCCGCCTGCCGCTGGACGGCGACAAGGTGGGGCAGGAGGAACGGCTGCTGGAGGACCAGGGCTGGCGCATCCGCGACGTGCGCCAGGGCCCCGATGGCTACCTCTACCTGCTGACCGACGCGCCGAACGGCAAGCTGGTCAGGCTGGGGCTGCGGGAGCGATAACCGCCAAGGTCGTGCGCACCACCTGAACAGGTGGTGTGCGCGGCGCACCCTACGGGTGTCAGTGCGCCGCCGCGTCCAGCGCCGTTTCCGGCGCCTGGGCCGCGACCAGTTCCGGCGGCAGCGGCTCGGTGACCACGCTGAAGTCGCTGATGCGGATGGCGCCGCGACCTTCGCCGAGCAGGTGGAAGGAGAAGGCCTTGCGGGTTTCCGGGTTGTCGAAGTCGAAGCTCAGCTCGATGCTCTCGCCACGCTTGAGCGCCGGCAGGGTCGGGATGACCAGGCTGTTGTCGCGGTCGAATTCCTTGGTCAGCAGACGCAGCGCCGCGCCCTGGCGGTCCAGGCGCACGGCCTCGATCTTCAGCGTCACCCGGGTGCGGGTGCCCTTGGGCATTTCCAGGTACTGGGCGCCGATCAGGTTGTCCGCCCAGTCGTCGCGGGACTGCACCTTGAGGTCGATGCGCTGGCGGTTGGCGAACTGGTAGCGCTGGCCGATCTGCCCGCCGGTGATGGACTGGTCGAGCAGGGTGGCGCGCTGGCTGACCAGGCGCGCCTGGCGCCCGCTGACCCGACCCAGGTACTTGGGCTGCCCGGCGATGAAGCCCGCGCTCTCATAGCGCCGGCAGACCTGCTGGAAGTTGCACTCGGTGAACACCTTGCCGTCGTGCTGGCGCAGCAGGCCGTTGGTGTAGGAGACGATCTCGCGCGGGCTGGCGTAGTCGCGGAACAGCGAGCGGCCGGCGATGTTGTCCGGCACCGGCAGGTCGAAGTAGTCGAGCACCGAGGCGGTCAGGTCGACGTGGCCGTACACGCCGGTCTTGACCCGGGGCAGTTTGTCCGCGGCCGGCGCCAGGACCAGGTTGAAGCCCCAGGCCGAGGCCAGGCGCACGTTCTCGATGCCGTGGGACTCGTCGGAAGTGACGATGACCAGGGTGTCCTTGAGCACGCCCTGTTTCTCCAGGCCGTCGAGGAAGTCGCCCACCGCGTCGTCTAGGTAGCCGATGGCCGCCTGCTTGGCAGTGGGGAAGCGGTCCAGGTAGTCCTGGGGCGCGGAGTAGGGCTGGTGGGTGCCGACCGTGAGCAGGGTGAGCATCCACGGCCGCTCGCTGGCGCGCAGCTGGCCGACGTATTTCAGCGCGCCCTCGAAGTAGGCCTTGTCGTCCATGCCCCAGGGGAATTCCAGGTAGGGCCGGTTCTTGAACCAGTCGCGGCCGTGGGTCTTCTGGAAGCCCATGTGCGGCATGATCTGGTCCTTGGCCATGAAGCGCAGCCCGGCGCCCTGCAGGAAGTGGGTGCGGAAGCCCATGGCGCGCAGCTGGTGCGGCAGGCACTGGAGGTTGCGGGTCTGGCTGTTGAGCAGCTCGACGCCCTTGGGCGTGCCGGAGTCCAGCTTGCTGTAGTCGCCGCAGAGCATGGCGTACAGGCCGCGGA
This sequence comes from Pseudomonas paralcaligenes, assembly GCF_019655855.1. Lineage (GTDB taxonomy): Bacteria > Pseudomonadota > Gammaproteobacteria > Pseudomonadales > Pseudomonadaceae > Aquipseudomonas > Aquipseudomonas paralcaligenes. Next base: position 460,482 of record NZ_BPFX01000007.1, on the reverse strand, counting down.
TGGTCTGGTGGCTGTGCAGCACATAGTCCGGCGTGGTCATGCTGCGCTCGGCCCATGCGCTCAGGCGCGGCATCAGGTCTTCTTCGTAGCTGCTGCCGACGAGCTGGCGGTTGCGGGCGATATAGGCGCCGGGGATGCCTTCCAGGGTGACGATCAGCACGTTGCGTGCCTTGCCGCCGCCGGGCAGCAGCGGCGTGCCGGACAGGTCCAGCCGGCTCAGGCCGTCGATGTCCGGCGGCAGGCCGGATTCCTCGCCGGCGTACCAGTCCTCGGCCGCCATCCGCGCGCGGCTGCCGCCTTCGGCCAGGACCTTGTGCGGCAGGTTGAACAGGCGCCACTGGTCGTCCTCGCTGGGCTCCAGGTACTGGTCGACGGCGTGGCCGGCCAGCAGGACGACGGGCAGCAGGTAGGCGTAGCGGGGAATCCGCGGGCCGCGCCGGCGGCCGAGCAGCAAGCAGGCCAGCGCGAGCACCGCCAGGGCGCCGGCCAGCAGCGGGTAGCGAATGCCGCCGCCCTGGGTGGACTGGCTGACGAACTGCGGGTCGCTCAGGTACTTGAGGTCGTTGGGCTCGGGCATGCGGCCCACGGCGTTGACCAGCTCGGCGTTGCCGAGCAGCATCACCGCCCAGGCGGCGATCAGGGGCAAGGCGAGCAGGGGGCGGCGGTAGCAGAGCAGCAGGAGCAGGCTGCCGATGCCGAGGTCGGACACATGGCCCGGCCAGCTCGACCAGCCCAGCCAGTAGCGGGCGACGGTGGGCAGCACGAGGAACAGCAGGCCGAGGGCGAGAAGCGACGCGGCAGGAAAGGGCAGCCAACGGCTCGAAAGGCGCACAGGAGCTCCTGAGATAGGGCAGCGAGAGTCCGTGTAATTCAGACAGGCGAAAGGGGTCGTGGTTGCGACTTGCCATGATTCTGAAACATGCCTGTGCTAGACGCCAGTGGCGCATGCGTCCGACGCCGCGTATGGCGGGCGCCGGAAGGCCCGTGGCGGGGTGGGCAAGCGCAGCGGCGGCGCGGCGCGCGCGGTTTTTTCCGCCCCCCGAGCGGCGTGCGGCAGATTGTAAGCGGGTTCTACGGGTAGAATGCCGGCCTCTTCGAACGGGTGACGACCATGGCTCTGATCGGGCGCTACAACTCTCTGCCGGTGGCCAAGCTGGCCGACTTCGGCCTCTTTCTCGACGGCGGCGCGGATGGCGAGATCCTCCTGCCCAAGCGCTACATCCCCAAGGGCGAGCCCTGCGAGGTCGGCGACTGGCTCAATGTGTTCATCTACCTGGACAGCGAGGATCGCCTGATCGCCACCACCGAGAAGCCCAAGGTGCAGGTCGGCGGCTTCGCCAGCCTCAAGGTGGTGGATATCAACCGGGTCGGCCTGTTCTTCGACTGGGGCCTGCCCAAGGACCTGCTGATGCCGCACTCCGAGGAGAAGCGCCCGCTGCAGGTCGGCGACTACTGCGTGGTGCACGTCTATCTCGACCCGCGCACCCGCCGCATCACCGCTACCGCGCGGCTGGACCGCTACCTGGACAAGACCCCGGCGAACTATCAGGTCGGCCAGGAAGTGGACCTGCTGGTGGTGGAGCAGACCGACCTCGGCTTCAAGGCCATCATCAATGGCCTGCACTGGGGCCTGATCCACAAGAACGAGGTTTTCAAGTTCCTCCGTGGCGGCTCCCAGGAGAAGGGCTACATCAAGGAGCTGCGCGCCGACGGCAAGATCAGCCTGAGCCTGCAGCCGGTCGGCCAGCAGGCCCGCGACGAGCTGTCCGAGCAGATCCTCGCCGCCCTGCGCGACGCCGGTGGCAGCCTGCCGCTGTCCGACAAGAGCGACCCCGCGGTGATCAGCAAGGCCTTCGGCGTCAGCAAGGGCAACTTCAAGAAGGCCATCGGCGGGCTGTTCAAGCAGGGGCTGATCGCCATCCACGACGACCGGATCGAGCTGGTCTGAGTCCAGGCCCGCCGATGCCGGCGGGCTGCTCTCCCGTGGCTCAGTAGCTGTACTTCATCGAGAACATGACGTTGCGCGGGGCTCCATGGAGCCCGTAGTTGCTGCTTACGGACGTGAAATATTCCTTGTCGAACAGGTTGTTCAGGTTGACTGAGCCAGACAGGTTTTCGGTGATCGCGTAGCGAGCCATCAGGTTGACCAGCGCATAGCTGCCTTGCCAGTACTGATCCTGGTTGCCGATTCTGCTCTGCCAGTTCATCCCGCCGCCGACGGTCAGCCTGCTCAGTGCGCCAGGCAGGCGATAGGTCGTGAACGTCTTCAGGCTATGTCGGGGCAGGCGCGAGAGGATGCGATTGTCGTCCTTGTCGGTGGTGACGCTGTAGGCGTAGCCACTGGTGAACTGCCAACCTTCGGCCAGCTCTCCGTTGAGCTCCAGCTCCACGCCCTTGGTCGTGGCGGAATCCGAAATGTCGTACATGAACGTGTCGCTATTCCAGACGGCCAGGTTTTCCTGTTCGTTCTTGAACACGGACAGGCTGGAAGTCAGGCGCCCATCGTTGAGGCTGGCCTTGATCCCGGCTTCGTAGCTGATGCCTTCTTCCGGCTCCAGCGGTGCGCGGTTGTATTCGATGACGTAGTCCTCCTGCGGCTGGAAGATCTTGGTGTAGCTGGCGTAGAGCGACCAGGTGTCATCCAGGGCCTGCACGATGCCCACATAGGGAATGAAGACTCCGCTTTCGCGGCTGCGGACGTCGTCGACCCCCGGGTATTCCATGACCCGCTTCCAGTCGATGACACGGCTGCCCAGAAGGAGATTGGTACTGTCCGTCAGTTGGAAGCGGGAACTCACATAGGCGCTGTACTGGTGTTCGTTTCGTACGTTGTTCCCGTAGTCGATGAAGTCGGGTTCGGGCATGGCGCCAACGTCATGGAAGTCGGGAATGTTCCTGTCGTAGCTGGGCGACAGGCCCATGCTGGGGCCCTTGGCCCAAAGATCGGACAGGGTGGCCCCGGTCATCAGTTCATGCTCACGTCCGAGGAGAGAGAACGAGCCCGTGGCGTAGGCATCCAGGCCGATCTGCTCGGCATTGCTCAGCCAGCGGGCGGGCCAGAGCGTTGCACCGGTGCCGGTGGCCTGGTCTATCGAACCCCTGATGTTGGTGAGCAGTGCGTCGTACTCGTTCTGGGTGTAGTTGAGCTCCACTTTCCCACTCCATCCCGAGTCGAACTGCTGTTCGAGCGAGACGAAGGCATTGTTCAGCTCCTGGTCGTAGTACAGCCACTTCGGCCATTTGTAGTCGTTGGCGCTGGAGTCGATCTTCTGTCCGTTACTGAAGAACAGTGGCGTGGCCCTGAACTGCGAGTCGCTGTCTCGCGTCAGGTGGCTGAAGCCCAGGGTAAGCAGGGTGGTGTCGCTCAGGTCGAATTCGCTGGTGCCGTACAGCACGAAATAATCCTGTTCGTAACGATCGACCCAGGCGTGCTGGTGCTTGTAGTCGGCGACCAGGCGGCCTCGAATGTTGCCGCTCTCGTTGAGAGACCCGGAAACATCCATTCCACTCCCGTAGCGCTCCCAGCTGCCCGCCTCGGCGGTAAGGCTGACCTGCGGCTCGTGGGTCGGGCGTTTGCGAATCAGATTGACCGTCGCCGAAGGCGTTCCCAGCCCGCTCATCATGCCGGTCGCGCCTCGTACGACCTCGACCCGGTCATAGATGACGGTGCTGTGCAGGTCATTGCTCAGCAGGGAGGCGGTCGGCACCCCGTCGATCTGGAAATTGTTGATTATGGAACCACGCGCCATGAAGTCGGGGCTGTCGGCGCCGACGTTGTAGCTCTGCACGATGACGCCGGCGGTGGCGTTCAACGCATCGATCATGTTGTCGAGCTTCTGATCCTCCATGCGCTGGCGGGTCAGCACGGTAATCGATTGCGGCGTGTCCTGGGGCGACAGGTTGAGGCGCGTCGAGCTGCTGGTCGACCAGGTGGTGTAGGAGCCGGTGCCTTCGGTGGTGGAGCCCGGCGCCTTGCCGGAGATGGAGGTGGTGCTCAGCTCCAGCACCCCGGCCTGGGCCGGGACCGCTTCGATCACGGCGCTGTCGCCGGACAGGATGGCGCGCAGGCCGCTGCCCTGCAGCAGCCGGTCCAGCCCCGCGCCGGGTTCGTGCTCGCCCTTCAGGCCGGGGCTGTTCAGCCCTTGCAGCAGCTCGCTGGGCACGATCAGGCGCAGGCCGCTCTGCTCGCCGAAGCGGGTCAGTGCCTGGCCCAGTGGCCCGGGCGCAATGTCGTAGTGCCTGGCCTGGTTCGCCTCCACGGCCTGGGCGGGCGGCTGCGCATGGGCCAGCGGTCCGGCCGAGGCCAGGGCCAGGCAGAGGGCGGTGGGCGCGAATGATCGGTGCATGGTTCTCCCCTTTGCTGAAATCAGCTCAATGAAAATCGCTCTCAACGGGGGAAGACGACGGCGCGCGAAAACCTGACAGCGCGCCGGAAGTTTTTTGTGGCCCGCCATCCATGGTGGCCACCCTTCGGGCCGTCGTCCGGAGGGCGACGTCAAAAATGGCTCCTATGTCTGCGTTAACGGTTGTCGGTGAGCGCAAGCCTGCTTTTGTGGGAGCGGCTGGGCGGCATTCCGATTGTCCGCGAACGGGGCTGACGGCAAGGCTTCGCGGACAAGTCCGCTCCCACAGGGCTTGCGCCACCAACCCGTAACAGGGGCATAGCCGGTTTTTTGCTCGGGCTATCAATCGTCGGCGGGGTCTACCAGGGCCAGCCAGGGCCAGTGGCGGATGCGGATCGGCAGGGACTTCTGCAGCAGTTCCAGTTGCGCGGGTACGTCGTCGGTCGCGAACACGCCGGTGACCGGTAGCGCTCGCAGGCGCTCGTCGCGGATCAGGATCAGGCCGTCCTGGTAGTCACCGAGCTGGTCGAGCACTTCGCCCAGCGGCTGGCCGTCGAACACCAACCGGCCGCGGCGCCAGCCGGTGGCGGCCTGGACATCCGCCGGCTCGGGTGGTCGCAGACCGTCGGCACCGAACGCCAGGCGTTGCCCGCTCTCCAGCCGTTGCTCGGCGCCGTCCTGGCTGACCAGCACGCTGTGTTCGGTGACCACCACCGAGACCCGGTCGCCCTCGCGCCGGACGTCGAAGCCTGTGCCCAGCGCCCGTATCCGCCCGCCGGCCGCCTCGACCTCGAACGGGCGGCGCGGGTCGGCGGCGACCTGCACGTGCAGTTCGCCGCCATGCAGGCGCAGCACGCGCCGTTCGCCGTCGAGGGCGAGGTCGACGCGTGTGTGGGGCGCCAGTTCGAGGCGCGAGCCGTCGGCGAGGGTGAGTTCGCGGCGCTCGCCGCTGCCGGTGCGCTGGTCGGCCAACCAGCCCTGGCGCTCGGCCTGCCAGCCGCCGGCGAGGAACAGGGCGAGCAGCACCGCCAGCACGGGGCGTGCAAAGCGGCGCGGCGTGGCCGGGGAATGGCCGAGCGCCTCCCACAGCCGCTCGGCGTCGGCGCTGGCGGCGCGATGGTCGGCGCTGAGCCGGCTCCACTGCGCGTAGTCCGCCCAGTCGTCCTCGCTGGCGGCGCCGTCGTGCAGGCGTACCAGCCGCTGCAGCGCCTCCTCGGTCAGCGGCGGCAGGGGACGGTCCAGCTCTTCGTCGCTGGGCTTCATTCGGCGACCAGCCCTAGGCGGCGGGCACAGTGGCGCAGGGCGCGCATGATGTACTTGCAGACCATGCTCGGCGAGACGCCCAGGCGCTCGGCGATGGCCGCGTGGTTCAGGCCGTGCAGGCGATTGAGCAGCAGCGCCTCGCGGCAGTTCGGCGGCAGCTCCTGCAGCGCCTGGTGCAACAGCTGCAGCTGCTGGCGCAGCTCGTACAGGCGCTCGGGGCCGGGGCGGGCGTCGAGCAAGTGGTCGTCGAGTTCGTCCAGCGGCGTGGTTTCGCTGCGCCGGCCGCGGCTGCGGCGCAGGTCGATGATCAGGTTGCCGAGGATGCGCAGGAGGAAGAAGCGCGGGTTGGCGATGGCTTCGCGGCGGCTGCCGTGGTCCAGCCCGGCGTAGCGCAGGAAGGTGTCCTGGGCCAGGTCGGCGGCGGCTTCCCGGTCGCCCAGCCGGCGGTAGGCCAGTTGCTGGAGCTCCCTGTGGTACAGGCGGAACAGCTGCTCGAGATTGGGGGCCATGGCGGGTCCGAAGGCGAAGCGGGCGCGCCAGACTAGCTAAAACGAGAATTGTTCGCAAACGTGACGCGAATGAGTCGGGGGGAGTGATAGGGCGTCATGGAGTGTGACAGCTCCTCTATGAAAAGCGCTGGAGGCTGGACGAGAGCCTTGCGTTTTCCTCGGTGCCCGGGCTGCTTTCCGAGCAGCGCCTGTCTCGACCGCGCCACACGGGATTTCCCGCCCCAACGCCTCGTCGTCCCCGTGCAAGCGGGGACCCAGGGCACGGTGCTCCGGTCGGCACATGGATTCCCGCCTGCGCGGGAATGACGAGGTAGGTGGTCGTCCTCGCGAAGGCGGGGACCCAGGGCACGGTGCTCCGGTCGGCACATAGATTCCTGCCTGCGCGGGAATGACGAGGTAGATGGTCGTCCCCGCGAAGGCGGGGACCCACAGGGCACGGTGCTCCGGTCGGCACATGGATTCCCGCTTGCGCGGGAATGACGAGGAAAGTGGTCGTCCTCGCGAAGGCGGGGACCCAGGGTACGGTGCTCCGGCCGGCGCATGGATTCCCGCCTGCGCGGGAATGACGAGGTAGGTGGTCGTCCCCGCGAAGGCGGGGACCCAGGGACGCGGTGCTCTGGTCTGCGCATGGATTCCCGTCCACGCGGAAATGACGAAAGGAAGCGACCCCTCTGCCTACGGCTTGCGCGCCACCAGCACGGCGCGGGTCGGTGCCGGCAGGCCTTCGAGGGTGCGGCTGTGGTCGGCGGGGTCGAGGAAGTCGGGCAGCGACTGGAAGCGCATCCACTCGGTGGCGCGTTGTTCCTCGACGCTGGTGGTGGACACGTCCACGCACTGCACGTCGGCGAAGCCGGCGCGGCGCAGCCAGAGTTCCAGCGCCGGCACCGAGGGCAGGAACCAGACGTTGCGCATCATCGCGTAGCGGTCCTCGGGCACCAGCACCTGCTGGGTGTCGCCTTCCACTACCAGGGTCTCCAGCACCAGTTCGCCGCCCCTGAGCAGGCAGTCCTTGAGTTCCAGCAGGTGGTCGATGGGCGAGCGGCGGTGGTAGAGCACGCCCATGGAGAACACGGTGTCGAAGCCTTCCAGCTTCGCCGGCAGTTCTTCCAGGGCCAGCGGCAGGTGCCAGGCCTGCGCGCCGGGCAGGTAGCGCTTGACCGCGAGGAACTGGTTGAGGAACAGCCAGTTGGGGTCGACGCCGACCACCGCGTCGGCGCCGGCGCCGAGCATGCGCCACATGTAGTAGCCGTTGCCGCAGCCGACGTCGAGGATGCGCTTGCCGGTCAGGTCTAGGTGCGGCGCCACCCGCGACCATTTCCAGTCCGAGCGCCATTCGGTGTCGACGTGCACGCCGAACAGGTTGAATGGCCCCTTGCGCCAGGGAATCAGCCCCTGCAGCGCGCTTTTCAGCGTGGCACGGCTAGCCTCGTCGCAGGCGCCTTCCAGGCGCAGGGCGTCGCGCAGCTCGGCGTGCTCGACCGGCAACGTCGGCAGCGCCTCGACGGCGGCGAACCAGCGCGCCAGGTCGCCGTGGCCCACGGCCAGCTTGGCGTCGAGCTGGGCCGGCAGGTCGGCGGCCCAGTCCTGCAGCGGGCTGCCCGCCAGTTGCTGTTGCAGGGCGTCGAGGTCGAGGTGGCGGATCATGGCAGGGCGATCAGGGAGGCGAAGTTGAGGCACTGGAACCAGGGCACGACCTTGGAGAAACCGGCGGCCAGCAGGCGCTCGCGGTGCTGTTCCAGGCTGTCGGGCTTCATCACGTGCTCGATGGCGCTGCGCTTCTGGGCGATTTCCAGTTCGCTGTAGCCGTTGGCGCGCTTGAAGGCCAGGTGCAGCTCGCCGAGCAGGGCGTGCTCGGCCTCGTCCTCAAAGCGCAGCTTCTCCGAGAGGATCAGCGCGCCGCCCGGCAGCAGGGCCTGGCGGATGCGCGCGAGCAGTTCCTGGCGCTGCTGCGGCGCGACGAACTGGAGGGTGAAGTTGAGCGCCACCAGCGAGGCCGGTTGCAGGTCCAGGGCGAGGATATCGGCCTCGACCACCTCGGCCGGCAGCAGCTCCTGGAACATGGCGTCCTGGGCGTGCAGGTATTCGGAGCAGCGCTCGACCATGGCGTGGGAGTTGTCCACGGCGACCACCCGGCAGCCGTCGGTCTTCACGTGGCGGCGCAGCGCCTGGGTCACCGCGCCGAGGGAGCAGCCCAAGTCGTACAGCACGCTGTGCGGCTGGGCGAATTGCGCGGCCAGCACGCCGAGGTTCTCGACGATGGTCGGGTAGCCCGGCACCGAGCGCTTGATCATGTCCGGGAAGACCCTGGCCACGTCCTCGTTGAAGACGAAGTCCGGCACCTGTTCCAGGGGCTGGGAGAAGAGTCGGTCGGGCTGCTGCTTCACGGCGGTCGGTCCGGTGTGGAAAAGGCCGGCATTCTAGCCAAGAGCGGGCCGTGGCCCAACCGCCTTCACTTCAACTGGTCGGAAAAGAATTCGCCGGCGCCCTGCAGCGGGCCGAGCGGGTTGCGCTTGACCTCGTAGCGGCGGATGTTCGGCTCGCCGTTGCTGACCTTGTGCACCAGGGTGTCGTCGACCAGCACGAACACCGCGCGGAAGGCCCAGCCCTGCAGCTCGCGCTTCTTGCGGAAGTTGAACACGTCGGCCCAGAAGTTGCCGACCCTCTGGGTGTCGGTCTTGTTGAAGTCGAAGGCGTAGCCGATGCAGCGGTCCTTGGCTTCCAGGCACTGCAGCAGGCCGTCGGGCAGGTACTCGATGGGCACGTTGGGCTGGACGAACATCAGGCGCAGGTCGATGAACGAGAGCATCTTGCCGTTGCCCTGGGCCAGCGGGTCGAAGCCGAGGGAGAACAGCTCGGAGCGGGTGGTCTTGCCGGGCTGGGCCTGGGAGTAGCGGATCTCGGCGTCCAGGTAGTCGTTGAACGGCGAGAGCACTTCGGCGCGCTCGCTGGGGAGCAGGCTACCGCAGCCTGACAGCAGGAACAGGTACAGCGGGAGCAGCATCCACGACTTGCCTTGCATGGCCGACCTCCACCAGAGAGCCTGACTCTCTCTATAGACGATTTGCCGGGGCGTCGCCGTTTTCCGGCGAGCGCGCCCGTGCCTGCGCGGCACGGGCGCGCCTGACGTTGCCTAGCGCTCGGCCAGGGAAGGCGTCGTGGAGGCGGTCGCGGTGTGAGCCGGGCGGGCGAGCAGGAGCACCGCGGAGGCGGCGATGCCGAACTGGCCCAGCCAGTAGCTGAGGATGATGGCGTAGCGCGCGCCCTCGAAGGGCGCGACGAAGCGGTTGATGCCGATCAGGCTGTCCGACAGCACGAACAGCGCGGCGCCGCCGGCCGCCAGCCAGGCGGACGCGCCGGCCGCCACGCCGATCCGCGCCAGCGCGCGCCACAGCATGCCGCCGATGACCAGGCTGTACAGCGCCACCGGCACCAGCATCTGGCCCAGGCCGCCACCGGCAGTGGCCAGGAGATAGAGCATGCCGCCGGCCGCCAGCGCGGCGATCAGCAGGTCGAAGGGCGCCAGGCGGCGGGTGTCGCCCAGGTAGGCCGTCAGATAGGCCAGGTGGGCGAGGAGGAAGGCGCCGAGGCCGAACACGAAGAGGTCCGCCGGCCATTCCAGCAGCAGGTCGCCGAGCAGCGACAGGCCTAGGCCGATGGCGATCCAGCGCCGGTAGTGGCCGGCCGGCGCTTCGCGCAGCCAGAGCAGCAGGCAGATGATCGGGAGCGGCTTGCTCAGCAGGCGCAGCCAGGTCAGTTCGAAGTGATGGCCGAGGAGGAACAGGGCGGCGCCGGCGAGGGCGACGGTCAGCAGCAGTGGACGCATGGCGGGGTTCTCTTGTTGTTGTTTGCGCCCATTATGGCCACGCTGCCGGCCGGAATCAGTGCGGCACGTAACAGCTGGAGCGGTTTGTCGCGTCAGGGGCCGGTGCCGATGGTGGCGAAGGGGAACAGCAGACAGGTGGTCAGCCGCGGATAGCGGGCGCCGAACGCCGCGCCGAACAGCACGCCACCCAGCGCCCACAGGGCGAGCTGGCCGAGTTCGGGCGAGGGCGCGAAGGCCAGGCGCCCCAGGCCAGCGATCCAGAAGAAGGCCATGGCGCCGATCATCGCGCCGGTCAGGCGGTCCCGCCGGCGGATGGGCGAATGCCACCAGCGGGAGAACTGCTGGCGCCTGTTGCCGGCGAACCGGCGCAACGCCGCGATCATCGCACGTCGATCCGGCAGTCGATGGTCTTCTCCGGGGCCACGTCCTGTTCCCAGGGCCGCTGGTAGTGCATCAGCAGGCGGCCCTCGCCGGCCTGGTAGGCCTGGTAGCGCCAGGTGGACTGGCCGCCGGCGCCGACCAGCCCGGCGTCCTCCGGCGTCACGTAGACCTCGGGGCCGAGGCTGCGCAGCACGCCGCTAGCGGCGTCGGCCACCACCCAGCGGAAGCCGGTGGTGGGGTTGCTCGGCAAGGCGATGTTCAGGGTCTGCCCGGCGTGCAGCTGCAGCGGGCATTTGCCCAGCTGCTTCTCCTCCACGCTCACGGTGGATTTCGGCTGCGAGCCGCAGGCGGCCAGCAGGGCCAGGCCACAGGGCAGCAGCAGGCGATGGAAAGGCTTCATGGCGGACTCCTGTCGGTCGAAACCCGCACAGCATAGCGGCTGCCAGGTGGTTAGGAGGGAATTGGATAGCCGGTTAGGGGCGATAGCTCCAAACAGGCGGGAATTCACATGGGTTGGGGCCGCGTGTCCTGGGTCCCCGCCTTCGCGGGGACGACGGGGGGATGGCGTGCAGTCGCGGAGGAAGGGTGACGCCGCCCACCCTCCATCGGCACGCGCCGTATAGAGGGGAGGTATCGCTCGGTCGCTGTTGTGCGACCTCAGGTGAACAGCACCTTGGTCACGTCGGCGAAGCGCCTGGCGAAGTGCACGGTCAGCCCTTCCTTGAGGTAGTCGGGCAGCTCGGCGAAGTCGCCGCGGTTGGCCTCCGGCAGGATCAGCTCGAAGATCTTCTGTCGCCGCGCCGCGATCACCTTCTCGCGCACGCCGCCGATGGGCAGCACCTGGCCGGTCAGGGTCAGTTCGCCGGTCATGGCCACGCCCTTCTTCGGCGCCTGGTTGCGCGCCAGGGAGAGCAGGGCGCTGGCCATGCTGATGCCGGCGCTGGGGCCGTCCTTGGGCGTGGCGCCCTCCGGCACGTGCAGGTGGACGAAGGCCTGGTCGAAGAAGCCCGGGTCACCGCCGTACTGCTTGAGGTGGGCGCCGACGTAGCTGTAGGCGATTTCCGCCGATTCCTTCATCACCTCGCCGAGCTGGCCGGTCAGCTTGAAGCCGCGGTTGAGGGTGTGGATGCGGGTCGCCTCGATCGGCAGGGTGGCGCCGCCCATGCTGGTCCAGGCCAGGCCGGTGATCACCCCGGTGCCGTTGAACACCTGCTCGCCGCGGAACACCGGCATGCCAAGGTAGCCTTCGAGGTCCTTCGGGCCAATCTTCACCTTGCTGCCGGGGTTGTCCAGCAGCTGCACCACCGCCTTGCGCACCAGCTTGCCGAGCTGCTTCTCCAGCTGGCGCACGCCGGCCTCGCGGGCGTAGCCCTCGATCACCGCGCGCAGCGCCGAGTCGCTGATGCTCAGCTGGTTCTTGTTCACCCCCGCCTTTTCCAGCTGGCGCGGCCAGAGGTGGCGCTTGGCGATGGCCAGCTTCTCCTCGGTGATGTAGCCGGACAGGCGGATGACCTCCATGCGGTCCAGCAGCGGGCCGGGGATGGAGTCGAGGGTGTTGGCGGTGCACACGAACAGCACCTTGGACAGGTCCAGGCGCAGGTCCAGGTAGTGGTCGAGGAATTCGACGTTCTGCTCCGGGTCGAGGGTCTCCAGCAGCGCCGAGGCCGGGTCGCCCTGGTAGCTGGCGCCCATCTTGTCGATCTCGTCGAGCATGATCACCGGGTTCATCACCTCGGCTTCCTTCAGCGCCTGCACCAGCTTGCCGGGCATGGCGCCGATGTAGGTGCGGCGGTGGCCCTTGATCTCCGCCTCGTCGCGCATGCCGCCCACGCTGAAGCGGTAGAAGGGCCGGCCGAGGGATTCGGCGATGGATTTGCCGATGCTGGTCTTGCCCACGCCGGGCGGGCCGACCAGCAGCACGATGCTGCCGGATATCTCGCCCTTGAAAGCGCCCACCGCGAGGAACTCGGTGATGCGCGCCTTGATGTCGTCCATCCCGGCGTGGTGCTTGTCCAGCACCTTGCGCGCGTGGCCGAGGTCGAGCTTGTCCTGGCCGAGCAGGCCCCAGGGCAGGGCGGTGGCCCAGTCCAGGTAGTTGCGAGTCACCGCGTATTCCGGCGAGCCGGATTCGAGGATCGCCAGCTTGTGCAGTTCCTCGTCGATGCGTTTCTGCGCCTGCTCGGGCAGGGTCTTGCCGGCCAGGCGGGCGCGGAATTCATCGGCGTCGGCGCTGCGGTCGTCCTTGGTGATGCCCAGTTCCTGCTGGATCACCTTGAGCTGTTCCTTGAGGAAGAACTCGCGCTGGTGCTGGCCGATCTTGCGGTCCACCTCGGCGGACAGCTCGTTCTGCAGGCGCGCCACCTCCACTTCCTTGCGCAGCAGCGGCAGCACCTTCTCCATGCGCCGCAGAATCGGCACGCAGTCGAGCACTTCCTGCAGCACGCCGGCCGGCGCGGTGGTCAGCGCGGCGGCGAAGTCGGTCAGCGGCGACGGGTCGTTGGGGCTGAAGCGGTTCAGATAGTTCTTCAGCTCCTCGCTGTACAGCGGGTTGAGCGGCAGCAGTTCCTTGATCGCGTTGATCAGCGCCATGCCGTAGGCCTTGACCTCGTCGCGGCCGTCGTTCTGGCCCTGCGGGTAGTCCACCTCGGCCAGGTAGGGCGGGCGGTGGCGCTTGAGCCAGCCGCGCACGCGCACCCGGCCCAGGCCCTGGGCGACGAACTGCAGCTTGCCGTCGGCGCGGCTGGCGTGGTGCACGCGCACCAGGGTGCCGTGCTCGGGCAGGCTGGCGGTGTCGAAGTGGCGCGGATCGGTCACCGGCTGGTCGACGTAGAACAGCGCCAGGCACTTGTGCTCGGTGTTGGCCACCAGCTCCAGGGTTTCCGCCCAGTGCTCCTCGCTGACGATGACCGGCAGCACTTGGGCCGGGAAGAACGGGCGGTTGTGGATGGGGAGGACGTACAGCTTGTCCGGCAGGGTCTGGCCTGGCAGGGCGAGGTGGGTGGCCTGGCGATGCGCCTCGGCCTCGATGTATTCGTGGGTGATGTCCTGATCGCTCATGGCGGCCCTTGTCTGCTCAACCTGTGGTAGCGGGTTAGATGGGGCGATGGCCTTGGCATTTCAATGTCATTTTCGGGTTGCGCCTTTTTTGAGGGGTGGTGCAACCGATGCCGCTTATCGGTGATACTGCCGCTTCGCCGTCCAACTGGTTAAAGTGCAACCCTGCCTCGGTCCGGTATTCCGCCCATGCTCAATGCCCGCCTCGCGCGCCTGGACAACCAGGCCCACGAACACGCCCACGACTATCACCAGCTGGTGATGTCGCTGTCCGGTCGCGCGGAATTCGAGGTCAGTGGCTGTGGCGGCGAAGTCTGCCGCATGCGCGCCTGCCTGGTGCCGGGGGACGCCGACCACCAGTTCGCCGGCATGGGCGACAACCGCATGCTGATCCTCGACCTGGACGGGCGCGACACCTCGCCGGAAGACCTCGACCTGCTCGCCCAGCTGTTCGAGAGCCCGCGCTACCCGACCCTGGACGCCGAGGCCAGCCAGGCGGAGCAGCCCTCGACCAGGGGCAGGTCGTGGCCGGGCAGTTCGAACAGGTCGACGCCGGCCCGGGCCAGCTTGTCCGGTGCCTCCTTGAGACTGTGATTGCCGACCTCGTGGGTCAGGCGCAGCTGCGCGACCGTCGGCACCTGGATCGCGAAGCGGCCGCTGCGCTCGATCAGCTCGCGGGTGCGGGTGGCCTTGTCCAGCACCACGGTGAGCTTGGGCGGGGCGAAATCCAGCACGCAGGCCCAGGCCGCCGCCATCACGTTGTCCACGCCGCCGTGGCGCGCCGAGACCAGCACGGTTGGGCCGTGGTTGAGCAGGCGGTAGGCCTTGGCGAGGTCGACGGGGGCGAGGTGGGGATTCATCGGAGACTCCTGGCGCTGGGAATTCTGATCGTGCTGTCGCTGGCTATAGCAGGACCTCGCCCACCGGCTCCAGCGGCGCGGGCGTCGGTTCGCCGATCAGCTCCAGGGTCGAGATCTCGATGGTGCGGCAGATGGCGTCCAGCGGCAGGTCGTTGGGCTGGGTGTCGAACGGGTCGGCGATCTGGTCGCCGAGGGCGTCCAGGCCGAAGAATGTGTAGGCCAGCACGCACACCGCGACCGGGGTGAACCAGCCGATGCTGCCGACCAGGCAGAAGGGCAGCAGGAAGCAGTAGATGTGTACCACCCGGTGCAGCATCAGGATGTACGGATAGGGAATCGGTGTGTTGCGGATGCGCTCGCAGCCGCCCAGCACGTAGGAGAGGCGGGTCAGCTGCTGATCGATCTCGACCAGCACTACGTCGCTGGCGCCGCTGCCGCGTGCCTGTGCCATGAAGCGTTGGCCGAGCAGGCCGAGCAGCGCGTTGGGTGAGGTCGGCAGGTCTGGCGCGTCGTCGCCCAGCGCCCGTCGGGTGTCGGCGCTGACCGCTTGCCCGCGCAGCGTGTCGCGCAGCGCATGGGCGAAGCCGATCAGTGGCCTCGCCAGCGCCAGGCGGGATTCCCGGTCCAGTTCCGGCAGCAGGGTGACGCTCTGCCGGGCCAGGTTGCGCGCGACGATCAGCAGCTCGCCCCACAGCGTGCGCGCCTCCCAGAAGCGCTGGTAGGCCACGGTGTTACGGAACGCCAGGAAGATCGCCAGCGTCAGCCCCCACAGGGTGAAGGGCGTCGCCGTCAGCAGCATGTGGTGGGCGTCGAGCAGGCCCTGGCTCGCCACCACCAGCGAGCTGAGCAGCACGGTGTACATCACCCTCTTCCAGATGACCGGGATGATCGAGCCCTTGATGGAGAACAGCAGGGTCCAGAGGGAGACGCGTTGGGGGTAGATGATCATGGGCTGTGTCGGTACGGGCCGCGCGGGGAGGCGCAATAGTACCGAAAAGGGCGGTGCCCCGGGTTGGCCGTGCGGGCGTGGCCGCATCGGCTGTCCGATTTTCACCGTTTTTTGTCCGCGGCCCTTCTCGAAGCGGCGCCTGGCCTCTGTTGTCATCTTGCCGACACAAAAACACTCTCGGCAGATACAACAATGAAAAGAACGGCTGCACTGCTTTCCTGGGGGCTCCTGGCCGCCGCCCACGACGCCACCGCGTTCCAGTTCGACACCCCCGTCGACGGGCTGGAGGCCTCGCTCGACAGCGTGTTCGAATACTCGGCCATGTACCGCACGGCCAAGGCCGAGCGGATCGTCCGCGACGGGCAGAACGTCTTCGCCAACGCCAACGATGGCAGCGAATACTACGGCCGCGGGCTGGTGGCCAACGAGTTCAAGCTCACCTCCGAGCTGAACCTGCGCTACGGCGACGCCGGCGTGCTGGTGCGGGGCAGCGCCTGGTACGACACGCAGATCATGGACCGCCCGCCGAGCGGCGGCGACAACCCGCTGCGCAACACCGAAAGCGACCGCCGCTATCCTTCCGACCTGCGCAACCGGGTCGGGCACGGCGCGCGCCTGCTGGACGCCTTCCTCTACGGCGGCTACGAGTGGAACGGCCTGCCGGTGAACGTCCGCCTGGGCCGGCAGGTGATCAACTGGGGCGAGGGCATCTACTACGCGGATGGGCTGAACGTGGCGAACCCGGTCGACGTCGGCCGCATCGTGATGCCCAACGCGAGCCTCAAGGAAGCGCTGCTGCCCAGCAACATGGTTTCCGTACAGATGGGCCTCGGCGACAGCGTCAGCCTGGAGAGCTTCTACGGCCTGGAGTGGCGGGGCAACCAGCTCATGCCGGCCGGCGCCTTCCTCAACAACAGCGACATCTTCGGCAAGGGCACCCACGGGCCGATCGTCGACCTGCGCGAGGAACTGGCGAGCGTGGGCGTCCCGGAGAGCCTGGTGCCCGGCGTCAACGGGGTCGACGGCGTCGTGGCGGCGGCACGCTACGGCCGCGAGCGCGACGCCCGCGACAGCGGCCAGTACGGCATCGCGCTACGCTACATGGCCGAGGCGCTGAACAACACCGAGTTCAGCCTCTACTACCTCAACTACCACAGCAAGGTGCCGTTCCTGTCCGTGCGCCCCGGGGCTTCCTTCGGCTGCAGCCAGGGTGGCGGCGGCCGCTTCGCCGACCTCTGCGCCCTGGCGAGCGCGCTGGCGCCCGAGTCGGTGCCGCTGGTCGACGGCCTGGCGATGCTCGACGGCACCACCTACGACCTGGTCTATCCGGAGGACATCCGCCTGTTCGGCTTCACCGCCTCCGGCAACCTCGGCGACAGCAACCTGGCGCTGGAGCTGACCTGGCGGCCCAACGCTCCCCTGGAGTCCTCGATGGACTACGAGCTGGAGCGGCTGGCGAGCGGTGCGCTGCAGCAGGGCGGCGCCAGCGGCGTGCCGATCGAGCTGGGCGAGTTCGGCCGGGTCGGTACGCAGCCCATCGACCTGTACCGGCGCGGCGAGCTGTTCACCGGCTCGCTGTCGGCGGTACACATCTTCGGCCCGACGTTGGGGCTGGACGACCTGCTGCTGGTCGGCGAACTGGCCGCCAACCACGTGCCGGGGCGCCTGCCGGACACCGTCAACTACGCCTACCTGTCCTCCTTCTCCTGGGGCTACACGCTGAACCTCACCGGCACGCTGGAGAAGGCCTTCGCCGGGATCGACCTGCTGCCCGGGCTGACCTACCGCCAGGATGTGAAGGGCACCTCGCCGGCCCTGAGCGAGAACTTCGTCGAAGGCCGCCAGTCGGCGACGCTCGAACTGGGCGCGCGCTACGGCGACAGCCTGAGCGGCAAGCTCAGCTACACGGCTTTCTGGGGTGCCCGCAAGGACAACCCGCTGATCGACCGCGACAACCTCGCGCTGAATCTCTCGTACTCCTTCTGACCAGGTATCGCCATGACACTCACGACTAGCCATCAACTGGCAGGCATCCTGCTGTGCGCCTTTCTACCGCTGGCCGCCCACGCCAAGGTGCCGGCCGACCAGGCCGAGCGCCTCAAGGGCGAGCTGACGCCCTTCGGCGCCATTCGCGCGGCCGACGCCGCGAGCGGCATTCCCGAGTGGACCGGCGGCCTGCGCGAGGCCCCGGCCGGCTACGGCGGCCCGGGCAGCTTCGAGGCCGATCCCTACGCCGGCCAGCGGCCGCGCTTCATCATCGACGCCAGCAACAAGGGCGACTACGCCCAGCATCTGGGCGAGGGCGTCAAGGCGCTGCTGGCGGCCTACCCGGACAGCTTCCGCATGCCGGTCTACCCCACCGAGCGCAGCTTCGCCGCGCCCGAGGAGATCTACGCCAACACCTACCGCAACGCCCTGGAGGCGCAGCTCAAGGAGGACGGCAACGGCTTCTCCCACGCCTACGGCGGCATCCCGTTCCCCATTCCCCAGAGCGGCGTGGAAGTGATCTGGAACCATGTCGCCCGCTGGCAGGGGCGCTACTTCCAGGAAACCTCGACCACGGCCCAGGTCCGCAGCAACGGCAGCTACTCCACGATCCGCGAGGAGAACCAGCTGCTGTCCAACTACTACGCGGCGGACCGGAACGCCGACAGCCTGGACAACATCCTGTTTCGCTACATCAACCGCATCCTGCCGCCGTCGCGCTCGGCGGGGGAAATCCTGCTGGTGCACGAGACCATCGACCAGGTGGCGATGCCGCGCCTGGCCTGGAACTACTTCCCGGGCCAGCGCCGGGTGCGCCGCGCTCCGACTGTGGCCTACGACAACCCGGTCGACGGCTACGTCAGCGACGACGCGGACATGTTCAACGGCGCGCCCAACCGCTTCGAGTGGAAGCTGGTGGAGCGCCGGGCCTTCTACGTGCCCTACAACAACTACCGGCTGGGCCAGCCCGGCACGCCCCATGAGACGATCCTGCAGCCGGGCCATATCAACCCGGACCTGACCCGCTGGGAGATGCACCGCGCCTGGGTGGTCGAGGCGACCCTGAAGCCCGGCGAGCGGCACGTCTACGCCAAGCGCCGCTTCTATCTCGACGAGGACAGCTGGAGCATCCTCATGGCCGAGAGCTACGACAGCCGCGGCCAGCTCTGGCGGGTCAACCTGGCCTACACCAAGCAGGCCTACCAGGTGCCGGCGCTGACCACCGAGGCGATCGTCTACCACGACCTGATCCGCCGCGACTACAGTGCCCTGGGCCTGCGCAGCCAGGAGAAGGCGCCGCGCCTGTTCCACCTCGCGCCACCGGCCGACAGCCACTGGCAACCCGCCAACCTGCGCCGTATGGGCGTGAACTGAGGTGTGCCGATGAAAGCCATGTTGTGCAAACGCCCCGCGCTGGCGCTGCTGGTCGCGGCCGCCTGCTTCGTCCTGCTGTACCTGGGCCAGATGGGTCTGCGGCTGTGGGACTTCCACACGCTGTTCACGCCCGAGCGCATCGTCGAGAACTTCCGCTCGATGCCCGACGTCTTCGACTCGCGGGAGATACCGAAGGGGCCGAAGGTCTTGCCGCTGCAGGAGCGCTCGCAGGCCCTGCCGGAACGCTTCCGTTTCCAGGGACGCGAAGTCGCCCTGGACGACTGGCTGGCGGACTCCGGCACGACGGGCATGCTGGTGCTGGCGAACGACCGCATCGCCTACGAGCGCTACTTCCAGGGCAACGGCCCGCAGACCCGGGCGATCTCCTGGTCGGTGGGCAAGTCGTTCGTCTCCGCGCTGGTCGGCATCGCCCTGGCGGAAGGCGCGATCCGCAGCCTGGACGACCCGGTGAGCGACTACGCGCCGCTGCTCAAGGGTGGCGGCTACGAGGGCGTGCCCCTGCGGGACGTGCTGGAGATGGCCTCCGGCATCGACTTCAGCGAGGACTACGCCGATCCCGACACCGGCATCAACCGGCTGGGCGAAACCCTCGCCCTGGGCGGCTCGACCAACGCCTGGGTAGCGAAGCTGCGGCGGGCCGGCGAGCCCGGCCGCCAGCACCACTACATCAGTGTCGACACCCAGGTGCTGGGCATGGTCCTCGAAGGCGCCACGGGCAGGAAGCTGGCTGACTACATGGCGGAGAAACTGTGGTCGCGTCTGGGCGTCGAGTGCGACGGCCGCTGGCTGACCGACGGCACGGGCA
The DNA here is from genome assembly GCF_019655855.1 of Pseudomonas paralcaligenes. Lineage (GTDB taxonomy): Bacteria > Pseudomonadota > Gammaproteobacteria > Pseudomonadales > Pseudomonadaceae > Aquipseudomonas > Aquipseudomonas paralcaligenes. Next base: position 441,114 of record NZ_BPFX01000007.1, on the reverse strand, counting down.
CGGAAATCGCCTTCGGCGGGCTCAACCTGTGCCTGCGCGACTACGCCCGCTTCGGCCTGCTCTACCTGCATAATGGCCGCAACCTGGCGGGCGAGCGGATACTGCCGCAGCAGTGGGTGCGGGACTCGGTGCGGCCCGGCAGGGAATTCCTGCTTCCGGGGCGCTACGAGGAAGAGGGCCAGCCCAACCTGGGCTACGGCTACCAGTGGTGGGTGCCGCAGAGCGACGAGGGCGAGTTCATGGCGGTGGGCATCTACGGCCAGTTCGTCTACGTCAACCCGGCCCGTCGCGTGGTGATCGCCAAGACCTCCGCCTACGCACGCTACAACGAGGATGGCATCCGCATGGAATACCAGTCGCTCGAAGCCTTCCGGGCCATCGCGCGCAGCCTGTGACACCACGAGGAGTACCCCGATGCAGCCGTCGTTCCTGACCTTCGACTTCGAGTGGCGGCCGCTGCAGAACTACCTCGCGGAGATGGGCGTGGCACCGCCGGCCCTGCTGCCTGCCGCCACGCCCGGCGACCAGCCGCCGAGCCAGGCGCTCTACGACTGGGTGGTGCGCAACCACGGCGCGGTGGTCGACGGCCTGCGGCTGGGTGGCTATTACCATGTATCCGACTACGGCATGGCCGGCCTGGCGCTGATGAGCGCCGAGACCCTCGGTGACGCGCTCAAGGTGGTGCGGGCCTATATGCTGCTGTTCAACCCGGACATCGCCGACATCCGCGTCGAACACTCGACGCCGGGCGAAATCCGCATCGCCATCAGCCTCAACGCCCCGCCCGGCTGGAGCGGGCAGGCGCGCCAGTTCCACGCCAACGTCCTGGCCTCCGCCGCGCACAACCTGTTCAACGAACTCATGGGGCGGCGCCTGAGCGGCATGGGGCTGACCCTGCCGGCCGGGCTGGGTGACACCCGGGCCTACGCGTCCCACTTCCACATGCCGGTGCGCTCGTGCGGCAGCGACATCGTCTTCCACCTGCCCGCCGCCGCGCTCGGCTGGGGGATTCCCACCGCCAACCCGGCGGTCTTCCAGACGGCCCTTTCCCTGGCCAGCGAGAGCTTCAACCAGTTGCTCGAAAGCGAAATGGGCGGCATGCGCCAGCGCGTGGCGGCCCTGCTCGCGTCGCTGCCGGAGCGCTACCCGGACATCGGCCAGATCGCCCGGCACCTCAGGCTCACCGAGCGCACGCTGCGCCGCAGGCTCGCCGAGGAAGGCAGCAGCTACCGGCAGATACTCGACGAAGCCCGCCTGGCGCGCGCCCGGGAGCTGCTGGAGCGGACACCGCTGAGCACGGAGCAGATCGCGGAGCTGCTGGGCTATGCGGATGCCTCCAGTCTGCGCCAGGCCTTCCGCCGCTGGACCGGGGTGACGGTGAACGAATACCGGCGGGGGAAGCGGGGCGCCTGAGCCGCCCGTTCGTCCTCCGCATCCCTGGTGTGCCCCGGCCGCGCGGCGCCGACCCGTCTGCTATACCGAAGGTCTTTCGTTCGGAGTCGTGAATGGAAGGCGGGCATGTCGCCCCCACACAACACAGCAACCAGGAGCGGTATCTACGATGGCAAGTCCAGCGGATGTGATCATTTCCAACAGGCTCGATGTGTCGATCAGAACCAAAGTGACCCGGGATTACTGGGTCGAAGGCGACGGGAAGTCCATCGACGACAAGCTGATCGGCCCGAACAGCTCGGCCACGTTCAGGGTGAAGGCGAAGACCGGCCACCACGGCGAATTGGATATAGAGCTGCTACGCGACGGCGACAAGCAAGTCCTCGGCACCGCCTACATCAAGAGCATAAAGGACCCCCAGGAAGGCGGTGGCCTGAAGTCCAGCGTCACCGACGCCCAGGCCAACCTGCAGCTCGCGACCTATGGCGAACGCCATTCGCCGGGCGACAAGGACCTGCGCCGGATCACCTTCACGTTGCTGAAGGCCAGCTATGCCGAACTGCGTTTCAATGAAGTGTCGATGAAATCGGCCCACAACAGCTACGAGCGGAAGGAAGGCTTCGTCCAGCAGCTGCAGTGGAATGCCGGCCAGCCCTCGAAGGATGGCTGCGGCTCGCTGGAAATCGACGTCGCACAGTCCAAGGACGGCAACGAATGGGCGGTGACGCACACCAAGGATTACGACAAGAAGGACCGCCAGCTGTCGCAGTACCTGTCCGATCTCACCGCCTACTCGAACGCCCACCCCGGGCATGATGTGATCACCCTGCACATCGACCTGAAAAAGGTGCACTCGGACAACTTCCCCGCCGAGCTGGACGAGTACATCCGCGCACGGCTGCTCATGCCGATCTACCAACCCGGGGACCTCATGGGCACTTGCGATTCCCTGCCCGAAGGGGCCAGGACGAACGGCTGGCCGACCGTCGCCGAACTGGCTGGCAAGATCATCATCTGCCTGACCGGCGACGAAACCGCGAAGAAGAAATACGCGTCGACCGAGCCCAAGAAGCGCCTCTGCTTCGCGGACAAGAAATGCGGCAACAACGAAGACCCGGCGGACACCCATCGGGTCTTCTTCAACTACAACATCACTCATCCGACGCGTGACCAATGGATGTTGGTATTCCGCAAGGCAGCCGGGAAAAGGGATGTGCTATTGCGGGCCTATGAAGTGAACAGCGACGACAACTGGTACGACTGCCTCGAAAGCGGCTGCAACTTCATCGCCACCAACAAGATCGAGAACCATGCGTGGGCGGCGGTGGGGCATCAACGTTTCGTGAAGCGCACGCCGCTTGTGTAGCCGCTGGAAGCCGGCATCGGGCGATGCCGGCGATTTTCGTTGACTGGCCGAGTCCACGGCCAATGGCCTAATGCTGTTCGCTTATGGCTGCCCGCGTGGGGGTGGCTGGGCGGCACTCCGATTGGCTGCGAAGCGTTGCTGTCAGCCCGTTCGCGGACAAGTCCGCTCCTACGGGGTTGGCCCGACAACGGGTCGCGTCCGGTCATTCCTTATGTGGCGGACATCGCTTTCACTCTCTCAGCTTCTGGGCAATCGAGCGCAGCGGCGAGAGTACCTGCCGCTTGGTCCCATTGAGGAGTGACTCCTGTTCGAAGGAGGGCATTGCCGCGACAGCCTCATCTGGCTGCTTGTAGCCGGGGAACAGGCTAAGCGCGTTGCCGCGTTCGACACGGGCCGCTTCGCCGGCGCTCCAGAAGTCGGAGGCGACCAGTTCCTTGATCTGTTGCTGAGCGTGTTGGCCGGAGGCGAATGGCGCATCGGTGCCGAACAGCAGCCGGTCTGGCTCGACCAGTTCGCGCAACGTCGCCATCGATGGGCGCGAGAGGGAGGTGGCGGTGTCCAGGTAGAAGCGCCTCAGGTAAGTCAGCACGCCCTGGGTCGCGGTGTCCCCATACTCGATCATGGTGTTGGCCAGGGACACCCTCCACGCGACGTAGGGCAGGAAGCCTCCGGCGTGAGCGAGAATCCAGCGGATCTTGTGGAAGCGTTCCATCGTTCCCGACAGGATGAGGTTCAGTCCGGCCCGGGTAATGTCGCAGGGGTATTCCACCACGCTCAGGGGCGTGCTCAGGCCGAGAGGGTCGGTGGCCGGTACGTTCGGGTGGACGAAGACGATGGCGCTGCGCTCGTTGAGCTCGTGCATCAGTTCTGCAAAGAGCGGATCGCCCAGGAATTTCCCGTCGTTGCTGGCCATCAGGACCACGCCGTCCGCCTGCAAGGTATCGAGCGCATGGATGGCCTCCGCGCAGGCCCGTTCGGTGTACGGCAATGGCAGGTGCGCGAAGAATCCCATCCGGCCCTTGTGGCGCTCGGCCAGTTCGCGCGAGAACTCGTTGCTGCTGCGCGAGAAGGCCGCCAGCTCAGCTTCACCCACCTTAATGCCGGGCAGCACCGCAGAGGTGATTGCCGTCTGCACGCCGTCCGCCTGCAGGGAGGCGATGAACGACTCAGGGGACCAGTCGGGCAGTTCGAGCCCGGCAAGCGACCTCGTGTTGCGACGTGCCAGCAGGTCACGCATGGCCGGAGGCACGATATGGCGGTGAACGTCGATCACGCCGGATTGCTCGACTGCAGCGATGGCCGCCGCGTCCGCAACCGGATCAAGGTTCCTCACGATGTTCTTCTCTGGTTCGCTTTTCATGTTCGATGCGAGCACCCCGGCACCCATGAGCGCGCCTGCGCCCACAACGAATGTACGACGTTTCATGACCACCTCTTGTTCTTGTACTGAAGCCCCGCAGATCAGCGGTTGCGCATGGACTCGGCCATGGATGACATCGGCCCGGTCATCGCTCGTCGCAGGCGCCCGGCCACGGACTCGCTCTCGAAGAGGGGGAGCGCGGCGACGACCTCGTCGGCATGGCGGTACTGGGGGAAGAGTTCGAGCGCATGGCCCCGGGCGATGCCGTACTTGATCGGCTCGGGGAACAGGTCGGATTCGTCCAGGGTGCGGCACTGCAGTGCCGACGCGGGGGCCGGCGCGAACGGGAAGTCGCTGCCGAACAGGATGTGCGAGGGATCGACCAGCTCCTTCAGCGCCACCATGGAGTAGCGCGACGGCGACAGCGCGGTGTCGAAGTAGAAGCGCTCGATGTAGTACTGCACGCCCTGTGGCGCGTGGCGCTGCAGATCGGGAATGTTCACCGTGCCCAGCCGCCCGGCCACGAACGGCAGGAAGCCACCGGCATGGGCCAGGACCCAGCGGGTATTGGGGTACTTCTCCTGGGTTCCGCTCAGGATCAGGTTGATCGCGGCGCGTGTGGTGTCGCAGAGGAACTCGATGAGAAAACCCGGCATGTCGAGGCCGATGTTCACGCTGGTCTCGTGCAGGTTGGGATGCACGAAGACCACCGCCCGGCGGCGATCCAGTTCGCTCATCAGCTCGTCGAACAGTGGGTCGCCGAGGAAATGGCCGTCGGTGCTGCCCAGCAGCACCACGCCATCGGCCTTCAGCACATCCAGGGCGTGGATGGCCTCGCTGCAGGCCTGCGCGGTGAAGGGCATGGGCAGCACCGCGAAGAAGCCGAAGCGGCCCGGATACTGCGCCACCATCCCTGCGGAGAATTCGTTGCAGCGCCGGGCCAGGTCGACGGCCTGGGCGGCTCCACCACCGAAGTGAACACCGGGTGCGGAGAGGGAGGTGATCGCGGTCTGAATGCCGTTGGCATCCATCACGGCAATGGATTTCTCCGGAGTCCACCTGGGAAGCGGGGCGCCCGCGACCTTCTCGATGCCCTTAACTTGCATGGTGGCGACGAAGGCAGGGGGGATTACGTGGTGGTGGACGTCTATGCGCCCTTGCTTGATGGCCATGAGGGATACCTTGGCGAGCATGAGATTCGAGTCGGTCGGCGACTCACCGCTAACACACTTGATCCATAATGAGCACTTGTGATCAATACGGTCAAGGGTGGATCACGTCTTGGCTTGCCTGTAACCCTTGCTTCATCTGCTTCTCGCCGCGCTCATGGCCTCTGTAATGCCTGTTACAGACCTATTTCATGGGTTGTCTGGTGATTTCAGGCTAAAAAATAGACGATTTCGTGGTTGATTTGTCGTGATCAGTGGTGTTCACTTGTGCGCATTCGACGTCTCGAAGGTCTATAGCCGTGAGCATCATTCAAAAGCGCATCCATGAAGCGGCCCTCCAGCTGTTCGCCCAGAAGGAACTGGCGGACGTTAACGTCAGTGAACTGGCGCAGAAGGCGGGGCTGGCGCGCAACACCATCTACAAGAATCTCGAATCCATCGAAACGTTGTTCGAGACGGTCGCCACCGAGCTGGCATCCGAAATGAACGAGCGGGTTGGCAAGAGCGCGGCCCCTGGGCTGGATCCGGCGCAGCGACTGTCCAACGGGGTTCGCTTCTATATCCGCCGTGCCCATGAGGAGCGCCACTGGGGCAGCTTCCTGGTGCGCTACGCCGCCTCGCATGTATCGATGCAGGCTCTGTGGGATGGCCCACCTGTGAGAGACGTGCTGGAAGGCCTTGCCAGTCAGCGCTACAGCTTCCGTCAGGATCAACTCTTGTCCGCCATTGGCCTGATCGCTGGAGCGGTTCTGTCGGCTATCAGTCTCGTCCTGCAAGGGCATAAGACGTGGCGCGATGCCGGCGCCGATACCGCGGAGTTTGTCCTGCGAGGGTTGGGTGTTCCAGCTGATGAAGCTCGAGCATTTGCCACTGCTCCGCTCCCAGAGTTACCGACTCTAGACGACTGATAAACCCGGTTCTGCAAAGCGCACCATGTGATGCGCAGGAGGAGCTTATTGCCTGAAAAAAGTGAACAAGCAGGTTAGGCCAGTCAGGCACTTCTGCTGATCAAGCGCCCGCTAGTGCGCAGGGCGTAATACCCACCACTTCCAGAAATACGGAATTCATCGAGCCCTCGATGACCTGTACGGGCCGGCTCGTCCCGCAAAAAGGGCCTGCGTCGCAACACAAGAACAACAAGAGGTAGTGAAGATGCTCAAGCAACCCCGATGGCGGCCAGCCCGGCTCGCCAATGCAATCAGCCTTGCAACCCTGTTTTCCGCGTCGGCCCAGGCCATCGACTTTTCCATCGGCGAGATCGATGGCCAGCTGGATTCCACCCTGTCCATCGGTGCCAGCTGGGCACTGCGCAACGCCGATCCCGATCTGCTCGGCAGCAGCGTCACTGACGACGGTCGGCGCAACTTCAAGAAGGGCGAGACCTTCTCCAAGATCTTCAAGGGCATCCACGACCTGCAGCTGAGCCACGGCGAGAGCGGCGTGTTCCTGCGCGGCAAGTACTGGTACGACTTCGAGCTGAAGGACGAGAGCCGCCTGTTCAAGGACATCGACGACCACAATCGCAAGACCGGCGCCCAATCCAGCGGCGTGCAGCTGCTCGATGCCTTCGCCTACCACGGCTACACCATCGCCGATCTGCCGGGGACGATTCGCCTCGGCAAGCAGGTGGTGAGCTGGGGCGAGAGCACCTTCATCCAGGGGGGGATCAACAGCATCAACCCGGTCGATGTCGCCGCGTTTCGCCGCCCCGGTTCGGAGATCAAGGAGGCCCTGATCCCGGTCAACATGTTCTACCTGTCGCAGAACCTCACGGATAACCTGACCGCGGAGCTGTTCTACCAGCTGGAGTGGGATCAGAGCGTCATCGACAACTGCGGCACCTTCTTCGCGCCCAACGATGCGATTGCCGATGGTTGCACCGGCCTGGTCGCCGGTCCCGCGCTGGATCAGAACGCCCTGGCCCAGGCCGCGCTTTCACCTTTCGGCGTCGATCTGACCAACGAGGGCATTCGTATTCCGCGCGCGGGTGACAACGACGCCCGCGATGACGGCCAGTGGGGCGCCGCGTTGCGCTGGTTCGCCCCGGAGCTGAACAGTGAGTTCGCCGCCTACTTCATGAACTACCACAGCCGCATGCCCTACATCAGCGGCATCAGCAGCTCGCACATGGCCGATCTGGGTTTCGCCAGCCAGGCCTGCGCCAACCTCGGCATCGACGACCCGGCGATATGCAGTGCCGTGGTCGGCAGCGCCCAGGGCCAGGCCCTGGTCCAGGGATACCGCCTGGGCACCTCGCAGTACTTCGCGGATTACCCGGAAGACATCCAGCTGTACGGCCTGAGCTTCAGCACCATCCTGCCGACCGGCACCACGCTCTCCGGCGAGATCAGCTACCGGCCGAACATGCCGATCCAGATCAGCGCGGTCGACATCGTCGCGTCTTTCTTCGGTGATCCCAATTTCTCACCCGTGCTGTCGTCGGGCTACTTCACCGCTGCCAACAGCGCCACGATGTCCGGTTACCAGCGCAAGGAGCTGACCCAGGCCCAAGTCACCGCCACCCACTTCTTCGACCAGGTCATGGGGGCGGATCGCCTCACCCTGGTCGGCGAAGCCGGCGTGACCCACGTCGGCGGCATGGGCGGCGACGGCCTGCGCTATGGCCGCAGCACCACCTTCGGCATGGGTGAGCTGGCCGACAACAGCATCTGCACGACCCAGATCAATACCAGGACGCCCAGGTACTGCACCGACGACGGCTTCACCACCAGCACCTCCTGGGGTTACCGCGTTCGCGCGATCTGGGAGTACAGCAATGTGATCGACGGCGTCGAACTCAGGCCCAGCCTGGCCTGGAGCCACGACGTCAACGGTTACGGGCCAGAGCCCGGCTTCAACGAAGGCTCCAAGGCCATCAGCCTGGGGCTGGACGCCGTCTACCTCAATACCTACACCGCCAGCCTCGCCTACACCGACTACTTCGGCGGCGACTACAACGCGATGGCCGATCGCGACTACGTCGCCCTGAGTTTCGCCGTGTCGTTCTAAGTGGAGTTACCCAGATGAATAATAAAATGCTCTCGGCGTGCTCATTCGCCCTTGCCTGCACCCTCGCCAGCCACACCGCCCTGGCGGCGGTCAGTCCCGATCAGGCCAACCAGCTTGGCTCCGGCCTGACCCCCATCGGCGCCGAAATGGACGGCAACGCCGATGGCAGCATCCCTGCCTGGACCGGTGGCCTGCCCAAGGACGCCGGGACACTCAGCGCCCAGGGCTTCCTTAGCAACCCCTTCGCCAACGAGCAGCCGCTGTTCACCATCACCGCGCAGAACGCGGCCCAGTACCAGGACAAGTTGAGTCCTGGCCAGCAGGCGATGCTCAAGCGATACGCCACCTACCAGATACCGGTTTATCCGAGTCATCGCAGTGCCAGCCTGCCCGATGCCGTCTACCAGGCGGCGAAGGAGAACGCGATCAGGGCCAGGCTGGTCGAGGGCGGCAACGGCCTGGTCGACTTCTCGACCGCCATTCCATTCCCGATCCCGCAGAACGGCCTGGAAGTGCTGTGGAACCACATCACCCGCTACCGTGGCGGCAGTGCCAAGCGCATCCACGTGCAGGCCACGCCACTGGCCAGCGGCAAGTTCATGCCGGTGTACTTCAAGCAGCAGTTCACCTTCCGCGACCGGATCAAGGACTTCAATCCGGCCAAGCCCGGCAACGTGCTGTTCTACTACCGGCAGCTGGTCACCGCTCCGGCGCGCCAGGCCGGCGACGTGGTGCTGGTGCACGAGACCCTGAACCAGGTGAAAGAGCCGCGCATGGCCTGGATCTACAACGCCGGCCAGCGTCGTGTGCGTCGCGCTCCGCAGATTTCCTACGACGGGCCGTACCCGGCCTCCGAGGGGCAGCGGGTCGCCGACAACCTGGACATGTACAACGGGGCGCCCGACCGCTACGACTGGAAGCTGGTCGGCAAGCGCGAGATCTACATCCCCTACAACAGCTTCAAGCTGGACTCGCCGACGCTGAAGTACAGCGACATCGTCCATCCCGGCCACCTGAACCCGGCCCACACGCGCTATGAACTGCACCGCGTGTGGGAGGTCGAGGGCACCCTGAAAAAGGGCGAGCGCCATATCTACGCCAGGCGGGTGTTCTTCATCGACGAAGACTCCTGGCAGATCGCCCTGGCGGATCACTACGACTCGCGCGGCACGCTGTGGCGCACCGCGGAGGGGCATCTGACGCCGCTGTACGACGTGCAGGTGCCGTGGCTGGGTGCCGAGGCCCTGTATGACCTGATCAATGGCCGCTACATCGTCTCCGGCATGCGCAACGAGGAGAAGGACCCGATCGAGTTCGGCTTCTCTTCGCTGGCCGCCGAATACACCCCGGCGGCTCTGCGCAACGCGGGCATTCGCTGACCCCGGCTACTCCCGTCGAAGGCGTTCCGCCCTAGACCCTTGCCGCCCTGCGGGGCGGCCTTTTACGAGCAGGCAGCGCTCGCATCAGCGAGTGAGATCACTACAGTATTAAAATGAGCACTTGTGTTCATATATGAGCAATTGTAGATTAATTGGCACGACAACCAGCAGGTATCTCTGGAGCGCACATGACCCACAACGCAGCCATTCCAGGCCTCACATCCCGCCATGTCAGCGTCGGCCGGCGGCAGATATTCCTCAGCGAGGCCGGCCAGGGCCATCCTCTGCTCATGCTGCACGGCGGCGGCGCGGGCGCCTCGGGCATGTCCAACTACTCGCGCAACATCGAGGCACTGGCCAAACAGTTCCGCGTGCTGGTGGTGGACATGCCCGGCTATGGCCAGTCGACCAAGGGCTTGGATCGCAGTGACCCCTTCGGCGATCTGGCCAGGAGCATGCTCGGCCTGCTCGACGTCCTGCAGATCAAGTCGGCCCACCTGGTCGGCAACTCCCTCGGCGGCGCCTGCGCGCTGCGCATGGCGCTGGAGGCGCCGGCGCGGGTCTCGGCCCTGGTGCTGATGGGCCCTGGCGGGATCAACACCACGCGCAGACTCCCCGCCAAGGGGCTGAACCAACTGCTCGACTACTACAACGGCGAAGGCCCGACGCTGGAGAAGATTACCCGCTTCATCCGCGAGTCCCTCGTTTACGACGGCAGCCTGGTGACCGATGCCATGATCGCCGAGCGCTACCGCTCCAGCATCGACCCGGAAGTGGTCGCCGCTCCGCCGCTGCGTCGCCCGCCAGGCCTGAAGGCTGCGCTGCGCATGGACTTCACCCGCGACGCACGCCTCGCCCAGTGCCAGGTGCCGACCCTGGTGCTGTGGGGGGCGGAGGACAAGGTCAATCGCCCCAGTGGCGGCGAGACGCTGCGCAAGCGCATGCCCAACTGCGACCTGTACCTGTTCAGCAAGACCGGGCACTGGGTGCAGTGGGAGCGTGCAGACGAATTCAACGCCGTCACCGCCGGCTTCCTCGCCTGCCACAACCCGGCCTGAGCGTACGGAGTACCTATGAAACAGGACATCTTCGGCGCCAGCAGCATGGGCTATGCGGTCATCGAGTCGAGCCGGCTGGAGCGCTGGCAGGCCCTGCTGCAGGACGGTATCGGCCTGCACCTGGAGCACGTGGACAGCCAGTTGCTGGCCTTGCGCATGGACCAGCACCAACGCCGCATCATCGTCAAACGCGGTCCGGCGGAAGACTTCGCCGCCATCGGTTGGCAGCTGAGCGACCAGGACACCCTGGACATCGTGCTGCAACGGCTGAAGACTCGCGGCATCGCCATCCACGAAAGCAGCGCGGCGGAAGCCGCCGAACGCGGCGTGGTGCGTTTCTGGCGGGTGATCGGGCCCAAGCGCATGGCCATCGAGCTGTTCATCGAGCCGCTGACCACCGACGAGCCGCTGAGCATGCTCAGCGAAGGCTTCATCACCGGCGAGGCCGGCATGGGCCACCTGGCGATCACCAGCCGTCGCGGCAAGGACATGCGCCGCTTCTGGCAGGAAATCTTCGATGCCCGGCAGAGCGACACCATCGTCGAGCAACTGGCTGGCGTGACCGTCGACATCGAGTTCTTCCGCGTCAATCCGCGCCACCACTCGATCGCCATCGCCCAGGTGCGCGGCCTTGCGCTCGACCCGATTCGCACCAAGGCCCAGCACATGAACCTGCTGACCACCTCGGTGAGCGGGCTGACCGATGCCTTCCTGCGCTGCCGTCGACTGGGCTTCGAGATGGCCCACGAAATCGGCGAACACCCCAACGACCGCGAGCAGTCGTTCTACGTCCTCACCCCCTCCGGTTTCGAACTGGAGCTGGGCTGGAACGCCCTGGAAGTCGACGAGGCCAGCTGGCAGATCGCGACCTACAAGGGCATCAGCCTGTGGGGCCACAAACCCCAGAAGCCTGGTACCTGGAACACGCTCAAGACCAACCTGGGCAATTTCGGCCAAGGCCTGCGCTCGCTGCGCCGCGCCGAGTACTCCCCGCTGTAGGAAACGCCATGACTACACACAATTCTGAAATCGTCGACGTCGTCATCGCCGGCCTCGGCCCGACCGGCGCCACGCTGGCCCACCTGCTCGGCAAGCGCGGCCTGTCGGTGCTGGTGCTGGAGCGCGAACCGGTGTTCTACGGCAATGCCCGTGCGGTCTATACCGACGACGAGTGCATGCGCGTGATGCAGGCCGCCGGTGTCGCCGAGGATCTGGCGGCCGACATGCAGATCGATACGCCCGCCCAGTGGACCTTCCCGGATGGACGGGTGATCGGCCGCTACTGGCAGCTCAAGCGCCGCTTCGGCTGGCCGGTGATCAACTTCCTCTACCAGCCCTGGCTGGAGACCAGGCTCAGCGACCTGCTGGCGAACCACCCGACGGTGAAAGTGGTGCGCGGGCGCGAACTGGTGGACTTCGAGCAGGATGGCGAACTGGTCACCCTCACTCACCAGGCCACGCAGAGCTGCCGTTTCGGCGATGGCGACGGCAGCCGCGTCGATCTCGACGTCGACCCGGCGCCGGTCACTCTCAAGGCGCGCTACCTGGTCGGTGCCGACGGCGGTCGCAGCACGGTGCGCGAGAAGCTCGGCATCGGCATGGATGGCAAGAACTTCCCCGAGCCCTGGCTGGTGGTCGACCTGGAGATGAAGGAAGGGGAAGACGCGCTGCGCCACATTCCCTACTTCAACTTCATCTGCGATCCGGGCTGCCCGGTGGTCAGCTGCCCGCAGCCGGGGCGCTTCCACCGCTTCGAGTTCATGCTGATGCCCGGCCAGACCAAGGAGTACATGGAAGACCCGGCCACGGTACGGCAGTTGCTCAGCCGTTACGTTGATCCGGACAGGTTCGAGGTCAAGCGCAAGCTGGTCTACACCTTCAACGCCCTGGTCGCCCGCGAGTGGCGCAAGGGCCGCGTGCTGCTGGCCGGCGACGCCGCGCACATGACTCCGCAATTCATGGGCCAGGGCATGAGCTCCGGTGTGCGTGACGCCTACAACCTGGCCTGGAAGCTGGAGGCGGTGCTGCGCGGCAAGGCCGCCGACAAGCTGCTCGACACCTACGGCAGCGAGCGCTACCACCATGCCAAGGCGATGATCGACATCTCGGTGAGGATGAAAGACTTCGTCTCCATGTCGAATCCGTTCAAGACGGCGCTGCGCAACGCCGCCGTCAGGGTCTTGAATGCCACCCCGGTACTGGGCAAGTGGCTGCGCGAGGGTGGCTTCAAGCCCACCCCGACCTACAAGCCCGGTTCCTACCTGGGGCTGCCCAGGAGCGACCGCCGGGACGTGGCCGGCACGCTGTTGCCCCAGCCGGAAGTCCGCACGTTCAAGGGGAAGCGCGTGCCGCTCGACGAAGTGCTCGGGGAGGGCTTCGCCCTGCTTGGCCTGGAGAACAACCCGCGGGTTGCCCTGTCTGCCGAGTCCCGGCAGTTCCTGTCCGCGCTGGATACCCGCTACGTCACGCTGTTCCCCTTCGGCGGCCGCCCACAGGGCATGGGCGTGCAACGTTTCAGTCCCGCCGATCTGGTCGAGGTCGAGGAGCCCGATGAGGATCTGGTGCGCTGGTTCAAGCGTGCAGGACGCGGTCGTGATCTGATCGCCGTGGTACGACCGGACAAGTTTGTCTTCGCCCTGGTGCCCGCCGAGCAGCTGGACACTGCGCTGGCCGAACTCAAACGCCAGCTGGGCTGGCGGCCGAACCTGGCCGTCGGCCAGGCGAACGTCGCCGACATGAGGAAAAGCGCATGAGCCGCGACGCCCTGAAGAAGCTGGAACAGGCCGCCGACGCGCTGGCACAGGCGCGGCAATGGCGAGAGCCCTGCGCACAGATCTCGGCGACCTTCGGCATCACCACCCTGACCGAGGCCTACGCCGTGCAGGAGATCAACACCCGGCGCGCTCTGGACCAGGGGCGGCGGCTGGTCGGGCGCAAGGTCGGCCTCACATCCACTGCGGTGCAGCAGCAGCTGGGCGTGGACCAGCCGGACTTCGGCATGCTGTTCGCCGACATGGAGATCGCCGATGGCGAAGGCGTCGACTGCAGCCGGCTGATCCAGCCCAAGGCCGAGGGCGAGATCGCCTTCGTCCTCGGTCGTGACCTGCCCGATGCCGACACCACGCTGGCCGAGCTGATGAGCGCGGTGGAGTACCTGCTGCCGGCCATCGAGATCGTCGACTCCGCCATCGTCGACTGGAAGATCACCCTGGCCGACACGGTGGCGGACAACGCCTCTTCCGCCCTCTACGTGCTGGGCAAGCAACCCACGCGATTGTCGGCTCTGGACCTGCGCCTGGAGGGCATGCTGCTGGAGAAGAACCGCCGCCAGGCCTCCATCGGCGTCGGCGCCGCCTGCCTGGGCAACCCGCTGGATGCCTGCCTGTGGCTGGCCCGCACCATGGCCGAGTTCGGTCGCCCGCTGGTGGCCGGCGATGTGCTGCTGTCCGGCGCCCTCGGCCCCATGACCCAGGTCGTCCCCGGCGATCACCTGCACCTGCGCCTGACTCGCCTGGGCGAAGTCGGCTGCCACTTCCATTGAGCCGCCGGCCTGGAGAAACGGAATGAGCACCAAGAAACTCAAAGTCGCCATCGTCGGTTCCGGCAACATCGGCACCGACCTGATGATCAAGGTGATGCGCAACGCGCAGTACCTGGAAATGGGCGCCATGGTCGGCATCGACCCGGCGTCCGACGGCCTGGCCCGCGCGGAGCGCCTGGGCGTGGCCATCACCCACGAGGGGGTCGAGGGCCTGAGCCGATTGCCTGTGTTCGACGAGATCGACTTCGTCTTCGATGCCACCAGCGCCGGCGCGCACGTCTGGAACTCCGGCTTCCTGCGTGGCGTGAAGCCGGGCATCCGCCTGATCGACCTGACCCCCGCGGCCATCGGCCCCTACTGCGTGCCGGTGGTCAACCTGGAGCAGAACCTCGACCAGCTCAACGTCAACATGGTCACCTGCGGCGGCCAGGCGACCATCCCGATGGTCGCGGCGGTGTCGCGGGTGGCCAGGGTCCACTACGCCGAGATCATCGCCTCCATCGCCAGCAAGTCCGCCGGCCCCGGCACCCGCGCCAATATCGACGAATTCACCGAGACCACCAGCAAGGCCATCGAGGTGATCGGCGGCGCGGCCAAGGGCAAGGCCATCATCATCATGAACCCGGCCGAGCCGCCGCTGATGATGCGCGACACGGTGTTCGTGCTCTCCGAGGCGGCCGACCAGGCCGAGGTCGAGGCGAGCATCGAGGAGATGGCCGCCGCGGTGCAGGCCTACGTGCCGGGCTACCGGCTGAAGCAGAAGGTGCAGTTCGACGTCATCCCCGAATCCGCGCCGCTGAACATCCCCGGCCACGGCCAGTTCTACGGGTTGAAGACCTCGGTGTTCCTCGAGGTCGAAGGCGCCGCCCACTACCTGCCGGCCTATGCCGGAAACCTCGACATCATGACCTCCGCCGCGCTGGCCACCGCCGAGCGCATGGCGCAGTCGATCCTGAACAACGCGACGCGCAACGGCTGAGGAGCGCGAACATGACTTTCGACCCGAGCAAGAAGCTGTACATCTCCGACGTCACCCTGCGCGACGGCAGCCACGCCATCCGCCACCAGTACGGCCTGGGCGACGTGCGCGCCATCGCCCGCGCCCTGGACAAGGCCAGGGTGGACTCCATTGAGGTGGCCCACGGCGACGGCCTGCAGGGCTCCTCCTTCAACTACGGCTTCGGCAAGCACTCCGACCTCGAATACATCGAGGCGGTGGCCAGCGAGATCAGCCACGCCAGGATCGCCACCCTGCTGTTGCCCGGCATCGGCACCGTGCACGACCTGAAGAACGCCTATGAGGCCGGCGCGCGTATCGTGCGCGTGGCCACCCACTGCACCGAGGCGGATGTGTCCAGGCAGCACATCGAGTACGCCCGCGAGCTGGGCATGGACACCGTCGGATTTCTGATGATGAGCCATATGGTTCCGCCCGAAGAGCTGGCTCGCCAGGGCCAGCTCATGGAGAGCTATGGTGCGCAGTGCATCTACATGGCCGACTCCGGCGGCGCGATGAACATGAACGATATCCGCGACCGCATGCGTGCCTTCAAGGCGGTGCTCAAGCCGGAAACGCAGACCGGCATGCACGCCCACCACAACCTGTCGCTCGGTGTGGCCAACTCCATCGCCGCGGTGGAGGAGGGCTGTGACCGCATCGACGCCAGTCTGGCCGGCATGGGCGCCGGTGCCGGCAACGCGCCGCTGGAGGTGTTCATCGCCGCCGCCGAACGCCTGGGCTGGAACCACGGCACCGATCTCTACACCCTGATGGACGCGGCCGACGACATCGTCCGCCCACTGCAGGACCGCCCGGTGCGGGTCGACCGCGAGACCCTCGGCCTCGGCTACGCGGGCGTGTACTCCAGCTTCCTGCGCCATGCCGAAGTCGCCGCTGCCAAATACGGCCTGAAGACCCTGGATATCCTGGTCGAGTTGGGCGAGCGGCGCATGGTCGGCGGCCAGGAGGATATGATCGTCGACGTCGCCCTGGATCTGCTCAAGCTAAAAGGCCAGGCACTACCCACCTGAAACAGGGACAGCCCGATGCCACGTGTTCAATCAAACGGGAAGGTCGCTCTGGTGACTGGCGCCAACTCCGGTATCGGCCGGGTCACCGCTCGCACGCTGGCGCTGCAAGGATATCGGGTGTTCCTGGCCTGCCGTTCCGAGGCACGCACACGTCCTGTACTCGAGGAAATCCAGAGCCTGAGTGACGGCACAGCCCAGGCCGAGTTCCTGCTGCTCGACCTGGGCGATCTCGGCTCGGTTCGCCGCTGTGCCGATGCCTTTCTCAAGCGGGGCCTGCACCTCCATCTGTTGATCTGTAATGCGGGGCTGGCGGGGCAGCGAGGCATGACCACCTCCGGCTTCGAACTGGCATTCGGCACCTGCCACGTAGGCCACTTCCTGCTGGTCGAGTTGCTGAAGGAACGACTTGTCGAGTCGGCCCCGGCACGTATCGTCATGCTCTCCAGCAAGGCGCATCGCCATGCCCAGGGAATCGACTTTGACCGGGTGCGCCAGCCGACGCGAAGTCGTACGGCGCTACAGGAGTACGCAGTCGCGAAGCTGGCGAACCTGCTGCATGCCAAGGAACTGGCTCGTCGCCTGGAGGGGACCGGCGTCACGACCTATGCGGTTCATCCCGGCGTGGTCGCGACAGACGTATGGCGAGCACTGCCTTCGATGCTCGCGTGGGTGATCAAGCTGTTTATGCGCAGTGAAGAGGACGGAGCCGCTACGACGTTGTACTGCGCAACCGATCCCCGAGTGACCGGTCAAACCGGGCGCTATTACGCCGATAGCAGGGAAGAACAGCCATCCCCGGTTGCCTGTGATCCGGCTCTGGCCGCGGAGCTGTGGCGCCGAAGCGAAGGCTGGATAAGCAGGGGGTAGTGCGGAGCGGGCAGGGGTAGACTCATGGCTTGGGCTCTGAACAGATGGCCGGCAGTGCCCATCGGGTCAGCACAGCCAGCAACGGGATAGCGGGTTTAATCTGCTATCCCGTTTTTCGTGGACGTCGCTACTGTTTCTTGAACGGCAGCTACCGATCAATTAGCGGTCCTTCACCAGCGGTGGTTACGTCGCTCTACGAACTCCCGCTTCGTTGGGTGATTCGCCAGCATAACAATCCCTCTCATTTGTCGAGTCTGGCCATATCGATGGCAGCTGCTGCAATAGCTGGCTGCGCAGTGTGACTCGACAATCGCTCCCCAATGTTCAACTAACCGTCCAGGCCAGCTTAGCGAAAGAGCTAAGGCAGCCTGGGGCAGTTCTTGTCGGTAGTAACGAGCGGGGATAACAAAAATGAATGCCATTGCTCCGGATAGTTTGGCTCTAGCATCCAAGAGTTTTGTGGAGCTTCTTTTTCATTGGGAACTGACCAAGCCTGAAGATATGTATCTGGTTCAGCCCGATGCCGAGGGTGTCGCCAAGAGCTACAGCTGGGCCGTGGTGGCGGATCAGGTGCGGCGCATGGCCGGTCACCTGAAATCCCTCGACCTGCTGCCAGGCAGCCGGATTGCATTGCTGGGCAAGAACACCGCCCACTGGATCATGGCCGATCTGGCGATCATGGTGGCGGGGCATGTGTCGGTTCCGATCTACCCAACGCTCGATGCCGACAACTTCGGCTATGTGCTGGAGCACAGCGAGGCGGCCCTGCTGTTCATCGGCAAGCTGGATGGCAATGGCGACAACTGGGCGCAGCTCGGTCCGGCCATTCCTGCAGGCCTGCCCTGTATCCGCTTGCCGTTCTCGCCCGAGGTCGATGCGCCCCATTGGGAGAAGCTGGTCGCGGCAGCAACGCCGCTGCTGCAGCCAGTCGCGCCCGAGCCTGCGGCGCTGGCCACCATCATCTACACCTCGGGCAGTACGGGTCGGCCCAAGGGCGTCATGCACACGTTCCAGAGCATGTCCGCGATTCTCGAGGGCACCAGAGCCGAATTCGGCTTTACCGAGCGGGAGCGTTTTCTCTCCTACCTGCCCCTGGCGCACACGGCGGAGCGGGCCTATGTCGAGTGTCTGTCGCTGTACTGCGGTGCGCAGGTGTTCTTCGCCTGGTCGCTCGATACCTTCCGTGCGGATCTGCAGCGTGCCCGGCCGACGGCGTTCTTCTCGGTGCCTCGGCTGTGGAGCAAGTTCCAGGCGGGGGTCAATGCGCAGATCGCGCCCTGGCTGCAGCGCTGGCTGTTCACTATCCCGCTGCTTGGCAGTCGAGTGAAGCGCGGGGTGCTGGCAGGCCTCGGCCTGGAGCATGCCCGGCTCGCCATCACCGGCTCGGCGCCGCTGCCGCCGGAGGTCTTCCGCTGGTACCAGCAGCTCGGCCTGGAGATGAAGGAGGTCTACGGGATGACCGAGAACTTCGGCTACTCCCACGGCATCCGCCGCGATGGCGCCGTGCACGGCTGTATCGGCCGCGCCAATCTGGGTGTGTCCTGCAAGCTCTCGGACACCGGCGAGATCCTGGTCAAGAGTCCCGGCGGCATGCTGGGCTACTACAAGAACCCGGAGAAGACCGCCGAGGATCTGACCGCCGATGGCTATCTGCGCACCGGCGATCTCGGCGAGCTGGATGCAGAGGGGCGTCTGCGCATCACCGGGCGCTCCAAGGATCTGTTCAAGACCGCCAAGGGCAAGTACGTGCCGCCGGCGCCCATCGAGCAACAGCTGGGCAACCACCCGCTGATCGAGGTCTGCTGCGTGTGCGGCGAGGGCATGCCCCAGCCCGTGGCGCTGTTGGTGCTGACCGACAGCGCCCGCGCCGAGGCTGCCGACCCGCGTGCCCGGGAGGCCATGGCGCTGGAGCTGGAAGACCTGGGGCGCAAGGTGAACGCCGGCGTACCCAAGGAGACCGCCCTGCATTGCCTGGTGGTGGTGCGGGAAAGCTGGAGCATCGACAGCGGCCTGCTCACGCCCACCATGAAGATCAAGCGGCACGAGATCGAGCGCCACTACAGCGCACAGATCGCGCTCTGGTCGAACTCCCGCACCGCCGTGCTGTGGGAGTGACGGCACCGCCTGATCCATCCCTACTACCCGATACCAACCCCAGGAGGCTCCCATGCAGCGCCGCCCGTTCGAACCCGAGATGGAGCAGTTCCGCGATTCGGCCCGCAAGTTCTTCCAGCAGGAAATCCGCCCGCACAGCGAAAGCTGGCGCGAGGCCAACATCGTCGACCGCGAGGCCTTCCGCAAGGCTGGCGCACAGGGCTACCTGTGCATGTGGGCCGACGAGCAATACGGCGGGCTCGGGCTGAAGGACTTCCGCTACGAGCAGATCCTCATCGAGGAAAACACCCTGCATGGCGACCGCGGCTACTTCATCACCCTGCACAGTCGCCTGGTCGGCCCCTATATCGAGCATTTCGGCAGCGCCGAGCAGAAGCAGCGCCTGCTGCCGGGGATGATCAGCGGCGAGACCATTCTCGCCATCGCCATGACCGAGCCCGACGCCGGCTCCGACCTGGCCGGCATGAAGACCCGCGCGGTGGAGCAGGACGACCACTGGCTGCTGAATGGCTCCAAGACCTACATCTCCAACGGCATCAACGCCGATGTGGTGATAGTGGCGGCGCGTACCCATGCGGAGAACCCGCACGGCGTCACCCTGTTCCTGGTCGAGCGTGGCATGCCGGGCTTCGAACGAGGGCGCAACTTGCAGAAGATGGGCCTGAAATCCCAGGACACCGCCGAGCTGTTCTTCCATGACGTCCGGGTGCCGAAGGCCAATGTCCTGGGCCAGGTGCATGGCGGCTTCTACCACCTGATGCAGGGCCTGGCGGAAGAGCGCCTGATCGCCGCCTGCAGCAGCGTCGCCGCGGCGCGCCTGGCGCTGGAGCTGACCCGCGACTTCGTGCGCGAGCGCAAGGTGTTCGGCAAGCCGCTGAGCAAGCTGCAGAACACCCGCTTCAAGCTGGCCGCACTGGATGCTGAGATCGATATCGCCCATGTCTACGTGGATCGCTGCGTCGAGGCGCATCTGCAGGGCCAGCTGGATGCGGTAGATGCCTCGCGCGCCAAGCTCTACGCCAGCGAAGTATTCGGCCGCATGGTGGACGAGGGCGTCCAGCTGCATGGCGGCGCGGGCTACATGGAAGAGTACGAAATCTGCCGCCTGTATCAGGACGAGCGAGTCGGGCGGATTCTCGCGGGCACGTCGGAAATCATGAAGGAAATCATCGCCCGCTCATTGCTGGACTGATGTGGCAACAAAGGCCACATCACTGTCCGCTCTCGCTATAGATGGCGAACAGGCGCGAACCAATAATTCCAGGCGCCAACAGCTATTCAAACAAGTTCGAGTTCACCCGGTTTGTAACTGGGTGGAGCGGGTCGCGTTCGGCCGTTGAATCGATGCGGTTCAACTTGGGCGGCGACTTCGAAGTTACTGAGTCGGAAGACTCGTTAAATGGCCTAGCGCCACTCTTAATGTTCATATCCAAGAGGCAGTCATGACCGAGGCTTATATTTACGACGCCGTGCGTACGCCACGCGGCAAGGGCAAGAAGGATGGCGCGCTGCACAGCGTCAAACCGATCGACTTGGTGGTCGGCCTGCTCAAGGCGCTGCAGCAGCGCAATCAGCTCGATACCGCCCAGGTCGACGATGTGGTGCTCGGCTGCGTGACGCCGATCGGTGACCAGGGCTCGGATATCGCCAAGACCGCCGTGCTGGCCGCCGACTGGGCCGAATGCGTGTCCGGCGTACAGCTCAACCGCTTCTGCGCCTCGGGCCTGGAGGCGGTGAACATCGGCGCGATGAAGGTGCGTTCCGGCTTCGAGGACCTAGTGGTGGTCGGCGGCGTGGAATCCATGTCGCGTATCCCCATGGGTTCCGATGGCGGCGCCTGGGCGCTGGATCCGGCTACCAATATGCAGGCCAACTTCGTGCCCCAAGGCGTGGGTGCCGACCTGATTGCCAGCATCGAGGGTTTCTCGCGCACGGACGTCGACAGCTTCGCCCTGCGCTCGCAGAAGAAGGCCGCACGGGCCAGCGCCGATGGCTCGTTCAACAAGTCGCTGGTGCCGGTGTGTGATCAGAACGGCATCGTCATCCTCGACCACGACGAATTTATCCGTGGTGACAGCACGCTCGAGGGCCTGGGCAAGCTCAAGCCAAGCTTCGAGATGATGGGTCAGATGGGCTTCGACGCCACCGCCCTGCGCAAGTACAGCCACGTCGAGCGCATCGAGCACGTGCACACCCCGGGCAACAGCTCGGGAATCGTCGATGGCGCCGCACTGATGCTGATTGGTTCGGAGGCCAAGGGGAAAGAGCTGGGCCTGAAACCGCGTGGCCGTATTGTCGCCACCGCCGTGACCAGCACCGACCCGACCATCATGCTCACTGGCCCGGCGCCGGCCACGCGCAAGGCGCTGGCCAAGGCTGGGCTCTCGGTGGAGGACATCGACCTGTTCGAGGTCAACGAAGCGTTTGCCTCCGTCGTCATGAAGTTCATGAAGGAGATGGGCGTGAGCGAGGACAAGGTCAACGTCAACGGCGGCTCCATCGCCATGGGCCATCCGCTGGGCGCTACCGGCTGCGCCATCCTCGGCACCCTGCTCGACGAGCTGGAGAAGCGCGAGTTGCGCTACGGCCTGGCCACCCTCTGCGTGGGCGGCGGCATGGGCATCGCGACCATCATCGAACGTATTTGACCGGTAGGGCGGGTGCAACCCGCGCAAACAAGCAGACACGGGTTTCACCCGCCCTACGCAGCCAAGGAATCAGAAAATGACTGACGCCATCCGTTACGAAAAGGGCCAGGACAATATCGTTGTCCTGACCATCGATATGCCCGGCCAGAGCGCCAACACCATGAATGCGGTGTTCCGTGAGGTGCTGACTCAGACCGTCGCCCGTCTGGAGGCCGAGAAGGACTCCATCGCCGGCGTGATCGTCACCTCCGCGAAGAAGACCTTCTTCGCCGGCGGCGACCTCAATGAACTGGTCACCATCGGCAAGGCCGATGCGCCGCGCTTCTACGCCGGCATCCTCGAACTCAAGGGCCAGCTGCGTCGCCTGGAGAGCCTGGGCAAGCCGGTGGTAGCCGCGATCAACGGTGCCGCGCTGGGCGGCGGCTGGGAAATCTGCCTGGCCTGCCACCACCGCATCGCCCTGAACGAAAGCCATGTGCAGCTAGGCCTGCCGGAAGTGACCCTGGGCCTGCTACCGGGAGGCGGCGGCGTGGTGCGTATGGTGCGCCTGCTGGGGCTGGAGAAATCGTTGCCGTATCTGGCCGAAGGCAAAAAGGTGCGGGCCGAGGCCGCTCTGAAGGCTGGTCTAATCCATGACCTGGCCGATAGCCGCGAAGCGCTGCTTAGTAAAGCCCGCGCCTGGATCGCGGCCAACCCGGTCGCCGTGCAGCCATGGGACGTGAAGGGCTACAAGATCCCCGGCGGCACGCCGAGTTCGCCGGCCATGGCGCAGATGCTGGTCATCGCGCCGAGCGTGCTGCGTAGCAAGACCAAGGGTTGCTTCCCGGCGCCGGAGAAGATCATGTGTGCCGCCGTCGAGGGCGCCCAGGTCGACTTCGACACTGCGCAGATCATCGAGGCGCGCTACTTCACCGAACTGGTGACCGGCCAGGTGGCGAAGAACATGATCGGTACCTTCTGGTTCCAGCTCAACGAGATCAACGCCGGCAGCTCGCGCCCGCAGGGTATTCCGCAGTACGTGACCAAGAAGGTCGGGGTGCTCGGCGCCGGCATGATGGGCGCCGGCATCGCCTATGTGTCGGCGGCCGCCGGTATAGAGGTAGTGCTCAAGGATGTTTCGCTCGAAGCGGCAGAGAAGGGCAAGGCCTACTCGGCCAAGCTGCTCGACAAGAAAGTCGCCAAGGGTCAGATGACCGCTGACAAGCGCGATGCCTTCCTGGCGCGGATCAAGCCGACCGCCAGCGACGCCGATCTTGACAGCTGCGACCTGGTCATCGAGGCGGTGTTCGAGGATCGCGGTCTGAAGGCCAAGGTCAACGCCGCCGCCGAGGCTGCCGCGCTACCGGATGCTGTGGTCGCCTCCAACACCTCGACCCTGCCGATCACCGGCCTGGCGACTGCGGTGCGGCGCCCGGACAAATTTATCGGCCTGCACTTCTTCAGCCCGGTCGACAAGATGCCGCTGGTGGAGATCATCCGCGGCGAGAAGACCAGTGACGAGACCCTGGCCCGTGGCTTCGACTACGTGCTGCAGATCAAGAAGACCCCGATCGTGGTCAAGGACGCCCGCGGCTTCTTCACCTCGCGGGTGTTCGCCACCTTCATCAACGAGGGCATCGCCATGCTCGGCGAGGGTGTGCCGGCCGCGATGATCGAGAACGAGGCGCTCAACGTGGGCATGCCGGTCGGCCCGCTGGCGATTTCCGATGAGATATCCCTGAGCCTGGCCGCGCATATCCGCAACCAGAACATCGAGGATCTCAAGGCAGAAGGCAAGGCCCTGCCGCAGCACCCAGCCTTTGCCATCGTCGACCTGATGCTCGAGTTCAAGCGTTCGGGCAAGGCGGCCGGCGGTGGATTCTACGAGTACCCCGCGGCGGGCGCCCCCGAAGGTGGCAGGAAATACCTGTGGCCGGAGCTCAAGGCGCGTTTCGAGAAAACCGAGCAGCAGATTCCGCGTGAAGACTTGCGTGACCGCTTCCTTTTCGCCCAGGCCATCGACACCGTGCGCTGCGTGGAGGAGGGCGTGCTGACCTCCACCGCCGACGCCAATATCGGCTCGATCTTCGGCATCGGTTTCGCCGCCTGGACCGGTGGTGCCCTGCAGTACGTCAACCAGTATGGCTTGCAGGCCTTCGTCAGCCGCGCCCGGCAGCTTGCCGAACGCTATGGCGAACGCTTCCAGCCGCCAGCATTACTGGTCGAGAAAGCCAATCGCGCAGAGCTGTTCTAAGCGGACGAGCTAGCGCATGACCCTGCACTGGAGCAAATGCGTGAGTTCCAGTGTCCCTTTCGGGAGGCCTTAGGCCTCCCGTTTTTTTGCCTGCAGCCTGAGCGAAATGGAGACAGAGAAAATTGCAGATATCGCCACTATGACTGTGGCTTGGCAGCATCCTGGCGGGCCTTGCGCAGCGTGCCGGGCGGGTGGCCCGCCCACTGGGCGAAGGCGCGGCGAAAGGTGGCCTGATCGGAGAAGCCGAGGTCGGCGGCGATCTGCTTGACCGGCGTGTCCGTGCACGACAGCAGCTGCATGGCCTGGCGAAAGCGCCAGCCGTCCTTGATGCTCTGGAAGCTCTCGCCCAGCGCGGCCAGCTTGCGGTGCAGAGTGCGCGGCGACATGGCCATGTGCGAGGCCGCCTCTTCCAGGGTCAGCGGGTGCGGCATGCTCTGTTGCAGCATGGCGACTAGGCGGGCTGGCAGCTCGGCCTGCTCGACCAGCACCTCGATGAAGCTGGCCGGCGCGCGGCGCATCAGCCGGGAGATCTCCTCCGGCGTGCGGACGATGGGCAGCGCCATGGTGTCGGCGGCGAACTCGATGCTGGCCATCTCGGCCTCGAAGTGCAGGGGTGCGGCCAGCAGCATGCTCAGGGCCATGGCGTGGCGGGGCTTGCCGAGCGGCAGGGACACCGAACTCAGTGGTACCCGTTGACCGAACAGCCAGGAGAGCACGCCGCAGAGGGTGAACAGGGCCAGCTCGTAGGCGAGGGCACGATCACCTGTGGGCGGCACCATCTCGAACAGGTTGAGCCGTGCGCGCTGGGTGCGGGTTTCGGCCTGGAACTCGGCGCGAAAATCGCCCATCACCAGGGCGATGCAACGGGCCAGAACCGGCAGACAGCTCTGTAGCGTCGTGGTGGTCAGCGCCGCCCGGCAGAGCATTTCGATCCCGCCTATCGGTACCGCCCGCGAGTGCAGGCCGCAGGATTCGTCCTGCAGGCCGATGACGATGCCGCCGTAGAGCTGGGAGAACTGCTTGGTGCTGACCCGCGCACCGCGCCCGCTCAGATCCGCCTCGTCGATACGCGCCATTGCCATCAGTTCGGCGCGCAACAGGCCGCGGGCTTCGGCGGCCGTCAGCAGGCCGCGGGCGTAGCGGGCGGGGATCACGGGTTGGCTCAGATCGACATTCACGGCGAAATCCTAGTTGGCTATTTTTGCCATATTTATGTCGTATCACGGCATCGACCCCAGGGGCAAGCGAGCCAACACTGCGTACCCATCAATCCATGAGTACGAGGTGCAACGATGAGCTTCTCCAAGCAGGTTGTGTTCATTGCCGGCGGCAGCAGCGGGATCAATCTCGGCATCGCTGATGCCTTCGCCCAGGCCGGTGCCAGCGTGGCCATTCTCGGCCGCAGCCAGGACAAGCTCGACGTGGCCGTGGCCCAGCTGCTCCGCCATGGCGGTGAAGTCCGCGGCTTCGTCGCCGATGTGCGCGACTTCGACGGCGTGGCCACCGCCCTGGCGGCCACCGCCGAACAAATCGGCCCGATCGATGTGCTGGTGTCCGGCGCGGCCGGCAACTTCCTGGCCCCGGCGGCCAACATGTCGTCCAACGCCTTCCGCACCGTGGTCGACATCGACCTGCTCGGCACCTTCAACGTGCTGCGCGCGGCCTTCCCGCACCTGCGCAAGCCGGGCGCGCGCATCGTCAACATCAGCGCCGGGCAGAGCTGGATGCCGACGCCGCTGCAGGCGCACGTGTGCGCGGCCAAGGCCGGCGTCGACCAGCTGACCCGCACCCTGGCCATCGAGTGGGGCCAGTCCGGCGTGCGCGTCAACTCGATCGCCCCGGGCCCCATCGAAGGCACCGAGGGCATGGCGCGCCTGGCGCCGAATGCCAAGGCGCATGCCGCCTGGGTGCGCTCGGTACCGCTGGGCCGCTTCGGTCAGCTGGAAGACATCAGCAATGCCGCGCTCTGGCTCTGCTCGCCGCAGGCCGGATATGTCACCGGCGTGGTGCTGTCGGTGGATGGCGGCCTGGCGCTGGGCGGCTCGGGTGCCATCACCCAGGCCCTGATGGGTTGAGTCCCGTAGTCCTTAACCGCAAGAGAGCGCCATGACCAACAATCAGCCCTTCGACCTGAACCTGAGCGACGATCAGCGCATGACGCGCGAATCGCTGCAGCGCTTCGCCCAGGACGTCCTGCGTAGCCATAGCCGCGAGGCCGACGAGGCCACCGCTGTGCCGGCGGACTTCTATGCCCGCAGCCTGGAGCTGGGCCTCACCCTGATGCCGATTCCCGAGGCACTGGGCGGTGCGGGCGCCGCACGTTCGCCCATCTCCAACATGCTGGCCATCGAGGATCTGGCCTGGGGCGACATGTCCCTGGCGCTGGGCGCGGTGACGCCACTGTCCTTCGTCAACACGCTGCTCGATCAGGGCAGCCAGGCCCAGCAGGAGAAGTACCTGCCGCGCCTGGCCGGCGAGAGCTTCATCGCCGCCAGCGTGGCTCTGATGGAGCCGCGGGCGCGTTTCGAGGCCAGCGAGCTGCGCACCACCGCGCGCCGTGAGGGCTCGGGCTACGTGCTCAATGGCGAGAAGTCCCTGGTGGCGCTGGGCCTGTCGGCCGAATTGCTGCTGGTGGTGGTGCAGCTGCAGGACGAGGAGGGCACAGCCGCCTTTATCGTCGAGCGCGGTACTGCAGGAGTGAGCGCGATGCGCGAGGAGACCATGGGCCTCAAGGCGCTGGAGCTGGCGCGCATCCGCTTCGAGGAGGTGCAGGTGGAAGCTTCCGCTCGACTCGGCGAGGACGAGAAGGCCTTCGATCTGCAGCGCCTGGTGGATCTGGCACGCATCGGCACCTGCGCGCTGGCGGTGGGCACCTGCCAAGCGGTGTTGGATTACGTGGTGCCCTACGTGAACGAGCGCAAGGCCTTCGGCGAGCCCATCGCCCAGCGCCAGTCCGTGGCCTTCATGGTGGCGAACATGGCCATCGAGCTGGAGGGTATGCGCCTGCTGACCTGGCGCGCGGCATCGCGCGCCGAACAGGGCCTCGACTTCCACAAGGAGGCCTATCTGGCCCGCGTGCTCTGCGCCGAGAAGGCCATGGAGATCGGCAGCAACGGCATCCAGCTGCTCGGCGGGCATGGCTTTATCCGCGAACACCTGGTGGAGCTCTTCTACCGCAACCTGCGGGCCATCGGCCTGCTCGAAGGCGCGGCCATCATCTGAGGCGAGGAAAGCAAAATGATCAATCTGGAAATCCCCGCCAAGCTGCTGACCATGCCAAACATGGCGCGCACGCTGGCCAAGCAAGTGTTCCGTCCCATCAGTCGCAAGTACGACAAGGCTGAGCATGCCAAGCCCATCGAGCTGGTTCCGGTGGCCGACATGATCAGGACGACCGGGGTCATGAACATTCCGGCCGAGAAAGGCGAGCGCGCGCCGTCCGCCGGGGTGAAGAACGGCCAGAACATGATGGCGGTGCTGACCACCGCGGAAATGAGCTGGGGCGACGTGGCCATGCTCAACAGCATTCCGGGCCTTGGCCTGGGCAATGCGGCGATCACCGCCGTGGGCACACCCGAGCAGCGCGAGAAGTTCGGCAAGTTGTGGTGCGCCATGGCCATCACCGAGCCGGGCGCCGGCTCGGATACCGCCAATATCGTCACCAGCGCACGGCTGGACGGTGATGAGTGGGTGCTCAACGGCGAGAAGATCTTCGTCACCGCCGGCCAGTTCTGTGATGCGGTGGTGGTGTGGGCGACGCTGGACAAGAAGCTCGGCAAGCGCGCGATCAAGTCCTTCATCGTGCCCAAGGGCGCGCCGGGCATGCAGGTGGTGCGCCTGGAGCCGAAGTTGGGCTTCCGCGTCTCCGACACGGCCGCCATCAGCTTCACCGACTGCCGTATCCCCAAGGATCACGTGCTGGGCTCGGCGGAGATCGCCGAGGATGCCAAGCAGGCCCTCGGCGGCGCCATGCAAACCTTCGACAATACCCGTCCGGTGGTCGCCGCCATGGCCTTGGGCGTGGCGCGGGCGGCGCTCGATCTGCTGTACGAGATCCTCGGTCGCGAGGGCTTTACGCCGAGCTACGAGCGCAGCCTGTGGAACGCCAGCGCGCTGGAGGCGGAGATCTATCGCATGGAGGCCGACTACGAGGCGGCGCGCCTGCTCAGCCTGAAGGCGGCCTGGATGGCGGACAACAAGCGGCCCAACTCCATGGAGGCATCCATGGCCAAGGCAAAGGCGGGGCGCATGGGCAATCAGGTCACGCTGCGCTGCGTCGAGCTCTGCTCGACTCTGGGCTTCAGCGAGGAGTACCTGCTGGAGAAGTTCGCCCGTGATTCCAAGATCCTCGACATCTTCGAGGGCACTCAGCAAATCCAGCAGTTGATCGTCGCCCGTGCCGTGCTGGGTCTGTCGTCGGCGCAGCTGAAGTAGTCGCACAGGAGCCGCTCATGAGCACGATGAAGTTGGAAAAGCACGACGGGGTCTTCGTCCTAACCCTGACCAATGGCGAGGCCGGCAACCTGCTGTGCGACGAGGTGCTGCAGGAGTACCTGGAGAACTTCGCTGCGATCGAGCATGAGCGTGGTGATGCCGCGCTGGTGATCATCAGCACCGACCCCAAGACCTTCTGCAATGGCATCAACCTGCCCTGGCTGATGCGGCAGAAGAACCCCATGGCCTTCGCCACGCGGCTGGAGAATTTCCTGATTCGCCTGGGCCTGCTCAACCTGCCGGTGGTGGCAGCTATCAATGGCAACGCCTATGCCGGCGGCGCGCTAATCGCCACGGCCAGCGATTTCCGTCTGATGCGCGCCGATCGCGGCCGTTTCTGCTTCTCGGAGGTGAAGATCAAACTGCCCTTCACCCCGGCGCTGCTGGACATCGTCCGTCTGCTGCCCAACCGCGCCGCCATCGACGAGCTGGCGCTCACCGGCAATGCCTGGGGAGGGGAGGAGTGTGCGCGCCGCGAGGTGGTGCATCAGGCCCTGCCGGAAGACCGGGTGCTGCCCGCCGCGATGGCCCTGGCCGCCGATATGGCGACCCGTGATCGCGCCACCTACACGGCGATCAAGCGCGGCCTGCGTCCCACACTCGTGGGGCTGGCCGGGCAGCGTGGTATCCCTGTAGTTTGAGCACAACCGGCGCCTGCCGAACAGGCGCCATCTCGCACAGGAAACAGGAGTTCATGATGTCCAGATTGCCCGCACCGCTGGATCGCTTGCCCTTCCCGGTGATCGGCTCGCCGCTGTTCATCATCAGCAATCCCAAGCTGGTGATCGAGCAGTGCAAGGCCGGCGTGGTCGGTTCCATGCCGGCGCTCAACGCACGTCCCGCCTCATTGCTGGAAGACTGGCTGGCGGAGATAACCGAGACCCTGGCGGCCTATAACCGGGACAATCCCGACCGCCCCGCGGCACCGTTCGCCATCAACCAGATCGTGCACCGCAGCAACGACCGCCTGGAGCACGACATGGCGCTCTGCGTGAAGTACCGGGTGCCGATCATCATCACCTCGCTGGGCGCGCGCGAGGACATCTACGCGGCGGCGCATTCCTATGGCGGCGTGGTACTGCATGACGTGATCAACAACGCCTTCGCCCGCAAGGCGATCGAGAAGGGCGCCGACGGCCTGATCGCCGTCGCCGCGGGTGCCGGCGGCCATGCCGGAGAGAAGAGCCCGTTCGCCCTGATCCAGGAGATCCGCCAGTGGTTCGATGGCCCGCTGGCGTTATCCGGCTCCATCTCTACCGGTGGCGCGGTGCTGGCCGCCCAGGCCATGGGCGCCGACTTCGCCTATATCGGCTCGGCTTTCATCGCCACTGAGGAGGCCAATGCCGCCGACACCTACAAGAAGGCCATCGTCGAGTGCTCGTCCGACGACATTGTCTACAGCAACCTCTTCACCGGCGTGCACGGCAACTACCTGAAGCCGTCGATCATCGCCGCCGGCCTGGATCCCAACGCCCTGGCGCAGAGCGACCCGAGCCAGATGAACTTCGGCGGCGACGCCAAGAAGGCCTGGAAAGACATCTGGGGCTGCGGCCAGGGCATCGGCTCGATCAGCCGGGTGCAAGCGGTGGCCCAATATGTCGCGCAGCTCAAGCGCGAATATACAGAGGCGAAGGCAGCACTGCTTAGAGTCTAAATTAGGATTAGACGCTGCCATCTGCCAGCGTCTCCTTCTGCCCGAAATCAGACGACTTCCAAGTCTGCCTCCGACCGAAAGCGATCATTCGCATGAGGCTGCCGTCGACGGCAGCCTCCATCTCCGAACAGCGTATTTCCAGCATACGGCCATCAGATGGAATGCCCCCATCGCCACCTAAAAAGCGCCTTGGTCGCCGTGGTAACGAACCCGGTGCGCTTCGGTTGGCAGTGGCACCTCCCACTTGAACAGCATTCGCCGGATGTCGTCGTTGCGCAGGCTGGTATCCCGGCTGCTGTTGCGCCGGTAGATCTCCTTCTCGGGCATCTCCAGGTATTCGATCTGCACGTTCGCCTGGTAGGCGTACAGCAGGTCGAGGGTCTTTTTTCTCATCTGGGCCGACAGGTGCGTCGAGTTCCAGACGAAGGGCTTTTTCTCGCGCAGAAGTGCCTTCGCCTGGTCGATCGCGAAGTGGGCGGCCGCCCCTTCGTTCTCGCCATGGCGCAGGCCCAGCGCCTCGCGGGCGTCGTCGAACGAGACCACCGGCAGGTCTGAGTGGTGCCTGGCCACCCAGGTGTTCTTGCCGCTGGCGGGCATGCCGGACAACACGATGACGCGAGAGCCTTCCGGCTCGTGCAGCGCGTAGTCGGGGTGCACGCGGGCGCCGCGGAAATACTGGACCCGGGTGTAGTCATCCACGAAGGCGCGTGGCCCATGCAGGCAGCCTTCCTCCGCAGCCAGCTCCCGGAACAGCTCGATCTCGTCGAGGACGCCTTGCTTCCCTTCGTAGGACCGCCCCTGCATGTCCGCTTCAGCGACTGCGCACAGCATCCATACCGGGAGTTCCCACGACAGCTTGTGCAGGATGAACTCTGGGCTTTGTCCGCTGCGGTTGCCCGAGAGC
Source organism: Pseudomonas paralcaligenes (assembly GCF_019655855.1). Classification (GTDB taxonomy): domain Bacteria; phylum Pseudomonadota; class Gammaproteobacteria; order Pseudomonadales; family Pseudomonadaceae; genus Aquipseudomonas; species Aquipseudomonas paralcaligenes. The sequence continues at coordinate 409,894 of NZ_BPFX01000007.1, read as the reverse complement.
GCGAAGAACGGGAGCTGATGTACCGAGATGATCCGGCAGACCTGCTCCCGCAGCGCGAAAGGCACGCCCGCACGCCACAGCAGCAGGCGCGCGTCGATGGCGCCGCGACGTGAGTGGCCCGGCTGGCCGATGCGGCCGGTCTCAGTATCGATCACCGTGGTGTCCGGCTTCGAGATGTCGTGCAGCAGGGCGGCGATGAACAGCACGAAGCGCTGTTCCTCGGTCGCCTGCTGGTAGACCGGTTGGGCGAGCAGCGCCTCGACCACCATGCAGGTGTGCGTCCACACATCACCTTCGGCGTGGTAGTACGGGTCCTGGGGCGTACTCGCCAGCCGGGCCAGGGCCGGGATGGCCTCCAGGCACGCCTTCGCGTCGAGGTTTTGGCCGGGTACGGGTACCAGGCCTTTCAGTTGTCGAATGTCCATGTCTCATGTTCTCCCTCAGTAGCCGCGCCGCAAGCCGTTCCAGTCCCTCGAGAGGCGAGGGGAGTAGAGGTCTACCCCGTCCGCCAGCAGGTTCGGGATGAAGGGCTGGTTCGCATGGTGCTGGTCCGCGTCCAGGATGGCCTGGACGAAGTCCCTGCGGACCCATTTGAGGCGTCCGGTCGTTTCGCTCTCGTCTTCGAGCTTCAGGTACAGGCCTTCCATCACGCTCGACTTGTCGCACTGTCGCCAGGCGCGTTCCAGGTCCAGTCCTTCCCGCTGCACCGTGGCTTCGAACGCGCAGCCCCAGGTCACCGACTTGGCCTGGGAATCACCGACCAGGTCGAGCAGGTCCCTGAGCCGCGCCGGCGCCGGCCCTTCATGAAGGACCGGAACGGAGAGCACCGGGCCGCCCCGTAGAAGCTGGCGTCGGGCGGCTGTCGACAGGAACACGCCTCGCGCCCGGTCCCAGACGTCGAACTCGCAGAAGAAGTGCGGCAGGTGGTCGTAGAACACCGAGTGCTTCTTGTGCAGCCATTCTCCGAACAGTACGTATCGGTCTTCGAGGCGGCTCAACAACCAGTCCTCATGAGCTACGGCCCATTGCTTGAAGAGGTTGAACTGCCGTTCCCGGCCGCCGCCGGTCAGGTAGTGGCCGCGGGACTGCAGGAGCAGTTCACCGGCGGCCGAGAAGCTGATGCCGGCATTCGCGCCATCCAGCTTTTCCTCGACGACCAGCCACCGACCGGTCAGGGAGGAATAACGGACCTGATCGGTATCCGTGTCGCCTGGTTGCAGGCGGGAGCCCTCCAGGTGCGGAGTGCGTGGGTATTTGTGCAGCTCGAGGTTTTGCGCATAGGCGCGGAAATCCATGTTCATGGGTTTTCTCCATAGGAAATAGGGAAAACCGACGACAAGGTTCAGGCGGGCAGAATGTGGGAAGCGGCCACGCGGGTGCGGGCAGCCATCAGGCACGATGGACCGTCGTCGGTATCAGGCGAGTTGGCTGGCGCGAGGCACTTCGTTCACCACTGAAGGAGAGGGTGGAAATAAGGGCGCGGATTCAACATCCGAAGCGTGTCGGATGTCAACGCGATTAAAGCGGATGACAGCTGTCATGCGCTGGAAGTGTGACGGCCTTTGCGGAATAGCCCAGGGATAGGGTGAGTATTGCTTCGTGCCTTGTACGTTCGCGGGTCACCACGGAGTCGGGACCGGATGAAAGAGCCCCTCAAGCTGTCGGACAAATTCAGATGGGGCGCAGCCCTGATCTGCTGGAGCGGCATCGCCTTCGCGATCTACCAGCGCAATCCGCTTTATTTCTTTCCCTCTGTGATTCCCTACATGCTGGTCAACTGGTTCTCCGACAAGATCGACGGCGAGTCGTGAAAGCGACAGTGGCCGGTATAGCTGTCCGCGCCATACCGCCGCCGCTGGTGCGGCGAGACTCCAGGGTTACTGGAGCCTGTACCGAGAGCTCGTTTCCCTGCCCGCGCCACGTGCGCCTACCACGACCTCAGCGATTGCGCCCCAGCGCCTCATGGCTGCTGACCCAGTCCCCGGCCAGGATCGCCGAGGTCAGCGAAACGTCGCCGGCCAGCACCACCGCGGCGATGATTTCCGCCAGCTTGTCGGCCTTGCCGGCGCCGTAGCAGCCCAGCATCTCCAGGCATTCGCGCTGGGTCGGCAGGCCGGTGCCGCCGCCGTGGGTCGCGCAGATCACCGCCGGCAGGGTCACCGACCAGTAGTAGTCGCCGTTGTCCAGCAACTGCCCGTAGGTGATGCCGCCGTGGGATTCGGCCACGTTGGCCGCGTCCTGTCCGGTGGCGATGTACAGCGCCGCCAGCCCGTTGGCCGAATGCGCGCCGCTGTACGCCGAGCCGGCCTGGAAGGCTCCCACGGCAGCGATCTGCCGGTAGCGGTAGAGGTTGGCGGGGTCGACGCGCAGCAGCTCATGGGCCACTTCACGCTTGAGGGTGAACTCGGCGATCACCCGTTTGCCGCGGGTCTGGATCATGTTCATGGCCGAGTGCTTCTTGTCGGTGTCGAGGGCGCCGGAGAGGATGTAGCGCGGCTGCAAGGGGTGGTTGGCCTTGATCCATTCGCAGGCGGCGAAGGTGGCCTTGCTGGTCATGTTCTGTCCGGCGGCATCGCCGGTGGTGTAGCAGAAGCGGGTGTAGAGCATGTTGGCCACGGGGTACTGCTCGATCTCGAACAGCTTGCCGCTGCGGGTCGTGGTTTCGCTCACCGCCTTAATCGTCTCGAACTCGCTGACCAGCCAGGCGCCGAATTCGCGGGCCTGCAGCGCGTTCTCGAAGAGGAACACCGGCGCGCGCTGCATGGAGTGCTTGACCACGGTGGTCTTCACCCCACCCGACGCGCTGATGGCGCGCATGCCCCGGCTGTAGCTGGCCAGCAGGGTGCCTTCGGTGGTGGCCATCGGCACGTAGAAGTCGCCGCACGCGTGCTCACCCTCTATCCGCAGGGGGCCGGCCAGCCCAAGGGGCATCTGCACCACGCCAATGAAGTTCTCGATGTTGCCGCGGGTGACTTCCGGGTCGATGGCGTACTTGCCGACCGTATCCAGCGAGGCGCCGGTCTGTTGCTTGACGAAGTCGCGGCGCGCGCTGGCCTGCTCGTTGGAGTAATCGTTGGCGGGGTCGCGGGGAATCGGGGCGCCTCTGGACATGGTGCTCTCCTGCAGAGTCTGATGGGTCGGCCTGCCCGGGTGGGCGTCCGTTATCCCGAGTGTGCCCGTGTGTACCTTCGCCAGCACGCCCAAGGGCGCCAATCAGGTGATCCAACGCGCCACGAGCGATGGTGTGCGGGGCAACACACAGATTGGATGTTTGCTCCGACAGGCGCGCTCAGCCCGCCGCTGATCCGTTTTTGCGCAGCAGATAGCTGTCCATGATCCAGCCGTTGCGCTCCCGCGCCTGGGTGCGGGTCGTGGCGATGCGTTCGGCCACCTCGTCCAGCGGGCCGGCGATGAGGATTTCGTCCGTCGTGCCCACGTAGGCGCCCCAGTAGATGTGCAGCTGCTGGCCGACGAAGCGTAGGTAGGTGTCCTTGGCGTCGAGCATCACCGCCACGCTGTCCACGCCCCGGGGCCAGCCCTCGGCGAGCAGGCGGCCGGTGGTGATTTCCACGGCGCGGCCGATCTGGTTCAGCGGTATGCGGTGGCGGGCGGTGAGGGCCTGCAGGCTGGTGATGCCGGGGATCACGTCATAGCTGAGGTCGCTACGCGTTGCTGCGATGGACTCGATGATGCGGATACTGCTGTCGTACAGCGAGGGGTCGCCCCAGACCATGAAGGCGGCGACTTCTCCGTCGCTCATCTGCTCGTCGATCAGTTGCTCGAACACTGCCTGCTTGTCGCGGTTCAGCTCGTCCACGCTGGCACGGTAGTCGGCGGCGTCGTGTTCGCGCTCCGGCTGCTGGCCCTCGGCGAAGCGTGGGTTGTGGCCTTCGAGGAAGCTCTCGCAGATTTCCCGGCGCAGGGCGTTGAGCTTGTGTTTGGCCGGGCCCTTGTCCATCAGGAAGATCACATCACTGCGGCGCAGGGCTTTGATCGCCTGATGGGTGATGTAATCCGGGTCGCCGGCGCCGATGCCGACCAGCAGCAGTTCTTTCATGGTCTGTTCCAGGTGGGCGCGCGGGAGGCTGGCGCCAGTTCGTCGATATGGTGGTAGTCGGCGCCCAGCTCGCCGGCCAGCTGGCGGGCGCGGCCGAGGCGGATGGGCGCGCGCTCGATGTCCAGCAGCAGGCCGGGGCAGGGTAGCGCGGCAAGCTGCGGCCAGTCGCGCAGGCGGCCGTCGGTGAGCAGCAGCAGGCGCTGTTGTTCGCCCGGTTTGTGGTGCTGGCGACGGAGCAACCAGGGCGTGGCCAATTGCAGCGCCTCGATGATCGGCGTGCCGCCGCCGGCGCCGAGCTGGTGCAGCCAGGCGTGCAGTTCAGGCGATGCCTTCTGTCCCTGCCATAGCCAGCGCGGCTGGGCGCCGCCGGCTTCGAGCACGGCCAGGCGCGCGCGCTGGCGGTAGGCGCTGGCGAACAGCTCGGCGAGCAGGCCCTTGGCCTGGGCCAGGGCGCCGTGGCGGCGGGTGCTGGCCGAGGCGTCGACGATCACCAGCCACAGCTCGCCGGGGCGCAGGCGGCGGGCGTGCCAGTGTAGGTCGGCGCGGCGGTGCGGGCGGCCGTGGGTGAGCGTTGCTGGCCAGTCGATGCGCGTGGGCGTGCCCGTGCTGCGAGCGCCGCTGCGTCCGCCTTGGGCCTGGCCGGGGAGGGGTAGGGCATCCGCGCCTGGGGCCTGGCGCGGGCGGATGCTCAGGGCTTTTTTGGCCAGTTCGGTGGCTCGCGCCGCTCGCCGACGGCCACGGTCTGCGGCGGCATTGCGCCCCACTGGCCTTCGCCCTGGTCCGGTTGTGCTGGCTGCTGTTGCGACTGGTTTGGTGCTGGCGGCGGGCTAGCGGCGGGCGGCGTGTGTTCGCGACGGCGGTGGGCGAGGACGAAGGGCTCCAGGGCGTCGATGTCCTGCGCTTCGATCTGGCTGGCGCCGCGCCAGGCCGCGTGGGCGCGGGCGCCGCGCAGCCACACCAAGTCGGCGCGCAGGCCATCGACGGCGGCGGCGAAGCAGCGCTGGGCGATGGCGTCCAGGCTGGCGTCGTCCAGGGCGATTGCGCCCAGGCGCTGGCGGGCATCCATGCAGCGCTGGCGCAGGGCGTCCTGCTCACCTTGCCACTGGGCGAGGAAGGCTTCGGGGGCGCCGTCGAAGGCCAGGCGGCGGCGGACGATTTCCGCGCGCTGCGCCGGTTCGGGCGTGCCACCGAGCTGCACCTTGAGGCCGAAGCGGTCGAGCAGTTGCGGGCGCAGCTCGCCTTCCTCGGGGTTCATGGTGCCGATCAGCACGAAGCGCGCTGGGTGGCTGTGTGATAGGCCATCGCGCTCGATGTGGTTGATGCCGCTGGCGGCGACGTCGAGCAGCAGGTCCACCAGGTGGTCGGGCAGCAGGTTGACCTCGTCGACGTAGAGCACGCCGCCGTGGGCGTTGGCCAGCACGCCGGGGGAGAAGCGCACGCGGCCCTCGCCGAGTGCGGCATCCAGGTCGAGGGTGCCGACGATGCGTTCCTCGCTGGCGCCCAGCGGCAGGGTGACGAGGCGCCCGCCGTCGAGCAGGTCGGCCACGCCGCGCGCCAGGGTGGACTTGGCCATGCCGCGTGGGCCTTCGATCAGCACGCCGCCCAGAGCTGGGTCGATGGCGGCCAGGCACAGCGCCAGCTTGAGCTCGTCGGCGGCCACCACGGCGGCCAGGGGGAAGTGGGGCTGCATGGCGTTACCTCAAGTGGTGAATCTGTTTACGAGCTTCTGGATTAGAGCCAGACAAGGCAAAAGTGGCCGAGGAAGCGCAATGTACAAGTAGTACATGAGCATTCCGAGGCTGCTTTTAACGCCGTATGGCCGACAGCCAGGAGGTCGTAAGCAGGTTCCAAGGGTTGAAAGTGGGAGGGACGATCGGTTAGCGTGGTAACCATCGTTTTGGAGATCAGCATGTCGTCTCGTCCTTCCCTGAACCGCCTTGTTCGCTCCGCCGCTGTCGGCGTGGCAGGCGTGCGCGCGCAGGTCGAGGCCGTCGCTTATTTCTTTTATGGGTATTGGTTTAGCCAGCGGCGCGCCTGATACCCCACAGGCGCCCCAGAGCAAAGGGTCGCCACCAGCCAGTTTCACGAAACCCCGGTCGGCCACCCGACCGGGGTTTTTGTTTTTTCGGCCCACAAGGCCAACACGATGCACACAGAGGATCGAAACATGACCGCTTACTACCGCACTTCTTACCGCAGCTACCGCACCTCCGCCTGGCGATTTAGCAGCGCTGCCGCGCACCACCGAGATTCCAGTCGAACACCCAGATAGCGCGCCGCGCGTGGCATGAGGCCACGCCGGGCGAGGACCACAGCCATGAATGCTTCCGTTACCGCTCTGCGCGCACAAGCCGTGCCGCCTTCCACCACTCGCCGCCGCGCAACGCCGCTGCCGAACCCCACCGATCTGCGCCAGCGCCTGCCGCTGTCCGCCGCTCTCACCAGCCAGGTACAGACCCAGCGCGAGGCCATCCGCGCCGTGCTCGACGGCTCCGACTCGCGCCTGCTGGTCGTCGTCGGCCCCTGTTCCCTGCACGATCCGATTTCCGCCCTCGAATACGCCGACCGCCTGGCCGCACTGGCCCCCGAGGTGAGCGACCAGCTGCTGCTGGTGATGCGTGCCTACGTCGAGAAGCCGCGCACCACCATCGGCTGGAAGGGCCTGGTCTATGACCCGCAGCTGGACGGCAGCGGCGACATGGTCGGCGGCCTGGAACTGTCGCGCCGGCTGATGCTGGCCATGCTCGAACGCGGCCTGCCGGTGGCCACCGAGCTGCTGCAGCCGCTGGTGGCGGGCTACTTCGACGACCTGCTGGGTTGGGCCGCCATCGGCGCGCGCACCAGCGAATCGCAGGTGCACCGCGAGCTGGTCAGCGGCCTGGATGTGCCGGTGGGCTTCAAGAACGGTACCGATGGCAGCCTGTCGATTGCCTGCGATGCCATGCGCTCGGCGGCGCACCCGCACCAGCACTTCGGCGTGGACGGCCTGGGCCGCCCGGCACTGGTCGAGACCGACGGCAACCCGGATACCCACCTGGTGCTGCGCGGCGGCCATGGCGGGCCGAACCATGATGCGGCCAGCGTGGCCGTGGCGCGGGCGAGCCTGGAGAAGCAGGGCATCGCCGCGCGCATCATGGTCGACTGTAGCCACGCCAACAGCGGCAAGGACCCGCTGCGCCAGCCGGCGGTGCTGAGCGACGTGCTCGACCAGCGCCTGGCCGGCGACGCCAGCCTGCGCGGGGTGATGCTGGAGAGCCATCTGGAGGATGGCTGCCAGGCGCTGTCCAGTGAGCTGCGCTACGGCGTGTCGATCACCGACGGCTGCCTGGGCTGGAGCGGCACCGAGGCGATGCTGCGCGAGGCGGCCGAGCGGCTGCGGGCGGGGCGCTGAGCTTCGTCTCTCTCTTGGGAGATATGGCGCGAGGCTGGCGTAGGGCGGGTGAAACCCGCGCGGGCTTTGGGGCGCGTTCCCAGATTGCATCCGGGCTACATACCTGTAGGAGCGAGCTCTGCTCGCGAATGGATGCGGCACAACAGTTTCGCGAGCAGAGCTCGTTCCTACGACGGGAGGCGTGGCATTCATGACTCCTCCGCATCCAGCAGCAGGTTTTCCAGCGCCGCCCGGTACTCGCCGGGCTGCTGCCAGAGGCCGCGCTGCTGGGCTTCCAGCAGGCGTTCGAGCATGTCCTGCAACGCGCCGGGATTGTGCTGCTGGATGAAGTCGCGGGTGTCCTTGTCCAGCAGGTAGGCATCGGCCAACAGGGCGTACTGGTGGTCGTCGACCAGTTCACTGGTGGCGTCGAAACCGAACAGATAGTCGACCGTGGCGGCCAGCTCGAAGGCGCCCTTGTAGCCGTGGCGCTTCATTCCGGCGATCCACTTGGGGTTCACCGCGCGGGCGCGCACCACGCGGCCGAGTTCTTCCTTGAGGGTGCGGATGCGCGGGTTGTCCGGCTGGCTGCTGTCGCCGAAGTAGCTGGCGGCCTTGGCGCCGCGCAGGGTCTCGACCGCCGCCAGCATGCCGCCCTGGAACTGGTAGTAGTCGTTGGAATCGAGGATGTCGTGCTCGCGGTTGTCCTGGTTGTGCAGCACCGCCTGCAGCTGCTGCAGGCGTTCGGCGAACTGCGCACGCGCCGGCAAACCCTCGGCGCCCTGGCCATAGGCGTAGCCGCCCCAGTTCAGGTAGACCTCGGCGAGATCGGCGCGGGTCTGCCACAGGCGTTCTTCCACCGCATTCTGGATGCCGGCGCCATAGGCGCCCGGCTTGGCGCCGAAGATGCGCCAGCCGGCCTGGCGCCGTGCCTCGACCGGGTCCAGCCCTTGGTCCTGATGGGACAGGGTTTCCTGCCAGACGCGGGCGGCCAGCGGGTTCATGTTTTCCGGCTCGTCCAACTCGGCCACTGCCTGCACGGCCTGGTCGAATAGGCGGATCAGGTTGGCGAAGGCGTCGCGGAAGAAGCCGGATACGCGCAGGGTTACGTCCACCCGTGGGCGGCCGAGCTGTTCCAGCGGCAGTACTTCGATGCGTTCGACCCGCTGGCTGCCGGGCTGCCACACCGGGCGCACGCCGAGCAGGGCCAGGGCCTGGGCGATGTCGTCGCCGCCGGTGCGCATGGTCGCCGTGCCCCACACTGACAGGCCCAGGCGCTGCAGGTGCTCGCCCTCGTCCTGCAGGTGGCGCTCCAGCAGGCGCTCAGCGCTCTGCACGCCGATACGCCAGGCGGTGGGCGTGGGCAGGTGGCGCACGTCCACCGAATAGAAGTTGCGGCCAGTGGGCAGCACGTCCAGGCGCCCGCGGCTGGGTGCGCCGCTTGGGCCCGGCGGCACGAAGCGGCCCTCAAGCGCCGCGAGCAGACCGTTCATCTCGGCGCTGCCGCAGGCATCCAGCAGCGGGGCGATATGGCCGCGTAGCTCGTTCAGTACCGCGGCGCTGGAGGGGCCGGGCGCGGGCGATTCGGGCTGTTCGATCAGTTGTAGGGCCAGCAGCTCCAGGCGCTCGCGAGTGTCGCCGCGGCTACGCCAGGGATCGTCGCTGAGTGCTTGCAGGCAATCTGGACGCGGGCCGTTCCAGGGTTTGGCCGGCTCGCCGCCGAGCGGGTCGAAGTCCAGCGCCAGGTCCTGGGCCAGGGCGCGCAGCAGGCTGGCGTGCTGGCCGTGACCGTCGCCACGCGGGATGCGCACCAGGGACAGCAGGGTGTCGCGGCGCAGGCGCCCGCTCGGTGATTCGCCGAAGCAGTGCAGGCCGTCACGGATCTGCGATTCCTTGAGGTCGCACAGGTAGGCGTCCAGTTGCGGCAGCCAGCTGTCCGGATCGTCGTTGACCTGCAGGCCCAGCTCGCGGTCGAGGCTGGCCTCGCGCACCTTGCGCTGGATCTCGCCACGCAGCTCCACGGCGCGGCGCGGGTCGAGCTGGCTGGCCTCGTAATACTCGTCGGCCAGGCGCTCCAGGTCACGCAGCGGGCCGTAGCTCTCGGCGCGGGTCAGCGGCGGCATCAGGTGGTCGAGGATCACCGCCTGGGTGCGGCGCTTGGCCTGGGCGCCCTCGCCGGGGTCGTTGACGATAAAGGGGTAGAGATTGGGCAGCGGGCCGAGGATCGCGCTCGGCCAGCAGGCCTCGGACAGGCCAACGCTCTTGCCCGGCAGCCACTCCAGGTTGCCGTGCTTGCCGACGTGGATCAGCGCGTCGACGGCGAAGGCCGTGCGTAGCCAGCAGTAGAAGGCCAGATAGCCGTGTGGCGGCACCAGGTCCGGGTCGTGGTACACCGCTGCGGCATCCAGCTGGTAGCCACGTGCCGGCTGGATGCCGACGAAGGTCAGGCCGAAGCGCAGGCCGGCGATCATCAGCCGGCCGCTGCGGTACATCGGGTCCTGCTCGGGCGGGCCCCAGCGCTCCAGCACGGCGCGCTGGTTGGCCTCGGGCAGGTTGGCGAACCAGTGCTGGTAGTCGTCCAGCGCCAGGCTCTGGGCGCAGGGGCGCAAGTCGAGGTTGTCGAGGTCATTGGTCACGCCGCCGAGCAACTGGTGAATCAGCGCGGTGCCGTCGTGCGGCAGGCCTTCGACCGGATAACCCTGATGCTGCAGGGCACGCAGGATATTCAGCGCGGCGGCGGGGGTGTCCAGGCCGACGCCGTTGCCGATGCGACCGTCGCGGGTCGGGTAGTTGGCCAGGATCAGGGCGACGCGCTTGTCGGCGTTGATCTTGGCCGCAAGCCGGGTCCAGCGCAGCGCCAGCTCGGCGACGAAGTCCATGCCTGGCAGGTGCGGGCGATAGCGCACCACGTCGCTCTGGCTGCGCTCGCTGCGCGCGGCCACGCCCTTGAAGCTGATCGGTCGGGTGATCAGGCGGCCGTCCAGTTCGGGCAGGGCGATATGCATGGCCAGGTCGCGCGGGCCCAGGCCCTGGGCGCTGGCCTGCCATTGCTCCTCGCTATCGAGGGCGCAGAGTGCCTGCAGCACCGGCACGTCGCGACGGAACGGTCGCTCCTGTGGCGCTTCCGGGTTGGACTGGGCGAAGCCGGTGGTATTGAGGATCACCGACGTGTCGGTTTCGTCCAGCCAGGCCTCGACCTGCGCCAGGCATTCGGTTTCCTTGAGGCTGGCGACGGCGATGGGCAGCGGGTTGAGGCCCTGGGCCTGCAGGCGCTGGCAGAAGGTGTCGACGAAGGCGGTGTTACCAGCCTGTACCTGGGCGCGGTAGAACAGCAGCGCCGCCACCGGCCGGCCCGGCTGCCAGTCGGCGCGCCAGTGGTCGAGGGTTGCCTCGCCGTGGCGCGGGTGATGGATCAGCGTGCGCGGCAGGGCGCGTGGCTCGCTCCACGGGTAGTCGCGGTTCAGCCAGCGGCTGGCGACGCAGTGCAGCAGATGGCGGGCGTTGTCCGCGCCGCCCTGGCGCAGGTACTGCCACAGGCGCTGGCTGTCTTTGCTCGGCACATTGCTCAGCGCGCTCAGCTCGGGATCGGGGCTGTCGTCACCGGGCACCAGGATGATCTTCGTACCTTGGCGACCCAGCTCGACCAAGCGCTCGATGCCGTAGCGCCAGTAGCTGACGCCGCCGTGCACCGAGATCAGGATGACTTTGGCGTGGCGCAGCACTTCCTCGACGTAGAAGTCCACGGAAGCGTGATTGGGCAACTGCGCCGGGCTGGCCAGGCGCAGGCTGGGGAAGTCCTTGGGTAGCTCGCGCGCCACTTCGGCCAGCAGCGACAGGTGGGAGTCGCCGGTGCAGAGGATCACCAGCTCGGCCGGGGTCTGGCCGAGGTCGGCGATGCTGTCGGCCGGCAGGGTGACGCCGGCCTGGGCGCGCAGGAGGTGCATGGGTCAGGGCTCCGAGCTGCCTGGGAGACCCTCACCCCAGCCCTCTCCCGGAGGGAGAGGGAGTTGGTGCGGCGCCATGGTTTCAGCTGAGCATGGCTTTGCACCCCTCTCCCCTCGGGAGAGGGGCCGGGGGTGAGGGAGCCATAGACGGCTCGGACCCGTCACGTCAGCGCCGCCTTCAGCTCTGCTTCGATGGCGGCGCGGTCCAGTGCCTGGCCGATCAGCACCAGGCGGCTCTGCCGCGCTTCATCGGCGCCCCAGGCGCGGTCGAAGTGGCGGTCGAAGCGCTGGCCGACGCCCTGTACCAGCAGGCGCATGGCCTTGCCGGGGATGGCGGCGAAGCCCTTGACGCGCAGGATGCCGTGCTTGGCCACGGCGTCCTTCAGGGCGGCCAGCAGGCGCGCTTCCTCGGCTTCCGGCAGGACCACATCGAAGGAGTCGAACTCGTCGTGGTCGTGGTCCTCGTCTTCCTCGTCGTGGTGGGTACGGCGGGCGTCGATGTGCAGCTCGGTCTCGCAGTTGAGGCCGACCAGCACGCTCAGCGGCAGGTCGCCGCCCTGGGCCTCGATCACCTTGACCGATGGCGGCAGCTCCTCGGCCACCTCGGCGCGCACGGCGGCCAGGGCGTCGGCGTCGAGCAGGTCGGTCTTGTTCAGTACCACCAGGTCGGCGCTGGCGAGCTGATCGGCGAACAGCTCGTGCAGTGGTGATTCGTGGTCCAGGTTCGGGTCCTGCTTGCGCTGGGCGTCCACCTGCTCGGGGAAGGCGGCGAAGGTGCCGGCGGCCACGGCCGGGCTGTCGACCACGGTGATCACCGCGTCGACGGTGCAGGCGGTGCGGATTTCCGGCCAGTTGAAGGCCTGCACCAGCGGCTTGGGCAGGGCCAGGCCGCTGGTCTCGATCAGGATGTGGTCCAGCTCGCCGCGGCGTGCCACCAGCTCGCGCATCACCGGGAAGAACTCTTCCTGCACGGTGCAGCACAGGCAGCCGTTGGCCAGTTCGTAGACACGGCCGTTGGCCTCTTCCTCGGTGCAGCCGATGGCGCACTGCTTGAGGATGGCGCCGTCGATGCCCAGCTCGCCGAATTCGTTGACGATCACCGCGATGCGGCGGCCGCCGGCGTTGGCCAGCAGGTGGCGCAGCAGGGTGGTTTTGCCGGCGCCGAGGAAGCCGGTGACGATGGTAACGGGAAGTTTGGCGAGCGATTGCATGGAGAGCCCCGGGAACGTCGTGGAATGGACGGACGGGCAGGGCGGGGCACGCGCGGACGAGCGAGGGCCGAACACCACCGGATCACCCCGCCCGGTTGTCGAAACGTTTGCGAGGCAGGTCTCCTGGCTTACGGCGTGCGGCAGCGTTGCCGCGCTTCCCCACCTTCCCGCCGGTTGGCAGTGGTCTATCGGGGAGCCTCGTCCGTTCACAGTTGCGGGGGCAGCCAGGGCTTGAAAGACCCTGTTCCCTCTTAGCTTCTTCGGCTGGCGAAGAAGAACCTCGGAAAGGGCGCAAGGCTACGCAGTGCCTGGGATGTGGTCAACCGCGCGGTTGACGCTGGGTGGGGCTTCGTGATGTTCTAGAAAGGCTGTTTCAGGTGCCTCTCGCCGCCGTGCGCGAGGTGAAACGGGAAGCCGGTGGGCACTCTCCAGACCAGGGGAGGCGAGTCCGGCGCTGCCCCCGCAACGGTAAGCGATCGACGGGTCAACCACGCCACTGTGCCACGCGCATGGGAAGGCCGACCCGGTTCCTGCAAAGGCGTCGCAAGCCCGGAGACCGGCCTGAATCCCTTGTTTGGCAACCCGCGGTGGGCGGGCGTACGCCGGCTCGTGGCCTCCGTGGCCGTACGCGTGCTGCGTTCCTTCTACCGGTCCGTCAACCCCTGGAAGGTGCTCATCATGTCCAGCCGCACGCTGTCGTCCTCCGATTCCGTTTCGCTCCCGTTGTCCAAGCGCCTGACCATCGCCGCCGGCAGCTGCCTGCTCGGCGCGCTGCTGATCTTCTTCGCCGGCTTCTCGCACATCGAGGCGATGCACAACGCCGCCCACGATACCCGCCACAGCGCCGCCTTCCCCTGCCACTGAGACCGCCCGCCATGATCAAGCGCATCGCCCAGACCGCGGGCTTCTCTGGCCTGCTGGCCGCCATTGTCCTGACCCTGCTGCAGAGCCTGTGGGTCACCCCGCTGATCCTCCAGGCGGAAACCTTCGAGACTGCCGAGCCGGTGGCCGAGCACAGCCACGGCGAACAGGCCGTCGCCCACGCACACGACGACGGGGCCGCCGGCCACAGTCATGACGAGGAAGCCTGGGCGCCCGAGGATGGCTGGCAGCGCACCCTGTCCACCGGCCTGAGCAATCTGGTGGTGGCCGTCGGCTTCGCCCTGATGCTGGCTGGCCTGTTCACCCTGCGCGCGCCGAACCGCACCTGGCAGGGCCTGCTGTGGGGCCTGGGCGGCTTCGCCGTGTTCAGCCTGGCGCCGTCCGCCGGCCTGCCGCCGGAGCTGCCGGGCACCGCCGCCGCCGACCTGCTGCTGCGCCAGTACTGGTGGATCGGCACCGCCGTCGCCACCGCCGCCGGCCTGGGCCTGATCGCCTTCGGCCGCAACTGGGCGCTGCGCGTCGTCGGCCTGGTGCTGCTGGCCGTGCCGCACCTGATCGGCGCGCCGCACCCGGAGGTGCACGAGAGCCTGGCGCCGGCCGCCCTGGAGCGCGAGTTCATCCTGGCCTCGCTGCTGACCAACGCGGTGTTCTGGGCCGCCCTCGGCCTGGCCGCTGCCTGGTTCTTCGGCCGTGGCGCCCGCCGGGACGCCTGAACCGGTGACCATCGCCGGTCTCGGCTGCCGTCGGGGCTGCACGGCGGCCGAGCTGCGCGAACTGCTGGAACGGACCTTGCGGCAGCTTGCGCTGCCGCTGAGCGCGCTGGATGGCCTGGCCAGCAGCGAGCACAAGCGCGGCGAGGCCGGGCTGGTGCAACTGGCTGCCGAACTCGACCTGCCCCTGACCTTCTTCTCCGCCGAGCGACTGGCGGCGCACGAGTCGCAGCTGAGCGAGCATTCGGAACCGGTACGCGAGCTGATCGGTGCGCCTTCCGTGGCAGAGGCCAGCGCCCTGGCGGGCGCTGCGCAGCGCTCCGGCCGTTCCGCGACGCTGCTCTGCAGCAAGCAGCGCAGCGCCGCTGCTACCCTGGCCATCGCCCGCGCCTGAGCGCCTGCCCGTGATCTGCTGCGCGTCGGCTATGTCCACGTGAGTTGTCGTACCCCTTGTGGGAGCGGATTCATCCTCGAATGTCACGGCCAATCGGAATGCCGCCTAACCGCGCCCACGAACGCAGGATTGCGCCACCGATACGTAACGGGGACATAGCCTTTCGGAATGCTCATCTGCCGTCTGTAAACTCTGCTTCCTCAGCCGTTTTCACTTATCTCTGGCTCGCAAGGTCGCGAGCAGGCTCTGACATCGGGGTAACTCAATGACCGTCTATTTCATCGGTGCCGGCCCCGGCGATCCGGAGCTGATCACCGTCAAGGGCCAGCGACTGATCCGCAGCTGTCCGGTGATCCTCTACGCCGGCTCGCTGGTGCCGGAAGCCGTGCTCCAGGGGCATGGCGCCGAGCGGGTGGTGAACACCGCCGAGCTGCATCTGGAGCAGATCGTCGCCCTGCTGGCCGAGGCCCATGCCAAGGGGCAGGACGTGGCCCGGGTGCATTCCGGCGATCCCTCGCTGTACGGCGCCATCGGCGAGCAGATCCGCGAACTGCGGGCGCTGGGCATTCCCTTCGAGATCATCCCTGGCGTCACCGCCACGGCGGCCTGCGCGGCGCTGCTGGAGGCCGAGCTGACCCTGCCCGAGGTGGCGCAGACGGTGATCCTCACCCGCTATGGGCACAGCTCGCCGATGCCGACGGGCGAGGAACTGGGCGCCCTGGCCAGCCACCGCGCGACCCTGGCGATCCACCTGGGCGTGCGCCACCTGCCGAGCATCGTCGAGGAACTGCTGCCGCACTATGGCTGCGATTGCCCGGTCGCGGTGGTCCATCGCGCCAGCTGGCCGGACCAGGACTGGGTGCGCGGCACCCTGGCGGACATCGAAGAGAAAGTGCGCGACAAGGACTTCCGCCGCACCGCGCTGATCCTTGTCGGCCGGGTGCTGGAGGCGGCGGACTTCGCCGACTCGGCGCTCTACGCCGAGGCCACCCGTCACCTGTTCAGGAAAGACGACGCAGGCAGTAGCGACTGAGGTCGACGTTGCCCCGGTTGTCGGCGATGGCGATCTCGCCGCCCAGCCCTCTGAGACGGCTGTTCAGGTCGCTGGCGTAGAGCGCCTGGCGCAGGCGCGGGTAGTCCCACTGCGGCGCCAGCCAGCGGTGCAGCTGCGGCAGCAGGAACTCCCAGTGGCCGGGCGCGCAGGCGAAGCCGGCCTCGCGCAGGCGGGCGAGGGTGTCGGCATCGCCGCGCAGCAGGGCCTGGCAGTGCTGGAACAAGGTTTCGAGCGGATCGTCCATGACGGGCGATATTGCGCGGCGGCGAGGGTTGCGGGCAACCTGTGCGGCCATCGGATCGACGAGGCCCCCCCATGCGCGACTATCAGTGGCTGCACGAATACTGCCTCAACCGCTTCGGCTCGGCCGCCGCCCTGGAGGCCAGGTTGCCGCAGCCCGTGAGCGAGGCCGAACTGCGCGTGCTGGGCGACGACCGCTACCTGTCGCAGATGGCCCTGCGGATATTCCGCGCCGGCCTCAAGCACAGCCTGGTGGACGCCAAGTGGCCGGCGTTCGAGGAAGTGTTCTTCGGCTTCGACCCGGAGAAGGTGGTGCTGATGGGCGCCGAGCATCTGGAGCGGCTGATGCAGGACACGCGCCTGATCCGCCACCTGGGCAAGCTCAAGAGCGTGCCGCGCAATGCCCAGTTCATCCTCGACGTGCGCAAGGAGAAGGGCAGCTTCGGCGCGCTGATCGCCGACTGGCCGGCGAGCGATATCGTCGGCCTGTGGAAGTACCTGGCCAAGCACGGCAACCAGCTCGGCGGCCTGTCGGCGCCGCGCTTCCTGCGCATGGTCGGCAAGGACACTTTCATTCCCAGCAACGACATGGTCGCCGCGCTCAAGGCCCAGGAAATCATCGACAAGGCGCCGACCAGCCAGAAGGAGCTGGCCGCGGTGCAGGCCGCCTTCAACGAGTGGCAGGCGCAGAGCGGCCGGCCGTTGTGCCAGCTGTCGATGATGCTGTCCTTCACCGTCAACCACTGAGTGCGCCAGGAGACAGGCATGCAGGAGGAGATCATCCGCGTCGCCCGGGCCATCCAGGGCGCCGAGCGCATCCTGGTCATCACCGGCGCCGGGCTCTCGGCGGATTCCGGGCTGCCGACCTATCGTGGCCTGGGCGGCCTGTACAACGGCCTGACGGCGGAGGGGCTGCCGATCGAGGCGGCGCTGTCCGGGCCGATGCTGCAGCGCGACCCGGCGCTGTGCTGGAAATACCTGGCCCAGCTCGGCGAGGCCTGCCTCGGCGCCGTGCCCAACGCCGGCCACGCCGCCATCGCCGAGCTGCAGCGGCGCAAGCCGGGCTGCTGGGTGCTGACCCAGAACATCGACGGCTACCACCGCGCCGCCGGCTCGCCGGCCGAGCGCCTGATCGAGATCCACGGCGAGCTGGCGCCGCTGTTCTGCCAGTCCTGCGGGGCGGAGGACGCCGAGCTGGCCGAACACTTGCGGCGGCCGCTTCCGCCGCGCTGTGCCCGCTGCGGGGGCGTGCTGCGCCCTCCGGTGGTGCTGTTCGAGGAAATGCTGCCCGAGGATGCCATTGGTCGGCTTTATGACCAAGTGCGGCAGGGCTTCGAGGTGGTTATCGCGGTGGGCACTACCGCGAGCTTCCCCTACATCGTCGAGCCGGTGGTGCAGGCCAGCAGGGACGGGGGTTTCACCGTCGAAGTGAATCCCCGGGAGACCGATATCAGTCGCCGGGTGGACCTGCGTCTGGCGGGGAGGGCGTCAGACGTTTTGCCGGAACTACTGAGTCACATTCCCGGGTATTGAATTTGCAAATCGCCTCGATAGGCGGCATAGTCGCGCCCCAACAAAAACCCAGACAGACACGGTCGTGCCCATGCTAAAGCGCTTCGCACCCCTCGTGCCCATTGCACTCTCAGCCCTGCTGGCGGCCTGCGCCACCCAGGCGCCGCAGCAGCCCCAGATGGATCTGGCTCACAAGCCCCAGCAGCAACCCGTCGAGTTCGTCTTCGACGAAGAGCCGGTGGTGGAATTCTCGGACGACAACGCCTACGAGCTGCCTTCGCTGGCGGACAGCATCCTGGCCCATGGCCTGTCCCTGGTCGGCACCCGCTACCGCATGGGTGGCACCTCGGTGACCAGCGGCTTCGACTGCAGCGGCTTCGTCGGCTTCCTGTTCAAGGAAGAGGCGGGCATGCAGCTGCCACGCTCGACCCGCGAACTGATCAACCTGGACGCGCCGCTGGTCTCGCGCAGCGACCTGGAACCGGGCGACCTGATCTTCTTCAACAACCGTGGCCGCGGCCGCGTCAGCCACGCCGGCATCTACCTGGGCGACGACCAGTTCATCCACTCCAGCAGCAGCCGCAGCGGCGGCGTGCGGGTGGACAGCCTGGACGACAGCTACTGGAGCCGCAGCTACATGGAAGCCAAGCGCGTCTTGGCCATGGCGCCGGAGCCGCGCGAAGCGCATCGCTGAGCGTCGCGGGCCTTGCGCCCGCGGCGGCGAGCCGGCAGAGTAGGGCGCATTCCGGCCAGGACGCCCGCCCATGCATTCCACGGCTCGCCTCTCCCTGCTAGCCCTCGCCGCGCTGCTCACCGCATGCGCCGGCAATCCCCCTCCACCTGCCTACGAACCCGTCGCGCTCTTTCCCATCGTCGGTGCCAGCGCCGATGACGTGGTGATCAGCGCCATCGGCCTGAACGGCACGCCGTACCGCTACGGCGGCAATACGCCAGAGAGCGGCTTCGACTGCAGCGGCCTGATCGGCTACGTCTACCGCAACGCCGCCGGCATCCAGCTGCCGCGCTCGACCCGCGACATGATCAACCTGCGCGTGCCAGACGTCGGCCGCGGCGAGCTGCAGAGCGGCGACCTGGTGTTCTTCGCCACCAACGGCGGCGGCAAGGTCACCCACGCCGGCATCTATGTGGGCGAGGGGCGCTTCGTGCATGCGCCGTCCAGCGGCGGCACCGTGCGCCTGGACCACCTGACCCAGGCCTACTGGCAGAAGAGCTACCTCGGCGCCAAGCGCGTCCTGGCCGCCGGCCACCTGGCGCGCCAGCCATGACCAACCGCACCCTCGCCCTCGACGACGCCCTCTACCAGTACCTGCTCGATGTCTCCCTGCGCGAGTCGCCGCTGCTCAAGCGCCTGCGCGAGGAAACCGCGAAGCTGCCCTCGGCAGGCTGGCAGATCGCCCCCGAGCAGGGCCAGTTCATGGCCCTGCTGGCGCAGCTCTGCGGCGCGCGCAAGATCCTCGAGATCGGCACCTACACCGGCTACAGCGCCCTGTGCATGGCCCAGGCCGCTGGCGAGGACGGGCGCCTGACCTGCTGCGACCTGCCTGGCGACTACAACGCCATCGCCGAGCGCTACTGGCAGGAGGCCGGGGTGGCGGAGCGCATCGACCTGCGCCTGGCGCCGGCGCTGGAGACCCTCAGCGCACTGGAGCGCGGCGGCCACGGCGAGAGCTTCGACCTGATCTTCATCGACGCGGACAAGGCCAACTACCCGGTGTACCTGGAGCACGCGCTGGTGCTGGCGCGCAGGGGCGGGCTGATCCTGTTCGACAACGTGCTGTGGAGTGGCCGGGTGCTGGAACAGAACCCGGACAGCGCCGACACCCGCGCCATCCAGTCGCTCAACCGCGGCCTGCGCCGCGACTCCCGGCTCGACCTCAGCCTGCTGCCGCTGGGCGACGGCCTGAGCATCTGCCGCAAGCGCTGAGCGATCAGCGCATGAGGCAGTAGTTGATCAGCTGTTCTTCGATGCTCTGGCGTTGACGCAGAATCAAGGCAACCATCACCAGCGCCTCGGCTTCGTCGTATTGGTAGAGGATGCGGTAGTCCGCCAGGTGCAGTTCCCGATAATGACTGACGCCCAGCAAGGCGGCTTGCTGGCATACCGGGGCTGACAGTGGGTGTTCTTTCAGGCGTTTCTCTGCGTTCCGGATCAGCTCGACCAGCCTGGCCTGTGCCAGCTCGACACTGTGGTGAGGCGTCAGGTGGTGGAGTTGGGAGATCAGGCTTTCTTCGGCGGTCGTGGCATAGTGGATATCAATCGGCTTGCTCATCGGACTTGGCTCCTGCCGCTCCCTGGGCAGACGGGCTGCGCTGTTTCAAGCGTTCCAGCAAGGTATCCCCCGAGATCAGGCGGCCTTCGCTCTTGTCGCGCTCGGCGAAAGACAGCAGCTTGATCAGCGCCAGGGCTTCATCCCTGCGTTTGCGCTCGGCATAGGACTCGACCACATAGGCCGGTACGCCGTTCTGGGTGATGACCATCGGTTCGCTGAGGTCCAGCGAAGCAGCATGCTGCTTCAGGTAGCTGATGGTTTGGACTTTCATGGCCTGTCTCCTGGTGGTGGAAGGACGCCAGCCCCGGGCTGGGGGTGGCTGCCTTCAAGAGAGCGTGCCGGTTACGGCGTGCTGTGCTGTGCGGTCCATATATAGACTGTATTCGGACTTGCTGCAATTCGGATGGCGGGTCCTGTGCGCTGTGCCGGTGCCTCGACCAGCGGCGGAAGGGGCGTAGGGAAGCTGTCCGTTCGCGCGAAGAACCCCGGTACTCCCCTTCATCAGCTGCAGCATGCGGTTTGGTGCGCCTGCCGAATGCTGGGCGGCAAGCTGCCTGGGCTCAGGCCCCGAGCGCGGCCTCGCATTCCTCCACGCAGCGCTGGCAGGCCTGGGCGCATTGCTGGCAGTGGTCGTGCTGGTGTTCGCCGCAGGCTTCGGCGCAGGCCTGGCAGGCTATCGCGCAGAGGCGCAGGATCTCGTCGCACAGCGGGCTGTCGCGGGCCATCAGGCGTTCGGCCAGGCGGCACAGGTCGGCGCAGTCGATGTCGCAGGCGATGCAGTTGGCCATGTGCTGCAGGTCGGGCTCCTTGAGGCAGGCGGCGGCGCAGGTTTCGCAGGCGATGGCGCAGGCGCTGCAGGCCTGGATGCAGGAAGCGTAGCGTTCACGGACCATGGCGTTCTCCTCGGGTAAGGTCGGTCGTCTGGGTTGTGAACCCCGCCGGCCCCCGGGGTTCGACCCATCTGCCGGGCGGCGCGCCGCGACGCGGCTTGCACCGGAGCGGCAACAGCCCCTAAGCTGCGCGCCTGCTTCAGGTGCCCCGGCGCGCGGCGTTCGCGGGTGAAACAGGGAAGCCGGTCCATTCGCCACGAAGAATCCGGCGCTGCCCCCGCAACGGTAGGTGAGACAAGGGTCGCTCGACGCCACTGTGCCCCGGCACGGGAAGGCGCGATCCGCAGGCGCGAAGCCTGGCTCACGAGCCCGGAGACCGGCCTGTCGCGATCCACGGCAGTGCGGCGGGCTCTGCGGTTGCGGGCCTGCGCCCGGCCGCCGCCTTTTCCTCCTGCCCCGATTGATTCCGCGCCCGGACCTCCCGTGCGCGCAGGGTGCCCAGGAGCCCGACATGAGCGAATCGGCCGAACGCGACGCCCGCCACAAGGCGCGCATGCAGCGCAAGAAGGCGCTGATCGACGAGAAGATCGCCCAGGCCCGGGACGAGTACGGCCTGCTGCTGGTGCACACCGGCAACGGCAAGGGCAAGAGCAGCTCCGCCTTCGGCATGGTCGCCCGCGCCCTCGGCCACGGTATGAAGGTCGGCGTGGTGCAGTTCATCAAGGGCGCCGCCAGCACCGGCGAGGAAGCCTTCTTCCGCCGTTTCCCCGATGAGGTGCGCTGGTTCGTCATGGGCGAGGGCTTCACCTGGGAGACCCAGGACCGCCAGCGCGACATCGCCATGGCCGGCGAGGCCTGGAAGGTGGCACGCACGCTGCTGGCCGACGAGAACGTCGGCCTGGTGGTGTTGGACGAGCTGAACATCGCCCTCAAGCACGGCTACCTGCAGCTGGACGAGGTGCTCGCCGACATCGAGGCGCGACCGCTGCTGCAGCACGTGGTGGTGACTGGCCGCGGCGCGCAGCCGGGGATGATCGAGGCGGCTGATACCGTCACCGAGATGACCCTGGTCAAGCATGCCTTCAAGGCCGGGGTTAAGGCGCAGAAAGGGATCGAGTTCTGATGGCCGAGCCACGCCACTGCCCGGCCTTGCTGATCGCCGCGCCGGCCTCCGGTCAGGGCAAGACCACCGTGACCGCCGCTCTGGCGCGCCTGCACAGCCGTGCCGGCAAGCGCGTGCGGGTGTTCAAGTGCGGCCCCGACTTCCTCGACCCGATGATCCTCGCCCGCGCCAGCGGCGCGCCGGTGTACCAGCTCGACCTGTGGATGGTCGGCGAGGCGGAGACCCGGCGCCTGCTTTGGCAGGCGGCGGGCGAGGCCGACCTGATCCTGATCGAAGGGGTGATGGGGCTGTTCGACGGCAGCCCCTCGGCCGCCGACCTGGCGCGCCGCCTGGAGGTGCCGGTGCTGGGCGTGATCGACGCCGGCGCCATGGCCCAGACCTTCGGCGCCATGGCCTACGGCCTGGCCCACTTCCAGCCCGGCCTGCCGTTCGCCGGCGTGCTGGCCAACCGCACTGGCAGCGAGCGCCACAATGGCATCCTGCAGGGCAGCCTGGCGCCGGGCATGCGCTGGTTCGGCGGCCTGCCGCGCTCCGCCGCGCTGGAGCTGCCGCGCCGCCACCTGGGGCTGATCCAGGCCGAGGAACTGGCTGACCTGGACGCACGCCTGGACGCTGCCGCCGATGCCCTGCTGGCCAGCGCCGGCGAGCTGCTGCCGGCGCCGGTGGGCTTCACCGCGCCCGCCGCGCCCGCCAGCGAGCCGCTGCTGGCCGGGGTGCGCATCGGCGTGGCCCGCGACACCAGTTTCGCCTTCCTCTATCAGGCCAACCTCGACCTGCTGCGCGAGCTGGGCGCCGAGCTGGTGTTCTTCTCGCCCCTGGCCGACGCGGGCCTGCCGGAGGTGGACAGCCTCTACCTGCCTGGCGGCTACCCCGAGCTGCACCTGCGGCAACTGGCGGAAAACCGCTCGATGCTCGACGCCATCTGCGCCCACCACGTGGCCGGCAAGCCGCTCCTCGCCGAGTGCGGCGGCATGCTCTACCTGCTCGAGGCGCTGACCGACAAGCAGGGCGCGAGCGCCGAACTTCTCGGCCTGCTGCCGGGCCGCGCGGTCATGCAGCCGCGCCTGGCGGCGCTGGCACTGCAGGAAGTGGAGCTGCCGGAAGGGCGCCTGCGCGGGCACACCTACCACCATTCCGTGCTGGACTGCGCCCAGGCGCCGCTGGCCCGGGGCACCTGCCCGAACGGCAAGCCGGTGGCCGAGGCGGTGTTCCGCAGCGGCCGGCTGACCGCCTCCTACATCCACTTCTACCTGCCGTCCAACCCCTGGGCGACGGCGCGGCTGCTGGCGCCATGAGCGAGCACGCCTTCAGCGCCGAGGAGCGTGCCGCGGTCTACCGCGCCATCGCCGAACGCCGCGACATGCGCCACTTCGCTGGTGGGCGGGTCGAGCCGGAGCTGCTGGCGCACCTGCTGCGGGCCGCGCACCAGGCGCCCAGCGTCGGCCTGATGCAGCCCTGGCGCTTCGTCCGCATCACCCGGCCGGAGCTGCGCGACGGCATCCACACCCTGGTCGAGGCCGAGCGGGTGCGCACCGCCGAGGCCCTGGGCGAGTGCGGCGATGCGTTCATGCGGCTCAAGGTCGAAGGCATCCGCGATTGCGCCGAATTGCTGGTAGCGGCCCTGATGGACGGCCGCGAGGCCCATGTGTTCGGCCGGCGCACCCTGCCGCAGATGGACTTGGCCTCGGTCAGCTGTGCGATCCAGAACCTGTGGCTGGCGGCCCGCGCCGAGGGCCTGGGCATGGGCTGGGTGTCGCTGTTCGATCCGCTCGCCCTGGCCGAACTGCTCGGTATGCCGGAAGGCAGCCAGCCGGTGGCGGTGCTGTGCCTGGGGCCGGTGAGCGGCTTCTACGAGCGGCCGATGCTGGTGGAGGAGGGCTGGGCCGACGAGCGCCCGCTGGACGAACTGGTGTTCGCCGACCAGTGGGGCCGGCGGTCGTGAGCGTGGCGCTGTCCGCCCTGGCCGGCATGGGCCTGGACGCCTGGCTCGGCGAGCCGCGCCGCTGGCACCCGCTGGTGGGCTTCGGCGAACTGGCCCGGCGCATCGAGCAGCGCCTCAACGCCGGCGGCCGTGGCTGGCGCAGCCACGGCGTCAGCGGCTGGTGCCTGGCGGTGCTGCCGCCGGTGGTGCTGGTCTGGCTGCTGAGCCTGACCAGCCTGGGCTGGCTGCTGGACATCCTCGCCCTGTATTTCGCCGTCGGCCTCAAGAGCCTCGGCCAGCACGCCTTGCCGGTGGCCCAGGCCCTGCGCCTGGGCGACCTGCCCCGGGCGCGCCAGCGGGTCGGCTACCTGGTCAGCCGGCGCACCGCCGAACTGGACGCCACCGGTGTTGCCCGCGCGGGCACCGAGTCGGTGCTGGAGAACGGCTCGGACGCGGTGTTCGCCGCGCTGTTCTGGTTCTGCCTGCTCGGCGCGCCGGGCGTGATGCTGTACCGCCTGAGCAACACCCTGGACGCCATGTGGGGTTATCGCAACGAACGCTTCGAGCGCTTCGGCTGGGCGGCGGCGAAGATCGACGACCTGCTCAACTACCTGCCGGCGCGCCTGGTGGCGCTGACCTATGCGCTGCTCGGCCGCACCCGTCTGGCGCTGCGCTGCTGGCGGCGACAGGCGCCGCTGTGGGACAGCCCCAACGCCGGCCCGGTGATGGCGGCGGGCGCCGGCGCCCTGGGCGTCAGCCTGGGCGGTTCGGCGGTCTACCACGGCATCGAGGAGCAGCGTCCGCAGCTGGGCGAGGGCGCGCCGCCGCGGGCACGGGACATCGAGCGGGCGCTCAACCTGGTGTACGGCGGCGTCGCTCTGTGGCTGCTGATACTGGTCGCGGGAGGGCTGTGCCTTGCTTGAACACGGCGGACGGCTGCGCGAGGCGGCGCGGCGCTACGGCATCCCGCTGGCGGACTGGCTCGACCTGTCGACCGGCATCGCCCCCTATGGCTGGCTGCTGCCGGCGATTCCCGCCTCCGCCTGGCAGTGCCTGCCGGAGGCTGACGACGGACTGGAGGCACTGGCCCGCGACTACTACGGTGCCCCGGCGCTGCTGCCGGTGGCCGGTTCCCAGGCAGCGATCCAGGCGTTGCCGCGCTTGTGCCGCGACGGCAGCCGGGTGGGCATCGTGTCGCCGGCCTACGCCGAGCACGCCGAGGCCTGGCGCCGTGAGGGTCACTTGGTGGTCGAACTGGGCGAGGGCGCGGTCGAGCGCAGCCTGGAGCGGCTGGATGTGCTGCTGGTGGTCAACCCGAACAACCCCACCGGCCGGCTGATCGAGCGCGAGCGCCTGCTCGGCTGGCATGCGCGGCTGGCCGAGCGCGGCGGCTGGCTGCTGGTGGACGAGGCCTTCATGGACTGCACGCCGGAGCACAGCCTGGTCGCCGACAGCCAGCGGCCAGGGCTGATCGTGTTGCGCTCGTTCGGCAAGTTCTTCGGCCTGGCCGGCATCCGCCTGGGCTTCGTGCTGGCCGAGGCCGCACTGCTGGAGCGCCTGTCCGAGCTGCTCGGACCATGGTCGGTCAGCGGCCCGGCGCGGGCGGTGGCCAGGGCGTTGCTGGGCGACGGCGAGGGGCAGTGGCGCCAGCGCGAGCGCCTGCGGGTCGATGGCCTGCGCCTGGCCGTGCTGCTCAGCGCCTGCGGCCTGGCCCCGGCCGGCGGCACCGCGCTGTTCCAGCTGGTCCACCACCCGCAGGCGGTGGGCCTGCACGGTTACTTCGCCCGGCGCGGCATCCTCCTGCGCCTGTTCGCCGAGACCCGCTGCCTGCGCTTCGGCCTGCCCGGCGACGAGGCCGGCTGGCGCCGCTTGGAACAGGCCCTGAAGGAGATGCCGGCATGACCACGCTCATGGTCCAGGGCACCACCTCGGATGCCGGCAAGAGCACCCTGGTGACCGCCCTGTGCCGCTGGCTCCGGCGCCAGGGCGTGAGCGTGGCGCCGTTCAAGCCACAGAACATGGCGCTGAACAGCGCGGTGACCGCCGACGGCGGCGAGATCGGCCGCGCCCAGGCGGTGCAGGCCCAGGCGGCCGGGCTGGCGCCGCACACCGACATGAACCCGGTGCTGCTCAAGCCCAACTCCGACACCGGCGCCCAGGTGATCATCCAGGGCCGGGCGGTCGGCAATATGAATGCGGTGGCCTACCACGACTACAAGTGCGTCGCCCGTGCGGCGGTGCTTGAATCCCACGCGCGCCTGGCGGCGCAATACCCGGTGGTGATGGTGGAGGGCGCCGGTTCGCCGGCCGAGATCAACCTGCGCGCCGGCGACATCGCCAACATGGGCTTCGCCGAGGCGGTGGACTGCCCGGTGATCCTGATCGCCGACATCGACAAGGGCGGCGTGTTCGCCCATCTGGTCGGCACCCTGGAGCTGCTCTCGGACAGCGAGCGGGCACGGGTCAAAGGCTTCGTCATCAACCGCTTCCGCGGCGACATCGCCCTGCTGCAACCGGGGCTGGACTGGCTGGAGCAACGCACCGGCAAGCCGGTGCTCGGTGTGCTGCCGTACCTGATGGACTTCCACCTGGAGGCCGAGGATGCGGTACAGGTGCTGCAGCCGGACAAGGAGCGCGAGGTGCTGCGGGTCGCCGTGCCGGTGCTGCCGCGCATCAGCAACCACACCGACTTCGACCCGCTGCGCCTGCACCCGCAGGTCGACCTGCGGTTCATCGGCCCCGGCCAGGCGATTCCGCCGGCCGACCTGATCATCCTGCCCGGCTCCAAGAGCGTGCGTGCCGACCTGGCGCGTCTGCGCGAGCACGGCTGGGACGCCGCCATCGCCCGCCACCTGCGTTACGGCGGCAAGCTCCTCGGCATCTGTGGCGGGCTGCAGATGCTCGGCACGCGCATCGACGACCCCCACGGCCTGGAAGGCCCGGCCGGCAGCAGCGCGGGGCTCGGCCTGCTCGACTACGCCACCGTGCTGGAGCCTGAGAAGCAATTGCGCAACGTACATGGCCGCCTGGCCCTGGGCGACCTGCCGGTGAGCGGCTACGAGATCCATGCCGGGGTCAGCGCCGGCCCGGCTCTGGCACGGCCGGCCGTGGTGCTGGACTACGGTCGCGGCGACGGCGCCTTGAGCGCCGACGGCCAGGTCATGGCCACCTACCTGCACGGGTTGTTCGAGCAACCGGCGGCCTGCGCCGCGCTGCTCGCCTGGGCGGGCCTGCGCGAGGCGCGCCAGGTGGATTACCATGCGCGCCGGGAGCGCGACATCGAGCGCCTGGCTGACCTGGTCGAGGCGCATCTGGACACCCGCCTGCTCCGCGAACTATGTGGCCTGTAGCCGCTGTTGTGGGAGCGGCCTCGGCCGCGATCGCACGCCCACCGACTCTAGACAGGAAACCCCGATGCTCGAACTGATCCTCGGTGGCGCCCGCTCCGGCAAGAGCCGCCTGGCCGAGCGGCTGGCCGCGCAGAGCGGCCTGGACGTCACCTATATCGCCACCGGCCGGGCCTGGGACGGCGAGATGGCCACGCGCATCGCTCACCACCGCGCCTCGCGCCCGGCCGAATGGGGCCTGGTGGAAGAACCCCTCGAACTG
The DNA here is from genome assembly GCF_019655855.1 of Pseudomonas paralcaligenes. Classification (GTDB taxonomy): domain Bacteria; phylum Pseudomonadota; class Gammaproteobacteria; order Pseudomonadales; family Pseudomonadaceae; genus Aquipseudomonas; species Aquipseudomonas paralcaligenes. Next base: position 382,746 of record NZ_BPFX01000007.1, on the reverse strand, counting down.
GCCCGCGCCCTGCGCGACAATGCCGCCCCCCGGCGCTGCCTGCTGGTCGACTGCCTGACCCTGTGGCTGACCAACCTGCTGATGCTGGAGGACGAGAACCGCCTGGCCCTGGAGCGCGACGCCTTCCTGGCGGCGCTGGCGACGCTGGCGGAGCTGCCGGGACGCATCGTCCTGGTCAGCAACGAGACCGGCCTGGGCGTGGTGCCGCTGGGCGAGCTGACCCGCCGCTACGTCGACGAGGCCGGCTGGCTGCACCAGGCCGTGGCCGAACGCGCCGGGCGGGTGGTGTTCACCGTCGCTGGCCTGCCCATGCTGCTCAAAGGAGAGCCGCTATGACTTCATCGCCCTGGTGGCAGTTCGCCTGCCGCCAGCCCGACGCCGCCGCCGAGGCCGCCGCCCTGGCGCGCCAGGCGCAGCTGACCAAGCCGCGCGGCGCCCTCGGCGCGCTGGAGGCGCTGGCCGTGCGCATGGCCGCGCTGCAGGGGCGCGAGCGACCGTCCATCGCCCGGCCGCAGCTGGTGCTGTTCGCCGGCGACCACGGCGTGGTCGCCGAGGGCGTGTCGGCCTATCCGCAGGCGGTCACCGCGCAGATGCTCGGCAACTTCGTCGCCGGCGGCGCGGCGGTCAGCGTGCTGGCCCGGGAGCAGGGCGTGCCGCTGCGCCTGATCGACCTGGGCACCATCGACCCGGCACTGGAGCTGCCCGGCGTGCGCCACCTGCGCCTGGGTGCCGGCACCGCCAACTTCGCCGTCGAGCCGGCGATGAGCGTCGAGCAGTGCGCCGCTGCCCTGCAGGCCGGCCGCGACGCGGTGGCGGAGGCCCTGGCCGAGGGCTGCGACCTGCTGCTCGCCGGCGAGATGGGCATCGGCAACACCAGCGCCGCCACCGCCCTGGCCTGCGCCCTGGGCGACCTGAGCCCGGACCAGCTGACCGGGCCCGGCACCGGGCTGGACCTCGACGGTGTGCACCACAAACAGGTGGTGATCGAGCGCGCGCTGACCCTGCACGCGGATCATCTGGGCGAGCCGCTGGAGGCCCTGCGCCGGGTCGGTGGCTTCGAGCTGGCGGCACTGGCCGGCGCCTACGTCGCCTGCGCCCAGGCCGGCATCCCGGCCGTGGTCGACGGCTTCATCTGCACGGCGGCGGCCCTGTGCGCCGCGCGCCTGAATCCCGGCGTGCGGCCCTGGCTGCTGTTCGCCCATGCCGGCGCCGAGCCGGGCCACGCCGCGCTGCTGGCCGAGTTCGACGCCACCCCGCTGCTCGACCTCGGCCTGCGCCTGGGCGAGGGCAGCGGAGCGGCCCTGGCGCTGCCCCTGATCAAACTGGCCTGCGCGCTGCACGGCGGCATGGCCACCTTTTCTGAAGCACTGGTTGAGGACAAGCAATGACTCTTTCCCTGGACATGTTGCGCCACGGCGTGACCGACGCCGGCCCCGGCTTTCGCGGCAGCAGCGACGACGCGCTGACCGAGCAGGGCCGCCAGCAGATGCAGCTGGCCCTGGCCGGGCAGAGCGGCTGGGACCTGGTGATCAGCTCGCCGCTGCAGCGTTGCGAGAGCTTCGCCCGCGCGTTCGCGGAAGGCCTTGGCCTGCCGCTGCGTATCGAAGCCGACCTGCGCGAGCTGCACTTCGGCGCCTGGGAAGGCCGCAACTCGGCGGAAGTGCTGCTGGAAGACCCGGAAGCGCTCGGCCAATTCTGGAACGATCCCTATCACTTCACCCCGCCGGAAGCCGAGCCGGTGCGCGACTTCGCCGCGCGCGTGCTCGGCGCCGTCGAGCGCCTGCAGGCCGAGCTGGACGGCCAGCGCGTGCTGCTGATCACCCACGGCGGCGTGATGCGCCTGCTGCTGGCCCGCGCCCGCAACCTGCCGGAGGGCCAGTTGCTGCAGGTGGAGGTGGGCTACGGCGCGCTGCACCGCCTGAGCGTCGAGTCGGGCCTGAAGCTGGTCGAAGCCTGACGCGGGCCCGAGCCTGATGCTGCCGCAGCCGCTGCTGATCGCCCTGCAGTTCCTCACCCGCCTGCCAGTGCGCCTGCCCGGCATGCCGGAGGCGCGGCAGGTCGGCCGCTCGCTGCTCTGGTATCCGCTGGTGGGGCTGCTGATCGGCGGCCTGCTGCTGGGGTTGCACGGGCTGCTCGGCGATACCCCGGCGCTGCTCCAAGCGGCGCTGTTGCTGGCGTTCTGGGTCGGCCTCTCCGGCGGCCTGCACCTGGACGGCCTGGCCGACAGCGCCGATGCCTGGGTGGGCGGCTACGGCGACCGGGAGCGCACCCTGGCGATCATGAAGGACCCGCGCAGCGGGCCCATCGCCGTGGTCGTGCTGGTGCTGGTCCTGCTGCTCAAGTTCGCCGCCCTGGCCGTGCTGATCGAGCGCGGCACCTGGGCCGGCCTGTTGCTGGCGCCCTGGCTGGGCCGCGCGCTGCTGCCGCTGCTGTTCCTGACTACCGTCTATGTGCGGGCCGGGGGCCTGGGCGCGGCGCTGGCCGAGCATCTGCCCCGCGAGCGCCTGCCGCTGCTGCTGGCCGGCCATGGCCTGGCCATGCTGCCGCTGGGCTGGAGCGCGCTGTGGGCGCTGGTTGCCGCGGCGCTGTGCTTCTGGCTGCTGCGCCGGGCCTTCGTCGCGCGCCTGGGCGGCACCACCGGCGACACCGCCGGCGCCCTGCTGGAGCTGGGCGAGTGCGCGGTGCTGCTGGCCCTGGCGCTGATCGCGTAGGGCGGGTGAAACCCGCGTGACCCGGATGCGGGTTTCACCCGCCCTACGGTGTTCATCTGTGCCGCTGCCTTATCGTCCAACTGTAACTGCCTGTTCGGCAAATACGGGTATATACCTGTATCCATGCTGCCTACCCAATGCCTCTGTACCAAGCTGCGCCGCGCCAGCCGCGGCGTGACCCGTATCTACGACGACGCCCTGGCCGATGTCGGGCTCAATGCCGCCCAATTCTCGCTGCTGCGCAACCTGCAGCGCCTGGGCGAGCCGAGCATCTCGGCGCTGGCCGAGGCGCTCGGGCTGGATCGCAGCACCCTCGGGCGCAACCTGCGGGTGGTGGAGGGCATGGGCCTGGTGCGGCTCGGTGAGGGCGCCGACCAGCGCAGCCGACGGGTGGCGCTGACCGATGCCGGGGCGCATGTGCTGGCGCGAGGCGCGCCGCTGTGGGAGCAGGCCCAGCAGGCGCTGGCGCAGCGCCTGGGCGAGGACCAGCGGGCGGCGCTGATGCGCCTGCTGGACGATCTGGAAACCATCGATTGACGGGCGCGGCCCGCGGAGATACACACATGACTGATCCGTGGCGCAAGGCGGGCTGGGTCCTGCTGGGAGCATCGCTGATTCTCGCCCTGTCCCTGGGCACCCGGCATGGCTTCGGCCTGTTCCTCTCGCCGATGAGCGGCGAGTACGGCTGGGGGCGCGAGGTGTTCGCCTTCGCCATCGCCCTGCAGAACCTGATCTGGGGCCTGGCCCAGCCGATCACCGGGGCCCTGGCCGACCGCCTCGGCGCGCGCCGCGCGATCATCGGCGGCGGGCTGCTCTACGCGGCGGGCCTGGCGCTGATGGCCGGCGCCGACTCGGCGCTGTCGCTGTCCCTGAGCGCGGGCCTGCTGATCGGCATCGGCCTGTCCGGCACCTCCTTCTCGGTGCTGCTCGGCGTGGTCGGTCGCGCGCTGCCGCCGGAGAAGCGCAGCCTTGGCATGGGTATCGCCGCCGCCGCCGGTTCCTTCGGCCAGTTCGCCATGCTGCCGGGCACCCTGGGGCTGATCGGCTGGCTCGGCTGGTCCTCGGCGCTGCTCGCCCTGGGCATGCTGGTGGCCCTGATCGCGCCGCTGGCGCTGATGGTGCGCGACGCGCCCCTGCCGGTGCCCGCCGGCACCGAGCAGAGCCTGGGCGAGGCGCTGCGCGAGGCCTGTGGCCACTCCGGTTTCTGGCTGCTGGCGCTGGGCTTCTTCGTCTGCGGCTTCCAGGTGGTGTTCATCGGCGTGCACCTGCCGTCGTACCTGGTCGACCAGCACCTGCCGGCCTCGGTCGGCACCACGGTGCTGGCGCTGGTGGGCCTGTTCAACGTGTTCGGCACCTACATCGCGGGCTGGCTCGGCGGCCACCTGTCCAAGCCGCGCCTGCTCACCGCGCTGTACCTGCTGCGCACCCTGGTGATCGTCGCCTTCGTCTACTCCCCGCTGACCGAGTGGAGCGCCTACGCCTTCGGCATGGCGATGGGGCTGCTGTGGCTGTCCACGGTGCCGCTGACCAACGGCACGGTGGCCACCCTGTTCGGGGTGCGCAACCTGTCCATGCTCGGCGGCATCGTGTTCCTGTTCCACCAGATCGGCTCGTTCCTCGGCGGCTGGCTGGGCGGCTACCTGTACGACCACACCGGCAGCTACGACCGGGTCTGGCAGCTGTCTATCCTGTTCGGCCTGCTGGCGGCGGCCCTCAACTGGCCGGTGCGCGAGCAGCCGGTGGCCCGCCTGCGCGCGGCGGAGCCGGCGTGAGCCGCAGGCTGGGCATCGGCCTCGCCGCGCTTCTGCTCGGCGCCCTGCTGGCGCTGGCCTGGTGGGGCTGGAGCCATGGCGGGCTGGCCCTGCTGCAGTTGAACATGAACCTGTGCTGAGCATTGCCGGGGCGGGCGCGGGCGAGTAGCGTTGCCGCTATTCACGTTCGGAGAGATCGACATGACCCTGCGTATCGCCCTGCTGGCCCTGGCCTCGCTGTTCGCCGCTCCGCTCTGGGCGGAGGAATGTCCGCCGATGCTGCAGGGCGACCTGCAACAGTTGCGTTCCAAGGAGCGCATCGACCTCTGCCAGCGCTTCGCCGGCAAGCCGCTGCTGGTGGTCAACACCGCCAGCCGCTGCGGCTTCACGCCCCAGTTCAAGGGGCTGGAGGCGCTCTACCAGCGCTACCGGGCGCAGGGGCTGGAAGTGCTTGGCGTGCCTTCGGACGACTTCCGCCAGGAGGCCGACGACTCCGCGGAAACCGCCAAGGTGTGCTTCATCGACTACGGCGTGACCTTCGCCATGAGCGAGCCCCAGGTGATCCGCGGCGACGATGCCATCCCCCTGTTCCGCGAGCTGGCGCAGCAGAGCAGCGCGCCGCGCTGGAACTTCTACAAGTACGTGGTCGGCCGCGACGGCAAGGTGATCGCCAGCTTCTCCAGCCGGACCAAGCCGGACGACGAGGCCCTGATCGCCGCCATCGAGAAGGCCATCGCCCCCTGATCGCCGGGCAGGTGTAGGGCGCGCCGCGCGTACCGGCAAGCCTGCATGCAATCCCTGGTGCGCACGGCGCACCCTACGAAGCGGGCATGAAAAAGCCGGGCACTGGGCCCGGCTTTTTCGTGGCCGCAGGGGCTGCCGTCAGAAGCGGTAGCTGGCCTGCAGGCCCACGCCGTGGGCGCTGTTGTTGTACTCGGCGCTGAAGCCCGGGGCGATCTCCACGCCGGCCAGTTCGGTGGCGGACTGGTTGACCTTGGCGGGGTTCTCATGCAGGTAGGAGTAGGCCACGTCGATGCTCAGGTCGGGGCTCGGCGTCCAGCCGGCGCCCAGCGAGAACACCTTGCGGTTGCCCACCGGGATGCGCACGGAGCGGTGGGCGTTTTCCGCCGGCGACGGGTCGATGGCGAAGCCGGTGCGCAGCACCCACTGCGGGTTGAGCTGGTAGGAGGCGCCGATGGCGTAGGACCAAGTGTCATGCCACTTCAGCTCTTCGCTGATCTCGTCCAGCACGCCCAGCGGGGTGCCTTCGTTCTCCACCACGATCTTGTCCAGGCGGCTCCAGCGGGTGAAGGTGCTGCCCGCGTAGAGGGTCCACCGGTCGTCGAGCTTGTAGCTGATCGAGGTGTCGACGGTTTCCGGGGTGGTGAAGTCCAGCTGGCCGTCGTAGTCGCCGTTGAACAGGCCGACCAGGCCGGTGCCGCCGGTGACCCGGGTGCGGCCTTCCAGGGTGTAGTCGACCTTGGAGTGGTAGGTCAGGCCCCAGGCCAGCCGGTCGGTGATGTCGACCAGCACGCCGGCGTTGAAGCCGTAGGCCACGTCGTCGCCCTTGATGCCGACCTTGGTCTCGCCGGTGCCGCCGACGGCGCTGTTGTCCAGCTTGTTGACCAGCTTGCCCTTGATCTTGTTGATGGTCGGGCCGAAGCCCACGGACACGCGGTCGTTGATCGCGTAGCTGATGGTCGGCTGCAGGGTGACCACTTCCACCTTGCTGTACTGGCCCTTGAAGCGGCCGCCGAAGCTCTTCTCGTAGTCGCTGATCAGCGCGTAGGGCACGTACAGGCCCAGGCCCCAGCTCCACTGCTCGTCGATCGGACTGGCGTAATAGGCGAAGGGCACCGGGGTCAGTGGCACCATGTCGCCCTTGGAGGTCGGCGCGCTGGCGTCGTCCAGGTCCACCTGGGCCTTGACCAGGCCGAAGCCGCCGACCACTTCCGGGCGCTCCAGCTTGGTCAGGCCGGCCGGGTTGCCGAACAGCACGGTGGCATCGTTGGCGGTGGACGCGCGGCCGGCGAAGGAGGTGCCCATGCCGCTGACGCTCTGTTCGTTGATGGCAATTCCGTTGCCCAGGCTGTGAGTGGAAATCGCGCCGACGGCCAGTGCGATGGAAGTCTTCAACCAGAGATTTTTCATTAGGGTGCTCACGAGCGGTGGAACCAGGGGGCGGCAAGCTAACGGTTTTGCCGGACCTTGCCAACCGCTCTGGAACGGGCTTTTTGTGAAGTTTCGTTAAGCGGGGACCGGCTTGGCAGTGACTTGCAAGTCTCTGAAAAGGTTCAGCCTTTTTTCCGTCAGGCGGCCTGCGGGGCGAGCGGTACGTGCTGCCGCCAGGCCTGCAGGAAGTCGCGCAGACGGCCGTGAGGCTGGAACACCTGGCGCCAGGTCCGGGCCAGTCCATGGAGGTCGTGGGCCTCCGGCAGCGGGGCCTGTTCGCTCTCCACCAGCATCCAGGCGATGGCCGTGGCGTAGCGCAGGTTGACGGTCAGTTCGAGGTGCGGCGCGGCGAGAAAGGCGTGTTGGCTGGCCAGGCCGCGGACCAGGCTGGCGAGGTCCGGGTCGCGCGCCAGGTGCAGGTCCCAGAGCTGCCGGTGGCGGTCTTCGCTGATGCGGTAGAGGCCGTATCCCTCGCCGCAGGAGAGCGCGCTGCCGAGGGCCGACTGGCTGGCGGCGGTCCCCAGCAGCAGGGCTTCCGCGGCTGGAGAGTGGCGACCCAGGTAGAGCAGGGTCGGGCGGATGACGTGCTGGCACAAGTCGCTGGCGGCAATTCCCATGAGGCCCTCGCGAGAGGTGCCGGCGGGGTCAGGTGCCTGGCAGCTTTTCTTGATTCTAATAAGACCCCGCCGGGAGCGGGGTTAGCCGCTCGATTTGAAGTGTAGTGCTACAAATCGAGTGTAAAGGACTGTTTTTAAACTGTTTCGTGGCGCAGGTCGTGGCCCATATGCTCATGGGTTCTTAACGCCCGCCCTCGATGTGCCCGTAGGGTGCGCTGCGCGCACCGCATGCGGGAGCGGCTCGACACCGCCGCGCAGGGTGCGCGGCGGTCGCTCGGGGAGCATGGGGGCTGCCCTCGGTGCGCGCGGCGCGCCCTACCGGTACTCGTCCTATTTGAGGTGCTCGACCTGCAGCTTGGTGAAGCTCACCGAGCCGGCCTCGGTGTTGTTGCCGGCGTTGTCCTGCACGTAGCTACCGGCCTTGAAATAGAGAGTCTGCGCGGCCCAGGCCGGGTCCAGCCTGGCGCTCCACTTGGCCGTCTCGGTGGTCGGCGTCTTGGTGTACACCGCCAGGGTGCCGCCCTTGGTCAGGGTGATGGTGTAGGAGAACGCGCCGCCCAGCGGCACGTTGCGCTGCACGATGACGCTGGACGTGGCGATGCCCGGCTTCAGGCGGTAGATGGCGACGATGCTGCCGGTCTTCGTCGAGCCGCTGTACTGGTACTGCAGCTTGATGGGCGGATCGTCGCCTTCCACGTTGTGGATCTGGCCGACCACGATCTTGCCGGTGGACGGCACCTGGGTGACCTTCAGGGTCGCGCGCAGGTGGTTGTCGGCTTCCTTGTACTTCCAGTTGCGCAGCTTGCCGTCGGCGTAGGTCTCGCGCAGTTCGCTGCGTGGGTACTTGGCGTTCTTGGTGGTGGTGCCGTCGACGGGGGCCCAGAAGAACAGGGTGCCGTTGATGTGCCTGAAGTAGTCGTCCTGGTAACCGGAAGACAGCAGGGGGGTGGTGATGGTGGTCGCCGGCTCGCCGACGGGGATGGTCAGGTTCCAGGTGTTGAGGTCGATCATGTCGCGTGTGGCTCCGAGAGAAACTGGAAAATTCATTCGGAGCGCAGGTCGATCACGACACTTAGAACTGCCTAGCCGCCCTGCCAGTATCTCGCACACGAAATGAAGCGCTTGCCCGCCTGGACGGCGATGCCGACCGGGCTTGGCGCGCTTTATACGGAGCCACCGGAGCTTTGATAATCACCGTTCGTCGTTATATTGGCGTCTATAAATTGGCGGTAAATTGACGGCCGATTCCCTCTTTCTATGAGATTGATGCGCAAGGTGTTTTTCACGACGAAACGGCACGAGCCGAGCCCGCGTCAGAGCGTCGGCGGCGACGAACGGAAGCCCCGGGATAGAGGGTGTCGAGCGGGAGCGGGGATGGCGCAGACGCAGCGAAGCGGCGGAGGTATCGCGGTGGCGGGACGGCGATACCCCCGAGCCGGGCCTACTGGCCCGGCGTCAGCAGCAGGCGCTTGCTGCCGTAGACCTTGTCGATGTTGCGGCCCTGGAAGGGGAAGCTCATGTAGCCACCCTTGAGCCAGGCCTCGATGCCGTCGGCGTAGTGCGGGCTGGCCGGGTTGCCGGACTGCCCCGAACTGTTGACCCCGATCATCGGCTCTTCCAGGCCGAAGTCGACCACGATGCGCATGGCCGGGACCAGCCACACGTCGAAGTCCTTGCCCCAGGCATAGGCGGCCACGTTGAGGGTGCCGTGGTCGCCGCCGGCCGGGTAGGGGCCGCGGTCCAGATAGCCGGCGATGGACTCGATGCCGCTGCGCTGGCTGGCGCTCAGGTAGGGCGCCATCTTCGTGGCGTTGCTGGTCCAGCGGTACTGGTGCAGCTTGCCCCACTGCCAGGCGTTGCGGTCGGCGCCCAGTTCGCGTTCCAGGTAGGCGACCGCGCTGGCCAGGCTGCGCGCCAGGATGGCGGCCTTGTCTTCCTTCTGCGGCGTCTTCACGTCGTCCCAGAACGGGCTGTCGTCACGGCCCAGCAGGTGGTCGGCCTGGGCCGAGTAGCTGTTGTTGGCGATGTCCACCAGCGCCTGCCAGGCCGGGCCGGTTTCCGGGCCCAGTTCGTCGAGGAAGGTCGCCTTGGCGCTTTCCTGGAGGAAGGCGCCGTACAGGGCGGCGTCGGCGGAGGTGGCGGCGAGGCGGCCGTCGAAGGCCATCAGCCGCTTGTGGGCCTCTTCGGCCCGGGCACGCTCGGCGGCCGGCAGGGCGGCGATGGCCTTCTTCAGCGGCTCGGCCATGCCCGGCGCGTCGAACATCGCCTGCAGCTTGCCGACGAAGGGCGTGGTCTGATCGTACTGCATGGCGATCATGCTCTTCTGGTCGTGCCTTCCCGTGCCGGCCAGCTGCGCGATGCGCTCGGCGCGTTCCGGGTAGAACCAGGAGTTGGACAGCTGCATGCCGTAGCCGCGCGGCACGATGCGGTGGTTGGCGGTGCCCAGCCAGCCCTGGGCCGGGTCCTGATCGTAGGGATGGAGCATGGGGTCGGCATGACCGTCCCAGTCGTAGGCGCCGTCCCAGGCGGGCGACGGCACCAGGCCGGTGCCCTGTTTGCGGTTCGGGTAGCGGCCGGTGACCTGCCAGCCGATCTGTCGGGCATCGGCGAACACGATGTTCAGCGCGGCGGCGCGGATCTCGCGGGTGGCCTCGAAGGCCTGTTCCACCGACTGGGCGTTGGACAGATCGAAGAAGGCGTCGAGCGAGCGGTCCGCCTCGCCCTGGATGGTGCGCAGCGCCAGCCCGTAGCCGCTGGATAGCGGTAGCGGCTGCAGGGGTGACTTGCGCTCGCCGAGGGCCGAGTTGAGCAGCGGGCCGTTGCGGGTCTCCCAGATGGTCTCGCGGATCGGCTTCTGGCCACGGATGAAGAAGGTTTCCTGGCGCTCGCGGGCGGGCTGCCACTTGCCGTCGGCCAGGTAGTGGAGGCGGTTGCCCTCGCGCTTGACCTTCTCCAGGAACAGATCCTGGTTGTCGCCCATGACCATGGTGATGCCCCAGGCCAGCTTGCCGTTGTAGCCGGCGACCACGGCCGGCACTCCGGCGATGGACACGCCGGCGGCCTGGAATTTCGGCGAGCGGATCTGCACGAAGTTCCAGATCGAGGGCATCGACAGCGGCAGGTGGGTGTCGTTGGCCAGTAGGCTCCTGCCGCTGCGGCTGTTGCGCGGGGCGATGGCCCAGTTGTTGGAGGCGGCGACGCCGAACATGTTGAGGGCCGCCACCTGGCCGGCGGCCTGGTTCACCGCGGCCAGGCCCGGGATCCTGCCGGCCAGGCTCAGGCCGCGCAGCTTCTCGGCTTCCTCGAAGGGCAACGGTTCGTCCGGATAGGTGGGCAGCAGCCAGGCGAGCTTGTCGGCGCCCACCTTGTCGGCGAGGGTCAGCGAGGCGATCTCCTCTTGCAGGTTGACCGACAGGCCGAAGTTGAGCAGGCAGAACAGCAGCACCGAGTCTTCCGGCTTCCAGTAGGCCGGGCGGTAGCCGCTCGCCGCCAGGTCCATCGGCAGCTTGTCCTGATAGCGGAACAGGTAGGCGTTGACGCCGCGGGCATACACCTCGAAGAACTTCTTCAGGCGCGGCGAGGCGTTCTTGTAGAGCACCTTGGCGCTGGCGCGCAGGTTCACCGTGCGCATGAAACGGTCGATCTCCAGCACGCCGGGGCCGTTCATCTCGGCCAGGCGGCCCTCGGCCAGCAGGCGCATGCCGACCATCTGGCTGAGGCGGTCGGCGGCATGCACGTAGCCCAAGGTGAACAGGGCGTCGTGGAAGGTGGTGGTCTCGATCAGCGGCATGCCCAGCGGGTTGCGCCGCACCACCACGCTCTGCGCCAGGCCCTGGACGCGGACGATGCCCTGGTCCGGGTGCACGCTCTTGGCGTAGCGGCTGTCGAGGAAGGACTGGCAGCCACCGAGGAACAGGCTGCTACCCAGGGTAGCGGCGGCGGTGAGGAACAGCGGACGGAACAGGCGCGAACCCATGACTGGCTCCTGGCGCAGGGAGACGGACGATGGGGCGGATTGTAGAGGGCGGTAGGAGCGAGTTCTACTCGCGAATGGCGCGCCGTGCGGGCGTTCGCCGGCAGAGCCGGCTCCTACGGGGAGGGCGCCTGGGTCAGGCGCCGTGGCACTTCTTGAACTTCTTCTCGCTGCCGCAGGGGCAGGGGTCGTTGCGGCCGACTTCCTTCAGCGGGTTGCGTACCGGCTCCTGGTGATGGTGGTTGCAGTGCGGGCCGTGCACGTGACCGTCGTCGTGGTGGTGATCGTGGTCATGGTCGTGGTTGCAGTCGGGGCCGTGGACATGGGGTTGCTGAGTCATGAAGCTCACTCCGGAATGTAATCGGCGGGGATTATCTCGCCATTGCGCTGCACATGCACGTCACGGCCGAACATCACGCCGGTGCGGACCTTGCCGCTGAGGCGGTAGCGGATCGGCTGATCCGGGTCTTCCAGCGCCTTGACGATGCCCTTGAGGTGGCGCCACAGGTTGGTCCGCACCGGCACCTCGAACTCCCGGCGGCCATGGGCGGGCACGTTGATCCACTGGCTGGACTCGCCCTCGGCCAGCTGGATGCCGTTGAGCTGGATGTCGTAGCTCAGGCGGCGTACCGGCAGCTCGAAATCGTTGGGGTTGTCGACCCGGAAACGCAGGGAGAACTGCTGTTCCAGCAGCTTGGCCTTGATCACGTCGACTTTGACGAGGTGGACTTCCGGGTCCGCGAAATCGCCGGTGAACCAGCTGGTACAGCCCGTGAGCCCTGCTTGCAGGGCGAAGATGACGGCGAGGGCGATGATATTGGTTCGCGCCTGTGAAGACATTGCGTTACTCCGGTGGACGCCCCAGTGTAACAAGCGGTTGTTTGGTCGCCATAGGGCCTGGCTCGGTTTCGTCGCGGCCGTGGGCGAAACGAGAACGGGCCCTGGCTGTTGGCGGAATGAAACTGCGCCATACTGGTGGCCGAATTGCACAGGAGTTGGACCATGAGCCTCTACGAGATCGCCTTTGCCGGGCAGGTGGTGCCGGGCGCTTCGCCGGACCAGGTCAAGGAGAACCTGGCGCGGCTGTTCCAGGCCGATGCCCAGCGCATCGCGCTGCTGTTTTCCGGGCGGCGCATCGTGATCAAGAGCAACCTGGATGCGGCGGGGGCGGAGAAGTACCGCGCCACCATGGAGCGCGCCGGCGCGCTGGCCATCGTCCAGCCGCTGCAGGTGGAGGAGGTGGCGCTGGCGCCGCCACCCGCGGCGCAGCCGGTCGCCGCCCCAGCGCCAGCGGCGCCCGCGCAGGCGGCCCCGGCGAGGAGCGCCGCCTCCGCGAAGGTGATTCCGCGCGACGAGTACATGGCCGCGTTCAGCGATGTGGAAGCGCCCGACTTCGGCATCGCGCCGATCGGCGCCGACCTGCAGGACGCCAGACCCGAGGCCCAGGCGCCGCAGGTCGACCTGTCGCAGTTCAGCCTGGCGCCGGTCGGCAGCGACATGGGCCAGGCCAAGGCGGCGCCGGCGGGGCCACCGCCGGACACCTCGCATATCAAGCTGCAGGAGTGAGGGACGAGGCCCGCCGACGCGGGCCTCTTCGCATGGGCGTCAGCTGCCGCTGGCGCTGCACTTGGCCTGGGCCTCGGGCGGCGTCAGGTTGCGTACCGAGGTGTAGAACAGCTCGCAGGTCTGCACCTTGTCGGTCACCTGCCACTTCTGCGTGCAGGCATCGAGGGTCTTCTGCGGATCGGCGGACGGGTCCTGGCCCATGCCGGCCTGCCAGCAGGCGGCGCTGATGTCCTGTCCCATCACCCGCAGCCCTGCGGCGTCGGCCTTCTGCTGGTCGCCGTCGTAGTTCTCCGGGTCGGCCGCGTACCAGATGTAGCTGGGATGGTTGGCGCCGAGTACCGGCACGCGCTGACCCGGCGCGGGGCTGATCTCGTCCAGGCCGAGCACGCCGATGTTCGCCTTGTACTGGCTGTTGACCCAGCTGCGCACCGGCCCGCCGAAGGCCACCATGGGCAGCGCCTGGCCGTCGCCGGCGGTGAGCTGGGCGACCATGGTCGTCTGGTAGTCGGTGAAGTAGCCGTAGACCCCTTCGAGGTCGCCGCCGGCGCTGGCCGGCGCGGCGATCGGGGCGATGTCGATGATGGTCTGGAAGGCCGGAGTCTGCGCGGCCGGCACGCCGTTCTCGGTGAGCAGCGAGGCCCAGCGGTCGGTGGTCTTGGACTCCAGGTAATCCTGCGCCTGGGTCAGCGAGTAGTCCGGCGGGAAGTGCAGCAGCTCCACGCTCTTGCGGTTGTCCAGGGCCATGCCCAGGGGCAGGAAGAAGTACCAGCTGTACTGCCACTTGTTGTCGCCGTTGAGTTTGCTGGCGCCGTCGAAGGCTAGGTCCCCGGCGTTCAGCAGGTCGGTCAGCGGCTTGCCGTAATCCTGCGGCACGCCGCTGAAACTGGCCGAGAGGCTGTCGCCGTCGCGGCTGACCTTGACCGTCGCCGCGCCGTAGCCGTCGCGTTCGAGGCTCTGCTTGAGGTAGTGCTCGGCGGTCTGTTCGAGGGTCCAGTCGCGATAGCAGATCACGCTGCAGTTATTGGGGTAGGCGAACAGGCGCGTGACCCGCTCGCTGCTGCCCAGGTCGACCCTGACATCGTCCGCATGGACGCCCGCCACGGCCATCAAGGCGACCAGGCCGGCCGCCGCTCCACTGTGCTTGTGCTTCATCTACTGCTCCTTGTTGGCCCCGATTCCCGTCGGGGGCTGTAACAAATGAAGCAGAGTTTTCGCCGAGGTCTAGCCCAGGTAGGGGCTGCAGCACTTCTTGAATTTCTGCCCGCTGCCGCAGGGGCAGGCGTCGTTGCGCCCGGCCTTCAGCGCGGCCGTGGGGTCGAGGAAGTACCAGCGGCCATCGCGCTGGACGAAGGCGGAGCGCTCGCGGTGGCTGTGCTCGCCGCTGCCGTCGTGCCAGCGGGCGGTGAAGGTGACGAAGGCGTGTTCGGGCTGGGCGCCGATCAGCTCGCTGCCTTCCGCCTCCAGCCCCAGCCAGGTGCTGCCGAGGCTCCAGGCGCGGATGCCGTCCCGGTCCAGACTGGCCTGCTGGGCGGGCAGGGTGGTGGCGACCAGGTAGTCGACCAGGCCCAGCACGTAGGCGCTGTAGCGCGAGCGCATCAGGTGTTCGGCGCTGGGCGCCGGGGTGCCCTGGTGATAGTGGCCGCAGCAGGCGTCGAGGGCACTGCCGCTGCCGCAGGGGCAGGCTTGGCTCATGGGATCACCACCAGTACTTGCCGAAGTTTTCGGGGTTGGCCCAGAACTTGGCGTTGAGCCAGTCCGGGACCTGCTTGTAGTCGCGCAGGTCGTAGGTGAACAGGGTCAGCACCTGGTCGTCGCGCTGGAAGCTCTCGCTGGCCTGCAGGGCGAGGGCGAAGAAATCGGTGTCCTTCCAGTCGCCGGCGGCCATGTCGACCAACACCGCCAGGCGGCTGGCGTTGAGGTTGCGGATTCCGCCCAGCAACTCCAGGGCGGTGCGCCTGGGCAGGTGTTCCAGGCAGTCGGCGAACAGGGCCAGGTCGTAGCGCTGGGCCGCCAGCTCTGCGGGCAGCGGGGCGGCCGGCGCCTGGGCCAGCTCGGTTTCCGGGTGCGCCTGCTGGAAGGCGGTCACCGCCGGCAACTGGCTGCCACCGACCACCAGCAGGCGCCGGGGAGCATGGTGGTCGAGCAGGGCGGCCAGCGCCTGTTGGGGAGTGCGGGGGGAAAAGGTCTGGGTCATGGCTGCGATCTTAATGTGAACGCAAAGACTACCGCGATGGACAAACTCTTTGGAACTTGGCGCGAAAAGTGCCTATAACTGGCAGATAGTAAGGAAGCGATCTTTACTTCTTTGCTGTCGGTTAGATGCCGATTCCCTACAGGAGACCTAAGAAGATGAGTATCACAAGGAAAGCTGTACCCCTGATCCTGGCAAGCGGCCTGCTGACCGGCTGTGCTGGTATCCAGAAAACCGACTGGCCGACCTGCGCGGCCGTGGGTGGTGTGACCGGCGCTGCGCTGGGTGCGATCGAAAGCTCGGAGTGGGCCGGTTACGGTGCACTGGTCGGTGCCGGCGTTGCCGCCTCCTACTGCTGGGTGCATGGCGCCAGCGAGCAGGTGGCGGTGGTCGAGGAGACCGTGGTCGAGGAAGTCGCCGTGGCCGAGCCCGAACAGGCCGAGGCGGTGCGCGTCGAACTGGACGTCAAGTTCGACTTCGACAAGTCCGTGGTCAAGCCGGAAAGCCAGGCTGACATCAAGGCGCTGGCCGACTTCATGAGCCAGTATCCGTCCACCAGCACCGTGGTCGAAGGGCACACCGACTCCGTCGGCACCGACGCCTACAACCAGGGCCTGTCCGAGCGCCGTGCCAACGCCGTGCGCGACGTGCTGGTCAACCAGTATGGCGTGGGCAGCGACCGTGTCAGCTCGGTGGGCTATGGCGAAAGCCGCCCGGTAGCCGACAACGCCACTGACGAAGGCCGCGCCATCAACCGTCGCGTGGAAGCCGAGGTCGAGGCTCGCCCCTAACGATCAGAACCGGGGGCGACTGTCGCACAGGCGTGGTCGCCCACCGGGCTGATTCGTACATCTTGGGAGTCGGGTCTTTGCTCCCGTGTCGCCGGCCATCCAGCCGGTGACACGGGAGATCTCGTCACGGGCATTCTCGCCCGAGTCTCTTGATTCAGAACAGGGGACGCGCGGCGGCGATCGCCACCAGCGCCAAGCCCACCAGTAGATTGCTGCCGACCAGGCGGCGAATGCGCCCCAGCGCCTCACCACCTGCCGCCCAGTCCTGGGCCTCGACCGCACGACGCAGTTGCGGCAGCTGCAGTACCTGCACCCGCAGGAACAGCGCCAGCATCACCAAGTACAGCCCCATCATCACGTGGACATAGCGTGGCGCCGTCTCGAAGCCGGCGAAGCGCATGTGCAGCATGCCCATGCCGGTCACCGGCAGCACCAGCACCGCGATCCACACCCAGAGGAAGAAGCGGCGGAACACCTCCAGCCACAGGGTCAGGCGTTCCGGGGCCTGGAGCTTGGCGACCGCGGCGGGGCGCAGGATCATCCAGGCGAAGAACATGCCGCCGACCCAGATCAGGGCGGCCAGCGCGTGTACGGCATAGAGGGCGGAAAAGACGGTCATCGGTAGGGCCTGGTCTCGGTCGCGGGATGGCGCGCGAGCATAACCTATCGGTAAACTACTGAGAATTTATCCAGCCCCGCCCGCGCCCCCCATGCTCAGTTCCGAACTCAAGTCCCAGATCCAGGGCGCCTACAGCCGTTTCCTCGAGGCCAAGGGCCTGAAGGCACGCTATGGCCAGCGCCTGATGATCGCCGAGGTGGCCAAGGTGCTGGGTACGATCAAGCACAACGACGAGGGGCAGCGCGACGGCGAGCCCGCCGTGGTGGCGGTGGAGGCGGGTACCGGCACCGGCAAGACGGTCGCCTACAGCCTGGCCGCCATTCCCACCGCCAGGGCCGCCGGCAAGCGCCTGGTGATCGCCACCGCCACCGTGGCGCTGCAGGAGCAGATCGTGCACAAGGACCTGCCGGACCTGATGCGCAACGCCGGCCTGCAATTCAGTTTCGCCCTTGCCAAGGGCCGTGGCCGCTACCTGTGCCTGTCCAAGCTGGACCTGCTGTTGCAGGAGGGCCAGGCCCAGGGCGCCACCGCGCAGATGTTCGAGGAGGAAGGCTTCCGCATCGATGTCGACGAGCAGAGCCAGAAGCTCTACACCCGGATGATCGAGAAGCTCGCCGGCAACCGCTGGGACGGCGACCGCGACAGCTGGCCGGAGGAGCTGGAGGACAAGGTGTGGAGCACCCTGACCACCGACCACAGCCAGTGCACCAACCGCCACTGCCCGAACTTCCAGCAATGCACCTTCTACAAGGCGCGTGAGGGCATGACCAAGGTCGACGTCATCGTCACCAACCACGACATGGTGCTGGCCGACCTCGCCCTGGGTGGCGGCGCCGTGCTGCCGGACCCGCGCGAGACGCTCTACGTTTTCGATGAAGGCCACCACCTGCCGGACAAGGCCATCGGCCACTTCGCCCATTTCACCCGCCTGCGCAGCACCGCCGACTGGCTCGGCCAGGTGGAGAAGAACCTGACCAAGCTGCTGGCCCAGCACCCGCTGCCCGGCGACCTCGGCCGCCTGATCGAGCAGGTGCCGGAGCAGGCCAGGGAGCTGAGGACCCAGCAGCAGTTCATGTTCAGTGCCTGCGAGCAACTGGCCGACTTCCGCGCCGGCGAGGACATGAACGGCCGCGAGCGCCCGCGCCATCGCTTCGAGGGCGGCCTGGTGCCGGAGCACCTGCGCGAGCTGGGTATCGAGCTGAAGAAAGGCTTCGCCAAGCTCACCGATGTCTTCACCCGCCTCACCGAGCTGCTCAAGCAGGCGATGGACGACGAAGGCACCAGCCTGGGGCTCGCCAGCCATCAGGCCGAGGAATGGTATCCGCTGTTCGGCAGCCTGCTGGCCCGCGCCCAGGGCACCTGGGAGCTGTGGACGGCGTTCACCGCCGAAGACCCGGAAGACAACCCGCCCATGGCCCGCTGGCTGACCCTGGTCGACAGCGGCGCGCTGTTCGACATCGAGGTCAACGCCAGCCCGATCCTGGCCGCCGAGACCCTGCGCCGCAACCTGTGGAACGTCGCCTACGGTGCCCTGGTGACCTCCGCGACCCTGACCGCGCTGGGCACCTTCGACCGCTTCCGCATGCGTGCCGGCCTGCCCAAGGCGGCGGTCACCGCCGTGGTGCCCAGCCCCTTCCACCACGCCGACGCCGGCGTGCTGCGGGTGCCGGACCTCAAGGCAGACCCGCGCGACGCCACGGCCCACACCGCCGCCATCGTGCGCGACCTGCCGGAGCTGGTGAAGGGCGGTCGCGGCACCCTCGTGCTGTTCTCCTCGCGCAAGCAGATGCAGGACGTGTTCGACGGCCTCGAGCGCGACTGGCGCAAGCGCGTGCTGATCCAGGGCAACCTGTCCAAGCAGGAAACCCTGAACAAGCACAAGGCGAGGGTCGACGAAGGCGAGGAGAGCGTGCTGTTCGGCCTGGCCAGCTTCGCCGAGGGCGTCGACCTGCCGGGCGCGTACTGCGAGCACGTGGTGATCGCCAAGATTCCCTTCGCCGTGCCGGACGATCCGGTGGAAGCGGCGCTGGCCGAATGGATCGAGGCGCGCGGCGGCAACCCCTTCATGGAAATCGCCGTGCCAGACGCCTCGCTGCGCCTGGTGCAGGCCTGCGGGCGCCTGCTGCGCACCGAGGCCGATCGCGGCACCATCACCCTGCTGGATCGCCGGGTGGTCACCCAGCGCTACGGCAAGGCCATCCTCAACGCGCTACCGCCGTTCCGCCGGGAAATCGCCTGAGCCGACCGGCACCTCGGGCGCGGCCCTGCGTCGAGCATCCGGGGTGGCATCTATGGCCCCTCTGGTGTCTACTTGGGCATCTTCCGGAGTGCCTGTTCGTATGATTCGCCGTTCACTGTCCCTCGTTTTCGCCCTGAGCATCGCCGCGCCGGCCTTCGCCGCGCAGCAAGGGCAGCAGACCCTGTTCAGTTTCATCAAACCCACCGACGCCGTGAAGGTAGAAAGCCAGGCCGCCAGTTTTCCGGAGCTGACCGCCGAGCCCACCCCCGAAGGCGAGGTGCTGCGCCGCTTCACCTTCAATGCCGCCGAGCATCCCAGCCTGCGCCTGAGCCCTCCTGGCGAGGTGTGGGACTGGTCCCGGGCCGGCGCCATGAGCCTGCGCTTGCAGAACGCCATGGACTGGGACATCACCCTCGAAGTCCGCATCGAGAGCCGCGACGGCAAGGCGCTGACCACCCGCATCGCCCTGCCGGCCGGGCCGGCGCAGACCCTGCTCGTGCCGCTCGCCGCGACCTCCGCCCGCGCCTACGGCATGCGCGCCGCGCCGCCCATGCCGGTCACCGTCGAGGGCCATCGGGTGCTCCTGGCCGAGACCGTGGAGGGCGAGCTGAACGCCGCCGAGGTCAGCGCCGTGACCCTTGCCATGAGCCAGCCCGACGCACCGCAGAGCATCCTGCTCGGCCGCTTCGGCGTGCAGAATCCCGAGGCCGCCCAGGCCGCCATCTACGACGGCATCGTCGATGCCTGGGGGCAGTACAGCCGTGGCCAGTGGCCGGAGAAGATCGGCAAGGACCAGCAACTGCGCGAGGCCGCGGCCCGCGAGCGCGACCAGCTCAAGGGCTGGTTTGCCGAACGCCCGCAGCAGGATCGCTTCGGCGGCTGGTTGAACGGCCCCGGCTTCGAGGCCAAGGGCTTCTTCCGCACCGAGAAGCGCGACGGTCGCTGGTTCCTGGTCACCCCCGAGGGCCATCCGTTCTACTCGCTGGGGGTCAACGCGGTCAGCGCCTGGCAGAGCCAGACCTACGTGCAGGGCCGCGAAGCGATGTTCGCCCAGCTGCCCAAGGACGGCGAGCCGCTGGCCGCCTACTATGGCGAGCACGACAGCCGCAGCGACACCGGTGCCAGCCGCGGCCGCGCCTACGACCACGGCCGCTGGTACGACTTCTACCGCGCCAACCTGCAGCGCACCTACGCCGAACCCTGCGAGACGGCCCAGCCGCCGCTGGCCGCGACGCCGGCCCCGGCCGAGCTGGAACCCTGCCCGGCGCCCGGCTTCGATAAGGACCGCTGGACCCGCCATACCCTGGAGCGCCTGCAGGCCTGGGGCTTCAACACGCTCGGCAACTGGAGCGACGACGCCCTCGGCTCCGCCCAGCGCATGCCGTATACCATCCCGCTGTCGATCTCCGGTGACTACGCCACCATCAGCACCGGCCACGACTGGTGGGGCGGCATGCCCGACCCGTTCGACCCGCGTTTCGCCATGGCCGCCGAGCGCGCTATCGCCATCGCCAGCCGCGACCGCCGCGACGACCCCTGGCTGATCGGCTACTTCGCCGACAACGAACTGGCCTGGGCCGCGCCCGGCGAGGACCCCAGGTCACGCTATGCGCTGGCCTACGGCACCCTGCGCCTGAGCACCGACGTGCCGGCCAAGCGCGCCTTCCTCAAGCAGCTGCGCGACAAGTACCGCAACCAGAACGGTCTCTCCAAGGCTTGGGGCATCGACCTCAAGGCCTGGGAACTGATGGAGGACCCTGGCTTCGAGCCGCCGCTGCCGAGCCCCGAGTTCCCGCAGATCGAGAAGGACCTGCAGGACTTCCAGCGCCTGTTCGCCGACACCTACTTCAAGACCATCGCCGATTCGCTGAAATGGCACGCGCCGAACCAGCTGCTGCTGGGCGGCCGCTTCGCCATCGCCACGCCGGAGGCGCTGGAGGCCTGCGCGCAGTACTGCGACGTGCTGAGCTTCAACTTCTACGTCAAGGAGCCGCAGCACGGCTACGACTTCGCTGCCCTGCGCGCGCTGGACAAGCCACTGATGGTCACCGAGTTCCACTTCGGCTCGCGCGACCGTGGCCCGTTCTGGGGCGGCGCCAGCGAGGTCTACAAGGAAGAGGAGCGCGGCCCGGCCTACGCCCACTTCCTGGCGCGGGCGCTGGAGGAGCCTTCCATCGTCGGCGTGCACTGGTTCCAGTACCTCGACCAGCCCGCCACCGGCCGCCTGCTGGATGGCGAGAACGGCCATTTCGGCCTGGTCGGCATCACCGACCGGCCCTGGCAGGGCTTCGTCCAGGCGGTGCGCGAGGCCAACCTGAAGGCCCCGCAGACCCTGCTGCCGAAGGAAGCTGGCGGCAAGGACGCGCCGGCCAGGTCGGCCGAACCGGAGCCGAAACCGGCCGAAGCCGCATCGCCACCGCCGGCCGACAAGCCCTGACCGGCCCCGCATGGCGTGCCTTGGGCGCGCCGCAACCCGGACCGTTGGTCTGACGAGGCGGCCCAGGCGGGGCGCCAGGATTCCCATGCAGAGCCGGTGCTGGAACAATGCCGGCCATCCCGACCGAGGAGTAATAGGTTGCAGATCCAGGGCCATTTCGACCTGCGCTTCGAGGCGCTGAAAGATGCCTTCGTCGAACTGTTCGACGATCCCCAGGAACGTGGTGCCGCGCTGTGCGTGCAGATCGGCGGCGAAACCGTCGTCGACATCTGGGCCGGCACCACCGACAGGGACGGTGCCGAGACCTGGCACAGCGACACCATCCTCAACCTGTTCTCTTGCACCAAGCCCTTCGCCGCCGTGGCCGCCCTGCAACTGGTGGAACAGGGCAAGCTCGAACTGGATGCGCCCGTGGCGCGCTGGTGGCCCGAGTTCGCCGCCGCCGGCAAGGAGCGCGTGACTCCGCGCCAGCTGTTTAGCCATCGCGCCGGTCTGCCGGCGCTGCGCGAGCTTTTGCCGGCCGAGGCGCTCTACGATTGGCCGCAGATGACCGGCGCCCTGGCCGCCGAACGCCCCTGGTGGACGCCCGGCGAGGAGCATGGCTACGCGCCCATCACCTATGGCTGGCTGGTCGGCGAGCTGATCCGCCGGATCGAAGATCGCGGGCCCGGCGAAGCCATCGCCGCGCGCATCGCCGGGCCGCTGGGGCTGGACTTCCATGTCGGCCTGGCCGACGAAGAGTTCCATCGCGTGTCCCACATCGCCCGCAAGAAGGGTGACATGGGTGACGCCGCCGCCCAGCGCCTGCTCAAGTGCATGATGAGCGAGCCGGAAGCGCTCAGCACCCGCGCCTTCACCAATCCGCCGTCGATCCTCAACAGCACCAACAAGCCCGAGTGGCGCCGCCTGCAGCAGCCGGCGGCCAACGGCCACGGCAACGCCCGCTCACTCGCCGGCTTCTACGCGGCCCTGCTCGACGGCCGCCTGCTGGAGCCGGAACTGCTCGGCGAGATGACCCGCGAGCACGCCTGCGGCCAGGATCGCACCCTGCTCACCGCGACCCGCCTGGGGCTGGGTTGCATGCTCGACCAGCCGGAGGTGGCCAACGCCACCTACGGCCTCGGCCGCAAGGCCTTCGGCCACCCGGGGGCGGGTGGTTCGGTGGGCTTCGCCGATCCGGAGCGCGAGATCGCCTTCGGCTTCGTCACCAACAGTCTCGGACCATATGTACTCATGGACCCGCGTGCGCAGCGGTTGGCGCGCGCGCTGGGCCAATGCCTGTAACTCGCCTGGGGGAAGACCTGACCATGTATAAGAAAACGCTCGTCCTGCTCTGCTGCGTGAGCCTCGCCGCCTGTGCCGGCAACTCGGACAAATCCGGCTCTGGCAGCTGGTGGCCGTTCGGCGGCAGTGAAACCGTCGTCAAGAAGGCGCCGCCGAAGATCGACCACGAGATGACCAACGCCTGGCTGGACGAGTACGAGCCGCGCCTGAAGGTGGCGCTGCAGGACAGCAAGATGGAGCTGGAACGGCGCGAGAACGTGCTGGTCGTCACCGCCCCGGTGGAGAGTTCGTTCAACCCTGATCGTCCGAGCATGCTGCTGCCGGCCGTGCTCGGCCCCTTCACCCGGGTCGCCAAGATCCTCGAGACCGACAAGAGCACCGGCGTGCTGATCCTCGGCCATGCCGACAGCACCGGACAGGTCGAGACCAACCTCAAGCTCAGCGAGGACCGTGCCAAGGCGGTCGCCTCGATCTTCCGTCTCAGCGGCCTGCAACGCGACCGCCTGCTGCTCAAGGGAGTCGGCTCCGACATGCCGCGCGCCGCCAACGACAGCGTCCAGGGGCGCGCCCTGAACCGCCGCGTGGAAATCCTCCTGACCCCGCAGAAGACCCTCGTCGCGCTGCTGGCTCAGTACAACCAGCCCGCGTCCACCACGGCGGCTCTGCCGGTGGCCCAGGTTGCCGCAGATCAAAAGGGCAAGGACAAGGCGCAGTAAGCTGGCGGCATCATTCCTCGGGGAGCCACTCATGTCGGACAGCCACAGCCGTACTTCGCAGACCCTCGCCGACATGCGGCGCGACTACACCCGGGATGGACTCGACGAGGCCCAGGCGCCCGTCGAGCCCTTCAGTCTGTTCCGCCAGTGGTTCGACGACGCGGTGAAGACCGAGCAACTGCCGGTGGAGCCCAACGCCATGACTCTGGCCACGGTGGACGACGAGGGGCGCCCGCATTGCCGGGTGCTGCTGCTCAAGGGCCTGGACGAGCGCGGATTCACCTTCTTCACCAACTACCAGAGCGCCAAGGGCGAACAGCTCGCGGCACGTCCCTTCGCCGCCATGACCTTCTTCTGGCCCAGCCTGGAACGCCAGGTGCGCATCGAGGGGCGGGTGGAAAAGGTTTCCGCCGAGGAATCCGACGCCTACTTCCAGGTCCGCCCTCTGGGCAGTCGGCTGGGGGCCTGGGCTTCGCCGCAGAGCCGGGTCATCCGGGACCGTGACGAACTCCAGGCGCTGCTGGCCGAGACCGAGCGGCGCTTCCTCGACCGTGCGCCGGAATGCCCACCCCACTGGGGCGGCTACCGCCTGCTGGCGGAGCGGATCGAGTTCTGGCAGGGCCGCGCCAGCCGCCTGCACGACCGGCTCAACTACCGTCTGCAAGGTGACGCCTGGCTGCGCGAACGCCTGGCCCCCTGATCCCCATGAAGGTCGTCATCGCCCCCGACTCGTTCAAGGAGAGCCTCTCCGCGCCCGAGGTGGCGGCGGCCATTGCCCGTGGCTGGCGCCAGGTGTTTCCTGAGGCGGACATCCTGCTGCGGCCCATGGCCGATGGCGGCGAGGGCACGGTCGATGCCGTGCTGGCCGCGACGGGCGGCGAGCGACGCGAATGCCAGGTACGCGATCCCATGGGACGGCCGGTCTCGGCCCACTGGGGCTGGCTGGGCGAGGAGGGCGGCGCGGTTCTGGAAATGGCCGCGGCCAGTGGGCTGCACCGGGTGCCGAAGGCGCAGCGCGACGCGACCCGTGCCAGCAGCTACGGCACCGGCGAGCTGATCCGCGCGGCCCTGGATGCCGGCGCCCTACGCATCATCCTCGGCCTGGGCGGCAGCGCCACCAACGATGGCGGCGCGGGCCTGCTGCACGCTCTGGGCGTACGCTTTCTCGATGCCTCGGACCGTGACCTGGCGCCCGGCGGCGCGGCACTGGCCGATCTGGCCCGTATCGATCCCGCCGGCCTGGACCCACGCCTGGCCGGGGTCGAGCTGCTGATCGCGGCCGACGTGGACAACCCGCTGTGCGGCCCTCGCGGCGCTTCGCGGGTGTTCGGCCCGCAGAAGGGTGCCGATGCGGCGCAGGTCGAGACCCTCGACGCGGCCCTCGCTCATTACGCGCAGGTAACGGCCACGACACTGGGCCAGGATCACAGCGACTTTCCCGGAACCGGCGCGGCCGGTGGCCTCGGTTTCGCCGCCCGGGCATTCCTCGGCGCGCGCTTCCGTCCGGGGATCGAGCTGGTGGCCGAACTGTCCAGGCTGGCCGAGGCATTGCGGGGCGCCGATCTGCTGATCACCGGCGAAGGGCGGCTGGATTCCCAGAGCCTGCATGGCAAGACGCCGGTGGGCGTGGCGCGCCTGGCGCATGCCGCCGGTGTGCCGGTACTGGCGCTGGTCGGCAGTCTGGGCGAGGGCTATCAGGAACTCTACGATGCGGGTATCGATGCCGCCTTCAGCCTTGTGCCTGGTCCGCAGAGCCTCGAACAGGCCATGGCCGGCGCCGCTGGCGAACTCCAGGCGCGGGCCTGCGACCTGGCCCGCCTGTGGCGGATGGCGCGCGGCTAGGGGCGTCGCTGCAGGTACTCGCGAGCGGCCTGGTGCAGCCAGTCTTCCAGTTGGCCACGACGGATACCCTGGGCCTTGGCCTCGGCCAGGCGGTCGAGCATATAGGCCTGCATGGCGGGATCGCCGGCCGCCATCGACAGCGCCAGGTCGCGGTCCATCCAGCGGCGGATGCGGACGTAGAACCACCAGTGGAAGTACAGGCCGGCGACGGTGGTGACGGCGACGATGAAATAGTCCATGCGCAAATTCTCGAAAGGGTTTGCCATCCTGCGCCAGCCCACGGCGACTGGAAATCTGACCCGATGTCGCACCCAGCCTCTACACTATGGAAAGGCCACGGACAACGGCCTGGCGGGTGACAGATGGCGGCAGGCGCTGTCTAATTAGCACCGCCTCACTCGGAGAGAATCCCATGTATGAATCCAAGCTGTTGACTGCCACGCTCGTCGCTCTGAGCCTCACCCTGGGCGGTTGCGCCTCCAACCTCAGCGGCGACTCCTACAGCCGCGACGAGGCGCGCCGGGTGCAGACCGTGCGTCTCGGCACCATCGAGATGCTGCGCCCGGTGAAGATCGAAGGCACCAAGACGCCGGTGGGCGCGGGAGCCGGTGCGGTGATCGGCGGCGTTGCCGGCAGCGGCGTGGGTGGTGGTCGCGGCGCGGCCGTCGCCGCGGTGATCGGTGCGGTCGCCGGCGGCCTGCTCGGCGCCGCTACCGAGGAAGGGCTGACCCGTGCCCAGGGCGTCGAGATCACCGTGCGCGAGGACGACGGCACCCTGCGCGCCTACGTCCAGGAAGTGCAGCAAAACGAAGTCTTCCGCGTCGGCGAGCGCGTGCGCATCATGACCGTCGATGGCACCAGCCGCGTAGCCCACTGACGACCCTCCGGCCCGGCGTTCGCCGGGCCGGTTCTCTCGTTTTGCTATTCCTCGTTCTCCAGGCCGCCCCGAGAGGATGGTCGGGGAAGGCTTGCGT
Organism: Pseudomonas paralcaligenes; assembly: GCF_019655855.1. Classification (GTDB taxonomy): domain Bacteria; phylum Pseudomonadota; class Gammaproteobacteria; order Pseudomonadales; family Pseudomonadaceae; genus Aquipseudomonas; species Aquipseudomonas paralcaligenes. Next base: position 356,863 of record NZ_BPFX01000007.1, on the reverse strand, counting down.
CCGCGGTAACCGGATCGACTCATGACCATGCGCTGGGACATCTTCTGCAACGTCGTCGACAACTATGGCGACATCGGCGTGACCTGGCGGCTGGCCCGCCAGTTGGCGGCCGAGCATGGTCTGGATGTGCGCCTATGGGTGGACGAGCCAGGAGCGTTCCAGCATCTCTGTCCGCAGGCGGATGCGGCGTCGCCGAGCCAGCGGGTGGATGGGGTACTGGTCTGCCGCTGGCCAGCCGATTTTCCTCTGGTAGAGGTCGCGGATGTGGTGGTCGAGGCCTTCGCCTGCAATCTGCCTACCCGCTACGTCTCGGCGATGGCGGCACGCTCCATCAGGCCGCTCTGGCTGAATCTCGAGTATCTCAGCGCCGAGGATTGGGTGGTCGGCTGTCATGGCCTGCCGTCGCCGCAGCCTGGTGGTCTGCAGAAGTTCTTCTTCTTCCCCGGCTTTACCGCAGGCACCGGCGGCTTGCTGCGTGAGGCGGACCTGCTGCGGCAGTGTGGGACGTGGCAGGAAGATGCCGATGCGCGGCGCCGGTTCTTCGCCGGTCTAGGTATAGAGCTGCAGGCTGGCGCCCGGCTCGTTTCCCTGTTCGCCTACGAGAATCCGGGGCTGGCCGGCTGGCTGGACGTGTTGTCGCGCCAGCCGGTACCAACCCAGCTGATGGTGCCGTGCGGGCGCATCGAGGGAGATCTGCGACGCTGGCTGGGTGTGGACAGTCTGTGCGAAGGCGGCAGCTGGCTCCGCGGCAGCCTGCAGGTGCATCTGCTGCCGTTCCTCAGTCAGGACGACTACGATCGCCTGCTCTGGAGCTGCGATTTCAACGCGGTCCGCGGCGAGGATTCCTTCGTGCGCGCCCAGTGGGCCGGCAGGCCGATGCTCTGGCATATCTACCCGCAGGACGAGGGCGCCCACTGGGTAAAGCTGGATGCGTTCCTCGATCTGTACTGCGACGGGTTGTCGCCGGAGGCCGCGGCGGCGCTGAGGAACGGGTGGCATGCCTGGAACGGGCAGGGTGACATGGGCGCGGCCTGGAGTGCGGTGGAGCAGCAGTCCGCGACGCTCGCCGAACATGCCCGGCAATGGCGCCGGGAGCTGGCCGTTCAGCCCGATCTTGCCACGGCGCTGGTGCAGTTTCACCGAAATTGGCTATCATGCGCGGCCTAGAAATCTGTACCTCCATCCAAACCCGGATACTCGTATGAAAACCGCACAAGAAATGAAGGCCAACAGTGTGGCCCTGATCGATGGCCATCCGTGGCTGATTCAGAAGGCCGAATTCACCAAGTCCGGCCGTAACAGCGCCATCGTCAAGATGAAGCTGAAGAACCTGATCAACGGTTCCAAGACCGAGACCGTCTACAAGGCCGACGACAAGATGGAGCCGGTCATCCTCGAGCGCAAGGAAGTGACCCTGTCCTACATCAGCGGTGACGACTACGTGTTCATGGACCCGGAGTACAACTCCTACGAGCTGCGCGCCGAAGACCTGGAAAGCGTCCTGCCGTTCATCGAAGAAGGCATGACCGACATCTGCGAAGCCGTGTTCTTCGAGGGCAAAGTGATCTCCGTGGACCTGCCGACCACCATCGTGCGCCAGATCACCTACACCGAGAACTCCGCCCGTGGCGACACTTCCGGCAAGGTGATGAAGCCGGCCAAGCTGCGCAACGGCACCGAAGTGAAAGTCGCCGACTTCTGCAACATCGACGACTGGATCGAGATCGACACCCGCGACGGTTCCTACAAGAGCCGTACCCAGGCGCCGCAGGCCTAAGCCTCGCGTCACGCGGAAGCCCTCCGGCGCGAGCCGTTTCGAGGGCGCAAAAAAATCCGATGTCAGATGCTGGCATCGGATTTTTTTATGGCTATGTCCCTGTTGCGTCTTGCAGCTGCCCTGCGGAAACGGCCTGCCTGCAATATCAATAGGACCCCGTAGGGTGGATTATGCCACAGGCCGTAACCCACCAGCACCCATGCAATCGACCGCAGCGCCGCCGGCGGGCTACGCCGGCAAGCGGCTAACCCACCCTACGCGTTGTGCGGTCAAGCCCCGCTATCTGAACGCTGCAGCTGCCTGTCCCTGGATTCCCGCCTGCGCGGGGATGACGCGGTAGGGGTGGAACTCTTCCGAAACCGTCATTCCCGCGCAGGCGGGGGGCCAGCAAGGGTCAGGGCACTACGACATCTAACGGGGACATAGCCTTTTTATGGCCTTGCCTTCCTACCAGAGCGAGAGGGTGTAGCTGAGGATCAGGCGGTTCTCGTCCAGGTCGTTGGCGAAATTGGAGCGGACCGTGGCGTTGCGCCATTTGACGCCGAGGTTCTTCAGCGGGCCGTCTTGGATGACGTAGCCGATGTCCGTGTTGCGTTCCCATTCCTTGCCGCCGTTACCGGCCGCGCCCAGGTCCACGTCGTCGCCAGTGAGATAGCGGGTCATGAAGGTCAGGCCGGGGATGCCGATGGCGGCGAAGTTGTAGTCGTAGCGCAGCTGCCAGGACTTCTCGTCCTTGTTGGCGAAGTCGCCGATCTGCACGTAGTTCACCAGGAACGGGTCGGTGCCGTTGATATAGGCGAAGCCGGTGTCGCCGCTCATTTTCTGGTAGCCGAGGCCGAAGGCGTGGCCGCCCAGGCTGTAGGTGAACATGGCGTTGAGGGCCTTGTTGTCGACGTTGGTGTTGCCGTCGTCGGTGGAGCGGGCCCAGCGGATGTCCGATTTCAGCGACTGCTTGTCGGCGATCGGCAGCACGTGCACCAGGTTCAGGTAGTGCTGCTTGTACAGGTCTTCCAGGGCGCCGTAGTGGTAGCTGGTGGTCAGGCTGTCGTTCCACTTGTAGCTCAGGCCGCCGAAGTCGAACTTGTCGGCGGTGACGCCCGCAGCGCCGGTGATGTTGCGACGACCACCAGTGGTCATCAGCATGTCCTCGTAGTCCGAGGAATCACGCAGGTTGTACTGCTTGAGGCGGCCGGCATCGAAGGTCAGGCCGTCGATTTCCGCGGAATTCAGTGCGCCGCCGCTGAACACCTGGGGCAGCAGGCGCGAGTCGTTGGCCTGCACCACCGGCAGCTTCGGCATCAGGGTGCCGACCTTGAGCACGCTCTTGGAGATCCGGGCCTTGGCGGTGGCGCCGAAGTCGCCGTAGCTGTCCTGGGCGCGGCCGGTCTCGCGGTCGCGTTGCAGCAGGCCGCTGCCGCTGCGATCGGTGCCGGAGTCCAGTTTCAGGCCCAGGGTGGCGATGGCGTCGAGGCCGAAGCCGACGGTGCCTTCGGTGAAGCCGGATTCGTAGCGCAGCAGGAATCCTTGTGCCCATTCTTCCTGCTTGGATTGGGCCGGTGTCGGGTTGGAATCCTGGCGCAGGTCTCGGTTGAAGTAGAAGTTGCGCAGCTCAAGGGTGGCCTTGCTGTCTTCCAGGAAGGCCGCCTGTGCCAGGCCGGGCAGGGTGAGGCTGGTGCCCAGGGCGGCGAGCGCCACGCCGCGGGCGAGAGGGGACTTGCTCATTGTTATTGTTCCTCTGGTGATGGCGATCCGGTGTGTCCGAATTCGTTGCAGCCTGAAGACTAAAACATTTCGCAAAAATTACTGCTTCTAGACCTTGGTCGAGTCATTCGATCCAGTGCGGGTAATAACCCAGTGTCTTCTGGACCGCTTCGTCGTGCGCCGGCACCACAACCAGCGCCGGTTCCTGACGCATCAGTGCGTGCACCTTCTGCAGTTGTTGGCGGGTCGCGTCGCGGTCGTCGTCGACCATCCTGCGGCTGATCCAGAACTTTTCCTTCGGCCCGGTGAAGCCCTCCAGGCGCCAGCTGGTATCGCCGGTGAAGAAGAAGCGCCGGCCGTCATCCAGGGTAAGGAACAGGCCCACCGAGCCGGGGGTATGGCCGGCCATCGGCACCAGGACCAGGCTGCGGTCGCCGAACAGGTTGAGGCTGCGTTCGAAGCCCATGAAGGGCTCGTCGTCGAAGTCGAAGGGCACCCAGTGCACGTCGTGGGCGAACTGGCTGGGCAGCACGGCCGGCGGGACGGCGATGCGGCTGAAGGCGATTTCATCGTAGGGCGCCCATACCGGTACCTCGGGGAAGTCGGCCAGGCCGGAAGCATGGTCCCAGTGGCTGTGGGTGAGGAGGATGCGGTCGACCCGGACCCCGTCGCGATCCAGCTGGTCGCGGACCGGCGCGACCTGGCCGTAGCGCAGCAGCGGTTTGTCGTACCAGGGCATCTCGGACTCGAACTGTTGGTCCACCTGACGCCCGAGAGAGGTGTCGAGCAGCAGCGTCGCGGCATGGTGTTCGATCAGTACGGCGACGTGGTTGGCGATGGCCTTTTCGGTCCAGGCTCCCCCCTCGATGGTGAAGGCGTCGCGGGTCTCGGTCTCGGCGGTCTTGACCAATGCGAAGCGTAGGCCGGCGGCCTGGCCGGCGCTGCTCAGCGCGATGAGCAGGAAGAGGATGAGGGATCGCATAGGGGGGACCTCGAATGTCGGGAGAGGGATAAGCGTCTGTGTAATCGGTCAGGGCGGGGCGGATATGCGCGCGCCCTTGTTTACGCTGTATGTCTCGAAATTAGACAGACAGGTCTGTATATTTTCAAGCGAAATCTTTCCGCCTGGAGTGGTGGCCGCCGCCGCCCGCATAATGTCCGCCACTTGGAGGGACCAGATGGCATCGAGCAAGCGCCAACAATTGATCAGCACCGCCCAGGATCTGTTTGCCCGGGAGGGTTACCACGCCACCGGTATCGACCGCATCCTGGCGGAGTCCGGGGTGGCCAAGATGACCCTGTACAAGCACTTCCGCTCCAAGGACGAGCTGATCCTCGCGGTACTCGAAGAGAGCGAGCGGGATACGCTGGAGAGGCTTGCCCAGCTGCGGGCCGCCCGGCCGCCGCGGGAGGCGCTGCTGCTGACCTTCGACGGCCTGCATGCCTGGATTCACCAGCAGGATTTCTGTGGTTGCAGCTTCATCCATGCGGCCGCAGAGTTTCACGACCGTATGCATCCCATCCATCGCCAGGCCGCCATGTTCAAGACGGCCTTTGCCGAGCATTTCCACGAACTGCTGGAGGCGTTGCGGGTTCCGCAGGCGGGTGTCCTGGCCATGCAGCTACAATTCCTTCTCGAAGGTGCCTTGAGCATGGCTCACGTCCAGGGTCCGGGCGACCAGGCCCTGCAGGCCAAGGCCGCCGCCGAGGTGCTGCTGAAAGCCGCTGGTATCTGAGAAGACGGCGACACAACAGGCTTCGGCGCGCCGAATAGGGGGCGCGCCGAAGAACCATTGGTCGGTTCTGTCTCAAATTTTCCCGAAAGCTGCCGTCAAAAAGGCAGTTCTCTTTGCCTGGTACGCCGACATGAACACTCTGGCTTCCCTCTCTCCGTCGCAATCCCGTCCCGCCGGTATCAATACCCTGGCCAATCCGCGCGGCCATGTCGACCCGCAGGGAACCCTGGCCAATCGTCTGGCCAACCGCCTGGGCCTGGAGCCCGGCGCGCTGGATGGCAAGCGCGACGACTTCACGCCCGACAAGGTGGCCGACCGGATCATCGGCTTTATCGAGCAGCGTCTGAAGAGCGAGGCGGCGGCCGGTGCCGATACCTCCAAGCTTGAGGGCCTGCTGGCCCAGGCCCGCGAAGGGGTGGAGAAGGGCTTCGCCGAGGCACGCAAGATTCTCGATGGCATGGGCGTCCTCAAGGGCAAGGTCGCGGAGGATATCGACGCCACCTACGAGAAGATCCAGAACGGCCTGAAAGGCCTCGAATCCGACTACCTAGCCAAGACGCCGGCCAGTGGTGGCAACGCTGTCGCGGTGGCTGCGCGTAGCGAGCGTTTCGCCGCTCAGGCCGAGACCTTCGACATGGAGGTCACCACTCGCGATGGCGATCGCCTGAAGATTTCCATCGCCAGCGCGTCGGCCAACTGGTCGCAGAACAGCGCCACGCTCGCCAGCGATGGCAAGACCTCCACCGGCTCGGTCGAGAGCCGTTCCGGCAGCATGCAGATCGGTGCCTGGCAGGTGCAGGTCGAGGGCGAACTGGATGACGAGGAGCGTGCCGCCCTGGAAGACCTCTTCAAGCAGGTGCAGGACATTTCCAGCGACTTCTATTCCGGCAACCTGAGCGGCGCGTTCGACCGTGCCATGCAGCTGAAGATGGACGGCTCCCAGCTCGCCTCCATGTCGCTCCAGCTGACCCAGACCAGCGTGCGCCAGGCCACCGATGCCTACAGTACCGTCGCCCAGCAGGGTGGCCAGGCCGCCAGCGCGGTGAACGACACGCTGGTCGACTACGCCCGTGGTCTGCTCGATGCGCTGCGTTCCGCCGACAAGGTGTCGGAAGACGCCAGGGGCACACTGGAACAATTGCTGGACGGTGGCTTCCGCCTCGACGAGCGCTTCGACACCTCGTTGCTGGAGAAGGCCAAGGAGCTCAACAGCCGTCTGCTGGACGGCCTGCAGGGCATGCTCGGCAAGGCGCCGGCCGAGCAAGCCTGAACGGGTGCTAGACTGCGTCTCTGATTCGGTCGGAGCGCTTTCCCATGCCACCTGAATGCCAGCTTTTCGGCACCCTCGGTTGCCACCTCTGCGAGGTGGCGGAAGGGGTGCTGATGCCTCTTGTCGAGCACGGCCTGCTGGTCGAGCTGATCGACATCGCCGAGCGCGAGGACTGGGTTGAGCAGTACGGCCTGCGCATTCCCGTGCTGTTGCGCACCGACACCGGCGCCGAACTCGACTGGCCCTTCGACGCCGACCGCGTGGTGGCCTTCCTGCGTTGAATCTTCCCCTCTCTGGCTGCTTGAAATCCTGAACGGCTGATGCGTATTTTGTACGGATCGACAACAAGGATAAGCAGTCATGATTCCCGACGGCAGCAGTACGCTCGCAGAGCGCTTGACCGGAATAGCCGAAATCGAATGTGTCACCGCCGACCTCAACGGGGTGCCCAGGGGCAAGGTGATGACCGCGGAGGGCTTCCTCGAAGGCCGCCGCCTGCAACTGGCTCGGGGTGTGCTGCTGCAGTGCATCATGGGCGGCTACCCTCCGGCACGCTTCTACGGCAGCGATGACGGCGACCTGGTGCTCAGTGCCCCGGCGGACAGGGTGTTCCGCCTGCCCTGGAGCGAGTCGCCGCGCGCCATGGCCATCTGCGATGCCGACGAACTGGATGGGCGCAGCTCCGGGCTTTCCACTCGGGGCCTGCTCAAGCGGATCGTCGCCGCCTATGCCGAGCGGGGCTGGCAGCCGGTGGTGGCCACCGAGCTGGAGTTCTTCGTCTTCGAGCGTCACCTCGATGCGACCCAGCCGTTCCGGCCTCCTCTGGGCCTGGATGGTAGCCGCGAGAGCGGCTGCTCCGCGTTCAGCGTGTCATCGGGCAACGGCCTGCGGCCGTTCTTCGAGGAGGTCTATCGCTGCATGGCGGCGCTCGGTCTGCCCCGCGATACCTTCATGCACGAGATGGGCGTGAGCCAGTTCGAGATCAACCTGCTGCACGGCGACCCGCTGCTGGTGGCGGACCAGACTTTCCTGTTCAAGCACCTGCTGCGCGAAGTCGGGCTCAAGCATGGCCTGGCCGTGGTGTGCATGGCCAAGCCGCTGCCGCACACGCCGGGCAGCTCCATGCACATTCACCAGAGCGTGGTGGAGCAGGGCAGCGGGCGGAACATCTTCAGTGCCGAAGACGGCGAGGCGATGCCGGCCTTCTTCCACTTCATCGGTGGCCAGCAGGCGGCGCTGGCGGATTTCACCCTGCTGTTCGCGCCACATGTGAATTCCTACCAGCGCCTGTGCCATCCCTATGCGTCACCGAACAATGCCTGCTGGTCACACGACAACCGCGCCGCCGGCCTGCGCATTCCGGCCAGCGGGCCGGCGGCGAGGCGGGTGGAGAACCGTCTGCCTGGCGCCGACGCCAATCCCTACCTGGCCATCGCCGCCAGCCTGGCGGCCGGCCTGCATGGCCTGCGTCAGGAACTGGAGCCCAGTGCCGCGATCCAGGGCGAATTCGACGTGCCGTCCGCGCTCAGCCTGCCATGCACCCTCCACGCGGCGTTGCAGCGGCTGCAGGGCAGCGCGCTGGCGCGGCAGTGGTTCGGCGACGAGTTCGTCGATGGCTATTGCGCCAGCAAGAGCATGGAACTGATGAGCTATCTGGACGAGATCACGCCCTGGGAAAGGCGTGTGCTGGGCAATCAGGTCTGAGGGGCGGCGGCCGTCCCAAGACGGCTAGGAACTATTCGTCCTCGACCCGGCGCGCCTCGCGCTGCAGTTGATAGACGAAGCGCTCGACCTGACGCTGCTCCAGGCCGCCCATGCGGTGGAAGCGCAGCCCGGCGAAGGTCATGTTGTCCTTCTCCACATAGTGGGCGTGGCGCAGTTCCGCCGCGAGGGTCATGGCGCCGATCGGCAGCTGGGCGGCGAAGCGCTCGTAGACTTCCCCGGCATGCAGACGGCTGCTGACGTCGCCCGGGAAACGGATGCGGCAACCGGTGGCCGAGATATCCAGCAACTGGCCTTTCAGGGCCGGCGTGAGGCGGGTGCCGGAAAGCTCGATATTGACCAACTGGCCCTGGGCGAGCTGGGCACGGAACGCGTTGCGGCGCTGGTGATAGGTCACTCGCTCCGGCATGTGGCTCCAGTAGCAGCGGGCACCTTCCAGTTCGCCGATCTGCACCGGGTCTTCGCAGTCCCAGGCGATGCGCACGCCTTCATGGAAGCCTTCCACGCGGAACGGCTCACCGTTCTGCATGAAGCGTTCGCCATCGTTGGGGACCATTTCATCCAGCGCGATCACGCTGCGTTCGCGATTGACTTCGACCAGATAGCTCTGGAACCGCTGATTGCGGTCCTTGAAAGTGACGACGAGGGGATCACGGCTCTGCTGCAGCAAGCGCAGGTTGGCGATGATTTCCAAGGGCGCGGTGAGCACCTTCGGCGGCTGTGGGCCGTCATCCTCATGAAATGGGTTGGACACGTTCCGGCATTCTCCAGGTACTGCGGCACTAGCATACTGGCATATTGCCGGCATGTCCCCTGTGCTCGTTGTTATGGCTCAGGCCTGGCTGAGCGGGCGTTGCTGCGCGATTCTAGCGGCGCCGCCGCGGCTGTCATAGAGGCCGGGCGTTTCTCCGCCACGAAGAATCCCGAGCACGCTCTTGAGCGATGCCTGGTTGGCGCGGATCAGGCGGCCGTTGCGCTGGTTGGCGTCGCGGCAGCTTTCCAGCAGCCGGTTCAGCTCTTCGCTGCGGGCCAGCAGTTCCGCGCCGTCGTCACGGCGGCTGGCCAGTGTCTCCAGGCCGGCGCGATCGGCACTCAGCTGCTGCGCGGAAAGCAGGTTGGAGCGAGCCGTACCGTGCTGGTCCAGCAAGCCGAGGAGGGGAAGTTTCTCGCCGAGGATCTGTTCCAGGCGCGGCAGGTCGCGCTCGCCCATGGCCTGGAATTCGGTATCGATCAATTCAAGCAGGCGCTGGGCCGTGCCGATATCTTCGATGAACAGGTGCAGCAGGTCGTCGTTTTGCATCGCGGGCTCTGGGGATTGGGCGTCCAACACCCCCAGCGCAGCCCTTGGACTAGCGCTGGGATTCGAAGTCGAGCAGCTTGCCGGCGACGCGCTGGGCATCGACCTGGTAGCTGCCGTCGGCGATGGCCTGCTTCAGTTTCGCGACGCGCTCTTTGTCCACGGTCGGCAGGTCACGCAGCTTGTCGCTCACTTTCTGCAACTGCTGGGCTTCGCGGCTGAGCTGCACGGACTCGCCGGTTTTGCCGGCGGTGGCCTGCTCGCTCGCAACCTGGGGTGCGTTCGGCAGCGTGCTGCTGACGGCCTCGTTACGGCCGCTGGCCTGGGCATTGCCGGCACGCCCGCTGTTGGCGGGAGAGGAGGCATTGTTCAGCCGGTTGAAGTCGATAACCATGTTGTGAACCTCTGACGGTATCTGGACGCTTGACTGGGTTGTCGGCCGTATCCGTCGAAACTTTAGGGCGCAAATGTGTGCGTCGTTTAACAGTGTAGGAAATCGCCGGGAGTTTGCGCTACAAGAATCGTGCCTACATTTCCACCTCGACCTGCCCGGGGCCTATCACACGAGCTCTGACCACGCGCTGCGAGCTGAGGTTGCGTACGCTGATCTGCTGGCCGAGCGTGCCGGCGGACAAGGCCTCGCCCTGTACCCGCACATTGATCCCGCCGGCGCGCGCGGCAATCACCACCTGGTCGCCGCGGCGCACGCTTTCCGCCAGCTGCAGCATGGCCGGGGTTAGCACCTGGTCCGCCTGCAGCGGTCGCGTCATTTTTCTGCCGATGGCCTGGTCCGGGTCGGCGATATAGCCCCTGCCCAGCAGGCCGATGTCCTGCTCGATCATCGCGATGTCGGCGGGCCCCACGACGCTGTCGCGCTTGAGCGGCGTCTTCAGCACCGCCACCGGTCGGAAGATTCGTACCTGAGCCGGGACGAAGACCGTCCAGGGCGTGCTCCCTTCGCAGCTGACTCTCACGGTGACCCGGCCAACTGGCTGGGCGGGGCTCTCCAGGCGTTGCGTCAAATCGCTGTCGCAGGCCGCCAGGCGCAGCCGGGGGTCGAGGGCGTTGACCTGGATTTCATGGCGTGCGGGGATTTCGCTACGCTCTAGATAATCCTCGACGGTGAATTCAAGAAAGCCTTCGGTGGCGCCGATAAGCTCCTCGGGCAATGTCAGCTGCGCAGCATGCAGCGTGCTGTAGCCGAACAGGCCCAAAGCGGGTAAAACACCGGCAAGAAAGGGGCTTTTGGCCATCATGCGTCGGGAAAGTGTCGTGAGTGCGTTCATGCACCTCACGAAGCAAGGCCCGTGCCGCCTGCTAGGCTTTGGCAGAATGTACGGCGATACGAACGATAAGGAGTCTGCGCATGGCCGGACTATTGGACTCGGTTAACCAGCGTACCCAACTGGTCGGGCAGAACCGCCTCGAGCTCTTGCTGTTCCGTCTGGACGGTCCGCAGCTGTACGGCATCAACGTGTTCAAGGTGAAGGAGGTGCTGCAATGCCCCAAGCTCACCGTGATGCCCAAATCCAGCCGGGTGGTGCGCGGCGTGGCGAATATCCGTGGGGGCACCATCCCGATTCTCGATCTGGCGCTGGCTACCGGCAGAACGGCGCTGGATGACATCCACAACAGTTTCGTGATCATCACCGAGTACAACACCAAGGTGCAGGGTTTCCTGGTGCGCTCGGTGGAGCGCATCGTCAACATGAACTGGGAGGAGATCCATCCGCCGCCCAAGGGCACCGGCCGTGACCACTACCTCACCGCGGTCACCCGGGTGGACAAGCAGCTGGTGGAAATCATCGACGTGGAGAAGATCCTCGCCGAGGTGGCGCCCATGTCGGAGTCGATCTCCGAGGGCGTGGTGGACGTGGAGACCCAGGCCCGCGCGGTGTCCAAGCGCGTGCTGATCTGCGACGACTCTTCCGTGGCCCGCAAGCAGGTTTCCCGCTGCCTCGAGAGCGTCGGCGTGGAAGTGGTGGCGCTCAACGACGGCCGCCAGGCCTACGACTACCTGCGCAAGATGGTCGAGGAGGGCAAGAGTCCCGCCCAGGAGTTCCTCATGCTGATCTCCGACATCGAGATGCCGGAGATGGACGGCTACACCCTGACGGCAGAGATTCGCTCCGATCCGAGGATGCAGAACCTCCATGTGATTCTGCATACTTCGCTCTCCGGAGTGTTCAACCAGGCGATGGTGAAGAAGGTCGGCGCGGACGATTTCCTGGCGAAGTTCCGTCCGGACGAACTGGCCTCCCGCGTCGTCGAGCGCATCCGGGTAGCCGATGGGGGCTGAGGGCTAGGCCCTCGGTTGGATCATGTTTGGTGAGGCAGCATTAGTGTCTTCAGGCAATTTGGATTTCGAGCAATTCCGGACCTTCCTGGAAAAGGCCTGCGGCATTCTGCTGGGAAGCAACAAGCAGTACTTGGTTTCCAGCCGTCTCAACAAGCTGATGGAGCAGCAGGGCATCAAGAGCCTCGGCGAGCTGGTGCAGAAGATGCAGGCCCAGCCCCGCGGAGGGCTGCGCGAGCAGGTGGTGGACGCCATGACCACCAACGAGACCCTGTGGTTTCGCGATACCTATCCGTTCGAGGTGATGAAGAACCGGGTGCTGCCGGAGCTGATCAAGGCCAATCCCAATCAGCGCCTGCGCATCTGGTCGGCCGCCTGCTCCTCGGGGCAGGAGCCCTTTTCGCTGTCGATGACCATCGACGAATTCGAGCGGACCAATCTCGGGCAGCTCAAGGCCGGGGTGCAGATCGTCGCCACCGACCTTTCCGGCTCCATGCTGGCGAACTGCAAGTCCGGCGAGTACGACAGCCTGGCCATCGGTCGCGGCCTGTCGCAGGAGCGACTGCAGCGCTATTTCGATGCCAAGGGGCCCGCGCGCTGGGCGGTCAAGCCGGCGATCAAGAACCGGGTGGAGTTCCGCGCCCTGAACCTGCTGGAAAGCTATGCGGTGCTTGGCAAGTTCGACGTGGTGTTCTGCCGTAACGTGCTGATCTACTTCTCCGCCGATGTGAAGAAAGACATCCTCACCCGCATCCACGCCACCCTCAAGCCGGGGGGCTACCTGTTCCTCGGGGCGTCGGAAGCGCTGAACGGCCTGCCCGACCTGTATCAGATGGTCCAGTGCAGCCCGGGGATCATCTACAAGGTGAAGTGATCCGCATCGGAAGGTGAAAAAACGGGAGGCCCACTGGCCTCCCGTTTTCGTTTGCGCCTTCCGGATAGCAAGCGGCAAACGGGGTTTGCCGCTTGCAGGGGCGAAGCGGAAAACTATTGCCGCTTGCCGCCCTTTGATGGCACCTGAACTCGGTAAACCATTGAAAATAAAGGTATGTATCAGTTGGCACAGCCTTTGCTGAGTGTCTGGCACGACGCCCACACGGCAGAGGTTATCGATCATGAGCATCAGCTTCGCAAACGCACTCGGCATTCACGAAACGGCCCTGGGCTTCCGCGCGCAACGCGCCGAGGTCCTGGCCAACAACATCGCCAATGCCGACACGCCGCATTACAAGGCCCGTGATCTGGACTTCTCCGCCGTGCTTGCGGAGCAGAGCGAGAAGCAGAGCGGCAAGCAGTTCGAGATGAGCCGCACCGACAGCCGCCACATCGCCAGCGAAGGTATCCAGCTGGCCGACCCGGCGTTGCGCTACCGCACGCCGTTCCATCCGTCCATCGACCAGAACAGCGTCGACATGCAGCAGGAGCAGGCCAACTACGCCGAGAACGCGGTGCAGTTCCAGGCCAGCTTCACCCTGCTCAACAGCAAATTCAAAGGTCTTGTCGGCGCCCTGCGCGGCGAATAAGGGAGATCCCAGTCATGTCACTCTCCAGTGTCTTCAACATCGCCGGTACCGGCATGAGCGCCCAGAGCACTCGCCTGAACACCATTTCCAGCAACATCGCCAACGCCGAGACCGTTTCGTCGAGCATCGACCAGACCTACCGCGCGCGCCACCCGGTGTTCGCCACCGTGTTCGAGTCGACCATGGACGGCGACCGCGGCTCGCTGTTCGCCGACCAGGACCAGCCTGGTCGTGGCGTTCAGGTGCTGGGCGTGGTGGAAGACCAGAGCAGCCTGATGCCCCGCTACGAGCCCAACCATCCGGCGGCCGACGAGAAGGGCTACGTGTACTACCCGAACGTCAACGTGGTCGAGGAGATGGCCGACATGATTTCCGCCAGTCGTGCCTTCCAGACCAACGTGGAAATGATGAACACCGCCAAGCAGATGATGCAGCGCGTACTGACCTTGGGCCAGTGATCCGGTTAGCGAGGAGTTGAAGGGATGAGCAGTGTAAGCGGCGCCAGTTCGGTACTGGACCAGTACCAGATCAAGCAGGAAACCAAGCAGAGCAAGGATCTCGGCAAGAATGAATTTCTCGAGCTGCTGGTGGCCCAGTTGAACAACCAGAACCCGCTGGAGCCGCAGGAGAACGGCGAGTTCATCGCCCAGCTCGCGCAGTTCAGCCAGGTCGAGGGTATTGAGAAGCTCAATACCAGCATGGGCTCCCTGCTGTCCGGCTATCAGTCCTCGCAGGCCCTGCAGGCCTCGTCCCTGGTCGGGCGCAAGGTGATCGTGCCGTCCGACAAGGCGGTGGTCGACACCAGCGAGACCTTCAAGGCCAGCCTGGTCCTGCCGGTCAGCAGCAGCAACGTCTACGTCAACGTCTACGACAGCGCCGGCAAGGCGGTGAGCCGCGTCAATCTCGGCCAGCAGGCGGCGGGCAACGTGAGCTTCATGTGGGACGGCAAGGACTCGAACGGCGATCTCATGCCGCCCGGCACCTACAAGTTCGAGGCCCAGGCCACCTACCCCGAAGGCACCAAGGGGCTCTACACCCTGCTGCCGGCCAACGTCGACAGTGTCGTGCTCGGTCAGAACGGCAGCGAAATGAGGCTCAACCTGGCGGGCATCGGCGCGGTGCCGCTGTCCCAGGTCCAGACAATCGGTCAATAACCCCCAGGCTGTAAGCGCCGGCAGTAACGGCAAAGGAGCACATCCATGGCTTTCAATATCGGTCTCAGCGGTCTGCGGGCAGCCACCAAGGACCTCAACGTCACCGGCAACAACATTGCCAACGCCGGCACCGCGGGCTTCAAGCAGTCCCGCGCCGAGTTCGCCGACGTCTACGCGGCATCGATGCTCGGTACCGGCAAGAACCCACAGGGCAGCGGCGTGCTGCTGGGCGACGTCGCCCAGCTGTTCAACCAGGGCAACATCAACTACACCCAGAACGCGCTGGACCTGGCGATCAACGGCAACGGCTTCTTCCAGGTCAGCAACAACGGCGCCCTGAGCTACACCCGCGCGGGCTATTTCGGCACCGACCGCGACGGCTTCATTGTCGACAACTTCGGCTACAACCTGCAGGGCTACACGGTCGACGCCAACGACAACCTGCAGACGGGCGTCATCGGCAACCTGCGCATCCAGACCGCCAGCCAGGAGCCGCGCGCGACCTCGACCATGGCGCAGACCTTCAACCTGAACTCCAACAGCGTGTCGCCGACGACGACGCCGTTCAACCCGGCCGACCCGACCACCTACAACTCGTCGACCTCGACCAACATCTACGATACCCAGGGCAATGCCCACGTACTGACCCAGTACTTCGTCAAGGATGCGCCGCCGGCGCTCAACAGCTGGACCATGCATGTGCTGATCGACGGGCGCAACCCGTCCGCCCCGGAGAGCGTGCTGGTCACCCCCGGGCCGCCCCCGGTCTATGACAACGGTCCCGGCACCACGCCGTTCACCGCTAACCTGACCTTCACCGAGGCGGGACAGTTGCTGAGCTCGACCTCCACCGACTTCACCGTCAACCCGGACGGCACGATCCTGATGAACAACTGGACCCCGGCCGCGCCGGACAACTCCACGCCGCCGGTATGGAGCGAGAACGGCGCGAACCAGAGCCCGGAATTCCTGACCATCGACCTGCGCCGCTCCACCCAGTTCGCCAGCTCCTTCGCCGTCAGCAGCGTGAGCCAGAACGGCTACACCACCGGTGAGCTGGCCGGCCTGGAAGTCGATGACACCGGCCTGATCTTCGCCCGCTACACCAACGGCCAGTCCAAGGTGCAGGGGCAGGTCATCCTGGCCAACTTCGCCAACGTTCAGGGTCTGACCCCGATCGGCAAGACCCAGTGGGTGCAGTCGTTCGAATCGGGCGAGCCGGTGCGCAACCCGCCGGGTTCGGGAACCCTGGGTGTATTGCAGGCGGGCGCGCTGGAGGACTCCAACGTCGAGCTGTCGGACCAGCTGGTGAACCTGATCGTCGCCCAGCGCAACTACCAGGCCAACGCCAAGACCATCGAGACCGAAAGCGCGATCACCCAGACCATCATCAACCTGCGTTGATGAGGGGAGGGGGCTTGCCGCCGGCGGCAACCCCTCGCCGGAAAACCATCTCAAGAGGCTCCTTCGGGAGCCTCTCTTTTTTATAAGTCCATAGAAAACAACCGGATAGGGACAGTTTCAGCGCTTGGCACGGTGTTTGCTGAGTGGCAGGTAACAGAGTCATTGGCGGCGGAAAGCCGTCCTGCGGAGCAAACCATGGACAAGATGCTGTACATCTCCATGACCGGTGCCAGCCAGAACACCATGGCCCAGCGCGCCCATGCGAACAACCTGGCCAACATCTCCACCACCGGTTTCCATCGCGACTACGAGCAGGCGCGTTCCATGCCCGTGTTCGGCGAGAGCTACCCGGCGCGGGTCTACGCCATGAGCGAGCGCCCGGCCACCGACTTCACCCCCGGTTCGCTGCAGGAGACCGGCCGCGACATGGACGTGGCCATCGAGGGACAGGGCTGGATCGCGGTGCAGGCACCCGATGGCGGCGAGGCCTACGTGCGCACAGCCAGCCTGCAGATCGATGCCCTGGGCCAGCTGCGCACCGGCAACGGTTTGCCGGTGCTGGGCAATGGCGGGCCGATCGCCGTGCCGCCGGAGCAGAAGGTCGAGATCGGCCAGGACGGCACCATCAGCATCCGTGCCCTCGGCGAGGCGCCGAACGTGATGGCGGAGGTGGACCGCATCAAGCTGGTCAACCCGGACTCCAGGACCATGGAGAAGGGCACCGACGGTCTGATCCGGGTCAAGGGCGCGACCGAGCCGGTGGCCGCCGAGGCCAATGTCCGCCTCACCTCGGGCTTTCTCGAATCGAGCAACGTCAACGCCGTCGAGGAAATGGCCGCGATGCTCTCGCTGTCCCGCCAGTTCGAACTGCACGTGAAGATGATGCGCACCGCCGAAGACGGCGCGTCGGCCATGGCACGGGTCATGCAACTCAGCTAATTACCAACGCGAAGCGCCATGAATCCGGCGCTCGAGGAGAACGAACATGCTTCCTGCCCTCTGGGTTGCCAAGACAGGCCTGTCCGCCCAGGACATGAACCTGACCACCATCTCCAACAACCTGGCCAACGTCTCGACCACCGGCTTCAAGCGCGACCGCGCCGAGTTCGAGGACCTGCTGTACCAGATCCGCCGCCAGCCCGGCGGCCAGTCCAGCCAGGACAGCGAACTGCCCACCGGCCTGCAGCTGGGTACCGGTGTGCGCGTCGTCGGCACCCAGAAGATCTTCACCGCCGGCAGCCTGCAGACCACCGAGCAGCCGCTGGACCTGGCGGTCAACGGCCGCGGCTTCTTCCAGATCCTGATGCCGGACGGCACCGTCGGCTATACCCGCGACGGCAGCTTCCACCTGGACTCCGACGGCCAGATCGTCACCTCCAGCGGCTTCCCGCTGGAGCCGGCCATCGTCCTGCCGGCCGAGGTGCAGACCTTCACCGTAGGTGAGGATGGCACCGTGTCGGTGACCACCGCCGGCAACCCCGCGGCCCAGGTGATCGGCAACATCCAGACCTCCGACTTCGTCAACCCGGCGGGCCTGCAGGCGATCGGCAACAACCTGTTCCTGGAGACCGCTTCCAGCGGCGCGCCGCAGGTCGGCACGCCGGGCCTGACCGGCCTGGGCACCGTGTTGCAGAACACCCTGGAGAACTCCAACGTCAGCGTGGTGGAGGAACTGGTCAACATGATCACCACCCAGCGCGCCTACGAGATGAACTCCAAGGTGATCTCCACCTCGGACCAGATGCTCTCGTTCATCACGCAGAACCTTTGATATCGGGCGCCCCGGCGCCGGCAACCCGCAACATGAACGCCGTGAGGTAAGTGGTTATGAACCGGCTGCTGATTCTTCTTCCCCTGCTGGGCAGCGTGGTCCTGACCGGCTGCGTCGCGCCCGCGCCCAAGCCGGACGACCCCTATTACGCGCCGGTGCTGCCGCGTACCCCGCTGCCGGCGGCGCAGAGCAACGGCGCGATCTACCAGGCCGGCTTCGAGACCAACCTGTACGACGACCGCAAGGCCTACCGGGTCGGCGACATCATCACCATCACCCTCAGCGAGCGCACCCAGGCCAGCAAGTCGGCGGGCTCGGACATGTCGAAGAACAGCAGCGCCAACCTCGGCCTGACCTCGCTGTTCGGCGGCGCCGTCTCGGTCGGCAACTCCAACGCCGGCATCAACCCGCTCAAGGCCGATGACCTGAGCCTGGACGTCGGCTACAGCGGCACCCGCGCCACCAAGGGCGACTCGGGGGCGAACCAGAGCAACAGCTTGTCCGGCTCGATCACCGTCACCGTCGCCGAGGTGCTGCCCAACGGCATCCTGGCCGTGCGCGGCGAGAAGTGGCTGACCCTGAACACCGGTGACGAACTGGTACGCATCGCCGGCATGATCCGCGCCGACGACATCGCCACCGACAACACCGTGTCCTCGACCCGCGTGGCCAATGCCCGCATCACCTACTCGGGCACCGGCGCCTTCGCTGATGCCAGTCAGCCGGGGTGGTTCGACCGGTTCTTCATGAGCCCGTTGTTCCCGTTCTGAGCAGGTAGCCGACCATGAAAAGACTGATTTCCGTTTTCTGCCTGCTGCTCGTCGCGAGCGCCGTGCAGGCCGAGCGCCTGAAGGACCTGGCGAGCATCCAGGGTGTGCGCACCAACCAGCTGATCGGCTACGGTCTGGTGGTGGGTCTCAACGGCACCGGCGACCAGACCACCCAGACGCCGTTTACCCTGCAGACCTTCAACAACATGCTGGCCCAGTTCGGCATCAAGGTGCCGGCCGGCAGCGGCAACGTGCAGCTGAAGAACGTCGCCGCCGTGTCGGTGCATGCCGAGCTGCCGCCGTTCGCCAAGCCGGGGCAGACCCTGGACGTGACCATCTCCTCGATCGGCAACTCGAAGAGCCTGCGTGGCGGCAGCCTGCTGATGACGCCGATGAAAGGCATCGATGGCAACGTCTACGCCATCGCCCAGGGCAACCTGGTGGTCGGCGGCTTCGACGCCACCGGCGGCGACGGTTCGCGCATCACCGTCAACGTGCCGTCGGCCGGGCGCATTCCCGCCGGCGCCACCGTCGAGCGGCCGGTGCCGAGCGGCTTCGACCAGGGCAACAGCCTGACTCTTAACCTCAACCGTCCGGATTTCACCACCGCGAAGAACATCGTCGACCAGATCAACGGCCTGCTCGGCCCGGGCGTGGCCCAGGCCCTCGACGGTGGCTCGATCCGCGTCAGCGCGCCGCTGGACCCGAACCAGCGGGTGGATTACCTGGCGATGCTGGAGAACATGCAGATCGAGGCCGGCAAGGCGGCCGCCAAGGTCATCATCAACTCGCGTACCGGCACCATCGTGATTGGCCAGGACGTCAAGGTGCAGCCGGCGGCGGTGACCCACGGCAGCCTGACCGTCACCATCACCGAAGACCCCATCGTCAGCCAGCCCAACGCGCTGGCCGGCGGGCAGACCGCCGTGGTGCCGCGCTCGCGCGTGGATGCCCAGCAGGAAGCCAAGCCGATGTTCAAGTTCGGTCCCGGCACCTCTCTGGACGAGATCGTGCGTGCGGTCAACCAGGTGGGGGCCGCGCCTTCCGACCTGATGGCCATCCTCGAGGCGCTGAAGCAGGCGGGAGCCCTGCAGGCCGACCTGATCGTGATCTGAGGGTGACGACCATGGATTCCAGACTCGCAGCCGGACTCGACAACGGCGCCTACACCGACCTGAACCGGCTCAACCAGTTCAAGGTCGGCGGCGACACCGAGGGCAACATCAAGAAGGTCGCCCAGGAGTTCGAATCGCTGTTCCTCAACGAAATGATGAAGTCCATGCGCAAGGCGAACGAAGTGTTCGGCGAAGACAACTTCATGAACAGCAACGAGAGCAAGACCTACCAGGACATGCACGACCAGCAGCTGGCCGTGACCCTGTCGAAGAATAACGGTGGCATCGGCCTGGCCTCGGTGCTGGAGCGCCAGCTCAGCCAGATGAAGAGCGGGCCCAAGCGGGTCAACCCCTTCGCCCAGGTCGAGTCGCCCAACGCCACTGCCCGTGCCGGCGCCTTCAAGCCGGCGGGCGAGGGTGGTGCTGCGCGCGACGACTCGGCGCTGCTCAACCAGCGCCGCCTGAGCCTGCCGAGCAAACTCACCGACCGCCTGCTGGCCGGCATCGTGCCCGCCACCGAGGCGCAGCCGCTGGCCGGCAGCGACTGGGTGCCGGCCCAGGCCAGCGCGGTGGCCGACGGCAAGCCGCTGGGACTGAACGACAGCGCGGCCGTCAGCGGCCGCAGCGTGGCCCAGCCGCCGCTGGCCAAGGGCAAGTCTGCCTTCGCCTCGGCGGCGGAGTTCGTCCAGACCATGCTGCCGCTGGCCGAGGAGGCCGCGCAGAAGATCGGCGTCGATGCCCGCTACCTGGTGGCCCAGGCCGCGCTGGAAACCGGCTGGGGCAAGTCCATCATCCGCCAGTCCGATGGCTCCAGCAGTCACAACCTGTTCGGCATCAAGGCCCACGGCGGCTGGCAGGGCGAGTCGGCCCGCGTGCTGACCACCGAATACAAGGGTGGCGAGGCGGTCAAGGAGGCGGCTTCCTTCCGCGCCTACGACTCGTACCGGCAGAGCTTCAACGACTACGTGAGCTTCCTCCAGGGCAACGGCCGTTACCAGGAAGCCCTGGCCGTCACCGACAAGCCCGAGAGCTTCGTGCGCGAGCTGCAGCAGGCGGGGTACGCCACCGATCCCCAGTACGCCCGCAAAATCTCGCAGATCGCCCGGCAGATGCAGACCTACCAGGCTGTGGCCGCCGCCGACAGCCCGACCACAAGGACCTGAGAGCTGAATCATGGCTGACCTGTTGAACATCGGCCTGTCCGGCCTTGCCGCGTACAAGACGTCGCTGGCGGTCACCGGCCACAACATCACCAACGTCAACACCCCGGGCTACTCCCGGCAGGACGCGGTGCAGGCCACGCGCGTCCCGCAGTTCAGCGGCGCCGGCTACATCGGCTCGGGCACCACGCTGGTCGACGTGCGGCGCATCTACAACGAATTCCTCACCACCCAGGTGCGTTCCAGCACGGCGCTGAACAGCGACGTGTCCGCCTACCTGAGCCAGATCAACCAGCTCGACTCGCTGCTGGCGGGCAGCACCACCGGTATCACTCCGGGCCTGCAGAAGGTCTTCGCGGCCCTGCAGACCGCCGCGGAAGACCCGGCCAACATCCCCGCGCGGCAGCTCGCGCTGTCCGAGGCGGAAGGCCTGGCGAAGCGCTTCAACACCGTCTACGACCGGCTCTACGAACAGAACGCGTTCATCAACAAGCAGCTCTCGGCGGTGACCGATCAGGTCAACCAGCTGGCCACCTCCATCGCCGGCTACAACGACGCCATCGCCGTGGCCCAGGCCAACGGCAATCAGCCCAATGACCTGTTGGACGCCCGCGACGAGGCGGTGCGCAAGCTCTCCGAGTTCATCGGCGTCACCGTGGTGCCGCAGGAGGGCAGCGGCTACAACATCTTCATCGGCTCCGGGCAGCCGCTGGTGGTGGGCGCCAAGGCGTCCCGCCTGGAAGTGGTGCCCGGGCAGTCGGACCCGCTGCGCAGCGAGATCCAGTTCATCAGTGGCAACTCCCGGCAGAACGTCACCTCGCTGATCACCGGCGGCGAGATGGGCGGCCTGATCCGCTACCGCCAGGATGTACTGGATACGTCGCTGAACTCGGTGGGTCGCCTGGCGCTGTCGATCACCGACCAGATCAACCGCCAGCTGGGGCAGGGGCTGGACCTCAATGGCCAGTTCGGCAACGAGCTGTTCCGTCCGCTCAACGATCCGCTGCTGCTGTCCCAGCGCAGCCTGGCGCGAGTGGGCAACAGCGATCCGCTGGCCAACCTCAACGTCAGCATCACCGACACCACCCGGCTGACCACCAGCGACTACGAAGTGGAGTTCACCAGCGCCACCGAATACGTGGTGCGGCGGACGTCCGACGGCACCCTGTTCCCGCCGACCCCGGGCACCTTCGACATCACCACGGTGCCGGCGCCCGAGGTGGACGGCTTCTCCCTCGGCGTGGCGACCGGCACCTTCGCCGCGGGCGATCGCTTCATGGTGATGCCGACCCGCAATGCCGGCAGCCACATGCGCGCCGACATGAAGAACCCGGAGGAACTGGCCTTCGCCGCACCGCTGAAGGCAGAGACCAGCCCGGCCAATATCGGGACCGGGAAGATCACCCAGCCCACGCTGCTCACCGAGATCGACATCTACGATCCGGCCGCCCAGGCCGACCTGGAAACCAGCCTGCGCAACGCGCCGCCGTTGCGCATCGTCATGGGGGCCGGCGGTGGTTCGACCCAGAGCTACGATGTGGTGGACATCAACGGCAACGTGATCGATACCGGTACCATCGTGCCGGGGCAGAACAACGCCATCACCATCAGCGTGCCGGCTTCGGCCGGGCCTCCGCCGGTGCCGAGCGCCTTCGACTACGAGGTGACCATCAGCGGGCGACCGGAGGCGGGCGACAATTTCTCGGTGTCGTTCAACACCAACGGGGTGTCGGACAACCGCAACGCGCTGAAACTGGTCGACCTGCAGAACAAGGCCGTTATCGGCGTCAATCCGCTGGCGCCGGATACCACCGGGGCGAGCTTCACCGATTCCTATGGCGACCTGGTCGAGCGGGTGGGAACGCTCACCAGCCAGGCACGCGTCGACAGCGAGGCCACGGGGGCGATCCTCAAGCAGGCGACCGACAACCGCGACTCCGTGTCGGCGGTGAACCTGGACGAGGAGGCCGCCAAGCTCATCCAGTTCGAACAGTACTACCAGGCATCCGCGCAAATCATTCAAGTTGCGCGTAGTCTGTTCGATACGCTGATCAACTCGTTCTGACGAGCTTTCGCCAGGGCCGGGAGGCCAGACCATGGTAATGCGCATTTCTTCCATCCAGGCATTCAACAACGGCGTGTCCGGCCTGGGTCGCAACTATGCCAACCTGATCCGCACCCAGGAGCAGATCAGCAGCGGCAACCGCATCCTCACACCCGCGGACGACCCCGTGGCCTCGGTGCGCCTGCTGCAGCTGGAGCAGCAGCAGGCCGTGCTCGGCCAGTACAAGGACAACCTGACCGCGGCGAAGAACAGCCTGACCCAGGAGGAAACCACCCTCGACTCCGTCAACACCGTCCTGCAGCGCGTGCGCGAACTGGCGGTGCGCGCGGGCGGCGGTACGCTGTCGGCCGATGACCGCAAGTCCATCGCCAAGGAGCTGGAGCAGCGCGAGGCCGAGCTGCTCAACCTGATGAACAGCCGCAACGCCCGTGGCGAGTACCTGTTCAGCGGCTTTCTCGGCAAGAATGCGCCGTTCGTCCGTAATCCGGACGGCACCTACTCCTATTTCGGTGACGAGGGGCAGCGCAGCCTGCAGGTGGCCAGTTCCACCAACGTGGCGATCAACGACAACGGCAAGCGCCTCTTCGAAGAAGTGAGCAACGCCAACCGGGTGCAGGGCACCGGGGGTGTCAACAATCCGGCCCTGCCGACGCCACCCTTGCCGGCGACCACCATTCCCGCCGTGCCTGCCAGTGACCAGCGGGTGTTCGTGTCTCCGGGGCTGGTCGAGGACAACCGGGCATTCAATGCCGACTTCCGCAGCGGCGAGCCATATTCGCTGACGTTCGTCAGCGGCAAGGAATTCCGCATCTACGATGCCTCGGGCGCCGACGTCACCTCAGAAATCCCCGGGGGCGGGCAGATCGACCCGCTGGTGAGCGGTGGCAACGCCATCAACTTCCGCGGCATGCGCTTCCAGCTCGACGTGGTGCTGAAGGATGGCGACAACGCCATGGACCTGGACAACCTGCTGGCCGATACCGCCACGCCGGGCACTCCGGGGATCGGCACCCACAGCTTCACCCTGCAGTCCGCGCCCACCGAGTTCGCGGTGACGCGCTCCTCCACCAACGCATCGGCCGCGGTGATCTCCGGCGGCAGCGTGGTCAACCAGACGGTGTTCAACAGCCAGTTCCCCACCTCGGGCGTGGTGCTGAAGTTCACCGACGACACCAATTTCGAGGTCTACGCCCAGCCGATGGGGCCGAACAGCCCCGTGCTGGCCACCGGCACGGCGGCGGGCCCGTATCCGTCGAACTTCACGGTCTATGGCGCCGAGTTCAGCATGTCCGGCCCGGCCAGCGCCGCGGGGGGCGACGAATTTGTCGTGCAGCCGCAGTTCCAGGAGCAGCGCAGCATCCTCAACACCATTTCCCGTCTGCGCCAGGCGCTGGAGTCCTCGCCCACCTCGCCGGCCGGCAACCTGGCCATCCGCGACGAAGTGGCGATCGCCCTGAAGAACCTGGACAACGGCATGGGCAGCGTGCTGGAAGTGCAGACGGAGATTGGCGCGCGGCTCAACCTGATCGACACCACCGAGGTCGATAACGAGGACGTCACGCTGGTGAACAAGGCCGTGCAGGCCGACCTGCGCGAACTGGACTACGCCGAAGCGCTGTCGCGCCTGTCGTTCCAGACCATCATTCTCGAGGCGGCGCAGCAGAGCTACGTGAAGATCGCGGGGCTGAACCTGTTCAACCAGCTGCGCTGAAGTCTTTCCGGGCTTCGCCTGGCTTTTCCGCTGCTCAAGCGCCCGCGTTGCGCGGGTAGGAGAGGCAGGAGGGAGAGGGCTATGCCTCTCCCGTGCCGGGGCTCAATCGAGCAGTTCGGGGGGAATGTTGCCGCCGTTGTCGGCCAGTTTCTGCAGCACGGTCTTGTGCAGCCAGATGTTCATCTGTGCCGAATCGCCCATCTTCTCCGCGGGGCAGCCCAGTTCGGTCGCCAGTTCCTTGCGCGCGGTCAGGCTGCTGTCTATGCCGAGCAGCTTGAGCAGATCGACGATCGACGTCTTCCAGTTGAGTTTTTCCGGATGCTTGGCGGCCAAGTCCTCCAGCTTGCTCGTCACATCCACCGCACTCACCGCTTGCGGCGCCGACTGCGGTGCCGAATCGGCAGGGGGCGCAGCAGGCGCCTCGGCGGCTTCCGCCTTGGTGCCGAAGCCGAGTACGTCGAGTATCTTTCCGAAAAGGCTCATGGAACGGTTCCTTGTGTGTGATACGGGACCCGTAGCATAGACCATGACGGCGCCTGGCAGGGCGTTTCAGGCGTGTCATCGTTTGTGCGAATTTGCGCAGGTGACTTCTGTAAGTCGAGCCACTAGAATGCTCGCCTTTGATTCTGGGGCCGGAACGCCCGGCCATGTCTGTGCAACGAGGAATATCCATGCAAGTTTCTGTTGAAAGCACCTCCGCTCTCGAGCGCCGCATGACCATCGGCGTGCCTGCCGAGCGCATCGAGACCGAAGTGACCAAGCGTCTGCAACAGACTGCCCGTCGTGCCAAGATCCCTGGCTTCCGTCCTGGCAAGGTGCCGATGAACGTCATCCGCCAGCGCTATGAAGACTCCGCCCGTCAGGAAGCCCTGGGCGACCTGATCCAGGCCACCTTCTACGAAGCCATCGTCGAGCAGAAGCTGAACCCGGCCGGCGCTCCGTCCGTCGAGCCCAAGACCTTCGAGAAGGGCAAGGACCTCGAGTACATCGCCACCTTCGAAGTATTCCCGGAAATCCAGCTGGCCGGTTTCGACGGCATCGCGGTCGAGCGCCTGCAGGCCGAGGTGAGCGACGCAGACCTCGACAACATGCTGGAAATCCTGCGCAAGCAGAACACCCGTTTCGAGGTCGTCGAGCGTGCCGCCGAGAACGGTGATCAGCTGAGCATCGACTTCGTCGGCAAGATCGACGGCGAAGCCTTCGCCGGCGGCACCGCCAAGGGCACCTCGCTGGTGCTGGGCTCCGGCCGCATGATCCCGGGCTTCGAGGATGGCCTGGTCGGCGCCAAGGCGGGTGAAGAGCGTGTGGTCACCCCGACCTTCCCGGACGACTACCAGAACCTGGACCTGGCCGGCAAGACCGCCGAGTTCACTATCACCGTCAACAGCGTGTCTGCCCCGCAACTGCCGGAGCTGAACGACGACTTCTTCGCCCTGTTCGGCATCTCCGAAGGCGGCCTGGAAGGCTTCCGCGCCGAAGTGCGCAAGAACATGGAGCGCGAACTGCGCCAGGCCATCAAGACCAAGGTCAAGAATCAGGTGATGGAAGGCCTGCTGGCCGCCAACCCGGTAGAAGTGCCGAAGGCCCTGATCGGCAACGAAGTCAACCGTCTGCGCGTGCAGGCCGTTCAGCAGTTCGGCGGCAACATCAAGCCGGACCAACTGCCGGCCGAGCTGTTCGAAGAGCAGGCCAAGCGCCGCGTCGTGCTGGGCCTGATCGTCGCCGAAGTGGTCAAGCAGAGCGAACTGAAGGCCGATGAGGCGCGCGTTCGCGAGCTGATCGAGGAAATGGCCTCCGCCTATCAGGAGCCGCAGCAGGTCGTGGCCTGGTACTACAAGAACGACCAGCAGCTGAACGAAGTGCGTTCGGTTGTACTGGAAGAACAAGTTGTAGATACTGTCCTGCAGAAGGCCAGCGTGACCGATAAAGCGGTCTCCTACGAAGAAGCGGTCAAGCCGGCGGAAACCCCGCAAGCTGCCTGATCCCTCGCCTCGTTCGAGCACAACCATAAGCCAGCCTTCGCGCTGGCTTATGCGTCTTTAGAGACATGACTATTAGGGAGAGATCGCTAGACATGTCGCATCATTCTTTCATGAACACCATGCCTGACATCCAAGCCGCCGGCGGCCTCGTGCCGATGGTGATCGAGCAGTCCGCTCGCGGCGAACGCGCCTACGACATCTACTCCCGTCTGCTGAAGGAGCGGGTGATCTTCCTGGTCGGCCAGGTCGAGGACTACATGGCCAACCTGGTCGTGGCCCAGTTGCTGTTCCTCGAAGCCGAGAACCCGGACAAGGACATCCACCTGTACATCAACTCGCCGGGCGGTTCGGTGACCGCCGGCATGTCGATCTACGACACCATGCAGTTCATCAAGCCCGACGTGTCCACCATCTGCATCGGCCAGGCCTGCAGCATGGGCGCGCTGTTGCTGGCTGGCGGTGCCGCCGGCAAGCGTTACTGCCTGCCGCATTCGCGCATGATGATCCACCAGCCGCTGGGCGGCTTCCAGGGTCAGGCCTCGGACATCGAGATCCATGCCCGCGAGATCCTCACCATCCGCGAGCGCCTGAACAAGATCCTGGCCGACCACTGCAAGCAGCCCATCGACGTGATCGCACGCGATACCGACCGCGACAACTTCATGAGCGGCGAGGAAGCGGTCAAGTATGGCCTCATCGACCAGGTCCTGAACAAGCGCCAACTGGCCGTCTGACCTGCGCCACAGCGTAGCGGCCGGACATATCCGGCCGTCCCGCAGGGTTGAAAATGCCCGCAATTGCCTTCATCTTGTGTTTCATGCCTACCGTATTGGATCGATCGAATGACTGACACCCGCAACGGCGAGGACAACGGCAAGCTGCTCTACTGCTCTTTCTGCGGCAAAAGCCAGCACGAAGTGCGCAAGCTGATCGCCGGCCCCTCGGTCTTTATCTGCGACGAGTGCGTCGACCTGTGCAACGACATCATCCGCGAGGAGGTGCAGGAAGCCCAGGCCGAGAGCAGCGCTCACAAGTTGCCCGCGCCCAAGGAAATCAGCGGCATCCTGGATCAGTACGTGATCGGTCAGGAACGCGCCAAGAAGGTGCTGTCCGTCGCCGTTTACAACCACTACAAGCGCCTCAACCAGCGCGACAAGAAAGACGATGTCGAGCTGGGCAAAAGCAACATCCTGCTCATCGGCCCGACCGGCTCCGGCAAGACCCTGCTGGCCGAGACCCTGGCGCGCCTGCTCAACGTACCCTTCACCATCGCCGACGCCACCACCCTGACCGAGGCCGGTTACGTGGGTGAGGACGTCGAGAACATCATTCAGAAGCTGCTGCAGAAGTGCGACTACGACGTCGAGAAGGCCCAGATGGGCATCGTCTACATCGACGAAATCGACAAGATCTCGCGCAAGTCGGACAACCCGTCCATCACCCGCGACGTGTCGGGCGAGGGCGTGCAGCAGGCGTTGCTCAAGCTGATCGAGGGCACCGTCGCCTCGGTTCCGCCGCAGGGTGGCCGCAAGCATCCGCAACAGGAGTTCCTGCAGGTCGACACCCGCAACATCCTGTTCATCTGCGGTGGTGCCTTCGCCGGTCTGGAGAAGGTCATCCAGGCGCGTTCGACCAAGGGTGGCATCGGTTTCAATGCCGAGGTTCGCAGCCAGGATCTGGGCAAGCGGGTCGGCGAGGCGCTGCGTGAGGTCGAGCCGGACGATCTGGTCAAGTTCGGCCTGATTCCGGAGTTCGTCGGCCGCCTGCCGGTCATCGCCACCCTCGACGAGCTGGACGAGGCGGCGCTGATGCAGATCCTCACCGAGCCGAAGAACGCGCTGACCAAGCAGTACGGCAAGCTGTTCGAGATGGAAGGCGTGGACCTGGAGTTCCGTGCTGATGCGCTCAAGGCCGTGGCCAACAAGGCGCTGGAGCGCAAGACCGGTGCTCGTGGCCTGCGTTCGATCCTCGAGGGCGTTTTGCTCGACACCATGTACGACATTCCCTCGCAGAGCGACGTCAGCAAGGTGGTGATCGACGAAAGCGTGATCGAAGGCAGTTCGAAGCCGCTGCTGATCTACGAAAGCAGCGAGCCGCCGGCCAAGGCCGCGCCGGACGTATGACGTCTGCAAGTCGTTGAAACAAAGGGCCCTGCGGGGCCCTTTGCTTTTCCGACGTTCTCGCTTGTTTTTTCCAGGGGGCGGCCCCATCTTAGGTCCAAGGGTACTCCCGTCCGTTTACGGCCGAATGGCCGCCGTAGAGCTGAAATCATGAAGACAACCATCGAATTGCCTCTCCTGCCGCTGCGTGACGTGGTGGTCTACCCACACATGGTCATCCCGCTGTTCGTCGGTCGCGAGAAGTCCACCGAGGCTCTGGAGGCCGCGATGTCCGGCGACAAGCAGATCCTCCTGCTGGCACAGCGCAACCCGGCGGACGACGACCCGGGCGAGGAGGCGCTCTACCGCATGGGCACGGTGGCCACGGTATTGCAGCTGCTCAAGCTGCCCGACGGCACGGTCAAGGTGCTGGTCGAGGGCGAGCAGCGCGGCGCCATCCAGAAATTCATCGAAGTGGACGGTCATTGCCGCGCCGAGGTACAGCTGCTCGACGAGACCGAGGTCGCCGAGCGCGAGTCGGAGGTCTTCACCCGCAGCCTGCTCAGCCAGTTCGAGCAGTACGTGCAGCTGGGCAAGAAGGTGCCGGCCGAAGTCCTGTCCTCCCTGAACAGCATCGACGAGCCGGCGCGCCTGGTGGATACCATGGCCGCCCACATGGTGCTGAAGATCGAGCAGAAGCAGGAAATCCTCGAGATTACCGGCCTGGCCGAGCGTGTCGAGCACGTGCTGGCCCTGCTGGATGCCGAGATCGACCTGCTGCAGGTCGAGAAGCGCATCCGCGGCCGGGTCAAGAAGCAGATGGAGCGCAGCCAGCGCGAGTACTACCTGAACGAGCAGATGAAGGCCATTCAGAAGGAGCTGGGCGACATCGACGAAGGCCACAACGAGATCGACGAGCTGAAGAAGCGCATCGAGAACGCCGGCCTGACCAAGGAAGCCCATGCCAAGGCCAATGCCGAGCTGAACAAGCTCAAGCAGATGTCGCCGATGTCGGCCGAGGCTACGGTCGTGCGCTCCTACATCGACTGGCTGACCAACGTGCCGTGGAAAGCCGAGAGCAAGGTGCGCCTGGACCTGGCCCGTGCCGAGGACATCCTGGAGGCCGACCATTTCGGTCTGGAGGAGGTCAAGGAGCGCATCCTCGAGTACCTCGCCGTGCAGAAGCGGGTGAAGAAGCTCAAGGGCCCGGTGCTCTGCCTGGTCGGCCCGCCTGGCGTGGGCAAGACCTCGCTGGCCGAGTCCATCGCCCGCGCCACCAACCGCAAGTTCGTGCGCATGGCCCTGGGCGGCGTGCGCGACGAGGCCGAGATCCGTGGTCATCGCCGTACCTACATCGGTTCCATGCCCGGCCGCCTGATCCAGAAGCTGACCAAGGTCGGCGTGCGCAACCCGCTGTTCCTGCTCGACGAGATCGACAAGATGGGCAGCGACATGCGCGGCGATCCGGCCTCGGCGCTGCTGGAGGTGCTGGACCCGGAGCAGAACCACAATTTCAACGACCATTACCTGGAGGTCGACTACGACCTCTCGGACGTGATGTTCATCTGCACCGCCAACTCCATGAACATCCCAGGGCCGCTGCTCGACCGCATGGAGGTCATCCGCCTGCCGGGCTACACCGAGGACGAGAAGGTCAACATCGCCATCAAGTACCTGACGCCCAAGCAGGTCCAGGCCAACGGCCTGAAGAAAGGCGAGCTCGAGTTCGAGGAGGCGGCGATTCGCGACATCATCCGCTACTACACCCGCGAGGCGGGCGTGCGCAGCCTGGAGCGGCAGATTTCCAAGGTCTGCCGCAAGGTGGTCAAGGAGCACGCCAAGGAGAAGCGCATCAAGGTGCTGGTCTCCGCCGACTCGCTCGAGCACTACCTGGGCGTGCGCCGCCATCGCTTCGGCCTGGCCGAGCAGCAGGATCAGATCGGCCAGGTCACCGGGCTCGCCTGGACCCAGGTCGGCGGCGAGCTGCTGACCATCGAGACCGCCGTGGTGCCAGGCAAGGGGCAGCTGATCAAGACCGGTTCGCTGGGTGACGTGATGGCCGAATCCATGACGGCGGCACTGACCGTCGTGCGCAGCCGGGCCAAGAGCCTCGGTATCGCCCCGGACTTCCACGAGAAACGCGACGTGCACATTCACATGCCCGAAGGGGCCACGCCGAAGGATGGTCCGAGCGCGGGTATTGGTTTGTGCACTGCCCTGGTGTCCGCGCTGACGCAGATTCCGGTGCGGGCCGACGTGGCGATGACCGGCGAGATCACCCTGAGGGGGCAGGTGCTCGCGATCGGCGGTCTCAAGGAAAAACTCCTGGCCGCCCATCGGGGTGGAATCAAGACTGTGATCATCCCGGAAGAGAATGTTCGCGATCTCAAGGAAATTCCGGAAAATATTAAGCAGGACCTGACCATTAAGCCGGTTAAATGGATTGACGAGGTCCTGCAAATTGCGCTGCAATACGCCCCGGAGCCCTTGCCCGATGCGGCTCCCGAGATGGTTGCAAAGGATGACACTCGCGAGACTGATTCCAAGGAGCGAATCAGCACGCATTAGGCCGAAGGCTTCCTTGACACTTTTTTCGAGCCCTTGTTATAAAGCGGCTCTTATGTGTCGGCAGGCCCTTCAGCACCCGCTTTGCTTACACCAAAACTAAGAAACAAACTCAACAGAAATAAGGGGACTTAAGAGTGAACAAGTCGGAACTGATTGATGCCATCGCCGCATCCGCTGATATCCCGAAAGCTGTTGCCGGCCGCGCGCTGGACGCAGTGATCGAATCCGTCACTGGCGCTCTGAAGGCTGGTGATTCTGTGGTGCTGGTTGGCTTCGGTACTTTCGCTGTCAAAGAGCGCGCTGCTCGTACCGGCCGTAACCCGCAAACCGGCAAGCCGATCAAGATCGCCGCTGCCAAGATTCCTGGCTTCAAGGCCGGCAAGGCTCTGAAAGACGCCGTAAACTAAGCGTCTCTCAGGCCTTTGCCTCATCGGCTCGGGCGAGCCCGGGCCGATGCGAAGCGGAGTCCATCCGCTAGATCAGTTATGAGAAGGCGCATCCTCGGATGCGCCTTTCTTTTATCCAGATTCACACCCGCGCTGCATGGCTGCTTGTTCAGTGCAGCCGTTTCGGGGGAAGCATGCTGCAGAACATCAGGGACAATTCCCAGGGCTGGATCGCCAAGACCATCATCGGCGTGATCGTCGTGCTCATGGCTCTGACCGGCTTCGACGCCATCATCCAGTCCACCAGCAACAGCCGCAACGCGGCATCGGTCAACGATCAAGACATCACCGTGGACAGCCTCAACTCGGCCATGGAGATGCAGCGCCGCCAACTGGCACAGCAGTTCGGCAAGGATTTCGACATCTCGCTGCTGGACGACAATCTGCTGCGCAAGTCCGCTCTGGACAATCTGATCGGACGCACGCTTCTCATCCAGGGCACCCAAGAGGCCGGCATGGGCATCTCTGATACCGCGCTGGATCAAGTGATCCTCAAGGAGCCGGCTTTCCAGATCAACGGCAAGTTCGAGCCGGCCCGCTTCGACCAGGTGCTGCGCCAGCAGGGCATGACCCGCATCCAGTTCCGCGAGAGGCTGCGCGAGGACCTGATGGTGAGCCAGCTGCAGGCCACCCTGGCCGGCAGCAATTTCGTCACCGAGCCTGAGCTGCAGGACTTCGTGCGTCTGGATCGGCAGACCCGCGACTTCGCCACCCACACCATCGCGGCGGACCCGAAGGCTGTCGAGGTCACGGACGATGAGGTGAAGGCCTATTACGACGAGCATGCTGACCAGTTCATGAGCACCGAGAAGGTGGTGGTCGAGTACGTCGAGCTGAAGAAGGACCGCTTCTTCGCGGAAGCCCAGGCCAGCGACGCCGAGCTGCAGGAGCTGTATCAGAAGGAGATCGTCAACCTCGCCGAGCAGCGCCATGCCGCGCACATACTGGTGGAGGTGAACGACAAGCAGAATGAAGAGCAGGCCAAGGCCAAGCTCGAAGAGGCGGCCGAGCGCATCAAGAAGGGCGAGGACTTCGCCGCCGTGGCCAAGGAGGTTTCCCAGGATCCGGGTTCCGCCAGCAATGGTGGTGATCTGGGCTTCGCGGGACCGGGCGTGTACGACCCGGAGTTCGAGAAGTCTCTCTACGAGCTGAAGAAGGGCGAGGTATCGGCGCCCGTGCGCAGTGTGTTCGGCTGGCACCTGATCAAGCTGCTGGACGTGCAGGCTCCCGAGATTCCGAGCTTCGCCAGCCTGAAGGAGAAGCTGGAGCGTGACATCAAGACCCAGCAGGTGGAGCAGCGCTTCGTCGATGCCGCCAAGAAGCTGGAAGAGGCGAGCTTCGAGGCATCGGACCTGTCCCAGCCGGCCCAGGAGCTGGGTCTGCAGGTGCAGACCAGCGGTGCGTTCGGCCGCGAGGGTGGCGAAGGTATCGCGGCCAACCGTCAGGTCGTGCAGGCGGCTTTCAGCCCGGAAGTGCTGGAAGACGGCGCCAACAGCGGTGCCATCGAACTGGACCCGGACACCACCCTGGTCCTGCGCCTGAAAGAGCACAAGAAATCCGCGCTCATGCCGCTGGAAGAGGTTTCCGCCGGCATTCATGAAAACCTGGCGCGCAAGAAAGCCGGTGAGGCCGCCAAGGCCGAGGGCGAGGCCATGGTGGCCGACCTGGACAAGGCTGACGTCAAGGACTGGAAGGTGGTCCAGGCCGCTACCCGCAACCAGGAGGGCGTCGAGCCCGAAGTGCTGCAGGCGCTGTTCCGCATGGCCAAGCCCGGCGAAGACGGCAAGCCGATCTACTCGGGCGTCAGCCTCGGCAACGGCGACTACGTGGTGGTGCGTCTGGACGGCATCGGCCAGACCAAGAGCGAGCTGAGCGAAGAGGAAAAAGCCAGCTACAGCCGCTTCCTGTCCTCGCGTGGTGGCCAGCAGGACTTCGCCGCCTACCGCCAGCAACTGCAGGAAAAGGCGGATATCGAGCGCTTCTGAGTCGATATCCTTTCTTAGGGACGGAGCGAGCCGTGGCTCGTTTCGACCCGTTTCTGATTCGCCTGCAAGGCGCGCTCAGGACGAAAAAGCCGACGAGTCTCTCGTCGGCTTTTTTGCTTCTACGACCTATAGCCTTTTTCACGGCATGAAAATCCTCCAGCACCAGTCAAACAGGGAGTGCGAGAGGAGTGCTGATTCATGCCTGCTATGCCATCTTTGGATAAGTTCGCTATGTTCTTATTCCGAGTAGTGCGGCATGGCTTTTGCTCTACTTGGAAAAAGGTCAATAAATTGTCAGCCTTCATGAACGACCAGGCATAACAATCATGAAAACAGTCATTCTGGCCGGCGGTCTGGGCACTCGCATCAGCGAGGAGTCCCACCTGCGGCCCAAGCCGATGATCGAGATAGGCGGCAAGCCGATCATCTGGCACATCATGAAGATCTACTCCCACTTCGGCATCAACGACTTCGTGATCTGCCTGGGCTACAAGGGCTACGTGATCAAGGAGTACTTCGCCAACTACTTCCTGCACATGTCCGACGTGACCTTCGACATGGCGGAAAACCGCATGCACATCCACAATCGCCACGCCGAGCCGTGGCGCGTGACCCTGGTCGATACCGGCGAGAGCACCGCCACTGGCGGACGCCTGAAGCGCGTGCGCGACTACATCGGCGACGAGACGTTCTGCCTGACCTACGGCGACGGCGTCTCCAACATCGACATCCCGCAGTTGATCGATTTCCATCGAAGCCACGGCAAACTGGCCACGGTGACCGCTGTCCAGCCTCCAGGGCGATACGGGGCGTTGGACGTGCAGGGGCAGCAGGTGCACGGTTTCCAGGAAAAGCCCCTGGGCGATGGCGGCTGGATCAATGGCGGATTCTTCGTGCTCGAGCCTGGCGTATTCGACTATATCGACGGGGACGAGACGACCTGGGAGTACGAGCCGATGCGCCAACTGGCCGGGGAAGGCCAGCTGATGAGCCATCTGCACCGTGGCTTCTGGCAGCCGATGGATACCCTGCGTGATCGGGTTCTGCTCGAGGAGCGCTGGAAGAGCGGCGAGGCGGAATGGCAGCTATGGCGCTGAATCCGGCGTTCTGGGCGGGGCGCCGGGTCCTTCTCACCGGGCACACCGGCTTCAAGGGCGGCTGGCTGGCCTTGTGGCTGCGCGAGCTGGGGGCGCAGGTCCATGGCTATGCGCTGCCCGCCGCGACCACGCCATCGTTGTGGCAGGAAGCGCGGCTGACGGATGTGGTGTCCGGCACCCTGGCCGATGTGCGCGACGCTGAGACGCTGTCCCGGGCGGTCGCGCAGTTCCGCCCCGAGATCGTCCTGCACCTGGCCGCCCAGGCGCTGGTACGTGAGTCCTACCGGACGCCGGCGGACACCTACGCGACCAACGTCATGGGCACGCTCAACCTGCTCGAGGCGGTGCGTCGTTGCGATTCGGTGCGCGCCGTCGTGGTGGTGACCAGTGACAAGTGCTACGAGAACCGCGAATGGCTCTGGCCGTACCGCGAACAGGACACCCTCGGCGGACACGATCCCTATAGCAGCAGCAAGGCCTGTACCGAGCTGCTCTGCGCCTCCTGGCGCGAATCCTTCCTGCGTGAGGCCGGCATCGCCCTGGCCACGGCCCGGGCGGGCAACGTGCTCGGGGGTGGCGACTGGTCGGCAGACCGCTTGTTGCCCGACATCCTGCGCGCCTGGCAGGCCCAGCAGCCGCTGGTCTTGCGCTACCCGCAGGCGGTACGGCCCTGGCAGCATGTACTGGAGCCGCTCGGCGGCTACCTGTGCCTGGCCCAGGCACTGGTGGAGCAGGGCGACTCCGTGGCCTCGGCCTGGAACTTCGGACCCGATGCCGAGGGCCTGGTCAGTGTCGGCGAACTGGTCGAGCGGCTGGCCCGGCACTGGTCCGGCGAGGCGCGCTGGAGCATCGAGGCCACGGCGCAGCCGCACGAGGCCGGCCTGCTCTCGCTGGACTCCACCAAGGCCCGCGTACAATTGGGCTGGCGACCGCGCTGGTCGCTGGAGCAGGCTCTCGCACGGACCCTCGACTGGCATCGGGCCTGGCAGGCTGGCGAAGACATGCAGACATTCAGCCGCGCACAGATCGCGGCCTATCAGGGCGAAACCCCATGAGCGAACAGACGGCGCAGCAGTTGCGCCAGCAGATAGCCGAGCTGGTGGGCCGCTATGCGGAACTGCAGCTGGCGCCAGCCCCTTTCGTTCCCGGCCAGGCTGTGGTGCCGCCTTCCGGCAAGGTGATCGGCGCCCCTGAACTGCAGGCCATGACCGAGGCCGTGCTGGACGGTTGGCTGACCACCGGGCGCTTCAACCAGGCGTTCGAGAAGCGCCTGGCGCGCTATCTCGGCCGGCGTGGCGTGCTCACCGCCAACTCCGGCTCCTCGGCCAACCTGCTGGCCTTCTCGGCGCTGACCTCGCCGCGCCTGGGCGAGCGGGCGATCTGCAAGGGCGACGAAGTGATCGGCGTGGCCGCCGGCTTCCCGACCACGGTCAACCCGATCCTGCAGTTCGGCGCGGTGCCGGTGTTCGTCGACATCGAACTGGGTACCTACAACATCGACCCGGCCCTGATCGAGGCAGCCATCGGCCCACGCACCAAGGCCATCATGCTCGCCCACACCCTGGGCAACCCGTTCAACCTCAAGGTGGTCCGCGAGTTGTGCGACCGCTACGGCCTGTGGCTGATCGAGGATTGCTGCGACGCCCTCGGCTCGACCTACGAAGGACGCCTGGTCGGCGGCTTCGGCGACCTCGGCACCCTGAGCTTCTACCCGGCGCACCACATCACCATGGGCGAGGGCGGCGCGGTGTTCACCGATTCGCCGCTGCTCAAGCGCATCGTCGAATCCTTCCGCGACTGGGGCCGCGACTGCTACTGCGCGCCCGGCGAGGACAACACCTGCGGCAAGCGCTTCGGCTGGCAGCTGGGCGAGCTGCCGGCGGGCTACGACCACAAGTACACCTACTCGCACCTGGGCTACAACCTGAAGATCACCGATATGCAGGCCGCCTGCGCCCTGGCGCAGATGGACCGGCTCGACGACTTCATCGCCGCTCGGCGGCGCAACTTCGCCTGGCTCAGCGAGCGCCTTGCCGGCTGCGCCGATCAGCTGATCCTGCCGCACGCCACGCCAGGCAGCGAGCCATCCTGGTTCGGCTTCCCGCTGACCCTGCGCGACGGCTGCGGCGTCGAGCGGCTCGGCCTGCTGCGCCACCTGGACGAGCAGAAGGTTGGCACCCGCCTGCTGTTCGCCGGCAACCTGACCCGCCAGCCCTATCTGCACGGCCTCGAATACCGGGTTTCCGGCGAGCTGACGGTGACCGACAAGGTGATGCGGGACACCTTCTGGATCGGCCTCTGGCCCGGCCTGGGCGAGGATCATCTGGAGCATGCCGCGCGCAGCCTGGAAAGCTACCTGCGGAGGCTGCGCTGATGCGCGCCTACGTGCTCTGCGGCGGCTTCGGCACGCGCCTGCGCAGCGTGACGGACGCGCAGAAGGCGCTGGTGCCCGTGCATGGCGAGCCCTTCCTGGCGCGGGTGCTGCGCCAGCTGGGGCAGGCCGGCATCGACGAGGCGGTACTGTGCGCCCACTATCGCGCCGACCAACTGGCCGAACAGCTCGACGCACTGGCCGCCGGTTCCGGACTGAGGCTGGAAATGGTGGTGGAGAGCGAGCCGCTGGGTACCGGCGGAGCGCTGCTCAACGCCCTGCGCGAGCGGCCGCCGCACGGCCGCTACCTGGCGCTCAACGCCGATACTTTCCTCGACCCGGAAGGCTATCGACTGGCTGCCCAGGGCGAAGGCAACGCGCTGCTGGCCGTGCGGGTCGCCGACCGCAGCCGCTACGGCAGCCTGGCGCTGGATGCCGCGGGCCTGCTGGTCGCCCTGCGGGAAAAGGGGCAGGGTGGCGAGGGCCTGATCAACGCGGGTGTCTACGCTTTCACCCATGAGGCGTTCGCCGCCGTGCCCGTGCATGCCTGCTCGATGGAGCACGATCTGCTGCCGGCTCTGCTCGAACGGCAGCCGGTCAGGGTCATCGAGTACGACGGACGCTTCATCGACATCGGTACGCCGGAGTCGCTCGAACGCTACGCCAACGAATTCCACCCGGATGCTTCCTCATGAGCCTACTCGTGCAGACCCTCAGCATCGGCGAAGGCCAGAGCATCCTCGATGCGGTCAAGTGCATCGAGGCGGGCGATCTGCAGATCGCCTTCGTCGTCGCCGAGGATCGCCGCCTGCTCGGCGTGGTGACCAACGGCGACGTGCGCCGTCATCTGCTGCAGGGCGGGCACACCGATCTGCCGGTCACGGCCTGCATGAACCGCCAGTTCCGCGCGGTGCAGGCCGATGCGACGCGCGAGGAGCTGCTGAAGGTCTTCGACCTCGGCTACAACGCCATTCCCGGCGTGGACGAGCAGGGCCGCCTGGTCGAGGTGTACACCCGGCTGATGGCCGCCAGCGCAGAGGTGCCGGTGCTGGCCCGGGCCCGCGCGCCGGTGCGCATGAGCTTCTGCGGCGGCGGCGCGGACCTGACCTATTTCTTCATCGATCACCCGGCGGCGGTACTCAGTTGCACCGTGGGGCTGTATGCCCACGCCACCCTGGTACCGCGCGACGATGAGCAGATCCGCATCTTCTCCGAGGACCTGGGGAACGAGGAGCACTACGCCTCCATCGCAGAGCTGCTGGTTGCCGCCGACAAGAGTCTGCTGGCGACCATCGTGGCGGTGATCAAGCCCAAGTACGGTTTCGATCTGTACCTGCGCTCGGATTTCCCGGTGGGCTCCGGGCTGGGTGGTTCCTCGGCGGCCACGACCGCCACCATCGCGGCATTCAACGAGCTGCGCCAGGACCGCTGGAGCACCTACGAGATCGCCGAGCTGGCCTTCCAGGCGGAGCGCCTGTGTTTCGGCATCGCTGGCGGCTGGCAGGATCAGTACGCCTCGGCATTCGGCGGCTTCAACCTCATCGAGTTCGAGAACCAGCGCAACCTGGTCCATCCGATCCGCCTGGA
Organism: Pseudomonas paralcaligenes; assembly: GCF_019655855.1. Taxonomy (GTDB): domain Bacteria; phylum Pseudomonadota; class Gammaproteobacteria; order Pseudomonadales; family Pseudomonadaceae; genus Aquipseudomonas; species Aquipseudomonas paralcaligenes. The sequence continues at coordinate 318,256 of NZ_BPFX01000007.1, read as the reverse complement.
GGATGCGATCCGCAACGAACTGGAATCCTGCCTGGTGCTCTGTGATACCGGGATTTCCCACGACTCGGGCCGCCTCCACGAATTGCAGCGCGAAGAGATCGAGGCCGAGTCGTCGCAGACCGAACTGCTCAGTGCCAGCGTGACCCTGTGTCGGCGCATGCACCGCTACCTGATCCGTGGCGAGCTGCGCGACTTCGGCAAGTGCCTGGACGAGGCGTGGCAGCTGAAGAAGCGCTTCTCCTCGGCGATCAGCCACGGTCGTCTCGACGACATCTACGATGCGGCCCTGGCGGCCGGTTCCCTCGGCGGCAAGCTGCTGGGCGCCGGCGGCGGTGGCTTCTTCCTCTTCTACGTGCAGCCGCAGCATCGGCAGCGGGTGGTGCAGACGGTGCGCACGCTGGGCTGCCATACCCAGAACTTCCGTTTCGAGTCCTGCGGTGTCACTTCATGGCGAATGAAAATCCAATGACTTCCATGCTTCTAGACGGCATTCCGGTGGGTGGCGAACGTGTCTTCGTCATCGCCGAGGTGGGCAACAATCACAACGGCTCGCTGGCGCTGGCCCGGCAGCTAGTGGATGCGTCGCTGGACGCCGGCGCGGACTGCGTGAAGTTCCAGCTGCGCAACCGCGAGGCGCTGTACCGGCGCAAGGCCGATGGTTCGCGCGCCGAGGACCTGGGGGTCGAATACATCCAGGACCTGCTGGACAAGGTCGAGCTGAGCCTCGACGAGCACCGCCAGCTACGCGCCTACTGCGCGGAGAAGGGCATCAGCTACCTGTGCACGCCGTGGGACGAGCCCAGCGTCGATGCCCTGGCGAGCTTCGATGTCGCGGCGCTGAAGATCGCCTCGGCCGATCTCTGCAATCCCTATCTGATCGCCAAGGCGGCCAGCCTCGGCAAGCCGCTGATCCTGTCCACTGGCATGTCCTTCGAGCACGAGATCGTGCGTGCCATCGAGCAGCTGAACGCGCTCGGGGTGCCGTTCGCCCTGCTGCATTGCAACAGCGCCTATCCGGCGCCGGAGGCCGATATCCAGCTCGGCTACCTGCGTCGCCTGCAGGAACTGCACGGCCTGATCGGCTACTCGGGGCATGAGCGCGGTATCGCGATCACCCTCGGGGCCGTCGCGTTGGGCGCCAAGCTGGTGGAGCGGCATATCACCCTCGATCGTGGCATGGAGGGGCCGGACCACCTGGCCAGCCTGGAGCCACAAGAGTTCCGCCAGCTGGTGGACGGCATCCGGCAACTGGAACTGGCGCTGCCATGGCAGGGCCCCGGGCGTCACGCCAGCCAGGGCGAGCTGCTCAACCGGGAGAATCTCGGCAAGAGCGTCATTGCGTCGCGCGACATCACTCAGGGCACCGTCCTCGACGAGAGCATGCTGCGCGTGGCCAGCCCCGGCCAGGGGCTGCCGCCTTATCGGTTGCCCGAACTGCTGGGCAAGCCCGCGAGCCGCGATATCGCCCAGGGCGACTTTCTGTTCGACAGCGATCTCGACGAGCAGCAGCCGGAAGCCGCGCTTTCCTTCGAACTGCCGATCCGCTGGGGTGTACCGGTGCGCTATCACGACTTCCTCGACTACCGCCGGCGGATCGAGCCCGACCTGTACGAGTTCCACCTGTCGTACCGCGACCTCAGCCTCAAGCCGCAGCCTTTCCTGGCCGAGGTGGATTGCTCGCGGCTGGTGGTGCATGCCCCCGAGCTGTTCGAGAACAGCGAGTTGCTGGACCTGGCCTCGGATGATCCGGCCTATCGTCAGCGCTCCATCGACAACCTGCAGCGCGTGGTCGAGGCCACGTTGCAGATCGGCGAGTTCTTCCCTAAAGCCGATGCCCGGCTGATCGTCGCCAACATCGGCGGGTTCTCCGCCGACGAGCCACGGCCGCTGGCGATGCGTCCGGAGTTGTACGAGCGTTTCCACGAGGCCTGCGCGCGTATCGACTTCGCCGGCACCGAGCTGATCCCGCAGAACATGGCGCCGTTCCCCTGGCACTTCGGCGGCCAGCGCCACCAGAACATCTTCATGATGCCCGAGGAGCTGGCGGCCCAGGCCCGGGAGCATGGCCTGCGCCTGTGCCTCGACCTGTCGCACCTGCAGATGACCTGCTTCCACTTCGGGCTCGATTTCCAGGCCGCGCTGGAGTTGCTGCTGCCCCATTCGGCGCACCTGCACGTGGCCGATGCCAAGGGCACCAATGGCGAAGGCGTGCTGATGGGCACGGGCGATATCGACTGGCCCGCCACCTGGGCGCGTATCAGGAAGCACCCTCATGTCAGCTTCATTCCGGAAGTCTGGCAGGGGCACAAGGACCATGGAGCCGGTTTCTGGTCGGCTTTGACCTACTTGCAATCACTATGAGGAAGCGGCCATGGAGACCATGGGCTTGAGTGCGCGACTGGACGCCTTGCTGAGCGAATCGCTGGAATCTATACGGGATCGTCAGTCGCATACCCTGGAGCGACTGATCGGCGGGCTGGATCGTCCGTTCGTGCTTTTTGGGGCAAGCCACCTGGGGCGCAAGACCCAGGCCGTGCTCAAGCAGATGGGCTTCGTCCCCGAGGCCTTCATCGATAACAACCCGGCGGTGTGGGGCACGCTGATCGATTCGGTTCCGGTGATGAGCCCGGCGCAGTTGGCCGAGCGGAGCGATGGCCCGCTGCCGTCGGTCATCTGCACGATCTGGAGCGGCCACATCACCGACCGTATGACGGAGCGGCTCGCGCCGCTGAGGGCGCTGGGTTTCGACCGTATCGCCCTGTTCGGCCATCTGGCCTGGCGTCATCCCGAGCACTTCCTGCCGCACTATTCCCTGGACCTGCCGGAGAAGGTGGTGGCCGAGGCCGAGCAGGTCCGCCGTGCGTTCACCCTGCTGGGCGACGACGCGTCGCGGCAGCTGTTCGTGGACCATGTCGAGTGGCGGCTGTCGCTCGACCACGATCTGTTGCCGCCGGCATCGCCCCTGGCGATCTACTTCGATGGGCACTTCAGCAGCGACCGCACCGACGAAGTGCTCTACGACATCGGCGCGTTCAATGGCGATTCGGTCGCGGAATACCTGGAGAGCGGCCGGGGCTACCGGGAAATCCATTCGTTCGAGCCTTCGCCCGCCAACTATGCCGATCTGCACGACAACCTGGAAAAGCTCGGCGGCGAAGCGCGGGGCCTGCATGCCTACCCGCTCGCCATCGGCGACAGCAACGGGGAAATCCTCATCGAGGACAGCAGTGGCGCCGCCAGTCGGGTAGGGCGTGGCAGCGAGCGCGTACGGATCACCACCATCGACGACCTGAGCGCGCAGATTGCGCCGGCGACCTTCATCAAGATCGATATCGAAGGATTCGAGCCGCAGTGTCTGGCGGGCGGGCGGCGCCTGATCGCCGAGCGGCATCCGGTGATCGCGGTGTGCGTCTACCACGAGCAGAACCACCTGTGGAGCGTGCTGCTGCAGCTGCACGACTACCACCCCGACTACCACTTCACCCTCTGCCCGCACCTGGCCGAGGGTTGGGACCTGGTCCTCTACGCCGTACCCGCCGCGCGTCTTCCCCAGCAGCCTCTTGCCGAGTAGTCACCCCATGCGTGTTGCCGATTACATCTTCGAGTTCATCGCCAACCAGGGCATCGGCCATGTGTTCTTCCTGCCCGGTGGCGGGGCCATGCACCTCAACAACGCCCTGTATCGCCAGCCGCGCCTGACGGCGGTGAGCATGTTGCACGAGCAGGGCGCGGCGATTGCCGCCGAAGGCTACGCGCGCACGTCCGGGCGCTTCGGCGTCTGTCTGGTCACGTCGGGGCCGGGGGCCACCAACGCCATCACCGGCCTGGCCGGCGCCTGGTTCGAATCGACCCCCGCGCTGTTCATCTCCGGGCAGGTGAAGCGCGCCGACCTCAAGGGCGACAGCGGCCTGCGCCAGCTCGGCACCCAGGAGCTGGATATCGTCAGCGTGGTCGGCCCGCTGACCAAGTACGCCGTCTGCCTGCTCGACCCCCAGCGCGTGCGCTATGAGCTGGAGAAGGCCCTGCATCTGATGCTCGGCGGGCGCAAGGGGCCGGTCTGGCTCGATGTGCCGCTGGACGTGCAGGCCACCGAGATCGACCCGGCGCAGCTGCAGGGCTACGTGCCGGAGGCTGGCGAGCAGCCGGACCCTGTCGACGGGCAAGCGCTGGCGCGCTTGGTGCAGCGCCTGCGCGAGGCGCAGCGGCCGGTGCTGCTGGTCGGCAACGGCATCCATGCGGCGGGAGGCGAGCAGCAGACGCGCGAGCTGATCGAGGCGCTCGGCATCCCCACCCAGACCACCTGGATCGGTGCGGACCTGCTGGAGTACGACCATCCCCTCTATGCGGGCCGCTGCGGCACGGTGGCCCAACGCGGGGCCAACTTCACCGTGCAGAACGCCGATCTGGTGCTTGCCATCGGCTGCCGCATGGACTTCTCCATCACCGGCTTCGACCGCAGCCAGTTCGCGCGCGCGGCGGAGATCGTGGTGGTGGACATCGACCCGGCGGAGATCGCCAAGCTGGGCGACATGCCCGATGAGCGATTCGTGTGCGATGCTCGGCTTTTCGTCGAGCGGCTGCGTGAGGCCATGGGCACGGATCGGCTGGACTGCCAGGCGTGGCGCGAGCGTTGCGCGGCCTGGAAGGCGGCCTACCCGGTGGTCCTGCCCGAGTACCGCCAGGCCGGCGAATACGTCAACACCTATGTGTTCACCGAGGCGCTGTCGGAAGCGCTGGCCGAGGGGGACCAGATCATTCCCGGCAGTTCCGGCGCGGCGCTGGATACCTTCTGGCTGTCCGTGCGCCTCAAGCGCGGCCAGCGCGCGGTGGCCACCGGCGGGCTGGGCTCGATGGGCTACGGCCTGCCGGCCTCCATCGGCGGCTGCCTGGGCAGCGGCAGCCGGCGAACCGTGTCGGTGGATGGCGATGGCGGCTTCGTCATGAACATACAGGAGCTCGAAGTGGTGCGCCGGCTGGGGCTGCCGATCAAGTACTTCGTGCTGAACAACAATGGCTATGCCTCGATTCGCGCCTCCCAGGGCGGGTACTTCAAGCAGACCATCGGCTGCGACCCCACCTCGGGCCTCACCTTGCCGAACATTCCGGCGTTGGCGGCGGCCTTCGGCCTGCCGGTCCTGCGCATCGACGGCAGCAGCGATCTGAGGGCGGGGATCGAGGAGGCGCTGGCGCTGGAAGGCCCGGTGGTGTGCGAGGTCATGGTCCAGCCCGACCAGGCCATCGGCCCGCGCGTCACCTCGAAGATCGGCCAGAACGGCGTGATGGTCTCCAGCCCGCTGGAGGACCTCTTCCCGTTCCTCGACCGAGACGAGTTGCGCGCCAACATGCTCGTCCCGCTGGTGGGGGAGTGACATGGGCGACTATCTGAGCCGATACGCCGAAACCGGCCTGTACACCATGCAGGGCCGCCTGGGCGCGCCGGAAGACGGCCGCTTTCAGTCCTTTCCCCGGCAAGGCTGGCGCCTGGAGATCGAGAGGGCCGCGCAGGCGGGCCTGCGCGGTATCGAGTGGATCTACGACCTCTACGGCGAGGGCGCCAACCCGCTCGAGAACGACGTCGGCCGGAGCGAGCTGCGTGACCTGCTGGCGAAACACGGGGTCTCGGTGGTTTCCATCTGCGCTGACTATTTCATGGACCGCCCGCTGCTGCGCTGCACCGCCGCCGAGAATGCCGAGCTGCTGCGGCGCATGGAGTGGCTGCTGGGCATCTGCCCAGAGATGGGTGTGGGGCGCGTCGTGCTGCCGTTCGTGGATGCGTCGAGCATCCGCAGCGACGAGGAATTCGAGCAGGTGGTCGCCAACCTGCGGGAGGTCCTGCCGTACGCCGAGCGCCATGCCGTCGAGCTGCACTTGGAGACCGACCTCGCGCCCGAGGCGTTCCGCGCACTGTTGCTTCGTCTCGACCATCCCCTGATCAAGGTCAACTACGACGCCGGCAACAGCGCCTCGCTGGGGTACCCGCCGGCGCAGGAGTTCGCCGCCTATGGCGAGCGTATCGGCAGCTTCCATATCAAGGATCGCCGCCGTGGGGGCAGCACCGTGCCGCTCGGCCAGGGCGATACCGATTTCCGCAGCCTGCGCGAGCTGTTGATCCAGTACGGATATGCGGGCGACTTCGTCCTGCAGGTGGCCCGCGGCGAACCCGGTGACGAACCCGCCTGGCTCGCCGGGATGGCGCGGCTCGCCGAGGATTGGCTAAGAGGTCGCGCACTCTGCGACGAGAAGAGAGAGATATCTTGAAGATTCTGTTCTGTGGGCTCGGCGGGATCGGCCAGCGTCATCTGCGCAACTTGCGCGAGTTGCTCGGCGATGACCTTCAGGTCCACGCCTATCGTGTACGCGGCCAGCGCATCAAGCTGCGCGACAACCTGACGATCGACGAGGGCGCCGACCTCGAGCGGGACTATCGGATTCAGGTTCACCACGATCTGGCGGCAGCTCTGGCGCAGCGGCCGGACGCCGTGTTCGCCTGCAACCCCAACGCGCTGCATGTGCCGGTGGCCCTCGAATGCGTTCGCGCCGGCGTCCCCGTGTTCATGGAGAAGCCCCTGGCCAGCGATCTGGCGGGGGTGGCCGAGCTGCTGGCCGAGGTGAAGGCGCGCAAGCTGCTGTTCCATGTCGGCTACAACTTCCGCTTCCATCCCGGGTTGCAGCGGCTCAAGGCGCTGGTCGAGACGGGCTTCTTTGGTCGCCTGCTCAGCGTGCGCTCGGAAATCGGCGAGTACCTGCCCAACTGGCACCGCTACGAGGACTACCGGCAGATGTACGCCGCGCGGGCCGACCAGGGCGGCGGGGTGATCCTGTCGCAGATCCACGAGATGGACCTGATCTACTGGCTCTTCGGCCTGCCGCGCAGCATCGTTACCCATGGCGGCCAGCTCAGTGGCCTGGAGGTGGACGTCGAGGATACGGCTTCGTCGCTGATGCGTAGCGACGGGCCCGGCGGCAGCTTCCCCATCCTGCTGCATCAGGATTTTCTCCAGCGTCCGCCGGTCCGCACCCTGAAGATCGTCGGCGACGCCGGTTTCGCCGAGATCGATCTGCTGGCCAATCGCCTGCGCATCCACGATGCCCAGGGCGAACTCCGCGAGCAGGACGACTTCCCGGGGTTCGTGCGCAACGACATGTTCCTGGCCCAGGCCAGGCATTTTCTCGATTGCCTCGCCCGGGGCACCCGGCCGGTGGTCGATCTGCAGGATGGCCTGCAGAGCCTGCGCCTGGCGCTGGCAGCCTTGCGCTCGCTGCGCGAGGGCCGGGAAGTATTGCTGAGCGAGGTGGATATCCATGGCTAGTACGGAAAGCCTGTTCCGGCTGGACGGCCGGGTTGCGGTCATCACCGGCGGCGGCGGTCTGCTCGGCTACCAGCATGCGGCGACCATCGCCGGCCTCGGTGGCGTGCCCGTGCTGCTCGACATCAATGGCGATGGCCTCGCGGGCAACGCAGCCCGGCTGGCCGAGGAGACCGGCTGCGAAGCCTTGACGCTGGTGGCTGACATCACCGACCTGGGCGCACTGGAGAATGCCTTCGAGCAACTGATGACGCGCCATGGCCGGGTGGACATCCTGATCAATAATGCCGCGCGCAACCCCAAGGTGGAGAGCGCCGGCGACAAGGACTTCTCCCGCCTGGAAAACTTCCCCTGGGAGCAGTGGAGGCTGGACCTGGATGTGGGGCTCGGTGGGGCGTTCAACTGCGCCAAGGTGTTCGGTGCGCAGATGGCCCGGCAGGGCGCCGGGGTGATCGTCAATATCGCCTCCGACCTCGGCGTGATCGCCCCGGATCAGCGCCTCTACCGGGTCGAAGGACGTGAGTCCGAGCGGCAGCCGGTCAAGCCGGTGACCTATTCGGTGGTCAAGCACGGGCTGATCGGCCTGACCAAGTACCTGGCGACCTACTGGTGCGAACAGGGTGTGCGCTGCAATGCGCTTTCTCCAGGCGGGGTCTACGCGGGGCAGAACGATGTCTTCGTGAGCAAGCTGACCCAGCTGATCCCGCTCGGGCGCATGGCCGACGCCGACGAGTACCGGGGGGCGATCGCCTTCCTCTGCTCGGATGCCTCTTCATATATGAACGGTGCGAATCTGGTCGTCGACGGGGGACGCAGCACATGGTGAATCGCGAACTGATCGCCCGGCAGTGCATTTGCTGTGGCGGCGACCGCCTGGACAAGTCGTCCGCGGTGCTGATGCCCTTCGTCGCCCACCGGGTGTTCGGCCACGAGCCGGTGGAGATCAAGGCGGAGTGGGGGCTGCGCGACCTGCGTTCGGGCATGGCCTATACCCTGTGCAATTCGCTGCAGTGCCAGGATTGTGGCGCGTTGTTCCTCGACTACCGCTTCACCGACGAGCAGATGAGCGCGCTCTATCGGAACTACCGCGACGAGGCCTACAACTCCGAGCGCATCAGCTACGAGCCGGGCTACACCGCGGTGGTCGCGCACTACGAGCAACGCGCGGACTACCTCGCCGAGGTCGAGGCCTGGCTCGCGCCGCACCTGCCCGAGGCCCCGGCCGTGCTGGACTGGGGCGGTGATACCGGGATCAACAGCCCGTTCCGCGAGCGCAACCGCCTGCTGCACATCCATGACATTTCCGGCGTGGACCTCGTGCCGGGCGCGTGTCGTGTCGATGTCGAGCAGATCGGTCGCCAGGCATACGACCTGGTGGCGTGCAGCCAGGTGCTCGAGCACGTGCCGTGTCCACTGGAGCTGGTCCGCCAGATGCTGCCGGCCATGGGGCCGCAGACGCTGCTCTATCTCGAGGTCCCGCACGAGGCGCTGGTGCGTGAGCACCCGGATAGCAAGTGCCTGGCGCCGTTGAAGCATCACTGGCACGAGCACGTCAACTTCTACAACGAAACGGCGCTGCGCCGGCTGCTGGAGCGGCTCGGGCTGCAGGTGGTGGACAGCCTTCGCCTCCCGGTGGACATCGGCTGGACGCGGAGCGAGGTGCTGGGCGTGCTGGCGAGGAAGGCCTGACATGGGGTTGCCAATGGACGAATCGGCCAAGCGCCATCCCGTCATCACCGAGGACATGGAGGCGCTCTTTGCCCTTGGCGAGGACTGGCGGCGCTTCGCTGGCAAGCACGTGGTCATCGCGGGCTCCACGGGGTTCCTGGCCGCCTATCTGGTGGAGTTCTTCGCCTGGCTGAGCGAGCGCTGGCCGGAGTCGCCGGTGCATATCCATGCGCTGGCGCGGCATCGGGAAAAGCTGGAGCAGCGTTTTCCCCACCTGATGGGGCAACCGTGGTTCTTCCCGGTGATCCAGGATGTGTGCGATCCCCTTCCCGGGCTGGAGCGGGCCGACTACATCGTGCATGGGGCCAGCTCCGGCAGCCCCAAGTACTACCTACGGGACCCGGTCGGCACCGCCAGGGCGAACGTGGTGGGCACCCTGAACCTGCTGGAACTGGCCAGACGCACCGGAGCGCGCCTGCTGTTCATGAGCAGCGGCGCCGTCTATGGCAATGGCGACAGCAAGGAGTCGATCGGCGAGACTGACTTCGGCACGCTGGACCCGCTCGATCCCTCCGCCTGCTACGGCGAAGGCAAACGCATGGGCGAGACGCTCTGCGCCGACTACGGGCGCCAATACGGGGTGGAGACGGTCATCTCGCGCATTTCGCACACCTATGGCCCCGGCGTCGCGCTGGACGATGGGCGCTCGTTCGCCGATTTCGTGGCGGATGCGCTGGCGGGGCGCGACATCGTGCTGAACAGCGATGGCAGCAGCAGCCGGCCATTCTGCTACGTGGCCGACGCCACCGCGGCCTTCCTGATCCTGCTGCTGCGGGGCGAGGCGGGGCAGGCCTACAACGTGGGCATGGATCAGGAAATGACCATCCTCGAACTGGCGGAGCTGGTGGCGAGGTTGTCCCCCCATCCGGACATCCAGGTGCGGCGCCCGCCACCCAGCCCCGGCCGGAAGGTCGAGTTCCGCTCCAGCGGCCATTTCAACCTGGCCAGGATGGAGCGGCTGGGCTGGCGACCCGGCATCCTGCCCGAGGCGGGGTTCCAGAGAACCTTGCGCTACTTCCTCCCTTCCTGAACAAAAGGTTTCCGCCATGAACGGCAAGACGCAGAACGACCTGCTTGCGGCAAGGCAAAAATTCCTCTCGGGCGAAACCACCAAGCTCGAGTACGTGGAGGAGATCAACCAGCGCCACGCGGGCCTGTTCGACTATCCGGCGTTCATCGCCGGCACGGACGTCGGCGCCATCCGGATCACCGCGGAAGGGGTGACGGTCAGTTCCCTCGCACATGGCATCTCGATGTTCGTCGATCCGGTGGACCTGCACGCCACGCCGTATGCCCTGCTGGGTTTCGGCAGCTACGAGAACAGCGAAACCGCGTTCCTCAAGTCGGTCTTCCGCGACGGCGACGTGTTCTTCGACATCGGCGCCAATCTGGGTTGGTACTCGCTGGTCCTCGGCAAGCAGTGCCCCGGGGCGAGTATCTATGCCTTCGAGCCCATCCCGAGCACGGTGGCGGCGCTCGAGCGCAACGTCGGGCTGAATCGGCTCGACAACATCGAGGCCGTTCGCATGGGCGTCTTCAACAAGGAGGACGAGTTGAGCTTCATCTTCGTCGAGGATGTTTCGGGCGCGACCTCGCTGAAACTGACCGGCCAATCCAGGGGGCGTGCGCCGATCCAGGAGGTCAAGTGCAAGACCACCACCCTCGACGCGTTCTGCGCGAGCAGCGGCAAGGTGCCGACCCTGATCAAGGTCGATGTCGAGGGCGCGGAGCTGATGGTCTTCCAGGGCGGCGAGGAAACGCTGGCGCACACGCCCATCATCCTCGTGGAGCTGCTGCGCAAGTGGTCGCGGGAGTTCGGATACCATCCCAACGATGTGTTCGAGGCCCTGGCGAAGCACGGCTACGGGGCGTGGATGTTCGCCAAAGACAATGCCGAGGCGTTGATACCCTGCCCGGCGGTCACCGAAGAAACCGTGCAGACCAACTTCGTCTTCCTGCATCCGCAGAAACACGCCGACGTCATCCGCCGCTGGCAAGCGGTTTGAAGGGATCGTCCGCCGACATGCGCAACGGTCCATTTCATTGATTGGTCATGAGCGGCCCGACCCGCTGTCACGCGAGATCCGCGGACACGGCTCGAAGGCCCGAGGTACAGGCTATGCGTAAACTCCTCTCCACGCGTCCGCAGCCGTATTACATCTATGCGCCGAACTACCGGCGCAGTTCGTCCGGCATCCGCGTGATGCACATGCTCTGCGATGCCCTCATCCGCTCGGGGTACGAGGCCTATGTGACGGCCAGGGTGCTCAGCGACGAATTCATGACGCCTCTGCTGACCGAGGAGGTCATCGACGCGCACCGCGCCCAGGGCCTGGAGCCCATCGTGGTGTACCCGGAAGTGATCGACGGCAACCCCCTGAAGGGCGGCGTGGTCGTGCGCTACATCCTGAACCGGCCGGGTTTCATCGAGGGCAGCGGCGCGTTCGGCGAAGACGACATCCTGTATGCCTATTCGCGGGACCTGCTGATGCCCGGCATCCCGGATGACCGGGTGATGCTCCTGCCGCCGTTCGACCTGGGCGTGTTCCGCCTGCCGGACGATCCTGGCAAGCGGGTGCCGGGCAAGGTCTGCTACTACCGGGGGCGGCGCGGCGAGCTGCATATCGATCCGTCGCTGCTGCCGCCCGATGCGGTGGAGATCACCCCGCACTGGCCTTCCTCCTGGGAAGACATGGCCGATCTCTTCCAGCAGTGCGAGATTTTCTATTGCGGCGGCTCCTCCGCGCTGGGCACGGAAGCGGTGCTCTGTGGCTGCCTCTGCGTGGTGATCGTGGAGGAGGGCGCTCCCAGGATCGGTGTGTACGAGACCCAGAGCCACGGCGCCGCCTGGGGCACCGCGCCGGAGGAACTGGAGCGCGCGCGGCGCACCTTGCCCCTGGCGCGCGACAACTGGCTGAGGCTGGAGAACGAGTTCTGGCCGGCGCTGGATCATTTCGTCGAGGTGACCCAGGAGGCCGCCCGGGAGCGGCGTGGCAACGCCGGTCGATACCAGCTGCAGGAATGGCTGGCGGAACGGGTGCCGACCAAGCGCCAGAGCGCCCTGATCAGCCAGCGCCTGGAGCAGCAGGCCGGCCCCAGCTTCGGGTTGGTGGTGATCGACGAAGCGGGCGCCGCCGAACGCCTGATGGCGACCATCAAGAGCCTCAGCCTGGAGCGGAGCCTCTATGCCTCGACGCGCATTCTCGCCTTCACCACCGCCGAGGTGCCGCAGACTTCCATAGAGGACAAGCTGCACTTCATTCGCATCGAACCGGGCAGCCTCGTCGCACAGATCAACGCGGCGGTCGCCGCCTCGACATTCGACTGGCTGATGCTGGTGGAGGCCGGTGAGGAGTTCACCCCAAGCGGGCTGATGAGGGTGGCCCTCGAACTGATGGACGCGCCCGATTGCCGCGCGCTCTATGGCGACGAGCTGCAGCGCATCGGCAAGGGCAACCTGGGCGCGGCGCTGCGCCCGGCGTTCAACCTCGACATGCTGCTCAGCTTCCCGGCCGCCATGGCCCGTCACTGGCTGTTCCGGCGCGACCTGTTCCTGGCGAACGGCGGTTTCGACGCCGCCTGCGACGGTGCGCTGGAGCTGGACCTGCTACTGCGCCTGATCGAACAGGACGGCATCGTCGGCCTGGGGCACGTGCCCGAGCCGCTGCTCACCGGCAACGCCCCCAGGCTGCAGGACAACCCGGCCGAGCTGGCGGCCATCCAGCGCCACCTGCAGGCTCGGGGCTATGCCGATGCGCATGTCGGCTCGGCGATGCCGGGTCGCTATCTCATCGACTATGGCCATCCGCAGCAGCCCTCGGTCTCCATCGTGCTTGCCCTGCACGATCACCTCGAGACGCTGCAGCGCTGCGTCGACAGCCTGCTGGAGAAAACCCGCTACGGCCACTACGAACTCCTGATCGTCGACACCGCCGGCAGCAGCGATGCCGGACGGGCCTGGCTGGCCGGCGTGGAGGCGCTGGGCGACGACAAGGTTCGCGTGTTGCGCCATCCGCACCCCTACAACGCCTCGGCCGTCGCCAACCTCGGCGCGGCGGCGGCGCGTGGCGAGTATCTGCTGCTGCTCGACAGCGATACCGTGGTGGTGCGCGAGGACTGGCTGGAACACCTGCTCAACCATGCACAGCGGCCCGAGGTCGGCGTGGTGGGCGGGCGTTTGCTCCATCCCGATGGCAGGGTCCACGGCGCTGGCCTGATCCTGGGCCTGAATGGCCCGGCGGCGCCGGCGTTCGCCGACGAGCCGATGGAGGCCGCCGGGTACATGCAGCGCCTGCAGCTCGACCAGGACTTCAGCGCCGTCTCCGCAGCCTGCCTGATGATCCGGCGTTCGCTGTTCGACGAAGTCGGCGGCATGGACGAGGCTGCGTTCCAGACCGCCTTCCATGATGTCGACCTGTGTCTCAAGGTGCGCGAGGCGGGCTATCTGACCGTCTGGACGCCCCATGCGGTGCTGGTGGGCGAGGGTGGTCGCAACTACCCGCAACTGCTGGAGGCGCGCCGCCAGCGCGAGGTCCTGGAACAGGATGCGCTGTACGCGCGCTGGTTGCCGCAACTGGCGAACGACCCTGCGTACAACCGCTGTCTGTCGCTCAGCGGCAAGGGATTCGAGCTGGAGATGGACAGCAATCTCAGCTGGAGGCCGTTGTCCTGGCGACCGTTGCCCGTCGTGCTGGCCCACCAGGCCGACCCCTGGGGCTGTGGCAACTACCGGATCATCAAGCCGTTCGCCGCGATGAAGGAGGCCGGCCTGGTGGACGGCATGCTGTCCGAGGGTTTGCTGCAGGTCGTTGACCTGGAACGCTACAACCCGGACAGCATCGTGCTGCAGCGGCAGATCGGCGACGAGCGCCTGGAGGCGATGCGCCGGATCAAGGCGTTCTCGCGGGCGTTCAAGGTCTACGAGCTGGATGACTATCTGCCCAACCTGCCGATGAAGAGCGTCCACCGCGAGCACATGCCCAAGGACATTCTCAAGTCGCTGCGGCGTGGCCTCGGTTTCGTCGATCGCTTCGTGGTGTCGACCCAGCCACTGGCGGATGCTTTCGCCGGGCTGCACGACGATATCCGGGTGGTCGAGAACCGCTTGCCGGTTGGTTGGTGGGGCGGTCTGCACGGCGCCCGCCGCCAGGGTCGGAAGCCGCGTGTGGGCTGGGCCGGTGGCGCCAGCCATACCGGCGACCTGGAATTGGTGCTGGACGTGGTGCGGGAGCTGGCGGACGAGGTGGAGTGGGTCTTCTTCGGCATGTGCCCGGAAAAGCTGCAGCCCTATGTCAAGGAAATCCATGCCGGTGTCGATATAGATCGTTACCCGGCCGCTCTGGCTGCCCTCAACCTGGATCTTGCCATCGCTCCGGTGGAGCAGAACCTGTTCAACGAGTGCAAGAGCAACCTGCGCCTGCTCGAGTACGGCGCCTGCGGATTCCCCGTGGTGTGCAGCGACCTGGTGTGCTACCAGGGCGATCTGCCGGTGACTCGGGTGAAGAACCGCTTCAGGGACTGGGTCGACGCCATCCGCATGCATATCCATGACCTGGATGCGGCGGCGCTGGCGGGGGACGAACTGCGCCGGCAGGTGATGAAGCACTGGATGCTGGACGGCGACAACCTGGCGCAATGGCGTGCTGCCTGGCTGCCGGACTGATCGAAAGGGCGCCGGCGAGGGGCATGGGCCTCGCCGGTCAGGCGTCAAATTTCCGTGTCATGTTTTCTTGTCAGTGCTAAGCCCTTGTTGGCACAGGTGGAAAGAAAACACACGACAATCCTCGAAAAAAAAACTAAAGCTCCCGCCACCAACGCCGATACAAACCATGAATGCGATCTCTCTGGGCGTCTGAGCATGCAGGCCCTTGGCTCGCAAGCTCAGACAAACGGTTCTAAGGTCATCTGGAGGCAATACCATGGCCCTTACAGTCAACACTAACGTTGCGTCCCTCAACACCCAACGTAACCTCAACTCCTCGTCCAAGGGTCTGGATACTTCCCTCCAGCGCCTGTCCACCGGCTTCCGCATCAACAGTGCGAAGGACGACGCCGCCGGCCTGCAGATCTCCAACCGTCTGACCAGCCAGATCACCGGCCTGGGCGTTGCCACCCGCAACTCCAACGACGGTATCTCCCTGGCGCAGACCGCTGAAGGTGCACTGCAGCAGTCCACCGGCATCCTGCAGCGTATGCGTGACCTGGCTCTGCAATCGGCCAACGGCTCGAACGGCGCCACCGAGCGTGCTGCCCTGCAGTCCGAAGTTTCCCAGCTGCAACAAGAGCTGAACCGTATTTCCGATACCACCAGCTTCGGTGGCCGCAAGATCCTCGACGGCTCCTTCGGCTCCCAGAGCTTCCAGGTCGGCGCCAACGCCTACGAGACCATCAACGTCTCCATCGGCTCCGCCGCTACCGACCGTATCGGTATCAACCGTGTCACCACTTCCGGTGGTGCGGCTGGCACCATCGCCAGCGGCGCCAGCGGTGCGGCTGCCTACGGTACTTCGGCCTACTCCGATACTTCCTTCGACATCTCGTCGAAGTTCACCACCGGCGCTTCCGGTGGCGTAGTGACCATCACTGGCCCGGCCAGCGGTGCCGCCGCGAGCGAAGTCGCCCGCGCCGTCAACGCCAAGAGCGATGAAACCGGTGTGACCGCTAACGCCCGTACCGTTGCCGAGCTCGGCACCGTCTCGGCCAGCGGCACCATCTCCTTCGAACTGTATGGCGCCAACAGCACCACTTCGGATACCGACAAGTCCGTGATCTCCGCTGTTATCACCGACACCAAGGATCTGGGCGCTCTGGCCGACGCGATCAACAAGGAAACCGGCAAAACCGGCATCTCCGCGATCTCCAAAGGCGACAAGATCGAACTGGTCAGCTCCCGCGGCGACGCCATCGCCATCAAGAACTACCAGGGCGGCAGCGGTGCCACCGCTACTCTGCAGGCGAAGAACTTCGCCGGCGACGAGAACGTGGGTGGTACTCAGTCCATCGCAGCCGGTGCCGGTGCCCGTGCAGACGGCCAGGTACAGCTGGAAGCGGCCGATGCCTTCGAAGTTCGCGGCATGAGCGCAGGCCTGGGTGCCGACAAGTTCAGTACTCTGGACTCGGTGAAGGACATCGACATCAGCACCGCCGGTGGCGCTCAGAAGGCTCTGGGTATCATCAACGGCGCGATCTCCAACATCGACAGCCAGCGTGCTCAGCTCGGTGCCGTGCAGAACCGCTTCGAGAACACCATCTCGAACCTGCAGAACATCGCTGAGAACTCCTCTGCCGCCCGTAGCCGGATCCGTGACACCGACTTCGCTGCCGAGACTTCGGAACTGACCAAGAATCAGATCCTGCAGCAAGCCGGTACCGCGATCCTGGCCCAGGCCAACCAGCTGCCGCAGGCTGTACTCAGCCTCCTCGGCTAAGGTAAGGGGTATTAGGTAGACTGCGGGGGAAAGGCCAGGCCTTTCCCCCGCTTCCTCATTGTGAGGTGAATGCAATGGACGTCAGCTCAATTCAGAATGCACTCAGCCCTGCTGCCCCCGGCGGCTCGAAAGTCGAGCGCTCGCCTGCTGGCGGCCCGGCTTCCGAGAAGGCCGTGACCGGCGAGCGGGCTTCGTCCCAGGCTGCCGAGGAAGAGTCGACCGCGGTCACCCGCGAAGACGTGGAAGCGGCTGTCGCGACCATCCAGGATTTCGTTCAGTCGGTTCGCCGCAACATCAACTTCTCTCTGGAGGAGGGTAGCGGTCGCGTGGTGGTCAAGGTGACCGACCAGGGCTCCGGCGATCTGATCCGACAAATTCCCTCCGAAGAAGCGCTGCAACTGGCGGAGAATCTTTCGGAAGTCAGGAGTCTGTTATTCAAAGCCGAAGCCTGACGCGATTGGCACGGCTTTTGACTCTCTAACGGTCTATAGACGTTAAGAAGTCATTATTTTGGCGAGGTGAACCATGGCTGGGATATTGGGTGTAGGTAGCAACCTTCCTATCGACACGATCGTTAAGGCACTTGTCGACGCCGAGAAGGCGCCCAAGACCAACCAGCTGGATCGACTGGAGTCGCAGACCACCGCGCGTCTGTCGGCCCTGGGTTCCCTCAAGAATGCCCTGAGCACCTTCAAGACGGCCGTCGATGGCCTCAACAAGGCTTCGTTGTTCGAGGGGCGTACCGCCTCGAGTTCCAACAGCAGCCTGCTCAAGGTAACCGCCAACACCACGGCGCCCGCCGGTGTGTATGACGTTCAGATCAAGCAACTGGCAACGAGCAGCAAGGTTGCGCTGCAATCGGTGTCGGGTGGCAATACCGCGACGTTCAACAGCGGGAGCATGAAGATTTCCGCCGGCTCCACCAGCATCAACGTGAATGTCGACTCCACCAACAACACCCTTGCCGGCATGCGCGACGCGATCAACGAAGCCGGAAAGGACAGCGGCATCAGCGCCACCATCATCTCCGACTCTTCGGGCTCCCGCCTGGTGCTCAGCTCGACCAAGTCGGGCGAGGGCAACGATATCAAGGTCGAGGTGAGCGAAGACGGCTTGACCTCCGGCGACAACGCGCTGACCACCCAGAACTTCGAGGCTGCGGACAATCCGGATTCGCCCGGCACCTTCCTTCCTCCCAGCTCCAGCACCGGCGCGGGTGGCGTGATCAACACCGCCAAGTCGGCGAAGCTGACCATCGACGGTCTGGAACTGGTCCGCGATTCCAACACCGTGACCGATGCGATCGAGGGCGTGACCCTCAATCTGGCAGGCGCGCAATCCGCCACCGACCTGGCCGACGGCAAGAGCGTCACGGTTACCGTCGGAGTCGACAAGGCCGGGATCAAGAGCAGCGTGCAGAAATTCGTCGAGGCCTACAACGCCTTGATCAAGACCACGTCCGAGCTGACCGCCGTCGTCGACATGGGCGAGGACAAGAAGCCGGTGGCCGCCACCCTGGTGGGCGATTCGACGGTGCGCAACGTGATCGCGGGCATACGCAACGAAATGGTGGCGATGACCGGCGAGGGTAACATCAAGGCCCTGGCGAACCTTGGCATCAGCACCACCTTCGTGCCGAAGACCAGTGGTGGTTCGGGCATCAGCGGGACGCTGGTCATCGACGATGCCAAGCTCACCGCGGCGATCGACAGCAATTTCAGTGAGGTCGGCAGCTATCTCACCGGCGACGCCGGCCTCATGGGCCGCCTGAGCAAGTCGGTCGACGGTTACATCAAGACGGGCGGTGTGATCCAGCAGCGTGAAACCGGGCTGCAGAGCACCCACACCAGCATCGATGAGCAGCGTGCCGCGCTGAATCTACGGATCGAGAAGATGCAGACACGCCTGGTCGCCCAGTACACGGCACTGGATACCCTGGTCGCCAACCTGACGCGTACCAGCGAGGCGCTGGGCACCCAGCTCGCCAGTCTCCCGGGCTTCGTGAAGAAGGATAAGTAAGCGATGAGCAAGAAACCCATCGACACCTACAAGCAGGTCAAGACCGCCCAGGAAGTCAGTCCCTATCGCGCCGTGCAGATGCTGCTCGACGGCGCGCTGGAACGCGTCCTCCTGGCCCGCCAGGCCCTGCTGGAAGGCGATACCGAGATCCGCGGCCTGGCGGTCGGCAGCACCATCACCATCCTCGGCGTCCTCCAGGGCAGCCTGGACAAGCAGCTCGGTGGCGAGATCGCCGAGAACCTCGATGCGCTGTACGACTACATGACCCGGCGCCTGGCCGGCGTCGCGCTCGACGACACGCCGCGCAGCCTCGACGAGGTGCAGCAGCTGCTGACCCAGCTGAAGTCCGCCTGGGATGGCATCGGCCCGGAAGTGGAGCCTGCTGTCGGAGCGCAATGACGCGATTTGCTTCACCCGGCCCTAAAGATGAGGGCCGCGTTGCCGATACAAATCATGTATGCAGGCAATGTTCAGTGGAGCAATCATGAACGCGATGGCGGCCCTCCGGCAGTATCAAACCGTCAATACCCAGTCCCAGATCGGCGACGCCAGTCCGCATCGACTGATCCAGATGTTGATGGAAGGCGGCATGTCCCGCTTGGCCCAGGCCAGGGGCGCTATGCAGCATGGTCAGCAGGCCATGAAAGGCGAGATGATCGGCAAGGCTATTGGTATCATCGGCGGCCTGCGCGAGAGCCTGGACCTGCAGCAGGGCGGCGAAGTCGCCGCCAACCTGGATCGTCTCTACGAATACATGGTCGCTCGCCTGGTAGAGGCCAATATCGGCAACGACGTCGAGATGATCGACGAAGTGGCGGGTCTGTTGCGCAATGTGAAGTCCGGCTGGGATGCCATCGGCCATTGAGTGAAGGGGAAGTACCATGAGTTCATCCGTCCAGCTTCTCGAAGCCACCGGCAACGCATTGCGCGATGCGCTCTCGCGCCGGGACTGGAGCGCCATCGGCGAACTGGACGTACAGTGCCGCCAGGCCGTCGATGAGGCCATGGTCGAGGCCGTGCGTGACGAGGACCTCCTGCGCGACCGCATGCAGACCCTGCTCGATCTCTACCGCGAACTGGTGACCACCTGCCAGGCCGAGCAGCGCCGGCTGGCGAGCGAGCTGGTCCAGCTCAACCAGTCCCAGCAGGGTGCCAAGGTCTACCAGCTGTTCACCTGATCGCACCTCCTTCCCGCATCACATTTCCCAGCATCCGCAAGCCCTTGTGGGTGCCTTCGGGAATCTCGGAAAAAACTACGCCATAAAATTGACTCTTGCCTGGTTTTTGACTTTACTAGTGGCCAATTGCTCTTGGCGCTGTGCTTCCAATCGGCGCTCCTCATTTCCAGCCCGCGAGTAAGACCAGAACAAGATGTGGCGTGAAACCAAAATCCTGCTGATTGACGATAACGTCGAGCGCCGCCGCGACCTGGCGGTCATCCTCGGCTTCCTGGGCGAAGAGCACCTGGCCTGCGGCAGCGGCGACTGGCGCGAAACCGTCGGCAAGCTCGAATCCAGCCGCGAGGTGCTGAACGTGCTGCTGGGCGATGTCTCCGTCAAGGGCGGGGCGCTTGAGCTGCTCAAGCAGATCGCGGCCTGGGACGAGAACCTGCCGCTGCTGCTGATCGGCGAGCCGGTTCCCGCCGACTGGTCGGAGGACCTGCGCCGCCGGGTTCTCGCCAGCCTGGAGATGCCACCCAGCTACAACAAGCTGCTCGATTCCCTGCACCGCGCCCAGGTCTACCGCGAGATGTACGACCAGGCGCGGGAGCGCGGCCGCCAGCGCGAGCCTAACCTGTTCCGCAGCCTGGTTGGCACCAGCCGCGCGATCCAGCAGGTGCGACAGATGATGCAGCAGGTGGCCGATACCGAGGCCAGCGTGCTGATCCTCGGCGAGTCCGGCACCGGCAAGGAAGTGGTGGCGCGCAACCTCCATTACCATTCCAAGCGCCGCGACGAGCCGTTCGTGCCGGTCAACTGCGGCGCGATTCCGGCGGAGCTGCTGGAGAGCGAGCTGTTCGGCCACGAGAAGGGCGCCTTCACCGGCGCCATCACCAGCCGCGCCGGGCGTTTTGAGCTGGCCAACGGCGGCACTCTGTTCCTCGACGAGATCGGCGACATGCCGCTGCCGATGCAGGTCAAGCTGCTGCGCGTGCTGCAGGAGCGCACCTTCGAGCGTGTCGGCAGCAACAAGACCCAGTCGGTGGACGTGCGCATCATCGCCGCGACCCACAAGAACCTGGAGAAGATGATCGAGGAAGGCACCTTCCGCGAGGATCTCTACTACCGCCTCAACGTCTTCCCCATCGAGATGGCGCCGCTGCGCGAGAGGGTCGAGGACATCCCGCTGCTGATGAACGAACTGATCTCGCGCATGGAGTTCGAGAAGCGCGGTTCCATCCGCTTCAACTCGGCCGCCATCATGTCGCTGTGCCGCCACGACTGGCCGGGCAACGTGCGCGAGCTGGCCAACCTGGTCGAGCGCATGGCGATCATGCATCCCTACGGGGTGATCGGGGTCGGCGAGCTGCCGAAGAAATTCCGCCACGTCGACGACGAGGACGAGCAACTGGCGATCAGCCTCCGCGAGGAGCTGGACGAGCGAGCGGCGATGAACGCTGGCATGCCGGTCATCTCCAATACCGCCATGCTGCCGCCGGAAGGGCTGGACCTGAAGGACTACCTCGGCAACCTGGAGCAGGGGCTGATCCAGCAGGCCCTGGACGATGCCGGGGGGGTCGTGGCCCGCGCCGCCGAACGCCTGCGTATCCGCCGTACCACCCTGGTGGAGAAGATGCGCAAGTACGGCATGAGCCGCCGCGACGACGAGGGCGGCGACGAGGACTGAGGTCGCCGGATTTCAGGCCCGCCAAGCCGGAGCTTTGACGCAAGCTCCGGCTTTATTTTTCAAGTCATTGAAAATAAAGAATAAATTTTTAGGCATGGCTATTGCTATGACTCTCTCCGAGTGACCGTCTGCTGACGGTTCGCCAAGCGAGAGATGAACATGAGCCGAGCCGTCCCCCTATCCGTCGCCCCCGCAGCCGATACCCCAGCCGCCGAGCCGGCCAGCCGAGCCGACCTGGAGCAGACCTTCGCGCTGTTCAACCAGATGTCGTCGCAGCTGAGCAGCTCCTACAGCATGCTTGAGGCGCGGGTCAGCGAACTCAAGGGCCAGCTCGCCCTGGTCAGCGCCCAGCGCATGCAGGAGCTGGCGGAGAAGGAGCGCCTGGCGCTGCGTCTGCAGAGCCTGCTGGACCTGCTGCCGGGCGGGGTGATCGTGATCGACGGCCAGGGCGTGGTGCGCGAAGCCAACCCGGTGGCGCGCAGCCTGCTCGGCAAGCCCCTGGTCGGCATGCTCTGGCGCGAGGTCATCGCGCGCAACTTCGCGCCGCGCGAGGACGACGGCCATGAGATTTCCCTCAAGGACGGGCGCCGCCTGTCCATCGCCACGCGCTCTCTGCAGGGCGAGCCGGGGCAACTGGTGCTGCTGGCCGACCTGACGGAAACCCGTCGTCTGCAGGATCAGCTCGCCCGCCACGAGCGCCTGTCCTCGCTGGGACGCATGGTCGCCTCGCTGGCCCATCAGATCCGTACCCCGCTGTCGGCGGCGCTGCTCTATGCCAGCCATCTTTCCGAGCAGGACCTGCCCTTCGAGCAGCAGCAGCGCTTCGCCGGACGACTCAAGGAGCGCCTGCACGAGCTGGAGCACCAGGTGCGCGACATGCTGGTGTTCGCCCGTGGCGAGCTGCCCTTGCCCGACCGCATCGCGCCCGGTGCTTTCTTCGACGCTTTGCGTCGTTCCGCGGAGCCCCACCTGCTGGATATGAACGTGCGCTGGCAGTGTGACGCCCGCCTGGGCGAGCTGCTGTGCAATCGCGACACCCTGGTCGGCGCCGTGCTCAACCTGATCGAGAACGCCATCCAGGCCGGCGGCCGCGAGACCTGCCTGAAGATTCACCTGCATGCCCGTGGCAACAGCCTGCGCCTGTGCGTGAGCGACAACGGGCCGGGCATCGACAAGGCCACCCTGGCGCGCCTGGGCGAACCCTTCTTCACCACCAAGACCACCGGCACCGGCCTTGGCCTGGCGGTGGTCCAGGCCGTGGTGCGTGCCCACCAGGGCGAGCTGCGGCTGCGCTCCCGCATCGGCCGCGGCACCTGCGCCACCCTCGTCATGCCGCTGCTCGGCGCGGCGCAACCGGATATTCAGGAGTAAGCCATGACCGCCAAGGTTCTGCTGGTCGAAGACGACCGTTCGCTGCGCGAGGCCCTTGCCGACACCCTGCTGCTCGGTGGCCACGACTTCCGCGCCGTGGAGTGCGCGGAGGATGCCGTCGAGGCGCTGGGCCAGGAGGCTTTCGGCCTGGTGATCAGCGACGTCAACATGCCCGGCATGGACGGCCATCAGCTGCTGGGCCTGATCCGCACGCGCTACCCGCAGTTGCCGGTGTTGCTGATGACCGCCTACGGCGCCGTGGAGCGGGCCGTGGACGCCATTCGCCAGGGGGCCGCCGACTACCTGGTCAAGCCGTTCGAACCACGCACCCTGCTGGAGCTGGTGGGCCGTCATGCCCTCGGTCGCCCGAGCGTCGGTGAGGGCGATGGCCCGGTGGCCTGCGAGCCGGCCAGCCGGCAGTTGCTGGAGTTGGCGGCGAGAGTGGCGAAAAGCGATTCCACCGTGCTGATCTCCGGCGAGTCCGGCACCGGCAAGGAAGTGCTGGCACGCTACATCCACCAGCAGTCGAATCGCGGCAACGGCCCGTTCATCGCCATCAACTGCGCGGCGATCCCGGACAACATGCTTGAGGCGACCCTGTTCGGCCACGAGAAGGGCGCCTTCACCGGCGCCATCGCCGCGCAACCGGGCAAGTTCGAGCTGGCCGATGGCGGCACCCTCCTGCTCGACGAGATTTCCGAGATGCCGCTGGGCCTGCAGGCCAAGCTCCTGCGCGTGCTGCAGGAGCGCGAGGTGGAGCGGGTTGGCGCGCGCAAGCCGATCAGCCTGGACATCCGCGTGCTGGCCACCACCAATCGCGACCTGGCCGGCGAAGTGGCGGCCGGGCGTTTCCGCGAGGACCTCTACTATCGCCTGTCGGTCTTCCCGCTGGCCTGGCGTGCCCTGCGCGAGCGGCCCGCCGACATTCTGCCGTTGGCCGAGCGCCTGCTGGCCAAGCACGTCAAAAAAATGAACCACGCTGCCGTCCAGCTCTCGCCCCAGGCCCGCGCGGCGCTGGTCGCCCATACCTGGCCGGGCAACGTGCGCGAGTTGGACAACGCGATCCAGCGGGCGCTGATCCTGCAGCAGGGCGGGCTGATCCAGCCCCAGGACCTGTGCCTGACCGCGCCGATCGGCATGGCGCCCATGGCAGCGCCGACCGTCACCCTGGTCGCCAGCAATCCGCTGCCCATCGAGGAGCCGGTCGCGGAAGGCGCGAGCGCCTTGGGCGAAGACCTGCGCCGCCGCGAATTCCAGCTGATCATCGACACCCTGCGCGCCGAGCGCGGCCGTCGCAAGGAGGCCGCCGAGCGGCTGGGCATCAGCCCGCGGACCCTGCGCTACAAGTTGGCCCAGATGCGTGACGCGGGCATGGACGTGGAGGCCTACCTCTACGCCAGCTGAGCCGGCGCGGATTCACGAGCCGGGCTCGCTCCTGCCAAAGCGCATGCGGCCGCTCGACGGCCTCATGACATCGATCCCTCTCTTGGCCCGCCTCGCGCGGGTCTTTCTTTGGGCTGTGTTCCCGTGAGTGATTGCACACCCTGTGGGAGCGGCCTTGGCCGCGAATAAAGTCTGACGAAAAGCCTCTCGGCCAAGGCCGCTCCCACGGAAGCAGAGTCGTGGCAGCGACTGGTCATGGGACATGACTTTCTTTTTGGCACCCTGTTTGCACATACCCCTGCAAAGACCGCGTAGCGTCAAAAAAGCTGCGGTCGCTGGAGGAAAAGGTCATGAGCCAGGGTGTCGAATTCAATCGCCTGATGTTGGAAATGCGCTCCATGCAGATGGAAGCCATGGCCAAGCAGAAGCCGGCCGTCGTCAGCGCGCCGGAGCCGGGTGCGCCGAGTTTCGCGGACATGCTCGGCCAGGCGGTGAGCAAGGTGAACGAGACCCAGCAGATCTCCGGCCAGCTGGCCTCCGCCTTCGAGATGGGGCAGGGCGGCGTCGACATCACCGATGTGATGATCGCCTCGCAGAAGGCCAGCGTTTCCTTCCAGGCCATGACCCAGGTGCGCAACAAGCTGGTTCAGGCCTACCAAGACATCATGCAGATGCCGGTTTAACAGGGCGGATTTGAGACATGGCTGAAGCAGTCGCTGCAAACGTACCCGCCACCACCGGCGCCGACGAGCCGAAGAAGCCGCTGTTCGGGCTGACCTTCCTGGAAAATCTCTCCGAGATGTCCATGCTGCGCCAGATCGGCCTGCTGGTCGGCCTGGCCGCCAGCGTGGCGATCGGTTTCGCCGTGGTCCTGTGGTCGCAGCAGCCGGACTACAAGCCGCTGCTGGGCAGCCTGGCGGGGATGGACAGCAACCAGGTGATGGAAGTGCTCAACGCCGCCGACATCGCCTATACCGTCGAGCCGAACTCCGGCGCGCTGCTGGTCAAGTCGGAGGACCTGGGCCGCGCCCGCCTGCGCCTGGCCGCCGCCGGCGTCGCGCCGAGCGACAACAACGTGGGCTTCGAGATCCTCGACAAGGAGCAGAGCCTGGGCACCAGCCAGTTCATGGAGGCCACCCGCTACCGCCGCGGCCTCGAAGGTGAGCTGGCGCGCACCATCTCCAGCCTGAACAACGTCAAGGGCGCCCGCGTGCACCTGGCGATTCCGAAGAGTTCGGTGTTCGTCCGCGACGAGCGCAAGCCCACCGCCTCGGTGCTGGTGGAGCTGTACCCGGGCCGCTCCCTGGAGCCGAGCCAGGTGATGGCCATCGTCAACCTGGTGGCCACCTCGGTGCCGGAGCTGACCAAGTCGCAGGTCACCGTGGTCGACCAGAAGGGCAACCTGCTGTCCGACCAGCAGGAGCTTTCCGAACTGACCATGGCCGGCAAGCAGTTCGACTACACCCGGCGCATGGAGACCCTGTTCACCCAGCGCGTGCACAACATCCTGCAGCCGGTGTTGGGTAACGGCCGCTACAAGGCCGAGGTCTCCGCCGACGTGGACTTCAGCGCGGTCGAATCGACCTCCGAGTCGTTCAACCCGGACCAGCCGGCCCTGCGCAGCGAGCAGCAGGTCAACGAGCAACGCACCAGCAGCCTGCCGCCGCAGGGCGTGCCGGGCGCGCTGAGCAACCAGCCGCCGGGCGCCGCCAGCGCCCCCGAGCAGGCCACCGGCCAGGCCGCTCCGGCCGGCCCGATCGCCGCGGGTCAGCCGCTGGTCGACGCCAACGGCCAGCAGATCACGGACCCGGCCACCGGCCAGCCGATGCTGGCGCCATATCCGGCCGACAAGCGCGAGCAGTCCACCCGCAACTTCGAGCTGGACCGTTCGATCAGCTACACCAAGCAGCAGCAGGGCCGTCTCAAGCGCCTGTCGGTCGCCGTGGTGCTGGACGACAAGATCACCGTCGCCGCCAACGGCGAGGTCACCCGCAGCCCCTGGGGCGCCGAGGACCTGGCCCGCTTCACCCGCCTGGTGCAGGATTCGGTGGGCTTCGACGCCAGCCGCGGCGATAGCGTCAGCGTGATCAACGCGCCGTTCAGCAGCGAGCTGGGCGAGGTGGTCGAGCTGCCCTGGTACCAGTCCGAGCTGTTCCTGATGGCGATGAGCGGCCTCAAGCAACTCTTGCCGGCATTGCTGATCTTTACCCTTGTATGGTTCGTGCTGCGCCCGGTGATGAAGAACATCGCCAACCCGTCGCGCCAGGGCGAAGACGCCGAGGGCGACGTGGAACTGGGCGACATGGGTGGCCTGGAGGGCGAGCTGTCGTCCGACCGTGTGAGCCTGGGCGGACCGCAGAGCATCCTGCTGCCCAGCCCCTCCGAGGGGTATGATGCACAACTGAACGCCATCAAGAGTCTGGTGGCGGAAGATCCGGGCCGCGTGGCCCAGGTAGTCAAAGACTGGATCAACGCCGATGAGTGACAATCGCACCGCCGTCAAGCTGAACAAGGTCGACAAGGCCGCCATTCTCCTGCTGTCCCTCGGCGAGACGGACGCGGCGCAGGTGCTGCGCCACCTCGGGCCGAAGGAAGTGCAGCGCGTCGGCGTGGCCATGGCCGGCATGCGCAACGTGCAGCGCGAGCAGGTCGAACAGGTGATGGGCGAGTTCGTCGAGATCGTCGGCGACCAGACCAGCCTGGGCGTCGGCTCCGATGCCTATATCCGCAAGATGCTCACCGCGGCGCTGGGCGAGGACAAGGCCGGCAACCTGATCGACCGCATCCTGCTCGGCGGCAGCACCAGTGGCCTGGACAGCCTGAAGTGGATGGAGCCACGCGCGGTGGCCGATGTGATCCGCTACGAACACCCGCAGATCCAGGCCATCGTGGTCGCCTACCTCGACCCGGACCAGGCCGGCGAGGTGCTCAGCCATTTCGATCACAAGGTGCGCCTGGACATCATCCTGCGCGTGTCTTCGTTGAACACCGTGCAACCGGCGGCGCTCAAGGAACTCAACCAGATCCTCGAGAAGCAGTTCTCCGGCAGCGCCAACACCACTCGTGCCAGCCTGGGCGGCGTGAAGCGCGCGGCCGACATCATGAACTTCCTCGATAGCTCGGTGGAGGGCCAGCTGATGGACTCCATCCGCGAGGTAGACGAGGACCTGTCCAGCCAGATCGAGGACCTCATGTTCGTCTTCGACAACCTGGCCGACGTCGACGACCGTGGCATCCAGGCGCTGCTGCGCGAAGTGTCCTCGGACGTGCTGGTGCTGGCCCTCAAGGGCGCCGACGACGGCATCAAGGAGAAGGTGTTCAAGAACATGTCCAAGCGCGCCGCCGAGCTGCTGCGCGACGACCTGGAGGCCAGGGGCCCGGTGCGCGTCAGCGAAGTGGAGACGGCGCAGAAGGAAATCCTCACCATCGCCCGGCGCATGGCCGAGTCCGGCGAGATCGTCCTCGGCGGTGCCGGCGGCGAGGCGATGATCTAAGCGATGGCCAAGGATGCCCACAGCGAGCTGATTCGCGCCAAGGATGTGGCGGGGTTCGATCGCTGGGCGCTGCCCAGCTTCGACCCCGAGGTCGAAGCGCCTGCCGAGCCGGAACCCGAGCCGGCCGCGCCGCCGGTCGAGGAGCCGGAGCAGGCCCAGGTGGAGGAGGTGGCGGTCGAGGACGTCAAGCCGCTGACGCTCGACGAGGTCGAGGCGATCC
Organism: Pseudomonas paralcaligenes; assembly: GCF_019655855.1. Classification (GTDB taxonomy): domain Bacteria; phylum Pseudomonadota; class Gammaproteobacteria; order Pseudomonadales; family Pseudomonadaceae; genus Aquipseudomonas; species Aquipseudomonas paralcaligenes. Next base: position 290,460 of record NZ_BPFX01000007.1, on the reverse strand, counting down.
GCCAGGACGCCTACAACGAAGGCTTCGCCACCGGCGAGAAGGACGGCTTCCATGCCGGCCAGCTCAAGGCCAGGCAGGAGGCGGATGCCGCCCTGGCCGGCAAGGTCGCCCAGCTCGAACAGGTCATGGGGCATCTGCTGGAGCCCATCGCCAACCAGGATCAGGAACTGGAGAAGGCGCTCGTCAGCCTGGTCAGCCAGATGGCCCGCCAGGTGATTCAGCGCGAACTGGTCACCGATTCCAGCCAGATCCGCAACGTGCTGCGCGAGGCGCTGAAGCTGCTGCCGATGGGCGCCAGCAACGTGCGCATCCATATCAACCCGCAGGATTTCGAGCTGGTCAAGGCGCTGCGCGAGCGTCACGAGGAGAGCTGGCGCATCCTCGAGGACGAATCCCTGCAGCCCGGCGGCTGCCGCGTGGAAACCGAGCACACGCGCATCGACGCCAGCGTCGAGACGCGCATGGCCCAGGCCCTCAAGCAACTGTTCGAGCAGCAGCGGGCGCAAGTCTCCAATCCGCCGGAGCCCGACATCCGGGTCGATCCGGAGACGCCCGATGCGCCTTGAGCGCACCAGCTTCGCCAGGCGCATGGCCGGCTACGCCGACGCCATCGAGCTGCCGACCCAGCCGGTGGTGGAGGGCCGCCTGCTGCGCATGGTCGGCCTGACCCTGGAGGCCGAGGGCCTGCGCGCCGCGCTCGGCAGCCGCTGCCTGGTGATCAACGACGACAGCTATCACCCCGTGCAGGTCGAGGCCGAGGTGATGGGCTTCTCCACCGGCAAGATCTACCTGATGCCGGTCGGTAGCCTGGCCGGCATCGCCCCCGGCGCAAGGGTGGTGCCGCTGCCGGACACCGGCCGCCTGCCGATGGGCATGTCCATGCTCGGCCGGGTGCTGGACGGCGCCGGCCGCGCGCTGGACGGCAAGGGTGGGATGAAGGCCGAGGACTGGGTGCCGATGGACGGCCCGGCCATCAACCCGCTCAACCGCCACCCCATCAGCGAGCCGCTGGACGTCGGCATCCGCTCGATCAACGGCCTGCTCACCGTCGGCCGTGGCCAGCGCCTCGGCCTGTTCGCCGGCACCGGCGTGGGCAAGTCGGTGCTGCTGGGCATGATGACCCGCTTCACCGAGGCCGAGATCATCGTGGTCGGTCTGATCGGCGAACGGGGCCGCGAGGTGAAGGAGTTCATCGACGAAATCCTCGGCGAGGAGGGCATCAAGCGCTCCGTGGTGGTCGCCTCGCCGGCGGACGACGCGCCGCTGATGCGCCTGCGCGCCGCCCAGTACTGCACGCGCATCGCCGAATACTTCCGCGACAAGGGCAAGAACGTCCTGCTGCTGATGGATTCGCTGACCCGCTACGCCCAGGCCCAGCGCGAGATCGCCCTGGCCATCGGCGAGCCGCCGGCGACCAAGGGTTACCCGCCGTCGGTGTTCGCCCGGCTGCCCAAGCTGGTGGAGCGCGCCGGCAACGCGGAGGCGGGCGGCGGCTCGATCACCGCCTTCTACACCGTGCTGTCCGAAGGCGACGACCAGCAGGACCCGATCGCCGACGCCGCCCGCGGCGTGCTCGACGGCCACTTCGTGCTGTCGCGCCGGCTGGCCGAGGAAGGGCACTACCCGGCCATCGACATCGAAGCCTCGATCAGCCGGGTCATGCCCCAGGTGGTCAGCCCCGAGCACCTCAAGCAGGCCCAGCGCTTCAAGCAGCTGTGGTCGCGCTACCAGCAGAGCCGCGACCTGATCAGCGTCGGCGCGTACGTGGCCGGCGGCGATGCCGACACCGACCTGGCCATCGCGCGGCAGCCGGCGATGGCCCGCTACCTGCGCCAGAGCCTGGGCGAGAGCGTGTCCATGGCCGAGAGCGTCAACCAGCTGGCGCTGGTCTTCAATCCGCAGGCGCAGGCCTGATAGATGGCCAACAGCCGCGCCGCGCGCCTGGCGCCCGTGGTCGAGATGGCCGAGCGGGAAGAGCGCGAGGCGGCGCGGCAGATGGCCCACATGCAGGGGTTGCTGGCCAGGGCCGAGGCTCAGCTGGGCGAGCTGGAACGCTATCGCGCCGACTACCAGCAGCAATGGATCAGCGAAGGCCGGCAGGGCGTGTCCGGGCAATGGCTGATGAACTACCAACGCTTCCTCAGCCAACTCGAAACGGCCATCGGCCAGCAGCTGCAGAGCATCGCCTGGCACCGGCACAACCTCGACAAGGCGCGGGAGCTCTGGCAGCAGCGCTACGCGCGGGTGGAGGGGCTGCGCAAGCTGGTCCAGCGCTACGTCGACGAGGCCCGCGCCGCCGAGGACAGGCGCGAGCAGAAGCTGCTCGACGAGCTGTCGCAGCGCCTACCGCAGCGCGATCAACCGTGATCCCGGTTGCCGCCGTCAGCGGCGGGTGCTACATCTTGTCTCTGCCCAAGCATCTACAAAGGAGTGCTACATGGCCATCACCGCGCTACCCTCGGGCGACGGACAGGAGCTGACCATTCATATCCAGGGACGTTTCGATTTCTCCGCGCACCAGGAATTCCGCGATGCCTACGAGCGGGTCAACCTCACTCCCAAGCGCTACGTGGTGGATCTCAAGGGCGCTACCTACCTGGACAGCTCGGCGCTCGGCATGCTCCTGCTGCTGCGTGACCACGCCGGTGGCGACCATGCGCGCATCAGCCTGATCAACTGCAACCCCGACGTGCGCAAGATCCTCTCCATTTCCAACTTCGAACAGCTGTTCCAGATCGGTTGAATCCATGTCCAGCCGCCTGTCCATCCTGATTGCCGAGGACAGCGCGGCGGACCGCATGCTGCTGTCCACCATCGTCAGCCGCCAGGGGCACCGGGTACTGACCGCGGGCAATGGCCTGGAGGCCGTCGCCCTGTTCGAGCAGGAGCATCCGCAGCTGGTGCTGATGGACGCCCTGATGCCGGTGATGGATGGCTTCGAGGCAGCCTGGCGGATCAAGCAGGCGGCCGGCGAGGCGCTGGTGCCGGTCATCTTCCTCACTTCGCTGACCGAGAACGAGGCGCTGGTGCGCTGCCTGGAGGTCGGCGACGACTTCCTGGCCAAGCCCTACAACCCGATCATCCTGGAAGCCAAGATCCGCGCCATGGACCGGCTGCGCCGCCTGCAGCAGACGGTGCTGAAGCAGCGCGACCTGATCGCCAAGCACAACGAGCATCTGCTCACCGAACAGCGCGTGGCCAAGGCGGTGTTCGACAAGGTGGCGCACTCAGGCTGCCTCAGCGCGCCCAACATCCGCTACCTGCAGTCGCCCTTCGCCCTATTCAACGGCGACCTGCTGCTGGCCGCCTTCAAGCCGTCCGGTGGCATGCACGTGCTGCTCGGCGACTTCACCGGCCACGGCCTGCCGGCGGCCATCGGCGCCATGCCGCTGGCGGAGGTCTTCTACGGCATGACCGCCAAGGGTTTCTCCATGGCGGAAATCCTGCGCGAGATGAACGCCAAGCTGAAACGCATCCTGCCGGTGGGCGTGTTCTGCTGCGCCACCATGCTCAACCTCAGCTTCCAGCGCCGGGTGGTGGAGGTGTGGAACGGCGGCCTGCCGGACGGTCACCTGTTGCACGTCGCCAGCGGCGAACGGGTGCCGCTGGTGTCGCGCCATCTGCCGCTGGGCGTGCTCGAGCCGGCCGCGTTCAACGATGTCTACGAGGTGCATCCGCTGCAGCCGGGGGATCGCATCTTCCTGCTCTCGGACGGCGTGCTAGAGACCCGCGATGCCAGCGGGCAGCTGTTCGGCGAGGATCGGTTGCTGCAGGTGTTCGCCGCCGAGCGCTCGCCGGAGTGCCTGTTCGAGAATATCCAGGCGGCCCTGGCCGCCTTCCGGGGCGAGGCTCAGGACGACGTCAGCATGATCGAGCTGAGCATGGTCGAAGACGGCGCGCTGAGCCGGCCGCCGCTGTCCTTCTCCGACAGCGGCCAGAGCAGCGCTCTGGACTGGTCGGTCTCCTTCGAGTTCCGCGCCGAGGCGCTCAAACGCTTCAATCCCCTGCCGTTCCTGCTGCAACTGCTGATGGAAGTGCGTGGCCTGCGGGCCAGGGGCGGCGCGCTGTACGCGGTGATGGCCGAACTGTATTCCAATGCCCTGGAGCACGGTGTGCTGGGGCTGGACTCCACCCTGAAGTCCGACGCCCAGGGCTTCGCCCGCTACTACTCCGAGCGCGGCCAGCGCCTGCAGACGTTGCAGGACGGATTCGTGAAATTCGAGCTGGAGCTGTTGCCGGAGGAGGGCGGCGGTTGCCTGCGCATCCGCGTGCAGGACAGCGGCAAGGGGTTCGACGTGGCCGGCGTGCTGGCCCGGCAGGACGATTGCGTCAGCCTCAGCGGCCGCGGCATGCGCCTGGTGCGCCAACTCGCCGATCGTTGCGACTGGGCGGCGGATGGCTGCGGCGCCGTCGTGGAGTTTCGCTGGACGGCTCAGGCATAATCGCCGCTTCCCGGCCAAGGAGTGAGCAGGTGTCCGATTCCCATCTCGATCAGAGCGTGCTGGCGTCCCTTCTGGACGTCATGGGGGAGGAGTACCCCGTGCTGCTGGACACCTTCCTGGCCGATTCGGAGGAACGCCAGCGGCACATCCACGAGGCCCTGGCCGGGGAAGATGCCCAGGCCCTGCGCCTGGCCGCCCACAGCTTCAAGGGCAGTTGCAGCAACATGGGCGCGCCGTTGCTGGCCGGGCTGTGCAAGCAGCTGGAAGAAGCCGCCCGGCGCGAGCGCCTTGACGAGGTGCCGGACTTGGTCGAGCAGATCGGCCGCGAATTCGCCATCGTCCGCATCCTGCTGAAGTCCGAGCGCCAACGGTATCGCTGAGCGGAGTTGGAGACAGCGCATCGGGTGGATATACGCCGTCGTCCCCGCGAAGGCGGGGACTCAGGGACGCAGTGTTTCGACCCGCACATGGATTCCCGCCTGCGCGGGAATGACGGGGTTTCTACCTTCTGTGTGTAGAAGGCCTTCACCAGGGTTATCGAGTGGAGCTGCGGCTGTACGTACCTCGACGCCCGTCGTCCCCGCGAAGGCGGGGACCCAGGTACGCGGTGTCTCGGCCCGAACATGGATTCCCGCCTTCGCGGGAATGACGGGGGTTTCTACCCTCTGTGTGTAGAAGGCCTTCACTAGGGTTATCGAGTGGAGCTGCGGCTGTACGGACCTCTACGCCCGTCGTCCCCGCGAAGGTGGGGGCCCAGGTACGCGGTATCTCGACCCGCACATGGATTCCCGCCTTGCGGGAATGACGGGACTTCCTGCCTTCCTTGCCCGGACGAAGTTTCATCCGATTGCCCGGCGCCCGGGCAAAGTTGGCCCGGCCCTTGCTCTCTCCCCGATACGATCCATCCCTAACGGAGAGTATCCATGTCCGTTGCACCCGATTTCCTCCTGCAGTCCGCGCCCGAGGTGCGGCCGAAGGCAGCCGCCGCGAAGACGCCCGCCACCGGCCCGGAACCCAGGAACAAAGACGCTTCCAGCTTCGCCGACGTTTACGCCCGGGAGCGCCAGGCCAAGGTGGCGGAGCGCAAGGAGGCCGCCGCCAAGGCAGCCGAGCAGCGCTCGGCCGACTCCAAGCCGGCCGGCGAGCCGAAGGCCGAGGCTGCCGCCGGGCAGCCGGCGGTTGCCGAAAGCGGCAATGCCTTGCCGGAGGAAGAGGTGGTCGAGAGCGGCGAGGACGTCATCGATCCGCTGCTGCTGATGGGCATGACCGGGCAACTGCCGGCGGCCGAGACCGAAGACCCCGCGCTGGGCATAGAGGTCGAGGCGCCGGTCGAGGAGGTCGATCCGCTGCTGCAGCAGGTCCCCGTGGTCGTCAGCGCGGCGCCGGCGGCTTTGACCGAGGCGAATCACGATCCCGAACTGGACATGCTCAACAGCCTGCCCGGGGTCAAGCTCGCCCTGGAGATCGGCGCGCAGGGCCACGCCGCGGCCCAGCAGCAACTGAGCCCGGGTGCGGTGGCGGCGGAACGGTCGGCCAGCCCCGGCCAGGGCTTCGCCAATGCCCTGGCCGCTCTTTCCGGTGACGCCATGCCCAGCGAGGAAACCCCGTCGGAAGGCCTGGAGGCCGATCTGTTCGGCGAGGGCACGGACAAGCCGCTGCCGAATCTGCGCGAGGGCCAAGCCGAGGTCCGCGCCGAGAACTTCGCCAGCCGGCTCAGCGCGTTGAGCCAGGCCATCAACCAGCAGACCAACGTTCAGCAGCGCCTGCCGCTGGTGCCGGGGCAGCCGCTGCAGATGAACCACGCGGGCATGAGCGAGGCGGTGGTGGACAAGGTGATGTGGCTGTCCAGCCAGAACCTCAAGTCCGCCGAGATCCAGCTCGACCCGGCCGAGCTGGGGCGCCTGGAAGTACGCATCGAGCTGAACAAGGACCAGGCGGCCCAGGTCACCTTCGTCAGCGCCAACGCCAACGTGCGTGACCAGCTGGAAGGCCAGGCCCACCGTCTGCGCGAGCTGTTCTCCCAGCAGGGCATGAACCAGCTCGACGTGAATGTCTCCGACCAGTCCCTGGCCCGTGGCTCCCACGGCGGTGGCGAGGAAGGGCAGCGGCGCTCCGCGGGCCGTGGCCTGGGCGATGCCGGTGGCGATGAGGTGCTGACCGGCGTAAGCGAGATCCGCGGTGGGCAATCGGCCGCCGCGCCGCTCGGGCTGGTGGACTACTACGCCTGACACTCGCTTCGCAGTCCTGCCAGACCCTGCGCCCGGTGGCGATAATCCACCGGGCGCAGTCGTTTTCGGGTGACAGGTGGTCGTCGCCTTGGTATATCGGCTGCCTGTGTCGGGCGGGGCAGGACCGGCTATCTTGTTTACAAGGTGGCATAACACTTGCTCCTAAGCCCTTGAACAGGGACAAAACACTCAAGAGTGACGGATTTCTGGCATGGCAAAGAAACCAGCACCCCAGCCTCCGGCCGCCGATGGCGGCGAAAAGGCCGGTGGCAAGGGCAAGCTCAAACTCATCATCCTGATCGTGGTCGCGCTGCTGCTGGCCATCGGTCTGTCCGTGGGGGCCACCTGGTTTCTGCTCAGCAAGGACAAGAAGGACGACAAGCCGGCCGCCGAGGAGAGCAGCGCCAGCGCGCCGGTCGTGCGCCAGCCGGCGCTGTACGAGAGCATCGCGCCGGCCTTCATCGCCAACTACAAGCACCAGGGCCGGCAGCGCTACATGCAGGTCAGCGTGGCGCTGATGGCGCGCAACCAGGCCGAGCTGGACGCCCTCAAGGTACACATGCCGCTGATCCGCAACCGCCTGGTGATGCTGTTCTCCGGCCAGGACTTCGGCACGCTGATGACTCCGGTCGGCAAGGAAATGCTGCGCAACCAGGCCACCGCGGTGGTGCAGGAACTGGCGCAGAAGGAAACCGGTAAAACCGTGGTCGAACAGGTACTGTTCACCAACATCGTGCTGCAATAGCGGGAGCGTTCTTCATGGCCGTACAGGATCTGCTGTCACAGGACGAGATCGACGCGCTGCTGCACGGCGTCGACGATGGCCTGGTCGAGACCGAGAGCGATGCCGAGCCCGGCAGCGTCCGCAGCTACGACCTGACCAGCCAGGACCGCATCGTCCGCGGGCGCATGCCGACCCTGGAGATGATCAACGAGCGCTTCGCCCGCTACACCCGCATCAGCATGTTCAACCTGCTGCGCCGCTCCGCCGACGTGGCCGTGGGTGGCGTGCAGGTGATGAAGTTCGGCGAATACGTGCATTCGCTCTACGTGCCGACCAGCCTCAACCTGGTGAAGATGAAGCCGCTGCGCGGCACCGCGCTGTTCATCCTGGACGCCAAGCTGGTGTTCAAGCTGGTGGACAACTTCTTCGGCGGCGACGGCCGCCATGCCAAGATCGAGGGCCGCGAGTTCACCCCGACCGAGCTGCGGGTGGTGCGGATGGTGATCGACCAGGCCTTCGTCGATCTCCGCGAGGCCTGGCATGCGGTGCTGGACGTCAACTTCGAGTACATCAACTCCGAGGTGAACCCGGCGCTGGCCAACATCGTCAGCCCCAGCGAGGTGGTGGTGGTATCCACCTTCCACATCGAGCTGGACGGCGGCGGCGGCGACCTGCACATCACCATGCCCTATTCGATGATCGAGCCGATCCGCGAGATGCTCGACGCCGGCTTCCAGTCCGACGTGGACGACCAGGACGAGCGCTGGATCAAGGCCCTGCGCGAGGACATCCTCGACGTCAACGTGCCGCTGGGCGCCACCCTGGCCCATCGCCAGCTGAAGCTGCGCGACATTCTGCACATGCAGCCCGGCGACGTGATCCCGGTGGAGCTGCCCGAACAGATGATCATGCGCGCCAACGGCGTGCCGGCCTTCAAGGTCAAGCTGGGCGCCCACAAGGGCAACCTGGCCCTGCAGGTTCTCGAACCCGTGGAGCGCATGCGCTGAGGCGCGTGTGCTTCCCATAGACCAGATGGATAGCCAGCCGAGGTAGAGCGATGGCAGACGAAAACGAAGGCACCAGCCCCGAGGAGCAGGCCCTGGCCGACGAGTGGGCCGCAGCCCTCGCCGAGGCCGGCGATGACGCCGGACAGGCGGACATCGACGCGCTGATGAGCCAGGGTGGTGGCGCCGCGGCTCCAGCCGCGCCGCGCATGGCGATGGAGGAGTTCGGTGCGTCGCCCAAGCCGGGCAACGGCCCGGTGGCCCTGGAAGGTCCGAATCTGGACGTGATCCTCGATATCCCTGTGTCCATCTCCATGGAAGTGGGCAGCACGGAAATCTCCATCCGCAACCTGCTGCAGCTCAACCAGGGCTCGGTGGTGGAACTGGATCGGCTGGCCGGCGAGCCACTGGACGTGCTGGTCAACGGCACCCTGATCGCCCATGGCGAAGTGGTGGTGGTCAACGAGAAGTTCGGCATCCGCCTGACCGATGTGATCAGCCCCAGCGAACGCATCAAGAAGCTGCGCTGAGGCCATGATGCGCCGACTCTGCAGCTTCCTCCTGCTGGCCCCGCTGACGGCGCTGGCCGCCGAGCCGGCATCCCGGGCGGCAACCACGCCCATGGCCGGCAGCGACGTGGGTGGCCAGTTGATGCAGCTGGTGCTCGGCCTGCTGCTGGTGATCGGCCTGATCTTCGCCCTGGCCTGGGTGATGCGCCGCGTGCAGCAGATCGGCCCGCGCGGCAGCCAGGCGATCCGGCTGGTGGCCAGCCAGGCGCTGGGCCCGCGCGACCGGCTGCTGCTGGTTCAGGTCGGCGGCGAGCAGATCCTGCTGGGCATCAGCGCCGGCCGCATCACGCCGCTGCACGTGCTCAAGGAGCCGGTGCAGACGGGCGAAAGCGAGCCGGCTACCCCCGAGTTCGCCCAGCGGCTGATGGAGCTGCTCGGCAAGGATCAGAAGGACCATAAGGACAACACATGAGCGCCTGGCGCATTCTGCTGAGCCTGCTGCTGGTCGTGGCCTCGCCGCTGGCGTTCGGCGCCGACAATCCGCTGTCGATCCCGGCCATCACCCTGAGCACCGACGCCGCGGGGCAGCAGGAGTATTCGGTCAGCCTGCAGATCCTGCTGATCATGACGGCGCTGAGCTTCATCCCGGCGTTCGTCATGCTGATGACCAGCTTCACCCGGATCATCATCGTCTTCTCCATCCTGCGCCAGGCCCTCGGCCTGCAGCAGACGCCGTCGAACCAGATCCTGATCGGCCTGGCGCTGTTCCTGACCATGTTCATCATGGCCCCGGTGTTCGACCAGATTAACCGCGAGGCGCTGCAGCCCTATCTCAACGAGCAGCTCCCCGCCCAGGAGGCTATCGCCAAGGCCGAGGGGCCGATCAAGGCCTTCATGTTGGCGCAGACCCGCGCGTCCGACCTCGAACTGTTCGTGCGCCTGTCCAAGCGCACCGACATCGTCAGCCCGGAGGCGGCGCCGCTCACGATCCTGATCCCGGCGTTCGTCACCTCCGAGCTGAAGACCGCGTTCCAGATAGGCTTCATGATCTTCATCCCGTTCCTGATCATCGACATGGTGGTGGCGAGCATCCTCATGGCGATGGGTATGATGATGCTGTCACCGCTGATCATTTCCCTGCCGTTCAAGATCATGCTGTTCGTGCTGGTGGATGGCTGGGCATTGATCATGGGTACACTGGCCGGCAGTTTCGGCACGTTATAGAGGGCGAGCAGATGACCCCGGAAATCGCCGTCGACCTGTTCCGCGAGGCGCTCTGGCTGACGGCCATGATCGTTGGCCTCATGGTGTTGCCGAGCCTGCTGGTGGGCCTGCTGGTGGCCATGTTCCAGGCGGCCACGCAGATCAACGAACAGACCCTGAGCTTCATCCCGCGCCTGCTGGTGATGCTGCTCACCCTCATGTGGGCCGGTCCCTGGCTGGTGCGCGAGCTGATGGAGTACACCCAGACGCTGGTGCACAACATTCCGCTGCTGATCGGCTGATGCTCGAGCTGAGCAACGCGCAGATCGGCGGCTGGGTAGGCCAGTTCCTGCTCCCGCTGTTCCGCATCGCCTCCATGCTGATGGTGATGCCGGTGATCGGCACGCAGCTGGTGCCGATCCGCGTGCGCCTCTACCTGTCCCTGGCCATCTGCCTGGCGCTGGCGCCGAACCTGCCGCCGATGCCGCAGGTCGACGCGGTCAGCCTGCAGGCCATGCTGCTGATCGGCGAGCAGGTGCTGATCGGGGTGATGCTGGGCTTCGTCCTGCAGCTGTACTTCCACCTGTTCATCGTCGCCGGGCAGATCATCGCGATGCAGATGGGCCTGGGCTTCGCCTCCATGGTCGACCCGACCAACGGCGTGTCGGTGCCGGTGCTCGGCCAGTTCCTGCTGATGCTGGTGACGCTGCTGTTCCTGGCGATGAACGGCCATCTGGTGGTGTTCGAGGTGCTGGCCGAGAGCTTCGTTACCCTGCCGGTGGGCGAGGGGCTGATGGCGGACCACTACTGGACGCTGGCCGGCAAGCTGAGCTGGGTGATCGCCGCCGGCCTGTTGCTGGCCCTGCCGGTGATCACCGCCTTGCTGATCGTCAACCTGTCCTTCGGCGTGATGACCCGCGCCGCGCCGCAGCTCAATATCTTCTCCATCGGCTTTCCGCTGACCCTGGTGCTCGGCCTGTTCATCTTCTGGGTCGGCCTTTCGGACTTCCTCGCGCATTTCCAGACGCTGACCAGCGAGGCCCTTCTACAACTGCGCGAACTGGCGCGCATTCGCTGAGGAGGCTCCGCCATGGCCGAGAGCGAAAGCGGCGCCGACAAGAGCGAGGAACCCACCAGCAAGCGCCTGGAAGAGGCGCGCAAGAAGGGCCAGATCGCCCGTTCCAAGGAGCTCAACACCTTCGCGGTCACGTTCGCCGGGGCGGCGGCGCTGCTGATTTTCGGCGCCCAGATGGGGCATGCGATGCTGGGAATGATGCGTGGCAACTTCTCCCTGCCGCGCGAGGTGCTGCAAGACGAAGGCGCCATGGCCCGCTACCTGCTGGCCACCGGCATGGAGGCGTTGCTGGCCCTGCAGCCGTTCCTCACCGTGCTGCTGGTCGCCTCCATCATCGGCCCGATCGCCCTCGGTGGCTGGCTGTTCTCCAGCGAAGCGCTGATGCCCAAGTTCAGCCGGATGAATCCGCTGGAGGGGCTCAAGCGCATGTTCTCCGCCAAGGCGCTGGTGGAGCTGCTCAAGGCCCTGGCCAAGTTCGTGGTGATCCTGCTGGTGGCCCTGGCGGTGCTGAACTCCGACCGCGAAGACCTGCAGGCCATCGCCAACGAGTCGGTCGAGTCGGCGATCCTGCACGCCATGCAGGTGGCCGGCTGGAGCCTGCTGTGGCTGGCCTGCGGGCTGATCCTGATCGCTGCGGTGGACGTGCCGTTCCAGCTCTGGGACAGCAAGCAGAAGCTGAAGATGACCAAGCAGGAGGTCAAGGACGAGTACAAGGACAGCGAGGGCAAGCCCGAGGTCAAGTCGAAGATTCGCCAGCTGCAGCGGCAGATGGCCGAGCGGCGGATGATGCAGCAGGTGCCCGACGCCGACGTGGTCATCACCAACCCGACCCACTTCGCCGTGGCGCTGAAATACGACCCGGCCAAGGGCACTGCGCCGATGCTGCTGGCCAAGGGCGGCGATTTCCTGGCGCTGAAGATCCGCGAGATCGCCCAGGAGAACAGCATCACGCTGCTGGAGTCGCCCGCCCTGGCGCGGGCCGTGTACTACTCCACCGAAGTGGATCAGGAGATCCCCGCCGGCCTGTACTTGGCCGTGGCCCAGGTGCTGGCCTATGTGTACCAGCTCAGGCAGTTCCGCTCCGGCAAGGGCAAGCGCCCCGGTCCGCTGCCGGACCTGCCGATTCCGCCGGACCTGCGCCGCGACGAATAGTGTTGCCGACCCGCCGCCCGAGGGACGGCAGGCCGGCGAGGTGCTGGCCTCAGCGGATCACGCCACAGGCCACGCGAACGCCGCCACCGCCCAGCGGCATGGGGTGGTCGGCATGGTTGTCGCCGCCGGCATGGACCATCAGGGCACGGCCCTTGAGATCGTCCAGGCTCTTCAGGCGCGGTGCCAGCACCGGCTGCTCGGCCTTGCCATGGGCATCGACGTAGAGCGGCGGCAGGTCGCCACGGTGGGCGTTGTCTTCCCAGGGCGCGCCGTGGCGGCTGGTGCCGTCCGGGTCCCAGTGGCCGCCAGCGGCTTCCGCGGGAGAGGGCTTGCCTTCCTTGAGGCCTGCCTCGCAACTGGCGTTCATGTGCACATGGAAGCCATGCAGGCCGGGCGTGAGGCCTGACAGGGCAGGGGTGAACACCAGGCCGTAGGGGGTCTGTTCGACGCTGACCGTGCCGACCTCCTTGCCGACGCCATTGGCGTCCACCGCGTCGAGCTGCACGCTCAGCGGCGCAGCCTGGGCGGTGCCATAGAGGCCGAGCAGGGCGGCGGCGATGACCATCTTCTTCATTGTGTTTCTCCTTGGGTGATGAACGGGGTCTTGGTCGACCTGTGACTGTAGCCCGCTTCGGTGGTTTCCTGCGAATGGGAACTGTTTCAGCGAGTTGGCAAAGCTGGCCGACTTCTTGCTCTGACTCCAGCACGACGCATATCGCGTCAAAAGATTGAATTGGCTGGGGTAGGCAAGTGGCAGTGGATCGCGCTCAACTGATCGGCAACATGCGCAGCAATCTCGCAGGGCTGGGGCATGGCAACCTCGGCGTGCCGGTGCTGGTGCTGGTGCTGCTGGCGATGATGACGCTGCCGATGCCGGCGTTCCTGCTGGACGTGTTTTTCACCTTCAACATCGCCCTGTCGATCGTGGTCCTGCTGGTCAGCGTATATGCGCTGCGTCCGCTGGACTTCGCCGTGTTCCCGACCATCCTGCTGGTCGCCACGTTGCTGCGCCTGGCGCTGAACATCGCCTCGACCCGGGTGGTGCTGCTGCACGGCCAGGAAGGCCACGACGCCGCCGGCAAGGTGATCCAGGCCTTCGGCGAGGTGGTGATCGGCGGCAACTACGTGGTCGGTGTGGTGGTGTTCGCCATCCTTATGATCATCAACTTCGTGGTGGTCACCAAGGGCGCCGGCCGCATCTCCGAGGTCAGCGCGCGCTTCACCCTGGACGCCATGCCCGGCAAGCAGATGGCCATCGACGCCGACCTCAACTCCGGCCTGATCGACCAGGACACCGCCAAGCTGCGGCGCAGCGAGGTGGCCCAGGAGGCCGACTTCTACGGCTCGATGGACGGTGCCAGCAAGTTCGTGCGCGGCGACGCGGTCGCCGGCCTGCTGATCATGTTCGTCACCCTGCTTGGCGGCATGGGCATCGGCATGCTGCAGCACGGCCTGTCGTTCAACGAGGCGAGCAAGATTTACGCGTTGCTGGTGATCGGTGACGGTCTGGTGGCGCAGATCCCGTCGCTGCTGCTGTCCACCGCCGCGGCGATCATGGTGACCCGCGTGTCTTCCTCCGAGGACATGGGCCAGCAGGTCAACCGGCAGATGTTCGCCTCGCCCAAGGCGCTGGCCGTGGCTGCCCTCATCATTGCGGTGATGGGGCTGGTGCCCGGCATGCCGCACGTGCCGTTCCTCGGCCTGGCGCTGCTGGCGGCCGGCGGCGCCTTCCTGATCTGGCGCAGCAAGCAGCAGAAGGTCAAGGCCGAGGCCGAGGCGGTCAAGCGCCAGCAGGAGCTGCTGCCGGCGCAGAAGGCCCAGGAGGTCAAGGAACTCGGCTGGGACGACGTCACCCCGGTGGACATGGTCGGCCTGGAAGTGGGCTACCGCCTGATCCCGCTGGTCGACCGCAACCAGGGTGGCCAACTGCTGGCGCGGATCAAGGGCGTGCGCAAGAAGCTGTCCCAGGAAATGGGCTTCCTGATGCCGTCGGTACATATCCGCGACAACCTCGACCTGCTGCCCAACGCCTACCGCCTGACCCTGATGGGCGTCAGCGTGGCCGAGGCGGAGGTCTACCCGGAGCGTGAGCTGGCGATCAACCCGGGCCAGGTGTTCGGCACCCTCAACGGCATCGCCGCCAAGGATCCGGCGTTCGGCCTGGAAGCCGTGTGGATCGACCCCGCCCAGCGCGACCAGGCCCAGTCGCTCGGCTACACCGTGGTGGACGCCAGCACGGTGGTCGCCACCCACCTGAACCAGGTCCTGCACAAGCATGCCCACGAGCTGCTCGGCCACGAGGAAGTCCAGCAGCTGCTGCAGCTGCTGGCCAAGAGCTCGCCCAAGCTGGCGGAAGAACTGGTGCCGGGCATGGTCTCGCTGTCGACCCTGCTCAAGGTGCTGCAGATCCTGCTGCAGGAACAGGTGCCGGTACGCGACATCCGCAGCATCGCCGAAGCCATCTCCAACGTCGCCGGCAAGAGTCAAGATCCCGCCGCGATGGTGGCGGCGGTGCGCGTCGCACTTTCCCGTGCAATCGTGCAAAGCATTGTGGGACTAGAGCCGGAGCTGCCCGTGATCACTCTGGAACCCAGGTTGGAACAGTTATTGCTGAATAGCCTGCAGAAGGCCGGTCAGGGCTCCGAGGATGGCATCCTCCTCGAGCCCGGCATGGCGGAGAAGCTGCAACGCTCCCTGGTGGAAGCGGCGCAGCGCCAGGAAATGCTCGGCAAGCCGGTGATCCTGCTGGTGGCCGGCCCGGTCCGGGCGATGCTGTCGCGATTCGCGCGGCTCGCCGTACCGAACATGCACGTACTGGCCTACCAGGAAATACCGGACAACAAGCAGGTCACGATCGTCGCCACGGTCGGCCAGAACTGAGGGTTCTAAGCCATGCAAGTCAAACGCTTCTTCGCCGCCGACATGCGTACCGCCATGAAACTGGTGCGCGACGAACTGGGCGCCGATGCCTCGATCATCGGCAACCGCCGCGTGGCCGGCGGCGTGGAGCTGACCGCGGCGCTGGACTACCAGCCGGCCGCGCCGTCCCGCCAGCCCAATCCGGCGCTGGAGGCCGAGCTGCGCAAGACCCAGGCGAAGATCGCCAACGCCCAGGCCGAACTGGCCGTCCGTGCCGTGGCCGACGAGCGCAAGGACCGCCAGCTGTTCGCCAACGAATCGCTGGTCGCGCCCGAGCTGCCGGCCACCGCGGTCAAGATGCAGCGTCCGGTAGCCGGCGAGCAACCCGAATCCAGGCCGTCCGCCGCCGCTGTCGATCAGCGCGCCCTCGACGCCATGCGCTTCGAGCTGCACGGCCTGCGCGAGCTGATCGAAGTGCAGCTGGGCTCCATCGCCTGGGGCCAATTGCAGAACCGCAAGCCGCAGCAGGCCAACCTGTGGCGCCGCCTGCAGCGCATGGGCCTTTCCGCCGAGCTGTCCAGGGCGTTGCTGGAGCGCGTGGCCAAGGTTGCCGACCCGCGCCAGGCCTGGCGCATGCTGCTGGCCCACCTGGCTCATGCGATCAAGACGCCCGAGGTCGAGCCGCTGGAAGAGGGCGGGATGATCGCCCTGGTCGGTCCGGCCGGCATGGGCAAGACCACCACGCTGGCCAAGATGGCCGCGCGCTACGTGCTGAAATACGGCCCGCAGAGCATCGCCCTGGTCAGCATGGACTGCTTCCGCATCGGTGCCCAGGAGCAGATCAAGACCCTCGGCCGCATCCTCAACGTGCCGGTGACCCAGGTCGACCCCGGCCAGTCCCTGGTGCAGGCCCTGGCGCCGCTGGCGCGCAAGAAGGTGATTCTGATCGACACCGCCGGCCTGCCGGGCAACGACCCGGCCCTGCGTCTGCAACTGGAGAGTCTGGCCGCCCGCGGGGTCAAATCGAAGAACTATCTGGTGCTGGCCGCCACCAGCCAGGCCCAGGTGCTCAAGGCCGCGTACCATAGCTACAAGCAGTGCGGCCTGGCCGGGTGCATCCTGAGCAAGGTGGACGAGGCGGCCAGCCTGGGTGAGGTTCTGGGGCTGGCTATCAGCCAGCATCTACCGGTAGCCTATCTGGCAGATGGGCCGAAGATTCCGGATGATCTGCAGGTGCCGCGCAGCCACCAGCTGGTGAGCCGTGCCGTGAGCATGCAGACTGCGGAGGATCCGAGCGAGGAAGCCATGGCCGACATGTTCGCCGGCCTGTATCAGCACCCCGCGCGTCGCGCGGGCTAGCAGGCGGCGGTGTACAAGGCGTTCTAAGGTGTAGGAAAGGGTCGGTGTAGTTGCCCGACCAGCCCAGTCCAGGCAAGAAGGTAAGAGAAGAACATGGGTAGTATGCATCCCGTACAGGTGATCGCAGTCACAGGCGGCAAGGGCGGCGTCGGCAAGACCAACGTGTCGGTGAATCTGTCGCTGGCGCTGGCCGACCTCGGCCGCCGGGTGATGCTGATGGACGCCGACCTGGGCCTGGCCAACGTCGACGTGCTGCTGGGCCTGACCCCCAAGCGCACGCTGGCCGACGTGATCGCCGGCGAGTGCGATCTGAAGGACGTGCTGATCCAGGGCCCCGGCGGCGTCCGCATCGTGCCGGCCGCCTCCGGCACCCAGAGCATGGTGCAGCTGTCGCCAGTGCAGCACGCTGGCCTGATCCAGGCCTTCAGCGACATCAGCGACAATCTCGACGTGCTGGTGATCGACACCGCCGCCGGTATCGGCGACGGCGTGGTCAGCTTCGTCCGCGCGGCCCAGGAAGTGATCGTGGTGGTCTGCGACGAGCCGACCTCGATCACCGACGCCTACGCGCTGATCAAGCTGCTCAACCGCGACTACGGCATGAGCCGCTTCCGCGTGCTGGCCAACATGGCCCACAGCCCGCAGGAAGGTCGCAATCTGTTTGCTAAGCTGACCAAGGTAACCGACCGTTTTCTTGATGTGGCCTTGCAGTACGTCGGCGCCGTCCCCTACGACGAGTCCGTACGCAAGGCCGTGCAGAAGCAGCGCGCGGTATACGAAGCCTTCCCGCGCTCGAAATGCGCACTGGCGTTCAAGGCGATCGCCCAGAAAGTCGACACGTGGCCGCTCCCGGCCAACCCGCGCGGCCATCTGGAGTTCTTCGTCGAGCGTCTGGTGCAGCAACCGATCGCGGGTACGGCCGTATGACAGCAGCCAGTGGACTTCGAATGTACAACAAGGCGCAGGCGCAGGACTCCCAGCATCAACTGATCGAGCGCTACGCGCCGTTGGTCAAGCGTATCGCCTACCATCTGCTGGCGCGTCTTCCCGCCAGCGTGCAGGTGGACGACCTGATGCAGGCCGGCATGATCGGCCTGCTCGAAGCGTCGAAGAAATACGACGGCAGCAAGGGCGCCAGCTTCGAGACCTATGCCGGCATCCGCATCCGCGGCGCCATGCTCGACGAGGTGCGCAAGGGCGACTGGGCGCCGCGTTCCGTCCACCGCAACACGCGGATGGTCAGCGACGCCATCCGCACCATCGAGGCCCGCACCGGAAGAGACGCTAAAGATCAAGAGGTTGCGGCCGAACTCCAATTGAGTCTCGAAGATTACTACGGCATTCTTGGCGACACTCTGGGCAGCCGTCTGTTCAGCTTCGACGACCTGGTGCAGGACGGCGAGCAGGGCGGGCTGCACGAAGACGTCTCCGGCAGCCATGGCGGTCCGCTGCATGGCCTGGAAGACGAGCGCTTCCAGGCGGCCCTGGCCGATGCCATCGCCAACCTGCCGGAGCGCGAGCGCCTGGTGTTGTCGCTCTACTACGACGAAGAACTGAATTTGAAGGAAATCGGTGAGGTCCTGGGGGTCAGCGAATCCCGGGTCAGCCAGTTGCACAGCCAATGCGCCGCGCGTCTGCGCGCCAGGCTGAGCGAGTGGCGGGCGAGCTGACGGCCGACCGGTTTCATGATTTGCGACGCAACCGGGCCGCCGGGGCGTTTAGGACTGTACGGAGGTCGACTTGGACAAGAACATGAAAATCCTCATCGTTGACGATTTTTCGACGATGCGACGGATCATCAAGAACCTCCTGCGCGATCTGGGGTTCACCAACACGGCCGAAGCCGACGATGGCAACACCGCGCTGCCGATGCTGCAGAGCGGCAGCTTCGACTTCCTGGTGACCGACTGGAACATGCCCGGCATGACCGGCATCGACCTGCTGCGCGCGGTGCGCGCCGACGAGCGACTGAAGACCCTGCCGGTGCTGATGGTGACTGCCGAAGCCAAGCGCGAGCAGATCATCGAGGCCGCCCAGGCCGGTGTTAACGGCTATGTGGTCAAGCCGTTCACCGCCCAGGTGCTGAAGGAGAAGATCGAGAAGATCTTCGAACGCGTTAACGGCTGATGTCCGCCGCGGGGGCACTATGGCAAACGATGAATCCTCCCTGGGCGAACTCGAGTCGACCCTGAAGGCACATGCTACCCAGCTGGTCGAAAGCCTTGAGAAAGGCCGCTTCGGCGAAGCTGTGCATCTGATCCACGAACTGAGCCAGGCACGCGATCGCGGCCTGTATCAGGAAGTCGGCAAGCTCACCCGTGAGCTGCACAACGCGATCGTCAATTTCCAGCTCGACCCGTGCAATCCGCATGCCCAGGAAATCTCGCAGATATCGGACGCCACCGAGCGGCTGTCCTACGTCGTGCAGATGACCGAGAAGGCGGCCAACCGCACCATGGACCTGGTGGAGCAGAGCGCCCCGCTGGTCAACGACCTGGGCGACGAGGCCAAGGCCCTGTCCGGTGACTGGAGCAAGTTCATGCGTCGGGAAATGAGCGCCGACGCCTTCCGCGACCTGGCCAAGCGCATCGAGCTGTTCCTCGCCCGCAGCGAGCGCGACAGCCAGAAACTGTCCGGCCAGCTCAACGACATCCTGCTGGCGCAGGACTACCAGGATCTCACCGGCCAGGTGATCAAGCGCGTGACCCAACTGGTCACCGAGGTGGAAGGCAACCTGCTGAAGCTGGTGCTGATGGCCAGCCACGTGGACCGCTTCGCCGGCATCCAGCACGACATGGACGAGCTGCGCGCCGAGCAGGAAAAACAAAAAGAGCCTTCCAAGGGTGAAGGTCCGCAGATTCATGCCGATAAGCGTGATGACATCGCTGCCAGCCAGGATGATGTCGACGACCTGCTATCCAGCCTTGGATTTTAAGAGCTCTAACAGAGCCTTTGGAGCGCACCGATGAGCTTCGACGCCGATGAAGAAATCCTCCAGGACTTTCTGGTAGAGGCCGGCGAGATTCTTGAACAACTGTCCGAGCAACTGGTCGAGCTGGAAAGCCGGCCGGATGACATGGACCTGCTCAATGCCATTTTCCGCGGCTTCCACACCGTCAAGGGGGGAGCCGGCTTTCTCCAGCTCAACGAACTGGTCGAGTGCTGCCATATCGCGGAGAACGTGTTCGACATCCTGCGCAAGGGCGAGCGCCGCGTCAGCGCGGAGCTGATGGACGTGGTGCTGCAGGCGCTGGATGCGGTCAACGAAATGTTCGGCCAGGTGCGCGAGCGTGCCGAGCCTACCCCGGCCTCTCCCGAACTGCTGGCGGCGCTGGCTCGTCTGGCCGAGCCGGAGAGGGCCGAGGAGCAGAGCGCCGCCGTCGAGCCGGAGCCGGAGCCCGAAGCGGAGCCGGAAACCGCTGCTGCCACTGGCGATATCACCGACAGCGAGTTCGAGCAGCTGCTGCAATCCATCGGCGACCAGCCCCAGCCGGTGGTTGCCGAAGCCCCGGCACCGGCCGCGGGTGGTGACGAGATCACCGACGACGAATTCGAGGCACTGCTGGACCAGCTGCATGGCAAGGGCAAGTTCGCCAGCGCTGCCGAGCAGCCAGTCGCGGCGCCTGTGGCCGCTCCCGCGCCGGCCGCGGGCGGCGATGAGATCACCGACGACGAGTTCGAGGCGCTGCTGGACCAACTGCACGGCAAGGGCAAGTTTTCCGGCCCGGCCGAAGAGCCTGTCGCTGCGCCGCAGCCTGCTGCAGCCGCTCCCGCGCCGGCGGGCGGTGGCGACGATATCACCGACGACGAATTCGAGGCGCTGCTGGACCAGCTGCATGGCAAGGGCAAGTTCTCCGCTGCCGAGCAGCCTGCGCCCGCGGCGCCTGTGGCCAAGCCCGTGCAAGCGGCTCCTCCGCCCAAGCAGCCCGAGCCGAAGAAGCCCGAACCCGCCAAACCTGCCGCTACCAAGCCTGCCGCCGCCAAGCCCGAGCCGGCCAAGGCCGCGGCTCCTGCTGCCGCGCCGGCGGCCGCCGCGGGCGCCAGCGAGACGGAAACCACGGTGCGGGTCGATACCGCGCGCCTGGACGAGATCATGAACATGGTCGGCGAACTGGTGCTGGTGCGTAACCGCCTGGTGCGCCTGGGCCTGAACAGCGGCGACGAGGCCATGGCCAAGGCCGTGTCCAACCTGGACGTGGTCACCGCGGACCTGCAGACCTCGGTCATGAAGACCCGCATGCAGCCGATCAAGAAGGTCTTCGGCCGCTTCCCGCGCCTGGTCCGCGACCTGGCGCGCAACCTGAAGAAGGAAATCAACCTGGAGCTGGTCGGCGAAGAAACCGACCTCGACAAGAACCTGGTCGAGGCGCTGGCCGACCCGCTGGTCCACCTGGTGCGCAACGCCGTCGACCATGGTGTCGAGACGCCCGAGGAGCGCGAGGCCGCCGGCAAGCCGCGCACCGGGCGCGTGGTGCTCTCCGCGGAGCAGGAGGGCGACCACATCCTGCTGATGATCACCGACGACGGCAAGGGCATGGACGCCAACGTCCTGCGCGCCAAGGCGGTGGAGAAGGGCCTGCTGGACAAGGACGCCGCCGACCGGCTCACCGACCTGGAGTGCTACAACCTGATCTTCGCCCCGGGCTTCTCGACCAAGACCGAGATTTCCGACGTGTCCGGCCGCGGCGTCGGCATGGACGTGGTGAAGACCAAGATTTCCCAGCTCAACGGCACGGTCAACGTGTTCTCGCAGAAGGGCCAGGGCTCGAAGATCGTCATCAAGGTGCCGCTGACCCTGGCGATCATGCCGACCCTGATGGTGATGCTGGGCAACCAGGCCTTCGCCTTCCCGCTGGTCAACGTCAACGAGATCTTCCACCTCGACCTGTCGCGCACCAACGTGGTGGACGGCCAGGAAGTGGTGATCGTCCGCGACAAGGCCCTGCCGCTGTTCTACCTCAAGCGCTGGCTGGTTCGCGGCGCGTCCGGCGACGAGCAGCGCGAGGGCCATGTGGTGATCCTCACCGTGGGCAGCCAGCGGATCGGCTTCGTGGTCGACCAGCTGGTGGGCCAGGAAGAGGTGGTGATCAAGCCGCTCGGCAAGATGCTGCAGGGCACGCCGGGCATGTCCGGCGCTACCATTACCGGTGACGGGCGCATCGCCCTGATCCTCGACGTACCTAGCATGCTCAAGCGCTACGCGCGTCGCATCTGATCGCATGCGGCTGGCGGGACCAGTCGCTCTGGAGTGTTTATGGCAGTCAAGGTCCTGGTGGTGGACGATTCCGGCTTCTTCCGCCGCAGGGTCTCGGAGATTCTTTCCGCCGACCCCGATATCCAGGTGGTCGGAACCGCCACCAACGGCCGCGAGGCCATCGATCAGGCCCTGGCGCTGAAGCCGGACGTGATCACCATGGACTACGAGATGCCGATGATGGACGGCATCACCGCGGTGCGTAACATCATGCAGCGCTGCCCGACGCCGGTCCTGATGTTCTCATCGCTGACCCACGAAGGCGCCCGGGTCACCCTCGACGCGCTAGACGCTGGCGCGGTCGACTACTTGCCGAAGAACTTCGAGGACATCTCGCGCAACCCGGATAAGGTCAAGACCATGCTGTGCGAGAAGGTCCACACCATCGCCCGCAGCAATCGCCGCTACAGCACCTTCAGCCCATCGACTTCCAGCCCTTCGGCGAGCCATGCGCCGAGCCCGGCCGGCGCGCGCCCGGCGGCGACCACGCCGCTGGCCAGCCGACCCTCGGCCGCGCCGGCACCCCAGGCGCCGAGCGCAAGCGGAGCGGCACCGAAGCGCAAGTCGTACAAGCTGGTCGCCATCGGCACCTCCACCGGCGGCCCGGTGGCCCTGCAGCGGGTACTCACCCAGCTCCCCGCCGGTTTTCCGGCGCCGATCGTACTGATCCAGCACATGCCGGCGGCCTTCACCAAGGCCTTCGCCGATCGCCTGGACAAGCTGTGCCGGATCACCGTCAAGGAGGCCGAGGACGGCGACCTGCTGCGCCCCGGACTGGCATTGCTGGCGCCCGGCGGCAAGCAGATGATGGTCGACTCGCGCGGCGCGGTGAAAATCCTGCCCGGTGACGAGCGCCTCAACTACAAGCCCTGCGTCGACATCACCTTCGGCTCGGCGGCCAAGTCGTTCAACGACAAGGTCCTGGCGGTGGTGCTCACCGGCATGGGCGCCGACGGCCGCGAGGGCGCACGGCTGCTCAAGCAGAGCGGCAGCCAGGTGTGGGCGCAGGACGAGGCGAGCTGCGTGATCTATGGCATGCCCATGGCGGTGGTGAAGGCCAACCTGGCCGACGCCGTGTATGGCCTGGACGAGATCGGCCGGCACCTGGCCGAGGCCTGCATCTGATGGATGTACTCACCCTCGTCGGCGTCATCCTGGCCTTCGTCGCCATCATCGGCGGCAACTACCTCGAGGGTGGCCATATTGGCGCGCTGCTCAACGGGCCGGCGGCGCTGATCGTGATCGGCGGTACGCTGGGCGCGGCCTTCATCCAGACACCGATGAGCGTGTTCAAGCGGGCCCTGAGCACCCTGAGGTGGATCGCTTTTCCTCCCCGCATCGACCTGGCCGGCGGCATCACCCGGGTCGTCAGCTGGAGCATGACCGCGCGCAAGGAAGGCCTGCTCGGCCTCGAACCGGTGGCAGACAGCGAGCCGGACCCCTACGCGCGCAAAGGCCTGCAGCTGCTGGTCGACGGCGTCGAGCCGGAAGCCATCCGCAGCATCCTCGAGGTCGATCTGTATACCCAGGAGGCCCGCGACATCCAGGCGGCCAAGGTTTTCGAGAGCATGGGCGGCTATGCGCCGACCATCGGCATCATCGGCGCGGTGATGGGCCTCATCCACGTGATGGGCAACCTCGCCGACCCAAGCAAGCTGGGCAGCGGCATCGCCGTGGCCTTCGTTGCCACCATCTATGGCGTGGCTTTCGCCAACCTGCTGCTGCTGCCAGTGGGCAACAAGCTCAAGGCCGTCGCCGCTCGCCAGTCGTGCTACCGGGAGATGCTGCTGGAAGGCATCCTGTCCATCGCCGAAGGCGAGAACCCGCGTTCCATCGAATTGAAGCTGCAGGGCTTCATGGACTGAGCCATGGCCCGGCGGCGCAATCACGAAGAGCATGAGAATCACGAACGCTGGCTGGTGTCCTACGCGGACTTCATCACCCTGTTGTTCGCCTTCTTCGTGGTGATGTATTCGATCTCCTCGATCAACGAGGGCAAGTACAAGGTCCTGTCGGAGAGCCTGGTCGGCGTGTTCAGCGAGCCGGAGAGGGCGATTAAGCCGATTCCCATCGGCGAGGAGAAGCCCCGTACCACCGAGCCCGACCGCTCGGTGATCGAGGACAATCCGAACAGCACCACCTCCAGCGACGATTCCGCCATCGATCCGCTGACCCAGATCGCCAGCAGCATGCGCGAGGCCTTCGGCGACCTGATCGCCTCCGAGCAGCTGACCGTGCGAGGCAACGAGCTGTGGGTGGAGATCGAACTGAATTCCAGCCTGCTGTTTCCCAGCGGCGATGCGGTGCCCAACGATACGGCCTTCGAGCTGATCGAGAAGGTCGCGAGGATCCTGGCGCCGTATGAAAACCCGATTCACGTCGAGGGCTTCACCGACAACCTGCCGATCGCCACGGCCCAGTATCCCAGCAACTGGGAACTTTCCGCGGCGCGGGCGGCCAGCATAGTGCGGATGCTGTCCATGGACGGCGTCAATCCCGGGCGTCTGGCGGCGGTGGGGTATGGCGAGTTCCAGCCGGTGGCCGACAACGCCACCGCCGAGGGGCGCTCGCGCAACCGCCGGGTGGTACTGGTGGTTTCGCGCAACCTCGATGTGCGTCGTAGCGTCAGTGGCGTGGGCAGCGGCAACGCCAAGCCGGACGACGCACTGAGGCGGGCTGGCACACAATCTGCACCACCGGCTCCAGAGGTGGCGCCACAGAGCGGTCCCGCCAATTTTTCGACGCCGGCGCCGTGAGGCACCGGCCAGTTCTCGGCAAGGTCCCGACAATGCCGGGAGGACGACGAGCATGAAAGTCTGGGCAGTAGCCAATCAGAAAGGTGGGGTCGGCAAGACCACCACATCCATCGCCCTGGCAGGCCTGCTGGCCGAGGCCGGCAAGCGCGTGGTGGTGGTCGACCTCGATCCGCACGGGTCGATGACCAGCTATTTCGGCCATGATCCGGATACCCTCGAACACAGCAACTTCGACCTGTTCCTGCACCAGGGCAACGTGCCCCAGGGCCTGCCGGCCAGCCTGCTGCTGTCGACCAGCCACGAGCGCATCGCGCTGCTGCCGTCGAGTACCGCCCTGGCCACCCTGGAGCGCCAGTCCCCGGGCCAGAACGGCCTGGGTCTGGTAATCGCCAAAAGCCTGGCGCAGCTCTGGGACACGTTCGATCACGCCGTCATCGACAGCCCGCCGCTGCTCGGCGTGTTGATGGTCAATGCCCTGGCCGCCAGCCAGCAGCTGGTGATCCCGGTGCAGACCGAGTTCCTGGCGGTGAAGGGGCTCGAACGCATGGTCAGCACCCTCAACATGGTCAACCGTTCGCGCAAGCAGCCGTTGCCCTACACCATCGTGCCGACACTGTTCGACCGCCGCACCCAGGCCTCCCTGAGCACCCTGCGGGTGTTGCGCAATACCTATCCCGAGCACCTGTGGCAGGCCTACGTGCCGGTGGACACCCGCCTGCGCGACGCCAGCCGGGCGGGGCTGACGCCTTCCCAGTTCGACGGCAACAGCCGTGGCGTGATCGCCTACCGCGCCCTGCTCAAACACCTGCTGGCGGGGCAGCCGGCCTCTCAGGTAGCCTGATGCAAACGCGCGGGCCGACCGGCCGGGTTCAAGTCTCCGGCCACCCCTGCCGATAGGCTGTACAGACACTTTCGTGGACCATCCTATGAGCCGTACCGCCAGCACCGCCACCCGTCCTCAGCAGGCCTTGCAGTCCTACCTGGATGCACTGCTGCAGGAGGCGGCTGTCGAACTGGAGCAGAGCGTCAGCCTCGACGAATTTGAGGCCGCCGTGCTCGAGGAGCAGGTGCGCGATGCCCGTCGGGAAGAAGCCCGGCCGGTGCTGGCCCGCCCGCTGGCCCTGGCGGAACCCGGGCCGCAGGTGCTGCCGACCATCGAATTGCGCATGCCCGAGGTGATCGCCGAGCCGCTGGTGGAGGCCCCGGCCGAGATCAGGATCGAGATCGCCGAGCCGGAGATCGAGGTGCAACCGGTGCCCGAAGTGGCGCCCGCCGCCGCGCCGAGCTTCGACGGCCGGCCGAGCTGGAGCGAGGAACCCTTCGAGTGCCTGTTGTTCGATGTGGCCGGCCTGACCCTGGCGGTGCCGCTGGTCTGCCTGGGCACCATCCACCCCCTGGCGGGAACCGAGCTGACGCCGCTGTTTGGCCAGCCGGACTGGTTTCTCGGTATCCTGCCGGGCCAGGCCGGCAACCTGAAGGTGCTGGACACCGCCCGCTGGGTGATGCCCGAGCGTTATCGCGAAGACTTCCGCGAAGGGCTGCAGTACGTGATTTCCGTGCAGGGCTACGAATGGGGCCTGGCCGTGCATCAGGTCAGCCGCTCGATCCGCCTGGACCCGAGCGAGATCAAATGGCGCAGCCAGCGCTCGCAGCGCCCCTGGCTGGCCGGTACCGTGATCGAACACATGTGCGCGCTGCTGGACGTCTCGGCCCTGGCCGAGCTGATCGCCAGCGGCGCCACGCGCAAGGGCCAGGCCCGCGCGCATTGAATGCAACGCCCTCGTCCGTACGGGGCTCTATAGTTAACGACAAGCGGGCTCACCCGCGAACTTGAGGCTAGGGACATGAAGAAATCGTCAGCGCAAGGTTCCGAAGATCCGATTCTGCAATGGGTGACCTTCCGCCTGGATAACGAGACCTATGGCATCAACGTGATGCAGGTGCAGGAGGTGTTGCGCTACACCGAGATCGCTCCGGTGCCGGGGGCCCCGGCCTACGTGCTGGGCATCATCAACCTGCGCGGCAACGTGGTGACCGTGATCGATACCCGCCAGCGCTTCGGCCTGTCCTCGGCGCCGGTGACCGACAACACCCGCATCGTCATCATCGAGGCCGACAAGCAGGTGGTTGGCATCTTGGTCGACAGCGTCGCCGAGGTGGTCTACCTGCGCCAGTCCGAGGTCGAGACCGCGCCGAATGTCGGCAACGACGAGTCGGCCAAGTTCATCCAGGGCGTGTGCAACAAGAACGGCGAACTGCTCATCCTGGTCGAGCTGGACAAGATGATGAGCGAGGAAGAGTGGTCCGAGCTGGAGAGCATCTGATCCATGCTGGAGATCGCGGTGGCCGTGCTCGGCCTGTTCTGTGTGCTGCTCGCCGGCTTCTGCTATCAGCTGTCGCTGAAGCTGCGCCAGCAGGCGGAGCTGCAGAAGGAGCGCGATGCACTCCGCGATCAACGCCTCAAGGAGATTTCCCGGCGCCTGGATGCCTACCTCACCGGCAGCATCCGCATGGGCGAGGAGCTGCATGAGCTGCGCCGGGTGGTGGCGCCGCTGCCGGACAAGCTGAGCCAGATGGAGCAGCGCGATCCCACCAGCCTGTCCTTCACCCAGGCCGCCCGCCTGGTGGGCATGGGTGCCAGCGTCGACGACCTGACCCATTCCTGCGGCCTGTCCCAGGCCGAAGCGGAACTGGTCAGCCGCCTGCATCAGGCCCAGAAGCAGCGCTCCTGAGCGCTTCCTTACTCCTCCCGGTTCTGAGTCTCCCGCCTCGCGGCGCCAATGGTTCCAAGGCGCCATCCTCCCTCCGTCTAACCTGAACGCATGGGGTCCGGCTTCCGAGGAGGTCCGCCATGCGTGCCGCATTGCTGTTGCTGTTGTGCCTGATCGTGCCGAGCGTGGGAGCCAGCGAAGCGCCGCTGGAAGTCAGGGGAGCGACCACGGTGAATGCAATGCAGGCGCGCCAGCTCTACGAGTACGGGGTGCTGTTCATCGATGTGCGCCCGGCGCGCGAGTGGAGCTGGGGGCATGTGCATGGCGCACTGCACCTGGCGCTGGATGGGCGCTTCGCGGAACTCAAGGGAGATGACTGGCCGCGGGAAATGCCCCTGGTGCTGTACTGCGACAGCGAGGTCTGCCCGCACAGCGCCGAGGCCGCCCGGCGAGCCGTGGGCTGGGGCTTCCAGCAGGTGTACTACTTCCGCTCGGGCTACTTCGCCTGGCAGCTGCTCGACTTCCCGCTGGGCAAGGGCCACGAGGGCGAACTGTACGCCGTCATTCTCGGGGTGCCGCCAACCGCGGCGGGCCCGATGGTGGAGTGACGTCGCGCTCCGCCGGTTCCTCGACGAAGCCCGCCGGGCGCTTGCCCTTGAGGTACCAGGCGAAGGCGATGATTTCCGCGATGGTGCGATAGAGCGGTTCGGGAATCGCGTCGCCCAGTTCCAGCCGCGCCAGCAGGCGCACCAGTTCGGCGTTCTCGTAGATCGGCACTTCGTACTCGCGGGCGATGGCCAGGATCGCCTCCGCCAGTTCGTCGTCGCCCTTGGCGGTGAGGCTGGGCGCGTTGCTGCCATCGTAGGAGAGGGCGATGGCCTGGCGCGGGCGCTTGTCCTGCTTCTTCATGCGGTTTCATCCACCCAGCGCTGTTCCAGATGGGTCTTCGGCCCCTGCGGCGGCATGCCCTGGCGGCAGCTCAGCTCGCCGACCTCGAGGCCGGCGCCGAGCAGGCGCTGGCGCAGGTTGTCCAGCTCCCCGGTGATCAGCTCGACGGTGGCGGCGCGCTCGGCCCACAGTTGGCTGGACAGGCTGCCGCGCAGCAGCTGGGCCTGCACCTGCAGCGGGCCCAGCGGGTCGAGGTCGAAGGCCAGCTCGACCCGCCACAGCGTCTCCTTCTGCTCCTTGCGGCTCTCCGCGCCCTGTTCCTCCCGCTGCAGTTTGACCTGCAGCGGCACCACGTCATGCTGATTGCGCATCGGCAGCTCCAGCTGCCAGGTGGTCAGCAGGTTGCCTTCCGGCGTCACCTGGGTCTGCGCCAGGCTCGACAACTGGTGGGTCTGCAACCGCGACACGGCGGCGGCGGCCAGCTTCAACAGGGTTTCCAGATCGGCTTCCTGATCCATCGACTGCAGCAGGCGCGAGGGCAGGGGGAAGCTCATCGCCTGCTGGCGCAGGCTGACCTGGCCGAGCGCGCCGAGCGCGTTGCGAACGAAGGCGGGCAGGGCCTGGGCCAGGGCGCTGCTCGCGCTGGCGGCGGGCAGGGGGGCACCGCCGGGCAGGCTGGGCAGCAGCTGCGCCACCAGCTTCAGCAGATTGGCCTTCAGGTCCTGCGGCAGGTTCTGGGTGTGCCCGCTGAGCAGCTTGGCTTCGAGGAACACGCCGCTCTGCTCCAGGGCCTTGGCCAGGCCGTCGGCGCTGCCCAGCTGCTTGCCGTCGGGCATCAGCCCGAGCAGCTTGTCGACGGTGGCGCGCAGCTCCGCCGGCAGGCCGTCCTGCCGGGCCATGCCCTGCAGGCCCTTGAACAGGCCTTCGAGCGAGCCCTGGCGCCCCTGCTGGGCGGCCAGCTGCTCGCCCAGCACCAGCTGATCCAGGCGCCCGCTGAGCGGCAGGAAAGCGAGGTTCTGGCTGCCCTGTACCTGGGCGGTGAGCAGGCTGCCGATGGGCAGCGGCAGCGGCGTCTCGACGTTCAGCTTGCTGCCGGCCAGGGAGGTGTTGAGCAGGTTGACCACCACTCGGTAGAGGGTCTGCTGGGCCTTGAGCTGGACGATCTGCTCGCGGGACTCGACCTTGCCCTGCAGCACGGTGCCGGCCGGCAGCTGCTCCAGGTCCAGGCTGCTCAGCAGCTTGGTGTCGCCGCCTTGCAGCGCCAGGGCCAGGCGGGTTTCGGAGATCGCGGTGACGGCCACCGTGGTGCCCTGGGCCAGGGGGCGCGGGCTGCTGGCCTCAAGGGTGGTCTGCTTGCCGCCGTTCAGGGTCAGCTTGAGCAGGAGCTGGAAGCTCTGCGCCACTTCCTTCGCCGCCAGCACCTCGGCCTTGGCGGTCTCGCCGGCGGCCAGCATGCCTTCCAGCGGCTGCAGCAGCTTCACCGCCAGGTCGGCGGTGTTGGGATTGGAAGGGCGAATGGCCGGGGGTGTCGCGGGAAGCGGGCGAGGACTGCTGATTTCTGCCATGGCCGGGTCACACCCTGTCAAAAAGCCGGCTTCGGAGGGGGAAGCCCGACATGTATAATGCCGCCCCGTTCGGGCTGGCTCTATGGTCAACTTGCCACAGTATAGCGGCCGGCCCCCCCTCCGACTTGAACCCCTCCGGGAAGCCATGCAGTGATCAGCCCTCGACTCCAAGCCGTTGCACTCACCTGTGAGCGGGATTGGCGTCTGCTGTTCGAGGGCCTGGAGTTGGACCTCGGCGCCGGCACCCTGTTGCAGGTGGCCGGGCCCAACGGCAGCGGCAAGACCAGCCTGCTGCGCCTGCTTGCCGGACTGATGCAGCCGACCGCGGGCGAGGTGCTGCTGAACGGCAGGCCGCTGGCCCGCCAGCACGGCGAACTGGGCAGCAGCCTGTTGTGGATCGGCCACGCCGCCGGGATCAAGGGCCTGCTCACCGCCGAGGAGAACCTCGCCTGGCTCTGCGCCCTGCACCAGCCGGCCGGGCGCGAGGCCATCTGGCAGGCGCTGGAGGCGGTAGGCCTGCGCGGCTTCGAGGACGTGCCCTGCCACACCCTGTCCGCCGGCCAGCAGCGCCGCGTGGGTCTGGCCCGCCTGTACCTGGACGCGCCGCCGCTGTGGATTCTCGACGAGCCCTTCACCGCGCTGGACAAGCAGGGTGTGGCGCAGCTGGAAAGCCACCTGGCACGGCATTGCGAGCGGGGCGGTCTGGTGGTGATGACCACCCACCACACCCTGGGCGAGCAGCCCACCGGCTATCAGGTGCTGGACCTGGGGCGCCGCGCCGCATGAACAACGTCTTCTTCCTGCTGTTGTCTCGCGAGGCGCGCCTGCTGTTCCGCCGTCCGGCCGAGCTGGCCAACCCGCTGGTGTTCTTCGCCATCGTCATCGCGCTGTTCCCCCTGGCCGTCGGTCCGGAAACGAATCTGTTGCAGACCTTGTCACCGGGCCTGATCTGGGTGGCGGCGCTATTGGCCGTGCTGCTCTCGCTGGACGGGCTTTTCCGCAGTGATTTCGAGGATGGATCGCTGGAGCAGTGGGTCCTTTCGTCGCACCCGCTGCCTCTTCTGGTCCTGGCCAAGGTGCTGGCACACTGGCTGTTCTCGGGGCTGGCCCTGGTGCTGCTGGCGCCGCTGCTGGCGCTGATGCTCGGCCTGCCCGGGCGCTGCCTGCCGGTGCTGCTCGGCTCGCTGCTGCTCGGCACCCCGGTGCTGAGCCTGCTCGGCGCGGTGGGCGCGGCGCTGACCGTCGGCCTCAAGCGCGGCGGGCTGCTGCTGGCGCTGTTGATTCTGCCGCTGTACATCCCGGTGCTGATCCTCGGCACCGGGGCGATGCAGGCGGCCTTGCAAGGATTGCCGGCGGCCGGCCACCTGTTGTGGCTGGCCAGCCTGACCGCCCTGGCGGTCACCCTGACACCCTTTGCGATCGGCGCCGGACTGCGAATCAGCGTCGGCGAATAAGAAAGAACCGTGATACGTGGCCCGGACGCAATCCGGGCTACGTTTGAATGATGAGACGAGTTATGAACTGGACCTGGTTTCACCAGTGGGGTTCGCCCAAGTGGTTCTATGAGCGCAGCGGCCGCTGGCTGCCCTGGCTGGCCGCGGCCGCCGTGCTGCTGCTCGCCGTCGGCATCGTCTGGGGGCTGGCCTTCGCGCCGCCGGAGAAATACCAGGGCAACAGCTACCGGATCATCTACATCCACGTGCCGGCGGCCTTCCTCGCCCAGTCCTGCTACCTGCTGATGGCGGTGGCCGGCGTGGTCGGCCTGGTGTGGAAGATGAAGCTGGCCGACGTGGCCCTGCAGCAGGCCGCGCCGATCGGCGCCTGGCTGTGTTTCATCGCGTTGATCACCGGGGCCATCTGGGGCAAGCCGACCTGGGGCACCTACTGGATCTGGGACGCGCGCCTGACCTCGATGCTGATTCTGCTGTTCCTCTACTTCGGCGTCATCGCCCTGGGCAACGCCATCAGCAACCGCGACAGCGCGGCTAAGGCCTGTGCCGTGCTGGCGCTGGTCGGCGCGGTGAATATCCCGATCATCCAGAAGTCGGTGGAGTGGTGGAACACCCTGCACCAGCCGGCCACCTTCAAGGTCACCGGCAAGGCCAGCATGAACGTCGAGATGTGGCTGCCGCTGCTGCTCTGCGTGCTCGGCTTCTACTGCTTCCTCGGCGCCGTGCTGCTCTACCGCATGCGCACCGAGGTGCTCAAGCGCGAGGCCCGCAGCAGCTGGGTGAAGGCCGAGATCGCGCGGCTGGTGGAGGGCAGGGCATGAGCTTCGAATCCTTCGGCGAATTCCTCGCCATGGGCCACCACGGCCCTTACGTGTGGTCGGCCTACGGCATCAGCCTGGCGGTGCTGGCCCTGAACGTCGCGCTGCCGATCCTGGCCCGCCGGCGTTACCTGCAAGACGAGGCGCGCCGTCTGCGCCGGGAGAAGCAACAGTGAACGCAGTCCGCAAGAAACGCCTGTACATCGTCCTGGCCATCCTGGTCGGCGTCTCTGCCGCCGTGGCCCTGGCCCTCAGCGCACTGCAGGAGAATATCAACCTGTTCTACACCCCGACCCAGATCGCCAACGGCGAGGCGCCCAAGGACACCCGCATCCGCGCCGGCGGCATGGTCGCCGAGGGTTCGGTGAAGCGTTCCGCCGATTCGCTGCAGGTGGAGTTCGTGGTCACCGACTTCGTCAAGAGCGTGACCATCCGCTACCAGGGCATCCTGCCGGACCTGTTCCGCGAGAAGCAGGGCATCGTCGCCCTCGGCAAGCTCAACGACGAGGGCGTGCTGGTGGCCGACGAGGTGCTGGCCAAGCACGACGAGAACTACATGCCGCCGGAGGTCACCAAGGCGCTGAAGGACAGCGGCCGGCTGCCCGCCGGGGACGAGGCCAAGCAATGAACGCCGCGCTGATGATTCCCGAGCTGGGCCACGTGGCCCTGATCCTCGCCCTGTGCCTGGCCGTGGTCCAGGCGACCCTGCCGCTGGTCGGCGCCTGGCTCGGCGACCGCCAGTGGATGGGGCTGGCCCAGCCGGCGGCCTGGGGCCAGTTCGCCATGCTGGCGTTCGCCTTCGCCTGCCTGACCTGGGCCTTCATGGCCGACGACTTCTCCGTGGCCTACGTGGCCAGCAACTCCAACAGCGCCTTGCCCTGGTACTACAAGTTCAGCGCCGTATGGGGCGCCCACGAGGGCTCGCTGCTGCTGTGGGCGCTGATCCTCAGTGGCTGGACCTTCGCCGTGGCGATCTTCTCGCGCCAGCTGCCAGAGGTGATGCTGGCCCGCGTGCTGGCCGTGATGGGCATGATCAGCGTCGGCTTCCTGCTGTTCCTGATCATCACCTCCAACCCCTTCGAGCGGCTGCTGGTGAACACGCCGATGGACGGCCGCGACCTCAACCCGCTGCTGCAGGACTTCGGCCTGATCGTCCACCCGCCGATGCTGTACATGGGCTACGTCGGCTTCTCGGTGGCCTTCGCCTTCGCCATCGCCGCGCTGCTCGGCGGCAAGCTGGACGCCGCCTGGGCGCGCTGGTCGCGGCCCTGGACCATCGTCGCCTGGGCCTTCCTCGGCGTCGGCATCGCCCTCGGCTCCTGGTGGGCCTACTACGAACTGGGCTGGGGCGGCTGGTGGTTCTGGGACCCGGTGGAGAACGCCTCCTTCATGCCTTGGCTGGTCGGCACCGCGCTGATCCACTCGCTGGCGGTCACCGAGAAGCGCGGCGTGTTCAAGAGCTGGACCGTGCTGCTGGCCATCGCCGCCTTCTCCCTCAGCCTGCTCGGCACCTTCCTGGTCCGTTCCGGCGTGCTCACCTCGGTGCATGCCTTCGCCAACGACCCGGCGCGCGGGGTGTTCATTCTGATTTTCCTGCTGATCGTGGTCGGCAGCTCGCTGGCGCTGTTCGCCGTTCGCGCGCCGGTGGTCAAGAGCCAGGTCGGCTTCGCCCTGTGGTCGCGCGAGACCTTCCTGCTGGCCAACAACCTGGTGCTGGTGGTGGCGGCCGCGATGATCCTGCTCGGCACCCTGTATCCGCTGGTGCTGGACGCGCTCTCCGGGGCCAAGCTGTCGGTTGGCCCGCCGTACTTCAACGCCCTGTTCGTGCCGCTGATGGCGCTGCTGATGGTGGTGATGGCGGTGGGCGTGCTGGTGCGCTGGAAGGATACCCCGGTGAAATGGCTGGCCGGCATGCTCACCCCGGTGCTGGTCGGCAGCGTGGTGCTGGGCTTCCTCGCCAGCTGGCTGTTCGGCGACTTCCACTGGAGCGTGCTGGCGGTGTTCCTGCTCGGCTTCTGGGTGCTGCTGGCGGGCGTCCGTGATCTGCTCGACAAGTGCCGCCACAAGGGCCTGTTCAAGGGCATGCGCAGCCTCTCCAGCAGCTACTGGGGCATGCAGCTGGCACACCTCGGCATCGCCGCCTGCGCGATCGGCGTGGTGCTGGTCAGCCACGGCAGTGCCGAGCGTGACCTGCGCCTGGCGCCCGGCGAGTCCCTGGAGCTGGGCGGCTACCTGTTCGTCTTCGAGGGTGCCAAGCACTTTGAAGGCCCCAATTTCACCTCGGACAAGGGCACCGTGCGCGTGCTGGAGGACGGCGAGGAAGTTGCCGTGCTGCACCCCGAGAAGCGCCTGTACACCGTGCAGCAGATGCCGATGACCGAGGCGGGCATCGACGCCGGTTTCACCCGCGATCTCTACGTCGCCCTCGGCGAGCCGCTGGAGAACGGTGCCTGGGCAGTGCGCGTGCACATCAAGCCCTACGTGCGCTGGATCTGGCTCGGTGGCCTGATGATGGGCCTCGGCGGCCTGCTCGCTGCCTTCGATCCGCGCTACCGAGTCAAGGTCCGCACCCGCGTGCGCGACGTGCTGGGCATGAAGGAGGCCACCGCATGAAGCGCCTGATCCTGCTGCTGCCGCTGGCGCTGTTCCTGGCTATGGCGGTGTTCCTCTACCGCGGTTTGTTCCTCAACCCGCAGGAGCTGCCCTCGGCGCTGATCGACAAGCCGCTGCCGGCGTTCAGCCTGCCGGACCTGAAGGACGAGCAGCGCCTTGTCACCGAGAAGGACCTCAAGGGCCCGGCGCTGGTCAACGTCTGGGCCACCTGGTGCCCGACCTGCAAGGCCGAGCACCAGATGCTCAACCGCCTGGCCGAGGCCGGCGTGGTGATCCACGGGGTCAACTACAAGGACGACGGCGAGGCCGCGCGCAAGTGGCTGCAGGACTACCTCGACCCGTACCAGGTCAACGTCGCCGATCCCCAGGGCTCGCTCGGCATCAACCTGGGTGTTTACGGCGCGCCGGAGACTTTCCTGATCGACGCCCAGGGCATCATCCGCCACAAGTACGTCGGCGCCATCGACGAGCGCGTCTGGCGCGAGGAACTGGCGCCGCGCTACCAGGCCCTGCTGGAGGCTAAGCCGTGAAGCGCCTGCTGATCGCCTGCCTGCTGGGGCTGAGCCTGGTCGGCGTGGCCCGCGCCGCCATCGACACCTACCAGTTCAAGGACGAGGTGGAGCGCGAGCGTTTCCGCAGCCTCACCGAGGAGCTGCGCTGCCCCAAGTGCCAGAACCAGAACATCGCCGACTCCAACGCGCCGATTGCCACCGACCTGCGCCGCGAGATCTTCCGCATGCTCGAAGAGGGCAGGAGCGACAAGGAGATCGTCGATTTCCTGGTCATGCGCTACGGCGACTTCGTGATGTACAAGCCGCCCCTGGACAGCCGCACCTGGCTGCTCTGGTACGGCCCCTTCGGCCTGCTGGGCCTGGGCGCCATCGCCCTCGCCGTGCTGGTGCTGCGCCGCCGCAAGGTGGAGAAGGCCCCCGAACGGGCGGCCCTGAGCGCCGCCGAACGTGAGCGCCTGGACGCTCTGCTGAAAGCCACCCGGGATACCCAAGACTGATGATCGAATTCTGGCTCGCCGTCGGCCTGTTGCTGCTGGTCGGCACGGCTTTTCTGCTGATTCCGCTGCTGCGCGGTCGCCGCGCCCAGGCCGAGGAAGACCGCACCGCGCTCAACGTCGCCCTGTACCAGGAGCGCCTGGCCGAACTGCAGGCCCAGCGCGATGCCGGCACGCTCACCGCCGAGCAGTTCGACGCCGGCCAGGCCGAGGCCGCCCGCGAGCTGCTGGCCGATACCGAAGGCGCCGGCAACGGCCGTGGCCATCGCCTGGGCCGCGCGCTGCCGCTGCTGATCGCCTTGGCCGTGCCGGGCCTGGCCTTCGGCCTGTACTGGCACTGGGGCGCCAGCCAGGAGCTGGCGGCCGTGCAGGACCAGCCGAGCATCGCCCAGATGACCGCGCGCCTGGAGCAGGCGGTCAAGGACAACCCGGATTCCGCCGAGGCCTGGTACTACCTCGGCCGCATCTACATGGGCAACGGCGAGGCCGGCAAGTCCGCCATGGCCTACGAACACGCGGTGCGCGCCGCCGGCCGCGCGCCCGAGCTGCTGGGCCTGTGGGCCCAGGCCCTGTACTTCGCCGCCGACAAGCAGTGGAGCGCGCAGATGCAGGCGCTCACCGACGAGGCGCTCAAGGCCGATCCCAACGAGGCCACCAGCCTCGGCCTGCTGGGCATCGCCGCGTTCGAGGACGAGCGCTTCGCCGACGCCATCGACTACTGGCAGCGGCTGGCGGCGCAGATGCCGGCGCAGGACCCGGCCCGCGCCTCGATTCAGGTCGGCATCGACCGTGCCCGTGAGCAGCTGCAGGCCGCCGGCCAGCCGGTTCCGGACGAGGCGACGAGCGCGTCCGTGGCGGCGATCCGGGTCAAGGTCGACCTCGCGCCCGAGGTCAAGGCCGAGGTGCAGCCGGGCGACAGCGTGTTCGTCTTCGCCCGCGCGGCGTCCGGTCCGCCCATGCCGCTGGCGGTCAAGCGCCTGACCGTGGCCGACCTGCCCGCCGAGGTCGAGCTGAGCGACAAGGACGCGATGATGGAGCAGCTCAAGCTCTCCAGCTTCCCGCAGGTGCAACTGGTGGCGCGGATTTCGCGCAGCGGCGTGGCGACCAAGGGCGAGTGGATCGGCAGCAACCCGCCCATCGCCAGCGCCACCCAGGAGCCCCAGCAACTGCTGATCGACCGCGCGGAGCAGGCGCAGTGACCCGTGCGCTGGCGGCCCTGGCCATGCTGCTTGCCCTGAGCGGCTGCGCCCTGCAGCCTGGCGTCGCGCCCAGGGACGACAAACCCGCGAACGCGCAGCAGAGCCACCCGCGCTACGCGCCGCCTCCCGGCGGCAACGCCTACTGGGACCCGGCGCTGGGCGTGTACGTGATCCAGGGCAGCACCCGGCTGTACTACCGCGAGCGGGTCTACTACCGCTGGAACCGCGGCTGGAACTGGGCCAGCAGCCCCAACGGCCCCTGGCAGCCCACCGACAGCAGTGGCGTACCAGCCGGCCTCGGCCGCACCATCGCCGATTGAGGCTCGGTGCGCACGGCGCACCCTACGGTAGCCCGGATGCAGTCCGGGGTAGGCGGCTAACCCGGCCTAGGATTGCGTCGGCAGTTCGATCCTCGCGCTTTCCCCGGGCACCCGTGGCCAGTTCCACTCGGCCCAGTCGCGCTTGGCCTTTTCCAGCCGTTCGGCGTCGCTGGCGACGAAGTTCCAGTACATCCGCCTCGGCCCCAGCGGTTCGCCGCCAATCAGCGCCAGGCGACATTCGCCGCAGGCGCTGAGCAGCATGTCCTCGCCCTCCGGCAGCACTGCCAGGCCGCGCAGCGGCAGGTCGTCGTCTTCTAGCCTGGCTTCGCCCTCGATCAGGTACAGGGCGCGCTCGCGGTGTTCGGCGGGTATCGACAGGTGGGTGCCGGCCTGCAGCTTCAGTTCGGCATAGAGGGTCGGTGAGTGCACGGGGACCGGCGACTCCAGGCAGAAGCCGCTGCCGGCGATCAGGGTGATCTCCACGCCCATGGCCTCGCTGCGCGGCAGGCTGGCGGCCGGGTGGTGGCTGTAGGCCGGCTCGCCCTGTTCCAGCTCGCGGGGCAGGGCCAGCCACACCTGCAGGCCGTGCAGGCGCGAGCCGCTGCCCCACAGGTGCGCCGGCGTGCGCTCGACGTGGGCCACGGCGCGCCCGGCGGTCATCCAGCTGACGTCGCCCGGCTTCACCAGCTGGTCCGAGCCCAGGCTGTCCTTGTGCTGCAGCTCGCCCTCGAACAGGTAGGTGAGGGTGGACAGGCCGATGTGCGGGTGCTGGTCGATGTTCATGCCGCTGCCGGCTGGGTAGTCTTTTTCCAGGATGTGGTCGAAGAACACGAACGGCCCGACGCTGCGGCACCTGGCCGAGGGCAGCGGGCGCAGGATGGGCTGGCCGGCGATGTCCTCGGCCCGGGGGCGGATCAGCAGCGGCGCGCTCATGTGCCGTCGCCCAAGCGGGTCTCGATCTGCACGTCGACGCCGGTCATCAGCTTGTGCACCGGGCATTTGTCGGCGATGCGCAGCAGTTGCTGGCGCTGTTCCTCGTCCAGCGCGCCGTGCAGTTCCAGTTCGACGGCCAGGCGGTAGGTGCCCTGGCGCTCCTGGCTGTCGTCGCGGTTTACGCGCACGTCCAGGCTGTCCAGCGGCAGGCCGCGCTGCCGGGCATAGAGCATCAGGGTCAGCGCCTTGCAGGCGCCGAGGGCGGCGTCGAACAGGTCGTGCGGCTCGGGAGCCGAGGCGTTGCCGCCGTGGGCGACCGGTACGTCGGTGTGCAGCTGGTGCTCGCCGATCTCGATGCTGTGGCGCAGGCCGGATTCGGTGCTGATGCGGATCATGATGGCTCCCGGACGGGGTGGATGGACTTCCAGTCTAGCGTCACGACACGCATCCAATAGGTAGCCACGTGTTTTCCAGGGTGCCACCCGCTCTCAACGCCCCGTCATCCTCGCGCAGGCGGGGACCCAGAAACCGTGCCGTCGTTTGGATTCCCGCCTGCGCGGGAATGACGGGATTACCAGGCCCCCAGTCGTGCGCTCAGACCAGCACGGAGAGGCGCACGTCGGCGCCCAGCACGCGCAGCAGGCGGCCGTCCGCGCCGAGGATGGGCACCGAGACGGTGAAGCAGAAGTCGTCGGTGGCCGACGAGCGATAGACCGGCGTGATGTGACTGCGCAGGTCGTCCGCCACGCTGCGGAACCAGGGGCGCCGGCTCCAGTCGCGGCCGCGGCAGCTGCCGCTGTCCTGGTGCGGCACGTCGGCGGCGAAGACGTTTTCCGAGAGCTGCACGCCGCCGGCATCGACCAGGTAGAACAGCTCGAAGCGCGCGTCGCGCCGCAGGGTTTCCGTCAGCAGGCGCTCCGCCGTGTCGACGTCGCCGGCCAGGCGCGGGTCCGCCGCCAGTTGCTCGACGCCGCCCTGCACCGAGCGGTGCAGTTCCAGGCGGAAGTCGCCCAGGCCCTGCAGCAGGCGGTCGCCGTCCTCGCGCACGGCCTGGCTGTGGCGCAGCACCTGGCCGGCCTTGCCGAGCAGGTCGCCGGCCACCTGGGCGATCTGCTGCACGTCGCCGTTGATCGAGCGCACCGCCTGGCTGATCTGCTCGGTGCCGATGGCGATGTGGCCGACCCGCTCGTCCAGCCGGTCCATGGCCTGGCGCGTGCTGTCCAGGCCGTTGCCGACCTGCAGCATGCCTTCGCGGCCATCCTCCACCGCCTGGTGCATGCGTTCGCCGGCCGCGCCGAGCTGGTCCATGCCGTCGCGGAAGCGTTCGATGATCTGGCCCACCTGGCCGGTCGCCTCGGTGGTATGGCCGGCCAGGCGCCGTACTTCCTCGGCGACCACGGCGAAGCCGCGGCCGTGCTCACCCGCGCGGGCCGCCTCGATGGCCGCGTTGAGCGCCAGCAGGTTGGTCTGCTGGGAGATGCTGGCGATCACGCCGATCACCTTGCTGACTTCCTCCAACTGCCCGGTGAGCTTGCCGATCACCTCGCCGAGCTGGGTCTCGCAGTGGCCGATGGCCTCGACCTGGCCGAGCACGGACTGGCCGCTGCGCTGGCACTGGCGCAGAGTCTCGGAGACTTCGGCGGACAGCCGTGCGACCTCGGCGGTGCCGGGCACTAGTTCCGCGTCCAGGGTGGTGGTGACCTGTTCGCTGGCGCTGGCAATCAGCTCGGAGGACTGGGCCAGGCTCTGCCCGCTGACCTGGTTGGCGCTGGCGATGCTGGCCAGCTGCGGCGCGTGGGCGGCGATGCCGACCGCGGCGCCCAGGCTGGTGCGGATGCGCTGGTGCAGGCCGTCGCTGAAACGGTTGAGGCGGCCCATCCAGGCCTGGTGCTCGGGCAGCCGGGTGGTGAGGTCGTGACGGGTGAAGAGGGCGGCGAAGGCCTCTTCGTCCAGTTCGCGTCGCGAGGGTCTGCGCAGCAGCTGCAGCATGGTGCATCTCCGAAGTGTTCTGTCCGGAGCGGTGCAAGCAGGGTGCCATCATCGGCGCGCACCATGTCGTGGGGCTGGCGCCGGCAAAATGCCGCCAATTGCGCCCCACGCTGGGGCGCCAGGGGCTATTGCGGTGCGTCGGGCCGGTACCAGAGCGCCTCGCGCTGGAAGGGCGTCTGCGGTGGCAGGTCGGGGTTTTCCAGCTCGATCACCCGGCGTCGCTCCAGTCCGGCGCGCTTCAGGGCGGCGCCGTGGTACTGCTGGAACAGGCGCTCATAGCTGCCGTCCGCGATCATCGCCTCCAGCCCGCGTTCGATGGCGGCGGCCAGGTCGGC
The DNA here is from genome assembly GCF_019655855.1 of Pseudomonas paralcaligenes. Classification (GTDB taxonomy): domain Bacteria; phylum Pseudomonadota; class Gammaproteobacteria; order Pseudomonadales; family Pseudomonadaceae; genus Aquipseudomonas; species Aquipseudomonas paralcaligenes. The sequence continues at coordinate 250,067 of NZ_BPFX01000007.1, read as the reverse complement.
GCGGGTGCGCGAGGTGAAGAAGTAGAAGGCGGAGGGGTAGTGGAGGACGACGTGCTCGTCCACTTCAAGCTCCAATCCTTCCTGGCTGGCCCGCGCCTGCTCGTCCCAGACCACCACCAGCTCGCGGGGGAAGACGTCGAAGCGGCCGGCGTCGAGCATGCGGAACAGGCTGTCGTAGCTCTGGCTGGTGATCACCTGCAGGCCGTTGTCGCGCAGCACGCGGGTGTCCGGCCAGTCGGCACGCTGGCCGAAGCGCATGGGCTTGAGGTCTTCCAGGCTGTGTACCCGGGCCAGCCAGTCCTTGTCCTCGCGTCGCACCAGGGGGATGCGCCAGCCGATCAGGCCCTTGTAGATGGGGATGCGTATTGGCAGCAGGGCTTCCTCGCGGTCGCGGGTGGTCATTGTCCACATCAGCTGCACGCTGCCGTCGTTCTGCTCCAGCGACTGTTCCGCCCGGCTCTGTGGCATGGGCCGTGGCGAGGGCCGCAGCCGGTAGTCGCCGCCGCTTCGGGCCAGAGCCTGGCGCAGCAGCTCGACCACGTAGGCCTCGGGGTCGGTGCCGTTGGAGTGCAGGGGATAGGTCAAGGTCTCCGCCGGCGCGAGAGCCGGGAAGAGGAGGGCGAACAGCACGACGAGGCGGGCGATGGGCATGGCGTTATTTCGCGACCGGGGATGAAGCATGATGGCCCCTCGCTGGCATCATCGCCAGTGAACGGCTGCAGCGCGACGGCAGTCTACTCTTGCTCGAAACCTGCCGGAGTCATGCCTTTGCTCGCCAACCGCCTGTTCATCGCCGCCGTCTGCAGCCTGTTCGCCCTGCAGGCGTTCGCCAGGGATTACCGATACAGCGACGCCCACCTGCACTATGTGGACTTCTTCCAGGAGAGCGAGGGCATGGCGCCGCTGCTCAAGGCGATGGACGCCGGCCAGATCGACCATGTGATGATCAGCGGCATCCCGGTCGCCAAGAAATGGCACGAGGACGAGCCCAAGCGCCCGCGCTACTACGCCGGCGACGACGCCGGCGCCTACTGGTACAGCGCCACCGACGTGTTCGTTGCCGAGGCGGTGCGGCGTTTGCCGGAGGAGCAGCGCAAGCGCTTCCACCCGTTCCTCTCCGGCTTCAACCCGGTGGACAAGAACGCCGACGCCCACATCCGCCGCATGCTCGAACTCTATCCCGGGCTGTGGCAGGGCCTGGGCGAGGTGTTCACCCGCCACGACGACCTCACCGCGCTGACCTACGGCGACACCCCGCGCGCCAACAACGAGGCGATGACCCGTGTCTACCACTTGGCTGCGGAATACGACCTGCCGGTGATGGTACACAGCAACATCACCTCCAAGCGCGAGCGCAACCCGCTCTACCTGGAGGAGATCGAGGAGCCGCTGCGCAACCATCCTCATGTCCGCTTCATCTGGGCCCACGCCGGCACCAGCCTGGAGATCCACCGCCATCAGGAGAAGCTGGACTTCCTCCTGTCCACTCTGGAGCGGATGCTCGGCGAGTACCCGAACCTGTACATCGACCTGTCCTGGAGCGTGCTGCAGCCCTACCTGCTGTCCGACGAGGGCCGTCCCGACCCGCGCTGGGTGAAGCTGGTCGGCCGCTACCCGGAGCGCTTCATGCTCGGCTCCGACGTGGTCGGGCGCTTCGACGGGGTGGGGGAGAAGCTGGCCGAGTTCCGGCCCTTCCTCGACGCCCTGCCGGAGGACGTGGCGCACAAGGTGGCGCGGGACAACTTTCTTGCCGTGCTGCCGCGCCAGCGCCAGGCCGAGCTGCGCGACTGACTGTCATCAGTCTGTAACCGCCGCGTCATAGCCTCGCGCCATTCCGTCAACGAGGAGCACGAGATGAAACTGTTCTGTCTGCCGGCCCTGGCCCTTGGCCTGGCTTCCAACCTGGCCTTCGCCGATGTGCGCGTGGAAGGCCCGATCGAGTACGGCGTGTTCACCAGCGCCCCGATCAAGGACCCGCAGCCGGGCGAGCGCGTGCTGACCCGCGCCAACCAGCCGATCGAGCAGACCGACCTGGTGCCGGCGCGCCTGGGCACCAAGTTCGGCATCCGCTACCGCTTGCTCGGCAAGACCGAGAGCGAGCAGCCGCTGACCCTGCTGTACCTCACCCCCGGCCTGGTCGGCCCGGACGGCAAGCGACAGGACAAGATCGAACTGCAGCAGAAGCTGGTGGTGGATGCCCCGCAGGACGTGATGGCGTTCGAGTTCACCGAGCACTACGAGGCCGTGCCGGGCGAATGGCACCTGATGGTGTTCCAGGGCGACCGCAAGCTGGCGGAGCGGCGTTTCACCGTGCAGTGAGGTGGGGCCGCCCGGTGTGCGCGGTGCACTCTGCGAAGGGCTCCGCGTACCGTCGGGTCGGGACTCAGCCCTCGCCGAGCTCGAAGGCGGTCAGGGTGAAGGTGGGGATGCCCATGTCCTGCAGCTTCCGCGAGCCGCCCAGTTCGGGCAGGTCGATGATCGCGGCGGCCTCGTACACGGTTGCGCCCAGGCGGCGTACCAGGCGGGCCGCGGCGAGCAGGGTGCCGCCGGTGGCGATCAGGTCATCGAAGATCAGCACCCGGTCGCCTTCGCACAGGCTGTCGGCGTGCACTTCCAGCAGCGCCTCGCCGTATTCGGTCTGGTAGCTCTCGGCGAGCACCTCGGCCGGCAGCTTGCCCTGCTTGCGGAACAGGATCAGCGGCTTGTTCAGCTCGTAGGCCATGATCGAGCCGAACAGGAAGCCGCGCGCATCCATCGCCGCGATGTGGCTGAAGTCGTTCTCGACGTAGCGCTGGATGAAGCTGTCCACCACCATGCGCAGGGCGCGCGGCGACTGGAACAGCGGGGTGATGTCGCGGAACACGACGCCGGGCTTGGGAAAGTCCGGTACCGGGCGGATCAGGGACTTGACGGCGAACTCGTCGAAGATCATCCGGTCGCCCTCAGTCCGGCATGTTGCCGCCGGCCAGGGCGCACAGCTCGATCGGGTCGAGGATCTGCACTTCCTTGCCTTCGGCGTTGATCAGGCCGTTCTGCTGGAAGCGGGTGAACACCCGCGACACGGTCTCCACCGCCAGACCCAGGTAATTGCCCACCTCGTTGCGCGACATGGCCAGGCGGAACTGGTTGGCCGAGAAGCCGCGGGCGCGGAAGCGCGCGGAGAGGTTGACCAGGAAGGTGGCGATGCGCTCGTCGGCGGTCTTCTTGGAGAGCAGCAGCATCATCTGCTGGTCGTCGCGGATTTCGCGGCTCATCACCCGCATCAGCTGGCGGCGCAGCTGCGGCAGTTGCACGGAAAGCTCGTCCAGGCGATCGAACGGAATCTCGCAGACCGAGGTGGTCTCCAGGGCCTGGGACGACACCGGGTAGACCTCGGTATCGACGCCGGACAGGCCGACCATTTCGCTGGGCAGGTGGAAGCCGGTGATCTGTTCCTCGCCCGAGTCGCTCAGGGTGAAGGTCTTCAGCGCGCCGGCGCGGACCGCGAACACCGAGTCGAAGGCATCGCCCTGGCGGAACAGGAACTCGCCCTTCTTCAGCGGGCGGCCGCGCTTGACGATGCGGTCCAGGGCATCCATGTCCTCCAGGTTCAGGGACAGCGGCAGGCAGAGAGGCGCCAGGCTGCAGTCCTTGCAGTGGGCCTGGTGGGGGCTGTGCACCTTGATGGTTTCTGACATCGGATATCCCTGACTTGGAGATCACACACGAACACAAAGGTTAACCCATAGCCCCGCACCCGGGCCAGCGCGAGCATGGCCGATCAGGCAAATGATTGACCGCAGATTCAAGTTTTCCCGGCGCCGCCCGATAGTTCAGCTAAGCATGCGTCGAGGGAAATTCCATGTTGAAGGTGGATGTGAACGGCCTGACCCAGCGGCTGGCCCAGGCGGTGCAGCGCCAGGAGGCACGCGTCGCGGGCCAGGAGCCCAGCGAGCAGGAGGTGCACGAGAGCCTGCGGGTGTCCCTGTCGGAACTGTCGCGCACGCGGGCCAGCGCGAAGAACGAGGATGTGGACGAGGCCGAGCTGCCGGACAACATCAAGGAGATCGTCAAGCTGATCCGCGCGCTGCGCCAGCAGATCGCCGAGAAGCAGGCCGAGCTGCAGGCGCTGGCGGCCGACGGCGACATGGACCCGGAGCTGAGGCAGGTCAAGGCAGAGGCCCTGCGCAGCGAACTGGCCACCCTGCAGAGCGCTTTGACTTCGGCCCAGTTCGAACTGGCCGATGCGCTCAAGGACAAGCGCCTCAGCGACGATCAGCGCATGCAGGCGCTCAAGCTGGCCATGTCCTGACCGGCGAGGCCGTGCATCCGGGCTACGGTACTCCTCGGCGCGTAGCCCGGATGCAATCCGGGACTACGAAGCCCACCTTTTTCAGATCACCCGCGAGAAGCGCTGCTGGTTCTGCTGTTCCAGGTAGTGGTCGAACAGCATGCACAGCGAGCGCACCAGCAGGCGGCCGGCCGGGCGCACGTCGATGCCCTGCTCGGTGAGGTCGATCAGGCCGTCGCGGGCCAGTTGCTGCAGCTGTGGCCAGATCGCCGAGAAGTAGTTGCGGAAGTCGATGGCGAAACGCTCCTCGATATCACGGAAACTCAGCTGGAACTGGCAGATCAGCGCCTGGATCACGGCGCGGCGGATGCGATCATCGTCGTTGCATAGCAGGCCGCGCTGGGTCGCCAGCTGGCCGTTGCCCAGGCTCTGCTGGTAGTTGGCGAGGTCGCTGCTGTTCTGGCTGTAGAGGTCGCCGACCTGGCTGATGGCCGATACGCCCAGGCCGATCAGGTCGCAGTGGCCGTGGGTGGTGTAGCCCTGGAAGTTGCGTTGCAGGGTGCCGTCTTCCTGGGCCATCGCCAGTTCGTCGTCGGGCAGCGCGAAGTGGTCCATGCCAATGTAGCGGTAGCCGGCGGCGGTGAGCTGCTCGATGCTGCCCTGCAGCATGGCCAGCTTGTCCACCGGGGCGGGCAGCTCGTTGGTATTGATCCGCCGCTGCGGCATGAAGCGCTCCGGCAGGTGGGCGTAGTTGAACACCGACAGCCGGTCCGGCTGCATCGCGATCACTTCGTCCACGGTGCGGGCGAAGCTTTCCGGGGTCTGGCGGGGCAGACCGTAGATCAGGTCGATGTTCAGCGAGCGGTACTGCAGGGCGTGGGCTGCGTCGACGATGGCACGGGTCTGCTCCAGGGTCTGCAGGCGGTTGACGGCGCGCTGCACCTCCGGGTCGAGGTCCTGCACGCCGAGGCTGACGCGGTTGAAGCCCAGCTCGCGGAGCAGGCCCATGGTCGACCAGTCGGCCTCGCGCGGGTCGATCTCGATGCCGTAGTCGCCGCTGTCGTCGTCCAGCAGGGTGAAGTGCTGGCGCAGGGAGCCCATCAGGCGGCGCAGCTCGTCGTGGCTGAGGAAGGTCGGGGTGCCGCCGCCGAAGTGCAGCTGCTCGACCACCTGGTTGCGGTCGAGGTGGCAGGCGATCAGGGCGATCTCCTGCTCCAGTTGCTCCAGGTACGGCAGGGCGCGGCCGCGATCCTTGGTGATCACCTTGTTGCAGGCGCAGTAGTAGCAGATGTTGGCGCAGAACGGCACATGCACGTAGAGCGACAGCGGCCGCTGGGCCTTGCGGCTGTCGCGCAGGGCGTGCAGCAGGTCGAAGGAGCCGACGTCGCCATGGAACTGCACGGCGGTGGGGTAGGAGGTATAGCGCGGGCCTGGCCGGTCATGGCGGCGGATCAGGTCGGCGTCCCAGCGGATGGCATCGAGCATTTGGAGTATCCCTGGAGTGACAGTGTTGCCAGTCTAGGGGGCGTGCAGGGTCGGCTCCTTGATCTGAGTCAGGCCGTCGCATGTTCTGTAGGGTGCGCGGGCTGCCAGGAGAGTCAGTGGCCCATCAGCCAGTGCTGGTGTGGGCCGGGCAGCGTCCACAGGCCGAACAGGATCACCAGCAGGCCGCCGGCCACGCGCACGCCGCGCCTGCGCAGCAGGGCGGTCAGCCGCTCGGCGGCCATACCGGTGGCCAGCAGCACCGGCCAGGTGCCCAGGCCGAAGGCCAGCATCAGCAGCGCGCTGTCCGTCGGCGAGCCCTGGCTGGAAGCCCACAGCAGGGTGCTGTAGACCAGGCCGCAGGGCAGCCAGCCCCAGACGGCGCCGAGCAGCAGGGCGCGGGGCAGGCTGCTGACCGGCATCAGCCGGCTCGCCAGCGGCTGCAGGTGGCGCCAGAGGTGGCGGCCGACGGCTTCGATGCGGGTCAGCCCGCTCCACCAGCCCGCCAGGTACAGGCCCATGGCGATCAGCAGCAGGCCGGCGGCCACCCGCAGCGCCATCGCCGCCGGGCTGCTGGCCACGGCCCAGCCGGCCAGGCCGATGAGCAGGCCGGCGGTGGCGTAGCTGAGGATGCGGCCGAGGTTGTAGGCCAGCAGCAGGCGCAGGCGGCGGGTGCGCTGCTCGGGCGGGATGGCCAGGGTCAGCGCGCCCATCAGGCCGCCGCACATGCCCAGGCAGTGGCCGCCGCCGAGCAGGCCGAGGATCAGCGCGGAAGCCAGCAGGGGCGCCAGCGCCGGCACGCCCAGTTCAGGCACGCGGCTCGTCCTTGTCGCCGTTCTTGTCGGCCTCGGCGACGCCGGCCTTGTGCTGTGGGTCCTCGTCGTCGAACAGGATGCTGTGGGCTGGGCTGTCCAGGTCGTCGTACTGGCCGTTGTCCACGGCCCAGACGAACAGCCAGATGGCGAAGCCGACCAGGACCACGGCAATCGGGATCAGGATGTAGATGGCGGACATGGCTCAGTGGCTCCGGCGGAAGAATGGCCGCAGATCGAGGTTGGCAGCCGGGAACAGCTTGGCGGGGCTGCGCCCGGTCAGGGCGACGAAGGCAAACAGGAGGTTGAGAAACACCAGCAGCAGGGCATCCAGCGGCTCGGCCAGCAGGTCGCCGGGCGAGGTCCGCTGGTCGATCAGCGAGGCCGCGACATGGCCGGTGATGAAGAGCTGGGCGCAGAGCAGGGCGATGGCCAGTAGACGGACCCACCAGGCGACCTTGCATGCCGTGTTGTTCTGCATAAGACCTCGTCGAGCACCGCGATCGGTTGCTTATTGTCCTGGGACGCGAGCCAGGCGCAGGGCGTTCAACACCACCAGCAGCGAGCTGACCGACATGCCGAGCGCGGCCCACAGCGGGGTGACCCAGCCGAGTGCCGCGAATGGTAGCACCAGGCCATTGTACAGGGTGGCCCAGGTCAGGTTCTCGACGATGATGCGGCGCGTGCGGCGGGCCAGGGCGAAGGCCTGCACCAGGCTGCCGAGGCGGTTGGACAGCAGCACCGCGTCGGCGCTGGTCTTGGCCAGGTCGGTGGCGCTGCCCATGGCCACGCTGATGTCGGCGCCGGCCAGCACCGGCACGTCGTTGACCCCGTCGCCGAGCATCAGCACGCGCCGGCCCCGCTCGTGCAGGTCCTTGAGCACGGCCAGCTTGGCGTCCGGGGTCAGGCCGCCGCGGGCGTCGGCGATGCCGAGCTGGCGGGCCACCTCGCCGACCATCGGAGAGCTGTCCCCGGACAGCAGGATGATGTCCCAGCCTTGGGCGCGGCAGGCGGCGATCAGCTCCGGTGCGTCCTCGCGCAGGCGGTCGCCGAGGACGAACCAGGCCAGCGGGCCGCGTTCGTCGCCCAGCAGCAGCCACTGGCCGTGTTCGCCGGGAATGGCTGGGGTCGCCTGATCGGCGAGGGCGGCGACGTAGGCCGGCTGGCCGATGCGCAGGCGGCGGCCGTCGAGCACGCCCTCCAGGCCCTGGCCGGGTTCGCTGACCAGTTGCTCGGCCGCCCGCGGACTATGGCCAAAGGCGCGGGCGATGGGGTGTTCGGAACCCTGCTCCAGGGCGGCGGCGAGCGCCAGGCAGGTATTGGCGTCCAGTGCGCCCAGCGGCTCGATGCGCTCCAGGGTCAGGCGGCCTTCGCTGAGGGTGCCGGTCTTGTCGAAGATCACCGTGTCGATCTGCTTCAGGCCCTCCAGCACGTGGCCGCGGGTCAGCAGCAGGCCGAGCCTGTGCAGGCTGCCGGTGGCGGTGGTGAGCGCGGTGGGCGTGGCCAGCGACAGTGCGCAGGGGCAGGTGGCGACCAGCAGCGACAGGACGATCCAGAACGCCCGCTCGCTGTCGATCTGCCACCAGACCAGGCCGACCACCGCGGCCAGGCCGAGCACGATCAGCAGGAACCATTGGGCCACCCGGTCCGCCATCTCGGCCATGGGTGGCTTGTCGGCCTGGGCGCGCTCCAGCAGGCGGACGATGGAGGATAGCCGGGTGTCGTTGCCCAGGGCCTGCACCTCCACGGTCAGCGGACCCTCGACGTTAAGGGTGCCGGCGGTGACCGCGTCGCCCTCGCCACGGGCCAGCGGCAGGTACTCGCCGGTGAGCAGGGATTCGTCGACGCTGGACTGGCCGGCGACGATGCGGCCGTCCGCCGGCAGCATGGCGCCGGGCTGGACCAGCACGCGGTCGCCGACCGCCAGTTCGCGCAGCAGGATGCGCTCGGCCTTGCCCTGGTCGTCCAGGCGCAGGCAGGAGGGCGGCAGCAGGCTGACCAGCTGGGTGGTGGCCGCCGCCGTGCGCTCGCGGGCGCGCCGCTCCAGGTAGCGGCCGGCCAGCAGGAACAGGGCGAACATGCCCACCGCGTCGAAGTACAGTTCGCCCACCCCGGTGACGGTGGACCAGATGCCGGCCGCGTAGGCGCCGCCGATGGCCAGGGACACCGACACGTCCATGGTCAGGTGGCGGGTGCGCAGGTCGCGCAGGGCGCCGCGGAAGAACTGGCCGCAGCAGTAGAAGACGATGGGCGTGGTGAGGAACAGGCTGGTCCAGCGCAGGATCTTGTCCAGCTCCGGCGAGAGGTCGACGTTGAATTCCGGCCAGGTGGCCATGGTCGCCATCATCACCTGCATCCACAGCAGGCCGGCGATGCCGATCTGGCGCAGCGACTTGCGGTTCTCAGCGGCCAGCCGCTCGCTCGCCTCGTCCGCCTGCCAGGGGTGGCCGGCGTAGCCGATGCGGCGCAGTTCGGCGAGCAGCTGGCTGAGCGGTATCTGGCTGTCGGCCCAGCGCACCTGCAGGCGCTGGTTGGACAGGTTGAGCCGGGCCTCGGCGACCCCGGGCAGGGTGCGCAGGTGCTTCTCGATCAGCCAGCCGCAGGCGGCGCAGCTGATGCCTTCGATCATCAGGCTGGTTTCGCTGAGTTCGCCCTCGTGCTGGACGAAGCTGCGCTGCACCTCGTCGCGGTCGTACAGCGCCAGTTCGTCCGGCAGGGCCTTGGGCAGGGTCTGCGGGTTGACCGCGCTGTCGCTGCGGTGGCGGTAGTAGTTCTCCAGCCCGCCGGCGACGATCGCCTCGGCCACCGCCTGGCAGCCCGGGCAGCAGAAGGCCCGCGGCTGATCCAGGACGCGGGCCTCGAAGCGGCTGCCGGCGGGAACCGGCAACCCGCAGTGATAGCAGGGGAGGGGTGTGCTCATGCTCGGCGGGGCATTACTCGCCAAGCTGGACGCGCTGGCCGCTGGCCAGGTTTTCTTCTTCGAACAGGCGCCAGTCCTTGCCGCCTTCCTGGCCGATCAGTTCGACGAAGCGGCGGCCCTCGACGGCGTCCAGCAGGTTGCCGGCGTAGCTGCCGTCGCCCTGGGCCTGCATCACTACCCGGCGGTCGCGCTCCGGCTGGGTCGGCGAGATCAGGTTGAGTACCAGCTGCGGCGGGTTGCTGTAGCCCTCCAGCTGCAGGGCGGCGGTGCCCTTCTCGTTGTCCAGCACCAGCTCGGCGCGCAGTTTCAGGCGGGTCGCCAGTTCCTCGCGCTCCAGCGAGGTGTTGATGCCCTTGCCGACGTCGTAGTAGTTGTCCGACAGCAGTCCCGGCGGGTTCTTGGTGGCGATCACCAGCATGCTGGTGCCGAGCACCACGGACATGCCGAGGAGACCGAGGATGAGCCAGACCCAGGTGACTTTGTACCAGGGGACGACCGGAGGTTGTTGCTGCGACATGTAGGAACCTGTGTTCAACGTACGCTCGGGCCGATGAAGCGGCTGTCGGCGTCGTTCTCGATGGACGGATCTTCCAAGGCCTGGACCTTGAACACGACTTCATTGGCGCTGGAAGGCAGCTTCTCCGGCGGGATGGACAGCTCCACCGGAATCGACAGCACCTCGCCGGCCGCCGCCTTGACCTCGTTCCTGCCTTCGTACTCGATACCCTCGATGCCTTCGACGGAGATCACGTAGGTCAGGTCGCGCTGGGCCTTGTTCATCAGCTTCACGGTGTAGACGTTCTCGATGTGGCCTTCTTCGTTCTCGCGGAACAGCACGCGGTCCTTGAGCACGTCGATCTCCACCAGCGAGCGGCTGGCGACGGCCCAACCGAACAGGCCGATCATCGCCACCAGCGCGGTGGCGTAGCCTATCAGGCGCGGACGCACCAGGTGCGTCTTCTGCCCGGAAAGATTGTGTTCGGTTGTGTAGCTGATCAGGCCTCGCGGGTAGCCCATCTTGTCCATGATGCTGTCGCAGGCGTCGATGCAGGCGGCGCAGCCGATGCACTCGATCTGCAGACCGTCGCGGATGTCGATGCCGGTGGGGCAGACCTGGACGCACATGGTGCAGTCGATGCAGTCGCCCAGCCCCTGGGCCTTGTAGTCGAGGGTCTTCTTGCGCGGGCCGCGTTTCTCGCCGCGGCGCGGGTCGTAGGAGACGATCAGGGTGTCCTTGTCGAACATCACGCTCTGGAAGCGCGCGTAGGGGCACATGTAGATGCACACCTGTTCGCGCAGCCAGCCGGCGTTGCCGTAGGTGGCCAGGGTGAAGAAGCCGACCCAGAAGTAGGCCCAGCCGTCGGCCTCGCCGTTGAGCAGGCTGGGGATCAGGTCGCGGATCGGCGAGAAGTAGCCGACGAAGGTCAGGCCGGTGACCAGGCCGATGAGAATCCACAGGCCGTGCTTGGCGGCCTTGCGGGCGAACTTGTTGGCGCTCATCGGCGCCTTGTCCAGCTTCATGCGCTGGTTGCGGTCGCCCTCGGTGACTTTCTCGCACCACATGAAGACCCAGGTCCACACGCTCTGCGGGCAGGTGTAGCCGCACCAGACGCGGCCGGCGAACACGGTGATGAAGAACAGGCCGAAGGCGCAGATGATCAGCAGCCAGGACAGCAGGGCGAAGTCCTGCGGCCAGAAGGTGGCGCCGAAGATGAAGAATTTGCGTTCCGGCAGGTTCCACCAGACGGCCTGATGGCCATCCCAGTTGAGCCAGACGGTGCCGAAGTAGAGCAGGAACAGGAAGGCGCCGCCGCTGAGGCGGAGATTGCGGAACAGGCCGGTGAAGGCGCGGGTGTAGATCTTTTCGCGGCTGGCGTAGAGGTCGACGGTTTCGCCGCCCTTGGCCGGGGGAGGGGTGATGTTTCGGACGGGAATCTGTTCGCTCATCAGGGACGTACCACGGCTTGTGTGGGCGCTCCCCCGATACTTGCCGAGGGAGTCAGAATTTCACGTCACTATGGTACGCCTGATCGAGCGGTGGCCGGGTGCGACCAGCGGTCGCGCCAGGCCTTTGTAACCTTACTTCTCTGCTTGCTTGCCGTGCGACAGGCTGTACACGTACGCCGCCAGCAGGTGCACCTTGTCTTCGCTGCCCACGTACTGCAGCTGCGCCGGCATGCTGCCGTTGCGACCGTAGCGAATGGTCTGCTGCAGTTGAGCGTAGCTGCTGCCGTAGATGAAGGCGCTCGGGTTGGTCAGGTTCGGCGCGCCCATGCTCGGGGTGCCGGTGCCTTCCTTGGTGTGGCAGGCGAAGCAGACGCTCTCGAACACCTGCTTGCCGGCGGCGACGTCGGCGGTGACGCCTTCGGGCAGCTTGCGGCCGGCCAGTTCGGTCAGCACGTAGGCGGCCACGTTGCGTACGCCTTCCTCGCCGATGGTCGGCGCCTGGGCAGGCATCATGCCGTGACGGCCGGCGGTGATGGTCTGCTTGATGTCTTCCGGCGTGCCGCCCCAGCGCCACTCGTTGTCGGTCAGGTTGGGGAAGCCGTAGGCGCCCTTGGCGTCGGAGCCGTGGCAGACCGAGCAGTTGGAGGCGAACAGACGACCGCCCATCTTCAGGGCCTGCTCGTCCTTGGCCACTTCCTCGATCGGCATGCCGGCGTACTTGGCGTAGATCGGCGCGTATTGCTTGTCGGCGCGAACCATCTCGCGCTCCCACTCGTGCACGCCGGTCCAGCCACGCTCGCCGCTGCTGAACGGCTTGCCGTCGCCGGCCTCGTTGTAGCCGGGCAGCAGGCCTTTCCAGTTACCCAGGCCCGGGTAGAGGACCAGGTAGCCGAGGGCGAAGATGATGGTGCCGACGAACAGCATGAACCACCACTTGGGCAGCGGATTGTCGAACTCCTCGATGCCATCGAAGGAGTGGCCGACGGTGTCCTCGGTGGTGTCGGCGCGCTGACCCTTGCGCACCCCGAAGATCAGCCAGGTGAGCGCGACGATGGTGCCGAGGCTCAGTACGCTGATGTAGATACTCCAGAACGAAGTCATTCTTTATTGCTCCCAGAATCTTGCTCGTCACGCTTCTTGGCTGGGACGTCGTCGGCGAAGGGCAGGTTGGCTGCCTCGTCGAAGCTGCTCTTGCGCTTCTTGCTGTAGGCCCAGAGCACCACGCCGATGAAGGCGATGAAGACCACTGCGGTGCCTATACCGCGAATCATCCCGATATCCATGGCGCGTTACCGTTTGTTCTTGATAGAGGTGCCCAGGCCTTGCAGGAAGGCGACCAGGGCGTCCATCTCGGTCTTGCCCTTGACGGCTTCGCGAGCGCCGGCGATGTCCTCGTCGGTGTACGGCACGCCGAGCGTGCGCAGAGCTTCCATCTTGGCCGCGGTGTCCTTGCCGTCGAGTTTGTTCTCGACGAGCCAGGGGTAGGCCGGCATCTTCGACTCCGGCACCACGTTGCGCGGGTTGTACAGGTGCGCGCGGTGCCAGTCGTCCGAGTAGCGGCCGCCGACGCGGGCCAGGTCCGGGCCGGTACGCTTGGAGCCCCACAGGAACGGGTGGTCCCAGACGCTTTCACCGGCGACGGAGTAGTGGCCGTAGCGCTCGGTCTCGGCGCGGAACGGACGGATCATCTGCGAGTGGCAACCGACGCAGCCTTCCTTGATGTAGATGTCGCGGCCTTCAAGTTCCAGGGCGGTACGCGGCTTCATGCCTTCGACCGGGGTGTTGGTGACGTCCTGGAAGAACAGCGGAACGATCTGGGTCAGGCCGCCGATGCTCACGGCGATGACCATGAACAGCGTCAGCAGACCGATGTTCTTTTCGAGAAATTCGTGTTTGCTACCGGCCATCAGTGAGCAACCTCAGCAGGAATCAGGGCGGCGTTCTCGTACTCGGCCTTGTTCGCGGCACGGACGGTACGCCAGGTGTTGTAAGCCATCAGCAGCATGCCGGTGAGGAAGAACGCACCACCGATCATGCGCACCAGGAAGCCCAGGTGGCTGGCCTCGAGCGCCTCGACGAAGGAGTAGGTGAGGGTGCCGTCTTCGTTGACCGCACGCCACATCAGACCCTGGGTGATGCCGTTGACCCACATCGAAGCGATGTAGAGCACGGTGCCGATGGTGGCCAGCCAGAAGTGGGCGTTGATCAGGCCGATGCTGTGCATCTGCTCGCGGCCGAACACCTTGGGAATCAGGTGGTAGAGCGAGCCGATGGAGATCATCGCCACCCAGCCGAGGGCGCCGGCGTGTACGTGGCCGATGGTCCAGTCGGTGTAGTGGGAGAGGGCGTTGACGGTCTTGATCGCCATCATCGGGCCTTCGAAGGTGGACATGCCGTAGAAGGCCAGGGACACCACCAGGAAGCGCAGGATGGGATCGGTGCGCAGCTTATGCCAGGCGCCGGACAGGCTCATCATGCCGTTGATCATGCCACCCCAGCTCGGAGCCAGCAGGATCAGCGACATCACCATGCCGAGGGACTGGGCCCAGTCCGGCAGGGCGGTGTAGTGCAGGTGGTGCGGACCGGCCCAGATGTACAGGGTGATCAGCGCCCAGAAGTGCACGATGGACAGGCGGTACGAGTAGATCGGACGCTCGGCCTGCTTCGGCACGAAGTAGTACATCATGCCCAGGAAGCCGGTGGTCAGGAAGAAGCCCACGGCGTTGTGGCCGTACCACCACTGGACCATGGCGTCGGTGGCGCCGGCGTACAGCGAGTAGGACTTGGTCAGGGTGACCGGGATTTCCATGCTGTTGACGATGTGCAGCATGGCGGTGACCAGGATGAAGGCGCCGAAGAACCAGTTGCCCACGTAGATGTGCTTGGTCTTGCGCTTGACGATGGTGCCGAAGAACACCGCCGCGTAGGTGACCCACACCACGGCCAGCAGGATGTCGATCGGCCACTCCAGCTCGGCGTACTCCTTGGAGGAGGTGTAGCCCAGCGGCAGGGTGATCACGGCGAGCACGATCACGGCCTGCCAACCCCAGAAGGTGAAGGCGGCCAGACTGTCGGAGATCAGGCGTGCCTGGCAGGTGCGCTGTACCACGTAATAAGAAGTGGCGAACAGGGCACAACCACCGAAGGCGAAGATCACCGCGTTGGTGTGCAGCGGGCGCAGACGGCCGAAGCTGGTCCACGGCAGGTTCAGGTTGAGTTCCGGCCACACGAGCTGTGCGGCAATGAACACTCCGAGACCCATCCCGATGACCCCCCAGATTACCGTCATAACGGCGAACTGGCGGACCACCTTATAGTTATAAGCAGTCTGACTGATTGCTGTGCTCATGCTAGGGGTACCACGGTTAATGGAGTTTTATAGGGCAAAAAAGCGGCGCAAGTATGGAGAAACGGGGTATCCATTGCAACGCCGGATGCCTGTGCCATCAGGGCTTTGGCGGCCTCCGACGGGGTCCGAAAACGATCTCGTTTCGGTCTTCGCCACCCGTTCGGACGATACGCGGATGAGGGGATCGCCTTGCAATTGTTGCCGGGTGCGACTGATTTGGCAGCTTAGACCAAGTCGCGGTGGGCGGTGTGCAGTCGATCGGCGAGGTGCGACATCGGGTCGCATTCGAGGAAGGTCGCGGGCGCCGGACGGCGCCCGCGGAGGGGAGGGTCATTCGCTGGCCAGTTTTGCCTCGGCCGGTTGTGCTTTCTGCGAGAGGCTGTAGACGTAGGCGGCCAGCAGGTGGACCTTGTCTTCGCTGCCGACGAACTGCAGCTGGGCCGGCATGTGACCGGTGCGGCCGTAGCGGATGGTCTGCTGCAGCTGGGCGAAGCTGCTGCCGTAGATGAACGCGCTCGGGTTGGTCAGGTTCGGCGCGCCCATGGTCGGCATGCCCTTGCCGTCGGCGCCGTGGCAGGCGAAGCAGGTGCTGGCGAAGATCTTCCGGCCCGCTTCGATGTCGGCGGTCTCACCCTCGGGCAGCTTGCGGCCGGCCAGTTCGGTCAGCACGTAGGCGGCTGCGTTGTGCACGCCTTCCTCGCCGATCATGGCGGCTTGCGGCGGCATCATGCCGGTGCGGCCACCCGCGATGGTCTGCTTGATCGAGTCCGGGTTGCCGCCCCAGCGCCACTCGTTGTCGGTCAGGTTGGGGAAGCCGTAGGCACCCTTGGCGTCGGAGCCGTGGCAGACCGAGCAGTTGGAGGCGAACAGGCGACCGCCCATCTTCAGCGCGCGCTCGTCCTGGGCGACCGCTTCCACCGACATCTTGGCGTACCCGGCGTAGATCGGGCCGTATTCCTTGTCGGCCTTGTCCATCTCGCGTTCCCATTGCTTGACCTGGGTCCAGCCGTCCTCGTAGCCCGGCAGCTTGCCGGCGAAGTTGCCCAGGCCCGGGTAGAGTAGCAGGTAGAGGCCAGCGAAGATCAGGGTGCCGAGGAACAGCATGAACCACCACTTGGGCAGCGGATTGTCGTATTCCTCGATGCCGTCGAAGGAATGGCCCATGGTCTGTTCGGATTCGCCGGGGCGCTGGCCGCTGCGGGTGGCGAACAACAGCCACACCAGCGCGATCAGGCTGCCCAGGGTGAGCACGGTGATGTACCAGCTCCAGAATGTGGTCATGTCCGATTACCTCTTGTTCTTCAGACTGGTGCCGAGCACCTGCAGGTAGGCGACCAGCGCCTCCATCTCGCTCTTGCCCTTGACGGACGCCTGGGCACCGGCGATGTCCTCGTCGGTATACGGCACGCCGAGCGTGCGCAGGGCGCCCATCTTGGCCGCGGTGTCCTTGCCGTCGAGCTTGTTCTCGACCAGCCAGGGGTAGGCCGGCATCTTCGACTCCGGCACCACGTTGCGCGGGTTGTACAGGTGCGCGCGGTGCCAGTCGTCCGAGTAGCGGCCGCCGACGCGGGCCAGGTCCGGACCGGTACGCTTGGAGCCCCACAGGAACGGGTGGTCCCAGACGCTTTCACCGGCGACGGAGTAGTGGCCGTAGCGCTCGGTCTCGGCGCGGAACGGACGGATCATCTGCGAGTGGCAGCCGACGCAGCCTTCCTTGATGTAGATGTCGCGGCCTTCCAGCTGCAGGGCGGTGTAGGGCTTCATGCCCTTGACCGGCTCGTTGACCACGTCCTGGAAGAACAGCGGGACGATCTGGGTCAGGCCGCCGATGCTCACCGCCAGGATCATGGCGATGGCCAGCAGGCCGACGTTCTTCTCGAGTATTTCGTGCTTGCTGCTCATCAGTGGGCGACCTCTGCGGGAATCAGGGCTTCGGCGTCGTATTCGGCCGGCTTGGCGGCGCGAACGGTCAGCCAGGTGTTCCAGGCCATCAGGAACATGCCGAGCAGGAAGACGGCCCCGCCGAGGACCCGCACCACGAAGCCGATGTGGCTGGCTTCCAGGGCTTCGACGAAGGAGTAGGTGAGGGTGCCGTCCTCGTTGACCGCACGCCACATCAGGCCCTGGGTGATGCCGTTGACCCACATCGAAGCGATGTAGAGCACGGTGCCGATGGTGGCCAGCCAGAAGTGGGCGTTGATCAGGCCGATGCTGTGCATCTGCTCGCGGCCGAACACCTTGGGAATCAGGTGGTAGAGCGAGCCGATGGAGATCATCGCGACCCAGCCGAGGGCGCCGGCGTGTACGTGGCCGATGGTCCAGTCGGTGTAGTGGGAGAGGGCGTTGACGGTCTTGATGGCCATCATCGGGCCTTCGAAGGTGGACATGCCGTAGAAGGCCAGGGATACCACCAGGAAGCGCAGGATGGGGTCGGAGCGCAGCTTATGCCAGGCGCCGGAGAGGGTCATCATGCCGTTGATCATGCCGCCCCAGCTCGGTGCCAGCAGGACCAGCGACATCACCATGCCGAGGGACTGGGCCCAGTCCGGCAGGGCGGTGTAGTGCAGGTGGTGCGGACCGGCCCAGATGTACAGGGTGATCAGCGCCCAGAAGTGCACGATGGACAGGCGATAGGAGTAGACCGGACGCTCGGCCTGCTTCGGCACGAAGTAGTACATCATCCCCAGGAAGCCTGCGGTCAGGAAGAAGCCCACGGCGTTGTGGCCGTACCACCACTGGACCATGGCGTCGGTGGCGCCGGCGTACAGCGAGTAGGACTTGGTCAGGGTGATCGGCACTTCCAGGTTGTTGACGATGTGCAGGATCGCCACGGTCAGGATGAAGCCGCCGAAGAACCAGTTGCCCACGTAGATGTGCTTGGTCCGGCGCTTCATCAGGGTGCCGAAGAACACCAGCGCGTAGGCGACCCAGACGATGGTGATCAGGATGTCGATCGGCCACTCCAGCTCGGCGTACTCCTTGGAGGAGGTCCAGCCCAGCGGCAGGCTGATGGCGGCCAGCACGATCACCAGCTGCCAGCCCCAGAAGGTGAAGGCGGCGAGCTTGTCGGAGATCAGGCGGGTCTGGCAGGTCCGTTGCAGCGAGTAGTAGCTGGTGGCGAACAGCGCGCAGCCGCCGAACGCGAAGATCACCGCGTTGGTGTGCAGCGGGCGCAGACGGCCGAAGCTGGTCCACGGCAGGTTGAAGTTCAGTTCAGGCCAGGCCAGCTGGGCGGCGATGAACACGCCGAGCCCCATCCCGACTATGCCCCAAACCACCGTCATAATGGCGAACTGGCGGACAACCTTATAGTTGTATGCCGCAGTGCTGGTTGTGTTCATGTGTTGGGCTTCCATCCACGGTTTGTGAAAAGCAGGGCAAGCATGGGTAATGGCACGATGATGGTTATTGACGGGGATCAATGCCGCGCGCGGGGATGGCTGTGGAACGGGGCGGACACGATGTCGCAGGGGGTGCTGATCCTCGCCCACGGCGCCGGCGCGCCGATGGACAGCCCGTTCATGCAGCGCATGGCCGAGCTGTTGGCGGAGCGTGGAGTGGGCGTGCTGCGCTTCGAGTTTCCCTACATGGCGGAACGGCGCCGCAGCGGCGGCAAGCGTCCGCCGAACCCGCAGGCGCAGCTGCTGGAGTGCTGGCGCGAGGTCTATCGGCTGGTGCGCGAACAGGTGTCAGGGCCGTTGGCCGTGGGCGGCAAGTCCATGGGCGGGCGCATGGCCAGCGTGCTGGCGGACGAATTGGAGGCCGATGCGCTGGTCTGCCTGGGCTACCCCTTCCACGCCGCGGGCAAGCCGGAGAAGCCGCGGGTGGCGCACCTGGCGGAGCTGCGCACGCCCACGCTGATCGTCCAGGGCGAGCGCGATGCGCTGGGTGGTCGGGAGAGAGTGGAGGGCTACAGCCTTTCGCCGAGCATCGAGATGCTGTGGCTGGAGGCCGCCGACCACGACCTGAAACCGCTCAAGGCGTCGGGCTTCAGCCACGAACAGCACCTGCAGCGCGCGGCGCAGGCCGTGGCGGACTTTTTACTCACGGGAACGGTGGGTGGGAGGGGCAGCCGCTAGGGCGTCCTCTCCGCGGCGCCCGCCTCGCGGCTCTGGGCCAGTTGCTCGGCGGCTTCCAGGCGCAGCATCTCGCGTTCGTCGAAGCGCTCCTTCGCCATCCGCTCGATGCTGGCCTGCTTGTCCTCGGCGGAGAGACCACTGCTTTCGATGCGTGCCTTCTCGCGCCGGTAGTCGCCGAGGCGGCGCTGCCATTGCTCGCGGGTCTGGTCCAGGGCTTCGAGCCGGGCGGTGGCTTCCGCGCCGACCAGCTGCATGCGCAGTTGCTGGATCTGCGCGGCGCTGGCGCCCTGGGCCTGCAGGGCGGCGGTCTGCTGGCGCAGTTCGGCCTGCAGCTGCGGCACCACCATGTCCTGCATCTCCTCGGGCAGGCTGGCGCGCAGGCTGTCCAGCGCCTCGGCCTTCTGCCGGTCGTCCAGCGACTGGTCGTGGCGGATCGCCAGGCGTTGCAGGGTGAACTGGTTGTAGGCCTCCTCCTGGGCGAAGAAGGCCTGGTGTGCCTCGGTGCTGAAGATGCTGGCGCGCAGGTTCTGCACCGCCTGTTCGCGCTGGCGCAGGGCGTCCAGGCTGGCCATCTGCGGCAGGTCCTTCTCCAGCTGGATCAGCTGGCGCTTGTAATCCAGGTACTGGTCGAGCAGGGCCAGGGCCTGGCTCAGCGCCGGCTCCTCGAGCTGGCTGCGCACGTAGGCGCGCAGGCGCTCGACGCTGGTGGTGATGGTTTCCTCCTCGCCATAGGCGCTGAGGAAGTAATCGAAGATGCGCCGGATATCCATGGTGATCAGCAGGTTGCCGGCCTCGTCGAGGCGGAACTGCCCATCCACCTGGGTGCCCGCGAACGAGCGCGGCAGCGGCGTGATGCCGGCCGTCAGGGAGGGGGGCTGGTGCGCACTTTGTTCCGGTTGCGGCAGCGTCATGGGCACGGGCGCGCCGGCGGGGGGCTGCGGTGCCGGAGCCGACTGGTCATCGGGTTCGAGCGGATTCAGGTGGAGCGTGACGGCGATACCGACCCCGATCACCAGGGGCGCGGCCAATAGCAGGAGCTTGTTCACGGCGAGACTCGGCAGGGAGGGGACATCGGGGCCTCGTGGGCCCCGATCCTGGGCTCAGAGGCCGGCCAGCTTGAGGCGGTTGGCCTGCTGGCGGTAAACGGTGACCGGATCGGTCTCGAACAGACTGGTCAGGCCGAAGGTCTGGTTGACCTCGTCCAGGTGGTTCATCCGGTAGTTGTCGCGGATCACCATGCCCAGGTGCGAGCTGCAGCGGCCGACCAGGCCGTCGTTGGGCTCGTTGAAGGTCAGCGAGCTGGCGCCCAGCATCAGGTCGCTGATGTCCAGGAAGTTGGTCAGCGGGCTGGTACCGCTCCAGGAGTAGTAGCTGACGCCGTTGACCTTGTAGGCGCCCTCGCCGCAGGCGCTGGTCGGGATACCCTGCGGGAACTTGGCGTTGAACACCGCGGCGCCCTGGCTGTTCAGCGACTCGAGGGAGCCGAGGGAGTTCTGCGGCGCATTGCTCGGGCTGCCGGAGAGGAAGTTGATCAGCGCGCCCAGGCCGTTGACGATACCGGCCAGCATGGCTTCGCCGGCGGAACCCGGCGGAACCTTGCGCAGGAAGTCGGCGGTGGCCGAGCCCTTGTGCGGCGCGCCGACGCTGGTGACCGAGGCGACCAGGTCGGGGCGGATGGCGGCGACGTAGCGCACGGTGGGGCCGCCGTGGCTGTGGCCGATCAGGTTGACCTTGCCCTTGCCGCTGATGGCAGCGATTTCTTCCACCTGATCCAGCAGTTCCTCACCGCGCAGCTCGGAAGTGTTCAGCTGGCTGACCTCGGTGATGTAGACGCTGGCTCCGTCCGAGCGCAGGGAGGAGGGGATGCCGTACCAGTAGTCGACCCCGAGGATGCTGTCGAAACCCAGCATGCCGTGGGTCAGGACGATCGGGTACTTGGTCTTGGTGTAGCCGCTGGGGCCGAACAGGCCGGCGTCGGCATAGCCGGACAGCAGCAGGGTGGTTCCGGCGCAGAGGGCGAGCAGGGTCTTCTTATTATTCATCGGTTGCTCTCGAACGGTGGTTGGGCGGTGGTTCCGTCCTTGTGTCAGCCACCCGTTTCCCTCCTGGAAGCGGTACTTCAGCCGTGCGAGAGGGGCATGATCTGTGCCAGATCGCGACAAATTTAGAACGAAGGCTCTAAACGGGCGTTTGCGATACAGGCCCCGTAATCCGAGGGCTCCTGCCGGTAATGAGGATTGTTACCGAGGGAAACAGGGCTGCCCCCTCCCTGGGAGGGTGACAGCTACCTGTGGCTCTGTTCGAGCGCTACCGGCTCAGCCCAGCGGCCACCGGGATAGGGGGATATAGCGGTCCTGCTCGGACTGGTAGAGCGCCATTTCCTCGACCCGCCAGGCGAAGGCCGGAGGGGCCTGCCGTTCGGCCAGGCGACTGTCGCGCGCCAGGGTCAGGTGGGGGCGGTAGGCGCGCCGCTCCGTCGGCAGGCCCGCCTCGTTCAGCAGGTCGTCAAGGCAGCTGGCCAAAGCCAGCAACTGCTCGGGAGTCTGGCTGGGAGCCAGGTGCAGCAGCCCGCCCTGCCAGCAGTCGAGGTGATCCAGGCACAGGTCGAAGGCCAGCTCCGCCAGCGGCAGCCGTGGCGGCAACTGGCGAAGCAGTTCGAGCCGGCTCTCCGGCAGGTGGCCGAGGAAGGCCAGGGTCAGGTGGAAGTTGGCGGTGGGCACGGGCCGGCCGGCGAAATGGCAGCCGTCGCACCAGGCGGCGATCCGCTCGGCGATCTCGGTGGGACAGGGCAGGGCGAAGAACAGTCGCATGGGCTTACCTTGACAGCGTTGGGCGGCGTTTTTAGCATCGCACCCCATGGCGCCGATTTAAGAGCAACTTGCGGGGCGCCGCCCGGTCGGGCGAATACCGCTAAAGCGCTGGCCGGTGTCGCCTCCCACCGCAGCCCGGCGGGAATCCGAGGCTGAGACTGTATCCATGAGTTGTCCGCGCACCCACCTGCATTTTTCCCCCCTGCCGCACGCCGCGGTCAATCGCCACCCGCATGTCCTGCTGGTCGGCAGCCATCAGCCGCGTTTGCTCAAGAGCCTGGAAGGCTGGCCCAAGCACTGGCCGGGCTCGCGCAATTTCCTCGTCCGCTTCGCCGGCGCCCAGGTCCAGGACCTCGCGCGGCTGCCGGCGGACGCCTTCGACCTGGTGGTGGTCGGTGCCGAGGCGCGCCCGCTGGAGGGCGAGTTGATCGGCCAGTTGGTGCGGGTGGCCCGCCAGGGCCTGATCAGCTTGCGCTGAACCCCGGGTAGTCGATGGCGGTGATGTAGAAGGTCTGCTCGCCGCTCGGCGTCTGCACCCGTACCTCGGCGTCCAGCGCCTTGCCCACCAGGGCGCGCGCCAGCGGCGAATCGATGCTGATCAGGCCCTGCTTGAGGTCCAGCTCGTCGGGGCCAACGATGCGGTAGCGCGATTCGGCGCCGTCGTCGTCCTCCAGCGTCACCCAGGCGCCGAAGTAGACCTTGTTCGGATCGGCGGGGCGGCTGTCCACCACCTTCAGGTTCTCCAGGCGCTTGGTCAGGAAGCGCACGCGGCCGTCGATCTCGCGCAGCATCTTCTTGCCATAGATGTACTCGGCGTTCTCCGAGCGGTCGCCGAGGGCGGCCGCCTCGCTGACTGCCTGGGTCACCTGGGGCCGGCGCACATGCCAGAGTTCGTGCAGCTCGGCGCGCAGGCGCGCCTCGCCTTCGGGGGTGATCAGCGGAGTGCCGGCGGTGCGGGGCGGACGATAACGGCTCATGGTGCTCGCGAAGTCTTGAGGTCGGGCGATTCTATCTCAGACTTCGCGCAGCACCGTCAGCGGTGAGGCATTCAGCGCGCGCCGCGTGCCCCAGACGCCGGCCGTCCCCACCAGCAACGCGCCGATCAGCGGCAGCAGCAGGAGCCAGGGGTGCGGCTGCCACTGCAGGTCGAGGGCGTAGCGGTACAGCAGGAAGCTCACCAGCTCGCAGCCGAGCGCCGCCAGCAGGCCACTGGCCGCGCCGAGCAGGCCGAACTCGGCGCGCCGCGCGCTCATCAGCAACCGCCGCTCGGCGCCGAGTGCACGCAGTAGCGCACCCTGGCGCAGGCGCTCGTCGAGCGTCGCCTGCAGACCGGCGAACAGCACCGTGAGGCCGGCGGCGAGGACGAACAGCAGCACGTACTCCACCGCCAGGCTGACCTGGGCCATGATGCTGCGCAGCTGTTCCAGCAATGCCTCGACCTGCAGCAGGGTGACGGCGGGGAATTCCCGCGCCAGTGCCACCAGCTGCTTCTCGCTCTGCGGCGGCAGGTAGAAGCTGGTCAGGTAGGTGGCCGGCAGGTCCTGCAGAGTGCCGGGCTCGAAGACCATGTAGAAGTTGGGCTGGAAGCTGTCCCACTTGACCTCGCGCAGGCTGGCGACCCGCGCCTGCTTCTCCAGGCCGCCGACGTTGAAGGTGAGGGCGTCGCCGAGCTTGAGCCCCAGGCTCTCGGCCAGCTTGGACTCCACCGAGACGCCGGGCATGTCGCCCTCAGGCCCGTGTTGCCACCATTGTCCTTCCACCACTTGGTTGCCTTCCGGCAGCTCGGCAGCCCAGGTCAGGCTTAGGTCGCGGCGGACGGCCCGTTCGCCCTGGCTGTCCTTGCTCACATGGCTGCGCACCGGCTCGCCGTTGATCTGGGTCAGGCGCCCGGCGACGATCGGGTAGAGCGGCATCGGATGGGGCGACAGCTGCTGGAGGCGGGCGGCGAAGGCGTCGCGTTCGGCGGGCAGCACATTGAGGGCGAAATGGTTGGGTGCCTGCTCCGGCAGCTGCTCCTGCCAGGTGTCGAGTAGCTCGCCGCGCAGCAGCGCGATCAGCGCCATGGCCAGCAGGATCAGGCCGAAGGCCAGCGACTGGCCGGCGGCGGCGAGTGGGTGGCGCAGCAACTGGCCGAGGCCCAGGCGCCAGGGCAGGGAGGCGCGGGCCAGCAGGCGGCGCAGGGCGTTCAGGCCCAGCAGCAGCGCGCCGCCGAGCAGCAGGGCGGCGAGCAGGCCGCCGCCGAGCAGGCCGAGGGTCAGCTTCAGGTCCAGACTCAGGCGCCACATGATCAGGCCCAGCGCCAGCAGCGCGGCGCCATACACCAGCCAGGAACTGGGCGGCACCGGCAGCAGGTCGCGGCGCAGCACCCGCAGCGGCGGCACCCGGCCGAGGGCGGCCAGCGGCGGCAGGGCGAAGCCCGCCAGGGCCACCAGGCCGGTGGCGATACCGGCGAGGGCCGGCAGCAACCCGCCCGGTGGAACGCCCGACGGCAGCAATCCCTGCAGCAGCTTGAACAGGATCAACTGGCCGCCCCAGCCGAGCAGGGCACCGGCCAGGCTGGCGAACAGGCCGAGCATGGCCAGCTGCAGGCCGAACAGGGCCAGTGCCTCGCGGCGCGACAGGCCCAGGCAGCGCAGCAGCGCGCTGGCGTCGAAGCGGCGGGCGGCGAAGCGCGCCGCCGACAGGGCGACGGCGACACCGGCCAGCAGCACGGCGGCCAGGCTCGCCAGGTTCAGGTAGCGCTCGGCACGGCCGAGAGCCCCGCCGATCTGGCGGTTGCCGTCGCGGGCATCCTCCAGCCGCTGGCTCGGCTCCAGGCCGCTCTTCACCTCGGCGCGGTAGCTGGCCAGCGCCGTGCTTTCCCCGCGCCACAGCTCGCGGTAGCGCACCCGGCTGCCTGGCTGGACCACGCCGGTGGAGGCCAGGTCGTCCAGATGCATCAGGACGCGCGGGGTGAGGCTATAGAAGTCGCCGGCGCGATCCGGCTCGTGAGTCAGCACACGGGTCAGGCGCAGCTGCCGGTTGCCGACCTCGATGTCCTGGCCGATCTTCAGGTCGAGCGCGGCGAACAGCCGCGCTTCCGCCCAGGCCTCGCCCGGGGCGGGGCCGCCGCCGGTCTCTTCGGCGCCGTAGGGTTCGGCGGCGCTCTTCAGCTCGCCACGCAGCGGATAGCCGGCGCTGGCGGCCTTGACGCTGGACAGTTGGATGCCCTGATCGCCAGCGATCACGCTGGTGAACTCCACCACCTGGGCATGTTCCAGGCCCAGCCGGCGGCCCGCTTCTATCTGTTGCGGCGTCGCCGGGGCGCTGCCGCCCAACACCAGGTCGGCGCCGAGGAATTCCGTGGCGCGCAGCATCATCGCGCCGTTCAGGCGCGCGCCGAAATAGCCGATGGCGGTGCTGGCGGCCACCGCGACCAGTAGGGCGAAGAACAGCACGCGCAGCTCGCCGGCGCGGGCATCGCGCAGTAGCTGGCGCCAGGCGAGGACGAACAGGCGGGCGACCATCAGGGTTCCACGCTGTCGACCAGGTGCCCGGCTTCCAGGCGGATCAGGCGGCGGCAGCGGTGTGCCAGACGCTCGTCGTGGGTCACCAGGACCAGGGTGGTGCCCCGTTCCTGGTTCAGCTCGAACAGCAGGTCGCTGATGCGCTCACCAGTGTGGCTGTCCAGATTGCCCGTGGGCTCGTCGGCGAACAGGATCGCCGGCTCGGCGGCGAAGGCCCGGGCGATGGCGACGCGTTGCTGCTCGCCGCCGGAGAGCTGGCGCGGGTAGTGGGTGAAGCGCTGGCCGAGGCCGACGCGCTCCAGCAGGGTGGCAGCGCGCTGGCGGGCGTCGCTGCGGCCTTCCAGTTCCAGCGGCAGCATGACGTTCTCCAGGGCGTTGAGGTTGTCCAGTAGCTGGAAGGACTGGAACACGAAGCCCACGTGCTCGGCGCGGACCCGCGCGCGGCGGTCCTCGTCCAGCGATTGCAGGGCGTTGCCGGCCAGTTCGACTTCGCCGGTGCTGGGCAGGTCGAGGCCGGCGAGCAGGCCGAGGAGGGTGGACTTGCCCGAGCCCGAGCTGCCGACGATGGCCAGGCTGTCGCCGCGGGCGAGGTCGAGGGAGAGATCGTGGAGGATGGCCAGATCGCCTTCCGTGCTGGGAACCACTTTGCTAAGGTGCCGCGCAGTGAGAATGCTTGCGCTCATGGAGAGTCCGATGCGTGCATTGTGGATGAGCGGTGCGCTGAGCCTGCTGCTGTGGGCGCAGGGCGCCCTGGCCGGCACCGTGCTGGTGGTCGGCGATAGTATCAGCGCCGCTTTGGGCCTGGATACCCGCCAGGGCTGGGTCTCCCTGCTGCAGGAACGGCTGCGGGAGGGTGGTTTCGAGCACCAGGTGGTGAATGCCTCGATCAGCGGCGACACCACCTCGGGTGGCCTGGCGCGGCTGCCGGCGCTGCTTTCGCAGCATCGGCCGCAGCTGGTGATCATCGAGCTGGGCGGCAACGACGGCCTGCGCGGGCAACCCGCCGCGCAATTGCAACAGAATCTTGCCCGCATGGTGGATCTGTCCAAGGAGGCCGGTGCCGGCGTGCTGCTGCTCGGCATGCGCCTGCCGCCCAACTACGGCCAGCGCTACACGGAAGCCTTCGCCCGCACCTTCGCGGACGTGGCGCAGGACAAGCAGGTGCCGCTGGTGCCCTTCCTGCTCGAAGGTGTCGGTGGCGTGCCTGGCATGATGCAGGCCGACGGCATCCATCCCGCCGTGGCGGCCCAGGACAAGCTGCTGGACAACGTCTGGCCGACCCTGAAACCGCTGCTCTGAGCCTTCCCCGGCTGCGGGCTTTCGGCTATCTTGGCGGCCCGCCTCGGAGCCCCGAATGCCGCGTCCCGCCTGGTCCCTGTACGCCTACCAACTGATCGTGCCCGACGAACAGCTCGACCTGTTCGCCTGCCGCGAGGCGAAGGTGCATCTGGTGGCGCGGCAACTGGAACTGGGCGGCTTTGCCGATCGCACATTGTGTGGCGGTTTGTTGCCGGCGCTGCCTGTGATGCGTGCGGTGGACAAGGCTGGTCTGCGCGACAGGCGCCTGTGCCCGGCCTGCCGCGAGGTGCTCGATGCCGAGCGTCGCGGCGAGCGGCTGCCCTGGTCCGGCGCCTGATGTCTCTCCCGGCCGGCCCGGCGCCCATGTACAATTCCGACTTTCTCCATCAGCCATTTACCCCAAGGATTAACGGATGTTGTCGCTCGCCCGCTCGCTGAGTCTTGCCAGCCTGGCCGTCGTCGGCCCCGCTGCCGCGCTCGAGTTGCCCCTGCCGCCCCCGGGCGAAGATATCGTCGGCCAGGTCCAGGTGATCAAGGCCCGCTACGAGGACACCTTCGCCGACATCGCCACGGCGAGCGACCTGGGCTATCTGGAGATGGTGGCGGCCAACCCGGGCGTCGACCCGTGGCTGCCGGGTGAGGGCAGCGAGATCATCCTGCCGACCCGCTACATCCTGCCGCCGGGCCCGCGCGAAGGCATCGTGATCAACCTGGCCGAGTACCGCATGTACTACTTCCCCAAGGGGCAGGGCGTGGTGCACACCTTCCCGCTGGGTATCGGCCGCGAGGGCTGGGGCTCGCCGATCGCCCATACCACCATCACCGCCAAGACGCCGAACCCTGGCTGGACGCCGCCGGCGTCGATCCGCGCCGAGCACGCGGCCGACGGCGATCCGCTGCCGGCCTACGTGCCGCCGGGCCCGGACAACCCGCTGGGGCCGTTCAAGTTCACTCTGGGCACGCCCGGCTATCTCATTCATGGTTCGAACAAGAAGTTCGGCATCGGCATGCGCGTCAGCCACGGCTGTTTCCGCATGCTCAACAACAACGTGCTGGAACTCGCCAGGATGGCGCCGGTTGGAACTTCAGTGCGCATCATCAACGAGCCCTACAAGTTCGGCGTCAGTGGCGGCAAGGTCTATCTCGAGGCCCATGCGCCGCTGACCGACGAAGGCGAGCCGTCCGTGGTCGACAAGCACACGGCGGTGATCAACGCACTGCTGAAGAACGAGGCCATGGGCGGCAGCATGCGTCTGGACTGGGACATGGTGCGCGAAGTGGTGGCTTCCGAGGATGGCATCCCGATCGAGATCGCCATTCCCGACCAGGCCGTCGCCACTCATGAAGAGGCACCGGCCTTCTAGTCCTTCCTATTTAAAGAGAGCCTGGCGGTGAAGTAACGACAGGTTCCTCTTTCCGAAAGGCGGGCAATAAAAAAGCCGATCCGGGTAACCGGATCGGCTTTTTCAAAGCCTTGGCAAGAATTACTTGCGGCTGGCTTTTTCCAGCATGCGCAGAGCGCGCTCGTTGGCTTCGTCAGCGGTCTGCTGAGCCTTCTGAGCAGCGGCCAGAGCTTCGTCGGCTTTGCGGTAGGCTTCGTCAGCACGAGCCTGGGCGCGAGCGGCGGCGTCTTCGGTAGCGGTCAGACGGGCTTCGGTTTCTTTGGATACGCTGCTGCAACCAGTTGCCAGAACGGCGGCCAGGGCCAGAGCAGAGAATTTCAGAACGTTGTTCATCGTGTTCCCCTTAAGGTGGACTTTCCATGAAAAGCAATTCCCCGAGCTTGGGAAATTAGCCGAGCCACATACTACCCGTTACTCTGGGCAAGTAAAATGAGCGGCAATAGGGTAGAGCAAAAAAATTTCATAACGGTTCAAGCTTTTTTGTTTAAAAAACATACAGTTCGCTTGGCCGGTAGGAAAGCCCCGACACTCTTACTGTCTGTCTCTAGTTCTTCGCTTGTATTGGCCGGGGCATCTTGGCGCAACTTCGATACCGGCCCACTGTCGTAATTTTCCCGTTCGCAACGGCGTTGTAGTGTCGGCGTTGCTGTTTCCCGGCCAAGTGTTCGGCCTCGAAGCTGCCCGGCGGGACCTGTCCACTGTCTTTGGCAGCGGCTACAGTAGAGTGCGTATGTCCATGGTGGATGAAGTCCTTGGCAAGGTTCGCAGCGTCGGCCCGGGTGTTTCTTCATCTGGAGAATATCGATTAAGGTAGGGACCGTTGCGAGGTCCCACTGAGGAGTTGAAATGAGCGAAGGGCTGTCCATCCACCATGACCAGGCGGGTCATCAGTTCGAGGCCGTGATCGACGGCCACCGCGCCTATCTGGCCTATATGGATCTGGGCAAGCAGACGCTCGATATCTATCGCACCTTCGTACCTAACGCGCTGCGTGGGCGTGGCATCGCCGCGGCGCTGACCGAGCAGGCGCTGGTTTATGCGGAGTCGATGGGCTACACGGTGATTCCGTCATGCTCCTACGTGGAGCGTTACCTGGAGCGCCGTCAGCGGCAACGCTTGAAGCACTGAATGGATCGAAACGAAAACGCCGGGCAATGCCCGGCGTTTTCGTTGGTGCGCGGGATCAGCCGCGTTGGCGCTTCGGCAGCACATCCTTGAGTTTGGTGTGCATGCTGCGCAGGGTCTTCTCGGTGGTTTCCCAGTCGATGCAGGCATCGGTGATGGAAACGCCGTACTTGAGGTCGGAGAGATTCTTCGGAATCGACTGGTTGCCCCAGCCCAGATGACTTTCCACCATCAGGCCGACGATGGAGTTGTTGCCTTCGAGGATCTGATTGGCCACGTTCTCCATGACCAGGGACTGCAGGGCCGGGTCCTTGTTGGAGTTGGCGTGGCTGCAGTCGACCATGATGTTCGGGCTGATCTTGGCCTTGGCCAGTTCCTGCTCGCAGACGGCCACGCTGACCGAGTCGTAGTTGGGCTTGCCGTTGCCGCCGCGCAGCACGATGTGGCCGTAGGCGTTGCCCTTGGTGGTGACGATCGAGACGCCGCCTTCCTGATTGATGCCGAGGAAACGGTGCGGGCTGGAAACCGACTGCAGGGCGTTGATGGCCACGGTCAGGCCGCCGTCGGTGCCGTTCTTGAAGCCGACCGCCGAGGACAGGCCGGAAGCCATCTCGCGGTGGGTCTGGGACTCGGTGGTGCGGGCGCCGATGGCCGACCAGCTGATCAGGTCCTGCAGATACTGCGGGGAGATCGGGTCGAGCGCCTCGGTGGCGGTGGGCAGGCCCATCTCGGCCAGGTCGCGCAGCAACTGGCGGCCGATGTGCAGGCCGTCCTGGATCTTGAACGAGTCGTCCAGGTACGGATCGTTGATCAGCCCCTTCCAGCCGACCGTGGTACGCGGCTTCTCGAAATACACGCGCATGACCAGGTAGAGGCTGTCGGAGACCTCGGCGGCCAGCACCTTGAGGCGCTCGGCATACTCGTGGGCGGCCTTGATGTCATGGATGGAGCAGGGGCCCACCACCACGAACAGGCGATGATCCTTGCCGTCGAGAATATTGCGGATCACCTCGCGGCCCTGGGCGACGGTGCGCTGGGCGGCTGCGGTGAGGGGGATTTCGCGCTTGAGTTGCGCCGGGGTGATCAGGGTTTCATTGGATGAAACGTTGAGATCGTCAATCGGTAGATCAGCCATCGTGGTACTCGTCAGGTCACGGGAGCCGAGCGCCTCGTCAGGCGGAATCAGGGGGCGCAGCGGGGGAGAGGAACCTTAACGCTTTCGGGGCTGCCTAGACAATGGGAGAAACCGTGCGCTTTCAGTGGATTTGCGCGCCGGGAAACTCGGCAGCATGCAGGGCTATCCACTCGCGGGCGACCGATTCGACTTCCAGCTGCGCGCCCAGCTCCTGTTCGCGCTGATGGCGGTAATGTTCGATCTGGCAGACCTGCTCTACCATGCGAGCCCGGAACAGGGTGTCTTCGTCGATGAAGGCGATGCCGACCAGATAGCCTTCCGCCTGTTTGCGGCACCAGGCCACGACGCCCGGATAACGGGCCTGGTCGCCGAACAGGGGGATGCGCAGTTCCACGGCCGTGCCTTTGCGGAATCCCTTGCCGGAGTTGCAGGCCACTCCGCCCAGGCTGATGTTGTTGAGTCGCTGTCGGGGCAGGAAGGCGTGCCGACGCTGAACCAGTTCCACCGGCATGTCGGTCGGGTGACGCAGGAAACGACGCATTGTGACCACTTTGGGTGCCATCCATTTGATATCACACGAGGGCAGTATAGTGCCCGATCTGGAGCTGACCGACTTCGACGCGGACAAGCGGTTATTGGCGCTGCCGGGCATCTCCCTGCTTAGTATTCACCAGCACAGGCTGTGCCAGTTGCCGTTGGGCTCGTCGCGAACTGCCCGGCATGGCATTGCCCGTGGATCGCTTGTGCTGGGTGGACGCGGGCGTCAACGGTGGACTGGTCCAGCGCTATGGCGTGTTTCACCTGCCCAGCCTGTTCCTCGTTCGCGATGGCGAGTTCCTGGGCAGTTTGCAATCCCGCCTTGACCCGATCGTGCTTTCTGCAGTGATCGCCGAGGGCCTGGCCCGAGAGCCGGAAGAGCTGCCCTGATCGGCTTGCCAGGGGTGGCTACCGATCGCTGCTAATCTCCAGACAGGTCCCAGTCAGAAGTCAGGAGGCCGCATGTTGCGTTCGATTCTCTACGCCACCGATCTGGGGCTCTATGCGCCCTATGTCCTGCAGCACGCCCTCTCTCTGGCCAGGGCTTTTCAGGCGGAGCTGCACGTGGTGCATGCGGTGGAGCCGCTGGGGCTGTTCGCCGAGTCGGTGCTGAACACCTATCTGGACGAGAAGACCCTTGAAGAGCTGCGCAGCAAAGGCCTGACGACGGTCATGGCGAGCATCGAGCAGCGGGTGCTGGAGGGCTTCCGCGACGAGGTGGGCGAGGCGCAGCAGGATATGCAGATGATCCGCAGCGTGCGGGTGGCGCAAGGCGACCCGGCCCAGGTGATTCTCGAGGAGGCCCGGAAACTCGGGGTTGATCTGCTGGTCGTAGGCAGTCACAGCCATGGTGCAGCGCAGGATATCCCCTTGGGCAGGACGGCCGCGCGCCTGTTGCAGCTGGCGGAGACTCCCGTCTATCTGGTGCCGATGCTGCAGCATCGCTAGCGGCCCTTATCGCCAACCGTTAGACGAACGGCATACATGAATCAAAAAAACGTCTAGATTTAATCATCAAACCGTTAATATGGTTATATCGCTGCATTGGCACATTCGGGCAGCGCCTATCTGCTTTGAGGGATATCTATGAAGCTGCAGCAACTGCGCTACATCTGGGAGGTGGCGCACCATGACCTCAATGTCTCCGCGACCGCGCAGAGCCTCTATACCTCACAACCCGGTATCAGCAAGCAGATCCGCCTGTTGGAGGACGAGCTGGGGGTCGAGGTCTTCGCCCGTAGCGGCAAGCACCTGACCCGTGTCACCCCCGCAGGTGAGCGCATCATCACTACCGCGGGGGAAATCCTGCGCAAGGTGGAGAGCATCAAGCAGATCGCCCAGGAATTCTCCAACGAGAAGAAGGGCACCCTGTCCATCGCCACCACCCATACCCAGGCACGCTATGCGCTACCCGGGGTGATCAGCGGCTTCATCAAGCAGTACCCGGAAGTGGCCCTGCACATGCACCAGGGCACGCCCATGCAGATCGCCGAGATGGCCGCCGACGGCACCGTGGACTTTGCCATCGCCACCGAGGGCCTGGAGCTGTTCAACGACCTGGTGATGATGCCCTGCTATCGCTGGAACCGCTGCGTGATCGTGCCCCAGGGGCATCCGCTGACCAAGCTGCCGAAGCTGACGCTGGAGGCCCTGGCTGAGCACCCGATCGTCACCTACGTGTTCGGCTTTACCGGCCGCTCCAAGCTGGACGAGGCCTTCAGCCACAAGGGCCTGACGCCCAAGGTGGTGTTCACCGCGGCCGACGCCGACGTGATCAAGACCTACGTTCGCCTGGGTCTGGGCGTCGGCATCGTCGCGCGCATGGCGGTCGACACCAAGCTGGACAACGATCTGGTGATTCTCGATGCCAGTGAGCTGTTCGAGGCCAGCATCACCAAGATCGGCTTCCGCCGCGGCACCTTCCTGCGCGGCTTCATGTGCGACTTCATCGAGAAATTCGCCCCGCACCTGACCCGCGATGTACTGGCCAAGGCCGTGCAATGCCACACCAAGGCCGAACTGGATGAATTGTTCGACGGGGTCGAACTGCCGGTGCACTAGCCGGAGCCAGTCCTCCCAGGCTGCAGAGCGCCCGACCTATTGCGTCGGGCGTTTTGCATTGTGGGGAGCAGCGATCTGCTGTTGTAGGGTGTGCCGTGCGCGCCGAAAGCCGGCAAGGACTCTTCTGGTGCGCACGGCGCACCCTACCGTGCTCAGGGATTCGGCGAACAGCCGAGAGCGTCTGGCTGAAAACAAAAAAGCCCCAGGTTTTCACCTGGGGCTTCTGAATTTGGCTCCGCGACCTGGACTCGAACCAGGGACCCAATGATTAACAGTCATTTGCTCTACCGACTGAGCTATCGCGGAACAGCGGTGCGTATCCTACTGATTAAAAAGGGGAAGTCAACACCTGTGCGGCGCTTTTTCCCCTGATTCGTCTCAGAGCACCTGGACGATGGCTTTGGTGACGGCGTCCAGGTTGCTGCGGTTCAGCGCGGCGACGCAGATGCGGCCGGTGCTGACGGCGTAGATACCGAACTCGGTGCGCAGACGCTCCACCTGCTCGGCGGTCAGGCCGGAGTAGGAGAACATGCCGCGCTGGCGGGCGACGAAGCCGAAGTCGCGCTTGGCGCCCAGGGCCGCCAGTTGCTCGACCATGGCCAGGCGCATGTCGCGGATGCGGGTGCGCATCTCGCCCAGTTCCTCTTCCCACAGGGCGCGCAGCTCGGGGCTGTTGAGCACGCTGGACACCACGGTGGCGCCGTGGGTCGGCGGGTTGGAGTAGTTGGTGCGGATCACGCGCTTGGCTTGCGACAGCACGCGGCCAGCCTCGTCCTTGTCGGCGGTGACGATGGACAGGGCGCCGACCCGCTCGCCATACAGCGAGAAAGACTTGGAGAAGGAGCTGGAGACGAAGAACGGCAGGCCGGACTCGGCGAACAGGCGCACGGCGAAGGCGTCCTGGTCGATGCCCTCGCCGAAGCCCTGGTAGGCGATGTCGAGGAAGGGCACGTGCTCGCGCTCGCGGAGAACTTCCAGTACGGCTTTCCAGTCATCCAGAGAGAGGTCGACGCCGGTCGGGTTGTGGCAGCAGGCGTGCAGCACGACGATGGAGCGTGCTGGCAGGGCTTTGAGGTCTTCCAGCAGGCCGGCGCGGTTCACGCCGTGGGTGTCGGCGTCGTAGTAGCGGTAGTTGCGCACCGGGAAGCCGGCGGATTCGAACAGGGCGCGATGGTTTTCCCAGCTCGGGTCGCTGATGGCGACCAGGGCGTTCGGCAGCAGGCGCTTGAGGAAGTCGGCGCCGGTCTTCAGGGCGCCGGTGCCGCCGACGGCCTGGGTGGTGACCACGCGGCCTTCGGCCAGCAGGGCGGAGCCTTCGCCGAACAGCAGCTTCTGCACGGCGCTGTCGTAGGCTGCGATGCCCTCGATCGGCAGGTAGCCGCGCGGCGCGTGGGCCTCGATGCGGGCCTTCTCGGCCTCGGCGACGGCGCGCAGCAGGGGAATTCGGCCTTCCTCGTTGTAGTACACCCCCACGCCCAGGTTGACCTTGGTGCTGCGGGTATCGGCGTTGAAGGCTTCATTCAGGCCCAGGATCGGGTCGCGCGGCGCCAGCTCGACGGCGGAGAACAGACTCATGATTGCGGCGGTCTCGAGAGGAGAGGGTGGGAACCGGCAACTCCCGGCACGGAATCGGGCTTGGGGTTGCATAAACGGGTCGCTAGTATAGCGGCCCAGTCTGTGCGCGGCGACAGCGCCAGCGCTCATTCAGAAGCTATGACGCCGGCCGTTGAGCCGCGTCACAGTGTCATCGCGAGGTCGCATCATGTCGGATTTCCAGCTCGTCACCCGTTTCAAGCCCGCCGGCGACCAGCCGGAGGCTATCCGCCAGATGGTCGAGGGGCTGGAAGCCGGCCTTTCGCACCAGACCCTGCTGGGGGTGACCGGCTCGGGCAAGACCTTCAGCATCGCCAACGTGATCGCCCAGGTGCAGCGCCCGACCCTGGTGCTGGCGCCGAACAAGACCCTGGCCGCGCAGCTCTACGGCGAGTTCAAGAGCTTCTTCCCGAACAACGCGGTGGAGTACTTCGTTTCCTACTACGACTACTACCAGCCGGAGGCCTACGTCCCGTCCTCCGACACCTTCATCGAGAAGGATGCGTCGATCAACGACCACATCGAGCAGATGCGCCTGTCGGCGACCAAGGCGCTGATCGAGCGGCAGGACGTGATCGTGGTCTGCACAGTGTCCTCCATCTACGGTCTGGGCAGCCCCGAGGAGTACCTGAAGATGGTGCTGCACCTCGACCGGGGCGACAAGATGGACCAGCGCGCCCTGCTGCGTCGCCTGGCCGAACTGCAGTACACCCGCAACGACATGGACTTCGCCCGCGCCACCTTCCGCGTGCGTGGCGACGTGATCGACATCTTCCCGGCGGAATCAGACCTGGAGGCGATCCGCGTCGAGCTGTTCGATGACGAGGTAGAGAGCATCAGCGCCTTCGACCCACTCACCGGCGAGGTGATCAAGAAGCTGCCGCGCTTCACCTTCTACCCCAAGAGCCACTACGTCACTCCGCGCGAGACGCTGCTGGAGGCGGTGGAGCAGATCAAGGTCGAACTCAAGGAACGCCTGGACTACCTGCGCGGCGCCAACAAGCTGGTGGAGGCCCAGCGCCTGGAGCAGCGCACCCGCTTCGACCTGGAGATGATCCTCGAGCTGGGCTACTGCAACGGTATCGAGAACTACTCGCGCTACCTGTCCGGCCGTCCTGCCGGCGCACCGCCGCCGACTCTGTACGACTACCTGCCGGACGAAGCCTTGCTGGTGATCGACGAGTCCCACGTCTCGGTGCCGCAGGTCGGCGCCATGTACAAGGGCGACCGCTCGCGCAAGGAGACCCTGGTGGAGTACGGCTTCCGCCTGCCCTCGGCGCTGGACAACCGGCCCATGCGCTTCGAGGAGTGGGAGGCGGCCTGCCCGCAGACCATCTTCGTCTCTGCCACGCCGGGCCCCTACGAGGCCGAGCACGCTGGCCGGGTGATCGAGCAGGTGGTGCGCCCGACCGGCCTGGTCGACCCGGAAGTGGAGGTGCGCCCGGCGCGCACCCAGGTCGACGACCTGCTCTCGGAAATCCGCAAGCGGGTGGCCGCCGAACAGCGGGTGCTGGTCACCACCCTGACCAAGCGCATGGCCGAGGACCTGACCGACTACCTGGCCGACCACGACGTCAAGGTGCGCTACCTGCACTCGGACATCGAGACGGTGGAGCGCGTGGAGATCATCCGCGACCTGCGCACCGGCGCCTTCGACGTGCTGGTGGGCATCAACCTGCTGCGCGAGGGCCTGGACATGCCCGAGGTGTCGCTGGTGGCAATCCTCGACGCGGACAAGGAAGGCTTCCTGCGCAGCGAGCGCTCGCTGATCCAGACCATCGGCCGCGCCGCGCGCAACCTGCACGGCAAGGCGATCCTCTACGCCGACAACATGACCGGCTCGATGCAACGGGCGATCGGCGAGACCGAGCGGCGCCGCGAGAAGCAGGTGGCCTTCAACCAGGCCCACGGCATCGTGCCGAAAGGGGTGCAGAAGGACATCAAGGACATCCTCGAGGGCGCCGTGGTGCCGGGCGCGCGCAGCAACAAGCGCAAGGCCGCGGCCAAGGCGGCGGAGGACAGCGCCCGCTACGAGGCAGAACTGCGCTCGCCGAACGAGATCACCAAGCGCATCCGCCAACTGGAAGAGAAGATGTACCAGCTGGCCCGCGACCTGGAGTTCGAGGCCGCCGCGCAGCTGCGTGACGAGATCCAGAAGCTGCGTGACCGGCTGCTGCAGGTCTGACACGCGCCTTTGTGGGAGCGGCCTTGGCCGCGATCAGGGCCGCCTAAGAGCATCGCGGCCAAGGCCGCTTCCACAAAAAGGCCGCTCCCACGAAGATAGAGAACTCAGCGCCGGCCGAAGATGATCATCGACACCCCGGCCAGGACCGCCAGGCTGGCCAGCCCGGCGGACAGGCCGAGGCGCTCGTCGAGGATCAGGTAGCCCAGCAGCAGGGCCACCACCGGGTTGACGAAGGCGAAGGTCGACACCAGGCTCGGCCGCACCTCGCGCAGCAGCCAGAAATAGGCCGGATACACGCCCAGGCTCACCGGCAGCACCAGGTAGGCCAGCCAGAGCCAGCCGGAAGTGCTCAGCTGGTCCAGTCGCAATCCCTGCCAGTCACCATGCCAGAGGCCGAAACCGGCCAGCACCAGCGCCCCCACCAGCATCTGCAGGCCCAGGCCGGTGGCGGGCGAGCGTAGCGGCGGGCGCTGGCGCAACCACCAGGCGCCGATCGCCCAGAGTAGGGTGGCCAGCAGCACCAGCGCGCCGGAAAACCATTGCAGCAGGCCGGCGCCTTCGCCCAGGCCGCCGCCCATCAGCAGCACGATGCCGCCGCTGGCGACGGCCAGGCCGAGCAGCACCCAGACCGGTGGACGCTCGTCCAGCAGCCACTCCAGGGCCACGCTCCACAGCGGCAGGGTGGTGTAGAGCATCGCCAGCATGCCGGTGGGCAGGTGCTGGTTGGCGTAGATCAGCGCGCCCTGGCCGACCGCGATCAGCAGCAGGCCGCCGATCAGCGCGGCGCCCCAGTCGCTGCGCTGCACCTTCAGCCCGCCCTGCACGGCCACCCAGAGCAGCGCCAGCAGGCCCGCCAGGCAGAAGCGCAGAGTGCCGATGACGAAGGGCGGCAGCTCGCGCAGGAGGAAGTGGTTGGCCAAGTAGGTGGTGCCCCAGCCGACATAGATGACCAGGAAGGCGCCGACCAACAGGAAGGAGCGGTAACGCGAGGCGGGCATGTCGAAACCAGAAAGCGGGAGGTGGCGGGTTCAGTGAGCCGCGCCACCGGTGGCGCCGGCGGGCAGGGCGCGGGTCAGCAGCACGGCGAGCATGCTGATGGCCAGGGCCAGGCCGACGAAATGGAAGGCGTCATTGTAGGCCATGATGGCGGCCTGCTGGTGGGTGATCTCGCTGAGCTTGCCCAGCGCGGCCTGCTGGCTGCCGAGCTGTTCGGCGAGCAGCGCCAGGCGTTCGTCCACCTGCGGGTTGCCCGGCACCACGGCTTCGCGCAGGTAGTCGAAATAGGTCTTGGCGCGGCTGTCGAGCAGGGTGGCGAGGAGGGCGATGCCGATGGCGCCGCCGAGGTTGCGCAGGATGTTGAACAGGCTCGACGCGGAACCAGCGTCCTGCGGCTGGATGTAGGCGGTGGCGATCAGCGAGATGGTCACCATGATCATCGGCTGGCCCAGGGCGCGGATGATCTGGATGTGGTTGAACTGCTCGCCGGCGAAATCCGGGTTGAGCACCCCGGAGAAGAAGCTGGAGATGCCGAACAGGGCGAAGCCCCCGGCGCACAGCCACTTCGGCGAGATCACCTTCATCAGTTTCGGCACCAGCGGGATGATGAACAGCTGCGGCAGGCCCATCCACATGATCACCTCGCCGATCTGCAGGGCGTTGTAGCCCTGGATCTGCGCCAGGTACAGCGGCAGCAGGTAGATCGAGCCGTACAGGCCCAGCCCCATGCCCAGGCTGGCGATGCTGGTGAGGCCGAAGTTGCGTTCGCGCAGGATGCGCAGGTTGATCAGCGGGTTGTCCCGCGAAAGCTGCAGGATGACGAACAGGATCAGGCTGACCACCGCCACGCTGCCCAGGCCGACGATCAGCTGCGATTCCAGCCAGTCCTTGCGGTGGCCCTCTTCGAGGAACACCTGCAGGCAGCCGAGGCCCAGCCCCAGGGTGACGATGCCGGCGTAGTCGGTGCTCTTCAGCAGTTCCCAGTGCGGCGCTTTCTTCTCCAGGCCGTACATCAGGCCGGCGATCATCAGCAGGCCCGGCGGCACGTTGATATAGAAGATGTATTCCCAGCCCCAGTTCTCGGTCAGCCAGCCGCCCAGGGTCGGGCCGATGGAGGGAGCGAAGGTGGCGGTGATGGCGAACAGCGCCATGCCCTTGGCTCGGTGGTGCTCGGGCAGCTTGATCAGGGTCAGGGTGAAGGCCAGGGGGATCAGCGCGCCGCCGGTGAAGCCCTGCAGGGCGCGGAACACGATCATGCTCTCCAGGCTCCAGGCGAACGAGCAGAGCAGGGAGGAGGCGAGGAAGCCCAGCGAGACCCACACCGCCAGGCGCCGCGCCGAGAGCAGCTGCACCAGCCAGGCGGTGAGCGGGATCATGATGATCTCGGCCACCAGGTAGGACGTGGAGATCCACGAGCCTTCCTCCAGGGTGGCCGACAGCGCGCCCTGGATGTCCTTCAGCGAGGAGTTGGTGATCTGGATGTCCAGCACCGCCATGAACGCGCCTAGCATGGCGCTCATCACCGCGATCCAGTCGCGCCGGGTAGGTTCGCCGACCGGGCGCAGCAGGGCGTCAGCCGCCATGCTGGGCGTCGCTGGAGATGTCCACGTTCACTTCCACCGACATGCCGGGGCGGATCCTGCCCTTGAGCGGGTTGTCGGCGGCGAAGGTGAGTTTCACCGGGATGCGCTGAACCACCTTGGTGAAGTTGCCGGTGGCGTTGTCCGGCGGCAGCAGGCTGAACTGCGCGCCGGAGGCGGCGAACAGACTGTCGATGCGGCCCTCGATGGGGGTGTCCGGGTAGGCGTCGAACGTCAGCTCGGCGACCTGGCCTGGCTGCATGCGGCCGATCTGGGTCTCCTTGAAGTTGGCCTGTACCCAGATATCGTCGCTGGGCACGATCGACAGCAGGTAGGCGCCGGCCTGCACCACCTGGCCGCTGCGCGCCGAGCGCTGGCCGATCACCCCGCTGATCGGGGCGTGGATCTCGGTGCGCCTGAGGTTCAGTTCGGCCTGTTCGATATCGGCGCGGGCGTTGGCGATCTGCGCGTTCAGGCGCTTGATGTCGGCCTGCAGGGCATCGACCTGCTGATGCTGGGCGGCCAGGTCGGCCTCGGCCTTGGATAGTTGCGAGCGGGCCACCCGGCTGTCAGCGGAGAGGGTGGTGACCCGTTCCTCGGAGACGAAGCCCGGCTTGCGCAGGGCCTGGGCGCGGGACAGGTCGATCTGGGTCCGGCTGAGCGTCGCCTGGCCGGCGGCCACATCGGCCCGGCTGGCGGCGATCAGGCTGCCCTGCTGGTCCAGCCGGCTCTGCGCCTGGGCCAGTTCGGCCTCGCGGGTGGCCAGGGCGGCGCGGGCTCGCTCCAGTTCCAGGCGGAAATCGGCGGCTTCCAGGGTGAGCAGCAGCTGGCCCTTTTCCACCTGCTGGTTGTCGGTCACCAGCACCTTCTCGATACGGGCGCCCAACTGGCTGGAGACCCGGGTGATCTCGCCCTGGACGTAGGCGTTGTCGGTGCTTTCGTGGAAGCGTCCGACCAGCAGCCAGTGCCCGAACAGCCCCAGGGCGATCAGCACGAGCACGATGGCGAAGATGGACAGACGGCGTTGCAACTGGGCAGGCATGGCAAGGGCTCGAACAGCGGGCGAAAAATGTAAGCGAATTTAACAATGTTGCCGCCAAAGCTGTAGCCGGTAGAATTCGCAAACTTTGTTGCGCCTGAGGAACAGTCATGGGGCTCGATGACGCGTTGATCTTCACCCGGGTGGTGGAGTGCCACAGCTTCACCCAGGCCGCGCAGAGCCTGAGCATGCAGAAGTCCACGGTCAGCCGGCGCATCGCTCTGCTGGAGGAGCGCCTCGGCGTGCGCCTGCTCAACCGGACGACGCGCAAGCTGCGTCTGACCGAGGTCGGCCTGGCCTACTACGAGCGCTGCCGGCAGATCATGCTGGACTTCGCCGAGGCCGAGCAGGCGGTGATGCAGCTGCAGCAGGCGCCCTCGGGGCTGCTGCGCATCACCGCGCCCATCGAGTTCGGCCAGTTCTTCCTCGGCAGCGTGCTGGGCCACTTCATGCGCCAGTACCCGCAGATCAGCGCGGAGGTGGAGCTGACCTCGCGGGACGTGGACCCGTTGGAGGAGGGCATCGACATCGCCATCCAGGTCGGCCAGCCGCGCGATTCCACCCTGATCGCCCGCAAACTGTTCGAGAGCCGTCGTTGCCTGTGCGCCAGTCCCGAGTACCTGGCCCAGCACGGCGCGCCGCGGACCATCCACGAACTGGCCGGCCACCGGGCGATCCTCCTGCCCCAGGACTCGCCGCGCTACTGGCCGCTGCTCGGCGAGCAGGTGCCGTGCCAGCGCGTGCTGTCGTGCAACAACATCACCCTGGCGCGCGAAGCGGCGCTGGCCGGCGCCGGCGTCGCCGGGCTGCCGGTGATGATCTCCGAGGAGGCGCTGGGCAACGGCCGTCTGGTGGAGCTGCTGCCGGACGCGCGCCTGCCGGTGGGGGAGCTGTATGCCGTCTACCCGTCCCGGCGCTTCCAGGCGATGAAGGTCAAGACCTTCCTCGACTTCCTCATGTCCAGCCTGCGCCAGACCGCGCTGCTGGAGCCGGCAGTGGCCGGCCTGATAACATCGCGCCCTTAGCCAACCCTTCTGTTCCCGAGACTTGTCATGACCAAAGTCCGCACCCGCATTGCGCCGTCGCCGACCGGCGACCCGCACGTCGGTACTGCCTACATCGCCCTGTTCAACCTGTGTTTCGCCCGCCAGCACGGCGGCGAATTCATCCTGCGTATCGAGGACACCGACCAGCTGCGCTCGACTCGCGAGTCCGAGCAGCAGATCTTCGACGCCCTGCGCTGGCTGGGCATCGAATGGAACGAGGGGCCGGACGTCGGCGGTCCGCACGGCCCGTACCGGCAGAGCGAGCGCGGCGCGATCTACAAGAAGTATTCGGACGAACTGGTCGCCAAGGGCCATGCGTTCCCGTGCTTCTGCTCCGCCGAGCGCCTGGACCAGGTGCGCGCCGAGCAGATGGCGAAGAAGGAAACCCCGCGCTACGACGGCCACTGCATGCATCTCGCCCCCGAGGACGCGCAGAAGCGCATCGCCGCCGGCGAATCCCACGTGGTGCGCATGAAGGTGCCGAGCGAGGGCGTCTGCGTGGTGCCGGACATGCTCCGTGGCGACGTGGAAATCCCGTGGGATCGCATGGACATGCAGGTGCTGATGAAGGCCGACGGTCTGCCCACCTACTTCCTGGCCAACGTGGTCGACGACCATCTGATGGAGATCAGCCACGTCCTGCGCGGCGAGGAATGGCTGCCGTCGGCGCCCAAGCTGATCAAGCTGTACGAGTACTTCGGCTGGGAACAGCCCAAGCTCTGTTACATGCCGCTGCTGCGCAATCCGGACAAGTCCAAGCTGTCCAAGCGCAAGAACCCCACCTGCATCACCTTCTACGAGCGCATGGGC
The DNA here is from genome assembly GCF_019655855.1 of Pseudomonas paralcaligenes. Classification (GTDB taxonomy): domain Bacteria; phylum Pseudomonadota; class Gammaproteobacteria; order Pseudomonadales; family Pseudomonadaceae; genus Aquipseudomonas; species Aquipseudomonas paralcaligenes. The sequence goes on along the minus strand of NZ_BPFX01000007.1, from coordinate 208,083 downwards.
TTCATGCCCGAGGCGCTGCTCAACTACCTGGGCCGCATGGGCTGGTCGATGCCGGACGAGCGCGAGAAGTTCTCCCTGGCCGAGATGATCGAGCACTTCGACCTGTCGCGGGTCTCCCTGGGCGGGCCGATCTTCGATATCGAGAAGCTGTCCTGGCTCAACGGCCAGTGGCTGCGCGAGCTGCCGGTGGAGCAGTTCGCCCAGCGCGTGCAGGACTGGGCCTTCAACACCCAGTACCTGATGCAGATCGCGCCCCATGTGCAGCAGCGGGTCGAGACCTTCAGCGATATCGCACCGCTCTCCAGCTTCTTCTTCAGCGGCGGCGTGCAGCTGGACCCCGCGCTGCTGGTGCACAAGAAGCTGTCGCCGGACCAGGTGCGCCAGGCCCTGCAGCTGGTGCTGTGGGAGCTGGAAGCGCTGCGCCAGTGGGACAAGGAGAAGATCACCGCCTGCATCCAGTTCGTCTGCGAGGGCCTCGGCCTCAAGCTGCGCGACCTGATGCCGCTGATCTTCCCGGCCATCACCGGCAAGGCCAGTTCGGTCTCGGTGCTGGACGCGATGGAAATCCTCGGTGCCGACCTGTCGCGCTTCCGCCTGCGCCAGGCCATCGAACTGCTCGGCGGCGTCAGCAACGGCGAGACCAAGGAGTGGAAGAAGCTGCTGGAGGGTTTCCGCGGCTGAGCGGAGAGGGCGCCGGTCATCGCCTCGCGAAGGCGTGACCTGGCCAGCCTCTCGGGGTAAGTGATTGTTCTGCCTCCAGAATTTTTTCGGGCCCGATAAAAAATTGTGTTGACAGGCAAATACCTCGCCCCTAATATGCGCCCCGTCCAAGCGACGGGGCTATAGCTCAGCTGGGAGAGCGCTTGCATGGCATGCAAGAGGTCGACGGTTCGATCCCGTCTAGCTCCACCAAATTGCCACCGAACGAATTCCAGCGCGTTCGAGTGAATGAAGGTTTCGTCCCCTTCGTCTAGTGGCCTAGGACACCGCCCTTTCACGGCGGTAACAGGGGTTCGAGTCCCCTAGGGGACGCCACTTCACGCAGTGCTCGCACTGCACGTCGAGAGACGCAAAATCCGGGGCTATAGCTCAGCTGGGAGAGCGCTTGCATGGCATGCAAGAGGTCGACGGTTCGATCCCGTCTAGCTCCACCAAACACTGACAGGGCCAGCCGCGTGCTGGCCTTGTTCTTCGAAGGTTCTGTCCCCTTCGTCTAGTGGCCTAGGACACCGCCCTTTCACGGCGGTAACAGGGGTTCGAGTCCCCTAGGGGACGCCACTTTCTTTCCGCGTTTTGCGGACTTCAAGGGTCATTCTTCGGAATGGCCCTTTTGTTTTTCTGCGGTCTGCTTCCGTAGCCCGGATGCAATCCGGGAGGGCGATCCCGAGGCCATCCGGGCCGCTTCCACGCGGAACACGAGGCGCTGCCGGTTGTTCTAAACCGCTACACTCCCTCTCCATTGTTCTCGGCGGGCCGGAGTTGTGCTCCGGTCCGGCTCGGCGCCGTCATAGCTGCCTATGCCGTGTGGTGTCGGAATCTCGATGAGGGGGAAATGACATGAGCCTGACGATGGAAGCGGTGCTGCAGCGGGCGCGCCCGGTGCTGCCGGTGCTGGTGATCGAGGATTGCGAGCTGGCGGTGGACATGGCCCGCGCGCTGCACGCCGGTGGTGTCAGCGTGCTAGAAGTGACCCTGCGCACGCCCCGTGCCCTGGATGCCCTGTCGGCGATTCGCAAGGCCCTGCCGGAGCTGCTGGTCGGCGCCGGCACGGTGATTCACGCCGAGCAGTTCCAGGAGGCCCGCGATGCCGGCGCCCAGTTCGCCGTCAGTCCCGGCTGCACCGAGCGCCTGGCCGCCGCTGCGGAGGATTCCGGGTTGCCCTACCTGCCGGCGGTGATGACGCCTTCCGAGGTGCTGCTGGCGCTGGAGTATGGCTATCGTTCGCTCAAGCTGTTCCCGGCCAACGGCGCCACCAGCGTGAAGATGCTCAAGAGCTTCAAGGGACCCTTCACCGGCATCCGCTTCTGCCCCACTGGCGGCATCACCGCGGACAACCTGCTGAGCTTCCTGCGCCTGCCCAACGTCGCCTGCGTCGGCGGCACCTGGATCGCGCCGGACAACCTGATCCGCGCCCGTGCCTGGGACCAGATCACCCAGCTGGCCAGCGAAGCCCGCGCGCTCGCCGCCAGCCTGGAGGTCAAGCAGTGAGCTGGGACCTGCCGCAACCCTTCGTCATCGATCTGCAAGTGGTCGCCGAGGACATCGACGGCCTGGGCCACGCCAACAATGCGGTCTACGTCAGCTGGCTGGAGCGCTGCGCCTGGCGGCATTCCCAGAGCCTTGGGCTGGACCTGGCCGAGTACCGTCGCCTGGATCGCGCCATGGCGGTGGTGCGCCACGAGGTCGACTACCTGGCCAGCGCCTACGAAGGCGAGGAATTGCAGATGGCCACCTGGATCGTCGAGTCGGATCACAAGCTGAAGATGAGCCGCCACTTCCAGCTGTGGCGCCCGGCCGACGCCTGCACCCTGCTGCGGGCGCGCACCACCTTCGTCTGCATCGAGCTGTCCACGGGCAAGCCCCGGCGCATGCCGCCGGAGTTCATCGAGGGCTACGGCCAGGCCTTGCTGGAGTCCTGATTCTCATCGAGTAGCGGGGCGAGGAACACTTGGTCCGGTTCCACCTTCACCGCGAACTGTCTGGCCTCGCCCGGAAGCAGCAGCACCGACTGCTCCGTCTCCGGCCCCTGTCCGCCGCAATAGCCGGCGGAAGAGATGGCCACCGCCAGGCTGAGCTGGCCGCTGGGCAGGTCGAGGCTGGTGCGGTCTCCCGGCCCCAATGTCGCCATGATCTCCCGGTTCACGTAGAGCTCCACGTCGCAGGCGTTCGGCGCGTCCTTGTCGCGGCTGACGATCAGGCGTCCCGGCGCGTCCGGCGCCGGGGCAGGTGGTTGATGCTGTACGCCGGAGGGCAGGGTGTCGGCCGCCTGGGCGAGGCCGCCGATCAGGCAGATGGCGAGTAGCGAACGGCGCAGCATGATGGTTCTCCCTTTCGTCTTCAGGAGTGTTGACCATCTTGCGTCGCGGGAGTGTCCCCTTAAACTGTGCGCCCCGTTTTCCCGGACCGTTCCATGCAAATCGCCCTGGCCCCCATGGAGGGACTGGTCGACGAGATCCTGCGCGATGTGCTGACCCGTGTCGGCGGCATCGACTGGTGCGTCACCGAATTCATCCGCGTCAGCGACCGGCTGCTGCCCGAGTCTGCCTACCACAAGCTCGCCCCCGAACTGGCGGACGCCGCGCGGACCCGCGCCGGCACGCCGATGCGCGTGCAGCTGCTCGGTTCCGACCCGGCCTGCCTGGCGGACAATGCAGCCTTCGCCTGCACCCTGGGCGCGCCGGTGATCGACCTCAACTTCGGCTGCCCGGCCAAGACGGTGAACAAGTCGCGCGGCGGCGCCGTGCTGCTCAAGGAGCCGGAACTGCTGCACTCCATCGTCCGTGAGGTGCGCCGCGCGGTGCCGGCAGAGGTCCCGGTGACCGCCAAGATGCGCCTGGGCTTCGACAGCCCGGACGGTGCCCTGGACTGCGCCCGCGCCCTGGCCGAGGGCGGTGCCGCGCAACTGGTGGTGCATGCGCGGACCAAGGTCGACGGCTACAAGCCGCCGGCCCACTGGGAGTGGGTGGCGCGGGTGCAGGGGGCGGTCGACGTGCCGGTGTACGCCAACGGCGAGATCTGGACGGTCGACGACTGGCGGCGCTGCCGCGAGGTCAGTGGCGCCGAGGACATCATGCTCGGCCGTGGCCTGGTCTCGCGGCCCGATCTGGCCCGGCAGATCGCCGCGGCCCGTGCCGGCAGCGAGGTGCTGCCCATGACCTGGGACGAGCTGCTGCCGCTGCTCCGCGACTTCTGGCGACAGGCCCGGCGCAAGCTGGCGCCGCGCTACGCGCCGGGGCGCCTCAAGCAGTGGCTGGCCATGCTCACCCGCAGCTACCCGGAGGCGGTGGTGCTGTTCGCCGAGGTGCGCCGGGAGAGCGACTGCGAACGCATCGATTGCCTGCTGGGCGCGTCACGGGCAGCGCTGGCAGAAAGCGTCTAGCGGCCGGCGGAGAGTCGTTTTCGGTGCATGCGGCGCACCTGCCTGGCGGCCTGTTGGCTGGGAGCTGGAAATAATCGTCATTCCCGCGTAGGCGGGAATCCAGAAACTCCGCAGCATCTGGGCTCCCGCCTGCGCGGGAGTGACAGTGAGGGGCAGGGTTTGCCTGGCCGAATATTCAGTCTTGGCGCCGGGCTTCACCGGGCGCTGGTGATCGACAGGGTCCGGTTCATCGCGAATGTCTCCCCTTGAAATCGAAACCGGGGCTCCCATCTATGGGTTGCGGGATGCCGAAGTCGGGTCCCGCGGTGAAACACTTGCTGATTATTCAGGAGATGCAACATGAGCAACGTACTTTCCCTGGCCCCCCTGTTCCGCCAGTCCGTCGGTTTCGACCGTTTCAACGACCTGTTCGAATCGGCGCTGCGTAGCAGCGAGAGCGGCAGTTCCTACCCTCCCTACAACGTCGAGAAGCATGGCGACGACCAGTACCGCATCGTGGTCGCGGCCGCCGGCTTCCGTGAGGAAGACCTCGAGCTGCAGGTCGAGCGCGGCGTGCTCACCGTTACCGGCGGCCGGCGCGAGCGCGAGCCGGGCGCGGGCGAAGTCACCTTCCTGCACCAGGGCATCGCCCAGCGCGGCTTCAAGCTGTCCTTCCGCCTGGCCGACCATATCGAGGTCAGGGCCGCCGCACTGGCCCACGGTCTGCTGAACATCGACCTGGTGCGCATCGTGCCGGAAGAAGCCAAGCCCAAGCGCATCCCCATCGGCGGCGAGAAGCCGGCGCTGGAAGGCTGATGGCGCGGTAGTGGAGGAAGAGAAGGGCACCTGCGGGTGCCCTTCTTCGTTTCAGGCGCGGCGGCTGGTCATCAGCAGCTGGTGGAATTCCTGCAGGGGCACCGGCCGGCTGAACAGATAGCCCTGGTACTGGTGGCAGCCCTGTTGCAGGAGGAAGTCCAGCTGCTCCTGCTGTTCCACGCCCTCGGCGATCACCTCGAGGTTGAGGCTCCTGGCCATGGCGACGATGGCCCGCACGATCTCCGCGTCGTTGGGGTCGCTGGTGGCGTCGCGGACGAACGACTGGTCGATCTTCAGCACGTCCACCGGCAGCCGCTTGAGGTAGGTCAGCGAGCTGTAGCCCGTGCCGAAGTCGTCCATGGCGAAGCTCAGGCCGAGCTTCTTCAGGCGGCGCATCTTGGCGATGGTGTCGTCCAGGTTGTGGATGACGATGCCTTCGGTGATTTCCAGCTTGAGCATGCTGGCCGGCAGCTGACTCTGCGCCAGGCAGCGTTCCACCCGCTCGACGAAATCGTTCTGGCGGAACTGCCGCGGGCTGATGTTGACGCACAGCTGGAAGGCGTCGCGGCCGACCAAGCCATCGCGCATCATGCGTGCACTGGCGTGGCAGGCCTCGCTCAGCACCCAGGCGCCGACCTCGAGGATCAGACCGCTCTCTTCCAGGACCTGGATGAACTGCGCCGGCGACTGCGGGCCGAGGGTCGGGTGGCTCCAGCGCAGCAGCGCCTCGCTGCCGATCACGCTGCCGTCGCGGGCGTCCACCTGGGGCTGGAAGTACAGCTCGAACTCGCCGCGGGCCAGGGCCAGGCGCAGGTCGCTTTCCAGGCGCAGGCGCTCGCTGGCGGCTTCCTGCATGGAGCGACGGAAGACCTGGATGGTGTTGCGCCCGGAGTCCTTGGCCCGGTACAGGGCGATGTCCGCGCGCTTGAGCAGGTCAGTGGGGTTGTCGCCGTGGGCCGGTACCAGGGCGATGCCGATGCTGGGCGTGACCTGCAGGCGATGGCCGTCCAGCAGCATCGGCTCGGCCAGCAGGCCGCGCAGCTTTTCCGCCACCTGGCGGACCTGGCGATTGACCTCGGTGCGGCTGCCCTCCAGGCCGGAGATCAGCACCACGAATTCGTCGCCGCCCAGGCGGGCCACCGTGTCCTCCAGGCGCACGCTGGCTTCCAGGCGCGCGGTGACCATCTTCAGCACCGCATCGCCCACCGGGTGGCCGAGGGAGTCGTTGATGTGCTTGAAGTGGTCCAGGTCGAGGAACAGCAGGGCACCGTGCAGGTTATGGCGCTTGAGTAGGGCGATCTGCTGGGTCAGGCGGTCCATCAGCAGGGCGCGGTTGGGCAGGTTGGTCAGCGGGTCATGGTAGGCCAGGTGGCGGACCTGGGCCTGGGCTTCCTTGAGCTCGCTGATGTCGCGGGCGTTGAGCAGCAGGCAGGGCGTGTCGTTGAGCTCGATGGGCTCTACCGACACTTCCACCAGGCGGATGCTGCCGTCGCGATGCTGGCCGTGCATTTCCAGGTGGTAGGCACGGCCCTCGCTGCGGACCAGTTCGACCATGCGCTCGCGCTCTTCCGGGTAGGCCCAGACGTTCAGTTCGAGGGAGTTGCGGCCGATGACTTCTTCCGGGCGGTAGCCGGTGAGCCGGCAGAAGCCTTCGTTGACCTCGATGTAGCGGCCGCTGTCGAGCTCGCTGATGGTGATGGCGTCGGGGCTGGAGTGGAACGCCTTGGCGAATTTCTCCTGGCTGGCCTTAAGCGCCGCCTCGGCGGCCTGGCGCTCGGTGATGTCGCGGAAGGTGGTGGTGATGCACAGCTGGCGGTCGACGCGGATGAAGCGGCTGGAGACGACGCAGCTCAGCTCGCGGCCTTCCTTGGTGCGGAAGCGTGCGATTTCGTTGCTCAGGCTCTGGTCCTCGGCGAGCTTGGCGAACAGCTGGAGGCGCTGGCTCTCGTCGACCCAGAAGCCGAGGTCCGGCGCGCTGTGGCCGACAATCTCCTGGGGCTGCCAGCCGAAGGTCTGGCAGAAGCTCGGGTTGACCTCGATGAACATGCCGTCGCGGACCCGGGAGACGCAGATGGGCTCAGGGCTGGCCTGGAACAGGGTGACGAACTTCTCCTCGGAGGAGGCCAGGCGCTGCTCGCGTTGGACCCGCTCGGTGATGTCCATGAGGATGCCGGTCATGCGCAGCGGTTCGTCCCGGTTGTCGCGGTACAGCTTGGCGGTGCTCTCCAGGTAGCGCATCTCGCCGTTGCCCAGGCGGGTGCGGTAGGTCACCTGGTACTGGCACTGGACGCCCTCCACCGCGTCGCGGTAGGCCTTGCGCATGATGCTGCGGTCGGCCTCGGGCACGTGCTGGAAGAAGTAGGCGAACTCGCCGTGGTAGGGCTCGGCCGGCAGGCCATGGAGGCTGGCGGCGCGCTCCGAGCCGTAGAGCATGTTACTGGGGATGTGCCAGTCCCAGGTGCCCAGGTTGGCCGATTCGAGTGCGAGGGTCAGGCGCTCCTGGCTGTCGCGCAGGGCCTGTTCCTGCTCCTGCTGCTGGGTGATGTCGCGGATCACCCCGAACACCTGGGGATGGCCGTGTTCGTCGAGCTGTGGCCGGCCGCTGATCTCCAGCCAGCGCAGGCTGCCGTCCGGCCAGCGAATGCGGTGGCGCATGGCTTCCGGAATCGGCTTGCCCTCCAGTACCCGCTGGAACAGGCGCTGGACCATGACCCGGTCTTCCTCGGGAATCAGCTCGATGTAGTCGACCCGCTGCTCCAGCGGTTGCCTGGGGTCAAGGCCGAACAGGGCCTGGGCGCCGCGCGACCAGCTGACCTTGCCGCTGCCGATGTCCCAGTACCAGGCGCCCAGGTGCGCGCCGGTGAGCGCGGCGAGCAGGCGTGGGGCATCCTGCCAGGTCTTTTCGAACTCGGCGGGGTCCATGGCCGGTATGTAGGGGAAGGGCGGCTGCTTGGGAGGTCTGGACATCGCGTTTCTCGTCCGGCGCTCGGCACGACACGGCCGCCTGGTGGGAAGAGGCGTGATAGAGGCGTGCAAGCGGCTTTTTCTTATCGTTATGCCCCCACGTTAGCCGCTGATCACGCCTCAAGGCAAGCGACGGCTTTCGTCGAGCAGGGCCATGAAGGCTTTGGCCGCGTTGGACAGGGTACGTTCCTTGTGCAGGATGTAGCCGAGCCGCCGCTGCAGCTGGATGCCCGGCAGGGGCAGGCGTACCACCTGATCGTCGAGCATGGTGCGTGGCAGCACGCTCCAGGCCAGGCCGATGGAGACCATCATCTTGATGGTCTCCAGGTAGTTGGTGCTCATGCCGATGTTCGGCGTCAGGCCCTGGGCGGCGAACAGGTTGTTGACGATGTGGTGGGTGAAGGTGTTGCCGCCGGGGAACACCGCCGGGTGCGGCGCCACGTCGGCCAGGGTCACGGCGCCGTTGCGCGCCAGCGGATGTTCGGGGGCGGCGACGAAATCCAGCGGATCGTCCCACACCGGCACCGCGTGCACCGGCTCGCGGGTCTCCGGGGCCAGGGTGATCACCGCCAGTTCGGCGCGGCCGTGGAGGATTTCCTCGTAGGCCACCTCGGAATCGAGGAACTGGATGTCCAGCGCCACCTGCGGATAGGCGCGGGTGAAGGTGCGCAGCAGGGGCGGCAGGCGGTGCAGGCCGATGTGGTGGCTGGTGGCCAGGGTCAGGCGGCCGCTGATCTCGCCGTTGAGGTTGGTCAAGGCGCGGCGGGTGTCGTCCAGTACGTTGAGGATCTGGTAGGCCCGTGGCAGCAGGGCGCGGCCGGCCTCGGTCAGGCTTACTTCACGGCCCAGGCGGTCGAACAGGCGTACGCCGAGCTGCTGCTCCAGGCCGGCGATGCGCTTGCTCACGGCCGGCTGGGTCAGGTGCAGGCGCTCGGCGGCCTCGGAAAAGCTGCCGGCCTCGGCGATGGCGATGAAGGCGCTCAGGTTGGCCAGGTCCATGTCGAATTCCAATCGGTTATGCAATGGATGAAAAATATGAATTTGAGTTATTCAAAGCAAGTCCTTAGCATCTCCACATCGGTAGAAGGGCTATAGATCCTTCACCTCCCGCACCGCTGATGAGGACCCTTTCGATGGCCGGCAAGACGCTCTACGACAAGCTCTGGGACATGCACGAGGTGAAGCGCCGCGACGATGGCTCGTCGCTGATCTACATCGATCGTCACATTCTCCACGAAGTGACCTCGCCCCAGGCCTTCGAGGGCCTGCGCCTGGCCGGGCGCCAGCCGTGGCGCATCGACGCCAACATCGCCACCCCGGACCACAACGTGCCGACCACCCGCGCCGAGCGCCAGGGCGGTCTGGAAGCCATCGTCGACGAGGTGTCGCGCATCCAGGTGCAGACCCTCGACGAGAACTGCGACGACTTCGGCATCCTCGAATTCAAGATGAACGACGTGCGCCAGGGCATCGTCCACGTGGTCGGCCCGGAGCAGGGCGCCACCCTGCCGGGCATGACCGTGGTCTGCGGCGACTCGCACACCTCCACCCATGGCGCCTTCGGTGCGCTGGCCCACGGCATCGGTACTTCCGAGGTCGAGCACGTGCTCGCTACCCAGTGCCTGGTGGCCAAGAAGATGAAGAACATGCAGGTGCGCGTCGAGGGCAAGCTGCCGTTCGGCGTCACCGCCAAGGACATCGTGCTCGCCGTGATCGGCAAGATCGGCACCGCCGGCGGCAACGGCCACGCCCTGGAGTTTGCCGGCAGCGCGATCCGCGACCTGTCGCTGGAAGGCCGCATGACCATCTGCAACATGTCGATCGAGGCCGGTGCCCGCGTCGGCATGGTGGCGGTGGACGAGAAGACCATCGAGTACGTCAAGGGCCGTCCGTTCTCGCCGCAGGGCGAGCAGTGGGAGCAGGCCGTGGCGCAGTGGCGCGAGCTGGTGTCGGATGCCGATGCGCATTTCGATACCGTGGTCGAGCTGCGGGCCGAGGACATCAAGCCGCAGGTCAGCTGGGGCACCTCGCCGGAGATGGTCCTGGCCGTCGACCAGAACGTGCCGGACCCGGCCGTCGAGGCCGACCCGGTCAAGCGCGACTCCATCGTCCGTGCCCTCAAGTACATGGGCCTGCAGGCCAACCAGCCGATCACCGATATCCAGCTGGACCGCGTGTTCATCGGTTCCTGCACCAACTCGCGGATCGAGGACCTGCGCGCCGCCGCCGAGGTGGCCAGGGGCCGCAAGGTCGCCGCCACCGTCAAGCAGGCGATGGTCGTGCCGGGCTCCGGCCTGGTCAAGGCGCAGGCCGAACAGGAAGGCCTGGACAAGATCTTCATCGAGGCCGGCTTCGAATGGCGTGAACCGGGTTGCTCCATGTGCCTGGCGATGAACCCGGACAAGCTGGGCAGCGGCGAGCACTGTGCCTCGACCTCCAACCGCAACTTCGAGGGTCGCCAGGGCGCCGGTGGCCGTACCCACCTGGTCAGCCCGGCCATGGCCGCCGCTGCGGCGGTGACCGGTCGCTTCGTCGACGTGCGCGAACTGATCCAGGCCTGAGGAGTTAGAGAGATGAAAGCCTTCACCCAACACACCGGCCTGGTCTGCCCGCTCGATCGTGCCAACGTCGACACCGATCAGATCATTCCCAAGCAGTTCCTCAAGTCGATCAAGCGCAGTGGCTTCGGCCCCAACCTGTTCGACGAGTGGCGCTATCTGGACGTGGGCCAGCCCAACCAGGACAACTCCAAGCGCCCGGTGAACCAGGACTTCGTCCTGAACTTCCCGCGCTACCAGGGCGCCAGCGTGCTGCTGGCCCGCGAGAACTTCGGCTGCGGCTCCTCCCGCGAGCACGCGCCCTGGGCGCTGGAAGAGTACGGCTTCCGTACCATCATCGCGCCGAGCTACGCCGACATCTTCTTCAACAACAGCTTCAAGAACGGCCTGCTGCCGATCATCCTGACCGACGCGGAAGTCGACGAGCTGTTCCAGCAGGCCGAGGCCACCGAGGGCTACCAGCTGACCGTCGACCTGGCGGCGCAGACCGTGACCCGTCCGGACGGCAAGCAGTACGGCTTCGAGGTCGACGCCTTCCGCAAGCACTGCCTGCTCAACGGCCTGGACGACATCGGCCTGACCCTGCAGGACCAGGAAGCGATCAAGGCGTTCGAGGCCAAACACCAGCAGAACAGCCCCTGGCTGTTCGGCGCGATCAAGTAGGGTGCGTTGCGCGCACCGACCGACTGACCATTTGCACGGTGCGCATGGCGTACCCTACGGCGTATGAGGATGTGATGAGCAAGCAGATTCTGGTTCTCCCCGGCGACGGCATCGGCCCGGAAATCATGGCCGAGGCGGTCAAGGTCCTGAACCTGGCCAATGACAAGTACAGCCTGGGCTTCGAGCTGTCCTTCGACGATCTGGGCGGCGCCGCCGTGGACAAGTACGGCGTGCCGCTGGCTGACGAGACCCTGGATCGCGCCCGCGCCGCCGATGCGGTGCTGCTCGGCGCCGTCGGCGGACCGAAGTGGGACAAGATCGACCCGGCCATCCGCCCCGAGCGCGGCCTGCTGAAGATCCGCTCGCAGCTCGGCCTGTTCGGCAACCTGCGCCCGGCCATCCTCTACCCGCAACTGGCCGAGGCCTCCAGCCTCAAGCCGGAAGTGGTCGCCGGCCTGGATATCCTCATCGTCCGCGAGCTGACCGGCGGCATCTACTTCGGCCAGCCGCGCGAGAGCAAGGTGCTGGAGAACGGCGAGCGCATGGCCTACGACACCCTGCCGTACAGCGAGAGCGAGATTCGCCGCATCGCCAAGGTCGGCTTCGACATGGCCCGCGTGCGCGGCAAGAAGCTGTGCTCGGTGGACAAGGCCAACGTGTTGGCCTCCAGCCAGCTGTGGCGCGCCGTGGTCGAGGAAGTGGCCAAGGACTACCCGGACGTCGAGCTGTCGCACATGTACGTCGACAACGCCGCCATGCAGCTGGTGCGCGCGCCCAAGCAGTTCGACGTGATCGTCACCGACAACATGTTCGGCGACATCCTGTCGGACGAGGCTTCCATGCTCACCGGCTCCATCGGCATGCTGCCGTCCGCTTCGCTGGACGCCAACAACAAGGGCATGTACGAACCGTGCCACGGCTCCGCGCCGGACATCGCTGGCCAGGGCATCGCCAACCCGCTGGCGACCATCCTCTCGGTCTCGATGATGCTGCGCTACAGCTTCGGCCAGGCCGCGGCGGCCGATGCCATCGAGCTGGCCGTGAGCAAGGTGCTGGACCAGGGCCTGCGCACCGGCGACATCTGGTCCGAGGGCAAGACCCGGGTCGGCACCGCCGCCATGGGCGACGCGGTAGTCGAAGCGCTGCGTAATCTGTAATCTGTCGGGCCCGCTGCGAGCAGCGGCCCCACTTCTCCATAGGGTGTAGTCGTTATGAAACGCGTAGGTCTGATCGGTTGGCGCGGTATGGTTGGTTCCGTGCTCATGCAGCGCATGCTGGAAGAGCGCGACTTCGACCTGATCGAGCCGGTGTTCTTCACCACCTCCAATGTTGGCGGCCAGGGGCCGGCGATTGGCAAGGACGTCGCCCCGCTGAAGGATGCCTACAGCATCGACGAGCTGAAGACCCTCGACGTGATCCTGACCTGCCAGGGCGGCGACTACACCAGCGAAGTCTTCCCCAAGCTGCGCGAAGCCGGCTGGAACGGCTACTGGATCGACGCGGCCTCCAGCCTGCGCATGGCCGACGACTCGGTGATTGTGCTCGACCCGGTCAACCGCCGGGTGATCGACCAGTCGCTGGACGCCGGCACCAAGAACTACATCGGCGGCAACTGCACCGTCAGCCTGATGCTGATGGCTCTGGGCGGCCTGTACGAAGCCGGCCTGGTCGAGTGGATGAGCGCCATGACCTACCAGGCGGCCTCCGGCGCCGGCGCGCAGAACATGCGCGAGCTGATCAGGCAGATGGGCGCGATCAACGCCTCCGTGGCCGATGACCTGGCCGACCCGGCCAGCGCCATCCTCGACATCGACCGCAAGGTCGCCGAGACCATGCGCGGCGATGCCTTCCCGGTGGACAACTTCGGCGTGCCGCTGGCCGGCAGCCTGATTCCCTACATCGACAAGGAGCTGCCCAACGGCCAGAGCCGCGAAGAATGGAAGGGCCAGGCGGAGACCAACAAGATTCTTGGTCGCTTCAAGAACCCGATCCCGGTGGACGGCCTGTGCGTGCGCATCGGCGCCATGCGCTGCCACAGCCAGGCGCTGACCATCAAGCTGAACAAGGATGTGCCGATGGGCGACATCGAAGGCCTGATCAGCCAACACAACCCCTGGGTCAAGCTGGTGCCGAACACCCGCGAAGCCAGCATCCGCGACCTCGGCCCGACCGCCGTCACCGGCACCCTGAGCGTTCCGGTCGGTCGTCTGCGCAAGCTCAACATGGGTTCCCAGTACCTGGGCGCCTTCACCGTCGGCGACCAACTGCTGTGGGGTGCGGCCGAGCCGCTGCGCCGCATGCTGCGCATCCTGCTCGAGCGCTGATAGTCGCCGTGGCGCAAAGGGCCGGTCATAGACCGGCCCTTTTCGTTTGTCCGGCGGGCCGGGTAGAGTGCCGGTCCGCTTTTCTGTTCAAGGCTTTCCGATGTCCAAGACCTTCGATATCGCCGTCATCGGCGCCACCGGCACCGTTGGCGAAACCCTGGTGCAACTGCTGGAGGAGCGCGGGTTTCCGGTCGCCACCCTGCATCTGCTGGCCGGCAATGCCTCGGCCGGCCAGGCCATGGCGTTCCGCGGCAAGAACCTGCGGGTGCGGGAACTGACCGACTTCGATTTCGCCCAGGTACAGCTGGCGTTCTTCGCGGCGGGCGAGGACGTCTCCCGGCAATACGGTGCCAGGGCGCATGCCGCCGGCTGTTCCGTGATCGACCTGAGCGGTGGCCTGGAGCAGGCACTGCCCGTGGTGCCGGAAGCCAATGCCGAGGCGCTGGCCGGCGCGAACGCTCCTTATCTGTTGGCCAGTCCGGCGCCGGCCGCGACCGCCCTGGCCGCGGTGCTGGCGCCATTGCACTCCGCACTCGGCCTGCGCAGGATCACCCTGACGGCGGCCCTGGCGGTTTCCAGCCTGGGGCGTGCCGGTGTCAGCGAGCTGGCCAGGCAGACCACCGAGTTGCTCAACATGCGCCCCTTGGAGCCGCAGCTGTTCGATCGCCAGATCGCCTTCAACCTGCTGGCCCGGATTGGCGAGGAGGAGGGCGGTCATGCGCATCTGGAGCGGCGGATCGCGGCGGAGCTGAAACAGGTGCTGGCCGTCGATGGCCTGAAGGTGGCCGTCACCTGCTGTGTCGCCCCGGTCTTCTTCGGCGACAGCCTGGTGGTGTCTGTGCAGACGGACGAACCGGTGGACCTGGCGGCGGTGGCGCAGCGGCTGGAGCGACAGCCGGGCATCGAATTGGTGGAGAGTGGCGACTATCCGACCGTCGTGGGAGATGCGGTGGGGCAGGATGAACTGTATGTTGGTCGCCTGCGCGCCGGCCTCGACGATCCCGCGGAGCTCAATTTGTGGATTGCGTCAGATAATGTGCGAAAAGGCTCGGCGCTCAATGCTGTGCAAATTGGCGAGTTGTTGATAAAACACTATCTGTAAAAGATACTTAGCCCCAAATTTGAAGAATTATTCTAGCTTGGCAATACTGTTTTGGTAGTTTCGCTGACGGGGAACCGGCTCAGGCGGGTGCAGGCAGCGGGCTTCAGAATCGTCTCGTTTGACGAGAAAAAAAGATAAAACAAGGGATTACGCTATGGTTCGGGTTCGCAAACTGGTGCTGGCAATCGCAGCTGCTTCCGCGCTGACCTCGGGTACGGCACATGCGCTGGGGCTAGGGGAGATCGACCTGCAGTCCTCGCTGAGCCAGCCACTGGTGGCGGAGATCGAGCTGCTGGAGGTGCGTGATCTGTCTCAGGCGGAGGTGAAACCCAGCCTCGCATCGCCGGATGAATTCAACAAGGCGGGCGTCGAGCGTCAGTATTTCCTGACCGACCTCAAGTTCACGCCGATCATCAAGCCCAACGGCAGGAGCGTGATTCGCATCACCTCGACCAAGCCGGTGCGCGAGCCTTACGTCAACTTCCTGGTCGAAGTGCTGTGGCCCAATGGCCGCCTGCTGCGCGAATACACCCTGCTGCTCGACCCGCCGATGTACTCGCCGTCGCCGGTGCTGACCGCGCCGCGCCTGCCGGTGGCGGCAGCTCCCGCTCCGCGTCCGCAGGCCGCCGCGCCCGTGCCGCGCCCCGTGACCCCTTCCGCCAGTGCCCCGGCTCGGCCGGCCGCTCCTCCGGCCCCTGCCGCGGCTGCCGCTCCGGCGCCGGCTGCAGCCCCCGCCGCCCGGATCGACGGTGACCAGTACAAGACCACCTCCAACGATACCCTCTGGGAAATCGCCCAGCGCAGCCGCCAGGGCGGCTCCGTGCACCAGGCCATGCTGGCCATCCAGGACCTGAACCCGGATGCGTTCCTCGGCGGCAACATCAACCGCCTGAAGAGCGGCCAGGTGCTGCGCCTGCCGACCGATGCCCAGGTCAAGAGCCGCAGCCAGTCGGAAGCCCTGGCCCAGGTCTCCGAACAGAACAATGCTTGGCGCGAAGGGCGCAGCGTCGCAGCCAGCGGTGCTCGCCAGCTGGATGCCACCAAGCGCGATACCGCCGGTGCCGCTCCGGCCAAGGCCGACGCGAAGGACAATCTGAAACTGGTGGCCGCCGACGGCGGCAAGTCCACCGCGGGCAGCGACGCCGGAACCGGCAACAGCAAGGCGCTCAGCGACCAGCTGGCCGTTACCAAGGAAAGCCTGGACTCCAGCCGTCGCGAGAGCGAAGAGCTGAAGGGGCGCCTGTCCGATCTGCAGAGCCAGTTGGACAAGGCCCAGCGCCTGATCGAACTCAAGGACAGCCAGCTGGCCAAGCTGCAGGCCGATCTGGCACAGCAGAACAATGCCGCGGCGACGCTGCAGCCTGCTGCTCCTGCCGTCCCGTCCCAGCCGGCGGCCGAGGCTCCGGCAGCACCGGTCGCGCCGGTCGTCGAGCCCAAGCCCGCGGAGGTCCCACCGGCCGAAGCCAAGCCGGCGGAGCCCGCGCCTGCGGATGCGAACCCGACCGAGAAGCCTGCGAGCCCGGACTTCAACTACGAGGAATCGGCCCCAAAGCCCACGCCGGCTGAGCCGGCTGCCCAGGCGCCTGCCACCCAGCCGGCCGCTCCGGCGGTTGCACCTCAGCCGGCTCCGCCCGCCAAGCCTGCCCAGGCGCCGAAGCCTGCCGCGCCGGTGGCTCAGACGCCCGCGCCGCAAAGCATGCTCGACGAAGTGCTGGGCAACCCCATGCTGCTCGGCGCCATCGGTGGCGGTGCGCTGCTGGTGCTGCTGCTGGGTCTGATGATGCTCTCCCGTCGCAACGCGATGAAGGAAGCGGAACTGCAGAACAGCCTCGCGCCGCAGGACGATAGCCCCACTTTCGCCAACGAAATGGACCTGCCGGACGACAGCTTCGCCGGCCTGGACGATACCGCCAGCGACGCTGCGCTGCGCGATCAGGCCGAAGAGCGTGTTGCGCCGCAGACCGCCGATGCCCTGGGTGAGGCGGACATCTATATCGCCTACGGCAAGTTCAGCCAGGCCGCCGAGCTGCTGCACAACGCCATCAACGACGAGCCGCATCGCAGCGACCTGCGCCTGAAACTCATGGAAGTCTACGCCGAGCTGGGCGACCGTGAAGGCTTCGCCCGCCAGGAGCAGGAGCTGCGCGAGATCGGCGGCTCCGCCGGTGCCATCGATCAGCTGAAGGCCCGCTACCCGGCCATGGCGCTGGCCGCTGCCGCGGCCGCAGGTGGTGTCGCCGCTGCCGACGCGCTGGATGACTTCAGCCTGGACGATCTGACCCTGGACGAGCCGGCTGCCAAGCCCGCTGCCGCGGATGACTCCTTCGACCTGAGCCTGGACGACCTCGATGTCGCGCTCGACGAGCCGGCCGCTCCTGCTGCTCCGCTCGCTGAAACCGGCTTCGACGACTTGGAACTGGATTCCAACTTCGGCCTCGATGCGCCGTCCGCCCCGGCAAGCTCCACTGCTGGCGGCGACATGGACTTCGATCTCGACCTGGGCGGCGACAGCGCGAGCACCAGCGACAGCCTCTCGCTCGACGATGATCTGGCCGACTTCAACCTGGATCTGGAGGCCGAAAGCAAGCCGTCCGTGGCCGCCGCCGAGGACGACTTCATGCTGAGCCTGGACGACGAGCCGCTGGTTTCCGAGGCGCCGGGTGCGGCGGCCGATCTGGACATGCCGGCCGACTTCGACCTGTCGTTGGCCGACGAGGCGCCGGTCGCGCCGGCCGAAGACAGCTTCGCCGCGCAACTGGACGAAGTGTCCGCCGAACTGGACGACCTGAGCAGCGACCTCTCCGCCGATCTGCCGGCCGCCCAGCCGGAAGCCTCCTCTACCGCAGCAGGGCTGGATGTGGACGACGATTTCGACTTCCTCTCGGGTACCGACGAAACCGCCACCAAACTGGACCTGGCGCGGGCCTACATCGACATGGGCGACAGTGAAGGCGCCCGCGACATCCTCGACGAAGTGATCGCCGAGGGCAGCGACGGCCAGCAGCAGGAAGCGCGCGAGCTGATCGCCAAACTGAGCTGATCCATGTCCGAAGCAATACCCTCAGGGGCGGCCGAAATGGCCGCCCCTGGCGTTTTCAGAATCGCCCTTGGCGTGGAATACAAGGGCACCCGCTACCGTGGCTGGCAGCGCCAGGATAATGGCGTGCCCACGGTGCAGGAGTCGCTGGAAAAGGCGCTATCCCAGGTTGCAGACGAGCCGATCGGCCTGATGTGCGCTGGGCGTACCGATGCCGGTGTGCATGCCAGCGGCCAGGTGGCCCATTTCGACACACGCGCCGAGCGTCCGCTCAAGGCCTGGGTGATGGGCGCCAACGCCAACCTGCCTGCCGATATCAGCGTGACCTGGGCCAGGGTCATGCCGGCGCATTTTCATTCCCGCTTCAAGGCCTGTGCCCGGCGCTACCGCTACGTGATCTACAACGACCATATCCGCCCAGCGCATATGGCCCAGGAGGTCACCTGGAATCACCGCCCGCTGGAGGTGGCGCGGATGCGCGAGGCGGCACGTCTGCTGGCCGGTACCCATGACTTCACCTCGTTCCGCGCGGTGCAGTGCCAGGCCAAGTCGCCGGTGAAGACGGTGCATCACCTCGAAGTGATCGAGCATGGCCGCTTCATCGTCATCGACGTGCGTGCCAATGCCTTCCTTCATCACATGGTGCGCAATTTCGCCGGGGTGTTGATGACCATCGGTGCGGGCGAGCGCGATCCATCCTGGGTGAACGACATACTGGCGGCGCGGGACCGCCGCGCCGGCGGGATCACGGCCCACCCCTATGGCCTCTATCTGGTGCAGGTCGAATATCCCGAGGAGTTCGAGCTGCCGCAGCGCTACCTGGGGCCGCATTTCCTTTCCGCGTTGCCGCAAGACTTCGGCTGAAACTGCCCCGAGGCTTTGTTACCATCCAAGTCCGTTTTTCAGAAGGTGCCAGCAGGTTGACAGCCATTCGCGTCAAAATCTGTGGAATCACCCGGGTCGAGGATGCCCTGGCCGCCGCTGCGGCCGGCGCCGACGCC
This sequence comes from Pseudomonas paralcaligenes, assembly GCF_019655855.1. Lineage (GTDB taxonomy): Bacteria > Pseudomonadota > Gammaproteobacteria > Pseudomonadales > Pseudomonadaceae > Aquipseudomonas > Aquipseudomonas paralcaligenes. The sequence continues at coordinate 189,540 of NZ_BPFX01000007.1, read as the reverse complement.
ATCGGGCTGGTTTTCTATGCCAGGAGCCCTCGCGCAGTCGACGTCGAGCAGGCGCGGGTGATCATCGCCGCGCTGCCGCCCTTCGTGACCACGGTCGGCCTGTTCGTCGATATGGAGCGCACCGAACTTGAAAGGCTCCTCGCCAGCGTGCCGCTCGACCTGCTGCAGTTCCATGGCGACGAGTCGCCCGAACACTGCGAAGGTTTCAACCGTCCCTATATCAAGGCCCTGCGGGTGAAGGCGGGCGACGACATCGCGGCCCGGGTGGATCGCTATCCGGGCGCCAGCGGCATATTGCTGGACACCTATGTGGAGGGCGTGCCGGGCGGAACCGGCGCCGCCTTCGACTGGTCCCTGGTGCCGCAGACGCTGAGCAAGCCGGTGATCCTCGCCGGCGGGCTCCATTCCGATAACGTCGCCTCGGCGGTGGCCCGGGTGCGTCCCTATGCGGTGGATGTCAGCGGCGGAGTGGAAGCGAGCAAGGGCATCAAGGATGCGGAAAAGATCGGCGCGTTCATTCGCGCGGCGCGCGGCGGTTGATGTGACGACGGCCGGATGCCTGCCGTCCATAAGCCATTGTGCCCCCGCCGGAGGGCGGCGACAGCCGCTGACGGCCTGAATCAGACTCGCCCGGGCCGCCGAAGGCCCTGCAACAGTTACGGAGAGCAAGCATGAGCAACTGGTTGAGAGACAAGCTGATCCCTTCGATCATGCGTTCCGAGGTCAAGAAGAGCTCGGTGCCCGAAGGGCTCTGGCACAAGTGTCCGTCCTGCGATGCCGTGCTCTATCGCCCCGAGCTGGAAAAGACCCTCGACGTCTGCCCCAAGTGCAACCACCACATGCGCATCAACGCCCGCGCCCGCCTGGACCTGTTCCTCGATGAGGACGGCCGCGAAGAGCTGGGGGCCGAGCTGGAGCCGGTGGACCGCCTGAAATTCCGCGACAGCAAGAAGTACAAGGACCGCCTCGCCGGCGCGCAGAAGGAAACCGGCGAGAAGGACGCGCTCATCTCCATGAGCGGCAAGCTGCAGGGCATGCCCGTGGTGGCCTGTGCCTTCGAGTTCAGCTTCATGGGCGGCTCCATGGGCGCCATCGTCGGCGAGCGCTTCGTGCGTGCCGCCAACGCCGCCCTGGAACAGCGTTGTCCGCTGGTGTGCTTCGCCGCCTCGGGTGGTGCGCGCATGCAGGAGGCGCTGATCTCCCTGATGCAGATGGCCAAGACCAGCGCCGTGCTGGCGCGCCTGCGCGAGGAGGGGATTCCCTTCATCTCCGTGCTGACCGACCCGGTCTACGGTGGCGTTTCCGCCAGCTTGGCCATGCTCGGTGACGTGATCGTCGCCGAGCCGCGTGCGCTGATCGGTTTCGCCGGCCCGCGGGTGATCGAGCAGACCGTGCGCGAGAAGCTGCCGGAAGGCTTCCAGCGCAGCGAGTTCCTGCTGGAGCATGGCGCGATCGACATGATCATCCACCGCAACGAGCTGCGCCCGCGCCTGGCGCGCCTGCTGGCGCAGCTGCAGCACCTGCCGACCCCGTCTTCGATCCCGGTCGCGGCTCCGGTCTCGGCCAGCGCATGAGTCGATCCCTCGCCGACTGGCTGAGCTACCTGGAGCAACTGCACCCCAGCGCCATCGACATGGGGCTGGAGCGCTCGCACGAGGTGGCCCGCCGGCTCGGCCTGGGCAAGCCGGCGCCGCTGGTGATCACGGTCACCGGTACCAACGGCAAGGGGTCCACCTGCGCCTTCGTGGCTTCCCTGCTGCGCGAACATGGGCTCAGGGTCGGCGTCTACAGCTCCCCCCATCTGCTGCGCTACAACGAGCGCGTCCAGCTCGAAGGCCGTGATGCCTCCGACGAGGAGCTGTGCGAGGCGTTCGCCGCGGTCGAAGCCGGGCGTAGCGAGATTTCCCTGACCTATTTCGAGATGGGCACCCTGGCGGCCTTCTGGCTGTTCGAGCGCGCCGCCCTGGATGCGGTGGTGCTGGAGGTCGGCCTGGGCGGGCGGCTGGACGCGGTCAACCTGGTCGATGCCGATCTGGCGCTGGTCACCAGCATCGGTCTCGATCATGTCGACTGGCTCGGCGATACCCGCGAATCGGTGGCCTTCGAGAAGGCCGGCATCCTGCGCCAGGACAAGCCCGCCCTGTGCGGCGATCTCGACCCGCCGCTGCCGCTGCTGCAGAAGGTCGCCGAGCTGGATTGCCCGCTGTTCCTGCGTGGGCGCGACTACGATCTGGCCGTGCGTGGCGATGGCTGGGACTGGCGAGGGCTCACGGCGACCGGCCAGGTGCTGGAGCTGCATGGTCTGCCGCTGCTCGACCTGCCCATGGAGAACGCGGCCCTGGCCCTGCAGGCCTATGCGGCGCTGGGCCTGGCCTGGCAGCCGGAGCGTCTGGCCGCGGCGTTGCAGCGTACCCGGGTGACCGGTCGCCTGGATGTGCGGCGGCTGAACTGGCAGGGCAAGGCGCTGACGCTGCTGCTGGACGTCGGACACAACCCTCACGCCGCCGAGTATCTGGCGTCGCGGCTGGCGGCACGCCCGCTGCAAGGGCAGCGTCTCGCGGTGTTCGGCCTGCTGACCGACAAGGATTTGGGCGGCGTGCTGGCGCCGCTGCAGCTGGAAGTGCAGGACTGGGCGGTGGCGCCGCTGGACAGCCCGCGTTCGCGTCCGGCTGGCGAGCTCGAGGCGGCGCTGCGCAACCTGGGCGCGGAGGTGCATGCCTGCGCCTGCGTGGCAGAGGCTTTGCTGGTACAGTGTGGCCGGGCGAACGAGGGTGACGAGATTCTCGTGTTCGGATCTTTCTATTGCGTGGCCGAGGCCCTGGAGTGGCTCGGCCAACAGGCGGAGGCAAGCGATGGCAGTGCTGGATAAGGGGCTCAAGCAGCGTATCGTCGGCGCACTGGTGCTGGTGGCTCTTGCGGTGATCTTCCTGCCCATGCTGTTTTCCCGTGAAGACGAGATGCGCCAGGTCACGGTGAACGCGCCGGCGATGCCCGAAAGGCCGGCCATGCCCGAGGTGGCGATGGACCCGGTGGTGGTGCCCGAACCGGTGCCTGAGGACGAGGTGCCGCCGGTGGAGCCGGTGCCGCAGTCGCCCAGCGAGCCGATCACCGCACTGCCGAGCCAGCCCGTCGCTGAGCCCAAGCCCCAGCCTCAGGCTCAACCGCAGCAGCCCGCGGCCACCCCGGCGCCGGCGCAAGCCCAGGCTCCGGCCGCGCAGAAGCCGGCCAGCGGCCTGGATGCCAGCAACCTGCCGGTCAGCTGGTCGGTGCAGCTGGCCAGCCTGTCCAGCCGCGCCGGCGCCGAGAAGCTGCAGCAGACCCTGCGCAGCGGCGGCTACAACGCCTATATCCGCACCTTCGACGGGATGAACCGGGTGTTCGTCGGCCCCGTCATCGAGCGCGCCGAGGCCGATCGCCTGCGCGACCAGCTCAACCGCCAGCAGAATCTCAAGGGTTTCGTGGTGCGCTTCCAGCCGGAAAAAGGCTGACCGGTTCCATCGCGGCATGCCGGCCCGGCTTAACGGGCCGGGCTCGCTCTGCTAGAATTCGCCGCCTTTCCCGTCTGTAGGCAGCAACGTGGCATTCACTTGGGTCGATTGGGCGATCATCGCCGTCATCGCCATTTCCAGTTTGATCAGCCTGCGCCGTGGCTTCTTCAAGGAGGCCCTGTCACTGCTGACCTGGATCGTCGCCGGCGTGGTCGCCTGGATGTTCGGCGGCGCCCTGTCGCAGCACCTGACGGATTTTGTCGAGACGCCGTCGATGCGCGTCATCGCGGCATGCGCCATTCTCTTCGTGCTGACCCTGCTGGTCGGCGCGCTGATCAATTTCCTCATCGGTGAGCTGATCCGGGTGACCGGCCTGTCGGGCACCGATCGTTTTCTCGGCATGGTCTTCGGCGCGGCGCGCGGGGCCCTGCTGGTGGTGGTGCTGGTGGGGCTGGCAAGCCTGGCGCCGGTGCAGCAGGATCAGTGGTGGCAGCAGTCGACCCTGCTGCCGCATTTCCTGATGGTGGCGGACTGGTCGAAGAACCTCATCCTGAGCCTGACCAGTCAGTGGCTCGCCAGCGGCATCACGGATACGCCCGAGCTGCCGTTCAAGGAGGCGTTCTCGCAGCCTAAACTGCCTGAGAGCCTGTAGTTTTCCGATTCACAACACAGAGGTTGCGTCACATGTGCGGCATCGTCGGTATCGTCGGTAAGTCCAACGTCAATCAGTCCCTGTACGACGCGCTTACCGTGCTCCAGCATCGCGGCCAGGACGCTGCCGGCATCGTCACCAGCCACGACGGACGACTGTTCCTGCGCAAGGACAACGGCCTGGTGCGCGATGTCTTCCAGCAACGCCACATGCAGCGCCTGGTGGGCAACGTCGGCATCGGCCACGTGCGCTATCCCACCGCCGGCAGTTCCAGTTCCGCCGAGGCGCAGCCGTTCTACGTCAACTCGCCCTACGGCATCACCCTGGCGCACAACGGCAACCTGACCAACGTCGAACAGCTGTCGCGCGAGATCTACGAGTCCGACCTGCGCCACGTGAACACCAATTCCGACTCGGAAGTGCTGCTCAACGTGTTCGCTCACGAGCTGGCGGTGCGCGGCAAGCTGCAGCCCACCGAGGAAGACGTGTTCGCCGCCGTCGCCGGCGTGCATGCCCGCTGCCGTGGTGGCTACGCGGTGGTGGCGATGATCACCGGCTACGGCGTGGTCGGCTTCCGCGACCCGCATGCGATCCGCCCGATAGTGTTCGGCCAGCGCCACACCGACGAGGGCGTGGAATACATGATCGCCTCCGAGAGCGTGGCCCTCGACGTGCTCGGCTTCAGCCTGATCCGCGACCTCGCCCCGGGCGAGGCGGTGTACATCACCGAGGACGGCAAGCTGCACACCCGCCAGTGCGCGGAGAACCCGCAGTACTCGCCGTGCATCTTCGAGCACGTCTACCTGGCCCGCCCGGACTCGCTGATGGACGGCGTGTCGGTGTACAAGGCGCGCCTGCGCATGGGCGAGAAGCTGGCCGAGAAGATCCAGCGCGAGCGCCCGGACCACGACATCGACGTGGTCATCCCGATCCCGGACACCAGCCGTACCTCCGCCCTGGAGCTGGCCAACCACCTGGGCGTGAAGTTCCGCGAGGGCTTCGTCAAGAACCGCTACATCGGCCGCACCTTCATCATGCCGGGCCAGGCGGCGCGCAAGAAGTCGGTGCGCCAGAAGCTCAACGCCATCGAACTGGAGTTCCGCGGCAAGAACGTGATGCTGGTGGACGACTCCATTGTCCGTGGCACCACCTGCAAGCAGATCATCCAGATGGCCCGCGAGGCCGGCGCCAAGAACGTCTACTTCTGCTCGGCGGCCCCGGCGGTGCGCTACCCGAACGTGTACGGCATCGACATGCCGAGCGCCCACGAGCTGATCGCCCATGGTCGCAGCACCGAGGAAGTGGCCGAGCTGATCGGCGCCGACTGGCTGATCTACCAGGACCTCGACGACCTGAAGGAGGCCGTCGGCGGTGGCAAGGTCAAGATCGAGCATTTCGACTGCGCGGTGTTCGACGGCCAGTACGTCACCGGCGACGTCAACGAGCACTACCTGAACAAGATCGAGCAGGCGCGCAACGACGCAGCCAAGGCGGGCGGCCCGGCTGTCAGCGCCATCATCGATCTGCACAGCGACTGATACCGGGGCGGCCCTTGCCCCGGAGGCGATCCGGGTGAGGGCGGCGCGGGATTCCCGGAGCGCATCCGGGCCACGTTTTTCATGAGGTAGCGATATGACGCAGGAATGGGATGCCGGTCGCCTGGACAGCGATCTCGAAGGCGTCGGCTTCGACACCCTGGCGGTGCGCGCCGGCCAGCACCGCTCGCCGGAGGGCGAGCACGGCGAGGCCATGTTCCTCACCTCCAGCTACGTGTTCCGCAGTGCCGCCGACGCCGCCGCGCGCTTCGCCGGCGAGGTGCCGGGCAACGTCTACTCGCGCTACACCAACCCCACCGTGCGTGCCTTCGAGGAGCGCATCGCCGCGCTGGAAGGCGCCGAGCAGGCGGTGGCCACCGCCTCGGGCATGGCCGCGATCCTGGCGATCGTGATGAGCCAGTGCAGCGCCGGCGACCACGTGCTGGTGTCGCGCAGCGTGTTCGGCTCGACCATCAGCCTGTTCGAGAAGTACCTGAAGCGCTTCGGCATCGAGGTGGACTATCCGCCGCTGGCCGACCTGGCTGCGTGGGAAGCGGCGTTCAAGCCGAACACCAAACTGCTGTTCGTCGAGTCGCCGTCCAACCCGCTGGCCGAGCTGGTCGACATCACCGCCCTGGCCGAGATCGCCCATGCCCGCAAGGCGCTGCTGGTGGTGGACAACTGCTTCTGCACGCCGGCGCTGCAGCAGCCGCTGACGCTGGGCGCGGACATCGTCATGCACTCGGCGACCAAGTACATCGACGGCCAGGGCCGCGGCCTGGGCGGGGTGGTGGTCGGGCGCAAGGCCGAGATGGAGTCGGTCGTGGGCTTCCTGCGCACGGCCGGCCCGACCCTCAGCCCGTTCAATGCCTGGATGTTCCTCAAGGGCCTGGAGACCCTGCGCGTGCGCATGCAGGCCCACAGCGCCAGCGCCCTGGAACTGGCTCAATGGCTGGAAACCCAGCCGGGCATCGAGCGGGTCTACTACGCCGGTCTGCCGAGCCACCCGCAGCACGAACTGGCCAGGCGCCAGCAGAGTGCCTTCGGCGCGGTGGTGAGCTTCGAGGTGAAGGGCGGCAAGGAGGCGGCCTGGCGTTTCATCGACGCCACCCGGGTGATCTCGATCACTACCAACCTGGGCGACACCAAGACCACCATCGCCCATCCGGCGACCACCTCCCACGGTCGCCTGTCGCCGCAGGAGCGAGCCAATGCCGGCATCCGCGACAATCTGATCCGCGTCGCCGTGGGCCTGGAAGACGTGGCGGACCTCAAGGCCGACCTGGCCCGCGGCCTGGTCGCGCTGTGAAACGAACAACGCCGCTTCCAAGCGGCGTTTTTCATGGTGCTCTCTGCACAATGTGCTGCACGCCTGCCGGTGCCTTCCCGTAGGCGCGAACGCTGCTTGCAAGCCCTAAGGAGCTTCGCGAGCTACAAGGATCAAGAGCCGATCCTGGAGCCTGTTCGCGAATCTTTCAGGCTGCACGATTTCCCGTCAGTACATATCCTTCGGACCCGTCACCCCGGCGCAGGCCGGGGTCCAGGGCGTTTGCAGGCAGCTCCGCGCGGGCAGCTGGATACCGTCCTGCGCCGGTATGACGGAGGTTGGACGCGTTGTACTTCTGGGGTAGATCGAGTGGCTTGCGCTTTCCAGATCGATCGTGAACAGGTTCTTAGGCGCCCTTGAGGCCGCGTTCCTCCCTCCAGCCCCAGACTTTCAGTGCCTGGTGGGTCATGCGGCTGCCGAGGACGGACAGCGTGTTGCGGACGACTTTTTCCTGAAACACAGCGGCCCTTGACGCATCTCTCCCTTCGTAGAGGAGCTATTGCTCCTCGCGCAGGTCGATGGCGCCGGCCCCCGGCTTGTCGAACAGGCGCTCGGCGTCGCCCGGCAGCAGGTTCCTGCCGCCGTCGTTGCCGTCCAGCACGCTGATGTCGCGGTACTTCTTGCCCGACAGGCTGGCCATGCCGGCGCGGTCGCGGATCACGGTCGGGCGCAGGAACACCATCAGGTTGCGTTTGATGTGGGTGTCCTTGGTCGAGCGGAACAGGCGGCCGAGCAGGGGGATGTCGCCCAGCAGCGGCACCTTGGAGTCGGTGCTGGTGACGTCGTCCTGGATCAGCCCGCCGAGCACGATGACCTGGCCATCGTCGGCGAGGATCACGCTCTTGATCGAGCGCTTGTTGGTCACCAGGTCCACCGCCTGGGCGTTGACGCCGGTGCTGGGGGCGATGGAGGAGATTTCCTGCTCCACTTCCAGGCGCAGGGTGGCGCCGTCGTTGATGTGTGGGGTGACCTTGAGGGTCACGCCGATGTCCTTGCGGTCGATGGTGGTGAAGGGGTTGTTCGCCCCGGAGGCATCGGTGGTGTAGGAGCCGGTCTGGAACGGCACGTTCTGGCCCACCAGGATTTCCGCTTGCTGGTTGTCCAGGGTCAGCAGGCTCGGGGTCGACAGCAGGTTGCTCTTGCTGTTGGAGGAGAGGGCGGTGATCAGCGCGCCGAAGCTGTCCGTGCCGATGCCGATGATGGCGCCGTCCGGCAGGCTGAGGTTGTCGGGAATCTCGTTGTCCTGCATGGCGCGCAGCACCGTGCCCACGGAGAGGCCGGTATTGCCGAAGCTGACCCCGCCCGCGCCGCCGGTCTTGCCGCGGGCGTCGACCGCCCACTGCACGCCGAGGGCGTCGCTGATGTCGCCGGAAATCTCGACGATGGCCGCCTCGACCATCACCTGGGCGCGCGGCACGTCGAGGTTGCGCACGATGTCTTCCAGGGTCGCCACCGTGTCCGGGTCGGCCAGCAGGACCAGGGCGTTGAGGCTCTCGTCGGCGCGGATCAGGATATTCTGCGGCTTGCTCTTGGTGGTGTCCGCGCCGCCTTCCTGGTTCTTCAGGCCTTCGGAGATGTCGCCCAGGGTCTCGGCCAGGCTCTTGGCATCGCTGTGGCGCAGGCGGATCACCCGGGCATTGGCCGAGCGGGTGCTGGGGATGTCCAGCGAGCGGGCGAGGTTGGCCAGGCGCTGGCGGGCAGCGGGCGGGCCGAGCAGGATCAGACGGTTGGTGCGGGCGTCGGCGATGACCCGGGTGCCCGAGCCGTCCTTGCGCTCGTTGCGCATCACGCTGTTGTTCAGCACTTCGGCGGCGTCCAGCACCCAGGCGTGCTGCAGGTTGATCACGTTGTAGTCGCCGCCGCCCTGGGCGTCGAGCTGGTTGATCAGCTCGCGGATGCGCTCGATGTTGGCGCGCCGGTCGCTGATGATCAGCGCGTTGGAGGCGGCCACGGCGGCCAGGTGGCCGTTCTGCGGCACCAGCGGGCGGATCAGCGGGATCAGTTCGTTGACCGAGGTGTGCTGCACCTGGATCAGCTCGGTGAGCACGTCGTCCGGTGCCCTGCGGCCGCTGTTGGCGCCGCTGCGGGCCTCGGTGATCGGCACGATGCGTGCCTGCTCGCCCTGGGTCAGCACGCTGAAGCCGTGGGTGCTCATCACCGAGAGGAACAGCTGGTAGACCTCTTCCAGGCCCAGCGGGGTCTTGGAGATGACCGAGACCTGGCCCTTGACCCGCGGGTCGACGACGAAGGTCTCGCCGGAGATTTCCGCCACCTGGTCGATGAAGTCGCGGATGTCGGCATCCTTCATGTTGATGGTCCAGGTTTCCGCACCCTGGGTGGCGGCCGCCGGCTCGGCCGCGTAGGCCGGCGGCAACGCGGTGCCGAAGCAGCCCGCGGTCAGCAGAAGGACGAGGGGCAGGTGCTTCCGCGACAGGAATTTGGAGTCGATCATGGGTTCTATTCGGCTTCCGGGGTTTCGGGTTGCGGCACTTCTTCGCCGCCTTCCATGCGTTGTTGAAGTTGCTGGATGCGTTGCTGCAGGGCCTGGACGTCCTCGTCCTGCAACTGCTCCAGCTGTTGGGCGGTGGGTTCCTGTGGGGCGTACGGCGAGGGCGCGGCGGAGTAGGGCGTCAGCGAGGGCGAGCGCACGGCGGGGAAGCGCAGGCTTTCCTCGCTGCCGCCGCGGTCGAGCACCACACGGTCCTGGTGCACCGCCTGCAGCCGGGTGCTGGCGTTGACCTCGTCGCCCACCGCGATGCGCTTGGGCTTGTCGCCGGCCACCTGGATCACGGCGGCCGAGCGCTTGGGGTCCGGGTTGACGAAGCTGGCCAGCAGGGTCATCTGCTGCTTGGTGGGTGGCGCGTTCTGGTCGCCGGCTTGCCGCGCGGGCACGCCGAACAGGTTCTGCAGCCGCTGGCTGGACACCTGCCGCGGCTGGTTGGCAACGGAGGGGGCCGGCGTGCCGGCGGGTGCCTCGCTGCGCAGCAGGCGCAGGTAGTCGACGCTCTGTTTGCTCAGGCTCAGGGTGATGAGCAGCACGACGAGCAGGCAGGCGAGAGTCACCCCATGGCGCTGCAGCCAGGCGGGAGGGCGAATGCTGGTAGCGCTCAAGACATGAATCCCCCGGTCTTCTTCTTATTCCGGCGTGCAAGCTCTGAGCGGCTCGCATCGCATCGGCCCGTACTCTGCGGGCGCCGCCAACCATACCGCAAGTCTTCCATGCGTGGCGCGCCTGTCTGATCCATCTGCACGCCGCTTGTCGTTACCGTGCGTCGTGTCGCAGTCGGAAGCGTGAAACGTTTCGAAACTTCCTCGGAACGAGTCGCTATCATCGGCCTCCACATGCTTCCCGTTCAACAATAAAAATAAGCCTGACGGATCGCTGCAATGGATGATCGCAAGACGACTACCCCGGCAGTCGCGGGTTTTGCCCGTGAAGAACTGCTGGAACTGCTCAACCACTGCGAGCAGTTTCCGCTGACCGTGCTGTTGGCGCCCGCCGGTTCCGGCAAGTCGACCCTGCTGGCCCAGTGGCAGGCGGGCAGGCTCACGCGCAGTGTGGTGCATTTTCCACTGCAGGCGCGTGACAACGAGCCGGTGCGCTTCTTCCGTCACCTCGCCGAGGGCATCCGCGCCCGGGTGGAGGACTTCGACGTATCCTGGTTCAACCCCTTCGCCGCCGAGATGTACCAGGCGCCGGAAGTGGTGGGCGAGTACCTGGCAGACGCGCTGAACCGCATCGACGGCGGCCTCTACATCGTCCTCGACGACTTCCAGTTCATCGGCCAGCCCACCATCCTCGAGGTGCTGTCGGCCATGCTCGAACGGCTGACGGCCACCACCCGGGTGATCCTCTCCAGCCGCAACCATCCCGGTTTCTCGCTCAGCCGCCTGAAGCTGGAGAACAAGCTGCTGTGCATCGATCAGCACGACATGCGCCTGTCGCCGGCCCAGATCCAGCAGCTCAACACCCACCTGGGCGGGCCCGACCTCAGCCCGGCCTACGTCGACAGCCTGATGGCGATGACCGAGGGCTGGATGGCCGGGGTGAAGGTGGCCCTGCTGGCCTATGCGCGCTTCGGCACCGTGGCGCTGGAGCGCTTCAACGGCAGCCAGCCGGAGATCGTCGACTACTTCGGACACGTGGTGCTCAAGCGCCTGTCGCCGCAGATGCACGACTTCCTGCTCAGCTGCGCGATCTTCGAGCGTTTCGACGGCGAACTCTGCGACAAGGTCTTCGAGCGCACCGGCTCGGCGCTGCTGCTGGAGGAACTGGCCGCCCGTGAGCTGTTCCTCCTACCGGTCGACCAGTATCCCGGTTACTACCGCTACCACGCGCTGCTGCACGACTTCCTGGCCAAGCGCCTGGCGATGTACCAGCCGCAGCAGGTGGCCGTGCTGCACCGCCGCGCGGCGCTGCACTTCAGCCAGCGCGGCGACCTGGAACAGGCCCTGCAGCACGCCCAGCGCAGCGACGACCGGGCACTGTTCCGCAACCTGCTGGAAGAGGCCTGCGAGCAGTGGGTGCACAGCGGCCACTTCGCCGAGGTGCTGAAGTGGCTGGAGCCGCTCAGCGAGGCCGGCCTGCGCGACCAGCCGCGCCTGCTGGTGCCGATGATCCTGTCGCTGACCCTGTCGCGGCGCTTCCACCAGGCGCGCTACTGCCTGGACGAACTGGCGCTGCCACAGGGCGACCGGCCGGGCCTGGACGCGCCGACCCGGCAGCTGCTGGCGCTCAACCTCGAGCTGTTCCAGTACGACCTGGCCTTCGACCCCGGCGAGCGCTGGTCGGAGCTGCTGGCGCCGGGCATCGCCTCGGACATCCGCGCCCTGGCCCTGACCATCCTCGCCTACCACCACCTGATGCACGGGCGCCTGGAGCAGTCGATCCAGATGGCGCTGGAGTCCAAGGCGCTGCTGGCGCGCACCGGCCAGCTGTTCCTGGAGAGCTACGCCGACCTGATCATCGCCCTGTGCAACCGCAACGCCGGGCGCGCCACCAGCGCGCGCAAGGACGTCTGCCACGACTACCAGCGCACCGAGCGCTCGTCGCCGGCCTGGCTCAACCGGGCCACCGCCATGGTGGTGGCGCTGTACGAGCAGAACCAGCTGGCGGCGGCCCAGCAGCTGTGCGAGGACCTGATGGCGATGGTCACCTCGTCGTCGGCCACCGAGACCATCGCCACCGTGCACATCACCCTGTCGCGGCTGCTCTACCGGCGCCAGTCCCAGGGCCGCGCGGGGCGCCTGCTCGAACAGCTGTCGCGGATACTCCAGCTGGGCAACTACGAGCGCTTCGCCAGCCAGGCGGCGCAGGAAAGCATGCGCCAGGCCTATCTGGACGGCCGCCCGGCGGCGCTGGATGCGCTGGCCCAGCGGCTGGGCATCGAGGAGCGGCTGGCGGCCGGCGAGTGGGAGCGGGTGCGCCCGTACGACGAGTGCTGGGAGCGCTACGGCCTGGCCGCCGTCTATTGGCTGGTGATGCGCGGCGCACAGCCGCGCGCCTGCCGCATCCTCAAGGTGCTGGCGCAATCGCTGCAGCAGAGCGAGATGAAGGCGCGGGCGCTGGTGGTGGAGGCCAACCTGCTGGCGCTGAGTGCGCCGCAGCAGAGCCCGGAGCAGCAGATCAAGGCGCTGCTGGCGCTGGTCGAGCGCTTCGGCATCGTCAACATCAATCGCTCGGTGTTCGACGAGGCGCCGGGCTTTGCCGAGGCGGTGTTCGGACTGCTGCGCTCCGGCCAGCTGCAGGTGCCGGAGGCCTACAGCGAGGCCTATGCCGAGTTCCTCCTGGCCGAGAGCCAGGCGCCCTCGGCGGCGCTGCCGGACCTGGTGAGCCTGCTCACCGACAAGGAGGCGGAGATCTTCGCCTGCCTGCTCAAGGGCCTGTCCAACACCGAGATCAGCGCCAGCACCGGCATCGCCCTGTCCACCACCAAGTGGCACCTGAAGAACATCTACTCGAAGCTCAACCTCTCCGGCCGCACCGAGGCCATCCTCGCCATGCAGCAGCGCGGCGCCTGACCGGCTACCTGAGCAGATACCCGACCTGGCACCGACCGACGGTAGCTCCCTTTTCCCCTTTCCCCTCCCACAGGAGGGGGGAGGGCGAGCGGCGAATCCCTAATCTCCCGCCAGCCGGAAACGCCGGCTTCCAACCGTAATTAGTACAAGAATAATCGGGAGATACGCCATGTCCGTCTGGGTCACGTGGCCGAGCTTGGTCAAGTTCGGTACCTTGGGCATCTATGCAGGTCTGATCACCCTCGCGCTGGAGCGCGACGCGCTGTTCAAGAACAACCTGTTCGATGTCGACAACCTGCCTGCCGCCAACGCCACCATCACCTGCGATGCGCGCAGCCAGGTGGCCCGCACCGAGGATGGCACCTGCAACATCCTCTCCAATCCCGCCGAGGGCTCGGTCTACCGTCGCTTCGGCCGCAACGTCAATCCGAACGTCACCCACGGCGAGACCGAGGCCGACACCCTGCTCAGCCCCAACCCGCGCGAAGTCAGTAACGTGCTGATGGCCCGCGGCGAGTTCAAGCCGGCGCCCAGCCTCAACTTCATCGCCGCCTCGTGGATCCAGTTCATGGTCCATGACTGGGTGGAGCACGGCCCCAACGCCGAGGCCAACCCGATCCAGATCCCGCTGCCGGCCGGCGACGTGCTCGGTTCTGGCACCATGTCCGTGCGCCGCACCCAGGCCGACCCGACCCGCACCGCGGCGGAAGCTGGCAAGCCGGCCGCCTACCGCAACCACAACACCCACTGGTGGGACGGCTCGCAGCTGTACGGCAGCGACAAGGCCACCAACGACAAGGTGCGCGCCTTCGTCGACGGCAAGCTGAAGATCAATGCCGATGGCACCCTGCCGACCGAGCTGATCAGCGGCAAGCCGATCACCGGCTTCAACGAGAACTGGTGGGTCGGCCTGAGCATGCTGCACCAGCTGTTCACCAAGGAGCACAACGCCGTCGCGGCCATGCTCAAGCAGAAGTACCCGGACAAGGACGACCAGTGGCTGTACGACCGCGCGCGCCTGGTCACCTCGGCGCTGATGGCCAAGATCCATACCGTGGAGTGGACCCCGGCGGTGATCGCCAACCCGGTCACCGAGCGTGCAATGTACGCCAACTGGTGGGGCCTGCTGGGCTCCGGCCCGAACCGCGACAAGTACCAGGAAGAAGCGCGCATGCTGCAGGCCGACCTGGCCAGCTCCAACTCCTTCGTCCTGCGCATCCTCGGTATCGACGGCAGCGGGGCTGGTAGCTCGGCAATCGACCATGCCCTGGCCGGTATCGTCGGCTCTACCAACCCCAACAACTACGGCGTGCCCTACACCCTGACCGAGGAGTTCGTCGCGGTGTACCGCATGCACCCTCTGATGCGTGACAAGGTCGACGTCTATGACATCGGCTCCAACGTCATCTCGCGCTCGGTGCAGCTGCAGAACACTCGTGACCGCGATGCTGAGAACCTGCTGAACGGCGAGCACCCGGAGCGCATGTGGTACTCCTTCGGCATCACCAACCCGGGTTCGCTGACCCTCAACAACTACCCGAACTTCCTGCGCAACCTGTCGATTCCGCTGGTCGGCAACATCGACCTGGCGACCATCGACGTACTGCGTGACCGCGAGCGTGGCGTGCCGCGCTACAACGAGTTCCGCCGCGAGATCGGCCTCAATCCGATCACCAAGTTCGAGGACCTGACCAAGGACCCGGCCACCCTGGCCAACCTCAAGCGCGTGTACGGCAACGACATCGAGAAGATCGACACCCTGGTCGGCATGCTGGCCGAGACCGTGCGTCCGGACGGCTTCGCCTTCGGCGAGACGGCCTTCCAGATCTTCATCATGAACGCCTCGCGCCGCCTGATGACCGACCGCTTCTACACCAAGGACTATCGCCCGGAGATTTACACCCCCGAAGGCCTGGCCTGGGTCGAGAACACCACCATGGTCGACGTGATCCGTCGTCACAACCCGCAGCTGGAAAGCAGCCTGGTGGGCGTGCAGAACGCGTTCAAGCCCTGGGGCCTGAACATCCCGGCCGACTACGAGACCTGGCCGGCCAAGGCCAAGCAGGACAATCTGTGGGTCAACGGCGCCATGCGTACCCAGTACGCCGAAGGCCAGCTGCCGGCCATTCCTCCGGTCAACGTCGGCGGCCTGATCAGCTCGGTGCTGTGGAAGAAGGTGCAGACCAAGTCCGACGTGGCGCCGGCCGGCTACGAGAAGGCCATGCACCCCAACGGTGTGATGGCCAAGGTGAAGTTCACCGCCGTGGCCGGGCATCCCTACACCGGCCTGTTCCAGGGCGCGGAGAACGGCCTGCTGCGTCTGTCGGTGGCCGGTGATCCGGCGAAGAACGGCTTCCAGCCGGGTCTGGCGTGGAAGGCCTTCGTCGACGGCAAGCCGTCGCAGAACGTGTCGGCGCTCTACACCCTCAGCGGCCAGGGCAGCAACCACAACTTCTTTGCCAACGAGCTTTCCCAGTTCGTCCTGCCGGAGACCAACGACACCCTGGGCACCACGCTGCTGTTCTCGCTGGTCAGCCTGAAGCCGACCCTGCTGCGGGTCGACGACATGGCCGAAGTGACCCAGACCGGCCAGGCGGTGTCCTCGGTCAAGTCGCCGACGCAGATCTACTTCGTGCCGAAGCCGGAACTGCGCAACGTCTTCTCCACCTCGGCCCACGATTTCCGCAACGATCTCGTGACCCTGGCCTCCGGCACCAAGCTGTACGACGTCTACGCGACCTCGATGGAGATCAAGACCTCGATCCTGCCGTCCACCAACCGCAGCTACGCCCAGCAGCGTCGCAACAGCGCGGTGAAGATCGGCGAGATGGAGCTGACCTCGCCCTTCATCGCCTCGTCCTTCGGCGACAACGGTGTGTTCTTCAAGCACCAGCGCAGCGAAGACAAGTAAGCCCCACCGCTAGACGAGAACCCCGGCAACCGCCGGGGTTCTTCGTTTACGGCCCGCTAAATCCGCTTCCAGCGTAGGGTGCGCCGCGCGCACCGGCAGGCTCGTACATGGGCGGCGCGCCCTGCATAGGTCATCCCCATGAATTTCTCCACATTGCGGATTCCGACCCACGGCCATAACAATTCCCCGCTAACGTGGTCGCTTCATTGTCCGGGCGTGCGAAATCTGCACTGCAGATTCCCTTGAAATCCGTTAACTTGGCGCCTCGAACGTGCCGTCAGAACGACAACAAGAACAACAGCGAAATGGATTTTCTGTTCCAGGAACGTGCCCGCAGATGTCTACCGATACCCATGCCGCTCTAGCGGCCCCGGCAGAACCGGCCCTGCGCCCGCTGCCATTCGCCTTCGCCAAGCGCCACGGCGTGCTGCTGCGTGAGCCATTCGGCCTCGCCCAGCTGCAGGTGCGCCGTGGCGCCAGCCTGACCGCCGTGCAGGAGGCCCAGCGCTTCGCCGGCCGGGTGCTGCCGCTGCAGTGGCTGGAACCCGAGGCCTTCGAGCAGGAGCTGAGCCTGGCCTACCAGCGCGACTCCTCCGAGGTGCGGCAGATGGCCGAGGGCCTCGGCGCCGAACTGGACCTGGCCAGCCTGGCCGAACTCACCCCCGAATCCGGCGACCTGCTGGAGCAGGAGGACGACGCGCCGATCATCCGCCTGATCAACGCCATCCTCAGCGAGGCGATCAAGGCCGGCGCCTCCGACATCCACCTGGAAACCTTCGAGAAACGCCTGGTCGTGCGCTTCCGCGTCGACGGCATCCTGCGCGAAGTGATCGAGCCGCGCCGCGAACTGGCCGCGCTGCTGGTGTCGCGGGTCAAGGTCATGGCGCGGCTGGACATCGCCGAGAAGCGCGTGCCCCAGGACGGCCGCATCTCCCTTAAGGTCGGCGGCCGCGAGGTGGACATCCGCGTGTCCACGTTGCCGTCGGCCAACGGCGAGCGGGTAGTGCTGCGCCTGCTCGACAAACAGGCCGGGCGCCTGTCGCTGCAGCACCTGGGCATGAGCGAGCGCGACCGTCGCCTGCTCGACGACAACCTGCGCAAGCCCCACGGCATCATCCTGGTCACCGGGCCGACCGGCTCGGGCAAGACCACCACCCTGTACGCCGGTCTGGTCACCCTCAATGACCGCTCGCGCAACATCCTCACGGTGGAAGACCCCATCGAGTACTACCTGGAAGGCATCGGCCAGACCCAGGTCAACCCGCGGGTGGACATGACCTTCGCCCGCGGCCTGCGCGCCATCCTGCGTCAGGACCCGGACGTGGTGATGGTCGGCGAGATCCGCGACCAGGAGACCGCCGACATCGCGGTGCAGGCCTCTTTGACCGGCCACCTGGTGCTCTCCACCCTGCACACCAACAGTGCCGTGGGCGCGGTCACCCGCCTGGTGGACATGGGCGTCGAGCCCTTCCTGCTGTCCTCGTCGCTGCTCGGCGTGCTGGCCCAGCGCCTGGTGCGGGTGCTCTGCGTGCATTGCCGCGAGGCGCGCCCGGCCGACGCCGCCGAATGCGGCCTGCTCGGCCTCGACCTGCGGGAGCGGCCTCTGATCCACCACGCCAAGGGCTGCCCGGAATGCCACCAGCAGGGCTACCGTGGCCGGACCGGCATCTACGAGCTGGTGATCTTCGACGACAAGATGCGCACCCTGGTGCACAACGGCGTCGGCGAGCAGGAGCTGCTGCGCCACGCCCGCAGCCTGGGCCCGAGCATCCGTGATGACGGTCGGCGCAAGGTGCTGGAAGGGGTGACCACCCTGGAAGAAGTACTGCGGGTCACTAGGGAAGACTGATGGCCGCCTTCGAATACATCGCCCTGGACCCCCGGGGCCGCCAGCAGAAGGGCGTACTGGAGGCCGACAGCGCGCGCCAGGTGCGCCAGCTGCTGCGCGAGAAACAGCTGGCGCCGCTGCAGGTCGAGCCGGTGCACCGCAAGGAGCAGGCCGAGGGTGGCGGTGGCTTCAGCCTGCGCCGTGGCCTGTCGGCCCGCGACCTGGCCCTGGTCACCCGCCAGCTGGCGACCCTGATCAGCGCCGCGCTGCCCATCGAGGAGGCGCTGCGCGCCGCCGCCGCCCAGTCGCGCCAGCCGCGCATCCAGTCGATGCTGCTGGCGGTGCGCGCCAAGGTGCTGGAAGGCCACAGCCTGGCCAGGGCCCTGGCGACCTATCCGGCGGCTTTTCCCGAGCTGTACCGGGCCACGGTCGCGGCCGGCGAGCACGCCGGGCACCTGGGGCCGGTGCTGGAACAGTTGGCGGACTACACCGAGCAGCGCCAGCAGTCGCGGCAGAAGATCCAGATGGCGCTGCTCTACCCGGTGATCCTGATGCTCGCCTCGCTGGGCATCGTCGGCTTCCTGCTCGGCTACGTGGTGCCCGACGTGGTGAGGGTGTTCGTCAACTCCGGGCAGACCCTGCCGGCGCTGACCCGCGGGCTGATCTTCCTCAGCGAACTGGTCAAGACCTGGGGCGCCGTGGCCGTGGTGCTGGCGGTGCTGGCGGTGGTCGCCTTCCGCCGCGCGCTGCGCAACGAGGACCTGCGCCGGCGCTGGCACGCCTTCCTGCTGCGCCTGCCGCTGGTCGGCGGCCTGATCTCGGCCACCGAGACGGCGCGCTTCGCCTCGACCCTGGCCATCCTGGTGCGCAGCGGTGTGCCGCTGGTGGAGGCGCTGGCCATCGGCGCGGAAGTGGTGTCCAACCGCATCATCCGCGCCGACGTGGCCAACGCCACCCAGCGCGTGCGCGAGGGTGGCAGCCTGTCGCGGGCGCTGGAGGCCAGCCGGCAGTTCCCGCCGATGATGCTGCACATGATCGCCAGCGGCGAACGCTCCGGCGAGCTGGACCAGATGCTATCGCGCACGGCGCGCAACCAGGAGAGCGACCTGGCGGCCACCATCGGCCTGCTGGTCGGGCTGTTCGAGCCGTTCATGCTGGTCTTCATGGGCGCGGTGGTGCTGGTGATCGTACTGGCCATCCTCCTCCCGATCCTTTCTCTGAACCAACTGGTGGGTTGAAAACGATGCACAAGCAGAAGGGCTTCACGCTCATTGAAATCATGGTGGTGGTAGTCATCCTCGGCATCCTCGCCGCGCTGGTGGTGCCCCAGGTGATGGGCCGTCCGGACCAGGCCAAGGTGACCGCGGCGCAGAACGACATCCGCGCCATCGGCGCGGCGCTGGACATGTACAAGCTGGACAACCAGAACTACCCGAGCACCCAGCAGGGCCTGGAAGCGCTGGTGAAGAAGCCCACCGGCAACCCGCCGGCGAAGAACTGGAATGCCGAGGGCTACCTGAAGCGGCTGCCGATCGACCCCTGGGGTAATCCGTACCTGTACCTGTCGCCGGGATCGCGCGGCAAGATCGACCTGTATTCCCTGGGCGCCGACGGCCAGGAAGGCGGCGACGGCGCCAATACCGACATCGGCAACTGGGATCTCTGATCGGCGATGCGGCGGGCGCTGGGCTTCACCCTCATAGAGCTGCTGGTGGTGCTGGTGCTGCTCGGCGTGCTGACCGGCCTGGCCGTGATCGGCAGCGGGCTGGCCAGCAGTCCCGCCCGCAAGCTGAACGACGAGGCCGAGCGCCTGAACAGCCTGCTCCGGGTGCTGATCGACGAGGCGGTGCTGGACAATCGCGAATACGGCGTGCGCTTCGAGACCCGCAGCTACCAGGTGCTGCGCTATGACCCGCTGAGATCGCGCTGGGAGCCGGTGGGCGACAAGGTGCACGAACTGCCGGAATGGGTCGAACTGCGCATCGAGGTGGACAACCAGAGCGTCGGCCTGCCATCGCCCAAGGGCGACAAGGACAAGGCCGCGCCCAAGACGCCCCAGCTGCTGATCCTTTCCAGCGGTGAGCTGACGCCCTTCACCCTGCGCCTGGCCGGCGGCAGCGGGCGTGACGCACCGGTGCTGCTGCTTGTCAGCGATGGCTTCGCCGAACCGGAGCTGAAGCCGGAGATCGCCGGGAAGCGCTCCGGATGAGGCGCGCGCGTGGCTTCACCCTGCTGGAAGTGCTGGTCGCCCTGGCGATCTTCGCCGTGGTCGCCGCCAGCGTGCTCAGCGCCAGTGCCCGCTCGCTGCAGACCGCGGCCCGGCTGGAGGACAAGACCTTTGCCAGTTGGCTGGCGGACAACCGCCTGCAGGACCTGCAGCTGGCCGACAGCCCGCCCGCCGTGGGGCGCGAGCAGGGCGAGGAGAGCTATGCCGGGCGCCGCTGGCTGTGGCAGACCGAGGTGCAGTCCACCAGCGAGCCGGACATGCTGCGGGTCACGGTGCGCGTGGCGCTGCGCCCCGAGCGCAGGCTGCGTGGCAAGGTCGAGGACAACGCCCTGGCTACCCTCAGCGGCTTCGTCGGAGTGGAGCCATGAGGCAGCGCGGCTTCACCCTGCTGGAAGTGCTGATCGCCATCGCCATCTTCGCGGTACTCGCCATGGCCACCTACCGCATGCTCGACAGCGTATTGAAGACCGACACCGCCCAGCGCGAACAGGAGCGACGCCTGCGCGAGCTGACCCGGGCCATGGGTGCGTTCGAGCGCGATGTGCTGCAGGTGCGTGCGCGTCCCGTGCGCGATCAGTTGGGTGACCTGCTGCCCTCGTTGCGCGGGCAGAGCGGCCGCGACACCCAGCTGGAATTCACCCGCAGCGGCTGGCGCAACCCGCTCGGCCAGCCACGCGCGACCCTGCAGCGGGTGCGCTGGCAACTGCAGGGCGAGCGCTGGCAGCGCCTCTACTGGCCGGTGCTGGACCAGGCCCAGGACAGCCAACCCCGGGTGCAGCAGGCGCTCGACGGGGTGAAGCGCTTCGAACTGCGCTTCCTCGATTTGGAGGGGCGCTGGCTGCAGGACTGGCCGCCGGCCAACGCCAGCAGCGCCGACGAGGCGCTGACCCAGCTGCCCCGGGCAGTGGAACTGATCGTCGAGCACCGCTACTACGGCGAACTGCGCCGCCTCTGGCGCATGCCGGAAATGCCGCAGCAGGAACAGATCCTGCCGCCGGGCGGGGAGGAGGGCGGCGAAGGTGATCTGGTGCCGGACGAGACCCTGCCCCAGGAGCCGCCGTCATGAGTCGCCAGCGTGGGGTGGCGTTGATCACCGTGCTGCTGGTGGTGGCGCTGGTGACCGTGGTCTGCGCGGCGCTGGTGGTGCGCCAGCAGTTGGCCATCCGCAGCACCGGCAACCAGTTGGTGGTGCGACAGGCGCAGTACTACGCCGAGGGCGGCGAGCTGCTGGCCAAGGCCATCCTGCACCGGGACATGGTCACCGATCAGGTCGATCACCTGGCCGAGCCCTGGGCCAATCCCAAGCTGCGTTTCCCGCTAGACGAAGGCGGCGAGCTGCGCCTGCGCATCGAGGACCTGTCCGGCCGCTTCAACCTCAACAGCCTGGCCGTCGGCGGCCAGGCCGGCGAACAGGCGCTGCTGCGCTTCCGCCGCCTGCTGCAGCTGCTGCAACTGACGCCGGTCTACGCCGAGCGCCTGCAGGACTGGCTGGACGCCGACCAGGACGCCAGCGGCCAGGGTGGCGCCGAGGACGACCAGTATCTGCTGCTGACGCCCGCCTATCGCACCGGCCCGGGGCGCATCGCCGACGTGTCCGAGCTGCGCCTGCTGCTGGGCATGAGTGAGGCCGACTACCGGCGCCTGGCGCCCTTCGTCGGCGCCCTGCCGAGCCAGGTGGAGCTGAACGTGAACACCGCCAGCGCCCAGGTGCTGGCCTGCCTCGGCGAAGGCATCCCGCAGTCGGCGCTGAAGGCCGCCATCGAACGGCGCGGGAACACCGGCTACCGCGACCCGGGCGCCTTCGTCCAGCAGCTCGCCAGCTATGGCGTCAACCCCCAGGGGCTGACCACCGGCAGCCAGTATTTCCGGGTCACCACTGAAGTGCTGCTGGGCGACCGGCGCCAGGTGCTGGCCAGTTATCTGCAACGTGGTAATGATGGGCGCGTCCGCCTGATGGCGCGCGATCTGGGGCAGGAGGGCCTGGCGCCCACGCCCGTCGAGGAGTCCGAGGAATGAGTCTGCTCACCCTGTTTCTTCCGCCCGGCGCATGCGCCGGGCCGGCGGCCGACCTGCCGGTCTGGCGCGTCGATGGCGATATCGGCAGCCAGCTGCCGTTCGCCGAGGCGGTGCCGGCCGCCACCAGGCCCTGGCGCCTGGTCCTGCCAGTGGAGGCGGTGACCGTCTGTGCCGTGCAGTTGCCGACCACCAAGGCGCGCTGGCTGCAGAAGGCCCTGCCGTTCGCGGTGGAGGAGCTGCTGGCCGACGACGTGGAGTATTTCCATCTGGCGGTGGGCGACCAGTTGGCCGATGGCCGCCATCGGGTCCACGCGGTGCGCCGCGACTGGCTGGCCGGCTGGCTGGCGCTGTGCGGCGACAACCCGCCCCAGCGCATCGAGGTGGATGCCGATCTGCTGACGGAAGAGGGCAGCCAGCTATTCTGCCTGGGGGACCGCTGGCTGCTGGGCGGCAGCGGCGAGGCGCGCCTGGCCCTGCGTGGCGAGGACTGGCCGCAGCTGGCCGGGCTCTGCCCGTCGCCGCGGGTGGCCCATGTGGCGGCCGGCCAACCGGCGCCTGCGGACATCGACCAGTGCCACGAGCACGCCCAGCCGCTGGTCTGGCTGGCCGGCCACGTGGCCGCCTGCAACCTGGCCCAGGGCGCGTTCGCCCGGCGCGAGCCCTCCGGGCAATGGCAGCGCTGGCGCCCTCTGGCGGCGCTGCTGGGCCTGTGGCTGGTGCTGCAATGGGGCTTCAACCTGGCCCAGGGCTGGCATCTGCAGCGCGAGGGCGAGCGCTATGCCGAGGCCAGCCGGGAGCTGTACCGCGAACTGTTCCCAGGCGACAGCAAGCTGATCAACCTGCGCGCCCAGTTCGACCAGCACCTGGCCGAGTCGGAGGGCGGCGGTCAGCAACAGCTGTTGCAACTGCTCGACCAGGCCGCCTCGGCCATCGGCGAGGAGGGCGCACGGGTGCAGGTGCAGCAACTGGACTTCAACGCCCAGCGCGGCAACCTGGCGCTCAACCTGCAGGCCAGCGACTTCGCCACGCTGGAAAGCCTGCGCACGCGCTTGCAGCAGTCCGGGCTGGCGGTGGACATGGGCTCGGCGAGCCGGGAAGGCAACGGCGTCAGTGCGCGCCTGGTGATCGGAGGTAACGGATGACGGGTCTGGTTTCGCAATGGCAGGGGCGCGTCGCGCGCAACCCGCTGGTCATCCGCTGGCAGTCGATGCCGTCGCGCGACCGCATGGCCCTGGGCCTGCTCGCCGGCTTCCTGCTGCTTGTGCTGCTCTACCTGCTGCTCTGGCGCCCGGTCAGCCAGAACCTGGAGCAGGCGCGCAGCTTCCTGCAGCAGCAGCGGGCGCTGCATGCCTACCTGCAGGCGAACGCGCCGCAGGTCCGCGCCGCGCAGGGCAGGCCGCAGTCCAGCAGCGTCGACCCGGCCGCGCTGCAGGGTCTGGTGACCGGCAGCGCGGCCAGCCAGGGGCTGAATGTCGAGCGCCTGGACAACCAGGGCGACGGCAGCCTGCAGGTGAGCCTGCAGCCGACCGACTTCGCCCGCCTGCTGCGCTGGCTGATGAGCCTGGAGGAGCAGGGCGTGAGGGTCGAGGAGGCCGGGCTGGAGCGGGCGGACAAGGGACTGGTGAGCACCCGACTGCTGCTGCGGGCGGGGTGAGCGAAGGGCGTAACGGCCGGTCGCGAAGAAAAAATTCAAGCAGGGTGTTGACTTAGGCGAGGCCTCTGCGTAAATTGCGCCACCTCGCAAGGCTACTCGGGTGATTAGCTCAGCCGGGAGAGCATCTGCCTTACAAGCAGAGGGTCGGCGGTTCGATCCCGTCATCACCCACCATATCTCTTGCGAGACCGACGCGCAGCGGTAGTTCAGTCGGTTAGAATACCGGCCTGTCACGCCGGGGGTCGCGGGTTCGAGTCCCGTCCGCTGCGCCATACATCGCTTCCACTCGGATCGCCGAGAACGGGAAGCCAAAAAAGCGGCCTTGAGCCGCTTTTTCTTTGTCTGTATTTCAGGTTTCCGATCCGCGCCGCCCGGTGGCGGACGGAATCCGCATCCCGCCTGCCGCCGTTCGGTTCAGCCCTGGCGCTGCAGCGCCGTCTCTCCCCGCTCCCGTACCCAGAACAGCGTGGCGCCCGCCACGGCCGCCGGCATCACCAGGATGTTGACGAAGGGGATCAGCAGCGCCAGGTACACGATGCCGCCGAAACCCAGGCTCTGCCAGCGCTTCTCGCGCAGCCAGGCGAGCATCTCGTTCCAGCCCAGCTTGTTGTTGTCCGCCGGATAGTCGATGTACTGCACGGCCATCATCCAGATGCCGAACAGAATCCACAGCGGCGCCGCCACCACGTTGAGCACCGGCACGAAGGTGAGGATGAGCAGGGGAATGGCGCGCGGCAGGAAATAGCCCAGCTTGCGCAGCTCGCGCCCGAGGGTGCGCGGGACCATGGCCATCAGCTCGCTCCAGCTGAACGGCGGGAAGTCGTCGCGACCGCGTACCACCACTTCCACCTTCTCGGCGAGAAACCCGTTGAAGGGCGCCGCGATGATGTTGGCCAGCATGGTGAAGGTAAAGAACATCACCACCAGCACCAGAATCACGAACAGCGGCCAGATGATGTATTCGAGGAAGCTCAGCCAGCTCGGCAGGCTTGGCATGATGCCGTCGACCCAGCCGCCGAACTGCTGCAGGGCGACCACGATCAGCCCGATGAACAGCAGGGTGTTCACCGCCAGGGGCAGCAGCACGAACAGGCGCAGCCCCGGGCTGAGGACCAGCTTGAGACCTTCGCTCAGGTACTGGGGACCGGACAGGGCGGGAGTGGGCATGGAAGGCTCCGTGAGGGTGGAAATGCGCCGACCTTAACTAGTTTGAAGGGGGGAGGAAAGCGCTGGCAGGCCCCTTGGCCCACGATGCCTACTTCGGAACGCCCTCGTCGACCTTGTCGCTGTCGAACAGGGTCGCCAGTTCCCGGCGGGCTTGGCGGGCGGTCTGCTGCACCGCGGCCTGGTTGTCGTAGACCCTGTGCTGCGCCTCCAGCACTTCCTCGTCGTGGCGCTGGAAGCGGCGCAGGCGGGCGGCGGCCTGTTCCTCGCTCAGGCCCAGGCCGCGCAGCACCTGGCGGCTCATTTCCAGGCTGGAGTGGAAGGTTTCGCGCACCGCCTGGGCGTTGAGGTCCCACAGCTTGTGCACGTGCTGGCGGTTGCGCGCGCGGGCGATGATCTTCACGTGGGGGTACAGCTTGCGCACCAGTTCGGTGGTCTTGAGGTTGGTGTCTGGGTCGTCGGTGGCGACGATGAACCATTCCGCCTTGTCCAGCTGGGCGGCGCGCAGGATTTCCGGGCGCAGCGGGTCGCCGTAGAAGATCGGCATCTCGCCCAGGCTGCGCGACATTTCCACCGCATCCACCGAGGTGTCGAGGGCGACGAAGGGTACGCCCTGGGCGCGCAGTACGCGGGCGACCACCTGGCCCATCCGGCCCATGCCGGCCAGCACCACCCGCGGCGTGTCGCTGTCCACCGTCTGCAGTTCTTCCGGCACTTCGCGGGGCGCGGCGGGGGCCGCCTTGAGCCAGTGCGCGGCGAGCATCACCATCAGCGGCGTGAGCGCCATGGACAGGGTGATGGCGATCACCAGCAGGTCGTGCAGGTGGCCATCGAGCAGCTGTTCGCTGCGGGCCATGCGGAACACCACGAAGGCGAATTCGCCGCCGGCCGCCAGCAGCACCGCCAGACGCACCGCACTGGCCCGCGACAGCCCGCCCGCGAGGCGGCCGACCGCCAGCAGCACTGGCAGCTTGAGGCCGATCAGCAGCAGGGTCAGGGCCAGCACCGTCAGTGGTTCGTGCCACAGCAGGGCGAGGTTGGCGGCCATGCCGACGCTGATGAAGAACAGCCCGAGCAGCAGGCCCTTGAACGGCTCGATATGGGATTCCAGCTCGTGGCGATACTCGGAATCGGCCAGCAGCATGCCGGCGAGGAAGGCGCCCAGGGCCATGGAGACGCCGGCCAGTTCCATCAGCCAGGCCGTGCCGATGACCACCAGCAGGGCGGTCGCGGTGGACACCTCGCGGATGTTGGTGCGCGCCACGATGCGGAACACCGGGCGCAGCAGGTAGCGACCGCCGAGCACCACCAGGGCGATGCTGCCGAACACTTCCAGCAACCCGCGCAGTTCCTGGCCGGGCAGGGGGTGCGGGGTGGCGTCGCCGAGCATGGGCACCAGCGCGATCAGCGGGATCGCGGCGATGTCCTGGAACAGCAGGATGGCGAAGGCCATGCGCCCGTGGGGGCTGGTCAGCTCCTTGCGCTCGGCCAGCAGCTGCAGGCCGAAGGCGGTGGAGGAGAGTGCCAGGCCGAGGCCGAGCACCATGGCCACCGGCAGCGGCTGGTGGAAGCCGAACAGCGCCACGGTGCCGATCACCAGGGCGGTCAGCAGCACCTGGGCCAGGCCGACGCCGAATACCGCCTTGCGCATCACCCACAGGCGCCGGGGCGACAGTTCCAGACCGATGATGAACAGCAGCAGGACCACGCCCAGCTCGGACAGGTGGCCGACGCTCTCCGGATCGCCGATCAGGCCGAGCACCGAGGGGCCGATCAGCACGCCCGCCAGCAGGTAACCGAGCACCGCGCCGAGCTGCAGGCGCTTGGCCAGCGGGACCGCGAGCACCGCGGCGAAGAGGAATACGACCGCGCCCTGCAGCAGGCTGCCATCGTGGGGCATGGCATTCTCCCGTCGAAATAAGCGCGAGAGTACCAGTTCGGGAGACCGGCGCGCCC
The DNA here is from genome assembly GCF_019655855.1 of Pseudomonas paralcaligenes. GTDB lineage: Bacteria > Pseudomonadota > Gammaproteobacteria > Pseudomonadales > Pseudomonadaceae > Aquipseudomonas > Aquipseudomonas paralcaligenes. Next base: position 162,761 of record NZ_BPFX01000007.1, on the reverse strand, counting down.
GGCCAAGGCGTCGCGGGCTGGGCTAGAATGCGCTCCCGCATTCGCCAGCACCGCCATGAACGCCGAATCCATCGCCACTCTGCACCAGCATCTGCTCACGGCCTTCGCCGACCTGCCGCGCGAGGCGCGTCGCCTGTTCCATGGGCGCGGCCGACGGTGGCCGGGGCTGGAGCACATCGCGGTCGACTGGCTGCAGGGCGTGGTGCTGGTGTCGCTGTTCCGCGAGCCGGCCGACGCCGAACTGGTCGAGCTGAAGGGCATGCTGCTGCAATTCGCCGCGTCGCCCGCTTGGCTGGGCAGCGGCGCCGCGCACCTGCTGCTGCAGCACCGCTACCGGTCGGACAGCGCCACGGAATGCCTGTTCGGCGAGGCCGTGGAGCAGGGCGAGATCGAGGAGCAGGGGCTGCGCTTTCTCCTGGATTTCGGACGCAAGCAGAACAGCGGCCTGTTCCTCGACATGCGCCTGGGGCGCCAGTGGGTGCGCGAGCAGGCGGCAGGCCTGCGGGTGCTCAATCTGTTCGCCTACACCTGCGGCTTCTCGGTGGCGGCCATTGCCGGCGGTGCCGAGCGGGTGGTCAACCTGGACATGTCGCGCCCGGCGCTGAGTCGAGGCCGCGACAACCATCGACTCAACGGCCACGATCTGGCGCGGGTGAGTTTCCTCGGCCACGACCTGTTCAACTCCTGGGGCAAGCTGCGCAGGGAAGGCCCCTATGACCTGATCGTCATCGACCCGCCGAGCTTCCAGAAGGGCAGCTTCGTGCTGACCCGGGACTACGCCAAGGTACTGCGCCGCCTGCCCGAGCTGCTGGTGCCGGGCGGCCGGGTGCTGGCCTGCTGCAACGATCCGTCCATCGGCGTCGCCTTCCTGGTCGACGAGATGGCGCGCGAAGCCCCGCCGCTGCGTTATGCGGAGCGCCTGGCCAACCCGCCGGAGTTCGCTGACATAGACGAGGACAGTGCGCTCAAGGCGCTGGTGTTCGTTCTGGAGTGATGGCTCAGAGCGGGAAGGGCGCCTGGTGGAAGCCGTGCTCGTCCACCTGCAGGGCCCAGCCCTGCTTGTCCCAGTCGCCGAGGACGATGCGCCGGGCGTTTTCGCCCCCCACCTGAAGTTCGTGAACGGCAGGACGGTGGGTGTGGCCGTGGATCAGGGTGCGCACGCCGTGCTCGGCCATGATCCGTGGCACTTCTTCCGGCGTCACGTCGACGATCTCACTGGCCTTCATCCGCGTCTGCGCGCGGCTCTCGCTGCGCAGCTTGCGCGCCAGCTTGTGGCGGGTGGCGAGCGGCAGGTGGCGCAGGATGAACAGGGTCAGCGGGTTGCGCAGCCAGCGGCGCAGCTTCATGTAGCCGACGTCCAGGGTGCACAGGCTGTCGCCGTGCATCAGCAGCACCGGCTCGCCATTGAACTGCACGATGCTCGGGTCCTTCAGCAGGGTGCAGCCGGCGGCGCGGCAGAAGGCACGGCCGATCAGGAAATCGCGGTTGCCGTGCATCAGGTAGATGCGCGTGCCGGCGTCGCTCAGTTCGCGCAGGGCGCGGGCGATGCCCTGCTGGAACGGCGACATGCCGTCGTCGCCGATCCACACCTCGAAGAAGTCGCCGAGGATGTACAGCGCCTCGGCCTCGCGGGCGCGGGTGCGCAGGAAATGCAGAAACGCCCGGGTGATGTCCGGGCGTTCCTCTTCCAGGTGCAGATCGGAGATCAGCAGGATCATCGAATCACTCGACGATTTCGGCCTTCTCGATGATCACGTCGTCCACCGGCACGTCCTGGTGGCCGGACTTCATGGTGGTGGCCACACCCTTGATGGCGTTGACCACGTCCATGCCCTCGGTCACCTGGGCGAACACGGCGTAGCCCCAGCCCTGCATGGTCGGCGCGGTGTGGTCGAGGAAGCCGTTGTCGGCGACGTTGATGAAGAACTGGGCGGAGGCGGAGTGCGGGTCCATGGTGCGGGCCATGGCGACGGTGCCGACCTTGTTGGAGAGGCCGTTGTTGGCCTCGTTCTTGATCGGCGCGCGGGTGGATTTCTGTTTCATGCCCGGCTCGAAACCGCCGCCCTGGACCATGAAGTTGCCGATCACGCGGTGGAACACGGTGCCGTCGTAGTGGCCGCTTTTCACGTATTCCTTGAAGTTGGCGGCGGTTTCCGGGGCCTTGTCTTCGAACAGTTCCAGGGTGATGACGCCGTGGTTGGTGTGCAGCTTGATCATGACGATGCGCTCTCGGATTCGGGCAAGGCGGGCAGGGCGGCGGCGCATTCGCGCGAAGTAAGGCCGCGCCTGGTCGCTTTGCGACTGTCAGGTATATGGCGGGTTGAGTATCATACGGGCTTTGTCTCGACCGGCCTACCTCCCGCGCGGAGGCCGCACCGCATCTAAGGACACCATGAGCAAGCCCACCGTCGAAAAAGCCGCCAACTTCCTGCGCCCCGTCGTCCAGGCCGACCTGGACAGCGGCAAGCACGCCAAGATCGTCACCCGCTTCCCGCCGGAGCCCAACGGTTACCTGCACATCGGCCATGCCAAGTCGATCTGTCTGAACTTCGGCCTGGCCCAGGAATTCGGTGGCGAATGCAACCTGCGCTTCGACGACACCAACCCGGCCAAGGAAGACCAGGAATACATCGACGCGATCAAGAGCGACGTCGAGTGGCTGGGCTTCCAGTGGGCCGGCAAGGAGCGTTACGCCTCCGACTACTTCGACCAGTTGCATGCCTGGGCTATCGAGCTGATCAAGGCCGGCAAGGCCTTCGTCTGCGATCTGAACGCCGAGGAAATGCGCGAGTACCGCGGCACCCTGACCAGCCCCGGCAAGGACAGCCCGTTCCGCGAGCGTAGCGTCGAGGAGAACCTCGACCTGTTCGCCCGCATGAAGGCCGGCGAATTCCCGGATGGCGCCCGCTCGCTGCGCGCCAAGATCGACATGACCTCGCGCAACATGAACCTGCGCGACCCGATCCTCTACCGCATCCGCCACGCCCATCACCACCAGACCGGCGACAAGTGGTGCATCTACCCGAGCTACGACTTCACCCACGGCCAGTCGGACGCCATCGAGGGCATCACCCACTCCATCTGCACCCTGGAGTTCGAGGACCATCGCCCGCTGTACGAGTGGTTCCTGGCCAACCTGCCGGTACCGGCCCAGCCGCGCCAGTACGAGTTCGCCCGGCTCAACCTGAACTACACCATCACCAGCAAGCGTAAGCTCAAGCAACTGGTCGACGAGAATCACGTCAATGGCTGGGACGACCCGCGCATGTCGACCCTGTCCGGCTATCGCCGCCGTGGCTACACCCCAGCTTCGATCCGTACCTTCTGCGACATGATCGGCGTCAACCGCGCCGGTGGCGTGGTCGACATCGGCATGCTGGAGTTCGCCATCCGCGAGGACCTGGACGCCAACGCCGCGCGCGCCATGTGCGTGCTCAAGCCGCTCAAGGTGGTGATCACCAACTACCCGGAAGGCAAGGTCGAGAACCTCGAACTGCCGCGCCACCCGAAGCAGGACATGGGCGTGCGCGTGCTGCCGTTCAGCCGCGAGATCTACATCGACGCCGGTGACTTCGAGGAAACCCCGCCGGACGGCTACAAGCGCCTGGTCCCCGGCGGCGAAGTGCGCCTGCGCGGTAGCTACGTGATCCGCGCCGACGAGGCGATCAAGGATGCCGAAGGCAATATCGTCGAGCTGCGTTGCTCCTACGACGAGAACACCCTGGGCAAGAACCCCGAGGGCCGCAAGGTCAAGGGCGTGATTCACTGGGTACCGGCCGCCGAGAGCGTGGAATGCGAAGTGCGCCTGTACGACCGCCTGTTCCGTTCCGCCAACCCGGAGAGGGACGAGGAGGGCGGCAGCTTCCTCGACAACATCAACCCGGATTCGCTGGTGGTGCTCAAGGGCTGCCGCGCCGAGCCGTCGCTGGCCAACGCCGGCGCCGAGGAACGCTTCCAGTTCGAGCGCGAAGGCTACTTCGTTGCCGACCTGAAGGACTCGCAGCCCAGCAAGCCGGTGTTCAACCGTACCGTCACCCTGCGCGACACCTGGGGGCAATAACGGCTTTCAAATTGCTGCGCTCGATCATGCTGTGTTGAAGCGAGGTTCGGAATGCTCATGTACTGCAGTACATTCCGCTTCCTCACCCCGCTTCGCCTTGCCTGATCTTCGCTCGCTGCCTTGAAAACCGTTCTTGAGGAAATTTAAAGATGCTGTCCATCTACAACACCCTGAGCAAGGTCAAGGAACCCTTCCAGCCGCTGGAAGGCAACCAGGCGCGCATGTACGTGTGCGGCATGACCGTGTACGACTTCTGCCACATTGGCCATGCACGGGTGATGGTCGCCTTCGACGTGGTCACCCGCTGGCTGCGCCAGCGTGGCTACGACGTGACCTACGTGCGCAACATCACCGACATCGACGACAAGATCATCAAGCGTGCCCAGGAGAACGGCGAGCCGTTCGAGGCCCTGGTGGATCGCATGATCGCGGCGATGCACGAGGACGAGGGCCGCCTCAACGTGCTGCGCCCGGACATCGAGCCGCGTGCCACCGGGCACATCCCCGGCATGTTCGCGATGATCCAGACCCTGATCGACAAGGGCTACGCCTATGCGCCAGGCAATGGCGACGTGTACTACCGCGTCGGCAAGTTCGTAGGCTACGGCAAGCTGTCGCGGCGCAAGATCGACGAGCTGAAGATCGGTGCGCGCATCGAGGTCGACGAGATCAAGGAAGACCCGCTGGACTTCGTTCTGTGGAAGGGCGCCAAGCCGGGCGAGCCGAGTTGGGAGTCGCCCTGGGGTGCCGGTCGTCCGGGCTGGCACATCGAGTGCTCGGTGATGTCCACCTGCTGCCTGGGCGAGACCTTCGATATTCACGGCGGCGGCCCGGACCTGGTGTTCCCGCACCACGAGAACGAGATCGCGCAGAGCGAGGCGGCCACCGGCAAGCTCTACGCCAAGGCCTGGATGCACGCCGGCGCGGTGCGCGTGGACGGCGAGAAGATGTCCAAGAGCCTGGGCAACTTCTTCACCATCCGCGAGGTGCTGGAGAAGTACCACCCGGAGGTGGTGCGCTACCTGCTGGTGTCCAGCCACTACCGCAGCCCGATCAACTACTCCGAAGACAGCCTCAAGGAAGCCAAGGGCGCCCTGGAGCGCTTCTACAACGGCCTCAAGGGCCTGCCGGAAGCGGCGCCTGCCGGTGGCGAGGCCTTCGTCGAGCGCTTCGGCGCGGCGATGGACGACGACTTCAACTCGCCGGAGGCCTGCGCGGTGCTGTTCGAGATGATCCGTGAGGTCAACCGCCTGCGTGAGACCGACGTACAGGTCGCCGCCGACCTGGCCGCGCAGCTCAAGCAGCTGGCTGGTGTGCTCGGCGTGCTGCAACTGGAGCCTGACGCCTTCCTCCAGGCCGGCGCCGCCGGCAAGGTCGACGCCGCCGAAGTTGAAGCGCTGATCGCCGCGCGCCTGCAGGCTCGCGCCGAGAAGAACTGGGCCGAGTCCGACCGCATCCGCGACCAGCTCACCGCCATGGGCGTGGTGCTGGAGGATGGCAAGGGCGGCACGACCTGGCGTCTGGCCGAGTGAGTGCTCTGCTTTATGAAAAAGGCCGCTCTTGAGCGGCCTTTTTTGGCAACGTATTAACGAGTACCTCATGCCATTTGAAATGCAGCTCGATGAGGTCGAATATCAAGATTCCGGGCAAGGTCCGCTGACGTTGCTGAGGGGTATCTTGATAGAAGGGGAAATCACGGGCCCCGAATGGATAGAGTTCAAAGACCGTGACAATAAGGTATCCGCTTTGAAGATGGTCGGAGTGGATATCGAAGGCCCCTTTACCGATCCGTCTGCAAGGAATCTGGCGGGCAAGATCGGGCGAGTCACTCTGGTACTCGATGGGCATGCAGAAGGTCATGCACTTCGGGCTTCTATGATGGTGAGTGGAGTCGGTAGTAGAAAGCCGAAATGCGCATCGAGACGGAGTTGACTCTTTGAATAGATTCTCGTGCCACTCTCTGAAGTCAGGAACGACGGATTGGGAAATATGGCTCAGCCTTGGCTTCACTTCGGAAAAATACGGAAGAGAGGACGTTCTTCATATTGTCTGTGGCTTTCATGATGACGATGAAGAACCGCTTGAGGGTATCTGGCTCGAAAGAGCCGATCAGTCAGAAGGCGGAAGCGGCCTCGCCACCTGCGTGACACTTTGTGCCGACTGCATACGCGTTCTATTGACCGCGCGTGGCGTGGAAACATTGGGCTTTGATGCAGAGATCGTCGAATTCGACTTTCAGAAAGACCAAGAAGGTGCCGAGGAAATAAGGGATGCCTTCCTGGATATGAGATCAGAGCCGAATGGTTTCCAGATTCATATTGCATGACATTCCGGTCGGCAACTGCCTGGCTGCACGATTCGACCGCGGTTAGGGCAGGAGAGCCTCATCGATGCGTCCAGAGTTGGCGAAGTATCAGTCACAGCTCGACATACTCATCGGCTTTGCCGAAGGTCGGCTCGACGGCCCCTCCCTTGATACGGCTCTTGCCACGGAAGAGATGAAGTCGCTGCTCGGGTTTTTTGAGGATCAGCGCTACCCTGCCCGGACCAATCATTACCGGCGTCTTCACAATAAACAGGATCGAGTGTCGCTGGGCGGGCTGGTGAACTCCGAGGGAATCATCGAGGATTTTCTGCATAAGGCGGAAGTGAGCTTCCGTTCCGCCCGGCGATTCGGTGGTCTTTATTCCCTGATCTTGAAGGCGCTTCCCGAGTACCTCGACCCACCGCTGGAATTCATGATCGAAAAGATCGTTCCGACCGATGGCGACCTGAGCGACACTCGAAAAAGGCAGCTCATCAAGGAGCGGCTCAAGGAATGCTTCAAGTGCGTTGGCAAGCCGCCCAAGTGGATACAAGGACCTGACTGGCCTATCCGCGATGGCAAGCCGCTGGTTTTCATGGGCCAGCTTCCAATTGACGCGCCCACGTTGTTCCACGATGCAGGTGCGGCCTATCTGTTTTATGACCCTGCCGACGGCAGCTTCGAAACGGTGGTGCAGTTCTACTGATTCTGGCTGAGCAACCGTCAATCAATAGCTGAGGCTTGGCGCCACATACGATTTTGCGCGGTGGTCGGTGCGACTCAGATACAAAGCTGTGCCATGGCACTTTGTCGACCGTGTCGGCGATCAGGAAAATTGGCGGCTTTCAGCAGGACAATCATGTATCCGCTGGGCTTCAGCGTGGCTGTCCAGCCTCGTGGATATGCTGCCGGTAGCGGTTCGGCGTGGTGCCGGCCCATTCGCGGAACGCCTTGACGAAGTTCGAGGTGTCGTTGAAGCCCGAGCGCTGGGCGATGATGGCGATGGGCAGCGCGGTGCCCTGCAGCAGCTGGGCGGCGGTCTCGAAGCGCACTTCGCGTAGCAGCTGGCGGTAGTTGCAGTCCAGTTCGTCGAGGCGCCGGTTCAGGGTGCGGGTCGAGAGGTTGAGGCGGCTGGCGATGGCCTCGACCGAGGGCGGCGACTCCAGCTCCCGGCGCAGGTGGATGCGTACCTGCTCGGGCAGCGACAGCGGCGCGCGGCTGCGGCTGGAGGCTTCCTCGCAGCGCTGCACGGCGAGCTTGAACAGGGTCGGGCAGGCGCCAGGCAGACGCCGGTCCAGCAGTTCGCGGGGGATGAGCACCTGGCAGTAGGGCTGGCCGAATTTAACCTTTTTGCCGAATAGCCGGTGATAGGGATCGAGGTCCTGTGGGGCGGGGTAGTCGAACTCCAGTTCCAGGCCGAGTTCGCTCAGCGGGTGTTCCATCACCAGCGCCGTCTGGTTGGCGATGGCGGTCAGCCAGGATTCCTGGTTGAAGTAGTAGCGCTCCTCCAGCGGCACCAGTTTCGAGGCGATGATCGCCAGGTGCCTCGGCCGCTCGACCAGGCGCATGTCGAAGGCGCTGCCGAGCAGCTTCTGGTGCTTCAGGCCGATCTCGTAGGCGTGCCGCAGGGTCGGCGCGGTGGCGTACAGGGCGCCCAGTTCGGCCAGGTGGGAGAGGCGGATGCGCGAGCCGAACAGCAGGCCGAGGCGGGGGTTGCCGGTCATCGCCAGGGCGCGGGAGATGATCACGGCCAGCTGCCGGTAGCTGAGCAGCGTATCCGGGTGGCTGAAGTGTTCGAGGCGCAGTTCCGTGCCTTCCAGCAGGCGATCCGCGCTCAGCCCCTGTTCCAGCAGCACTTCCATGAGCAGCGCCGGCAGCGGCACTGGCACCAGCAGCTCGGTGAGCGAAATGAACGACGAACTGTCGGTGGCGGATCGCATGCGGCTTCTCCCTGTGGTGGCGGAATTCAACCATCAGATTGGCCGCTGAACAACATCGCGAGCGCGCGGGGACTCTTAGCATCGGGCTCATAACAACAACACCGAGTCCCTTCATGATGACGTTCAGTAGCTGCCGCCCGGCCTCGCGCCCGGCGCGTTCCCATGGCCGGCTCCGGCCTGTCGATCCGCTGCACCGGGAGGATCGGCCATGCCCATCGGCTATTCGCTGAAGCCCAGCGGTCCGCTGGATCGCTTCTACCGCTGGCTCTCCAGGGTTTCCTCCAGGTACGCGCACGGCGCCGACCAGCTGCCCCCGCCCGAGGCCATGGACGGATTCCTCAAGGCCCAGCGCCTGGCCTACGCCGCCGTGCAGCACGTCGGCCGGCGCCTGCAGGTCGGCATGACCGAGCAGCAGGCCGCCGAGATGCTGGAGGCCTATCTGCGCGAGCACGGTACCGAGCGCTACCTGCACCGGGCCTTCGCCTGGTTCGGCGACCATTCGCGCTTCGATGGCTACCAGGACTACGCCGACTACCATCCCGGCCCCCGTCGGCTGGAGGCCGACCACGTGGCGATCCTCGATGTGTCGCCGGTGGTCGACGGCTATATCGGCGATGTCGGCTACGCCCTGTGCCTGACGCCCAACCCCAGCCTGGACCGCGCCCGGCGATTCCTCCTGCAGTTGCGCGAGGACATTCCACAGCTGTTCGCCAGCCCGCTGACGGCGGCGGAGATCTGGGCCGAGATCGACCGCCGCATCCACGCCGCGGGCTACGACAACATCCACGCCAAGTACCCGCACTGTGTGCTCGGCCACCGGGTGTTCCGGGTCAAGCCGAAGCAGGGCCGGCACCTGCGCATCGGCACCCGCTCGTTCGGCTGGTTCTCCCTGGAGACCAATCTCGCCTTCCTCAAGCTGGGCCTGTCGGCCGCGCTGACTCCCGAGCACATCGGCAACAAGCTCGGCCTGTGGGCCATCGAGCCGCACATCGGCTGGAACGGTGGTGGCTGCAAGTTCGAGGAGGTGCTGGTGGTCGAGCCGCACCGTTGCTACTGGCTCGACGACGAGGTGCCTCACGTGATCGAGGCCAGGGAGAAACGTGCATGAAGACGAAGAGCATGCTGGGACTGGCCGTCCTCGCCGTGGCGGGCGCGGCCTGGTGGCTGAGCGCGCCGCCGGAGCATATCCGCCCCGCGCCGGCCTACCGGATGGGCGAGATCAGCGCGGCGATGCAGGCCGCCAGGGTGCCGGACGACCTGGCGCCGGCGGTCAGCGGCCTCGACCTGCCGGGCCACGACGACGTGCTGATCCAGGAACACTCCGGCCAGGCGTTCGTCACCGCCCGCGACGGCTGGTTCTGGCGCCTGGACCTGGCGAGCGGCAAGGCCGAGCGCTTCGCCCAGACCCCACTGGTGCCGTCCGGCGCCCGCTTCGTGCCCGGCGACGACAACCGCATCCTGTTCTGCAACTCGCACCTCTACGGCTTCACCCCCGAGCGCGAGGCGCCGGTGGGCGTCTACGAGCTGAACATCGCCACCCGGGCGATCCGGCCGGTGGCCCTGCGCGTACCACTGCCGCCGGCGCTGGACCCGGACGCGACGCTGGGCAGCGTCCATCCGCTGGGCCAGGGGGCGATGGCGGTGACTGCCATGAACGAGAGCAACAGCCGCCCGGTGGCGTTCTGCAACGATCTCGACATCAGCCGCGACGGCAAGCGGGTGTACATGTCGGAGCCCTATGCCTACTCGGGCGCCGCCATGGGCGAGGCGGCCTTCGAGGAGGCCGTCAGCCTGGCCAACAACGGCCGCCTGTGGATGTTCGACCTGGAGCGCGAGACCGCTCAGCTGGTGGTGCAGGACCTGCATTTCGTCGACGGCATCCTGATCGACCGGGGTTCGGAGGACGGGCAGGGCGTCGAACAATCGCTGGTGATCAGCGAGACCCCGAAGTTCCGCATGCTGCGCCTGTTCATCGGCGGCGGGCGGGCGGGCACCGCGGAAATCCTGCAGGAAGGCATGCCGGGCATGCCCGACGGCATCAGCCGCGACGAGCGCGGGCGGCTGTACGTGGCGCTGTTCTCCCCGCGCACCGCCATCGCCACCTGGCTGCACGCCAATCCCTGGCTCAAGCCGCTGATCCTGCGGCTGCCGCACCGCCTGTTCTCCGAGCAGAAGCAGACCGGCTTCGTGGTGCTCGATCCCTCCGGTAAGCAGGTCCTGTACTGGCTGATGCACGACGGCAGCCAGGTGCGGGCCATCTCCAAGGTGCTGCCGGAGCAGGACGGCATCTACCTCGCCAGCTTCGCCAGGGACAACCACGGCGCCCACCGCATCGACTATCCGCCGCCGCTGCGGGACTGACCCCCGGCGGCACGCGACGAACAACAACAAGAAATGGAGACACTGCCATGCGTACCCTGAAACCGCTGGCGCTCGCCATCTGCGCGGCGACCAGCACCCCCGGCCTCGCCGTGACCTTCCAGCTCGGCGAACTGGAGGGCCAGTTCGACAGCGCCCTGTCGGTCGGCGCCAGCTGGTCGACGCAGAGCGCCAAATCCGAATTCATCGGCGCCAACAACGGCGGCGGGGCGGCTTCCGTGCTCGGCGACGACGGGCGCCTGAACTTCGCCAAGGGCGAGACCTTCTCGAAGATCTTCAAGGGGCTGCACGACCTGGAGCTGCGCTACGGCGACAGCGGCGCCTTCTTCCGCGGCAAGTACTGGTACGACTTCGAGCTGAAGGACGAGAGCCGGCCGTGGAAGGACATCAGCGACAGCAACCGCAAGGAGGGCGCCAAGTCCGCCGGCGCGCAGCTGCTGGACGCCTTCGTCTACCACAACTACGAACTGGCCGGGCAGCAGGGCTCCGCGCGCCTGGGCCGGCAGGTGATCAGCTGGGGCGAGAGCACCTTCATCGGTGGCGGCATCAACAGCGTCAACCCCGTCGACGTGGCCGCCTTCCGCCGGCCGGGGGCAGAGATCAAGGAGGGGCTGATCCCGGTCAGCCTGTTCTCGCTGTCGCAGAGCCTGACCGAGGACCTGTCCGTCGAGGCCTTCTACCAGCTTGACTGGGAGCAGACCGTGGTCGACAACTGCGGCACCTTCTTCGGCGTGGACAACGTGGCCGACGGCTGCGACCAGAACATCGTCGGCCCGGACATCTCGGGCAACGCGCTGGCGCGCGCGGCGCTCGAACCCTTCGGCGTGCAGCTCACCCGCGAGGGTATCGTGATCCCACGGGTGAGCGACAACGACGCGCGCGACTCGGGGCAGTGGGGGGCGGCGCTGCGCTGGTTCTCGGCGCCGCTGGACGCGGAGTTCGGCGCCTACTTCATGAACTACCACAGCCGCACGCCGTACTTCAGCGTGGTGGCCGGGCCGAACATCGCCGACCTGGCGTTCGCCGACACGGTGTGCGCCAACCTGGGCATTCCCGCCGCGGCCTGCGGCGGCATCGTCGCATCGCCCACCGGGCAGTCGCTGGTGAGCGCCTACCGGCTGGGCACCAGCCGCTACTACTTCGACTATCCGGAAGACATCCGCCTGTACGGCCTGAGCTTCGCCACCACGCTGGCGACCGGCACCGCGCTCTCCGGCGAGTTCAGCTACCGGCCGAACGCGCCGCTGCAGCTCAACGGCGCCGACCTGGTCACCGGCCTGCTGGGCAGCCCGGCGCTGTCGCCGGTGAATGCGGCGGTGCATCCGGGCAACGACGAGCGGGTCGCCGGCTACCGGCGCAAGGAGGTCAGCCAGTTGCAGGTCACCGCCACCCACTTCTTCGACCGGGTGATGGGCGCCGAGCGCCTGACCCTGGTCGGCGAGGCCGCGCTGGTGCGTGTGGGCGGCCTGGAGGGCGACGGCGGCCTGCGTTACGGCCGCGACGCGATCTACGGCACCGGCGCGCTGGCGGACAACGGCCTGTGCCGGACCAGCACCAACACCACCCGGCCCGAGGAGTGCAACGACAAGGGCTTCACCACCTCTACCTCGTGGGGCTACCGGGTGCGCGCGATCTGGGACTACCGCAACGTGTTCGCCGGGGTCAGCCTGCGCCCCAACCTGGCCTGGTCGCACGACGTGGAGGGCTACGGGCCGACCACCACGCCCTTCAACGAGGGCGCCAAGGCCCTCAGCGTCGGGCTCGACGCGGAGTACGACAAGACCTACGGCGCGAGCCTCTCCTACACCAACTTCTTCGGCGGCGACTACAACACCCAGGTCGACCGCGACTTCATCGCGCTCAGCTTCGGCGTGAACTTCTGACGGTGACGACCATGACGACCTACAAGAACCTGATCACTGGCTCCACCCTGCTGCTGTCGCTGTGGGCGACGGCCTCCCTGGGCGCCGTCGACGCGCAGCAGGCCGCCGCGCTCGGCCAGACGCTGACGCCGGTGGGCGCCGAGAAGGCCGGCAACGCCGAAGGCAGCATTCCCGCCTGGAACGGCGGCCTGGCCAAGGACGCCGGCAGCGTCGACGGCAGCGGCTTCATGACCGACCCCTACGCCGGCGACCGGCCGCTCTTCACCATCACCGCCGACAACGCCGAGCAGTACCGGGACCGGCTCAGCGAAGGCCAGATGGCGCTGTTCAAGCGCTACCCGCAGACCTTCCGCATACCGGTCTACCCGAGCCACCGCAGCGCGGTGTTCCCGGACGGCTGGCTGGAGAAGACCCGCGAGAACGCCGAGGCGGTGAGCCTGTCCGGCGGCGGCAACACCCTGGAGCACTACCGCATGGGCGTGCCGTTCCCCATCGCCGGCAATGGCCTGGAGGCAATCTGGAACCACATGGCGCGCTACATGGGCTCGACGCTGCAGCGCAACATCATCACCTCCGCGCCCCAGGCCAGCGGCCAGTTCACCCCCAGCCTGCTCGACCAGTACGTGGCCATGCCCTGGGCGCTGAGTGACGCGGGCACGGCGAGGAACGCCAATGTGCTGTTCTACTACAAGTGGCGGACCGTCTCGCCCGCGCGGCTTGCCGGCGACGTGCTGCTGGTTCACGAGACTCTGGATCAGGTCAAGGAGCCGCGCCTGGCCTGGGCCTACAACGCCGGCCAGCGCCGCGTGCGGCGCGCGCCGCAGGTCTCCTACGACGGCCCGTCGACCACCAGCGACGGCCAGCACACCTCCGATAACTTCATGCTGTTCAACGGCGCGCCGGATCGTTACGACTGGACCCTGGTCGGCAAGCAGGAGATGTACGTCCCCTACAACGCCTACCGCCTGGACGACCCCGGCCTGAAGTACGCGGACATCATCGGCCCCGGCCACCTCAACCCCGACCACATCCGCTACGAGCTGCACCGCGTCTGGGTGGTGGAGGCCAACCTGAAGTCGGGCAGCCGCCACATCTACGCCAAGCGCCGCCTGTACCTCGACGAGGACACCTGGCAGGCGCTGGTGGCCGACCACTACGACAACCGCGGGCAGATCTGGCGCGTGGCCGAGGGGCACCTGCAGCAGGTGTACCAGCAGCAACTGCCGCTGATCCTGGTGGAGACCTGCTACGACCTGCTGAACGGCCGCTATTTCGTGTCGGGGCTGCGCAACGAGATCCGCAACGCGCCGAAGTACGGCATCGAGCTGTCGTCCAACGACTTCACCCCGGCCTCCCTGCGCCGCACGGGCGTGCGCTGAGCCAGGACGCTGCTGTCCCCGGGTAGAGACCCGGGGTCTTGGGCCGTCGCTGACGGCCCCTTTCTATCCCGAACGGAGTGCGCGCAGATGAAGAAGACAGCCATCGCTCTGGTGGTGCTGGCCGCGGCCGTGGCTATCTGGTGGGCGCTGTCGTTTTCCGCCAGCGACTACCGGCTCCAGCCGGCGCAGGCGACCTTCCGCAACGTGACCATCGCCACCCCGGATGTCCGGCGCCTGGCCGACTTCTACCAGGCGACCTTCGATGCTCAAGAGGTCGCCCGGCAAGACTGGGTGCCAGCGCAGGTGTCCGGCGAGGCCGTGGTGCTGCGCACCCCGGGCTACGGTGGTAACGGGCCGACCCTGACGCTGATCCCGGCTCGGCGGGCCGCCGATCCCGCGCCGCAGGCTTCCGACGACGGCTATTCGCACCTGTGCTTCGAGACCACCGACATGCGAGGGGTCGTCGGCCGGCTGCTGGCCGCTGGCGGGACCGTCAGCAGCGTGTTCGAGGCGAACGAGCGGGCGCCGGTGCTGTATGCCAGGGACCCGGACGGCAATGCCGTCGAAGTGCATATCCCGCTGCCCGCGCCGTTCACGCCGCGAACGGTCTACCGGACGCTGGATTCCCTGGTGCGTACCTGGCTGGGGGCGGGCGCGCCCGCCGACGACGGGGTGCGCTTCCTCCACGCCAATCACAACTCGCCGGACTGGACGCGCGTCGCCGGCTTCTACCGCGCCGTCTTCGCCGCCGAGACCGTTGGCGCGGAGCGCGACTACGATGGCGACTTCATCGCCGAGCTGACCGGCATCCCCGACGTGGCGGTGCGCGGCCGGCACATCGAGATGCCCGGCTACAGCCCGGGTGGCCCGACCCTGGAGGCCTTCACCTACGACCGGGCGACGGGCAGGGGGCCGCTGGCGTTCGGCGACGCCGGCGTCGTGGCCATCGGCTTTGAGGTCCACGACATCGCCGCCACCGTCGCTCTGACGAAGGAGGCGGGTGGCGGGGAGGTCGAGCGAAGCGACCGGACGGCCACCGTCCGTGATCCCTACGGCCATCTGATCCAGCTTCGCCAGGTCCAGCCGCCCGGCACGCTCTAGACGCTAGCGCTCGTGCGGCCCTTCGACGCCCCAGCCGCTCTGCCGGCACAGGCCGTCGAACTCGCGGGCCAGTTGCGCCAGGGAAATGGCGCCCAGCCTGGCGACCAGCCGGGCCTCGGCCTCGTTCAGCGCGTCCTCCAGGGCGGCGTTGACCACCCGCTCGACGGCGCATTGCGGATCGTCGTGCTCGTTGCCGATGGCGAATATCCGTGGGCCGCCCACGGCCTTGTGGATATCCAGCAGGGTGATGGATTCGAGGTCGCGAACGATGGTCCAGCCCCCGCCATGCCCCTTTTCCGAGTGCACGTAGCCGGCCTGGCGCAGCCCGGCCATGGTGCGCCGGACCACCACCGGGTTGGTGTCCAGCATCCTGGCGATCTGCTCGGAGGTGAATGGCTGATCGTGCCGCGCCATGTGCAGCAGCACATGGAGCATGCGGGAGAGCCTGCTGTCCTTTCTCATGGCCATGCCTTGTGGTGACGGACCGTCTTAATGCCACATTTCAAGTTGCGTGAGCAAATTTCTCCGGCCTATCATGTAATTTCATTAGTTTCATGATTGCGCGGCGACGCCGCGAGCGAGGAGGGGACATGCAGCATGATGTGATCGTCGTCGGCGGCAGCTACGCGGGGCTTTCGGCGGCATTGCCGCTGGCACGGGCGCGACGCCGGGTGCTGGTGGTGGACGGCGGGCAGCGACGCAACCGCTTCGCTGCGCACTCCCACGGCTTCCTGACCCAGGACGGCGTCGCGCCCGGCGACATCGCCCGCCAGGCGCGGGACCAGCTCATGGCCTACGCCACCGTGGAATGGCTGTCCGACCGGGCCGTCGGCGCCGAGCGCACGGCGCAAGGCTTTCGCGTGCATTTCGAGGCGGGCGAGGTCCGCGAGGCGAGCCGGATCATCCTGGCGACCGGCGTGGTCGACCGCCTGCCCGACATTCCCGGCCTGTCCGAGCGCTGGGGCAGCCGCGTGTTCCACTGCCCGTACTGCCACGGCTACGAGCTGGAGCGGGGCCGCATCGGCATCGTAGCCACGTCCGCCATGGCCATGCACCTGGCGCTGCTGCTGCCGGACTGGGGCGAGACCACCCTGTTCCTGAACGGGGCGTTCGAGCCCGACGCGGAGCAGTTGGCGAAGCTCGCCGACCGGGGCGTGGCGCTGGAGCGCGAGGCCGTGGCGCGGCTGGAGGGCGAGCTGGAGCTGGTGCTGGGCAGCGGACGCCGCGTGCGCCTCGACGGCCTGTTCGTGCCCACCCGGGTCGAGGTCGCCGACCCGATGGCCGACCTGCTGGGCTGCGCGTTCAGCGAGGGCGAGTTCGGCCGGATCATCCACACCGACGCGATGAAGGCGACCAGCGTTCCGGGCGTCTACGCCTGCGGCGATGCGGCGCGCATGGGCGGCTCGGTACCGCTGGCGGTGGGCGATGGCACCCTCGCGGGCGCCGCCGCCCACCAGTCGCTGATCTTCGGCCTGGCGGGCGCGTAGCCCGCAAAACCGTTTGCGAATCCTGTTTCTGTCCGATTCCCGGGAGATCCCATGTCGCCTTTTTCCGATCCACGGGCCGTCGCCCGCTACGCCGA
This sequence comes from Pseudomonas paralcaligenes, assembly GCF_019655855.1. Lineage (GTDB taxonomy): Bacteria > Pseudomonadota > Gammaproteobacteria > Pseudomonadales > Pseudomonadaceae > Aquipseudomonas > Aquipseudomonas paralcaligenes. The sequence continues at coordinate 146,132 of NZ_BPFX01000007.1, read as the reverse complement.
GGGCCCGGTCCGCCAGGTGCCTGGATTTCACGGCCTGCAGCGGATGGCGATGTTGCTGCTGGCCGAGCGCGTGCCCGAGGACGGCCGCGTGCTGGTGCTCGGCGCGGGCGGCGGCCTGGAGCTGCAGGCGTTCGCCCGGGCGCAGCCCGGCTGGCGCTTCGCGGGGGTCGATCCCTCGGCGCAGATGCTCGCCCTGGCCCGGCAGACGCTGGGCGCGCTGGAGGCCCGCGTGGACTTCCACCAGGGCTATATCGACTCGCTTGGCGAGGGACCTTTCGACGGCGCCACCTGCCTGCTGACGCTGCATTTCCTGCCCCCGGAGGAGCGGCTGCGTACCCTCCAGCAACTCTGGCGACGACTCGCCCCCGGCGCGCCGCTGGTGGTCGCCCACCACAGCGTCCCCCAGGGCGAGGAGAGGATGCGCTGGTTGCAGCGCTACGCGGCGTTCGCCGAGGCGTCCGGGGTTGTGCGGGAACAGGCGCAGGGCGCGGCCGCCGCGATCGACGAACGCCTGCCGCTGCTGTCGCCGGAGCAGGACGAGGCGCTGCTGCGGCAGGCGGGATTCGAGGGCGTCGAGCTGTTCTACGCGGGCTTCACGTTCCGTGGCTGGGTCGGCTACCGCCAGGCCTGACCAGCCGCCCCGGGCTTATTTCTCGGCCTGTATCCGCTGGGTGGTCCACTCGACCAGTTGCCCGGCGAGCTGGTCGCTGGCCTGGCCGAAGGCGTCCACCACCGCCGGCACTTCGACCGTCCGGCTGGGCTGGCGCACGATGAAGCTGCGGCTGGCGGTGACCCGCTGGGTATCGGCGCGGACCAGCCGCGCATCGAAGCGGATCACCACCTCGGGCTTGCCGTCGCGGTACTCGCTCTGGAACGCCAGCAGGTTGCCGGCCAGCACGAAGTCGCTCTGCAGGTGCTGCTCCGCGCTGCTCAGCGCGGCGAACCGACCGTCGGCCTGGAAGGCTTCCAGCAGGCGGTCGCGCAGCAGCGCCGGCGCCGGGTCGCTCCAGCGCGCGCCCTTGTAGCTGCTGATCTCGCTGCCCTGGGGGACCACGGCGATGCGCGTGCTGTCCAGCACCAGGCTGGCCTGGGGCCGGCCGATGCCCAGCGAGCGGGCGAGGGGCTGCGCCTGGCTCGCCGCCTGCGGCTGGAGCGAGGGCAGCAGGTAGGTCTGCACGGGTTCGGCCTCGGGCAGCAGGGAGCAGCCGCCGAGCAGGGCGGCCAGGCCGAGGGGGAGCAGCAGCGGGCGGATCATGGCTGGAATTCCTTGTTCTGTTGACGATCCAGCAGCAGGGCGCCGGGGTTGTCGGAGAGCCGCTGGGTCATCTGCCGCAGCGAGGTCAGGGTGCTGCGCAGTTCGAGGATCGCCGGGCCGATCTCGCCGATGCCCTGCAGGCCGCCGCTGAGGGCGTCCTCGTTGCGCGCGAGCAGCTGTTCCAGGCTGGCGCTGGTGCGCTCCAGGGTGGCCATGGTCTGGGCGGCGCTGTCCATCACGCTGCGCCCCTGCTGGTCGAGCAGGTTGTTGGCGCCGCGCATGGTCTCGTTGGTGCGCTGCAGCAGGAGGTTGGCCTGGCGGCTGGTCTCGGCCAGCTCGGCCAGGGCCTGGCGGATCTCGCCGCGCTGGCTGGCCACGGCGCCCACGGTCTGCTCCAGGCCGGCCAGGGTGCTGCCGACGCGGTCGATGTTCTCGCTGGAGAACATGCGGTTGGCGTTGGCCAGCAGGTGGTTGATGTTGGTCACCAGGTCCTCGCCGTTGGTGAGCAGGCGCGACAGCGGCGACGGGTCGGCGACGATCACCGTCGGCTCGTGGTTGCGGGTGGCCAGGGGCGGGCTGGTCGGCGTGCCGCCGTAGAGCTGGATCACCGCGCCGCCGGTGATGCTGGTCACCGCCAGGCGGGCGTGGGTGTTTTCCTTGACCGGCGTGTCCTCGGCCACCCGGATGAGGGCCTGGACCTGGCGCGGGTCGCTGGGGTCGAGGCTCAGGCTGACCACGTCGCCGACCTTGATGCCGCTGTACTGCACGCTGCTGCCGACGGAGAGGCCGTTGACCGCCTCCTTGAACACCACCTCGTACAGCTTGAATTCGCGGTCGATGCTGGACTTGCCCATCCACAGGGCGAACAGCAGCGCGCTGCCCACCGCGAGCACGGTGAACAGGCCTATCAGCACGTGATGCGCACGGGTTTCCATCGTCAGTTCTCCCTGTTCGCGGCCTGCTGGGCCGCGCGGCCACGGGGGCCGTGAAAGTATTCGCGTATCCAGGCATCGTCCGTGGCCTCGACCACCGGCAGGCGGTCGGCCACCAGCACCTTCTTCTGCGAGAGCACCGCGACCCGGTCGCAGATGCTGTAGATCGTATCGAGGTCGTGGGTGACCAGGAACACGCTCAGGCCCAGCGCGTCGCGCAGGGTGAGGATGAGCTGGTCGAAGGCGGCGGCGCCGATGGGGTCGAGCCCGGCGGTGGGCTCGTCGAGGAACAGGATTTCCGGGTCCATGGCGATGGCCCGGGCCAGCGCGGCGCGCTTGACCATGCCGCCCGACAGCGAGTCCGGGTACTTGTCGCCGGCGTTCGCCGGCAGCCCGGCCAGCGCCACCTTGACCCGCGCCAGGCGCTCGGCGTCGGGGCGCGACAGGCCGGCGTGCTCGATCAGCGGCAGGGCGATGTTCTCGATCACGGTCAGCGACGAGAACAGGGCGCCGCGCTGGAACAGCACGCCGAAGCGTCGCTCCAGCTGCGAGCGGCGCTCGGGCGGGGCGTCCAGCAGGCTCTCGCCGAACACCCGGATGCTGCCGGCGGCCGGGCGCAGCAGGCCGACGATGCTGCGCAGCAGCACCGACTTGCCGGTGCCGGAGCCACCGACCACACCGAGCACCTCGCCGCGGCGGATGTCCAGGTCGAGGTCCTGGTGCACCACCTGGGCGCCGAACTGGTTGCGCAGGCCGCGCACTTCCACGAGGACGTCGTTCACCAGCCCATCTCCATGAAGAACATCGCCGCCACGGCGTCGAGCAGGATCACCACGAAGATCGACTGCACCACCGCCGAGGTGGTGTGGTCGCCGACCGACTTGGCGCTGCCGCCGGACTTGAAGCCTTCCAGGCAGCCGATGATGGCGATGATGAAGGCGAAGAACGGCGCCTTGGCCAGGCCGACGAAGAGGTGCTGGACCGGGACCTCCGACTGCAGGATGCCGAGGAACAGGGTCGGCGAGATGTCCAGCATCAGCGCGCTGACCACGCCACCGCCGAGGATGCCGGAGAGGATGGCGATGAAGGTGAGGATCGGCAGGCTGATCATCATCGCCAGGATGCGCGGCAGCACCAGCAGCTCCATCGGGTTGAGGCCGAGCACGCGGATCGCGTCGATCTCCTCGTTGGCCTTCATCGAGCCGATCTGTGCGGTGAAGGCGCTGGCGGTGCGGCCGGCCATGAGGATGGCGGTGAGCAGCACGCCGAACTCGCGCAGGAAGGAGAAGGCCACCAGGTGCACGGTGTAGATGGTGGCGCCGAAGTTGGCCAGCACCGTGGCGCCGAGGAAGGCGACCACCGCGCCGACCATGAAGGTCAGCAGGACGATGATGGGGATGGCGTTCAGCCCGGTCTGCTCGATGTGCGACACCAGCGAGGTGATCCGCCAGCGGCGCGGCCGGAACAGGGTGCGGACGAGGCTGTCCAGGGCCAGGCCGATGAAACCGAGCAGGGCGCGCAGACGGCTCCAGAAGCCGGTGACGGTGACGCCGACTTCCTCCAGTACCTCGTAGGCGGCGGAGCGGTGCGCGGCGCCGGGCGCCTGGGGGCAGTCGTGCAGCGCCTCGCCGACGGTGCGCAGCAGCGCCAGGCGCTCGGGCGGCAGCTCGGGGTTGCCCTGGGCCAGTGCCAGCAGGCGCTCGGCGCCGAGCCAGCGGCCGAGCAGGGCGGCGCCGGCGGTGTCCAGCTGGCCGAGCTGGGCGAAGTCCAGCGCCGGCTCGGGCGCCTGGGCGGGCAGGCGCTCCAGTTCCGCTTCCAGACGGTTGTAGTGTCTCAGTGTCCAGTCCCCGCGCACCCGCAGGCGCGGTGGCGAGTGCTCGGTGTCCTGAATGATGCTGCCGGCTTCCGACATGGGCTTCCTGCTGTGTGCTCGGGCTTTCCTGAATCTGGGCGAGCGGCGCGCCGAGTGCAAGTCTTTGGAAGCCGAAGGATGTCACGCGAAGCGGGTCAGGAGAAGCGCGGATTGGCTCCACGGCTAGCGCAGCAGCATCAGGTAGACGCCGCAGGCCAGCGCCAGCAGGCCGGCCGGGATGGCGACCAGGGAGATGGTGTCGATGCGCCGGGACTGGCGGATCACGTCGGCCAGGTCGTCACGCTCCGCCGCGGCGCGGCGTTGCAGGACGGGCACCAGGCACAGCAGGTTGCCGGCGACCGCCAGCGCGCCGGCCACCACCTTGAGGGCATACAGGCCGCCGAAGCGGGCGGGCTCGACGAGCAGCAGGCCGGTCACCAGTACCACGGCGAAGGCCGGCGTTTCGAAGAGCAGGTCGATCCTGCGGTGCAGCCTGGCGACGGCGAAACCCTGGCCGCGGCTCTGCGCGCGGCCGCGTTCGAGCAGGTATTCCACCGCCACCACGCCGAGCCAGAAGGCCACGGCGAACAGGTGCAGGTTCAGCAGCAGGTCGAAGCGCATGGCGGGCGCCTCAGTCCCTGACCAGGCCGGGCGTCTTCGGCGGCGTGGCGACGGACCGGTCCGGGTGGTCGCGCTCGAGGAAGCGGCGCAGACCCTCGCGGGTGTCGTCGTGATGGATGGAGCGGTTGAAGCACTCCGCCTCGATGCGCAGCCCCTCCGCCAGCGGCTGCCCGTAGCCGCGCACCGCCGCCTCCTTGTCCGAGCGCATGGCCGGTTGCGGCAGGGTGCAGAGGAACCTGGCCAGCTCCATCGCCCGGTCGAGCGACCGGCCCCTGGGCACCACCTCGTTGGTCAGGCCAATGGCGAGGGCTTCCGCCGCCGAGATTACTTTGCCCGTGAGGATCAGCTCCATGGCCCGGCCCATGCCGACGATGCGCGGCAGGCGCTGGCTGCCGCCGTCCGCCAGGCCGATGTTCCAGCGCCGGCAGGTGACGCCGAAGGAGGCGTGCTCCTCGGCGATGCGCATGTCGGCGAAGCAGGCCCACTCCAGCCCGCCGGCGTAGGCCACGCCGTTCACCGCGGCGATCACCGGCTTGTAGATGTCGGTCCAGCGGCTCGGACCGAGGATGCCGGGCCGCTCGCCACGGTCGTGGGCGGCGATCTCGCCCGGGGTTGACGGCACCAGGTCGAGGCCCGCCTGCAGGTCGCCGCCCGCGCAGAAGGCCTTGTCGCCGGCGCCGGTGATGATGGCGACGAGGGCGCCGTCGTCATCGCGAAAGCGCGTCCAGGCCTCGATCAGCTCGCGGTGGGTGACCGGGCCGATGCAGTTGCGCTTGTCCGGCCGGTTGAAGCGGATGACGCGGATCGGGCCGTGGGCCTCGTAGTCGATCTGGGTGAACGTCATGGCGGAGGGTCCTCTTGTTGTTATGGTTCGGCAGCCGTTCAGTGCCACGATACGCTGCGTTCGAGCGGAAAGCGCAGGCGCGGGTTGTAGACGGCCCGTTCGCCCGGCACGCCGACCGCCAGCAGCATGATCGGGATCGCGTCCCCGGGCAGCGGCAGCACCCGCCGCAGGCGCTGCTCGTCGAAGCCTTCCATCGGGCAGGTGCCGTAGCCGTGGCTGTGGAACGCCAGCATCAGGTTCTGGGCGGCCAGCGCCGTCGATTTTACCGCCCACAGCCGCATCTGCTGCAGGCTGTTGGGCGTGCGCATGACCGGGCGCCGTAGCCCCACCAGGCGAACCAGCAGGCGCTTGAGCAGGCCGCGCCAGCCCAGCCGGCCCTGGTTGTACTGGAAGGGGGCGGTCTTTTTGTAGAAGCGGTCGATCACTGGCGGCACCTCGGGTTCGGGCCAGAACGCGAGCACGTCGGCGCAGGCCTGTTTCCAGCCGTCCGGTCGCGCCAGCACGGCGATGATCAGCGGCGCCCTGGCGGCGCTCTGTCCCAAGCAGACCGGGTGCAGTCGCCGGAGCAGGGCGGGGTCGCGCACCACCTGGAAGGACCAGGGCTGCAGGTTGCACGAGTTGGGCGCCAGCACCGCGAGTTCCAGGCAGGCGCGGATGACCGCGTCGGGCACCGGCTCGTCGGTGAAGCGGCGGATCGCCCGCCGGCCTTCCACCAGCGCGCGGAAGCGCTCGGCGGCCTGGGCGTGGTCCGGCGCTGCCAGGCTCATCGCCCGCACCCGCAGGCCGAGGGCTGCCGTGGCGCGCCGGCGGCGCCTTGCCCGGCGAACCAGTCCAGGGCTTCGTCCCAGAGCGCGCCGGCCGACTCGCGGAAGTAGCCCATGTGGCCGATGGACTGGCCGGCCAGGTCGCGGGTGCGCAGGGGCGCGTTGCGATAGCCCTTGATGAAGGCGTCCCGCGAGACGGGCGGCGCCCACAGGTCGTCCACCGCGTTGGCGAACACGCAGGGCATGCGCACCTGGGCGTAGCGGCTGGCGACATCGGCCATCGCGGGGTCGTCGAAGAAGTAGTGGGGGTGGGCGCACCAGCGTTTCCAGTCCCGGTAGACCCCGAGCGGCAGGTCGTCGCCCATGCCCAGCAGGCTCCAGGCCATGTAGCCCTTCCAGGCGACGATCAGCGGCAGCACGCAGGACCACATCAGGCGCACCTTGAATGCCTCGGCCCCGGGCATCCAGCCGGCCCAGCCGGCGCCGGTGCCGAAGCAGTAGGCCGCGGTGATCTTCTGGTGGTTGGGCAGCAGGCCGAGGGCGTGGCCGCCGAAGGAGTGGCCGATCCAGTACAGCGGGGTACGGCCGTCGTCCATCCGTTCGACGGCGGCGGCCAGGTCGCGCAGGCCCCAGTCGAGGTAGGCCATCTCGAAGCCTTTCAGGGTGGCGGGAGCGGAGTCGCCGATGCCCCGGTAGTCCAGGGTCAGCACGTTGAAGCCGCGGGCGCTGGCGTGTTGGGCGAAGCGGCGGTAGAAGCGCTGCTGCACGCCGGTCGCGCCGGCCACGATCAGGTTGCCACGGGCGGCGCCTTGCGCGGAGTAGCGGGTGGCGGCCAGGCGGTAGCCGTCGTCCGCCACCAAGGACAATGGGTCGATCACCGAGAGTGAAGCGGGTCTGGTCATGCAAAGGGCTCCAGCCGGACGTTGCGAAGAGTGGCAGCGGTCATCGCCACCGCTGCCCAGGGGGAGGGTATCAGCGGCCTTTGAACAGCGGCTCGCGCTTCTGCATCATCGCCATCACCCCTTCGCGCACGTCCTCGCTCCGGATCAGCGAGAACAGCAGCTCGTTGAGTCGGGAGAGGGCGGCGGCATCGCCTTCGTCGCGGGCCTGGAAGGCGGACTGCAGGGTGGCCCGGATGGCCAGCGGCGCGGCCTTGGCGATGCGTTCCGCGTATTCGATGGCCCGCGCCAGTTCCTCGCCGGGCTCGACCACCTCGGTCAGCAGGCGCATGGCCAGGGCGTCCTCGGCGCCGAATTCCTCGCCGGTCAGCATGTAGCGCATGGCGCTGGTCCAGCCGGCGGCCTGGGTGAAGCGCACGGTGGAGCCGCCGGAGGGTGGTATGCCGCGCAGCACCTCCAGGTGGGCGAAGCGCGTGTTGCGCGCGGCGACCGCGATGTCGGCGTTGAGCACTAGTTCGATGCCCGCGGTCCAGCAGGTGCCCTGCACGGCGATCACCACCGGCTTGGTGCGGCGCGGCCCGGAGACGCCCCAGGGGTCGATGCCGCCGTCCGGGTACTGGAAGCCGCCCGAGGCGAGCTTGGGCGTCAGCTCCATCAGGTCGAGGCCGGCGGTGAAGTGCTCGCCATGGGCGAACAGGACGGCGCAGCGCAGCTGGTCATCGCGCTCGAACTCGCCGAAGGCCAGGGCCAGGTCGGCCAGCATGGCGCTGTCGAACGCGTTGCGTTTCCCCGCGCGGTCGAGGCCGACGAGGAACAGGTGGCCGCGCCGCTCGCGGGTGACGCGGCCCGGGCCGCTGTTTGCTTCGCTCATGGTGATTCTCCTGGCTGGATGAAGGGGCCAGGCCTGGCGATGCCAGGTTGACCTAAATTACTTACCAAATGTTTGGTTTGAGAAATCTAAACAAACATTCGGTAACCGTCAAATTGAGACGTCATCGCTTATGCCCTAGAATCACCGCCCATGATCGAGAACAGGAGCGGCCCGTGCGTCCGTTGAAGATTCCCCGCGATGAGCTGCTGCTGCGCTGCGCCAATACCTTCAAGCGCCTCGGCTACCACGGCACCACCATGGACGCCCTGTCTGCCGCCTGCGGGCTGACCAAGGCGTCCTTCTACCATCACTACCCGAACAAGGAAGCGCTCCTGCGCGACGTGCTGGAGTGGACTCACGGGCGCCTCAAGCAGTCCCTGTTCGCCATCGCCTACGACGAGAGCCTGACCGTGCAGGAGCGGCTCGCCGGCATCGGCCGCCGGGCCAGGAAGCTGTTCCAGGACGACTCGATCGGCTGCCTGATGGGCGTGGTGGCGGTGGACGCCACCTACGGCAAGGTCGAGCTGATGGAGCCGATCCGGCTGTTCCTCGACGACTGGGCGGCCGCCTTCACCGAGCTATATCGCGCGGGCCATGGCGAGGAGCGGGCGCAGCGCCTGGCGCGGCAGCTGGTGGCCGACTTCGAGGGCGCCATCCTGCTGGCCCGCATCTACGGCGACCCCGGCTACCTCGACGCGGTGATCGAGCGCGGCATCGCGCAGCTGGCGCCCTAGCTCAGCGGCCCAGGGCATCCAGGGCCGCGATCACCGCGATGGCCACCAGCGCGATGCTGGTGCCCAGCACGGTGCGCAGGCGCGCCTGCCCGCGCTCGTCGCGCAGCATCGCCAGGCTGCGCTGGTAGCGCCGGCCCTGGCGCAGCCAGAGCACGCCGGCGGTGCCCAGGGCGATCAGCGAGACCGCCGGGTGGTGGTCGCGCAGGGCCAGGCAGGCGATCACCAGCAGCGAGATCTGCGTGCGGCGCCAGGCCAGCTCCGTGCGCTCGGCCTGCAGACCGGCGTCGAGGGGCGCGTCAGCCATGCTGCCAGCGCGGCCAGAACAGCACGACCAGGATCAGCGCGGCCACGCAGCAGCCGAGCGCCAGCATCGGCACCAGCCCGGGCAGAGGAAGGGCGCGGCGATGACGCAGGGCGCGCTCCACCGACAGCCAGCGCAGGCAGGCGCCGGCGCTGACCAGCACGCTCAGGAACAGCAGGCTCAGGGTGATGATCAGCCGCAGCATCGGTTCGAGCGCCTGGCTGGCGAACGTCTCGACCGCGATGCCGCCGCCGAGCAGGGCCAGCGCGGTGCGGATCCAGGCCAGGAAGGTGCGCTCGTTGGCCAGGGTGAAGCGCGGGTCCGGTTCTTCGCCTCCCAGCAGCGAGCGGGAGAGTGACTTGCGTGGCGGGTTGCCGGGTTCAGGATTGCTCATGCAGTACCGTGAATGTCTGGCGGGTGACGCGGGGCTGCGGCGCGCCCCGGGCCGGTGGCCATGCGTCGTGACCTGCGAAGCGGGCATGGAGTGCCTGGCTTCGCGCGCAGGGCCGGCGGGAGTCGCCAGCCTAATGCACCGAGGCGCTTCGGGCCAGTTGCCGGACATTCGCTGTCTCCGCGGTAGGGATTTCGGCAGCGCAAAAGCTGTCCTGGCGATCAGAACTCCCGGATGGCCGGTCGGCGGCGTGGAGGCCGGCTGAAGTAGAGTGACTTCCTTGAAACCCACCGAGGCGTAGCACGTGAAGTCAACCCTGTCGTCACAGCTGGAGTCGCCCCTTCGGCAGCATGAAATAGCGGCTCTGTCCTGTTTCGAAGGTGTTTCGGACGCCCTGTTCGATGAACTGATCGGCCTCGCGGCCTCCTACTTTTCCGTCCCCATCGCCCTGATCTCGGTGCTGGAGGCCAGCCGGCAGTGGTTTCTCGCGCAGTCCGGCATGGCCTGCGACCAGACGCCCCTGCTGGACTCGTTCTGCGCCACTGCCGTCGAGGCGAACGGCTTCTTCGAGGTCGGCGACGCCCTGGCCGACAGTCGCTTCCGCGACAATCCGCTGGTGGTCGGCAGCCCAGGCATCCGCTTCTACGCCGGCTGGCCGCTGGTCACCGAGGATGGGGTGATCCTGGGTATGTTCTGCATCATCGACACCGTGCCGCGGCCTCCGTTGTCGGACGCGCAGCGCGACACCCTGCGCCGGCTGGCGGCGCTGGTCATGCTGCGCATCCGCGACCTGCGCAGCAGCAACTACATCGACGCCACCATCGGCCTGTTCAACCGGATCAAGTTCGAGAAGGACGTCGAGGTCTACAAGGGCCGCGACGAGGCGGTGACGGTGATCGCCGCCGACATGGTGTCGCCGGCCTTTCTCAACGAGATCGTCAAGTCGCTGGGCTACCCGTTCTCCGCCGAGGTGATGAAGGTGCTCAAGGAGCGGCTGCAGGGCGTCATCGGCAGCCGCAGCCTGTACAAGATCAGCCCCACCCGCTTCGGCTTCCTGCTGGCCGAGGGGGAAGACACCGCCGCGATCATCGAACGCCTCGCCCGCGAGATCGAGCTGCCCATCGAGTGCGCCGGCATCCCGTTGCAGCCGCGCACCGGGCTGGGCGTGCTCGGCCTGCATGGCCGCGCCTGGAACGACGACTGGCTGCGCTGCCTGGTCAGTACCGCGGACCATGCGCGGCGCAACGGCAAGGGCTGGTTCCATTTCGAACCTGCGCTCGACCACGCCCAGGTGCGCGCCTTCACGCTGCTGACCTCGCTGTCCAAGGCGGTCAGGGCGGAGGAGGAGTTCTACCTGGAGTACCAGCCCAGGGTCGACGTGGCCACGGGCAGGATGTGCGCCGTCGAGGCCCTGCTGCGCTGGCGGCATCCCGAGCTGGGCTTCGTCGGCCCCGGCGAATTCATTCCGCTGGCCGAGAAGACGCCGCTGATCCGCCAGATCAGTTCGTGGGTGGCCCGCCGCGCGCTGGACCAACTGGCCGCGTGGTCGGCGGCCGGCCACGACTGGTGCGTGTCGCTGAACGTCTCGGCGGCGGACATGGCGGATTCCGAGTTCGTCGATGAGCTGATCCTGCTGCTGCAGGAGAAGGGCATCCGGCCGCAACAGCTCGAACTCGAGTTCACCGAGAGTGCCCTGATGACCAATCCCGAGCTGACCAAGCGCAACCTGCACAGGATCAGGGAGTTCGGCATCGAGCTGGCCATCGACGATTTCGGCACCGGCTACAGCAACTGGACCTACCTGCGCGACCTGCCGGCGACCACGGTCAAGCTGGACCAGTCCTTCATGCGCGACGTGCAGACCAACCCCAGGGACCGGGCGGTGGTGGAGTCGATCATCGACCTGGCGCAGAGCGTGGGCTACACGGTGGTCGCCGAAGGCGTCGAGTCGGCGTCGCTGTACGACTTGCTGGCGGAGCTGGGCTGCGACCAGATTCAGGGCTATTTCGTCGCGCGCCCGATGCCTGGTCAGCTGATCCCGCAGTGGGTGGCGTCCAGGCCCGCATAGCCCGGATGGGCTCCGTGGTGGTGGCCCGTCACTCCAGCGCTGCGAGTATCCGCAAGGCGATCCGCACCCGCTCCGCGTTCGGGTAGTTGCGGTTCGCCAGGATCACCAGGCCGGTGTCGCGGGCCGGCAATACCACCACGTAGGCGCCGAAGCCGTTGGTCGAGCCGGTCTTGTTCAGCAGCACGTCGCCCTCGGCCGGCCTCGGTGTGGCGAAGCGCTCGAGCGCATGTGGCTGCAGCGCCATCTCCGATGAGTTGCCGGCCTGTAGCCGCTGCAGGTCGATGGGGTAGTCGTAGCGTTCCCAGCCGAGGCCCTGGGTCATGTCGCCGACCCGGTAGTAGCCTTGGTGGGTGGTCGTGATGGCCTGGCGCAGCGAGGCCGGCAGGTGCGATGGATCAAGGTTGGCCTCGACGAAGCGCAGCATGTCGGCGGCACTGGACTTCACGCCGTAGGCCTCGGCGTCCAGCGGGCCGGGCTGTACGCGGACCGGCTCGTTCTCCCGGTAGCCCCAGGCGTAGCGTGCCATTCGCTGCGTAGGCACCCGCACATGGCTTTCCGTCATGCCCAGCTGCGGGAACAGGCGGCGCTCCAGCAGCCGCTCGAAGGGTTCGCCCAGGCTGGCGGCGGCCAGGTGGCCGAACAGGCCGATGCTGGGATTGGAGTACAGGCGCTGGCTGCCGGGCGGATAGCCCGGCTGCCAGGCGCGGTACCAGTCGAGCATCTGCCGTTCGCTCTGTACCGCCTGCGGAAACTGCAGCGGCAGGCCGCCGGGTGTGTAGGTGGCCAGGTCGAGCAGGCTGATGGCGTCGAAGGCGCTGCTGCGCAGGGCCGGCAGATGTTCGCTGGCCTTGTCCGCCAGGCTCAGGCGGCCTTCGGCCTGGGCGTAGGCGCCCAGGGTGGCGGTGAACAGCTTGCTCACCGAGCCCAGCTCGAACAGCGTGTGCTCGTCCACTGCCTGGCCGCTCTCGCGGGAGGCGACGCCATAGGTGAAGTACAGGCGCTCGCCCCGGTGGTGGAGGGCCACCGCCAGGCCGGGAATATCGTGCTGACGCATGGCGGGCTGCACGGCGGCATCGACGGCGCCGCGCAGGTCGGCCTGCGCCATGGCGGCCGGGCTGGCGCCCAGCAGCAGGGCCAGGGCGGCTGTGGTGAATCGCATGGGTGGTCCTCGGTGGTCGGCGGCTCAATCGTCGCGGGTCAGCACTTCCAGCAGCTCGATCTCGAAGATCAGGTTGGAATTCGGCGGAATCGCGCCTACCTGGCGCTCGCCATAGCCCAGGTGGGCCGGCACCCAGAGCTTGCGCTTGCCGCCGACCTGCATGCCCATCAGACCTTGGTCCCAGCCCTGGATCACCCGGCGTGTGCCGATCACGCACTGGAAGGGCTTGCCGCGGGAATGGGAGGAGTCGAACTCGGTGCCGTCCTCCAGCCAGCCACGGTAGTGGGTGGTGATCAGGGCGCCCTTGACGGCGGCCTTGCCGGTGCCGGGTTGCAGGTCTTCGATCTTCAGTTCGTCGCTCATGCTGTGCTCGCGAAGGTTTCGTTGGCGGCGTTTTGGCAGGGATCGGGCCGCTTGGCAAGTGTGGCGCGAGCGAGGGGGCAGGTGGGGGCGGGTTCGGCTAGCTCGCCAGCGCGGCTTCCGGGAGCACCTGGTAGTGATGCTGCACCAGCCCGCAGGCGAAGCGCCGCTCGCCGATCAGGCGCAGCGGGCGTTCGAGGCCGGTGGAGAACAGGGGGATGCCGGCGCCGAGCAGGTAGGGCACCACGTTCACGATCAGTTCGTCGAGCAGGCCGGCGGCTAGGCAGTTGGCGGCCAGGCTGCCGCCGCCGACCAGCCAGACCCGTTGGCAGCCCCGTCCGGCCAGCTCCTCCAGCGCCTCGGCCGGGGTGCAGTGGCGGCCCTGCACCCCGGAGGAAGACCTGCCGATGGGGTTGCGGGCGAGCACCAGGCAGGCCTTGCCGGGATAGGGCCAGTCGCCCTCCAGGCTGTTGATCGCGTCGTAGGTGGCGCGGCCCATCAGCAGGCCGTCGACGCTTTTATAGAAGTCGGCATGGCCCGGGTCGTCGCCGATCCCGTGCAGCCAGTCGATGCTGCCGTCGGGGCGCGCGATGTACCCGTCCAGGCTGGCGGCCACGTGGTAGATCAGGGTGGGTTTCATCGGCGTTTCCCGCAGTCTGGTCGGCGACCGGTAAGGTTTTGAGCCAAGCGCAGCGTCGAAGTTTCCCGCCGTACCCCCTCAGCCGGCCGGCTCGACCTCCAGGCTGTCGGGAGACTGGGCATCGCCGCCCAGCGCCTGGCTGAGGGTGACGTAGTTGAGCAGCTGGTTCAGACGGTTCTCCGCCAGGGTGATCTCGGCGCTGCGCCGGGTCTCCTGGGCGGCGAGCCAGGACTGCAGCGTCTCCGCGCCGGACTGGTAGCGGATGCGGTAGATGCGCTCGGCTTCCCGGGCGGCTTCCAGGGCACGGGCGCGCATACCCTCCTGCTCGGCGTAGTGGCGGCGGCCGGCGAGGTTGTTCTCCACGTCGGCGAGGGCTTCGTAGAGCGTCTGGCGGAAGCCGTTGACGGCCAGTGCGTAGTCGGTCTCGGAGACGTCGATGTCGAGCTGCATCTGCTGCCATTTCAGGAACGGCAGGGTGATGCCCGCTCCCAGCGCGCCGACCGGGTTGCGCAGCAGGTTGCCGAGCGCCTCGCTGGAGTAGCCGAGGGTGCCGGTCAGGCTGAGGTCCGGATAGTAGCTGGCGCGGGTGGCGTCGACGTTCTTCAGGGTGCTGCGCAGGCGCAGTTCGGCTGCGCGCAGGTCCGGCCGGCGGGCCAGCAGCGAGGCCGGCAGGTCCGCTTCTACCTCGGGCAGGTCGGTGCGGGCCAGGTGCCGGGGCTCGTCCATCGCCACCGGAGCGGCACTGTCGAACAGCACGGCCAGGGCGTTGAGCTGCTCCACCCGCTGCTGGCGCAGGTCCAGCTCGCTGGCGAGCTGGCTTTCCAGGCTCTGCCGCGCCTCGGCCAGTTCCAGCGAGGAGCCGCGCCCGGCGTTGTACTGCGCCTGCACCAGCGCCAGGGTCTGGCGCGCATAGTCGATGCTCGCGGCGCTGGCGGCGAGGCGTTCGTTGAGGTAGGCGATCTGCCAGTAGAGGGTGGCGACCGTGCCGATCAGCGACAGGCGGGTGGCGGCGTAGTCCTGCTCGGTGGCCAGGGCCTCCAGTTCGGCGGCGTCGGTGGCGCTGCCCAGGCGGTTCCACAGGTCGGCTTCCCAGCCCACCGAGGCGGTCAGCGAGTAGCTGTGCGAGGTGCTGCCTTCGCCGCGCAGGGCGCGGGTACGGTCGGCGCTGAAGCTGCTGCTGGCCTGCGGCCACTGGTCGCTGCGCGCCAGGCCCGCCTGCAGTTGCGCGCGGCGGATGTTGAGCAGCGCGCTGCCCAGTTCGTTGTTCTTCGCCAGGGCCTGTTCGACCAGGCGGTCCAGCTGCGGGTCGCCGAAGCCCTTCCACCAGTCGGCGTGGCTGCCGGCCTGGGCCTCGGCGAGCTGCTGCCAGTTGGCCGGGATGTCCAGCGCCGGGCGCTGGTACGGTGTGGAGATCAGCGAGCCGCAGCCGCACAGGGTCAGGGCGAGGGCCAGGGGCAGGGTGGCGAGGGGGAATCGCTTCACGGTTCTACTCTCGGGAAAGGGCGTCGACGGGGTCCAGGCGAGCGGCGTTGCGGGCCGGCAGGAAGCCGAACACCAGGCCGATGACCGTGGAGCAGAGGAAGGCGGCGACGATGGAGGCGCCGGAGAACACCAGGCTGAACTCGCTGGTGAGGCGGCTGAACAGCGCGCCGAAGGCCAGCGCGGCCATGACGCCCAAGGCACCACCGATCAGGCAGACCAGCACCGCCTCGATCAGGAACTGGCGCATGATGTCGCTCTGCCGCGCGCCGACCGCCATGCGCACGCCGATCTCGCGGGTCCGCTCGGTGACCGACACCAGCATGATGTTCATCACCCCGATGCCACCGACCAGCAGCGAGATCAGGGCGATGGCCGAGATCAGCAGGGTCATGGTCTGGCTGGTCTTCTCGATGGTCTGGCGGATGGTGTCGGTGTTCATCACGAAGAAGTCCTGCACCCCGTGGCGGCGGGTGAGCAGGCGGATGATGCCCTGCTCGGCGGCGTCGCTGGAGACGCTGTCGTCCACCCGCACGGTGATGCTCTCCAGGTGCGACTGGCCGAGCATGCGGTTCATCACTGCGGTGTAGGGCAGGTAGACGCGCAGCTGGTCGCTGCCGCCGAAGTTGCTCTGGATCGGGTCGAGCACGCCGACGATGCGCACCGGCACCTTGCCGAGCAGGATCACCTGGCCGAGCGCCTGCTTGCCGGCGAACAGCTTCTGGTAGGTGTTGCTGTCGATCACCGCGCTCTGCGCCGACTCGCGCACCGCCTTGGTGTCGAACGCGCGGCCCTGGGCGAAGGTGTAGCCCTTGGCGCGGAAGAACTGCTCGCCGACCCCGCTCATGGACACGCTCAGCGCCTGTTCGCGGTAGCGCAGGGTGCCGCTGCTGGACACCGACGGGGTGACGCTGTCGACGAAGTCCTGGCCGGCCAGCGCGTCGGCATCGGCCGGCACCAGGGTCTGGATGCGCGCCGAGCGGCGGTCGCCGAAGCCCTTGCCGGGGTAGATGTCGATGGTGTTGGTGCCGATGGCGCTGATGTTCTCCAGGATCTTCTGCTGCGAGCCCTGGCCGAGGGCGACCACCGACACCACCGAGGCGATGCCGATGATGATGCCGAGCATGGTCAGGAAGGTGCGCAGCTTGTGCGAGAGCATCGCCAGCAGGGCCATGCGGAAGGCCTCGCGGAACTGGCCGAAGCCGGCGCGCAGGGCGCCCGCCTCGCGGGCCGGCGCGGGCTCGTCGAGGGCGCGCGCATCGTCGCCGCCACGCAGGCGGCGGTCGGCGATGATGCAGCCGTCGCTGATCTCGATCAGGCGGTCGGCGGTTTCCGCCACCTTCATGTCGTGGGTGACGATGATCACCGTGTGGCCGGCGGCGTGCAGCTCGCGCAGCAGCTTGAGCATCTCCTCGCCGCTGTGGCTGTCGAGGGCACCGGTGGGTTCGTCGGCGAGGATCACCTGGCCGCCGTTCATCAGCGCGCGGGCGATGGAGACGCGCTGCTGCTGGCCGCCGGAGAGCTGACTGGGCTTGTGCCCCAGGCGCTCGCCCAGGCCCAGGCGCTGCAGCAGGCCCTCGGCGCGCTCGCGACGGCTGGCGCCGTCCTTGCCGGCGTAGATGGCAGGAATCTCCACGTTGCCGACGGCGTCCAGGTCGCCCAGCAGGTGGTAGCGCTGGAAGATGAAGCCGAAGTATTCGCGGCGCAGGGCGGCCAGGTCGTCCGGGTCGAGCCGGCCCGTCTCGCGGCCGCCGACGCGGTAGGTGCCGGCGCTCGGCCGGTCGAGGCAGCCGAGGATGTTCATCAGGGTCGACTTGCCCGAGCCGGAGGCGCCGATGATGGCGACCATCTCGCCCTGCTCGATGCTCAGGTCGACGTCCTTGAGCACGGCGATGGTCTGTTCGCCGGCCGGGAATTCGCGGCGCAGGCCGCGCAGTTCGAGAAGCGCCATGTCAGAGCCTCATCGGGCCGCGCATGCGCATGGTGGTGGTGGAACCGGCGGCGGCGTCGCCGAGCACGACCTTGTCGCCGACCTCCAGGCCTTCGAGCACCTGGGCGTTGATCGAGTCTTCCAGGCCAATGCGGATGCGCCGGGGCTCGACCTTGCCGTTGCCGGCCAGCACCTGGACCACGTAGCGGCCGTCGCGGGTGGTGTTGCCCAGGGCGGACACCGGAATGCTCGGCGCGTCCTTGACGCTGTCGAGGACGATGTTGACCTCGGTGGTCATGGAGATGCGCAGCTTGCCATCGGGGTTGGGCACGTCGAACACGGCGATGTAGTAGATGGCCGTGTCGGTGGAGGTGGTGCCGGACGAGGCGCTGGAGGAGCTGTCGTTGTCGTTGATGGAACTGGGCGCCGGCTCGATCATGCGCAGGGTCGCGCTGTGGCGCTTGCCGGGTTCGCCCAGGATGGTGAAGTACACCGGCAGGCCGGGCTTCAGGTTGACCACGTCGGCCTCGGAGATTTCCGCCTTCACCGTCATGCGGTCGAGCTGGGCGACCTTGACGATGGTCGGCGCCGACTGCGCCGAGTTGACGGTCTGGCCTTCCTTGACCACCACGCCTACCACCGTGCCGTCGATGGGCGCGGTGATCTGGGTGTAGCCCAGGTCCACCTCGGCGGTGGAGGCCTGGATCTGCGCCTGCTGGATCTGCGCGTCGAGGGCGGCGACCTGGGCCCTGGCGGTGTCCAGGTCGGCCTCGGCGGTCTCGTAGTCCTCCCGCGAGGTGGCGTTCTGCGCCAGCATCGACTTCTGCCGGGCGAAGGCCAGCTGGGCCTTCTTCAGCGCCGCCGCCTGCACCGCGCGCTGGGCCTTGGCGTTGGCGAGCGCGGCCTTGGCGTTGGCCAGGTCGTTCTGCTGGGTCATCGAGTCGATCTCGGCGATGGGGTCGCCCTGCTTGACCTGGTCGCCGAAGTCGACATGCAGCTTGGTGATCTGCCCGGACACCTGGGCGCCGACGCTGACCTGCTTGTAGGCCTCCAGCGTGCCGGTGGCGATCACCGTCTGCTCGATGTCGGCGCTGCGCACCTCGGCGGTCAGCAGCCCTTCGCCGGCCGGCGCGGGAATCAGCCAGGTCTTCAGGGCGTAGCCGCCGATGAGCAGGGCGGCGAGGGCGGGTATCAGGTGGCGGGGGCGTAGTCTGGGCATGGACGTTTACGTGGCGGATTCGGAGGTGGCCACTATAGGGGGCATGCCGTCGACTGTGGGTAAGGCGGAGGTAAGTACTGTCAAGAATGGGTAAATCCTTGCCAGGACTGTAAAAAACGTGAATCGGAGTGCAGGGTTTTCGGCGCTCGTTCGTCTTTATCTACAGAGCCTCCCTCGGGCGGCCCTTCCTCTTCACCCACACAAGGAGTTCCCATGTCCGTTTCCCTTGCACGCCGCGCGCTGCTGCTGGCGCTGGCGATCGGTGCCGCGCCGCTGGCCCAGGCCGAATACCTCTGGATCGAGCGTGGCGCCGACGCCTCGGCCAAGGCCGTGCTCAGCGACTACCAGCCCACCGAGCGCCTGAGCCTGGCCACCCTGGCCGAGCCCCAGCAGCGCCTGGGTGACGGCCGCCTGCAGGCGCTGACGGCTTCCGGCGACACCTTCGCCCTGGCCGGCGCGACGGGCGACCTGCGCATGCTGGCCAAGCGCGCCGACGGCAAGACGCTGACCCTGTTCGAAGCGCGCGAGGGCCGCAGCGAGACGACGGCGAAGAACGACCTGGAGCTGGTGCCGACTACGCCCGGCGGCAACGTGTTCAAGCTGCACTGGAAGGGCACCGTGGTGTCCGCCTCCCAGGTCAACGTGCACACCAGCGCCCAGTGGACCAAGGTGCTGAAGCCCGGTGCCGACGGTGGCGTCACCCTGGACACCCCGTTCCCCGGACGCTACGTGCTGGAAGTCGCGGCGCAGATCAACGGCTCGGCCACGGTGGACGGCAAGTCGTACGACAGCGTGACCCATGTGGCGACCCTGTCGTTCGAGGTGAAGTAAGGCGCTGTAGGGCGGGTGAAACCCGCGCGCCGCTCATGGTGCGGCATTTACGCGGGTTTCACCCGCCCTACGGGGCTTGGCGCCCATGTTCTCTGCCGTATAGGCAGCTCAGAAAGTTCGTAAGGTGAACTTTGAGCCGGCGTGCGCCTTCACTGCCGTAAAGGCAGTCCAGAGTAGGGCGGGTGTAACCCGCGGCGGTACCCGCGCAGGCTACGCCCGCGCTGCGGTCTCAGGCAGTGGCGGGGCGGCGGCCCGCCAGTAGTCGCAGGATGGCGTTCAGCAGCACGCCGTAGAGCGGCACGAAGAGCATCAGGCTGACCGCCAGCTTGATGCCGTAGTCCACGGTGGCGATCTCCACCCAGTGCTCGGCCATGAACGGGTCGGCGCTGCGCCAGAAGGCCACCGAGAAGAACACGAAGGTGTCCACCAGGCTGCCGACCACGATGGCGCCGGTCGGCGCGACCCACCACTGGCTCAGGCGGCGCAGGCGGTCGAAGACCTGGATGTCGAGCAGCTGGCCGACCACGTAGGCGAGGAAGCTGGCGACGGAAATCCGCAGCACCACCTCGTTGAACTGGCCCAGCGCGGCCAGCCCCTGGAAGCGGCCTTCCTGGAACAGCATCGAGACGCCGTAGGACACCAGCAGGGCGGGAATCATCACCCGGCCGATGACCTGGCGCGCCGCGCCCTTGCCGAGCAGGCGCACGGTCAGGTCGGTGGCGAGGAAGATGAATGGAAAGCTGAACGCGCCCCAAGTGGTATGCCAGCCGAACAGGGTGATCGGCAGTTGCACCAGGTAGTTGCTGGCGACGATGACGAGGATGTGGAAAGCGATCAGGGCGGCCAGCGCCAGACGCTGGCGCGGCTCGGAGAGCGGAGTCATGACGGCACCTTTTTGATGGATGGGGTTAGGGAACCCATGGCGCCCGGGATTGGGCGGCGGCGCGCATTGTACAGAGATGAGGTGCCGTGTGCGTGACCGGCTGACAAGAGGCGGCCCGCACGTATGTGGAGGGCGCGCCGTGCGCACCTGTCGGCGCACGGCGCTTCGGTCGCTGATGGATCAGAAACTGTACTTCAGCGACGTCATGACGTTACGTGGAGCGCCGTGGACGCCCCAGTAACCATTGGTTGCGACGTAATACTCCTTGTTGAACAGGTTGTTGACGTTCGTTGTGATGGAGAGGTTCTGGTTGATGTCATAACGCCCCATGAGGCTGAACAGCGCATAGCTCTCCTGGGTGTAGACCTTGAGGTTGTCGCCGGTCTTGCTTTCCCAGTTGAAGCCTCCGCCAACCGTGAGCTTGTCCAGAGCGCCGGGCAGGCGGTAGGTGGTAAACGTCTTGAGGCTGTGCCGTGGCGCGCGGGGGACGATACGTTGGTCCTCTGCGTTGCGGGTGACGCTGTAGACATAACCACTACTGAGGTTCCACCCCTCGGCAAGCTCGCCATTGAACTCAAGCTCGACACCCTCTGTGTCGGTACCGTTTTCCAGGGAATAGCTACGGGTCGCGCCGTCCCATACGGCCAGGCTGTCCTGCTCGGTCTTGAACAGCGCGAGGCTGGCGTTCAGACGTCCTTCATTGAAGCCCGCCTTGATACCCGCCTCGTAGCTGGTGCCTTCTTCCGGTGGCAAGGCCTGATCATTGATATCCCGGATGTAGTAAGGCTGGGGATTGAAGATTTTCGTGTAGCTGGCATACAGCGTCCATGTGTCGTCCAGATCGTGGGTCACGCCGACATAAGGAACGAATACACCGCTCTCCCGGCTCCTGGTTTTCTCCTTGGCATCCGTTACGGTGTTGTGCGTGTCGCGGTTCTGTTTCCAGTCCGTGACACGGCTACCGAGGATCAGGCGCGTGTCGTCGGTGAGGCTGAAGCGCAAGCTCAAGTAGGCGCTGTACTGGTACTCATGCAACTCGGTTTCCCCGGTCCTGCGGAAAGCCGGTACAGGGCTTGTCTTCGACCAATCCCAGAAATTGGGGATGTAGTGGGTCGGCGTAGTCTGGGCATAGCTGGGGTTGGTTGCCTCCAGCGTCGCAAGCGTTACGCCGGTGATGAGTTCATGCTCGCGCCCCAGCAGCGAGAACGGGCCGGTGATGTAGGTGTCGAGGCTGTGCTGATCGGCGGTCCCACCCCAGTGGCTGGATTGAACCCTGCCGCCGGTGCCGGTCGACAGGTCGACGTTGCCCATGAAGGCCGAGACAAACGCATCATAGTGATACTTCGAGTAGGTCAGCTCGCTTTTCAGGCTCCAGCCTCCGTCGAACCGGTGTTCGACCGAGGCGAATGCGCTACTCAGCGTATGGTCGTAGTAGGACCAGTCGGGCGAGTCGTTATCGGATGGATCGGTGGAAATCCTGCGGCCATTGATATCGACAATGGGGAATAGCCGGGTTGCTGAGTCCGTGTAGCGTTTGATGTGGTTGAACCCCAGGGACAGCAACGTGTTTTCCGTGAGATCGATCTCGCCGATGCCGTAGAGCGCCGTGTTCTCCTGCTCGTAGTTGTCCGTCCAGGCATGCTGGGTCTTGTAGTCCGCCGCGAGCCTGCCGCGTATGTTCCCGGATTCGGTCAGGGAACCGGATATATCGATGCCGGTGCCGTAGCGATCCCAGGTGCCGGCCTCGACGCTGACCGAGGCCTGTGGGTCGAATGTGGGACGTTTGCGAATCATGTTGATGGTCGCTGATGGGCTGCCTACGCCATTCATCATGCCGGTCGCGCCCCGGACGACCTCGATGCGGTCATAGGCGATGGTGCTCTGCAGGTAGTTGGCCAGGGAAGACGAGGTCGGCACGCCGTCGATCTGGAAGTTGTTGATGGTCGAGCCCCGGGCCCAGACCTGCGGAGCATCGGCCCCCATCGAGAAGGGCTTGACGATGACACCGGTCGTGGCGTCCAGCGCATCGGGCAGGTTGTCGAGCCTCTGGTCTTCGATGCGCTGTCGGGTAACCACCGTAATCGACTGTGGCGTTTCCCTGGGGGCCAGGTTCAGGCGCGTGGAGCTGCTGGTCGAGCCGGTGCCGTAGGAGCCGGTTCCTTCGGTGATGGAGCCCGGCGCCTTGCCCGAGATGCTCAGGCCGGACAGTTCCAGCGCGCCACTCTGTTCCGCCATCGGGTACAGCGACCAGCTGCCGTCTTCGCCCTGTATCGCGGCCAGGCCGGTGCCCGCCAGCAGGGCGTTCAGACCGTCGGCCACCGTGTATTCGCCCCGCAGCGCCTGGCTGGTCTTGCCTGCGGTGAGGGCACCGTCGCCGGCCAGGTAGATGCCGCTCTGCGCGGCGAACCGGTTGAGCTGGCTGGTCAGCGGGCCGGCGGGAATGTCGTAGCTCAGGGTCTGGCGCTGTTCGGCCTGGGCGACGGCGGTGGGCAACAGGCCGAGGCCGCCGGCCAGGGCCAGGGGAACGGCTAGGGCCAGGGGGCGCAGCGAAAAGCGCGGAGTGCGTGGTGACATGGGTTTTCCTTGATCTTCCGGTTGGCAGAAAGCGGTTGTCACCTGCTAATTCGGATGAGAAGGGAAAACCGGAAGCGCGATGTCGAAATTATTTGGCTATGTCTGAGTTAACTGTTGTAGATGGGCTCAGCCCTTGTGGGAGCGGGCTTGCCCGCGAACAGGGGCTGACGCAAGAGCTTCGCGGCCAAGGCCGCTCCCACGGGCCCACGGCGCTCGCCCGCCACTTTGGCAACACTCAATTGGGACATAGCCAATTATTTCGCGTGCCAGCGGGCACGCCGTGCTCAGCGCGGCTCCAGGGTGGCCCACCAGGGCAGGGTGTAGCGCACGCGTACCGGCAGCACGCCTTCGAGCATGGCCAGGGCCTGCTCGGTGTCGTGCAGCGGGTAGGCGCCCATCACGCGCAGCCCGGCGATCTCCGGCGCGACACCCAGGTGGCCGTGGCGGTAGCGCGTCAGCTCCGCCACGAAGTCCGCCAGCGGCATGTCGTTGGCCAGCAGCATGCCGTCGCGCCAGCCCTGGCGCAGATCGTTCGCCGGCGAGCTGTCGCCGATCCGCTGGCGGTCGAAGGTCAACTGCTGGCCGGCCCGCGAGACCCGCGCTGCGCCATCGGCGCTGCGCACTTCCACCGCGCCGTCGAACACGCTGAGCTGGGTGTGGTTCGCGTGTTGGACCACGCTGAAGCGCGTGCCCAGCGCCCGCAGGCGTCCCTCGGCGGTCTCCACGACCAGCGGCCGCGGGTCCCTGGCGGTTTCGATCAGTACCTCGCCGTCGAGCAGACGCAGCAGGCGCAGACCGGCCTGGTAGTCGACGTCGAGGGCGCTGGCGCTGTTCAGCCAAATGCGTGTGCCGTCGGCCAGGTCGAAGCGACGGGTCGCGCCGGTCGGGCTGCGGTAGTCGGCGCGCAGCGCCAGCAGCGGACGGCCCAGCTGGGCGTTGCCGAGGCCGATCCAGCCAAGCAGCGCTCCACCCGAGAGCAGCGCCAGCGTGCCCAGCACCTGGCGCCGCGAACGCGCGTTGCGGCGTGCGCCGCCCAGGGTCTGCAGGGCGGTTTCGGCGTCCTGCTGCAGGGGGGCGAAGCGCTGGCTGATGCGCTCCACGTACTGCCAGGCCTGACGGTGCATGTCGCTCTCTTCGTGCCATTGCCGCCAGGCCTGGCGCATGGCCTGGTCCGGCGGCGAGGCGCTGAGCTGGGCGTACCACTGGGCGGCCTGCTGAAGGGTGGCGTGGTCGGGACGGGCTGCGCTCATCGGTCCAGCACCGCGTCCAGTTCGGCTTCCAGCAGCAGGCACTGGTACATGGCCTGGGCCATGTACTTGGTCACGGTGCGTTCGGAAACCCCCAGGCGCTGGCCGATGCAGCGGTAGTTGAGGCCCTGCAGCTGGGCGAGGAGGAAGGCTTCGGCGACCTTCTCCGGCAGGCTGGCGAGCATGCCATGCACCTGCTGCAGCGCCTCGAGGATCAGCGCGCGGTGTTCCTCGGAGGGTGCACAGTCTTCCGGGCGGCTGGTCAGCACTTCCAGCCAGGCCTGCTCGACCTGGCGGCGGCGCCAGAAGTCGACGCACACGTGGCGCGACATGGCGCTCAGGTAGGCGCGGGCGTGGTTGTCGCTGTCGAAGCGGCGCGGCTTGCTCAGCAGGCGCAGGAACACGTCATGGGCGAGATCGGCGGCGTCGCTGCTGTTGCCCAGCTTGCGGTTGAGCCAGGCGCGTACCCAGCCGTGGTGCTCGGCGTAGTACAGCTCCACCTGCTGGCGATAGGACTTGTCGAGGGTCGACATCGAGCTGCGTACCGGAAATAAGTGCATTTGAGATTTGTTCGCATCTTATGCGAGGCGGCGCTCTCCTGGCAAACCTCCCGGCACGTCATCCCCGCGAAGGTAGGGACCCAGATAGGCAGGGGCCCAGATACAGGCGGCCAGGACCAGCTCCATGGATTCCCGTCTGCGCGGGAATGGCGGGATTTCCTGCCGGCATGGGGCTTTACCCGATTGCCTGGCAAACCGCCGCGTCGGTCGGGCTTTTGCTCGGCAGAACCGTTAACCTATGCAGCCTGTTTTCCGATCCATTCCGAGGTATGCCCGTGTTCGCCCAATTCGCCCTGCATGAACGCCTGCTCAAGGCCGTCGCCGAGCTCAACTTCACCGAGCCGACGCCGGTGCAGCTGGCGGCCATTCCGCCGGCGCTGGAGGGGCGCGACCTGCGGGTGACGGCGCAGACCGGCAGCGGCAAGACCGCGGCCTTCCTGCTGCCGCTGCTCAATCGTCTGCTCGGTGATGCCAGTTCGAAACAGCGCACCGATGTGCGTTCGCTGATCCTGCTGCCGACCCGCGAGCTGGCCCAGCAGATCCTCAAGGAAGTCGAGCGCTTCTCCCAGTTCACCTTCCTGCGCGGCACCCTGGTCACCGGCGGCGAGGACTTCAAGGAACAGGCGGCCATGCTGCGCCGCCAGCCGGACCTGCTGATCGCCACCCCCGGCCGTCTGCTGGAGCATCTCAACGCCGGCAGCCTGAAACTAAATGGCGTCGAGGTGCTAGTGCTGGACGAGGCCGACCGCATGCTCGACATGGGCTTCGCCGAGGATATCGAGCGGATCACCCACGAATGCGCCAACCGCCAGCAGACCCTGCTGTTCTCCGCCACCGGCGGCGGCAAGGTGCTGCGCGAGATGATCGCCAAGGTGCTGCGCGAACCGGTGCACCTCAAGCTCAACAGCGTCGATCAACTGAGCGAGACCACTGTCCAGCAGATCATCACCGCCGACGACCCGGGCCACAAGGAGCGTCTGGTGCACTGGCTGCTGAGCAACGAGACCTACCGCAAGGCGATCGTCTTCACCAACACCCGGGCGCAGGCCGACCGCCTCTACGGACATCTGGTGGCGGCCGACTACAAGGCCTTCGTGCTCCACGGCGACAAGGACCAGAAGGATCGCAAGCTGGCCATCGACCGCCTCAAGCAGGGCGGCACCAAGGTGCTGGTGGCCACCGACGTGGCGGCCCGCGGCCTGGATATCGAGGGCCTGGACCTGGTGATCAACTTCGACATGCCGCGCTCCGGCGACGAGTACGTGCACCGTATCGGCCGTACCGGTCGCGCCGGCGCGGATGGCCTGGCGGTGTCGCTGATCTGCCATAACGACTGGAACCTGATGTCGAGCATCGAGCGCTACCTTAAGCAGCGTTTTGAGCGCCGTACCATCAAGGAACTGAAGGGCAGCTACCAGGGCCCGAAGAACGTCAAGGCCTCCGGCAAGGCCGCCGGCGTCAAGAAGAAAAAGACCGACAAGAAGGACGCCGCCAAGAAAACGGCCACCAAGGCCGCGCCCAAGCGCCGACCCAACGCTCCCAAGGCGCCGTCCGGCCTGGTCAGCCAGGACGGCCTGGCCCCGCTGAAGCGCAAGAAGCCGGTGGCGGAGTAATAGTTGGGACTCGCTGCGCTCATAGCGATGCCAATAGCGGTCCGGTTGGACTGGCCATTCAAATGATGATTATGGGCGAGTGAAACAGGGATCAGTCTTTCTACTGCTCTTCGATTTCTCGGCTTGGAGGCAGGAAGAAAGGCCTGGTTTTTGAGAGCTAAGTCCCTTACTCCTGCAGATCTGGAAGTTATTATTCTCATCTCGATTGATCGGTGGTTATGGAGTTTTTATGGCGCTTTGTGAGCCTGTCCAAGGATTGGTGTTCGATGAGAAGAGCAAAGAAGCTCTTGCCAAAATAAATCAGAGGAAGGAGTTCTCGGCATATCTCTCTACGGCTTTATCGGTGGGCATGGTGTCGAGCATTTTTACCAAGAGTAATCTTCCTACGGCCTCGTATAATATTACTCAGGCTGACTGGGGCTTGTATAAGCAAGCAGTTGGCGCCATTCCTGAAGTTGTTCGAGGAGCTATAGAGAAGGAGGCCATGCTGATGAGTCTTCATTATGTCAAGGCAAACGATCGTAAGCTGGCCAGCTTCTGGGAGGGTATTGCTAGTGGTTGCAAGTAAGTCGGCCGGCCTTCTCCTGGCTCTTGGAGTTTCAATTTCTACGCTTGCCTTCGCTAACCAAGAGGTGATGGCCAAGTTAGATGCTGATGCAGCAGATAAGTTGGTCAAGCTTGAAAGCATGGCCGGGGTTTGCAACGATAAGCGCGATGTGACTGACATTCCGGTTTCATTCGAGGATGTCAAAGGGTTGGATCTGTCGCGCGACGAGCTTCTGAATGCGATTTTCTACCTGAGTTACCGCAATTGGTATACATGCAGCGAGCCGGCGCTTAAAGAACTTGTCTTCGCGGTAGCGCTGAAAGAGCGTATTCACGAGACGTATGGAAAACCCTCGGCCAATATTCTCGAGGTCCTTTCAAAACTTGCGTTTCCTAGTTCTGAGTATTTAGAATTGGAACTCGAATATCTCCAGCTCGCCGAGCCTGCCCGTCGACACTTGGAGAGCATATTTGGCACAGAGCCATTCGATGCCATTGGTGTACTTAAGAAACTGCCTGAAATTCAATAGGCCTGGCCTAGGCAAGTGTTCCAATAACGGCGTGCCAGCGGCGGAACTGCGCGATTCATCACGCATCGCGCACCTTGCATGGATTGGCGTTTTGATGCCCATCGTTAGTGCTCGACGCAATCAGGACACGGTTAATATCGGAAGCTTGCCAAGCTCTGGAGGGTATTGCCCGTGGTTGCAAGTAAGTCGGTCGGTCTTTTCCTGGCTCTTGGGGTTTTAATTTCTACGCTTACCTTCGCTAACCAAGAGGTGATGGCCAAGTTAGATGCTGATGTAGCAGGGAAACTCATCGAGTTGGGAGATGCCGCCGATACTTGCAGTGATAAGAGGGAAGCAGCTGACATTTCGGTTTCATTCGAAGATGTCAGGGGGCTGAATCTGTCGCGCAACGAGTTGCTGAACGCGCTGTTCTACCTGAGTCTTCGTAATGGATATGCGTGTAGCGAGCCGGCGCTCAAGGAGCTTGTTTTTGCGGTGGCGCTGAAAGAGCGTATTCATGAGGCGTATGGAAAACCCTCGGCCAACATTCTCGAAGCCCTTTCAAAACTTGCATTTCCTAGCGCCGATTATCTCGAAATAGAGCTTGAATATCTCAAGCTTGCCGAGCCTGCCCGCCGACATCTAGAGGGCATATTCGGTACAGAGCCATTTGATGTGAATAAAGTGCTCAAGAAGTTGCCCGAAATCCAGTAGCTCCAAGTAACGGAGTTGGCAGCGGCGCCAGTAGGGTGCGCGGGGCCGTCCAGGCCATGCCACCACCAACCCTCTGTGCTCCATCGGGTGCGCATGGCGCACCCTGTGTAGATCGAGACTCAGGGCACGATCAGAATCTTGCCGTCGCGTTCGCCGCTGGCGGCTGCGGCCACTGCTTCCTTGATCTGGTCGACCTTGTAGGTGGCGGCGATGCGTGCCTTGAGCTTGCCGCTGGCGATCAGCTGGGTCAGCTCGCCGAACACCTTCATCTGCTCGGCCGGAGTGGCCTTCTGGAACCATTTGGCCAGCCAGAAGCCGCGCAGGGTGACGTCGCGGAACACGAAGGAGGAGGCCGATACCTGGCACGGCTCGCCGCTCATCAGACCGTAGTTCACCAGGGTGCCGCCCTCGCTCAGGCAGGACGCCACGTGGTCGGTGGCGGCGCCGCCGACGGCGTCGATGCCGAGCATCACCTTGGCGCCACCGGTGGCCTCACGCACGCGCTTGTGCAGGTCGGGGCCGTCCACCAGCACCACGTCTCCGCCCTCGGCCTTGAGGCCGGCCACGGCCGCCTCGCGGCGCACCACGTTGATGGTCTTGAAGCCGCGCAGCTTGGCCAGCTGGATCAGGTAGCCGCCGACACCGGAGTTGGCGGCGTTCTGGATCACCCAGTCGCCCGGCTGCAGGTCGACGAACTGGCTCAGCAGCAGCGAGGCGGTCGGCGGGTTGATGGTCATCATCGCCAGCTGCTGCGGGTCGGCGTCCGGCAGCGGGATCAGTTTGGCGGCGGGGGCCTGCAGGTGGGTCACCCAAGTGCCGCTGCCGACCGGCAGCAGCACGGTCTGGCCGACCTTGACGTTGCTCACGCCTTCGCCCAGCTGCTCGACGCGGCCGACGCCCTCGTTGCCGCCGATGGCCGGCAGCGGTGGCAGGATGCCGTACTCGCCGGTCAGGGTGAGCACGTCGGACGGGTTGATCGGCGCGGCCAGCACCTTGATCAGTGCCTGGCCGTCGGCCAGCGGCGGCAGCTCCAGCGGGACCGCTTCGATCACGTCCTGCGGAACCTTGCCGCGGTGTTGGTATTCGGCTTTGAGCATGGCGGTTCTCCATCGTCTGAGAGCGCTGAGTCTAGACCCAAGACGCCGCCGTGGGATGAATCGCCCGGCATACGCGCGGGTGATGGCGCGGCCCCCTCGCCAGGCCCTATGCTTGGCCGATTGACCAAGGGGAACCCCATGCCTTCACGCGCCTGGCCGTGGTTGTGGATGCTGCTGGCGCCGGCCGTGATGGCGGAGTCCCTGCGCATCGGCTTCGGCACGCACAAGCCGCCCTACGTGTTCGAGAACGAGAGCCGCGGCCTGGAATACGACATCGTGGCCGCCGCCGTGAGCGCCGCCGGCTACGAGCTGGATGCGCGCTACGCGCCCATGGAGCGGCTGCACCTGGCCATCGTGCGCGGCGAGCTGGATGGCATCGCCACCACCAACGCCTTCAGCGGGGTCCGGGCGTACTACTCGCAGCCGTATATCCACTGCCAGAACGTCGCCCTGGCGCTGTCGTCGAGGGGCTACCGGATCACCGGCATCGCCGACCTTGGCCACTATTCGATCAGCGCCTTCCAGCGCGCCCGTCACCTGCTGGGGCCGGAGTTCCAGGCCATGGCCGAGGCCAATCCCCGCTACCGGGAGGAGGCCCTGCAGATCAACCGCAACCGCCTGCTGTACAGCGGGCGTGTCGAGGTCGCGGTGGGCGATCCGCGCATCCTGCGCTACTTCAACCGCGAGGTCGCCGATCAGGTCGACACGACCCAGCCGGTGACCCAGTACCTGCTGTTCCCGCCGACGGCCTACAGCGTCGGTTTTCGTCTGAAGGAGCAGGCCGAGCGTTTCGACCGCGGCCTGGCGCTGATCCGTGCCAGCGGCCAGTACCTGCAGATCGAGCAGCGCTACGCCGACTACTGAAGCCCGATCGGTGAGTGCGGCTGTCGCGCCCTGACAGTGCTTCGCCGGCGCGCCGGCGGTAGCCTTGGCCGACTGTCGCTGAGACCCGGAGTGCCTGTGAAGTCCCTTGCCCTGTTGTTTGGTGCCGGCCTGCTGGCCGGCCTTTCCACCCACGCCCTGGCCTGGTCCAACCACTCGCTGGGCAGCCTGCTGGCTCTGCGCGAGGTGCCGGAGCTGCGTCAGGAGGTGACGGTGGAACCGCTGGAGAGCTTCCTCGACGACCAGGCCGCGGCCATCGAGCGCCTGCTGGATGAGCAGGAGCGCCATGCCCGCGAGCATTTCTCCTACTATCCGCCGCGCCCGGACGAGCTGCGCTGGCAGGCGGACGCGGCAGGCGACCGTCGCGCCGCGTTCCTCGCCGCCCTGCGCATCAACCCGGAAATCCGGCTGGCCAGCTTCATCCAGCAGCTGCCGGGGCAGGCGTCCGGTGGCCGGCCGCTGCTGCGGGGCGAGGAGGTGCTGGTGTTCCACAAGGTCGGCCCCTGGACCCACTGGCGCTACCTGGCGCTGCAGCCGGGCGAGCGGGTCGCGGCGTTGCAGGTACTGGCCAGCGCGGCGGACGAGCCGGACTACGGCCACGACATCAACCTGTTCAGCGACAATCCGGGGCAGGCCGGCCAGCGCTACAACTTCGGCCCGCAGCCATTCGGCGACGCCCGTTTCGAGTATTCCTCCCAGGCTCCCTTCCATATCGGCTACTACCACGAGTCCGCCCTGATCTTCGCCGCCGCGCCCTACCTGGCGCAGACGCTGCCCCACTGGCGGGTCTACCAGTACAGCGGGCTGGCCCGCCTGGCCTTCGCCAGCGGCCATCCCTACTGGGGCTACCGTTTCCTCGGCTGGGCCATGCACTACCTGCAGGACCTGACCCAGCCCTACCACGCTAGTGTGCTGCCCGGGGTGAGCACCGCCGGCATGGTGCTGATCGCGGCCAAGGAGCAGGTCGGCTTCCCGGAGGACCGCGAGGCCGCCATCCAGCGCGTCGCCGACCGCCACATGGCCATCGAGCAGTACCAGTTCGACCGCATGCAGGCGTTGCTGAACGAGGGCGAGGCCCGCCACCCGCTACTGCTGGCCTACGGCGAGCGCGACGCGGACGGGGATTACCCGGCTTTCGACGAGGACTACGCGGCCGGGGTGGTGGCGGCCGAGTCCAACGCCCGCGCCGACGAACTGGATGCGCTGATCGGCGAGTGGATGGCCAGGGTCGCGGCGCAGCGAGGCACGGTGGCGAAGGGTTTCAGCGAGGGCAACGTGCTGCAGCCGGTAGACGCCGACCCCGAGCTGGAGCGGATGCTGGTCGAGCTGTTCCGTCACTTCGGCGCCCACAGTCGCAACGCGCTGAGAGGCAATCTGCCCGGCGATTGATCAGGGGCGGTACCACAGTTCGCTGCGCTGCAGCGGCGTTTCCGCCGGCAGGAGCGGATTGTTCAGCTCGATGACCCGGCGCCGCTCCATCCCCGCGTCCCGCAGGTCGGCGCTGTGGTATTGCTGGAAGAGCTGCTCGAAGGAGCCGTCGGCCAGGGCGGCCTCCAGGCCCTGGCGCACGGTTTCCGCCAGTTGCGGATTGTGCGGCGAGAAGAAGAAATACATTGCCGCGGGGTAGCGCAGCGCCAGGTGCTCGTCCAGCACCAGCCCTTGCGCGGTGGTGTGCTGCAGTTCGCCGCGCGCTTCCAGCA
The DNA here is from genome assembly GCF_019655855.1 of Pseudomonas paralcaligenes. GTDB lineage: Bacteria > Pseudomonadota > Gammaproteobacteria > Pseudomonadales > Pseudomonadaceae > Aquipseudomonas > Aquipseudomonas paralcaligenes. The sequence continues at coordinate 114,657 of NZ_BPFX01000007.1, read as the reverse complement.
CGGCGCGCGGGAAGTAGTCGAAGCGGCCGGCGCGGAGCATGCGGAACAGGCTCGCGTAGCTGGAACTGGTCTCCACCTTCAGGCCGTGGCTGCGCAGGATGCCGGTGTCCGGCCAGTCGTGGCCCTGGCCGGCGCGCCAGTGGCTCAGCCCGGCCAGGTCGTGTACGTCCGCCAGCATCTGCCTGCTGTCGTCGCGCACCAGGGCGATGCGCCAGCCGTACAGGCCGCGGTCGAGGGGAATGCGCACGGGCAGCAGGCGCCGTTCGCGCTCGCGGCTGGTCATGGTCCAGACCACGTCGACCACCTTGTCCTGCTCCAGGTTGAGCAGCGCGCGGTCCTGCTCCATGGCGTAGTCGGAGGGGACGATGCGCAGGGGGCTGCCGGCCTTGTCCAGCGCCAGCTGCAGTTGCGCCAGCGGATAGGCCGGGCGGAAGTCGCCGCCGGCCATGGCGCGCGGATAGCGCACCACCTCGTCCGCCGCCGGGCAGGCACAGGCGATGAGCAGCAGGGGTAGCAGCCAGGGCAGGCGCCACAATGGCATCGATTGAAATCCTTTCGAATCGCGAGCGTCGCCGATTATGCCAGCCCCGCGGCCATTAGCCGACCTCAGGCCTTGCGACGTTCGGCGATGATCTCCGGCAGGTCGCTGCGGCGAAGGTAGACGCGCAAGGGCTCGGAGATGTTGAGGCGGTCGTCGATGCGCTGCTCCAGCAGCAGCCCCAGGCGTTCGCGGCTGAGGGTCATCAGCTCGCCCTTGAGCGGCTGCCAGACGAATTCGGCGCAGGGCTGGATGGTGTTCTCAGGCACGTCGAGGCCGAACGAGTCCTCGCTGAAGCGGACGATGTGGGCGCCGCTCTTGGCGTTGAAGCCGACCAGCCCCTGCAGGGCGTCGGCGGCGGCGCAGATGGCGGACGATGTGGTGCTCATGCAAACCTCCTGTGAATGGGCTCGGGGTTCGCACGCCTGGCATGGCGATTCGTTGTACGCCGGGTGATCGCTCTGTGGCGACGTCGCTTGGCTCCCGGTCGTTTTCATGCCGGCCATCCTAGGCGATGGCCGGGCGGGGGGGTTGCTCTGGATCAAGACAGACGAATCGAGAAGCAATTCGCTCGGGACGAACCGGTCGTGTAGCGGATCAGCGCTGCTGGCCGATCCAGCGCCATTTGCCCCAGGGGTGCCAGCGGGACCTGAGCCATCTGGCCTGCTCGGCCTCCTGGATGCGCTGGCCCAGGCTGTCGCCGCGGCCGGCGTTGACCCATTGCTGGCGGCCACGCGCGTAGGCCTGGGCGAAGTCGGCCCAGCTGCCGAAGCAGGCGCTGGCACGCGCGGCGTTGAGGTGCAGCACCTGCCATTGCAGCTCGGGCGGCAGCCAGCCCAGCAGGGCGGCGCTGCGCACGAAGAATGCGATACGCGCGCAGGCGAAGGCCATGGCGTCGCGTGGCTGGTCGGCGGGGGCGAGTTGATCCAGATCGAGGCTGAACCAGCGGGTCTTCACCAGGTGCGGCAGTTGCTGGTGGATATCCGACTCCGCCAGATCGGTGCGCAGGCCGAAGTGATGCAGCGTGAGCGGGCGCAGCTTCTGCGCCAGATCGTCCCCGAGCTTCACCATGGGACGGTCGGCAAAACCGCCGTCCAGGGTGTGGAAGGCCATGGGGTGGGCGAGGGCGAGCGCATGGTTCTGTTCGGGCGAGAGGCGGTAGTCGCGCACGCGACCGGCCTTGCGCCGCGCCGCCTGGCGACGGCGCCAGGGCGACAGCAGCCATCTGAAGAATCGGCTCAGCAGCCAGTAGGACAGCCAGAAGAACACCGCGCCCAGGATGATGTTCATGCCGCGGCCCCCTGGTCTTCTTGCGAGGGCCGAGCGGCGGGTGCGATGCCGGCCAGCGCCTGGGCAGCGGCCAGGGCGCTGTCGGCGGGCGCATGCACCTGGTGGGGCGTGCGTGCCAGGCTCAGCCATTGCACCAGCGCGCTGGGCGCGGCGACCCGCGCCAGCTTGTCCGGGTGGCGCGTGAACAGGGCCAGTTGGTCGGCTTCCTCGGTAATCTCGGCCACGCGCGTCCAGCCGCCGGGCAGGCGCACCAGGTCGATGGCCAGCGCGTCGGGCGGCGTGCTCTCCGTGGTAGGCAGCGATTGCAGGAAGGCCAGCACGTCGAGGTGATACTTATCCACGGGCGGGCGGTTCTGCTTGCCCTTGATCTGCTCGATCTCGAGCAGGCCATCGGGCCGCACCAGGGCGCTGATGGTGATACGCGGCTGGGATTGGCCGGTGCGGTAGCTGAACAGGCGCATGCGTCCTTGTTCGCACGAGGCGGCGTAGTGTTCGCCATAGCCGCCGACCAGCTTGCGGCGGTTGCCGAACTGGCCCACGCAATGGCGCATGCACTGGCTCTCGAAGGCCAGCTCCTCGCGCAGATGGGGCGAGTCGGGCAGGAATTCAACGAACTCGCCGGCGTCGTTGGGCGCGAGCCAGAGCGTGCGCACGGCGTCGGGCCGGTGCTCGCGCCAGCCGGCCAGCTGGCGCGCCTCGAACATCCGGTGTTCCTGCTCCCACTGCGCCAGCGCCTGCAGCGCATTGACCCGCTGGAGCTTGCCGGCCAGTGCCGTGCCCGCGCGGGTGGAGAGGAACTCCAGCAGGCGCTGCTCCACGTCGCGTACGGTGGGCGACTCCGGATCGATCCACCAGAGGGTGGCGTGGGGCGCGTCGCTCTTGCGGTGTCCGTTCAGGCGCTGGTCGATCCAGGCGGGGAGGGTGTTGCCCAGTTTCTGCCGGGCCACTTCCAGGCTGTCCAGCACCACCATGGCCGGTGGCTCGGCGCTCAGATTGCCGATGACGAAGCGGAAGAAATGGCTGCTCATCCACGCGCCGATCTCGGCGCTGTCGCCGCGTGCGGTGCTGCGTGCGGCGATCGCGGCCTTGATCTGGGTGGCGTTGGCGACGTCGCGCGCGCCGTAGGCCTGCGCGGCGCTACCGTGGTCGTTGGGCAGGGCTGGGATCATGTCAGAACCATCGACGCCAGAACGGCTTCTGCTTGCGGATGGCGGCCTTGGCCTTGTCGATGCCCTTCAGGGCGTTGTCGCGCTCGTTTTTGCCGTTCCAGTCAGGATTGAAGACCGCGACGGCGCGTTCATAGGTTTCCAGTGCTGTTTGCGCCTGGCCTGCCTTGAGCAGCCCGTCGCCCAGACGGCGCAGGCCCCAGGCACGACCGATGCGCATGAGTTCGGGGTGGATGGCCAGCATGCGAGCGAGGGTGTCCTCGGGCTTGCTGCGGTACAGATAGTCGAGCATGGCGGCCTCTGAGCCCAGCAGCCTTGGCTGCTGGGCTTGCAGGTCGCTCTGATTCAGCATGCCGCGCCACTGGCGCAGGCGATCCAGCCAGATTTCGATCTCGTGCGCGCGATCGAGATGCTGCAACGCCCAGGCCACGCTGCCGAAATAGTCGCTGGGGTCATGGCAGGCGTAGTTGTGCTCCAGCGCGAAGTGCCAGAACTGTTCGGCCGCGTTGATGTATTCGGGGTAGCGCTCCAGGTTGTCCAGGCAGGTCACCACGCCGTGCATGTGTTGGGCGAAGGGGCTGGAAGCCAGACCTTTCTGGTGCAGGGCCAGAGCCTCTTCGGCGCGCGATGCATCACGGTAGCGGATCGCCAGGTTGTTGCAGTTCATCGAGTAGGTGTGGATGTCACCGTCGCGCGTATTGCCTTCGCCGGTAGCGATGAAGGCCTCGAACTGCGCCAGCGCGAGTTCGTAGTAGCGCGTGGACAGTGCGGTGAGGGCATCGCGCGGAAAGCCGCTGCGCCGCTCAGCGGGCAGCTCGATGCTGTCCATCACCTCGTTGGGCGTGGACAGGATCACGCCCATGGCGTAGCTCCAGTCGCCCGCGCCGGTCTCGACGAAGCGTTGCTGCAGGCCCTGCTCGGCGCCCAGCACGCGCATGCGCGTGTACCAGAGCTGGCTGACCAGGCTGTAGTTGGCCAAGTCGGGTCGCTCCAGCAAGCGCTCCAGCAGTGGCAGGGCCTGTTCGTGCCGGCCCTGATTGACCAGCAGCAGGCCTTGCAGCACGTCGGGCATGAGGTGGCCGGGCAGCAGGGAGCGTGCTCGATCCAACAGGTGATGCTGCGCTTCGGCCACGGTGGCGTGGCCCAGCGCGTGCAGATCGTCTTCGCTCAGTTCTTTCTCATGCACTGCGGCGGCGGCCAGGGCCAGCGTCCAAAGGTCGGCGTGGCTGGTTTCGGTGCGGAGCTGCTGCAGGGCCAGTTCGATGGCGCGGGGGCTTGAGATTTGGCGCGAATGCCAGCAGGTCTCCAGTGCCAACTGGGCGGCCTGTTCCTTCTGACCGGCTTCCATCAGCCAGTTCAGCCGCGTGATGGCAAAGCTGTCGTCCTCGTCCTGGACCAGCATGAAGCGCCCCTGTTGCGCGCTTGCCAATGCGGCGACGTAGTCGCCCTGCGCCCATTGCACTCTGGCGGTCAGGCGCGCGAGCTTGACGGTCTGGTTGCGCCGCAGCGCGGGGCTGGCGTCCTGGCCCAGTGCCAGCTGGGCACCCTCGCATACCTGCGCCAGGGTGTCGGGCGCCAGGCGCACCAGATCGTGCGCCAGGCGCCACCAGTCATCTTCCTCGACGACCTGATCGGGGCCGGGTGTGGCCAGCGTCTGGGCGGCCTTGCGCGCCAGGGCGGCGGCGCCTTCCTTATCTCCGCGCAGCTCGCTGGTCAGAGCCAGGCGTAGTTGCAGCGTGGCTTCGTCGAAGCAGCGCCAGTGCCGACGATGGGGCTGGCGCAGGTAGATGGCGTGGACTTCGCGGGTGACGCGCTCGTAGGTGTCGGGCTGGCGCGCGCTCAGGGCGTCGTCCATCAGGCTGTACCAGCTCTGCAGGCTCCGGTCGTCGTGCCCGGGCAGGGCCTGGCAGGCGCCGATGGCGTCGGCGGCGGCCTCGAACAGTGCTTGCAGTTGCGCGGCGGGCATGCCGTCCTCGCGCGTGGCGGCGTTGAGGCGCCAGCGCGCGCAGGCCTCGGCGGCCTCCAGGCGTTCGGCATGGGCGAGGTCGTCCAGCACCCGCGCCTCATGGGCGTCGAGGGCGGCGCGTGCCGCGTCGGGGCGGTCCAGCCACATCCAGAGGCGGAACAGGCGGTCCAGCGCAGTCATGTCGTCGGGCGCCAGAGCCTGCGCGGCGAGCAGCTCGCGAGCGCGGGCCACGGCCTGGGCTTGTTCGGCTTCGCTCAGTTCGGGCTCATCGTCTTCGTCGGTGCTCGGGAGCATGTCCTCGCCGCGGGCAACGGCGATCACATGATCGAGGAAGGCATAGAAGGCATCGTCTTCACGCAGCAGTTCGGACATGGCGGGCTCGTGTAAGGGGGGCGGGTGGTGGTTGTCGGATCGTGGCAGTCTAGTGCCGTAATGTTGCCTTGGCTGCTGGCCCCTGGGTGTGTTCCCGCTCGCGAATCGCGGACATGGCCCGCGCTCGCGCGCTTGAACGAACACCCAGGGGGGCTCGTCATGGCTTCCCGTCGAAGTGGTAGACGAAATCCTCCTCGCTGGCGTCGAGCCGGATATCGGCGAGTTTCTCGCCGTCGGCCAGGCTCTGCAGGTAGTGGCGGCTGATGACCGGGAGCACCGTCTGGGTGAGGATCGCGTCGATCATCCGTCCACCCGATTCCACCTCGGTGCAGCGGCGGATGACCAGCGCCACCGCCGCGTCGCTGTACGCGAACGCGATGGCGTGGCGTTCCTCGACGCGCTTGCGGATGCGCTCCAGCTGCAGGCGGACGATGCTGGCCAGGGTGTCGTCGCTGAGCGGGTAGTAGGGGATGACGTTCAGGCGGCCGAGGAAGGCCGGCGGGAACACCTGCAGCAGCGGTTCGCGCAGGGCCGTGGCCAGCGCCTCGGGCTCGGGGGCGAGTTCCGGGTCGCGGGTCAGGTTCATCACCAGGTCGGTGCCGACGTTGGAGGTGAGCAGGATCACGGTGTTGCGGAAGTCGATCTGGCGTCCCTCGCCATCCTCCATCCAGCCCTTGTCGAACACCTGGAAGAACAGCTCGTGCACGTCCGGGTGGGCCTTTTCCACTTCGTCCAGCAGCACCACCGAGTAGGGCTTGCGCCTGACCGCCTCGGTCAGCAGGCCGCCCTCGCCATAGCCGACATAGCCCGGCGGCGCGCCCTTGAGGCTGGAGACGGTGTGCGCCTCCTGGAACTCGCTCATGTTGATGGTGATGAGGTTCTGCTCGCCGCCGTAGAGCGTCTCGGCGAGGGTGAGGGCGGTTTCCGTCTTGCCCACGCCGGAGGGGCCGACCAGCATGAACACGCCGATGGGTTTGTCCGGGTTGTCCAGGTGCGCGCGGGCGGTCTGGATACGCCGGGCGATCAGTTCGAGCCCGTGGCGCTGGCCGATCACCCGCTTCTCCAGGGTGTCCACCAGGCCCAGCACGGCGGCGATCTCGTCGCGGACCATGCGTCCCACCGGGATGCCGGTCCAGTCGGCGACCACCGAGGCCACGGCGGCCTCGTCGACGGCCGGCAGGATCAGCGGCGAGTCGCCCTGCAGCGTCGCCAGCTCGGACTGCAGCCCGGCATGCTCGGCCAGCAGGGTGGCGCGCTCGCTGTCCGCCAGGTCGCCCGCACGCAGTTGCTCACGCACTTCCAGCAGGCGTTCGGCGACGCTACGTTCGCTTTCCCAGCGGCCTTGCAGCAGGGCCAGGCGGGTGCGTTCCTGATCCAGCTGCGCCAGGCACTTGCCTTCGCGCTCGCCCACGTCCAGGCCGATGGCGCCTTCGCGCCCGATTATGGCCTGCTCCGTCTCCAGCATCTCGATGCGCCGCTGGCACTGCTCCAGCTCGGCGGGCAGCGTGTGCTGGCTGACCGAGACCCGCGCGCAGGCGGTGTCGAGCAGGCTGATGGCCTTGTCCGGCAGCTGCCGGGCGGGGATGTAGCGGTGCGACAGGCGCACCGCCGCGGCGATGGCCTCGTCGAGGACCTGAATCCGGTGGTGCTTTTCCAGCGCGCCGGCGATGCCACGGACCATGCCGATGGCCGCCGGCTCGTCGGGTTCGCCCACCTGGATCACCTGGAAGCGGCGGGTGAGGGCCGGGTCCTTCTCGATGTAGCGGCGGTATTCGCTCCAAGTGGTGGCACCGATGGTGCGCAGGGTGCCGCGCGCCAGCGCGGGCTTCAGCAGGTTGGCGGCGTCACCGGTGCCCGCCGCGCCACCGGCGCCGATCAGGGTGTGGATCTCGTCGATGAACAGGATGATGGGTTTGGGGCTGGCCTGGACTTCGTCGATCACCTGGCGCAGGCGCTGTTCGAACTCGCCCTTCATGCTGGCGCCGGCCTGCAGCAGGCCGATGTCGAGCATCAGCAGCGACACGCCGCGCAGCTGCGGTGGTACGTCGCCACTGGCCAGGCGCAGGGCGAAGCCCTCGGCCACGGCGGTCTTGCCGACCCCGGCCTCGCCCGCCAGCAGGGGGTTGTTCTGCCGGCGGCGGATGAGGATGTCGGTGATCTGGCGGATTTCCTCGTCGCGCCCGGTGACCGGGTCGATCTCGCCCTGGGCGGCCCGGGCGGTGAGATCGACGGCGAAGCGGCTGAGGGCGTCCTGCTTGCCGCTTGGCGCCAGGGCGCCGCTGGCCTCGCCCGGCTCGCCGCCCACATGGCTGCCGTCGCTGGCGGCCAGGTCGTCCTCTGGCGAGCCGCGCAGCAGGCGTGGCAGGTCGCGGGTCAGGGCGTCGGCGTCGAGATTGGCCAGCTCCCGGCTGACGGTGGCCAGCACGTTGCGCAGGTGCGTGGTCTTGAGGATGCCGAGCAGCAGCGAGGCGCCGCGCACCCGGTCTTCCTGCAGCAGCAGCGTCGCGTAGACCCAGCCGCGCTCGACGGCGTTTTCCACGTGCTCGGAGAGGTCGCTGATGGCGGTGGCGCCCGCCGGCAGGCGATCCAGCGCGCGCACCAGGTCGCTGTTCAGGCGGGCCTCGTCCAGCTCGTAGTGGCGGACGATCCGGTGCAGGTCGCTGTCGTTCAGCTGCAACAGCTGGTGCAGCCAGTGCGCCAGCTCCACGTAGGGGTTGCCGCGCAGCTTGCAGAAGACGGTGGCGCCCTCGATGGCTTTGTACAGGATCGGGTTGAGTTTGCCGAACAGGGCGGCGCGGCTGATGTTGCTCATGGTCGTCTGCTCAGCGGGCCGAAACGGCGGTCAGGTTCGGGGCGGTGAAGGAGCGCTTGTTCTGGTCCTGGGCGTCGGTGACCGGGGTCTTGCGGATGCGCTCGATCTTCCAGGTGCCGCCCTGGCGCTGCAGCGAGTAGGCGAGGGGACGGCCTTCCTCTATGACGCGCTCCGGGCCCTTGGGGTTGAGGGCGTAGAGGGACACCTCGTAGGCGCTGGGCTCGTTCCGCGAGGACCAGCTCGACGGCACCAGGCGGGCGAAGTTCAGCACCGGGGAACCCGGTAGGCGGCCGAGCACGCGCTCGCCCAGGTAGGCGTCGGAGAACAGCGGGTAGTACACCGGGGCGTGGCGCGCGGTGACGTCGACGACGTGGAGGAAGCTGTAGCGCTGCCAGTCGCCGACCGAGAACAGGCCCTTGCCCTGGCCGACGAAGGCGAAGTAGCGCTTCTTCGGGGTGCTCAGTTCCAGCAGGCGGGCGTGCTCCATGTCCAGGCGCGGCAGGGCGCCCCACGGGCTCTCGGTGGCGGGGAAGCGCTTGCGGCCGAACTCGACGCTGGCCGACTCTTCGCCGGTCATCAGGTAGACGGGCGAGTTGTTCACCTTCGCCTGGTACGTCGTGCCCGTCTTGGAGACCTTGCTGGTGAAGGACTCGCTCGCCAGGGACACGGAGGGGCGCTCCATGCGCCAGATGCTGTCCAGGGCGAAGGCCATGTCGGCCTCCACGCTGGCGTGGCCGGGCAGGGTGAAGCCGAGCAGGGCCACGCAGAGCAGGGGACGGTGGAGGATGCGTAAGGGGTTCATGGATGGGACCTCGTTGGTTCGGATGAAGGGGAGCCCGCGGTTCGCTGCGGACGGTATGAATGGGTAGTGGCGGCGATGTGTTCGGGGTCGAGGACCAGGTCGTCGCGGTCCTGCGTGGCGGCGCTGGCGCCGAGCCAGCTGGTCCAGCCCAGGCGGGTAACGCCGCCGAGCGATACCCGCGGCACTTCGGCGGCGCGCAGGACCAGGCGCACGTCCCAGGCGTATTCGATGCCGATGTAGCTGCGCGCCCAGTCGAGCAACTGCCGATGGCCGCGGCCGGTGGGCAGCAGGTTCTCGTAGTCGGCCAGGCCCATGGCGCCCAGGCGGATGCGAAAGCGGTGCTGACGGTCCGGCACGGCCTGCCCGGCCACGGCGTCGACGCCCAGTTGGGCGTTGCTCGCGCCGCCGAGACGGGTGCGCTGGTCGTCCGGCAGGGGCAGCCAGTGCCGGGCGAACTCCTCGATCCGCGCGGGCATGCGGAAGAAGTTGGCCAGGATGCGCTCCAGCCCTTCCGCGTTGCGCACCTGGCGGACCAGGTGGCCGGCGTGGTTCCAGCGCGCGTGGTCGGGCACCGAGTCGCGCTCGCGCTGGGATTCGAGGCCGTGGTGGACGAGGCTCGCCACGTGGCGGGTGAAGCTGTCGTCCTGGTCGCGGTCCAGGCTCACCGTCGATTGGGCCGAGGCCCAGGCGCGGTAGAACAGCTGGATCAGCCGGTGATGGAAGATGTCGGCGAAGGCCGACAGGGTCTCGTCGCCGTGGTGGTTGGCGCGCTCCATCGCGTATTCGGTCAGGGCCAGCGGCAGCGGGCCGTTGGGCCCGAACAGGCCGAAGCTGAAGATGCGCAGCTTGGCAGCCGCCCGGCGCTCGTCCAGGCCGGCCAGGGTGGCGGGGGCGAAGGAGGTGGATGGCGCCTGGCCCAGGCGGATGGGGTCCTGCTGCGGGCGTTGCGAGTGGCCCAGGCGCGGGCTCTGCGGGTGCAGCGATTCGATGCGCCGCAGGGCGGCGAACAGGTCGAAGTCGTAGGGCCGCTCGCCGAGCCGCTGCCAGAAGTCGGTGGTGCCGGTCATGCCACCGGCCTCGTGCCGAAGCGCGGCGCCCACTGGCCGATGCGGCCGCGCTGGGCGCTGTCCAGGCGCACTTCGATGAAGGTGTTGAGGCCGACGTGGCGAGCGAGGAAGCGCTCCAACACGGCGCCGAACAGATAGGCGCTGCTGCCCGCAAACTGGGCCTCGTCGACCTTCAGGTCGATGGCGACGCCACGGCCGAAGGCCAGCGGGCCGTGACCGGGCAGGCGCCGGGTGACCGGCGTCAGGCTGGCGCCGAGCAGGCCGCGCGCCTGGCGGGCGATGGCCGCGTCGCCCAGGGCTCCGTACAGGGTCAGCAGCTCGCGCAGGGCCTCGGCGCCCTGTTCGGGCGTCAGGTCGGTCAGGGTCTGGTAGCCGAGCCCCAGCTGGCTGATCAGGCGCCAGGTCAGCTCGCCCTCGGGCGCCGCCGGCTGTGGCTTGGTCGGTCCCTCGATGATGCGCACCGCGGAGACCGGCAGCGAGCCGAGCGGAATCAGGTCCTGGCTGCTGCCGACCGACATCAGCATGGGCAGGTCGCGGTTGCTGACCGTCATCTGCACGCCCAGCTGGCGCAGGGTGCCGGCGTAGGGGGCTTCGTTGCGGTCGACCAGGCTGAGGAACACCTCGGAGCCGATGTAGGTGGTACGCGCGCCCTTGCGCAGCGTGCTGTCGGAGGGGCGGCGCGGTTCGCGGCGCACGGAGAAGTAGGTGCCGTGCTCACTGCGATCCTGGGCGACGCAGGTGTAGAACGGGCGAAATTCGGCCTCCACCGCGTTGTCCTGGCCGAAGCCCTCGGCCAGGGCGACGCTGTACACCTCGTAGTCCATCGGCCGGGCGCGGTCCGGCACCACGTGGAACTCGTTGCGGTTGTCCGCCACCGGGACCCGGTCGGAGCGCATGTCTATCAGGTTCACCGCCGGGGTGCAGAACAGGGCGAAGTGCTCGGGGCCGACCAGCGTCTCGTATTCGCTGGCATCGCGGTCGAGCAGGATCAGCACCTCGAAGCCGCTGGCGGCGCTGCTGTGTTCCAGCGCCGGGCCGAGCCCCTCGATGGCGACGAAGTGGTAGCGCGCCGGCATCGCGAAGTATTCGTGGAGCAGCCGGTAGCCTTGGAAGCCGCGGGCGGAGTAGGGCAGTAGCGATTCTTCCTCGGACAGCCCCTCCGGCTGCAGCGCGCTCGCCGGCAGGAGCGTCCAGCCGCAGCCACTGGCATCGACGGGGCGCACGGCGACGCCCAGGGTGTGGCCGCAGAGCAGTTCGTACAGGTGCGAGGCGAGCTGGCCGCTGTCACGCAGGTGCAGTGACAGGCGGTCGAGCCCCGGCGCCCGGCCGTTGTGGGCGCTGGTGAAGTCGAAGCGTAGGTGCAGGGTCGACTTGACCGTCCTGCCGAGCGTGGCGCGGGGCAGGCGGATGTCAGCGGGCGCAGCCTCGAAGCGGGCGCTGGCCAGGGTCAGGGGCCACAGCTCCACGGCGTGGGCGGTGCGGAATTCGCACTGGGTCTTGCGCTCGCCCTGCAGGGGCTCCTTCAGCCGGGTGCCGCGCTCGATGACGAAGCCGTTCTCCTGGCTGCCGCTCATCTCGCCGGGCGTGAACTGGATGATGCACATGGCCGGCGTGGGCGCCAGGTAGTTGGGGTAGACCACCTCCAGCAGGCGCTGGGAGAAGCGCGGGAACTCGGCATCCATCTTCAGGTGGATGCGCGCGGTGAGGAAGCAGAAGCCTTCCAGCAGGCGTTCTACATAGGGGTCCGCCACTTCCGTGCCACGCATGCCCAGCCGCGCCGCGACCTTGGGATACTGCCCGGCGAACTCCGCACCCAGTTCGCGCAGGTAGGCCAGTTCGCTGTTGTAGTAGTCCAGCAGCCTGGGATCCATGTCATGACCTCGCGACGTTTTCCAGGGACACCTGGCCGCACTCCAGGTCGACGTGGGAGCGCAGCAGCAGCTCCATGGGGTAGGGCTCGGACCAGAGTTGGCCGCGGATTTCCAGGGACAGGCGGTTGCGCGAGGCCAGCCCGGCGACCGGGGGCAGCACGCGGATCTCCAGGGATTCCGGCAGTATCCGCGGCTCGAAGGTGGCGATGGCCGTGCGCAGGGTCGCCTCGACCTCCTTCCAGTCGGCGGCGGCCAGCTGGCGGCCGGACAGCGCCGGGATGCCGAAGTTGACCACCGACACGCGGGCGCGCTCGGCCTGCTCGAAGTCGGTGGTCGACTCCGCGTTCACCGTGTTGAGCAGCCAGGACAGGTCGCGCAGGACGCTTTCGCGGAAGTCGGAGCGGCTGATGAGCCGCTCGTGGGGCGCCTCGCTGCTGCTCTGCGGCGCGTGGTCGGTCAGGCGGTCCAGCAGGGCCGGCATCAGCCGGTTGCTGCGTACGCTGTGCGGTTTCATGGCTGGCCGGCCAGGGAAGACAGCTCGCGCACGGCGAGCAGCGGATGTTCGCCGGCCGGGCTGACCAGCATGCGCTGCCCGACGCCGGCCCACAGCTCGTCTCCGAGCGGGCGCCATTCGGTCAGGCTGGCCAGGGCCAGCGCGTCCTGGCCCTCGGCATGGCTGAGGGGATAGCGGGCGGGCAGCAGCACGGGGTGCTGGCCGCCATTGCTCAGCGTCACCCGCGCGGGCAGCCAGACCAGGTCGCGCAGGTCGGTCGGCGCGTCGATCTCCAGGCGCTGGATGTTCTCGAACGCCAGCCAGTAGTACTGGCCGTTGAGGAAGAGTTCGCAGACTGGGCCGAGCCTGGAGTCGCCGTCGGCAATCCACTCGACCTGTTCGCCATCGATGAGGAACGACGTCTCGCCGGCCTGCTCGAACGCCTGTGCGTGCAACTCGGCCGCCTGCACCGCATCGCCGCCGGCGCGACATGCCAGCGACCGGGCCAGCAGCGGCAGCCAATCGTTGGGCTGGCCGATGCTCTTGACCTCCAGCTCCCCGGCGAACACCCGCTCGCGGGCGCGCTCGCAGCGAATGGCCTCGCGGTAGGCCTGGGCCATGGGAATGCACTTGGCATCGAGCTGCGCGACGGTCTGCAACTGCGCGACCGCGCGCTCCCAGTCACCCTTCACCATGCACAACTGCGCGTAATGGACACGCAGCCTGGCGTCCGCCGGCGCGCGACGAATCTGCTGGGTCAGCTGGGCGACCTGCTCGTCGAGCGGAGTGTGGAACAGGGTGGAGCTGATGGGCTGGTTCATCGATGCCTATCCTTGGCTGGTGTGCCGAAGTCGGATTTATTTGGTGTGTTCAATCAGGGCTGGATGATGGCGAGCATGCGCGTATATCCAGGGGTTTGATCCCATTCATGTCTGAGTCGGCCTCCATCCGAACTCGGCAAGGCCATAGTATTGAATGTTGATGCGGTAAACTTCCGTATCTTTGGCTTTGTCTTTGCTACTTTCATTGGACACGCTCAATTCAATACAAACAGGGTCGAGCCGGCCATTAATAACGCCAGTCCAAATGCTCGAGCATAGTTCGGATGCAAAGTGAATTGAGAAGTGGGTGCATGACGTATCAGTGGATAGCGTCGGTAGAAAGCGCTTACCCTATTTGCACATGGCGCAGGAGTCAGTAGGGTAAGTAGTCCTAGGGGAAAGAATATAAGGGCTGCAATCAAGGTCATGGTAAAAATATCGTCCGATTTCGCATCTGCCATTGATGGTGAGCGAAGTGGATGGAATTGTGTCAATTTAAAGTGCTATCTTTATGGTTTCGAGTTCTATGTTTCTTTTTTAGTGCTGAGGGTATCACCCAGAAAAGTATACAAATTAAGATGAAAATTGATATTGCTATGTATGCGTTCCCAAAAGATATCCAGTATAGGAGTGCAGTAATGATTGCGATGTAGAATACGAATTGCTCTGCAAGGGTGTAGATGATTTTTAATGAGCCTTGAATGTATTTTTTCATTTGCAAAGCCCTTTTATATTAATGTTTTCCGGGCGAAGGCAGAACTCTGCTATGGGCGTTGGTGCGGATGAAATTGCAGTCAGGGCATTGATTTCAATTAGTGAGTCTTCTACTTTGTTGTATATGCCAATTTCTTCTTCAGATAGTTTATGGTCGAGAGTGCTTGGGTAGGGTGTCGGTCCGCTTGGGTGTCCGGTGAGAATCGACTGGATGACATGTTCTATTTTGTTCTGACCTGTGGCTACGGCCTTTATTGATGCTCCATAGCTCGCCAGCAAAAAATTTGACAGGCTAACTGTCCTGCTTACATTTTTAGGCAGTGATCTATTGCCGATTTTTCCTCCGGTGCTTGCATAGTTCGTGAATGCACCACCCGCAAGTCGGCCTAGTATGTCTGCCTTTCGGTATTTGAGATTGTAAACCAATACCCTGTAAAGGATATCTTTGGTTGCGTTGTCTGTTGCTAGATTTAAAGTTTGGGATAAATGGTTTGCTGCTATTTGTGCTTGAGATTTCCTGGTGTGTCCCCAAATGCCTAATTGCATTTGAATCTGCAGCAGCCCTATCCACCAGGTAATTGGGTGGTTGTAGGCGCCTTTGGTAAATCTATGCCAGGCTGGCTCATTTCCAAACCTGTACGAATCGATTAGCTTATCGATTTCACCTGCGTCGGATTTTTGTAGATTTTCCAGAAATATCTGCGCATCTCTTTTGGCTTGGATATCCAAGGTCATGTGGGGCATTTCTCTATCCTTCCATGATCATTGATGTCTAGCATCTTGTTCTCTATCGCTGGGACGCTGCCATTAGTGTCAATGTGGGCGGTATATCCAGGGATGTTTGCTAGTAAGCGACATCTTTCAGTCCGTTGATCAGTTCTTCGAATGAGCCGGGTTCGAGCTTGTCTGCGTTCAGCACCAGAATCTGGTCCTTAACGTCCTTCTTCACGACCAATGCGAGGCATTTTTCCGTCTTGCAGGCGCTGTATATCCGGTATCCGGATCGCTCGATGCGGTGCACATTATCCAGCCCGTAGAACTGGTCGGTCTCCTGGCTGGAGTTGCGAAAGTACTCTGCAAGGCTTTCGCTCAATGCCTCGGCAGAGCGCAGGCGGAACAGATATTCCGGATAGTCTTGCAGGTTGAAGTCCTGGGGGAGCTCTTCGGTCTGGTGCGTCAGGGCCATGCCCGAGATCAACGCGCCCGAACGTGTCTTCACGCTCAACTGTTCTGTATGAAAGATCGTGGCGCCCTCGAATTCCCGGATGGGGATATCCAGCTTGAAGGGGCCGCTGTAGGAAAGGGTTGTCACGGCGGGTGCGGTGCACCCTGCAACGAGTCCAGCCATCAGAAGGATGAAGAGAATCTTCTGTACAACATTCATGTTTGCAATCCGGATGAGGCGTGTCGAACTTACGTCAGTTCGGCTGGGCTTCACTCGCTCAGCTGTGTATCGGACTGGAGGCAGGATCGACCGCTCCTGACGGAGCCGGAGGTTTCCCTCCGGCCCGTCGCACGAACTTATTCCTTGTTCTGCTTGACGTCCCAGGTGCCGGTGACAGTGGCGCCCATAGAGCCGTCGGTGTTCTGTTCTTTCACTTCGACCTTGACCTTGCCGTAGGACATGCCGACCGACTCGGTGACACGGGGGTCGCTGGTCGAGCCCATCGGGCTCACGTGAGTGATGAGCACTTCGTTCAGCGTGATCTTCATGTATTCCTGCGAGCCGTCGCCGACCTTGCAGCAGGAGACTTCGACGGTGGGGATGTGCTTGCCGCTGGCGCAGTACTTCATGAGGTTGGGCGTCGCCTTGTCCACGTAGTGGGTGAAGTGCAGCTCGCCGAAGTTGGCCTTGCCCGCGCCGGAGCCGCCGCCCGTGTGGGAGGTGGAGGTCTGGCTGACGGAGTAACCCCACTGGAGAACGTCGATCTGGCCGGAGTGCTTGGAGTCCTTGGACTCGCCCGGAATGCCGTCGATCTTGATGAAGAAATCCTGGAGTGAAGACATTTCTATATTCCTTTTGAAATGGATGTTGATTGGCCGCCATTCGGCCTAGTGGTGGTTGGCTTTTTAGGGTTGTCGCTTTTCTGCTTGAGTCGTCCTGCCTTCTGTCTGGAAATTGAAGTGGTGGTGTCCGGTGCGCTTGGGCAACACCCGGCGGTCAGGGCCGCCGGGGCGCTCCGTCAGCTGGTGGCGTTCTTCACCG
The DNA here is from genome assembly GCF_019655855.1 of Pseudomonas paralcaligenes. GTDB lineage: Bacteria > Pseudomonadota > Gammaproteobacteria > Pseudomonadales > Pseudomonadaceae > Aquipseudomonas > Aquipseudomonas paralcaligenes. Next base: position 98,539 of record NZ_BPFX01000007.1, on the reverse strand, counting down.
ACGGCAGCTTGGAGACCAGGCGTAGCGATACGGTCAGGCCTTCCAACTGGTAGTGCGGGCGCAGGAAGAACTTGGAGGTGTAGTAGCCGGGGTTGTCCGCCACTTCCTCGACCTGCACTTCGGCCGCTGCCAGGGGCTTGCGCGCCTTGGTTTCCTGGGAGGAGTTCGAGGGATCGCCGTCGACGTAGTTCATGATCCAGTCGTTGAGCCAGCGCTGCATGTCCTCGCGCTCGCGGAACGAACCGATCTTGTCGCGGACGATGCACTTCAGGTAGTGGGCGAACCGGCAGCAGGCGAACAGGTAGGGCAGGCGCGCCGCCAGGTTGGCGTTGGCGGTGGCGTCCGGGTCGTAGTACTCGGTCGGCTTCTGCAGGGACTGGGCGCCGATGAAGGCGGCCATGTCGGAGTTCTTGCGGTGGATCAGCGGCATGAAGCCGTTCTTGGCAAGCTCTGCTTCGCGACGGTCGGAAATGGCGATCTCCGTCGGGCATTTCATGTCGACGCCGCCGTCGTCCGAGGGGAAGGTGTGGGTCGGCAGGTCGTCGACGGCGCCGCCGGATTCGACGCCGCGAATCGAGGTGCACCAGCCGTAGTACTTGAACGAGCGGTTGATGTTCACCGCCATGGCGTAGGCCGAGTTGGCCCAGCAGTAGCCGCTGTGATCCGAACCGTCGGTATCTTCCTCGAAGTCGAATTCATCCACCGGGTTGGTGCGCACGCCGTAGGGCAGGCGGGCGAGGAACCTCGGCATGGCCAGGCCGATGTAGCGCGAGTCTTCCGAGGCCCGCATGCTGCGCCAGCCGGTGTATTCGGTGTTCTCGAAGATCTTGGTCAGGTCGCGCGGATTGGCGAGCTCCTGCCAGGATTCCATCTGCATGACCGAGGGCGCCGCGCCGGCGATGAAGGGGCAGTGCGAGGCCGCGGCGATCTTGGACATCTCGTTGAGCAGCTCCACGTCCGGCGGGGAGTGGTCGAAGAAATAGTCGCCGACAATGCAGCCGTAGGGCGTGCCGCCGAACTGGTCGTATTCCTGCTCGTAGACCTTCTTGAAGATCGGGCTCTGGTCCCAGCCGATACCCTTGTGGCGGCGCAGGGTACGGTGCAGCTCCTTCTTGGAGATGGGCAGCACGCGGATCTTCAGCATCTCGTCGACTTCGGTGTTGTTCACCAGATGGTGCAGGCCGCGCCAGGCGCTCTCGATCTGCTGGAAGTCGGGCTGGTGGATGATCGCGTTGATCTGCTCCGACAGCTTGTGGTCGATCTCCGCGATGATCGCCTCGATGGCCTTGTAGGCGTCGTTGCTCAGGGTCGTGGAGTTGACCAGGGCCTGCTCGGCGAGCGTGCGGACGGCGTTCTGCACCGCCTCCCGCGCCTCGTCGGTCTTGGGCTTGAATTCCTTCTGCAGCAGCGCGGAGAAGTCGTCTCCGTGCAGCGCTTCCAGTTGCTGCTGGTTGCTGGCTTGAATGGCCGTCATGTCGGGTCTCCCTTGATCAGGCTTCGCTGCTTTCTGGTTCGATGGCTTCGGCGCGTGGTGCCGTGGCCAGGGTCTTCAGCAGCGCCGGGTTCTGCAGCACCTTGCCGATCAGCTCTTCGGCCCCGGTCTTGCCGTCCATGTAGGTCAGCAGGTTGTTCAGCTGGGTACGCGCGTCGAGCAGCTGGGAGAGGGCGTCGACCTTCCTGGCGACGGCGCCCGGGGAGAAGTCGTCCATGCTCTCGAAGGTGATGTCGATGGCGATGTTGCCTTCGCCGGTCAGGGTGTTCGGCACGGCGAACGCCACCCGGGGCTGCAGCGACTTCATGCGCTCATCGAAGTTGTCGATGTCGATTTCCAGGAACTTGCGGTCGGCGATGGCCGGCAGGGCCTCCTTCGGCTTGCCCGCCAGGTCGGCCATGACGCCCATGACGAAGGGCAGCTGGATCTTCTTCTCCGAGCCGTACAGCTCGACGTCGTATTCGATCTGCACGCGTGGAGCGCGGTTGCGTGCAATGAACTTCTGGCTGCTCTTTCGGTTAACCGTCTCGTGGCGTGGATTGCTCATTGGTTTCTCTCCATGAAACTTCTAGGTTCAGGGGGTGGGGGAGTCAGTCCTGTCTGCTCAGGCCGGCGATCAGCTCTGCCTGTTGCAGGCCGGCCGGCGCCAGGTCGCGCAGGATGGCGAGGAAGTCCTGGCCGATCATGTTGCGCGCCCTGCGGATGAGCAGCGGGGCGGGGTTGGCCGGCTCGTTCCTTTCCAAGAATTCGCAGACCGCGTCCAGCATGGCGATGGCATCGCTGCGGCTGGTCGCCCCGGCGGGGCCGAGACGGGGAGCGGCAGGTGCGTCGGTCGTCGCCGGCTCGGAGGATTCGTCGATGGCCTGTTCGGCTGTGCTGGCCGAGGAGGGGGTGAGCAGTTCGGTGAGCCCGAGGATGCTGGCGAAGTCCGGTGCATGTTCGGTGCCCAGCGCCGGCGAGAGTAGGTCGCGCAGCTCCTGGACCCGCTCGCGGATGCAGGGCAGCGCCAGCAGGTCCTGGTTGCCGGATTCCAGCTCGTCGCGCAGGAAGCGTGGCAGCTGATCGCGCTGCAGCGGTTCGCCCGAGACGTCTTCCCGGGACAGGGCGATGCGTTCGAGGGTGCCCAGTGTCAATTTGCCCAACTGGCGGCTGCCGATCTCGGCGCAGCGCAGATCGCTGGGCAGCCCGCCAGCGGCCGCGAGGCCGGCCAGCGCATTGCCGCGGGGCAGCAGGTCTTCCTCGCCGTCTTCGTGCAGCGCCGGGTGGCCGTCCTGCCAGTAGCGACGGCTCATCTCGATGACCAGCGCCAGCCCTTCCGCAGTGCCGCGCGGGCCATGCAGCCGGGTGAGGGCGCGGGTGATGGCGACGGCGAGGCGGAAGTCCTTGCTGCGCGACAGCTGCGATCTGGCCGCCTGCAGGACCGACGACCAGTCGGGCTCCTGGGCGGGGATCAGGGTATCGCCGTACTGCTGTTCCGGCGTGCCCTGCATTTCCCGTTCGAGCTCGAGGAAGTCGTTGTCGTAGTCGAGTGGCCTGCCGCCCGGTTGGTCGGTCGCGACTGGTGCCAGCAGCGCATCTATGTCGAGATTCATGCGAAAGCCCGGCTATCAGGGGTGGGACGGTTTGACCGGTCGTTCACTGGCCTGCTGGAACGCCGGTCCCCACTGGGGGTGGCCGTCCTCGGCGCTGTCCAGCCTGAACGAAGGATCGATCTGCAGGGCGCGCTCGAAGGCGTACCGGCATTGCGCGTTGCGCTCGGTGACGCAGTAGCTGAAGGCCAGGTATTTGAGGGCCTGGAGCTGGGTACCGGTGCTGGCCTCCCAGATCTCCGGGGCGAGGAACTTGTTCTCGGCCATGAAGTAGTTGCCGCCCTGGTACAGACGGATGCCTTCCATGAGGCTCTGCTTGCCCCGCTCCTCACGCTGCTGGGCCGCGATTTCCTCCGCGGTCGGCGGGGGCGGTGGCAGAGGCTTTTCCTTGGCGCATCCGGCCAGGGTGGAGGCGAGGACGGCCATCAGGAGCGAGGCGGTGGTGATGCGGGTCATCTTCATGCGTTACGACTCTTGGGGAAGCGGGTTCACTGAAAACTGTGCTGCAGCGTCACGCGACGGTTGGCGGGCACGTCGAGCTTGCGACTCTGGCTGGGAAAGCTGGGGTTGCGGATCTCGATGGTGCGTGCGCCGGCCGGCAGCTGGATCTCTTGCAGGGGCGGGCTGACGCCGCGCTTGACCCCGTCGACCCAGATCTCGCCCCAAGGCTGGATGCGCAGGGCCAGGGTGCCCTTGCTGCCTTTCTCCGGGGCGGCCGGCTTGGTCGCGGCGGCAGGCGCTGCGGCGGCCGGAGCGGCGGGTTTCTGCGCGGCCTTGGCGCTGGTCTGGACGCCCTGGTTGAGGGTGATGGTGGCGTTCTTCTCGACCACGACCTTGTGCACCAGAGCCGGCTGGTTCGGGCGGCGCAGCTCGATGCGGTATTCGCCGACAGGCAGGTCGAGCTTCTTCAGCGGCGGACTGGCCCCGTGGTTCTTGCCGTCGACCCAGACTTCGCCCCAGGGCTGCACGTTGATCTGTACGGTGCCGGTGTCGACGACCGCCTCCTGCTGCTGGCGCGAACGGGCGGGCGCCGGAGGTGGAGTCGCTTCGCTGGCGCGCGCGGTGGCGGCGGGGCGGGTTTCCACGGTGACCTGCGGTGCCGGCTCGGCTTCCGGTAGCGGCTCCGGGATCGGTTCCACGACCGGCACAGGGACTGGCTCCGGCGCGACCGCGTGCACGGGCGGCAGCGGTTCACTGACGGACGCAGGCCTCTCGATGAAGGTGGGTTCGCTCGCGGCCGGTGTCTCCTCAACGGGCTGTACGGCAGGTGGCGTCACGATCTCGGGCTTGGCTACGGATTCGGGGACGGTTGTCGTTGTCGCCTGGGCCGTTTGCGTGTCCGTGTCGTCGCGACCGCTCCAGAGTCCCCAGCCGGCCGCGCCGGCGACGAGCAGGCAGGCTGCTACCGAGAGACCGATCAGCGGAGCCCGCGATTTGGCGGCGGGCGCGGCGCGAGCGGGTGACGGCGCGGGCGCCGCGTGCGCGACGGAGGGCACGGCGACTTTCCCCGCGTTGCGCTTCGCGTCGCCATTGAGCAGTTCTTCCATCTCCGGGAAGCTGGTTTTCTCGGCCTCCTGCTTGGCGGTGGCGGAGGGCAGCTGGAACGGGTCCGGCAGTTGCGGTGCGGCCTGCCCGCCGACGGCCTGGGCCATCAGGTCGGCCATCTGCTCGCTGGAGAGGATGATGGTCTTCGCGTCGTCCGCCGCGACGGTCGGCCGGGCGCGTGGTGTCGTCGGCGGAGTGGGCAGCGGGCGCGTTTGCACGGTTCCGTCGATGCCCAGCAGTTCGCGCAGTTGGGCGATGGCCTGCGGGCGGCCGCCCGGCTGCAGTGCCAGGCAGTGGTCGATGGTGCGGAGAAATGCCTCGGAGAAGCCGGGGAAGTCGCGGCCCGACAGCGGCTCCAGGTTGTCCTTCATCAGGCGCGAGACCGAGGCGGATGGCGCCATGCCGGTCACCGCCAGATGCAGGACTGCGCCCAGGGCGTAGATGTCCGTCCACGGCCCCTGGGGCGTGGAGAGGTCTTCGGCGTATTGTTCGATGGGCGCGTAGCCGGGTTTGACGATGACCGTCGGCGCCTGGTTGGCATCGCCGAGCACACGCCGCGCGGAGCCCAGGTCGAGCAGCACAGGCGTGCCGTCGTTCTGGATGATGATGTTGTCCGGCGCCACGTCGCGGTGAAAGATGTCGTGGGCGTGGAGCATTTCCAGGACATCGAGCATGGGCGCGACGATGCCGCGCAGCCATTGTTCGTCGCACTGCCCGCCATTGTCCCGCAGGATCTGCCGCAGCGTCTGCCCGCTGTAGCGGGGCATGGCCATGTAGGCGGTGCCGTTGTCTTCCCAGAAGCGCAGCACTTCGACCAGGGCCGGGTGCTTGAACCTGGCCAGCAGTCGCGCCTCGTCGATGAAGCTGTGCATGCCGGTATCGAACGCGGAGCGGTGGCGCTCCGAACGCACCTCGATCCTGGCCTTGTCGCTGCGGCTGGCGAAGGCCGCCGGCATGTATTCCTTGATGGCGACGTCGCGGTGCAGGCGGTTGTCCCGCGCGGCGTAGACGATGCTGAAACCGCCTTCGCCGAGAGTCGAGGTGAGGGTGAATTCGTAGAGCTGGGTGCCAGAGGGAAGTGCGCCGGCCGGGCGGGAATCGTCCTGGCGGACCCGAGAGGGATTCTGGGAGGTGTAGTTGCTTGCGGTGGCGTCCATGCCGAATTGCTTCTCGTCGGGTGCTGAGGAAAAACTGCCGCGGACTTTAATTCAAATGTGTTGCTCGGTTTGCGCGTAGGTTCTCGTTTTAGGTCGTTTTAACCGGAACGGATAGAGGTTATCGTCTGCGCCGCGAACAACGGTGTTCCATCCGATGCATTCGGAATGACATGGATGGCACACGGAAAACACATCGCTCGGACGCTTCCATAAAGGGACGTCCGCCCGGCGTTTTTTGTCGCGGTGATGCTTTGCTACAGGGAGGTAGGCATGCCTGGATCAGGGATCGAACTGGTCGTTCTTTCGTACGATGGAAAGCCACTGGCATCCGAATTGAGCGGATGCGTGACGGGGGCCGGCGAGCTGACGGTCGGGCGCAGCCCGGACAATCACCTGGTCCTGCAGGACCCTGAGCGTCTCGTCTCCCGCTTCCAGGCGAAACTGACGCCGGCCGGCGCCGACGCGGTGCGCGTGGCCAATGTCAGCTCCAGCAGCGCAATACTGATCGACGGTGTCAGCATCGGTCCCGGCGAGTCCGCGCTCATGCGCAGCAGCGGGCGCGCGGTGTTCGGCCGCTACGTGCTGGGCTTGCGCGGCGTGGCCGAAGTGGCTGCCGTCGCTCCCGCCGCCGAGCCCGTTGCCAGGGCGACCATTCCCGCCGATTTCGACGTGTTCGCCGTGCCCCAGCGGCCGGACGAGCGCAGCCATGCCCCCGAAGAACTGTCCCTGGCCGATTTCGTCGCCGCCGATGCGCCGTCGATGATCGCGGAGCTGCCGTTGCGCGGCGAGATCACCATCGACGATCCGCTGGCCAGCCCGAAACAGCAGGCGCCGATGCTCGAGACCTCGCGCAACGTCGACCCGCTGGCGCTGCTCGGCGGGCAGGTCGGCGACATGGCCCTGGTCGAAGGCAGCCTGGCGCTCGACCACGGCCTGGAAGTCGATGCACTGTTCCATGCGCCGTCCGTGGTCATTCCCGTTGCCGAACAGCAGCCCGTGCCCAGCCCGGCTGCCCCGCAACCGGTCATCGAGCCCGTCGCCAGTGAGCCGCCGAAGCCCGAGCCCGTGGTCGAGCAGTCGACGCCGGTCGAGCCCGAGAAAAGCACTCCCGTGCAACTCGTGAAGCCACGCCCCGCCGAGCGCCCGGCCGAGCCTGCCGTCGAAGCGGGCGACGATGATCTGCGTGCCGCCTTCGCCAGGGGTTGTGGCGTTGCCCCCTCGTCGCTGCCCGCGGTTTCCACCGAGTTCATGGAAAACCTGGGCCGGCTCTTTTCCGAGATGACGGCTGGCACGGTGCGCCTCATCCACGCCCGCTCCGCCGCCAAGCACGAGATGCGCGCGGGCGTCACCATCATCGCCACCCAGGGCAACAACCCGCTGAAGTTCTCTCCTGACGGGCAGTCCGCGATCGTCCATCTGCTGGGCACCCGCTTCCCCGGTTTCATGGCGCCACAGCGGGCGATCGAGGATGCCTTCGACGACCTGGCCGCTCACCAGGTGGCGCTGCTTGCCGGCTCCCGCAGCGCCATGTACGAACTGGTGGGGCGTTTCAGTCCCGAGCGCATCGAGCGCCGCTGCAGCGAGCCCTCCGCGCTGGAGTCCATGCTGCCGGCGTTGCGCCGCTCGCGGCTCTGGTCGTTGTACGCCGCAGACTTCGCCGAGATCGCCGGCGCCGCCCGCGAGGAGCTGGAAACCCTGCTGGAGAACGCCTTCGCCCGCGCCTACGAGCAGGAGATCGAACAGATCTACGCGGGGAGGGAACAATGACCGTCTACGTGGCCGCCGGCGGTCCTCGCGTGGAGTTCGCCACCCTGTCCCGGCTGGGGCGCAGGGAGCAGAACGAGGACGCCTGCGGCTACTGGACCTCCGCCAACGGCGCCTGCTTCGTGGTGTGCGATGGCGCGGGCGGCCACGGCGGCGGCGAGGTGGCCTCGGAAACGGCGGTGCGGACCATGCTCAGCGCCTATTCCTCGGCGCCCTCGTTGACGCGGGACAGCATCGAGCGGCTGGTGGCCCAGGCCGACTCCGCCATCCGTTACGGACAGGGCCTGTCCAGCCCGCTGCGGCGCATGAGCGCCACCGTCACCTCCCTGTTTCTCGACGAGGCCGCGCGCCAGGCCCAGTGGGTCCATGTCGGCGACACCCGGCTGTATCTGTTCCGGCGCCGGGGCTGCCGGCAGCTGACCAAGGACCACAGTGTCGTGCAGAGCTTCGTCGACGCCGGCGTGCTGCAGGAGGACATGGTCCGCGGGCACGCCGAGCGCAACCTGCTGTTCGCCGCGCTGGGCGTGGGCGACGAGCTGCCGGCCCAGGCGCTCGACACACCGTTCGAAGTGGAGGAGGGGGACGCCTTCCTGATCTGCACCGACGGCTTCTGGGAAGCGGTGCGCGAATACGAGATGAGCGAGGCCCTGCTTCACGCCAACGCGGCGGAGGAATGGCTGGTGCGGATGGAGAAGCTGATCGTCGATCAGGGCTCGCCGGACCAGGACAACTACAGCGCGCTGGCGGTGTGGATCGGCAACCCCAACGAGATCACCGTGCGCTGGGAAGCGCATGTCCCGGCCATGAGTGAGTCCTGAAACAAGTCACTGCTGTCTGCCAATGGATGTCGAATGAAAGTATCCGTCGTATCGCCCATCGAACCGCGCCGGCCGGGCGCTCGCCGCGCGAGGCCCGCGCGCATGGGCGCCGCCTGCGTGGCGCTCGCCGCCCTGAGCTTGGCCGGTTGCTCCTCCACGCCCAAGCCGCCCGAGCCGGTGTCCATCCGCGTCGAGCTTTCCGCGTCCGAGACACTCAACCCGGACATCAACGGGCGGCCTTCGCCGGTCGCCGTGCGCCTGTTCCGGCTGCGCGACGCGGCGACATTTTCCTCGACCGACTACTTCACGCTCGCCGAGCGTGACGAGGCCGTACTGGCCGGCGACCTGCTGCACCGCGAGGCGTTCATGATCAGCCCGGGCGAGTCGTCGGTCCGTGATTACCAGGTCGAGCTGGACGGCCGCGCGCTGGCGGTCCTGGTGGGGTATCGCGACCTGGAAGCGAGCGTCTGGCGCCAGGTCGCGGCGATCCCGGAGCCGAAGGCACCCTGGTTCGAGCTGCCCGAATTCCTGCGCTGGTCGCGCAAGTCACTGGACTACGCGATCCGCCTGGAGGCCAGTGAGGTGAAGTTGTCGGCGCCCGCCGCGCAGTAGCGGTGGCCGTCAGGGAATCTGGTCCAGGAGGGGACATGAGCAATGGCTATCAACGGGTGGTGTGGTCGGAGGGGATGTTCCTCCGCCCGCAGCACTTCCAGCAGCAAGAGCGTTATCTGGAGTTTTTCTCGCACAGCCGGAACCTGGCGGGAGAGCCCTATTTCTGGGGGGCGAGGGTCCTCAAGTTCGACCTGGCGGCGCTGGCGCTGGGCAAGCTGGCCATCGTCGAGGCGGAAGGCCTGCTGCCGGACGGCACGCCCTTCTCGTTCCCCCTGCAGTGCGAATGCCCGGAGCCGCTGGACTTCACCGAGGGTGTAGTGGAGCAGATGGTCTACCTGGCGCTGCCGCTGCGTCGGCCCGGCACCGAGGAAGTGCTGTTCGAGGAGCGGCCCCGCTCGCTGGCCCGCTACACCGTCCATGACGCACTGGTCGGCGATGTCAACTCGGTGGCGGGCGAGCCGGCCGAGTTGCAGCTGGCCGAGCCGCGCCTGCGCCTGATGCTGGAGCGGGACATGACCGATGCCTGGCTGGGCGTCGGCGTGGCCCGTGTCGTTGAGTGCCGCAGCGACAGGCAACTGGTGCTGGACAACCACTACCTGCCGCCCGTGGTGACCTGCCATGCCAGCCATGGCCTGGTGTCGATGCTCAACGAGGCCCACGGGCTGGTCAACCAGCGGGCCGACGTGCTCGCCGAGCGTCTGTCCCAGCCGGGGCGTGGCGGCGTTTCCGAAGTGGGCGAGTTCCTCCTCCTGCAACTGCTCAACCGGGCCCAGCCGCTGCTGGCCCACATGCTCGCGGCGCCGGGCGTGCATCCCGAGCGTTTCTACGTCGCCCTGGCGCAACTGGCGGGTGAGCTGGCGACCTTCTCCGAGCGGGACCGGCGCGCCCCGGAGTGGCCGAAGTACAGCCACGACGACCTCCAGCGCTGCCTGCCGCCGCTGATGGTGGCGCTGCGCAATGCGTTGTCCTCGGTGCTGGAGCAGAACGCCGTGCAGATCGAGCTGATCGACCGCAACTACGGCGTCCGCGTGGGCCAGGTGGCCGACGGCGAGCTGCTGCGCAACGCCCAGTTCGTGCTGGCGGTGCATTCCAGCATCGCGCCCGAGACCCTGCGCGCGCGCTTCCCCAGCCAGGTGAAGATCGGCCCGGTGGATCGCATCCGCGATCTGGTGAACCTGCACCTGCCCGGCATCGCGCTGCGCTCGCTGCCGATCGCGCCGCGGCAGATCCCGTACCACGCCGGCTACCACTACTTCGAGATGGACACCGTCGGCGACCTGTGGACGCAGCTGCAGGCGTCCGGTGCGCTGGCCCTGCACATCGCCGGCGACTTCCCCGACATCGAGCTCGAATGCTGGGCGATTCGTCGCTGAACCCGCTCCCAATCAGAAGCGCATGACTCATGGTTAATCTGAACGCACTCAACCCCTCGTCCGGAGAAGATCGCACTTTCGTGATGCCGAATCCGGGCGGCGAGGCGCCCGCCATGGGTGCCATGAACGCGGCGGCGCCCCTGGCGGACCTGCCCGACATCCACTCGGGCAGCAACCCGCTGGTGGCGGCGGCCAACCCGTTGCTCAACCTGATCTACCAGATCCGCACCCTGGTGCATAACTCCGATCCGGAGCGCCTGCGCGACCACCTCGCCCAGGAAGTGCGCAACTTCGAGACCCGCGCGCGCCACGAAGGCATCTCCCACGAAACCCTGATCGCCGCCCGCTACTGCCTGTGCACGGTGCTTGACGAGACCGCGGCGCAGACGCCCTGGGGCGGCTCCGGGGTGTGGTCGCGGCACAGCCTGCTGGTGACCTTCCACAACGAGACCTGGGGAGGTGAGAAGTTCTTCCAGTTGCTCAGCAAGCTGGCCCAGTCGCCGCGCCAGCACTGCGACCTGCTGGAGCTGATGTACTACTGCATCTCCCTCGGCTTCGAGGGGCGCTACCGCATCGTCAACAACGGCCAGAGCCAGCTGGAAAGCCTGCGCCGGCGCCTGGCGGAGATCATCCGCGAGGTGCGCGGCGATCGGCTCAAGGCGCTCTCGCCGCACTGGGAGGGCATCACCCGCGAGCTGCCCGCGGTCTGGCGCGTGTTGCCGGTGTGGGTGTCGGCGCTGACCGCGCTGCTGATCGGCTTCGGCGTCTACATGTTGCTCGCCTTCCACTTGGCCGACCGCTCCGACAGCGCCTTCATCGCCATCGGCGCGCTGAAGCTGCCCGACATGCCGGTGGTGACGCGCAGCAGCGAGCCGCCGATCCGCTTCTCGCGCTTCCTCGAGCCGGAGATCCGCGCCGGCCTGGTCTCGGTGCGCGAGGCGCCGGAGCAGAGCACGGTCTCCATCCTCGGCGACGGCCTGTTCGACTCCGGCAGCCCGAACATCCGCCCGCGCTTCCACGCCATCCTGCGCCGCATCGGCGAGGAGATCGATCAGGTCAACGGCAAGGTGACTGTGGTCGGCCACAGCGACAACGTGCCGATCCGCACCCTGCGCTTCCCGTCCAACTGGCACCTGTCCATGGAGCGGGCCGGCAACGTCTCGGCGATGCTCGAGGAGCACATCCGCGAACCCGGGCGCGTGTCCGCCCAGGGGCGTGGCTCGGCCGAGCCGGTCGCGCCGAACGACACGCCCGCCAACCGTGCGCTCAACCGCCGCGTCGACATCACGGTTTTCGCCTCCGCCGCCGACCTGCAGAAAGAGATCCGATAAATGCGCTGGCTGTTCTCCCTGCTGTTCAACCGCTACGTCTTCATCGCGCTCGGCCTGATCGCCCTGGTGCTGGTCATCTGGTTCCTGGGGCCGCTGTTCGCCTTCGCCGACTGGCGCCCGCTGGAGCCGGTGCCGGCCCGCCTGTGGACGATCGGCATCGTCCTGGGGCTGCTCGCCCTGCGCCTGCTGGTGCTGTTCTGGCGCCGGCAGCACGTCAACGCCCGGTTGCTCAACGCCATCGCCAACGCCCGCGCGGGGGCGACGCCCGAGCAGCCGACCGATGCCGCCCTTGAAGAGCTGCGCGGCAACTTCGAGCAGGCCCTGGAGAAGCTTAAGCAGGTCCGCTTCCAGGACCGCGAGCAGGGCTGGTTCGCCCGGCTGCGGCAGAAGTACGTCTACCAGATTCCCTGGTACGTGTTCATCGGCGCGCCCGGTTCCGGCAAGACCACGGCGCTGATCAACAGCGGCCTGCGCTTCCCCCTGGCCGAGGAATTCGGCCGCGAGAGCGTCAAGGGCGTGGGCGGTACGCGCAACTGCGACTGGTGGTTCTCCGACGAGACCGTCCTGCTGGACACCGCCGGCCGCTACACCACCCATGAAAGCGATGCTGCCGCGGACAAGGCGGAGTGGGAAGGCTTCCTCGGCCTGCTGAAGAAATTCCGCCCGCGCCAGCCGCTCAACGGCGCGCTGCTGACCGTCTCGGTTTCCGACCTGCTCGGCGCCAGCGAGGCGGAGCGGGGCAAGCACGCCGCCCGCCTGCGCGCGCGCCTGAACGAACTGCACGACGCCCTCGGCATCTCCTTCCCGGTCTATGTGCTGGTCACCAAGGCCGACCTGCTGGGCGGCTTCAACGAATACTTCGCCACGTTGAGCAAGGAAGAGCGGGCCCAGGTCTGGGGCGTGACGCTGCCCTACAACGCCGATGGAGGCCTGCAGGGCGAGGCGCTCGGCCAGGCCCTGCAGGGCGAGCTGGAATTGCTGGCCCACCGCCTGTTCGACGAGATGCCCGAACTGATGCTCGCCGAGCACGACACCGCGCGCCGCGCCTGCGCCTACGCCTTGCCGCAGCACTTCCACGCCCTGATTCCGGTGCTGCGGCAACTGCTGCAGGACGTGTTCGCCGAGAGCCGTTTCGCCCGGCAGGCGATGATGCGGGGCCTGTACTTCACCAGCGGCACCCAGGAAGGCACGCCGTTCGACCGCGTGCTCGGCGGGCTGGGCCGCAGCCTGGGCTTCGACGCCCGGGTCGCCCTGCGCTCCTCGCCGGCCGGGACGGGCAGGAGCTACTTCCTGCAGGACGTACTGCGCAAGGTGATCTTCCCCGAGGCCCACCTGGCCGGACGCAACCAGCGCGCCGAGCGGCGCGAGCGCCTGCTCGGCATCGCCGGCCACGGCGCCGTCGCCCTGCTGCTGGTCCTGGCGCTGGGCGCCTGGGCGCTGAGCTTCGGCAACAACAGCCGCTACATCGACCTGGTGGACGGCCGCACCGAGCGCATGGCCGGTCAGTTGCAGACACTGGCCGCTTCCGAGGGCGAGAGCCTGCTGGAACTGGTGCCGGTGCTCACCGAGCTGAACGGCCTGGCCGCCGGCCCCGACTTCCCCGCCTCGGAGCCGCCGATCGGCTACACCTACGGCCTCTACCAGGGTGGCAAGCTCGATGCGTCGGCCCAGCGCACCTACCAGGCCGCGCTGGAGCGGGCCCTGCTGCCGCGCATCGTGCGGCGCCTGGAGTTCCTGCTGCAGACCACGCCGGAAGACAACCTCGAACTCACCTACGAGGTGCTCAAGTCCTACCTGATGCTCAACGATCCGTCGCACTACGATGGCGAGGCGCTGGAGGCCTTCGTGCGCATGGAGTGGGAGCGCAGCCTGCCGATCTCGGTGTCGCAGCAGCAGCGCGAACAGCTGTTCGGCCACCTGCACAACCTGCTGGCGGAGAAGTCCGTCGCCTCGCCCTATCCGCAGGACGAGGAACTGGTGCGGCAGAAGCGCGAACAACTGGCGACATTCTCCCTCGCCCATCGTGCCTACAGCCGCCTCAAGCTGCGCCTGATGGATGGCAGCCGCGTCGACTTCACCGTGGCGGAGGCGGGCGGGCCGCAGTCCGCCCTGGTCTTCACCCGGGCCAGTGGCAAGCCGCTGACCCAGGGCATCCCGGCGCTGTTCACCCATGACGGCTACCACAAGGTCTTCCTGCCGGAAGCCGGTTCGATCCTGGGCCTGCTCGAGCGCGAGGAGGACTGGGTACTGGGGCGCCCGCAACGGCCGCTGACGGACCAGGCGACACGTCTGGTGGACGGCGCCACCCTGCGCGACATCAAACGCCTCTACCTGCACGAGTACGTGCGGCTGTGGGACGAATACCTGGCCGACGTGCGCCTGATCGAGACGCCGTCCATGTCCCAGGGCATGGAAGTGGCCCGCATCCTGTCGGCGCCCGACTCGCCGCTGGCCCAGTTCCTGCGCGCGGTGGCGCGAGAGACCACCTTGCTCAAGGTCGATCCCAAGACCGATTCCCAGTATTCGGTGGTCGGGGAGGCCGGCAAGCGCGTCAAGACCGCGGCCGCCGATCTGGAGCGGGTGTTCGGTCCGTCCGGCCTCACCCGGCCGGCCGCGAACGCGGAACAGCTGGAGAGAATCGTCGACGACAGGTTCGAGCCGATCCGCCGGCTCGTCACCAATGATGGCGGCAACGCGCCGATACAGGCCGTGCTGCGCCTGTTCAACGAGATGTACATGAACCTGTCCAGCGCCGACTCGGCCCTGCGCAGCGGTGCATCACCCGCACTGGCCAGCACACCGCAACTGACGGAGCTGAACCGTATCCGCGCCGAGGCGGCCTACCTGCCGGCACCGCTGCGCACCATGCTGGAGGCGCTGGCCGACGCCGGCACGGCCCAGGCGGGCGGCAGCATGCGGGTCATGCTGGGGGGCAAGCTGGACAGCTCGCTGGGGGCCTTCTGTCGCCAGGCCATCAATGGTCGTTATCCGTTCCGGCGCTCGTCGGAGAAGGACGTCACCCTGGCCGATTTCTCCCGCCTGTTCGCCTACGGCGGCATGTTCGACAGCTTCTTCCAGGACAACCTCGCGCCGCTTGCCGACATGTCCGGCAGGACCTGGCTACTGCGTCAGCCGGGTGGTGTCGAGGTGCCGCTGACCTCCTTCCAGCGGGCAGCGCGGATTCGCGACGTGTTCTTCCCCTACGGAGCCCGTTCGCCGGAAATGTCCTTCTCGATCCGGGTACTGGAAATGGATGCGTCGATCAGCCAGCTGAGCCTGGACTTCGACGGCCAGGTCTTCCAGTACGCCCACGGGCCGCAGGTACCCCAGCAGGTGAAGTGGCCGGGGCCGCGCGGCACCCAGCAGGTGCGACTGGAGCTGATGAATAGCGGTGCGCCCAGCGGCTATCTGGTGAAAAACGGTCCCTGGGCCGCCATGCGCCTGTTCGACGAGGGCGAGAACCGGGCCGTGTCCGGGCCCGAGCGCTTCGTCAGCACCCTGATGGTTCAGGGCCGCAAGGTCGTGCTAGAAGTCACTGCCGGAAGCGTGCAGAACCCGTTCCGCCTGGCCGAGCTCGCCAGCTTCTCCTGCCCGGGACAGATCTGATGGAGGGTTTCCCGATACCGGGGACGAAGCGGCTGGCGCCGAAGTACGGCTTCTTCGGCAAGCTGCCATCGGTCGGCGACTTCGTCTCGAGAGGCCTCGACAGGTCGCGAATAGAGGTCGTCGACGGCTGGTTCCAGCGAGGCCTCGGGTCTTTGCAGCAGGGCGAGGCCGACTGGCTGAGCGCGTATCTGGTCGCGCCCGTCTGGTGCTTCGCGGTGCCGACCGGCCTGTGGGGCGAACAAGCCTGCTGCGGCGCACTCATGGCCAGCGTCGACCGGGTGGGACGCTACTTTCCCCTGATGGTGCTCGCCGACCTGGACGACGATCTGGCGAAAGACCATCCCCGGCTCTGCGCGCACCTGCGGGCGCTGAGCCAGTTCCTGCCATCGGCACTCAGGGATCTGCCGTCCCCGGACACCTTCGCCGAGCAGCTCAACGAGCTGGCCTGGAGGTCACCCGACAGCCCGCCCTCGAGACCGGCCGTGCTCGAACGCTTCCAGCCGCAGGGTAACGGCTCCGCCTGGTGGGCGGTGCTGCGCCACGACCGCCCCTTCCTGCAGATCAGCCATCGGGGAGCGCCGGATGCGGAGCTGTTCGGACAGTTGTTTGCCGCTCGTGGAGAGCCGGCGTAGGGGCGGCTTCGTACCACTGGAAGATCGCAATCAGGGAAAGGGGCGAGCACTTCGCCAATAGCTACCCAAGGAGATTCAGCATGACCTGTTATCGCCGGCCAGGACCGCTTGGGGTGGGGGACGACCAGCCTACCTGTGCTCCGCCCATAGCGTCTCATCCCTCTGTGAGTCGTGTGCCTGCCCAGAGCAGGCCGGTGAGTGCGCCGCCTTACAAAGAACCCTCTTTTCTGGATGCTCTAGGGGATCCGGATTTCTGGAGGGGGTATGGCCAAACCCTCATGGAGGTGGGCAAGAACGCCGGGTACATGCTTCTGGGGGAGGCCAGCGTCTACTCGGGGTGGATGCTGAGCAAGCTACCCGGTGGAGCCATTGCGGGCCGATACCTGATGGTGGATGGAGCATCCACCTACCTGGGAGCCATGTGCAATGTCAGCAGGACATTCCATGGCCCGGCCGTACAGTGCGTGGCGGATGACTTCGTGGGCGAGGCCTATCGTTCGGCCGCGGAGTTTTATACCGGCGATAAATCCTATGGCGACATCGCGCGTGCCTCTGTGAGTATTGCTGCGGTTGTGCGCGCCAATACGATTCCTGTGGTTCTTGAAAAGTACAAAGGCTCAGCATTTCATCAGTGGGAGACTGTGAGGGCCTATAAAACCAGCAATAGTGCGTTGATTTTCTCTGACGGGGCTTCCGTTACCGACGGCGTATACTCGATGATGCCTGACAAGAAAAATAAGGAGTGATTTTTATGCTCTTTAATTTCTTGTGGGGGCTGATAGGTTTATTGAGCATCTTGAGTGTGGCTATTCTGATTTATAAGTTTCATCGACAGAATAGAGTGGTTTCCGTATGTGCTCTTGTTGCGGGGGTTCTGTTTTTTTCTTTTATGGCCAGAGCCAGCGAAGGGGTTATGGTTTGGATATGGTGGCTGTACTTTGGGCTACTAGGCGCTTTTTGGTTTTGGATTGAATCTCAAGATGATAAATGGTGGTGATGTGGCAGGTTGACGATTTTTTATTCTTCTTTCTTGAGTTCTGGGTGGTTTTTTGAGTGTCCAGTGTAAAAATGGTCTTTGGAGAAATTGATGCAAGTCGTGATGGGGCTGATACTGATAATTTTAGGAGTCCCTTTTATTATTTTTAATTGCTATGCTTTCTACGGAATTTTTGTAAGGAAAGAAAATATATCGTGGATTCCGATTGTTGGAGGAGGGGCCTCTGCGCTTGGGCTGTATCTTCTTCAAAATCCATTTTGGTGGTTGTTTCTTTTCTTTGATTTTGGTTGTGTTCTTGGGTTTGCTCACAGCTTTCTGTTTTACAGGTGGATTAATCCATGGGTAAAAAGAATGCATGACAGGAATGATCTTTGAGGGATTAGAGATTGGCTGTGGCGAAGTTGGCAGGGGAAAGTATTGATAAATATATCGGGGTATTTGAATATAGGGGCTCGCTATTATATTGATTGTGTAGGTTGAGTTGGCGGTCGCTGAAAGATAGTGAGTTCAACTCGATTGGAGGTATTTGTTTTATTATGAGCTGGCCGTGCATAGTATCTGCGGCTTTAAAATAGGGGTTGTTTCGCTTGAGTGGCAAGGTGGAGTTGCTTGTTTTTCGATATTGATGTGCTGGATGCTCTAATGATAGTTGCTTTGTGCGTATTTCTGCTTGTGATTGGCATGTGGTTGGCGTTCTTGAATTGGCGCTGCTTTTATGTGGGTTTTATTAAGAAAGAGAGTTCACCGTCATGGATTCCTTTGCTTGGTGGGGTATGCCTTTTTTCAGGATTTTTCTTTTTTCCAAATAATCCGAAAAGTCACTATGCATGGCTTGCTTTTTTGCTTGATTGGGGGTGTCTTCCTGGGTTTGTGTATTCCATTTATTATTATAATGCTCACATTAAGCAATAGCTGTAAGGTTGAGAGGAGGCTGATGTGAGGTTGGTTTGCTCCAGGGGTGGATTTTTTAAGATCTTGTTTGTTCTAATTTTTTTGCTGCTTGGAGCGGCATTGATCACAAGGTTTTTTTACACCTATCCTGATTTTTTTCCAAAGCTATTGGGTGATATTTGTAATGTTATTATTTATTATTTCGGCTCGGGTTCAATAGAGGAGAGTTCAAATATAGAGACTCTCTATGTGTTTCTTTTGTCTTTGTTTTTTGAGTGTGCGTTTTTTGCCGGTTTTAAATGTGTGTCGGGCTGGTTTCGGTCTCAGAGCTAGTGTCTATGGCGGCATGTTTTATACAGGCTCTACTTGTGACTGCAAGGTGACTTGCTTGAGCCCTGTAGGGCGCTCGACGAATAAGGCTCGGGCATGAGCGCTAATCGGCTGGGCAGCTTTTGCGCTGCATTCATCTAGAGGTGCGGCGAGTGTCGACTGCAGAAGTGGCTACATTCTTGGGTGTTTCATGGCTTCATCGGCAGGGAAGGGCGGGAGCCTGAGCCACCGAGGCTTTAACTGAAATACGCCACGGCCCTCGACGGTCCAATAGTCAAGTGGGCTTGCTGTTTCCCATCGCAGGATGGTCTTTTTGCTTCCACGAATCGGGCTGCCCCAATCAGGTTGAGTCTTCGATCCTTCGCACAGTTTCGTGAGCAACTGTTTCGCAAAGCTTTGCCCGGACCGGAGCGCCCAGTAGCATCGACGGACTGGAACAGGAGCGAAGAATGCGGACGAAACTCGAAGCGGTGCTGCATGAGGTGAACCAGGTGTTGCTGGGCAAGGAGCCGCAGGTGCGCCTGGCACTGACCTGTGTGCTGGCGAGGGGGCACCTTCTGGTCGAGGATCTGCCCGGGATGGGCAAGACGACCCTCAGCCACGCCTTGGCGCGGGTGCTGGGGTTGAGCTTCCAGCGTATCCAGTTCACGTCCGACCTGCTGCCGGGCGACATTCTCGGCACTTCGGTGTTCGACAAGGACAGCGGTCAGTTCGTCTTCCACCCCGGCCCGATCTTCGCGGAACTGGTATTGGCCGACGAGATCAACCGGGCCACGCCGAAGAGCCAGAGCGCGCTGCTGGAGGCGATGGAGGAGGGGCAGGTGACCATCGAGGGTGCAACCCGGCCGCTGCCGGAGCCGTTCTTCGTCATTGCCACGCAGAATCCGGTCAGCTCCGGGGGCACCTTCGCGCTGCCGGAGTCGCAGCTGGACCGCTTTCTGATGCGCCTGTCGCTGGGCTACCCGGCGCGTGCCGCCGAGAAGGCCTTGCTGCTGGGCGAGGCGCGTCGGGAAATCCTGCCCCGGCTGGAGCCTATCCTCGACCATGCGGAGCTGGCGGCCATCCAGGCGTTGATCCCACAGGTGCGCGCCAGCGATGCGCTGATCGATTATGTCTTGCGCCTAGTGGAGGCGACCCGCAGCGAGCCGCAGTTCGCCTGGGGGCTTTCGCCGCGGGCCAGCCTGGCACTGCTGGCAGCGGCCCGGGCCTGGGCCTTCCTCGCCGAGCGCGACTATGTGATTCCCGAGGATGTACAGGCGGTGCTGCCGTCGGTGGTTGGCCATCGCCTGCGCGAGCGTGCCGACCCGGCCGGGCATGGCGGTGGTGCGCTGGTGCAGTGGCTGCTGCGCGAAGTGTCGGCGGTGTGAGGTCGCCGATGTCGATCAAGGCTCGCTGGCGCCGCTGGGTGATGCGACGCATTCCTGCGGCGGCCCAGGTGCAGCTGAACCAGCGGCGCATCTTCATCATGCCCAACCGGGTCGGTGCCGCATTCGCGGTGGTGCTGGTGCTGATGCTGCTGGCAGGCATCAACTACGAGAACAGCCTGGCCTACGGCCTGACCTTCCTGCTGACCGCGCTGTTCGTGATCGCGATCCTGCATACCTATCGCAACTTCTCGGGACTGATTCTCAAGGCCGGGGTCAGCGGTGCGGTGTTCGCCGGCGAACAGGCGCGTTTCAAGGTGCGCCTGGAGAGTGACGGTCGCGCTCACCATGCGGTGGGCCTGGGCTGGCCTCCGCAGCCGCTGCAGATCGTGGATGTGCCGCCCTTGGTGCAGCGCGAGTGCGAGCTGAGCCAACCGGCCCTGCGCCGCGGCTGGCTGCGGCCGGAACGGATGCGGGTGGAGAGCCACTTCCCGCTGGGCATCCTGGTGGCCTGGAGCTGGGTCGATCTGGACCAGACCGTGCTGGTCTATCCTCGTCCACTGGAAGGCGACCTGCCGCTGGCCGTGGATGGTGTCGCCGACGAGAACGACGAAGGTCGGCGAGCCGCGGGTCAGGGGGCCGACGACTACCAGGGATTGCGCAGCTACCAGCCGGGGGACTCCAGGCGCCGACTGCACTGGAAGGCGTTCTCCCGCGGGCAGGGGCTGCTGGTCAAGGATTTCGCCGCGCTGGCCGGCCATGGCCTGTGGCTGGACTTCCTGGCCTTGGGCGGCGATGCTGAGGAGCGGCTTTCTCGACTGTGCTACTGGGTGCTGCAGCTGGATGCGCGCCAGCAGCCCTATGGCCTTCGCCTGCCTGGCACCGAATTGACCCCCGACTTCGGTGAGGCCCATCGCGAGGCTTGCCTGCGCGCACTGGCGCTCCATGGTGATCGCTCATGAACGCCCCGCAACCGATTCCCCGCATCGCCCTCACCTGGCTGCTGGTCGCTCAGGTGCTGGTGATCCTGCCGCATCTCCTGCACCTGCCGCTGTGGATCATCGGGCTCTGGCTGTTCTGCGCCGGTTGGCGGGTACAGGTGTTCCGCATGCGCGCACGCTATCCGTCCGGGCTGGAGCGGGCGGGCCTGCTGCTGGCCACGGCCGCCGCCGTCTTCCTCTCCCGGGGAACGCTCATCGGCTTGGATGGAGGTGTGCTGCTGCTGGTCTGCGCCTTCATCCTAAAGCTGGTGGAGCTGCGCAGCCGGCGCGATGCGCTGGTGCTGATCTTCCTAGGTTTCTTCGTGGTGGTCACCAGCTATCTCTTCGACGACGGCCTGCTGTCGGCCCTCTACAGCCTGTTGCCGGTGACGGCGCTGCTGGCTGCCCTGATCGGAATGCAGCAGAGCGGCCTGGCCGAGCGACCGGCGGCCACCGTCAGGCTGGCGGCCTCGATGATGCTGCAGGCCGTGCCGATGATGGTGTTGCTGTTCCTGTTCTTTCCGCGCCTTGGCCCGCTGTGGAGCCTGCCCGATCCGCAGAAGGGCATCACGGGACTTTCCGAAAGCATGAGCCCCGGAGATGTGGCGGAGCTCAGCCGCTCCTCGGAGCTGGCGTTTCGTGTCAGCTTCGAGGGACCGGCGCCGGAGCGGCGAGACCTGTACTGGCGTGCTCTGACGCTGGAGCATTTCGATGGGCGGCGCTGGTCCCAATCCTGGGGCGCCCAGGAGAAGAGCAAGCCGCTGTGGACGCCCCGAGGCAAGGCGTTGCGCTACGAGGTCGTGATGCAGCCGAGTGGTCGCTCATGGCTGTTCGTTCTGGACGTGGGGCAGGTCAACGAAGCCAATGTGGCCCAGATGAGCGATTTCCGTATGCAGGCGCGTCGTCCGGTGACACAGAGCTGGCTATATAGCGCGCAGTCCTGGCCACAGGCGTTGCGCGAGCCGGCCGCCCTGCCGCCCATGGTGCGTCGCATCACCTTGCAACTCCCCCAGCAGGGCGATCCGCAAACCAGGGAATGGGCCGCCCGGCTCAGGCAGGAACATGCGGACGATCGGTCTCTGGTCGATGCGTTGCTGCGTCATTTCAATCGCGAGCCGTTCAGCTACTCCCTGAAACCGCCGACCATGGGCGCCGACAGCGTCGACGATTTCCTGTTCGTGCAGCGCAAGGGCTTCTGCGCCCACTACGCCGGGGCGATGGTCTTCGTCCTGCGGGCCGCCGGGATACCTGCCCGGGTGGTGGCCGGCTACCAGGGCGGGGAGGCGAACGCATCCGGCAACTACCTTGCGGTGCGTCAACTCGATGCCCATGCCTGGGTGGAATACTGGGAGGAAGGTCGAGGCTGGACCAGCGTCGACCCCACCTTCCAGGTGGCTCCGGAGCGGATCGAGCGGGGCGCGCAGGACGCTTTCGCCGCCGATGAGAGTTTCCTTGAGGATTCGCCTTTCTCGCCGCTGCGTTACCGCGACGTGGGCTGGATCAATGGACTGAGGATGGCCTGGGAGAATCTCAACTACAGCTGGCAGCGCTGGGTGCTGGGTTATCGGGGCGAGCAGCAGCTGGACTTCCTGCAACGCTGGTTCGGTACGCTCGACTGGACACGCATGGCGCTGGTGATCGTCGGTGGGGGCGGCCTGATGCTCGGTTTGCTCGCCCTGTGGCTGTTCAAGCCCTGGCGGCGCGAGCGCGATCCGCAGCAGCGATTGCTGCGCCGCTACGAGTCGCTGCTGGCCCGCCATGGCTTGCGCCGCAACCGGGGTGAGGGTGTGAGGGCCTTCGCTGAAAGGGCGATGGCAGTGATGCCGGACCAGGCCCGGGCGATAGCCGACTTCGCTCAGGCCTTCGAGGCCCAGCGCTACGGTGGTCAGACACAGTCGACCGAGCAGTTGCGCGATCTGCTGCGGCGTCTGCGTCGTGAGCTGCCCTGGCGCACACGACGGGAGGAACGGTAATGGCTGGATTCAGGCGCGAGCTTCGCGAGCGCATCGTCGAACTGCAGGTACGCCTGTACGCCTGCAGCGCCAGGCTGCAGATGCAGACCGATGATGAGGCGCTGCACGACCTGCGCATCGCCCTGCGCCGACTGCGCAGCCTGCTGCGTCCGCTGCGCAAGGAAACGCTGTGCGAGGCCCTGGAGCGGGCTGCCGCCGCCGTGGGCAGTGCCAGCGGTCCGCTGCGGGACCTGGAAGTGCTGGCGAGCGAACTGGACAGACGCGGCCAGCCGGTGGCCGCCAGGCTCCGGCGCGCGTGGCTGACCGAGGGCTATGCCCGGCTGCTTGGAGGCGTGCCGATGCAGCGCCTGGGGATTCTGCTCGATGACTGGCCCGAGGATGAGCGTCGAGCCGTGAGCGATGGCGAGTGGCGGGTGCGAGGCCGGGCGGTGGCCAAGTATCTGGAGAAGCAGCGGGAAAAGTTGGCCGCCGCGTTGCGTGACCCGGCTCACGACCGCCATCGTCTGAGGCTGCTGATCAAGCGCGTGCGCTATTGCGCCGAGGCCTGGCCGAGTCGCGTTTCGGTCGACAAGGCGGAGCTCAAGGCGCTGCGCAAGGCCCAGAGCGCCCTGGGCGACTGGCACGACCACTGGCAGTGGCTGCAACGTGCGCAGACCGAGCCGGACCTGCAATCTTGCGCCACCCTCTGGCGCGAGAACCTGGCGCGAGCCGAGCGGGAGGCCGACCAGGCGCTGGCCGCGCTGCTCGAGTACTACCCGCAAGGCCCGTCGCAGAGCTGAATGGCCGCCGATATCGCCGCTGAATTGGCCGGCGGGGCTCTCCCGCCGTGGCGCGCTTTTCTCTAAGCTGCAATCTGCATACAGGAGATAGCGCATGACCTTCGCTGAACTGATCCACGCGGTGCATACCCATCCGCAGCACGTTGTCGTCCCCGCCCTCTGGGGCCAGGGGCGCGCCACCTTCGGCGGCCTCGTCGCGGCCATGGTCTTCGAGGCCATGCGCCTGAAGGTGCAGCCCGGCCGGCCGGTGCGCTCGCTGTCGATCACCTTCGTCGGCCCGATGCTGATGGGCGAGCCGGTGGCCTTCGAGGTCGAGATCCTGCGCGAGGGCAAGTCGGTCAGCCAGGTGGTCGGGCGGGCGGTGCAGAATGGCGGGGTCGTGGCCATGGCCCAGGGCAGCTTCGGCGCCTCGCGCGAGTCCGCGGCGCGGGTGGAGGCGGAGCCCGCTCCGGCCATGCCGCCAGCGGAGCAGTGCCAGGAGCTGCCCTACGTGAGTGGTGTCACCCCCGAGTTCACCCGCTTCCTGGCCATGCGCTGGGGCGAGGGCGGCATGCCGTTCACCGGCAACCGGTCGCGTCACATGGGCGGCTGGGTTCGCCTGCGCAGCGACGTGAGCCACGACCGGGTCACCGAGGCCCACCTGCTGGCGCTGGTCGACGCCTGGCCGCCGGCGGTGCTGTCGCACCTGAGCAAGCCGGCGCCCGGCAGCTCGCTGACCTGGACCATCGAGTTCGTCCATCCCATCCCCAGCCTGACCACCCACGACTGGTGCCTGTACCGGGCCGAGATCGAGCATGCCCTCGACGGCTACGGCCACATCGCCGCGCGCCTGTGGACCGCCGACGGCCAGCTGTTGGCACTGAGCCGACAGACCACCACGGTCTTCGACTAGTCGAGCGCGGGCAGGGCGAAGAAGGCCCGGGCCGTGGCGGTGGTGTGCGCCGCCAGCTCCTCCTGGCTCTCGCCCCGGTGCACGGCCACCTCGCGCAGCACCTCGGTTAGGAAGGCCGGCTCGTTGTGGCCACTCTTCGGTTTCGGCCTGAGGCTGCGCGGTAGCAGGTAGGGTGCGTCGCTCTCCAGCATCAGGCGCCCGGCGGGAATGTCGCGCACCAGCGGATGCAGGTGGGTGCCGCGGCGTTCGTCGCAGATCCAGCCGGTGATGCCGATGTGCAGGTCCAGGTCGAGATAGCCGTATAGGGTCGCCCTGTCGCCGGTGAAGCAGTGCACCACGGCGGCCGGCAGCCGGTCGCGGAACTGGCACAGGATGGCGACCAGGCGCTCGCCGGCCTCGCGTTCGTGGAGGAACACTGGCATGCCCAGCTCGGCGGCCAGGGCCAGTTGTTCCTCCAGCGCCTTTTCCTGCTGCGGGCGCGGTGAGAAATCCCGGTTGAAGTCGAGCCCGCACTCGCCCACGGCGCGCACCGGCGCTTCGGCCAGCAGGGCGCGCAGATGCCGTGCGCTGTCGGCATTCCACTGGCTGGCGTCGTGGGGATGGATACCGGCGGTGCTGAACAGTCGGCTGCCACCTTCGTCCAGCTCGCGGCAGAAATTCAGCGCCTGTTCGCTTTCTTCCAGGCTGGTGCCGGTCAGCACCATCTGGCGGACGCCGGCGGCCTCCGCCCTGGCGAGTACCGCGTCACGCTCCCGGGCAAGACTCGGGTGGGTCAGATTGACGCCGATATCGATGAGTTGCATGGTGCTACCTCGCGGACCGGGCCGAGCAGCATAGCAGAGCCTGTCGTCTGACAATAAATCCAGCAATTACAGATGGTTATGCATGCCTTTTGATACCCGTCGTCAGCCAGGGCTGGCAGATTGAAAGTGGCTGTGCCAACCTCCGCCCCCTTTTGGCGAAGGCCATCCGTCGTCCGGCCTGGTGCGGGCGGGCGGTGGCCCCTGGCGGAGGATCGATGACGCGGGCGCTGCTGCTTCTGCTCTGCCTGCTGGCCGCCGTGCCGGCCCAGGCGCGGCTGAGCGGGTTGGGTGGCAATCTGCCTCACACCGCGCACCAGCGCGACCTGGCCGAGATCCGCAAGAGCGGCGAGTTGCGCGTGCTGGTCAACCAGAGCCGCAACAGTTCGGGCGAAATCCGGGGCGAGGCCATCGGCGTCGAGTACCAGCGGCTGCGCGCCTTCGACCAGTATCTCAACCGCAATGCCCGCGACGGCCATGAGCTGCGCCTGAAGATCATCCCCAAGCCCAAGAACGAGCTGATCGCCGCGCTGCAGAAGGGCGAGGGCGACCTGGTCGCGCCGGGCGAGCTGCTGGATGCCCACCCCGGCCTCGGCGTCAGCGCCAGCGCCGCGATCCGCAGCAACGTGGCGCTGGTGGTGGTCGGCAACCGCAAGAACCGGCACTACAAGCGGCTGGAAGAGATGTCCGGGCGCACTCTGACGCTGCCGGTGGGCAGCGCCGTCAGCGATGCCCTGCGCGAGGTCAACCAGAAGCTGAGCCAGCGCGGCAAGCCGCCGATCCTGGTGGAGTGGGCCGACCCGAGCCTGGCGGTGGAGGATGTGCTGGAGATGGTGCAGGCGGGCATCTACCCCTGGACCGCCGTCGAGCTGCCCATCGTCGAGCGCTGGCAGAAGGTGATGCCGAGGCTGCGTATAGAGCGTCATCTGGTGGTGGGCAACGAGGGCAACATGAGCTGGTTCGTGCGCCGGGAGTCGCCGATGCTGCGGGCCCGCATCGACCGTTTCCTTGCCGAATACCGGACACCCGGCGACCAGGACTCGGCCTTCCAGCGTTTCTACCGGCGCTCCTACAAGGTTCGCAACCCCATGTCCTCGGCGGATCGCCAGCGCCTGGAGAAGGTACGCAGCGTGCTGCAGAAGCACGGCGAGAAGCAGGAGATGGACTGGCTGCACCTGGCCGCCGTGGCCTACAAGGAGTCCACCCTGAACCCGGCCGCCCGGGGCGCGTCGGGGGCCACCGGCCTGATGCAGATCACTCCGGCGGCGGCGCGCAGCGTCGGGGTCGGCAGCATCCAGAACCTGGAAAACAACGTGCAGGCGGCCACCCTCTACATGGCGCGGCTGCGCCGGGAGTTCTTTTCCAGCAGGCAGATCGCCGAAGAGGAGCGGATGGCCTTCGTGCTGGCCGCCTACAATCTGGGCCCACAGCGTGTGCAGAGCCTGCGTGCGGAGGCGCGCCGTCGCGGGCTGAATCCCAACCGCTGGTTCTTCCAGGTGGAGCGGGTGGCGATGGAGCAACTGGGCATGGGCGTGGTGAGCTATGTCAACAGCGTGAACAAGTACTACCTTGCCTATGATCGCGAGCGTCTGTCGCTCGAGCCTCGCAAGCAGAAGCTCAGCGCTAAGAAATAAGCTGATTTGTCGATTATTATAAGCGCAATATTGCGCTTTTCGTATTCGATTATTCGAATAGTATGTGCCTCACCCCAACCAAACACCTCTCAAGGAACTGGCGCACATGAACAAGCTGATCAAAACCCTGATGTCTTCCAACGCCGGCTACGGCATCGCCCTGCTGCGCGTGGTCACCGGCCTGACCTTCGCGGCCCACGGCTCGCAGAAACTGTTCGGCTGGTTCGGCGGCTACGGCCTGGAAGGCGTGGGCCAATGGATGGAAAGCATCGGTATCACCCCTGGCTACCTGATGGCGGCGATGGCCGGCAGCGCCGAGTTCTTCGGTGGCCTGGCGCTGGTGGTCGGTCTGCTGGTGCGCCCGGCTGGGGTGGTACTGGTGTTCACCATGGCCGTGGCGGCCGCGACGGTGCATTGGGCCAACGGCTTCTTCATCACCAACAACGGCTTCGAGTACGCCATGATCCTCGGCCTCATCGGCCTGGTGCTGGTCATCGAAGGCGCCGGCCGCGTCTCCCTGGACCGAGCCATTGCCCGCTGATCCGAGTCCGGAAACGAAAAGCCCCGCATCAAGCGGGGCTTTTTCGTTGGCTATGTACCCATTGAGTGTTGCCGGAATAACCGTTGTGCGCCCTTGCCCCCGGTAGGAGCGGAGTTGTCCGCGAATCTTTTCCGTCAGCCCCGTTCGCGGACAAGTCCGCTCCCACAAGGGTTGAGCCCATCAACAACAGTTAACTCATCAGACCTAGCCTTTTCGTTACGCGGTGAGGCTCAGACGATCACGCCCTGGCTGCGCAGGTAGTCGTCGTAGGTGCCGCTGAAGTCGGTCACGCCGTTTTCCGACAGCTCGATGATGCGGGTGGCCAGGGAGCTGACGAACTCGCGGTCGTGGCTGACGAAGATCAGCGTGCCCGGGTAGTTCTCCAGCGCCAGGTTGAGCGCCTCGATGGATTCCATGTCGAGGTGGTTGGTCGGTTCGTCCATCACCAGCACGTTGGGTCGCTTCAGGATCAGCTTGCCGAACAGCATGCGGCCCTGTTCGCCACCGGAGATGACCTTCACCGATTTCTTGATCTCGTCATTGCCGAACAGCATGCGGCCGAGGGTGCCGCGCACCAGCTGCTCACCACCCTGGGTCCACTGCGACATCCAGTCGAACAGGGTGTAGTCGTCCTCGAAGTCCTCGGCGTGGTCCTGGGCGAAGTAGCCCACGTCGGCGCTCTCGGTCCACTTCACCTCGCCGGAGAGCGGCGCCATCTCGCCGACCAGGGTGCGCAGCAGGGTGGTCTTGCCGATGCCGTTGGGGCCGATGATGGCCACGCGCTCGCCGGCCTCGATCTGCATCGACAGGTTCTTGAACAGCGGCACGCCGTCGAAGCCCTGGCTGACCTTCTCCAGGGTCACCGCCTGGCGGTGCAGCTTCTTGTGCTGCTCGAAGCGGATGAACGGGCTGACGCGGCTGGACGGCTTGACCTCTTCCAGCTGGATCTTGTCAATCTGCTTGGCGCGGCTGGTGGCCTGCTTGGCCTTGGAGGCGTTGGCCGAGAAGCGGCTGACGAAGGTCTGCAGTTCGGCGATCTGTGCCTTTTTCTTGGCGTTGTCGGCCAGCAGGCGCTCGCGGGACTGTTCGGCAGCAGTCATGTACTCGTCGTAGTTGCCGGGGAACAGGCGCAGCTCGCCGTAGTCCAGGTCGGCCATGTGGGTGCAGACCGAGTTCAGGAAGTGGCGGTCGTGGGAAATGATGATCATGGTGGAGTTGCGCGCGGTCAGCACGTCTTCCAGCCAGCGGATGGTGTTGATGTCCAGGTGGTTGGTCGGCTCGTCGAGCAGCAGCACTTCCGGGTCGGAGAACAGCGCCTGGGCCAGCAGCACGCGCAGCTTCCAGCCCGGGGCGACGGCGCTCATCGGGCCGAAGTGCTGCTCCAGCGGAATGCCCAGGCCGAGCAGCAGTTCGCCGGCGCGGGACTCGGCCGTGTAGCCGTCGTATTCGGCGAACTCGACCTCCAGCTCGGCGACCTTCATGCCGTCGTCCTCGCTCATCTCCGGCAGGGCGTAGATGCGGTCGCGCTCGGCCTTCACTTCCCACAGTTCGGCATGGCCCATGATCACGGTGTCGATCACCGAGAATTCTTCATAGGCGAACTGGTCCTGGCGCAGCTTGCCGAGGCGCACGTTGGGTTCGAGCATCACCTGGCCCGCGGAGGGCTCCAGTTCGCCACCGAGGATCTTCATGAAGGTCGACTTGCCGCAGCCGTTGGCGCCGATCAGACCGTAGCGGTTGCTGTTGCCGAACTTGACGGAAACGTTCTCGAACAGCGGCTTGGGGCCGAACTGCATGGTGATGTTGGCTGTTGAGATCACGGTGATGTCCTGCAGGCGAAGAGAAGGAGAGGCGCTGGCGCTCCGAAGGGGGCGCATTGTAGTGGGATCGGCGTCGATCCGACAGGCTGGGCGCTTGGTAGCCCGATTCGGGCGCAAACGAAAACGCCGCTCGAACGAGCGGCGTTTCGTGAAATTGGAGCGGGAAACGAGACTCGAACTCGCGACCCCGACCTTGGCAAGGTCGTGCTCTACCAACTGAGCTATTCCCGCTTGGCGTCCCCTAGGGGACTCGAACCCCTGTTACCGCCGTGAAAGGGCGGTGTCCTAGGCCACTAGACGAAGGGGACGTGGCCCCGGAGCTTACAACAGCTTTCCGGTGTTTCAGGCCGATGTCGCCATCGACGCTGCAACTCTAATCAAAACGCCGCTCGTCGAGCGGCGCTTCGTGAAACTGGAGCGGGAAACGAGACTCGAACTCGCGACCCCGACCTTGGCAAGGTCGTGCTCTACCAACTGAGCTATTCCCGCATGGCGTCCCCTAGGGGACTCGAACCCCTGTTACCGCCGTGAAAGGGCGGTGTCCTAGGCCACTAGACGAAGGGGACGTGGCCAGGAGCTTGCAACAGCATCCCGACTTCCCGCGAATTCGCTTTCGCTAACTCGCTGAAAGTGGCGCGCATTCTATGGAGCCTGGCGAGGAGCGTCAACCCTCAATCAAAACTTTTTCTAAATCAACGACTTCGCGCCAGAAACTGACAAGCGACTATCAGCATGATGGCTAAGGCACTACACTCGGGCAATAAAGAAGTGCATCGGGAGGTTCCAGGTGTCCCCAGTCGTCATTACCGCGCTGGTAGTCGCCGGTATCGTGGTGCTGTTCATCATCGGTTACGTCAACCACATGGTGGAGAACAGCAAGCTGGAGAAGGCCAGGCTCAAGGCGGATTTCAACGACCGCATGCGTCGCAGCCGCGACGTGTCCGAGAGCATGCCGGGCCAGCTGATGACGCCCGCGCTGAAGCTGCTGCTCAGCCGCTTCGAGCTGCAGTTCGGCGAGCGCCTGCTGCAGTTGGACAAGCAGAACGCCAACCTGAAGAGCCGCCTGGCCGAGCTGCGCGAGCTGGTGGCCAAGAACGACGCCATCCCGGTCGGCAACCCGCCCCAGCAGATCCTGACCGAGGCCAAGGCCAAGGACGTGCGCTTCCTGCTCGAGAACCTTCACGGCCAGATCACCCGCGCCGCGCAGGAGCATCTGATTCCCGCCGCCGAAGGCAAGCAGTGGCTGGGCGAGATCCGCCACATGCTGGTGCAGCTGCATTTCGAGTTTTTCCGCAATTGCGGCCAGCAGTACATGCAGAAGGGGCAGCCCGGCCAGGCCCGCCTGTTCTTCGAGCGCGGCGTGCAGTACCTGCGCAAGCAGGGCGACCTGCCGCGCTACAAGACCCAGCTCAAGCAGCTGGAGGACCAGCTGGCCCGCGCCAATGCCGTGGTGCTGGAGAAGACGGTCCCCGAGGCCGATGAGGTCAACGAGCTGACCGAGGGGCTCAAGGGGCTGGAAGAAGACGACTGGAAGAAGAAGAACATCTACGACTGAGGCGCGCGGCTCGTAGATTGTCCGAAGCGGTGCGCATGGCGCACCCTAGGATGTGAAAGGCCCGCCCGGGTTATGCCGGGCGGGCCTTTTTATTGGCTATGTCCCCGTTATGTGTTGTAGCGCCCTGACCCATTCTGGGTCCCCGCCTGCGCGGGGATGATGAGGTAGGGTGGAGTTTCTTCCGAAACCGTCATTCCCGCGTAGGCGGGAATCCAGGGGTAGGTGGCTGCAGGGGCTTGACCGCGCAACGCGCAGGATGGGCCGGCCGCTTGCCTGCGTAACCCACCGGCGGTAGCGCAGTCGATTGTGCTGGTGGGTTACCCTACCGTCTTCCAGGCAGGCCGCTTCCGCAGGGCAGCTGTGGCGTCTGCAATACGCAACGGGGTTTATTGGTTGAGTCAGTGCTTGGCGCTGTCCGGGGGCAGGGCCAGCAGCTGCTTTTCCTGGTTCCAGTCGAACGGTTCGCCGTTTTCCTCGGCTTCGAAGCGGCGCTCGTCCAGTCGCTGGTACAGGTCGATTTCCTCGTCCGGCATGAAGTGCAGGCAGTCGCCACCGAAGAACCACAGCAGGTCGCGCGGCACCAGGTGGGCGATCTGCGGATAGCGGTGGAAGACCTGGCTGATGATGTCCTGGCCCAGGTACTGGCTGTTCTCAGGGTCTTGCGGCAGTTGCGCCAGCAGTTCGTCGAAGCGCTCGAGGAACAGGGCGTGGGTATCGTCCTCCACCTGTTCGGCCTCGCCCAGGGCGACCAGGATGCCGCGCAGGTGGGCGAGCAGGGCGAGGTGGTGGTCGAGGTAGGCAGTGGCCATTCGGGCAGTCCTGTAGAACGAAAACGGGCGCGAAGTATAAGACTCCGCGCCCGCCATGTCCCTCGCGGTGACCCCGGCGCGTTCGCGCCAGGGCCGCCGGATCGCGATCCGCCTCAGCGGACCCGGTCTTCGCCGAGCTTCAGGCCCTCCTTGGCGAAGTCGTCCACGTCGATCACCTTGCGTCGCGCCGCCTCGGCCAGGCGCAGCTGCTCGGCTTCCTCGGCGGTCAGTTGCTGTTCGCGCAGGGCCGCGTCGATCTCATGCTCGCCGGGCTGCGGCAGCAGACCGGACTTGAGCGCCTTGTGCAGCTTGCGCTGGGACGGGGTGGCGGTGTCGAGCAGGTCGACCGCATGCTGCAGCGCGGCGACCGGGTCGTCCGCGCCCTGCGGCCGGTAGCAGCCCTCCAGCACGCTCTCCAGGGCCAGGTCGCCGCGCGGGCGGCCGAGGATGGCGGCGACTTCCGCGTCCAGCTCGTCGCTCGGCCCCTTGTGGCGGCGGCCCAAGGGGAACACCAGCACCCGCAGCAGGCCGCCGAACAGGCGGTTGGGGAAGTTGCCGAGCAGTTCGTCCAGCGCCTGTTCGGCGAGGCCGAGGTTTTCCTCCAGCGCCCAGATCAGCAGCGGTTGCAGGGTTTCCGGGTTGCCCAGGTCGTGGTAGCGCTTGAGCGCGGCGCTGCCCAGGTAGAGGTGGCTGAGCACATCGCCCAGGCGTGCGGAGATCCGCTCGCGGCGCTTCAGTTCGCCGCCCAGCAGCATCATGCTGCTGTCCGCCATCAGGGCGAAGGCGGCGGCCAGGCGGTTCAGCGCGCGGAAGTAGGGGCGGCTGAGGTTGTCGCCGGGCACGTTGCCGAAGCGGCTGAAGGTCAATCCGTGGAGCAGGGCGCCCGCGGCGTTGCCTACGGCGAAGCCGACGTGGCGCAGCAGCAGGTCGTCGAACTCCAGCAGCGCCTGTTCGTAGTCCTCGCGGCCGGCCAGGGCCATTTCGTCAAGGACGAACGGATGGCAGCGGATGGCACCCTGGCCGAAGATCATCAGGTTGCGCGAGAGGATGTTGGCGCCCTCGACCGTGATCGACACCGGGATGCTTTGCCAGGCGCGGGCCAGGTAGTTGTTCGGCCCCATGATGATGGCCTTGCCGCCGTGCACGTCCATGGCGTGGCCGATGCACTCGCGGCCGCGTTCGGTGAGGTGGTACTTGAGGATCGCCGACAGCACCGAGGGCTTCTCGCCCAAGTCCACGGCGGTGGCGGTCAGGGTCCGCGCGCTGTCCATCATCCAAGCGTTGCCGCCGATGCGTGCCAGCGCCTCCTGAATGCCTTCGAAGGCGGCCAGCGGCACGCCGAACTGTTCGCGCACGCGGCAGTACTGGCCGCTGACCAGACTCGACATCTTCGCCGCGCCGGTGCCGCCGGCGGGCAGGGAGATGGAGCGGCCCACCGACAGGCAGTTCATCAGCATCATCCAGCCTTTGCCGAGGTATTCCTGGCCGCCGATCAGGAAGCTCAGCGGCACGAACACGTCCTTGCCCGAGTTGGGGCCGTTCATGAAGGCGGCACCGAGCGGCAGGTGGCGGCGGCCGATTTCCACGCCGGGGGTGTCGGTGGGGATCAGCGCCAGGCTGATGCCGAGTTCTTCCTTGTCGCCCAGCAGGT
The DNA here is from genome assembly GCF_019655855.1 of Pseudomonas paralcaligenes. Taxonomy (GTDB): domain Bacteria; phylum Pseudomonadota; class Gammaproteobacteria; order Pseudomonadales; family Pseudomonadaceae; genus Aquipseudomonas; species Aquipseudomonas paralcaligenes. Next base: position 65,604 of record NZ_BPFX01000007.1, on the reverse strand, counting down.
GGTCCGGGTCATAGGCCTTGAAGGCCAGACCGAGCAGGGTGGCGACCGGGCCCAGGGTGATGTAGCGTTTCTCCCAGTTCAGGCGCAGGCCGATCACTTCCTCGCCCTTCCACTGGCCCTTGCAGACGATGCCGGTGTCCGGCATGGCGCCGGCGTCGGAGCCGGCCAGCGGGCCGGTGAGGGCGAAGCAGGGGATTTCCTCGCCACGGGCCAGGCGCGGCAGGTAGTGCTGGCGCTGTTCGTCGGTGCCGTAGTGCAGCAGCAGCTCGGCCGGGCCGAGGGAATTGGGCACCATGACGGTGGAGGCGAGGTCGCCGGAGCGGGTCGACAGCTTCATCACCACCTGGGAGTGGGCGTAGGCGGAGAAGCCCTTGCCGCCGTATTCCTTGGGAATGATCAGGCCGAAGAAGCCGTTGCTCTTGATGTGCTGCCAGGCCTGCTCGGGCAGGTCCAGCTGCTGGCCGATCTCCCAGTCGCTGACCATGGCGCACAGTTCTTCCACCGGCCCCTCGATGAAGGCCCGCTCCTCGTCGCTCAGCCGGGCGGCGGGGTAGCTCAGCAGCACGTCCCAGTCCGGCCGGCCGCTGAACAGCTGGCCATCCCACCATACGGTGCCGGCCTCGATGGCGTCGCGCTCGGTGGCGGACATCGGCGGCAGCACCTTCTGGAACCAGCCGAACAGCGGGCCGGTGATCAGCTTGCGGCGCAGCTCGGGCAGCGCCAACGGGATGGCGACGCCGAGCCACAGCAGCCAGAGCAGCAGCTCCAGCCAGCCGGGGGCGTCGCCGAACAGGCCGAGCAGGATCAGGTACGCGGCGACCAGGCCCATGGCGGGCAGGGCGGCCATGCGGGAATAAGCGAGATAGGCGACGCCGAACAGCAGAATCAGCAACCAGACAGCGAGCATGCGCAATCCTCCATGAGGCCGACCTTGGCGGCAAGGGCGGCGAGCTTGGCCGGATCGTCGTGCATCCGGCGCGATAGGTCTGGATAGACTGGGGCACGACTATCCCCGGGGAAACGCCATGCGCTCCAGTCTTCTACCCAGCCGCTTCGTGGATAGTGACCACCCTAGGGTAGTCGAGTTCGCAGAGCGTTCACGCGGCACCGGTTGCGACCTGCGCGCGCAGGCGGTGAATCTGTACTACGCGGTGCGCGACCAGATCCGCTACAACCCCTACGCCTTCAGCCTCGACCCGGAGACGCTCAAGGCCAGCCACGCGCTGGCTGCGGGCGAGTCCTACTGCGTGCCCAAGGCCCTGCTGCTGGCGGCCTGCGCCCGGCACTGCGGAATACCGGCGCGCCTCGGCCTGGCGGATGTGCGCAACCACCTGTCCACGCCGCGCCTGCTGGAGATGCTGCGCAGCGAGGTGTTCGCCATGCATGGCTATGCCGAGCTGTTCATCGAGGGAAAATGGGTCAAGGCCACGCCGGCCTTCAATCAGGAGCTGTGCCGGGTGTTCCGGGTGGCGCCGCTGGAGTTCGACGGGCGCAGCGACAGCGTGTTCCACCCCTTCAACGCCGACGGCGAGCGCTACATGGAGTACCTGCAGGATCACGGCCGGTTCGACGATCTGCCGCTAGAGCTGTTCTTCGGTCACTTGCGCCAGTGCTATCCGCACCTGTTCGAGGAGGGCGCGATGCCGCCGGGCGGCGACCTGCAGGCAGAGGCCGCCCATCAAGGCATTCGATAGTCATCATCAGCCTGGAGGGCTTCTTTCCCGCGCCGGCGACGGGCAGGCTAGCCTGCAACGAATGGTTGCAATTGCCCGCTGCGGGCCTTATCTACCTTCCTCCTCCCACAAGCCTTACCGGCCGAGTAGCTATCCCTCATGAGTTCCGCGCTGTCCATCCGGCAACTGACCAAGACCTACGACAACGGCTTCCAGGCCCTCAAGGGCATCGACCTCGATGTGGCCGAGGGCGATTTCTTCGCCCTGCTCGGCCCCAACGGCGCCGGCAAGTCCACCACCATCGGCATCCTCTCGACCCTGGTGAACAAGAGCGGCGGGTCGGTGGAGGTGTTCGGCCACGACCTGGATCGCGACCCGTCCGGCCTCAAGCGCTGCCTCGGCGTGGTGCCGCAGGAATTCAACTTCAGCCAGTTCGAGAAAGTCATCGACATCGTGGTGACCCAGGCCGGCTACTACGGCATCCCGCAGAAGGTCGCGCGGGAGCGCGCCGAGCGCTACCTGACCCAGCTCGGCCTGTGGGAAAAACGCGACGAGGCTGCGCGCATGCTCTCCGGCGGCATGAAGCGGCGCCTGATGATCGCCCGTGCGCTGGTCCACGAGCCGCGCCTGCTGATCCTCGACGAGCCCACCGCCGGGGTGGACATCGAGTTGCGCCGTTCGATGTGGGGCTTCCTCACCGAGCTGAACCAGAAGGGCATCACCATCATCCTCACCACCCACTACCTTGAGGAGGCGGAGCAGCTCTGCCGCCACATCGGCATCATCGACCACGGCCGCATCGTCGAGAACACCAGCATGAAGGCGCTGCTCAAGACCCTGCACGTGGAGACCTTCCTGCTCGACCTGAAGGACAACCTGCCGGCGACGCCGCGGCTGCAGGGCTACCCGGCGGCGCTGGTCGATGCGCACACCCTGGAGGTGCAGGTGGAGAAGAGCCTGGGTATCACCGGGCTGTTCCGCCAACTGGCCGAGCAGAACATCGAGGTGATCAGCCTTCGCAACAAGAGCAACCGTCTCGAGGAACTGTTCGTGTCCCTGGTCGAGAACAACCTGGCGAAGGTGGCGAAATGAGCCCGGAACTCGCCTCCAACTGGGTCGCCCTGCAGACCATCGTGCGCCGCGAAGTGCGGCGTTTCATGCGCATCTGGCCGCAGACCCTGCTGCCGCCGGCCATCACCATGGCGCTGTACTTCGTGATCTTCGGCCGCCTGATCGGCAGCCAGGTCGGCGGGGTGGGCGAGTATTCCTACATGGAGTTCATCGTGCCGGGGCTGATCATGATGTCGGTGATCACCAACTCTTACAGCAACGTGGTCTCCAGCTTCTTTTCCAGCAAGTTCCAGCGCAACGTCGAGGAACTGCTGGTATCGCCGGTGTCGCCGCACACCATCCTGATCGGCTACACCATTGGTGGCGCCCTGCGCGGCCTGGCGGTGGCGCTGATCGTCACCCTGCTGTCGCTGTTCTTCACCCACCTGCAGGTGCATCACCTGGGCGTGACCGTGCTGGTGATCCTGCTCACCGCGATCACCTTTTCCCTGGGCGGCTTCATCAACGCGGTGTACGCCCGCAACTTCGACGACATCTCGATCATCCCGACCTTCGTGTTGACGCCGCTGACCTACCTGGGCGGGGTGTTCTACTCGATCAGCCTGCTGCCCCAGTTCTGGCAGCACGTGTCGCTGGCCAATCCGATCCTGCACATGGTCAACGCCTTCCGCTACGGCATCCTCGGCGTTTCTGACATCGACATCCGCATCGCCATCGGCATGATGCTGCTGGCCAGTGGCCTGCTCTACCTGTTCTGCATCCGCCTGCTGAAGAGCGGAAGGGGTATGCGCCAGTAAGCGCGGCAGGAAACATGGCGTCATAGGCTGGCGCCATCTTTACCTGTCGCTGACAATCGCGCGACGGCAGAGCCGTTAGACTCTCCGGCTAACTCGAATTCCAAGAGGATGTGGATGATGCGTCGCGTGCTGTGGCCCCTGGTGCTGCTGGGCCTGTTCGGCAGTGGTCTGGCGCTGGCGGAGCAGAGGCCGCTGATGGAGGTGACGCAGCCCGAGCGCACGCTGGTGCGCGACGAGCTGATCACCTTCGGTTCGCTGCGCTCGGATGAGTCCACCACGATCCGCCCGGAAGTGGAGGGCCGGGTCGCCACCCTGCATTTCCAGGAAGGGCAGGCGGTGAAGGCCGGCGACCTGCTGGTCGGTCTCGATGACGCCATCGCCCGCGCCGAACTGGCCCAGGCCCGGGCCAACCTCGACCTCGCCGAAAAGAACCATGCCCGGGCGCAGATGCTCTACAAGCGCGGCGCGAGCAACGCCCAGGCGCTGGACGAGGCCAGTTCCCAGCAGCAGGCGGCCCGCGCCAGCCTGGCCCTGGCCCAGGCCCGCCTGGACAAGACTCAGGTGCGCGCGCCCTACGACGGTGTGCTCGGCCTGCGCCAGGTAAGCGTCGGCGACTATCTCAGCGCCGGCGACGACATCGTCAATCTGGAAGTGCTGGACCCGCTCAAGGTGGATTTCCGCGTGCCGCAGAAGGCCGTCAGCCAGGTGCGCGTCGGCCAGTCGATCGAGCTGGCGCTGGACGCCTATCCCGGTGAGCGCTTCGCCGGCCGCATCATCGCCCTCAACCCGCGCCTCGATGAGGTCGGCCGCAGCCAGGCCATTCGCGCCCAGGTGGCCAACGACGACTTCCGGCTCAAGCCCGGCCAGTTCGTCAAGGTCTCGGTGATCCTCGCCGAGCGCCCGCAGGCCCTGGTGATCCCGGAGGAAGCGGTGATGCCGGTGGGGCGCGACCTGTTCGTCAACCTGGTGGTGGACGGCAAGGTCGAGCGCCGGCGCATTCGCATCGGCCAGCGCCTGCGCGGCCGGGCCGAGGTGGTGGAGGGGCTGCAAGGCGATGAAACGGTGATCAGCGCCGGCTGGCAGAAAGTCGACCCCGGCGACGAGGTACGCACCGTCGCGCGCGGGGAAGGCGCATGACCCTGTCCGACATCTGCATCCGCCGGCCGGTGTTCGCCACCGTGCTGTCGCTGATTATCGTGCTGCTCGGCCTGCTGGCCTACCAGCGCCTGGCGGTGCGCGAGTACCCGAACATCGACGTGCCGATCGTCACGGTCAACGTCATCTATCCCGGCGCCAGCCCGGAGATCATGGAGTCCCAGGTCGCGCAGCCGATCGAGGACGTGCTCTCGGGCATCGAGGGGCTGGACTTCGTCAGCTCCATCAGCCGTTCGGAAAACACCCAGATCACCGCCCAGTTCCGCCTCGGCACCAGCTCCGACGAGGCGGCCAACGACGTGCGCGACCGCCTCGGCCGGGTGCGCACCCTGCTGCCGGACGAGATCAACGAGCCGATGGTGCAGAAGGTCGAGGCCGATGCCCAGCCGGTGATCTGGCTGGCCTTCTACAGCGAGCGGTTCTCCGCAATGGAGATCACCGACGTGCTGGAGCGGGTGGTGCAGGACCGCCTGCAGACCATTCCCGGCGTCTCCGAGGTACAGATCCGCGGCGCGCGCACCTACGCCATGCGCATCTGGCTCGACCCGGAGAAGCTGGCCGCCCACGACCTGACCGTGCAGGACGTGGAAGACGCGCTGCGCCGGCAGAACGTGGAGATTCCCGCCGGGCGCATCGAGTCGGTGCAGCGCGAATTCACCGTGCTGTCGGAGACGGACCTGAAGACGCCGGAGGAATTCAACGACCTGATCCTCGACGACTCGCGCGGCTACCTGCTGCGCTTGGCCGACGTGGGCCGGGCCGAGATCGGCGCGGCCGACGAGCGCACGGTGGTGCGCTTCAACGGCCGTTCGGCGGTGTCCTTGGGCCTGGTCAAGCAGGCCACGGCCAACCCGCTGGAGATTTCCGACGGCCTCAGCCAGGCCCTGCCGGAAGTCCGCGAGCTGCTGCCCGAAGGCATGGAGATGGCCATCGCCAACGACAACTCGCTGTTCATCCGCGAGTCGATCAAGAATGTCTACGCCACCATCTGGGAAGCGGTGGTGCTGGTCATCCTGATCATCTTCCTGTTCCTCCGTTCCCTGCGCGCGACCCTGATTCCCCTGGTCACCATCCCGGTGTCGCTGATCGGCGCCTGCGCGCTGATGGCGCTGATGGGCTTCACAGTCAACACCCTGACCCTGCTGGCGATGGTGCTGGCCATCGGCCTGGTGGTGGACGACGCCATCGTGGTGCTGGAGAACATCCACCGGCACATCGAGCAGGGCATGAAGCCCCTGCAGGCGGCCTTCGTCGGCAGCCGCGAGATCGCCTTCGCGGTGATCGCCATGACCCTGACCCTGGCCGCCGTGTACGCGCCGATCGGCTTCATGCAGGGCACCTCGGGCAAGCTGTTCACCGAGTTCGCCTGGACCCTGGCCGGTGCCGTGCTGGTGTCCGGCTTCGTCGCCCTGACCCTGTCGCCGATGATGTGCGGCCACCTGCTCAAGGCCCATGTATCGCAGCAGAAGCACGGCCGCTTCTACAACCTGGTGGAAGGCTTCCTCAACGGCCTGACCTACAACTACCGCCACCTGCTGGAGCGCACCCTGCGCGCCTGGTGGGCGGTGGTGGCGCTGCTGCTGGCCATCCTGGTGCTGTGCGCCTGGCTGTTCACCGGCCTGCGCAGCGAGCTGGCGCCGACCGAGGATACTGGCACCATCGTCGGCTCGATCAACGGCCCCGATGGTGCCACCGTCGGCTACACCAGCCGCTACGCCAAGCAGCTGGAGGCGGCCTACGCCTCGATTCCCGAGACCAACCGCTACATGGTGATCGTCGGCTTCCCCACCGTGGCCCAGGGGCTGTCGTTCATGAAGCTGGAGGACTGGGACAAGCGCGAGCGCAGCCAATTCGAGATCCGCGACGAGTTGCTGCCCAAGCTGCAGGACATCCCCGGCGTGCGCGCCTTCCCGATCAACCGCCCGCCGCTGGGGCAGAGCGCGCGCAACCAGCCGGTGAACTTCGTCATCCGCTCCTCGCTGGAGTACGCCGAGCTGCAGCAGTACGTCGAGCAGCTGCTGGCCGCGGTACGCGGCTATCCCGGGCTGGAGAGCCTGGACACCGACCTCAAGCTGAATACGCCCCAGCTCAAGGTCACGGTCAACCGCGAGCAGGCGGTGGCGGTGGGCACGGACGTGGCCACCATCGGCCGCAGCATGGAAAGCCTGTTCGGCAGTCGCCAGGTGACCCGCTTCAAGCAGAACGGCGAGCAGTACGACGTGCTGGTGCAGCTGGCCGACGTGGACCGCAGCAACCCCGAGGACCTCAACCGCGTCTATGTGCGCGGCCGCAACGACAACATGGTGCAGCTCTCCAACCTGATCGAGGTGCACGAGACAGTGGCGCCGCGCGAACTCAACCACTTCAACCAGCTGCGCGCGGTCACGGTCAGCGCCAACGTCGGCTCCGGCTACACCCTGGGCGAGGCGCTGGATCACCTGGAGGAAAAGGCGCGGGCGATCTTCCCGCCGGACACCCAGTTCGACTACACCGGCATCTCGCGGGACTTCAAGGAGTCCAGCAGCGGGGTGGCGATGATCTTCGTGCTGGCCCTGCTGTTCATCTTCCTGGTGCTGGCGGCGCAGTTCGAGAGCTTCTTCGACCCGCTGATCATCCTGTTCAGCGTGCCGCTGTCGATGGCCGGCGCGCTGCTGGCGCTGAAGCTGTTCGGCGGTACCCTGAACATCTATTCCCAGGTGGGGCTGGTGACCCTGATCGGGCTGATCACCAAGCACGGCATCCTCATCGTCGAGTTCGCCAACCACCTGCTGCGCGAGGGCCGCGAGCTGGGCGAGGCGGTGCTGGAGGCCTCGGTGCAGCGCCTGCGGCCGATCCTGATGACCACCGGCGCCATGGTCCTCGGCTCGCTGCCCCTGGCCGTCGCCTCGGGCGCCGGCGCCGAGAGCCGCCAGCAGATCGGCATGGTGATCGTCGGCGGCCTGGTGGTCGGCACCTTCTTCACCCTGTTCGTGGTGCCGACCCTGTACAGCCTGCTGCGCCGCTGGCGGCCGATTGTGGTGGAGCCGGCGCAGGCTTTGTCCTAGCGGTGGTTTCGCTGAGGGTTGTGTACGGAAAAGGCGACTAGAAAACCCCGTCATTCCCGCGCAGGCGGGAATCCAGTTGCGGGTCGGGCGGCGCGTCCTGGGTCCCCGCCTGCGCGGGGACGACGGGGAGCTATGTGCGTAGGGGCTCGCCCTAGCCCGCGGGCAGTTCCAGGATAAAGCGCGTCCAGCCTCCCTCCGACTCGCAGCGGATGGTGCCCCCATGGGCCCGGACGATGGAACGGGCGATGGCCAGGCCCAGGCCGGCGTGCTCGGTGCCGCCCTCGCGGCGGGCCGGGTCGGCGCGGTAGAAGCGGTCGAACAGCCGTTCGCGCAGTTCCGCGGGGATTTCCGGCCCCTGGTTGGCGACCTCGATCCTGGCGGCCGTCGCGTAAAGGTGCAGCTCGCCGCCGGCTGGGGTGAAGCGCAGGGCGTTATCGATCAGGTTGGATAGCGCCCGGCGCAGCAGCGCGCGGTCGGCCGTGACCATGCCTTCGGCGTCGATCCGTATGTTCACCCCGGCATCCTCGGCCAGCGGCGCGAAGTAGTCGGCCAGGGCCGTCAGCTCGGCCTCCAGCGCCAGCGGCTCGCGGCGGGTCTGCAGCAGGCCGTTGTCGGCCTTGGCCAGCAGGAGCATGTCGCCGACCATCTGCGCCAGGTGCTGCAGTTCCTCCAGGTTGGAATGCAGTGCCTCGCGGTATTCCGCCAGCTCGCGGGGCTGGCCGAGGGTCACCTGGGTCTGGGTCAGCAGGTTGGACAGCGGTGTGCGCAGCTCGTGGGCGATGTCGGCGGAGAACGCCGAGAGCCGCGCGAAGGCGTCCTCCAGGCGCGCCAGCATGGCGTTGAACGCCTCGGCCAGCTCGCGTAGCTCGGTCGGGATGCCGTCCAGCGGCAGGCGGGCGGTGAGTGACTGCGCCGATACCTGTCGCGCCACTCCGGTCATCTGCCGCAGCGGGCGCAGGCCGCGGCGCGCCACCCAGGCGCCGAGCAAGGCGGTGGCCAGGGCCGATAGGCCGACGCAGAGCCAGATCAGCCGCTGCATCTGGTCGAGGAAGTGCTGGTGGTGGGTGATGTCCAGCAGCAAGCTGAGGCGCGGGCCGCCGTCCAGGCGTGTCTCCACCACCCGGAAGTCGGCGCCGTGGTGGCTCCAGCGGCTCGGCTGCCCGTGGCTTTCCGGCAGGTGGGCCAGCTGCGGTTGGCTGGCGAACCAGATCCGACCATCCGCGCCCTGGATGCGCAGGGCCAGTTCCGGGTGACGTTGCAGCTCCTGCTCCAACTGCGGAAGGCGCGCGGCCAGGCCGTCGCTGTCGCCGACGCCGCGCAGCAGCTCGGCGAACACCGCTAGCTTGCCTTCCAGCTGCTGGCGGTCCAGCTCGACGAAGTGCGCCTCGCTGGCGCGGGTGAACAGGGCGCCGGCGACCAGCGCCACGGCGGCGGTGCAGGCGGCGAACAGCAGGGCCAGGCGATTGGCGAGGGACATCAGGCGCGCGCCTCGAGTACGTAGCCCATGCCGCGCACCGTGTGGATCAGCGGCGCGGCGAAGCCTTCGTCGACCTTGGCGCGCAGGCGGCGGATGGCCACCTCGATGACGTTGGTGTCGCTGTCGAAATTCATGTCCCACACCTGGGAAGCGATCAGCGACTTGGGCAGCACCTCGCCCTGGCGGCGCAGCAGCAGCTCCAACAGGGCGAATTCCTTGGCGGTCAGGTCGATGCGCCGGCCGCCACGCTCGGCGCGTCGGCGCAGCAGGTCGAGGGACAGGTCGGCGAGTTGCAGCTGGTGTTCCTGCGGCGCCCCGGTGCCCCGGCGCAGCAGGCTGCGCACCCGCGCCAGCAGTTCGGTGAAGGCGAAGGGCTTGACCAAGTAGTCGTCGGCGCCGGCCTCCAGGCCGCGCACCCGGTCCTCCACCGCGTCCCGGGCGGTGAGGAACAGCACCGGCACGCCCAGGCCCGCGGCACGCATGGCGGCGAGAATCTGCCAGCCGTCGCGGCCGGGCAGCATCACATCGAGGATCAGCAGGTCGTACTCGCCGGTCAGCGCCAGGTGCTCGCCGGTCGTGCCGTCGCTGGCCAATTCCACGGCGAAGCCAGCCTCGGCCAGGCCCTGGCGCAGGTACTGGCCGGTCTTGGGTTCGTCTTCGACGATCAGCAGTTTCATGGTGCTCTCGCGGAGGTTGCGCAGTCGGCTTTATACGCCAGCCGCGGCCCGCGCGGGGCGAAGCTGACAGAGATGTAATCTTCGCGTCAGCCTGGCGCCAGCGGCGGCGGCCTAGAGTGGCTGCCAGACCTACAGATGGAGCCCCGCCATGTCCGCACGTTTCTTCCTGCCGTTGCTCTGCGCCTTCAGCCTGCCGGCGCTGGCCGACGGCGGCCACTTCGCCTTCGGCAAGCCGGCCGATCCGGCCAGCGCCGGACGCACGGTGGAGATCACCCTCGGCGAAATGTACTACGAGCCGGCCGCCGTGCAGGTCAAGGCCGGCGAAACGGTGCGCTTCGTGCTGAAGAACGAGGGCGGCCTGCTCCACGAGTTCAGCCTGGGCGACGCCGCCATGCACGCCAGGCACCAGGAGCAGATGCTGATGATGCAGCAGATGGGCATGCTCGGCGAGAACGGCATCCAGCCCATGGACCACTCGAAGATGGGCCACGACATGGCCGGCATGGACCACGGCGAGATGAGCCACGACGACCCCAACAGCGTGCTGGTGCCGCCAGGCAGCAGCGCCGAGCTGACCTGGACCTTCGCCGAGGCCAACGGCCTGGAGTTCGCCTGCAACCTGCCGGGCCACTACCAGGCCGGCATGCTCGGCAAGCTGGACGTGCAGCCGTGAGGTGGCTGCTGCTCTGCGCGCTGCTGGGCGCGAGCCTGGGCGCCCAGGCCGGGCGCTACGAGCTGGTGATCGACGAGGGCGAGGTGCGCTTCAGCGACGGTAGCCGCCCGGCGCTGACCATCAATGGCCAGAGCCCGGCGCCGGAGCTGCGCTTCAAGGAAGGCGAGACGGTGGAGATCGCCGTCACCAACCGGCTCGATCGCATGACCGCGCTGCACTGGCACGGCATCATCCTGCCCTACACCCAGGACGGCGTGCCGGGCATCAGCTTCCCCGGCATCGCGCCCGGCGAGACATTCACCTACCGCTTCACGCTCAACCAGTCCGGCACCTACTGGTACCACGCCCACGCCGACTTCCAGGAACAGGAGGGCCTGTACGGCCCGTTGATCATCGAACCCAAGGGGCGCGAGCCGTACCGCTACGACCGCGAGTACACCGTGCTGCTGTTCGACTGGCAAGACGAGAAGCCCGAACGCACTCTGGCCAACCTGAAGAAGCAGGCCGACTACTACAACGACCAGCAACAGACCCTAGGCGACTTCTTCCGCGACGTGGCTCGCGATGGCCTGGGAGCCACGGTCAAGGACCGTTGGGACTGGGGCAACATGCGCATGGCCAAGACCGATATCGCCGACGTTGGCGGCTTCCGCTTCCTGGTCAACGGCCTCGACGCCGGGCAGAACTGGACGGCGCTGTTCAAGCCGGGCGAGCGGGTACGCCTGCGCATCATCAACGGCTCTGGCATGAGCTACTTCGACCTGCGCATCCCCGGCCTGCCATTGACCGTGGTGCAGGCCGACGGCAACGACGTGCAGCCGGTGGTGGTCGACCAGCTGCGCCTGGCGGTGGCCGAGACCTACGATGTGATCGTCCAGCCCACCGAGGATCGGGCTTACGCGTTGGTCGCCGAATCCATGGACCGGCGCGGCCAGGCCCTGGCCACCCTGGCGCCGCGCCATGGCATGCGCGCCGAGGCGCCGCCGCTGCGCGCGTCGCGCCTGCTGAGCATGGCCGACATGGGCATGAGCCACGACATGGCCGGCATGGACCACGGTTCGATGGATCATGCGCAGATGGCGGGCATGGACCATGCCGCCATGGGCCACGCCATGCCGGCCGAGGGCAACCCGGACTACGCGCCGGGCAGCGGCATCGCGCCCGAGCCGGTCGACGGTGGGCGCGTGCTGGTCTACGGCGACCTTAAGGCCATGCGCCCGGCTGCCGGCTACCGCGCGCCGGACCGCACCATCGAGCTGAAGCTGACCGGCAACATGGAGCGCTACTTCTGGTCGTTCGACGGGGTGAAGTACTCCGAGGCCGAGCCGATCCGCCTGAAGTACGGCGAGCGGGTGCGCTTCCGCTTCGTCAACCAGACCATGATGAACCACCCCATGCACCTGCACGGCATGTGGATGCAGCTGGACAAAGGCAACGGCCGCTTCAACCCACTCAAGCACGTGGTCAACGTCGCCCCCGGGCAGAGCCTGGAGGTGGACGTGCCGGTGGACGCCATGGGCGAGTGGGCCTTCCACTGCCACCTGATCTACCACATGGCCAGCGGCATGTTCCGCAAGATCGTGGTGGAGCAGGCGGACGGCAGCGCCCAGCCGTTCTACGACGAGCAGCCAGCCGCCAAGGAGAGCGAACATGCGCACCACTAATCTCGTCCTCGGCCTGTTGCTGGCCACCCCGGCCCTGGCCATGGAGCAGCACATGGACGCCATGCCGGTGGCCAAGCTGGCCGTCGACCACCTGGAGCGGCGCTTCGACGGCGACGACCAGGCGCTGGCCTGGGAACTGGAGGCAACCTACGGCAACGACCTGCACAAGGCGGTGCTGAAGAGCAGCGGTGAGCGCGTCGACGGCGGGCCGACCGACTCCAGCGAGACCCAGCTGCTGTACCGGCGCATGGCGTCAGAATTCTTCGACTGGCAGGCCGGCCTGCGCCACGACGACCAGCCGGGGCCGGCGCGCAGCTACGCGGTGCTCGGCGTCCAGGGCCTGGCGCCGCAATGGATCGAACTGGACGCCAACCTGTTCCTCAGCGAGCGTGGCGACGCCTCGCTGCGCATCGAGGCCGAGTACGAGCTGCTGCTGACCCGGCGCTGGGCCCTAGAGCCCAAGCTGGAGTACGACCTGGCGCTGGACGACGACCGTGACCTGGGCATCGGCGCCGGCGGCAGCACCCTGGAGGCCGGGCTGCGCCTGCACTACCGGGCCAGCCCGCAGTTCTCGCCCTATGTTGGCTATGTCTGGGAGAAGACCTATGGCCGCAGTGGTGACTGGCTGCGCGCGGAAGGAGAGCATGACGAGGAGGGCGCTTGGGTAGTCGGCCTGCGTTTCTGGCTGTAGGGCGGGTGAAACCCGCGCATCCGGTATGCGGGTTTCACCCGCCCTACAGGCGTTCGGCATAAAGGTATACTGCCCGCCGTTTTTCCGCTTTCCAGGCCGTCGCCATGCAGCATCCCGCCGAACACTCGCCGCTGGGCAAGTCCAGCGAGTACGTCTCCACCTACAGTCCCGAACTGCTGTTTCCCATCCCCCGTGCGGCCAAGTGGGCCGAGCTGGGACTGGAGGCCGGCGGGCTGCCGTATCGCGGCGTGGACTTCTGGAACTGCTACGAGTTGTCCTGGCTGACGCCCTCCGGCAAGCCGGTGGTGGCCATCGGCGAGTTCGCGATTCCCGCCGATTCGCCGAACATCATCGAGTCCAAGTCATTCAAGCTCTACCTCAACTCGCTGAACCAAACCGCCTACGCCGGCCAGGCCGAGGTCGAGGCGGTACTTGCACGCGACCTGTCCGCCTGCGCCGGTGCGCCGGTGGCGGTGCGGGTGCGTGGCCTGGACGAGGTGGCCGCCGAGGGCGTGGTCGCGCTGCCGGGACGCTGCATCGACGACCTGGAGATCGAGGTCAACGACTACGCCCACCCACGTCCGGAGCTGCTGCGCCTGGCCGGCGACGAAGTGGTGGAGGAGGTGCTCTACAGCCACCTGCTGAAATCCAACTGCCCAGTCACCGGCCAGCCGGACTGGGGCACTCTGGTCATCGACTACCGCGGCCCGCGCCTGGACCCCGCCAGCCTGCTGGCCTACGTGGTGAGCTTCCGCCAGCACCAGGATTTCCATGAACAGTGCGTGGAGCGGGTGTTCCTCGACCTGCAGCGCCTGCTGCGGCCTGAGCGGCTGACGGTCCATGCGCGCTACGTGCGTCGCGGCGGGCTGGACATCAACCCCTACCGCAGCACCGAGGCGATCGTCCCGGACAATCGCCGGCTGGTCCGCCAGTAGCGCCGATCAGCTACCGCGGTATTCGCAGCCGCTGGTGCAGGTTTCGTGCACACGGATGCGCGAAAGCTCTGGCAGCAGCGGCTTGAGTTCGTGCCAGATCCAGATCGCCAGGTTCTCGCTGGTGGGGTTTTCCAGGCCGGGAATGTCGTTCAGATAGTTGTGATCGAGGCGCTCGTAGAGCGGGGCGAAGATCGCCTTGATCTCGCCGAAGTCGCGAATCCAGCCGGTATGCGGGTCGACCTCGCCCTCTATATAGACGGCCACGCGGAACGAGTGGCCGTGCAGGCGGCCGCACTTGTGGCCGGCCGGGACATGGGGGAGGCGATGGGCGGACTCGAAGGTGAATTCTTTGAACAGTTCCACGGGCTTTTCTGCAGGCTGAGGGGGGAAGAGGCCGGCACGGACGTGCCCGATGTGTTTCCAGGCGGGCCGGCTGGGCCTCATTCTAACCTGCGGCTGGGCGATCTCTTCTGGATAAAAACGCCAGAAACGAAAAGCCCGACCGAAGTCGGGCAGTTCGCTGTGATGGGGTTCACGGGGCCAGTGAAGCGCAGAAGATGTGAAGAGAATGTGAAAAGCCGGCGACCAATTGTCGGGCCTGCGAGCGGTGCGATTTTCAGAACCTGTTTATGGCCTCGCGAGCTAGAGATAAACGGTGGCGAAAGCGGTCGAGGAAGCGGAGTTTACGAGTGGTAAATGAGCATTCCGAGAGCGCTTTCAACGCCGTTTAGCCGACGCGCAGCAGGCCATGAACAGGTTCTCAGAGTGGCTGCAGCCGTTCGCCCAGCCGCCCGCCATCCACCAGTTCGAGAAATTCGTCGCCGAGCCGCTGACTTTCGGCCATCGCCTTGCGCCAGTAGCGCTCGCGGCCGGCGTCGTCGCCCAGGTAGCGTTTGAAGTCGGTGCGGTCTGGCAGCTTGCCGTGGGGCAGGGCGGCCAGGTATGCCTTCGACGGCGCCAGCAACAGCACATCCTGCAGTCGCCCGCTGTCGCCGCGGCGCCAGGGCAGGCTCTTGTCGAACCAGCCGGGCACCACCCTGTCGGTGAAGTGCGGGTAGAGCACCACGCCGTCGCTCTGGTAGGGCAGGTCGAGGTGGTAGTCGAGCAGGCCGCCGTCGCGGTAGGCGCCGGGCTCCAGGCCGGGAATCTCGCGGATCGCCTCCATCACCATGGGGATTGAGCCGGAGGCGAGCAGGGCATGCCTCAGGTTGCTCTCGGCCAAGGTGTGGAAGTGCGAGCGGAAGTCGTTCAGCGCGGCGAGCGGCGGCGCGAGGCGGGCGTCGTGCAGGATCACCCGGTCGAAATGGCGGCCCAGGCGGCTGCGGCCCAGCAGGTTGTTGCCGATCACTGAGGAGAGCCCCAGGCCCAGCTTGCCGCGATGGTCGTGCTGGAGCAGACCGTGGCTGCGCACCACCACGATGTTCAGGCGGTACAGCGGATTGTTCAGCACGGCGGCGTCCTGGCCTTCCAGCAGGTCGTCGAGCAGGCGCACGCAGCTGCGCGAGACCTCGGCCATGCTCACGCCCTTGGCGAAGCGCTGGCTGGTGTACAGCTCGCCCAGCCGGCGGATGCCCGCGCAGGCGTCGGGTAGGCAGGCGCTGGCGAAGCGCCAGGAGCCGATGGAGGCGCCGATCAGCGTCCGCTCGCGTGGCGCCCGCGGCAGCCAGTCACCGAACAGCGCCAGGTCCAGGCCCTGGATGCCCAGCCCCTTGGGCCCGCCGGCGGCGCCAGGCAGAATGCCGACGTCGGCCGGCTGCAGGCCACGTTCGCGGATGCGGGCGAGGGCGCGCTTGCCGGCGCGCAGGCTGAGGGCGGGGGCTTTGACGTGGATGGCGGTCATGCTCGGCTCCGTGTGGCAAGCCAGCGATTATAGTGGCCCGGTCCGTCAGGCCAAGCGGCTTCAGGGAATGAATACCTTGCCAGTTGCGAGCCGCGGGGCGGTCCTCCGACAATTCAGCTTGAATTAAGTCGGCTTCACTATCGTGGGCACCGTAGACAACAGACACCCCCGAGGAGAACACCATGAACAAGCTGACCAGCCTTTTCGCCATCGCCGCCCTGGCCACCACTGCCGGTATCGCCCAAGCCCGTGACCTGGGTCCGGACGAGGCACTGAAACTGCGCGACGCCGGCACCATCCAGAGCTTCGAGAAGCTCAACGAGGCCGCGTTGGCCAAGTATCCGGGTGGCAAGATCGAGGACACCGAACTCGAAGAAGAGCACGGCCGCTACGTCTACCAGGTCGAAGTGCGCGACGCCCAGGGCGTGCAGTGGGACGTGGAACTGGACGCCAGCAACGGCCAGATCCTGAAAGAGCACCGGGATGACTGATGAAGTTCGTTGCACGCTATAGCGGCATCGTCGCCCTGGTCCTGGCCGTGCTCGCGCTCGATGCGCAGGCCCGCGACCTGGACCAGGACGAGGCGCTCAAGCTGCGCCGCGAAGGCGTCATCCAGCCGCTGGAAATGCTGATGGAACAGGCCCTGGGGCGATACCCCGGGGCCGTTCTGCTTGAGGCGGAACTGGAAGACGATGACGATGTGCTGGTCTACGAGGTCGAACTGCTCACCGTCGACGGTACGGTGCGCGAACTGGAACTGGATGCCCGCGACGGTCGCATCCTCAAGGACGAACTGGAGGACTGATGCGCCTGCTGCTGGTTGAAGACCATGTGCCCCTGGCCGACGAACTGATCGCCGGCCTGGGCCGCCAGGGCTATGCGGTGGACTGGCTGGCCGACGGCCGGGACGCGGTCTACCAGGGTGCCAGCGAGCCCTACGACCTGATCGTGCTTGACCTCGGCCTGCCCGGCAAGCCGGGGCTGGAGGTGCTGCGCGAGTGGCGCGCGGGTGGGCTCGCCACGCCTGTGCTGATTCTCACCGCGCGCGGTTCCTGGGCCGAGCGCATCGACGGCCTCAAGGCGGGTGCCGACGACTATCTGACCAAGCCTTTCCATCCCGAGGAGCTGGCCCTGCGCATCCAGGCTCTGTTGCGTCGCGCCCACGGCCTGGCCAACCAGCCGCAGCTGGAAGCGGCCGGCCTGCAACTGGACGAGAGCCGCCAGTGCGCGACCCGGGACGGCGAGACCGTCGAGCTGACCGCCGCGGAATTCCGCCTGCTGCGTTACTTCATGCTCCATCCCGGCCAGATCCTGTCGAAGAGCCACCTGGCGGAACACCTCTACGACGGCGAGAGCGAGCGCGATTCCAACGTGCTCGAGGTGCACGTCAACCGGCTGCGCGGCAAGCTCGGCCGCGAGGTGATCGAGACCCGGCGCGGCCAGGGCTACCGCTATGCCGGGGTCGGCGGGTGAGGTCGATCCAGCGCCGCCTCAGCCTGGGGCTGGCCGGTGTGCTGGTGGTGGTGGGCCTGGTGCTGGCGCAGAGCAGTCTGTGGCTGTTCGACCACAGCCTGCGCCGCTACCTGCAGGACGACCTGAAGGACGAGACCCAGACCCTGCTGATCGCCCTGGTCCGTGGCCAGAACGGCATCCAGCTGGATGAGCGGCGTCTCGACCCGACCTTCCAGCGGCCCTTCTCGGGCCACTACTTCCGCATCGACTTCGCCGACCAGACCTGGCGCTCCCGCTCCCTGTGGGACCGCGACCTGCAGCATCCGCCCGCGCCGGGGCTGCAGGAGGGACTGGGAGATGGCCCGCGCGGCCAGCGCCTGCTGGTGTATCGCGCCGACTACCAGCGCTTCGGCCAGGCCTTCAGCATCAGCGTGGCCCAGGACTACACGCCGATCCTCGAGAGTTTCCGCCGCCTGCAATGGCTGGGCCTGGGGCTGGGCGGCGCGGCGCTGCTGCTGATCCTGCTGGCCCAGCGCTACACGGTGCGCGCGGCGTTGCGGCCGCTGGAGCGGGTCCGCGGCCAGATCGCCCAGTTGCAGCAGGGCCGGCGCAGCGAACTGGATGCCCAGGTACCCCAGGAGCTGGAGCCGTTGGTGGGGCAGATCAACCATCTGCTGAACCACACCGAGGACACCCTCAAGCGCTCGCGCAACGCGCTGGGTAACCTGGGCCACGCCCTGAAGACGCCGCTGGCAGTGCTGGTCAGCCTCAGCGAGCGCGACGATCTGCGCGATCAGCCGGAACTGCAGGCCACCCTGCGCGAGCAACTG
The DNA here is from genome assembly GCF_019655855.1 of Pseudomonas paralcaligenes. Taxonomy (GTDB): domain Bacteria; phylum Pseudomonadota; class Gammaproteobacteria; order Pseudomonadales; family Pseudomonadaceae; genus Aquipseudomonas; species Aquipseudomonas paralcaligenes. The sequence goes on along the minus strand of NZ_BPFX01000007.1, from coordinate 47,625 downwards.
GCGCAGATCCAGCAGCGTCTGGAGCGCGAGCTGGGACGTGCGCGCCTGGCCGGCGAGGCCCTGCCCGGCGCCCATTTCGACTGCGCGGCGGAGCTGCCGGGGCTGTTTTCCACGCTGGGCATGATCCATAGCCATGGCCTCAAGCTGGAGTGGCAGGCCGAGCCCGGCCTGTGCCTGCCCTGGGACCGTGAGGACCTGCTGGAACTGCTCGGCAACCTGCTGGACAACGCCTGCAAATGGGCGGACGCGGAAGTGCGCCTGACCCTGGTGGCTGACGCCGAGGGCTATCGGCTGTGGGTGGACGACGACGGCCCTGGCATCGCGCCCGAGCGGCGCGAGGACGTCGTGGGCCGCGGCAGCCGTCTGGACGAACAGGTGGCCGGCCACGGCCTGGGGCTCGGCATTGTGCGCGACATCGTCGATGCCTGGGGCGGCAGCCTGCGCCTGGACGACAGCCCGCTGGGCGGGTTGCGGGTGGAGGTGCGGTTGCCCGGGAACAAGCCTCGGGCCAAGGCAAGGTAATCCGAAGGCGTGTCAGGTGCGCGCGGCGCACCCTACAGCTCAGGTGCGCCGGGGAGCGCGGCGGTTACATGCCGTTGGTGAAGGCCGGGTCGGTCAGGTCGATGGCTGCGCGCACCGGCTTCAGCGCCTCGGCGTACTTGCCGAGGATGTCCAGGGCGTAGTCGGCGCGGCGGCGGATACGCAGGTCGCCCTCGCCGGCGGCCTCGCCCTCGTTCAGCACCGCTTCCACATGGCGCACGATCAGGTGTTCCGGCAGGTAGGCGATGCGGCAGTTCTTGTAGCCGGAGGCGCGCAGCTCGCTGATCGGGTAGGCGCCGCCGACGCCGGAGGACACGCCGACCAGCAGCGCCGGCTTGTGCGCCAGTTCGGCCTTGCTCGTATAGAGGAAGAAGTTCTTCACCGCAGGGCAGGCCATGCCGTTCCATTCCGGGGCGATCACCACCAGCGCGTCGGCGGCGGCCAACTGCTGCTGGTAGTCGGCCCACGGGCCCTTGTCGTCCGCCGGCCACAGCGGCAGAGGGCGCTCGCCCAGGTCGATCAGGCCGCTCCGTTCGGGGCTGGTCAGGCCCAGGTCGATCAGGCGCTGGCGCAGATAGCGGGCGACCTTGGCGGATTGGCTACCGGTGCGGCTGGAGCCGGCGATCAGGGCGATATCGAGCATCTTGGGGTTCTCCTGCGAATGACTGCGCGCAGGCTAGCGGCCGCTCTGCGGTGGGGCAAGGGGGCGAAGCGACAGGGCGGTGGACCGATGGCGCCAGCGCCCGTCCGGGCGCCGGCTTCGGGGTTCATACGCGGAACTGGTCCATCAGCCCCTGCTGGTGGTTGGCCAGGCTGTTGAGCGACTGGCTGACCCGGGCCGATTCGTCGGCCTGGTCGGAGAGCGCCTCGGTGACGTCGCGGATGTTCGCCACGTTGCGGTTGACCTCCTCGGCCACCGCGCTCTGTTCTTCGGCGGCGCTGGCGATCTGCAGGTTCATGTCGTTGATCACGCCGACCGAGTCGCCGATCCGGCGCAACGCGGCGACCGCCTGCTCGACCTGCTCGACGCTGCCCTGGGCCTGCTTGTGGCTGCTGTGCATGGAGCCAACCACGTCGCGGGTGCCGCTCTGCAGGTTCTCGATCACCTGGCGGATTTCCTCCACCGAGTCCTGGGTGCGCTTGGCCAGGTTGCGCACCTCGTCGGCCACCACGGCGAAGCCGCGCCCGGCCTCGCCGGCACGGGCCGCCTCGATGGCGGCGTTGAGGGCCAGCAGGTTGGTCTGCTCGGCGATGGCGCGGATCACTTCCAGCACCGAGCCGATCTGCTCGCTGCTGCTGGCCAGGGATTCGACCTCCGCCATGGCCGAGTTGAGTTCGCCGGCCAGCTGCTCGATGGAGAGGGTGGTGCGGTCGATCACCGCCAGCCCCTCGCGGGTGGCCGCGTCCGCGCCGCGCGCCGCCTCGGCGGCCTGGGCGGCGTTGTTGGCCACGTCGTGGGCGGTGGCGCTCATTTCCTGGGAGGCGGTGGCCACCTGGTCGATTTCGCGGAACTGCTGCTGCATGCCGGCGCTGGTCTGGCTGGCGATGGCGGCGGATTGGTCGGCGGTGCTGCGGGCGTCTTGCACCGAGCGCTTCACGTCGGCGATGATCGGCTGCAGCTTGTCGAGGAAGCGGTTGAACCAGCCGGCCAGCTCGCCCAGCTCGTCATGCCGCGCGTATTCCAGGCGGCGGGTCAGGTCGCCTTCGCCGCTGGCGATGTTCTTGAGCATGCTCGCCACGTCGAGGATCGGGCGGGTCACGCCACGGGCGGTCAGCCACATCAGGGCGATGCCGACGAGGATGGCGACCAGGGCCAGGATCACCGAGAAAGTGGTGTCGCGGGTACGGCTCTTGTCCAGTTGCTGCTCCAGCGCCAGGGCTGGGCCCAGCAGGACGGCTTTCGGCACTTCCAGCAGCACGCCCCAGGACTTAGCCTCGGGGATCGGCAGCAGCGGCTCGATCACCCGCAGCTTGTCATCCAGCTCGAGGAACTGGGACTGCCCGCCGGCGAGCAGCTGGCTGATCTGCGCGCCTTGCCTGGGGAAGGCGCTGGTCAGCGGCTTGCCGAGCTGGGCGGGGTCGCGGCTGTGGCCGGCCAGCAGGCCGGCGGGGCTGATGATGCTGACGTGGGCCTGGCCGTCGTACAGTTCGCCGCTGGCCTTCAGGCTGATCTGCTGCAGGCTCTCCAGGCTGATGTCGACGCCCATCACGCCGATCACCTTGCCGTCCTGCTCCAGCGGGAAGGCGATGCTGGTCATCAGGATCTGCTTGCCGTTGACGTCGTCGAAGTAGGGGTCGAGCACGCAGGTGCGGCGGGTGTCGCGGGGGCAGGTGTACCAGGCGTTGTAGGGCGCGCCGCTGGGGCCGGCGCTGGTGTCTTCGAGCTGCGTCTCGTCCATTGCCTCGGCTTCCAGGGTGCCGGGCACGGTCTGCGCCCAGTACAGGGAGAAGCGCCCCTTGTCGTTGCTGCCCAGCTCGCCCTGGCCGGCGAACAGCTCGTCCTTGCCGTCCAGCGCGTTGGCCTCGAACACCACGTAGAGGCCGAGCAGGCCGGGGTTGGCCTCCAGCGCGGAGCGCACCTGGCGGACCAGGTCCTCGCGCAGGTCGAAGGCGTCGAGGAAGCGTTTCTCGGCCTGGTCCTTGAGGAACAGCACCTGGCGCGAGAAGCCCTTGCCGTACTGGTAGGCATCCATGAAGTAGCGCTGGATGCGCAGGCCCTGGAGTTCGCCGCGCGAGGCCATGCGCAGGCGGGCGGCTTCTTCCAGCATCTCGGAGCTGGAGTCCCTGACCAGGGTGGCGCTGCGGGTGGACTGGAAGAGCGAAGCGCCCACCAGCAGGGTCACGATGGCGAGCAGGGAGAGGCCCGAGAGCAGGGTGATTTTCAACTGGATGGACAGGCGCGACAGCATGAGCAGGTCCTTGAGTGTGCGGACGGCTGTTCGGGTTATCGGTAGCGGAGCCGCGGTCTTGAGCGTCCGCTGCCGACCCGGAGCCGGTTGATCCTGGATCACGGGGGAAGGCGAGGCGGAATTATGCACGCAGTGATCAGGATATTGCACGCATCGTGTTTTGACAGAACCTGATCGTTCGGGCAGAGTTCTGCGCTTTTTTTGCGGGCGGTCCGCCTTGTCCGCGGTTTCGGAGTCTGTCTATGAACGCAGTGGTGGCCGCCGTCGGCATCATGCTGGCCCTCAGTCTGTGCCGGGTGCACGTGGTCATCGCGCTGATCGCCGGCGCCCTGGCCGGCGGCATGATCGGCGGGCTCGACCTGCAGGCCAGCCTCGCGGCCTTCAACAAGGGGCTGGGCGGCGGCGCCAACGTGGCGCTGTCCTATGCGCTGCTCGGCGCCTTCGCCGTGGCCATTTCCAGGTCCGGCCTGGCCCACGCCCTGGCGGACAAGGCCCTGGCCCTGGTAGGCCGCCAGCAGGCGCGCGGCGGCGACCTGGTGGGCTGGCTGCTGATCGGCCTGCTGCTGGCGGTGTCGGTGTCGTCGCAGAACATCCTGCCGATCCACATCGCCTTCATCCCGCTGCTGGTGCCGCCGCTGCTGTACGTGATGGCGCGCCTACGCATGGACCGCCGCCTGGTGGCCTGCGTGATCACCTTCGGCCTGATCACCCCCTACATCTTCCTGCCGGTGGGCTTCGGCAACATCTACCTGAACGAGATCCTGCTCGCCAGCGTGCGTAAGGGTGGGGTGGACACCGCCGGCGTCAGCGTCACCCTGGCCATGCTACTGCCGGCCCTGGGCATGCTCTGCGGGCTGCTGGTGGCGGTGTTCCTCAGCTACCGGGGCAAGCGCGACTACGACCTCGCCCGCATTGAGCAGGTGGAGAACGTCGCCGTGCAGTACAACCTCTACAGCCTGCTGGTGGCCGGCGTGGCAGTGGCCGCCGCGTTCGCCGTGCAGCTGTGGTTGGACTCGATGATCGTCGGCGCGCTGGTGGGCTTCGTGATCTTCTCCCTGTCCGGCGTGGTGCGCTGGCGCGAGGCGGACGACCTGTTCACCGAGGGCATGAAGATGATGGCGATGATGGGCTTCATCATGATCGCCGCCGACGGCTTCGCCGAGGTGATGCGCGCCACCGGCGAGATAGACAGCCTGGTCGGCTCCGCCGCCGGCTGGATCGGCCACAGCCAGGCCCTTGGCGCGTTGATGATGCTGCTGATCGGCCTGCTGGTGACCACCGGCATCGGTTCGTCCTTCTCCAGCGTGCCCATCGTCGCGGCGATCTTCGTGCCGCTGTGCGTGCAGCTCGGCTTCAGCCCGCTGGCCATCGTGTGCATCGTCGGTACCGCCGGCGCCCTGGGCGACGCCGGCTCGCCGGTGTCCGACTCGACCCTGGGGCCGACCGCCGGCCTCAACGCAGACGGCCAGCACGACCACATCTGGGACACCGTGGTGCCGACCTTCCTGCATTACAACCTGCCGCTGCTGGCGTTTGGCTGGGCCGCGGCGCTGCTCCTGTAGCCGGCGCTTCAGCTCCGTGCTGGAGTGCCGATACACCAACAACACCGCTCCGACTCAGGCGGATAACCAGAAGGAATGGGACCATGCGTCTGACCCTGAAAACCAAAGTGCTGCTGCTGGCCCTGCTGCCGGTGATCCTCTTCGCCCTGGTGCTGAGCGGCACCGTGGCGAAGGTCCTGGCCGACCTGGCCGCCGACGAGGTGGCGGAGACCCGCACGCGCCTGATCGAGGAGAGCCGCCAGGAGCTGCAGCACTACATGCAAATCGCCCTCGGCTCGGTACAGACCCTGTACGACGGCGCCAGCCAGGGCGACACGGCCAGCCGCGAGCAGGCCATCGCCATCCTCTCCAAGATCAAGTACGGCAAGGACGGCTACTTCTTCGGCTACGATTCGCAGGTGGTGCGCCTGTTCCGTGGCGACAACCCGGCGGACGTGGGCAAGAGCTTCACCGGCCGCAAGGACCCCAACGGCGTGGCCGTTAACGACGAGCTGGTGCGCGTCGCCAAGGACGCTTCCCACTACGTGCAGTACAGCTCGCCGCTGCCCACCAACGAGAGCGTGCTGGTGCCCAAGCTGGCCTACAGCTACTACCTGCCCAAGTGGGACCTGGCGCTGGGCACCGCGGTCAACCTCGATGGCGTCGAGGCCCAGGTGGCCGAGGTCCGCGAGGCGGTCGAGGAGCGCGTCGGCACCATCATCACCAGCATCCTGGTGATCGCCGCGCTGATGCTGCTGGTGCTCGGCATCAGCGGCCTGGCCCTGAGCAACGCCTTCGTGCGCCCGCTGCAGCAGATCAAGGCCAATCTGGACGACATCGCGGCCGGCGAGGGCGACCTGACCCGGCGCCTGCCGGTGGCCCGCGACGACGAGCTGGGCCAGTTGGCCGGCTCGTTCAACCGTTTCGTCGAGAAGATCCACGGCCTGGTGCGCCAGATCGCGGACATGACCACCCAGCTCACCGGCCTGGTCGGCGAGGTAGCCGCCCAGGCCCAGCGCTCCGAGCAGGCCATGGAGCGCCAGCGTCACGAGACCGACCAGGTGGCCACGGCGATCAACGAGATGTCCGCCGCCGCCCATGAGGTGGCCAGGAGCGCCCAGGGCGCCGCCGAGGCCGCCCAGCAGACCGACCGCGAGGGCCAGGCCGCCAAGCAGGTGGTCGACGGCAGCATCAGCCGTATCCATGCCCTGGTCGGCGACATCCGTGACAGCGGCCAGTCGCTGGACAGCCTGCAGCAGGATGTGCAGTCCATCGTCAGCGTACTCGACGTGATCCGCTCCATCGCCGAGCAGACCAACCTGCTGGCGCTCAACGCGGCCATCGAGGCGGCCCGGGCTGGCGAGGCCGGGCGCGGATTCGCGGTGGTGGCCGACGAGGTACGTGCTCTGGCCAGCCGCACCCAGCAGAGCACCCAGGAAATCCAGGGCATGATCGACCGCCTGCAGCAGGGCACCCAGGCGTCGGTCACCGCCATGCGCCGCTCCAGCGACGCCGGCGAGGACACCAGCACCCAGGCCAACCAGGCCGGAGCCTCGCTCGACGCCATCGCCGGGCTGATCGGCACCATCAACGCGATGAACGCGCAGATCGCCAGCGCCGCCGAGGAGCAGACCGCGGTGGCCGAGGAGATCAACCGCAGCGTGCACCAGATCGCCGTGGCGGTGGACAGCGTGGCCGACGAGACCCGCCATGGCGCGGCCACCGCGCGCAGCCTGTCCGACCTGGGCGAGCGCCTTGGCGGGCTGGTGCGCCAGTTCCGCATCTGACGCAGGGCGCCGCCACGGCGCCCCTTGCGGGCCGCTAGAAAAGCTCGCACTTAACGGGACGGCGGAGGGACTAAACAGCATCCCTACCGCCACCGGTTCCCGTCCATGCACACACCGCTCATCGAACAGAAGTCCTTCGTCGCCCTGCTGATCGTGGTGACTATCGCCTTCGGCTGGATACTGCTGCCGTTCTGGGGCGCGCTGTTCTGGGCGGTGGTCCTGGCGGTGCTGTTCGCGCCGCTGCAGCGGCGTCTGGCGCTGCGCTTCGGCGGGCGCGGCAACCTGTCGGCTATGGTGACGCTGGCGGTCTGCCTGCTGGTGGCGATCCTGCCGATGACCCTGATCAGCCTGGCCCTGGTCAACGAGGGCACGGCCATCTACCAGCGCATCGAGAAGGGCGACCTGGACATCGGTGCCTACGTGGAGCGCTTCAAGAACCTGCTGCCCGGTGTGCTGCAGAACCAGCTGGACCGCTTCGGCCTGGGCGACTTCGACGCGCTGCGCGACCGCGTCGCCAAGGGCGCCATGCAGGGCAGCGAGTTCCTGGCGACCAAGGCCTTCGACATCGGCCAGAACACCTTCCAGTTCCTGGTCGGCTTCTTCGTCATGCTCTACCTGCTGTACTTCTTCCTGCGCGACGGGCCGGAACTGGTGCGCACCGTGCGCACCGCAGTGCCGCTGGAGGAGTCGCTCAAGCGCCGGCTGCAGATCAAGTTCACCCGCGTGGTACGGGCGACGGTGAAGGGCAACCTGGTAGTCGCGGCAGTGCAGGGTGCGCTGGGCGGGCTGATCTTCTGGGTATTGGGCATCTCCAGCCCGCTGCTGTGGGGCGTGCTGATGGCCTTCCTGTCGCTGCTGCCGGCGGTGGGCTGCGGGCTGGTGTGGGGGCCGGTGGCGCTGTACCTGATCGCCACCGGGGCGGTGTGGCAGGGCATCGTGCTGATCGCCTTCGGCGTGCTGGTGATCGGCCTGGTGGACAACGTGCTGCGACCGATACTGGTCGGCAAGGATACGCGCATGCCGGACTACCTGGTACTGATCTCCACCCTGGGCGGGTTGACCCTGTTCGGCCTCAACGGCTTCGTCATCGGCCCGCTGATCGCCGCGCTGTTCGTCGCCAGCTGGGACCTGCACCGCAACGGCAGCGAGGCGCCTCGGTTGCCCTAGGAGCTGTTGACGCGGCGGAGCTGGAAAACCGATCGCGGCCGTAATGCTGTTCCAGTCATGTCCCGAGGCGAGTGCCGCGTGCTTTCGTGGGAGCGGCCTTGGCCGCGAAGCTTTGGTGTCGGCCCCGTTCGCGGACAAGTCCGCTCCCACAGGGTTTGTGCCCGCCAACAACCGCTGACTCAGGCCTCGCTCCCTAGGAGAGAGGGACTGGGGAGGGGGCCGGAAACCCCGAAACTGCCGGTTTCTCCTCTCCCTGACCCTCTCCCCTGAGGGGCGAGGGGGGTGACCGCTTTTATGTGAACCGCATTACGCCCGTCGCCGGGTCTTTCATGCGCGCCCCTGGCTCAGGGCGCCACGGCCACCAGGCCGGCGTGCTGCACCAGTTCCAGCAGCGGCTGCGGGTAGACGCCGAGGACGAACACCAGCAGCGCGACGAACAGCAGCATGACGCCGCCGGTGCGCTGGCCCCAGTTGAATGGGGCGTCGTGGCGCTTGAGGTTGGGCTCGGCCAGGAACAGGGTGACCATGACCCGCAGGTAGTAGAACACGCCGATGGCGCTGCCCAGGATCAGGCTGCCCAGCAGCAGCCACTGCTGCGACTCGACGCCGGCGGCGACCACGTAGAACTTGCCGATGAAGCCGGCGGTCAGCGGGATGCCGGCCAGCGACAGCATCATCACGGTGAGCACGGCGGTCAGGTACGGACGGCGCCAGAACAGACCGCGGTATTCGTACAGGGCGTCGGCGTCGCGGCCGCTATAGGGCGTGGACATCAGAGTGATCACGCCGAACGCGCCCAGGCTGGTCAGCAGGTAGGTGGCCAGGTACACGCCGATGGCTTCCACGGCCAGGCCCTTGCTGGCGATCAGGGCGATCAGCAGGTAGCCGAAGTGGGCGATGGACGAGTAGCCAAGCAGGCGCTTGAGGTTGCTCTGCAGCAGCGCCAGCAGGTTGCCGAACAGGATCGAGGCGATGGCCAGTACGCTCAGCAGGTCGTTCAGCCAGCCGCCGCTGGTGACCGGGGAGATCTGGTATAGGCGCAGCAGCACGGCGAACACCGCGACCTTGCTGGCGGTGGCCAGGAAGGCGGCGACCGGCGCCGGCGCGCCTTCGTAGACGTCCGGGGTCCACAGGTGGAACGGCACCAGCGACAGCTTGAAGGCCAGGCCGATCAGCATCATGCCGATGCCGATCTGGGCGATCAGGCTGGGCAGGCCGTTGGCCGCCAGCTGGGTGCCGATGCCGGCGAAGCTCAGGCTGCCGGACTCGGCGTAGAGCAGGGCCATGCCGAACAGCAGGAAGGCGCTGCCGGCCGCCGACAGCACCATGTACTTGATGCCGGCTTCCAGAGAACGCTTGTTGAAGAAGGCGTAGGCGATCATGCCGTAGGTCGGCACCGACAGCAGTTCCAGGCCGATGAACAGGCCGGCCAGGTGCTGCGCGCTGACCAGGACCAGGCCGCCGGCGGCGGACAGCAGCATCAGCAGGTACAGCTCTTCACGGTTGCCCGGGTAGCCCTGCTTGCCCGATTCGCCGCCCAGGTAGGCGTGGGTCAGGGTGGTGCAGGCCAGCGTCGCGGCCAGTACCAGCGCCATGTAGTAGCAGGCGAACTTGTCCACCCGCATCAGCGGGGTGACCTCGATGGGCGTCACGCCGAGTGCCGGGATGATGGACAGCAGGGCGAGGTTGAGGCCCACCACCGAGAGGATGAAGGCCATGGCATGGTTGCGCTTCCAGGCGATGGCCAGCATCACCACGACGATGGTGGTGCAGGTGACCAGCAGCGGCAGCAGCGCGATGAAGTGTTGAGTCGTCAGTTCCATAGCGCTTGATTACCGGGCCGAGGCGAGTTGAGTGAGGGCGCCGCTGAACCACTGCTGCACGCCGTGCATGCTGGCGGCGGAGGTGTCGAGCACCGGTTGCGGGTAGACGCCGAGCAGGATCAGCAGCGCGGCCAGACCCAGCACCATGTACAGCTCGCGGGACTTGAGCGCCTCCAGCGGCGCATCCGACTTGGCGGGGCCGAAGTAGGCGCGGTGGATCATCGCCAGCGAGTAGACCGAGCCCAGCACCAGGCCGCAGGCGGCCAGGACCACGACCCACGGGGCGGCCGGGAAGCTGCCGATCAGGATCAGGAACTCGCCAACGAAGTTGCCGGTGCCGGGCAGGCCCAGGGCCGCGGCGGCGAAGAACAGGCTCACCGCCGGTAGCCACGGCAGGCGCGCCCAGATGCCGCCCATCTCGCGCATGTCGCGGGTGTGCAGGCGCTCGTAGAGCTGGCCGCAGAGGATGAACAGGGCGGCGGCGGACAGGCCGTGGGCCATCATCTGCACCACCGCGCCCTGCAGGGCGATGTGGCTGCCGGAGTAGATGGCGATCAGCACGAAGCCCATGTGCGACACGCTGGAGTAGGCCACCAGGCGCTTGATGTCGGTCTGGGCGAACGACAGGAAGGCGCCGTAGGCGATGGCGAACACGCCGAGCCACATGGCGATCGGCGCGAACTCGGCCGAGGCGTTGGGGAACAGCGGCAGGGCGAAGCGCATCAGGCCGTAGGCGGCGGTCTTCAGCAGGATGCCGGCGAGGTCCACGGAGCCGGCGGTCGGCGCCTGGGCGTGGGCGTCCGGCAGCCAGGAGTGCACCGGCACCACCGGGAACTTCACCGCGAAGGCGGCGAAGAAGCCGAGCATCAGCAGGTACTCTGTGCCGGCCGGCAGGTCGGTCTTCAGCAGGTCCGCGTAGTTGAAGGTCAGCACGCCGGTGGCGCTGTAGTTGACCAGCACCAGGGCGAGGATCGCCACCAGCATGATCAGGCCGCTGGCCTGGGTGAAGATGAAGAACTTGGTGGCCGCGTTGATCCGCGAGTGACCCTTGCTGCCGCTATGACCCCAGAGCGCGATGAGGAAGTACATCGGCACCAGCATCATTTCCCAGAAGAAGAAGAACAGGAACAGGTCGATGGCGAGGAACACGCCGACCACGCCGCCGAGAATCCACATCAGGTTGAGGTGGAAGAAGCCGACGCGGTTCTGGATCTCGTTCCACGAGCACAGCACGGACAGCACGCCGAGCAGGCCGGTGAGGCAGATCATCAGCACCGACAGGCCGTCGAGGCCGAGGTGGATGCTGATGCCGAGACGCTCGATCCACTGGACCTTGAACTCGGCGGCCCAGACCGGATCGGCGCCGGGCGCCGGGGCCAGGCTGAAGTCGGCGCTGGCCCACAGCCACAGGCCGAGGCCGAACAGCAGGCCCATGGTCAGCAGGGCGATCCAGCGCGGCAGGGTGTTGCCGAAGCGCTCGCACTGCCAGCACAGCAGGCCGCCGATGAAGGGGATCAGGATTAGCCAGGGCAGGATCATGACGGGCTATTTTCCTTAATTCAGAAACAGGAGGGCGGCGAGCACGAGCACCGCGCCCCCGGCGATGGAGGTGGCGTACCAGCGCACCTGGCCGGTCTGGGCGCGGGCCAGCAGGCCGTTGCCGCCACGCACCAGGCGCGGCACCAGGCCGATGCCCTGGTCGATCGGGTCACGACCGAGCAGGCGGCAGATCAGCAGGTAGGGCTGCACGAACAGCTTGTCGTAGAGCCAGTCGAAGCCCCAGGCGGCGAACCACCAGGCCGACAGGAAGCGGCCCGGCGCGCTGGCGGCGACGCTGCCGACGAAGCGGCGCTTGCCGAGGAACAGCAGGGCGGCCAGGAGGATGCCGGCCAGGGCGATGGCGCCCGAGGCGATCTCCAGGCTGTGCTTGGCCTCGCCACCGGCGTGGCCGATGCTCTGCGGCAGCACGCCGGCCAGCGGCGGGGTGATCAGTGCGCCGATGAAGGTCGACAGCACGATCAGGGTGGCCAGCGGCAGGTTGTGGGCCAGGCCGTGGCCGGCATGGGCCTCGGTCTTCTGCTCGCCGTGGAAGGCGATGAAGATCAGGCGGAAGGTGTAGATCGAGGTCAGGAAGGCACCGGCCAGGCCCGCGTACAGCAGCTCGCTGTGGCCGCTGGCGAAGGCTTCCCAGAGAATCTCGTCCTTCGAGTAGAAGCCTGCAGTGACCAGCGGCAGCGCCGCCAGGGCCGCGCCGCCGACGATGAAGCTGGCATAGGCCAGCGGCAGCTTCTTCCACAGACCGCCCATCTTGAAGATGTTCTGCTCATGGTGGCAGGCGTGGATCACCGCACCGGAAGCAAGGAACAGCAGGGCCTTGAAGAAGGCGTGGGTCATCAGGTGGAAGATCGCCGCGTCCCAGGCCTGTACGCCGAGGGCGAGGAACATGTAGCCGATCTGGCTCATGGTCGAGTAGGCGAGGATGCGCTTGATGTCGGTCTGTACCAGAGCGGCGAAGCCGGCCAGCACCAGGGTCACGGCGCCGACGATGCCGACCAGCTCGAGAATCTCCGGGGTCAGCAGGAACAGGCCGTGGGTACGGGCGATCAGGTACACGCCCGCGGTGACCATGGTGGCGGCGTGGATCAGTGCCGAGACCGGAGTCGGGCCCGCCATCGCGTCGGCCAGCCAGGTCTGCAGCGGCAGCTGGGCGGATTTGCCCACGGCGCCGCCGAGCAGCATCAGGGTGGCGACCCACAGCCAGGTATCACCGGCCACGTACTTCTGCGGTGCCAGCACCATCAGCTCCTGGATGTTCAGGGTGCCGAGGTTGAGGAACAGCAGGAACAGACCGATCATCAGGAACACGTCGCCGATACGGGTGACGATGAACGCCTTGAGCGCCGCGTTACCGTTGGGCACGTGCTTGTAGTAGAAGCCGATCAGCAGGTACGAGCACAGGCCCACGCCTTCCCAGCCGAAGAACAGCACCAACAGGTTGTCGCCGAGAACCAGCAGCAGCATGCTGAAGATGAACAGGTTGGTGTAGGCGAAGAAGCGCGAGTAGCCCTCTTCGCCGCGCATGTACCAGCTGGCGAACAGGTGGATCAGGAAGCCGACGCCGGTGACCACGCCGAGCATGGTCGCGGACAGGCCGTCCAGATGCAGGGTGAAGCTCGGCGCCAGGCCGGCGACGTTCATCCACTGCCACAGTTCCTGGGTGTACACGCCACCCGCCGGCGGATGGCCGAGGAACTGGAAGATCGCCCAGGCGGCGCTCAGCGCGGCCAGGCCGACCGAGCCGACGCCGATCACGGCAGCGGTGTTTTCCGAGATACGTCCGCGGGAGAAGGCCAGCAGGAACCAGCCGGCCAGCGGGAAGAGGAGGGTGAGGAATAGAAGGTTCATCCGCGCATCTCGCTGGCAGCGTCGACATCGAGGGTGTTGAAGCGGCGATACAGCTGCAGCAGGATCGCCAGGCCGATGCTGGCCTCGGCGGCTGCCAGGGTGATCACCAGAATGAACATCACCTGGCCGTCGGGCTGCACCCAGCGGCTGCCGGCGACGACGAAGGCGAGGGCGGTGGCGTTCATCATCACTTCCAGGCTCATCAGCACGAAGAGGATGTTGCGGCGCACCATCAGGCCGATCAGGCCCAGGCTGAACAGCACGGCGGCCAGGGCCAGGCCGTGTTCCAGGGGAATGGCATTCATGCGGTCGGCTCCTTGGCTTCGTGGCGACCCAGGTGGTACGCGGCGACCAGGGCGGCGAGCAGCAGCATGGAGGCCAGTTCGACCACCAGCAGGTACGGGCCGAACAGGCTGACGCCGACAGCCTTGGCGTCTACGGTTTCGAGGCCGATGGCGGCACCGCTCGGGCTGGCGAACAGGGCGTACAGCAGCTGCACCAGGAGCAGGGCGGAGAGGATGGCCGGACCGGTCCAGATGCCGGGCGTCAGCCATTTCTTCTCCTGCTCGGCGGCGGCCGGGCCGAGGTTGAGCATCATCACCACGAAGACGAACAGGACCATGATGGCGCCGGCGTAGACGATGATCTCCAGGGCGCCGGCGAACGGCGCGCCGAGGGCGAAGAAGGTCATGGCCACGGCCAGCAGCGAGACGATCAGGTAGAGCAGGGCGTGCACCGGGTTGCTCCCGGTGATGACCCGCACGGTGGATGCCACGGCGACGCCCGCGGCGAGGTAGAAGGCGAATTCCACTCGAAGCTCCTTAGGGCAGCAGGCCTTTGACGTTGATCGGCTCGGCCTCGTTCTGCGCGGCGCCTTTCGGCTTGCCGGCGATGGCCATGCCGGCGACGCGGTAGAAGTTGTAGTCCGGGTTCTTGCCGGGGCCGCTGATCAGCAGGTCTTCCTTCTCGTACACCAGGTCCTGGCGCTTGTACTCGCCCATCTCGAAGTCCGGGGTCAGCTGGATCGCGGTGGTCGGGCAGGCTTCCTCGCACAGGCCGCAGAAGATGCAGCGCGAGAAATTGATGCGGAAGAAGTCCGGGTACCAGCGACCGTCCTCGGTCTCGGCCTTCTGCAACGAGATGCAGCCGACAGGGCAGGCCACGGCGCACAGGTTGCACGCCACGCAGCGTTCCTCGCCGTCGGGGTCGCGGGTCAGGACGATGCGGCCGCGGTAGCGCGGCGGCAGGTACACCGGCTCTTCCGGATACTGCAGGGTGTCGCGCTTGCGGAAGCCATGGCCGAAGACCATGACCAGGCTGCGCAGTTGGGTACCGGTGCCAACCACCACGTCCCATATGTACTTGAGCATTGCGTGTTTCTCCTTACTGGGCCGAGGCCAGCACGAGCGCGCCGGTCACCAGCAGGTTGATCAGAGTCAGCGGCAGGCAGAACTTCCAGCTGAACGCCATGACCTGGTCATACCGCGGGCGCGGGATCGATGCGCGCAGCAGGATGAAGATCATGATGAAGAAGCAGGTCTTGGCCGCGAACCAGATGAACGGGATCTGCGGCAGGAGGCCGAACGGGCCGTGCCAGCCGCCGAAGAACAGGGTCACCAGCAGCGCCGAGATGGTCACGATGCCGATGTACTCGCCGACGAAGAACATGCCCCATTTCATGCCGGCATATTCGATGTGGTAACCGTCGGCCAGCTCCTGCTCCGCTTCCGGCTGGTCGAACGGGTGACGGTGGGTCACGGCGACGCCGGCGATGAAGAAGGTACAGAAGCCGAAGAACTGCGGAATGATGAACCACAGGTTCTCAGCCTGGTAGTCGACGATGTCACGCATGTTGAACGAGCCGACCTGGGCGACGATGCCCATCAGCGCCAGGGCCAGGAACACCTCGTAGGAGACGGTCTGGGCCGAGGCGCGCAGGGCGCCGAGCAGGGCGAACTTGTTGTTGCTCGCCCAGCCGGCGAACAGCACGGCGTACACCGACAGGCCGGCCATGGCGAAGAAGAACAGGATGCCGATGTTCAGGTCCGCGACGCCCCACTCCGGAGTGACCGGGATGATGGCGAAGGCCATCAGCATGGCGGCGAAGGCGATCATCGGCGCCAGCATGAAGATGAACTTGTCGGCGAACGGCGGCGTCCAGTCCTCCTTGAAGAACATCTTCAGCATGTCCGCGGCGATCTGGAACATGCCGAACGGGCCCACGCGGTTCGGACCGTAGCGGTCCTGCCACCAGCCCAGCAGACGGCGCTCGACGAAGCTCAGCAGCGCGCCGCAGACCACCACCACCAGCAGGATGACGATGGCCTTGAGGACGGCGATGATCACGTCGATCACATCAGGAGTCAGCCAGCTCATTGCGCGGCCTCCTGCAGCCCGGTGGCAGTGGTACCTGCGATGGCCGCCGGAATGCCGGCGAAGCCGGCCGGCAGGCCGACCAGGCCCAGGGCCAGGTCTTCGCTGACTTTCACCGGCAGGCGCAGGGTCTGGCCGGAGACGCTCAGGCTGATCAGCGCGCCGTCGTTGACGCCCAGGCGGTCGGCCTCGGCCTTGGCCAGGGCGACGTAGGCGGGCTGGATGCGCTCCTGTACCGGTGCGGCGCGGGAGGAGTTCTCCTCGCTGCCGAACAGGTGGTGCAGCGGCACGACCTGCCAGGTGCCCTGGGCCGGAGCGAAGGCGCCCGGCACGGCGAACCAGGCCAGGGTCTTGCCCTGGGACTCGATCAGGCGCACGCCCGGATCACCGGCGCGCAGATGGCCGCCGACCTCGTCCTGGAACTTGTTCCAGGCCTGCGGCGAGTTCCAGCCCGGCGACCAGGCGAACGGAATCTGCTGACGGTCTTCCTTGCTGCCGGCGTAGCCTTCCATGGAGAAGGCGAAGGCGGTGTCCTGGTCCTGTGGCTGGCGTGGCTCGTGCACGCTGATGTTGGCGCGCATGGCGGTACGGCCACTGTAGCGGTGCGGCTCGCGCGCCAGCTTGAGGCCCTTGATGCGGAACGAGGCGCTCGGCGCGGCGTCCCTGATGCCGGCCAGCAGGCTGCTGCTGGCGGCGCAGGCGTCGGTGACCTGGTCCAGCTGGGTCCAGTCCACGGCCTTGCCCTGCAGGGTGCTGTGCAGCGCGTGCAGCCAGCGCCAGCCCTCGCGCACGAGGATGGTGCTGTCGTAGTAGCTCGGCTCGAACACCTGGAAGAAGCGCTGGGCGCGGCCTTCCTGGCTGACCAGGGTGCCATCGCCCTCGGCGAAGCTGGCGGCGGACAGCACCAGATGGGCCTTGGCGGTGGTGGCGGTCTGCTGGTGATCGGCGACGATCACCGCCTTGGCGACGGCCAGGGCGGCATCGACCTTGGCAGCGTCGGCGCGGAGGTACAGGTCGTTCTCCAGTACCACCATGGCGTCGGCCTGGCCGGATGTCAGGGCTTCCAGGGCGGCGTCGACCGAGTCGCCGCCGAACAGGGCGAGGCCCATGCTGTTGGCTTCCGGCACCACCAGGCTGATGGAGGCGTTCTTCTCGCGGTTCTTCAGGGCCTGGGCGATGTTGGCCGCGGCCTCGATGATGCTCTTCTCGCCGAGGGATGCGCCGGCCACGACCAGCGGGCGCTTGCCGGCCAGCAGGGCGTCGGCGATCAGCTGCACCAGCTCGGCGGCCTCGTCGTCCAGGCCGCTCACGGCCGGGGCGCTCGGGTCGATGGCGTGGGCCACGGCGAAGCCGATACGGGCCAGGTCGGCGGGCGCCGCATGCACGCAGGCCTCGGCGATGTCGTCCAGGCGGGTGGCATCGACGCTGGCGATGAACAACGGGTTCAGCGCGTCCTGGGCCACGTTCTGCACGGCGGCCATGTGCCAGTCCTGGATTTTCATCGAGGCGGCGATTTCGGTGGCCTTGCCCTTGACCGACTGGCGCAGGGCCAGGGCGACGCGCGCGGCGGTCTGGGTCAGGTCTTCGCCGAGGACGAACACGGCGTCGTGGTCCTCGATCTCGCGGATCGACGGCACTGGCAGCGGGCCGTTCTGCAGCACGTCGCGGATCAGGCGGATATTGTCCAGCTCGCGGGCGCCGATGCCGCTGTAGAAGTTGGCCTCGCCGACCAGTTCGCGCAGGGCGTAGTTGCCCTCCAGGCTGGCGCGCGGCGAGCCGATGCCGATCACGCGCTTGCCCTGCAGCAGCTCGGCGGCCTTGTCCAACGCGGCGTCGATGCCCAGCTTCTGGCTACCCAGCAGCGGTTGGCGCGGACGGTCTGCGCGGTTGGTGTAGCCGTAGCCGAAACGGCCACGGTCACACAGGAAGTAGTGGTTGACCGAGCCGTTGAAGCGGTTCTCGATGCGGCGGATCTCGCCGTAGCGCTCGCCGGGGCTGATGTTGCAGCCGCTGGAGCAGCCGTGGCAGATGCTCGGGGCGAACTGCATGTCCCACTTGCGGTTGTAGCGCTCGGAGTGGGTCTTGTCGGTGAACACGCCGGTCGGGCAGACCTCGGTCAGGTTGCCGGAGAACTCGCTCTCCAGCACGCCGTCCTCGACGCGGCCGAAGTACACGTTGTCGTGCGCGCCGTACACGCCCAGGTCGGTGCCGCCAGCGTAGTCCTTGTAGTAGCGCACGCAGCGGTAGCAGGCGATGCAGCGGTTCATCTCGTGGGAGATGAACGGGCCGAGCTGCTGGTTCTGGTGGGTGCGCTTGGTGAAGCGGTACCGGCGCTGGTTGTGGCCGGTCATCACCGTCATGTCCTGCAGGTGGCAGTGACCGCCTTCCTCGCACACCGGGCAGTCGTGCGGGTGGTTGGTCATCAGCCACTCGACGACGCTGGCGCGGAAGGCCTTGGATTCTTCGTCGTCGATGCTGATCCAGGTGTTGTCGGTGGCCGGCGTCATGCAGGACATGACGATGCGGCCGCGAGTGTCGTTCTCGTCGGTGTACTGCTTCACCGCGCACTGGCGGCAGGCGCCGACGCTGCCCAGCGCCGGGTGCCAGCAGAAGTAGGGGATGTCGAGCCCGAGGGACAGACAGGCCTGCAGCAGGTTGTCCGCTCCGTCGACTTCGAAATCTTTGCCGTCTACGTGGATAGTGGCCATGGTTCAGGTTTCTTCTTACCCGCCGAAGCGGGCTTGGCTAATGGAATCACGGTTGCATCGCGGCCTCGGCCACGACGCCAATGCTTCAGGCCGGCGCGAACTGCGCCGACGGTGCCGGAGCGGCCGTGCTGGCCACGCCAGCCTCGAACTCCGGACGGAAATACTTGATCGCGCTGCCCAGCGGCTCGACGGCACCCGGTGCGTGGGCGCAGAAGGTCTTGCCGGGGCCGAGGAAATTGACCAGGCCGAGCAGGGTGTCGATGTCCTGCCGGGTGCCTTGCTTGCGTTCCAGGGCGCGGAGGATCTTCACGCTCCACGGCAGGCCGTCACGGCAGGGCGTGCACCAGCCGCACGACTCGCGGGCGAAGAACTCTTCCATGTTGCGCAGCAGCGAAACCATGTTGACCGAGTCGTCCACGGCCAGGGCCAGGCCGGTGCCCATGCGGGTGCCGACCTTGGCGATGCCGCCGGCGAACATCGCAGCGTCCAGGTGCTCGGGCAGCAGGAAGCCGGTACCGGCGCCGCCGGGCTGCCAGCATTTCAGCGTGTAGCCGTCGCGCATGCCGCCGGCGTAGTCCTCGAACAGCTCGCGGGCCGGGAGGCCGAAAGGCAGTTCCCACAGGCCGGGGTTCTTCACCTTGCCGGAGAAGCCCATGAGCTTGGTGCCCATGTCTTCGCTGCCCGGGCGGGCCAGGGTCTTGTACCAGTCCACGCCGTTGGCGACGATCGCCGGCACGTTGCACAGGGTCTCGACGTTGTTCACGCAGGTCGGCTTGCCCCACACGCCGACGGCGGCGGGGAAGGGCGGCTTGGAGCGCGGGTTGGCGCGGCGGCCTTCCAGGGAGTTGATCAGCGCGGTTTCTTCGCCGCAGATGTAGCGACCGGCGCCGGTGTGGACGAACAGCTCGAAGTCGAAGCCGCTGCCGAGGATGTTCTTGCCCAGCAGGCCGGCGGCCTTGGCCTCGGCGATGGCGCGGTTGAGGTTGGCGGCCGCGTCGACGTATTCGCCGCGCAGGAAGATGTAGCCGCGGTAGGCCTTGAGCGCGCGCGCGGAGATCAGCATGCCTTCCACCAGCAGGTGCGGCAGTTGCTCCATGAGCATGCGGTCCTTCCAGGTGTTCGGCTCCATTTCGTCCGCGTTGCACAGCAGGTAGCGGATGTTCATGGATTCGTCGGCCGGCATCAGGCCCCACTTCACGCCGGTGGGGAAGCCCGCACCGCCGCGGCCCTTGAGGCCGGAGTCCTTGACCGTCTGCACGATGTCGGCCTGGGCCATTTCGGCCAGGGCCTTGCGCGCGGCGGCGTAGCCGTTCTTCGCCTGGTATTCCTCGAGCCACACCGGCTGGGCGTCGTCGCGCAGGCGCCAGGTCAGCGGGTGGGTCTCTTCGCTGCGGGCGATGCGGTTGGCCGGGCCGATGGAAGTCAGCGTCTTGGCGTTCATGCGTAGGGCTCCAGCAGCTTGGCGACGTTGTCGGCGCTGACGCCGCCGAAGGTGTCGTCGTCGATCATCACGGCCGGGGCCTTGTCGCAGTTGCCCAGGCAGCACACCGGCAGCAGGGTGAAACGGCCGTCGGCGGTGGTCTGGCCGGGGACGATGCCGAGCTGGTCCTTGATGCTGCCCAGCACGTTCTCGTGGCCACCGACGAAGCAGGTCATGCTGTCGCACACGCGGATGATGTGGCGGCCCACCGGTACGCGGAAGATCTGACTATAGAAGGTGGCCACACCCTCGACGTCGCTGGCCGGGATGCCGAGGATGTCGGCGATGGCATAGATGGCGCCGTCCGGCACCCAGCCACGCTGCTTCTGCACGATCTTCAGCGCCTCGATGGACGCCGCGCGCGGGTCCTCGTAGTGGTGCATCTCATGCTCGATGGCGTCGTACTCGGCCTGGCTGAGCTCGAAGCGGTCGGTCTGGATCATGTTCTGAGAGTCTGCTGCTTGGCTCATGGTTAGCGGTCCACGTCGGCCATAACGAAATCGATGCTGCCCAGGTAGGCGATCAGGTCCGCGATCATGCTGCCGCGGATCACCGAAGGGATCTGCTGCAGGTGCGGGAAGCTGGGCGTCCGGATGCGCGTGCGGTAGCTCATGGTGCTGCCGTCGCTGGTCAGGTAGTAGCTGTTGATGCCCTTGGTCGCCTCGATCATCTGGAAGCTCTCGTTGGCCGGCATCACCGGGCCCCACGAGACTTGCAGGAAGTGGGTGATCAGGGTCTCGATGTGCTGCAGGGTGCGTTCCTTCGGCGGCGGCGTGGTCAGCGGGTGGTCCGCCTTGTACGGGCCTTCGGGCATGTTGCGCAGGCACTGGTCGATGATGCGGATGCTCTGGCGCATCTCCTCGACGCGGACCATGCAGCGGTCGTAGGCGTCGCCGTTGTGGGCCAGCGGCACTTCGAAGTCGAAGTGCTGGTAGCCGGAGTACGGGCGCGCCTTGCGCAGGTCGAAGTCCAGGCCGGTGGAGCGCAGGCCGGCGCCGGTGACGCCCCATTCCAGCGCTTCTTTGGTGTTGTACTGGGCGACGCCGATGGTGCGGCCCTTGAGGATGCTGTTCTGCAGGGCGGCCTTGGTGTACTCGTCGAGGCGCTTGGGCAGCCAGTCGACGAATTCCTTGACCAGCTTGTCCCAGCCGCGCGGCAGGTCGTGGGCGACGCCGCCGATGCGGTACCAGGCTGGGTGCAGGCGGAAACCGGTGATGGCCTCGATCACCTTGTAGGCGCGCTGGCGGTCAGTGAAGGTGAAGAACACCGGAGTCATGGCACCGACGTCCTGGATATAGGTGCCCAGGAACAGCAGGTGGCTGGTGATGCGGAAGAACTCGGCCAGCATCACGCGGATGAAGTCGACGCGGTCCGGTACCTTGATGCCGGCCAGCTTCTCGACCGAGAGTACGTAGGGCAGGTTGTTCATCACCCCGCCGAGGTAGTCGATACGGTCGGTATAGGGAATGAAGCTGTGCCAGGACTGGCGCTCGGCCATCTTCTCGGCGCCACGGTGGTGGTAGCCGATGTCCGGGACGCAGTCGATGATCTCTTCGCCGTCCAGCTGCAGGATGATGCGGAACGCGCCGTGGGCGGACGGGTGGTTCGGGCCGAGGTTGAGGAACATGTAGTCCTCGTGCTCGCCCTGGCGCTTCATGCCCCAGTCTTCCGGCCTGAAGCGCGCGGCTTCTTCTTCCAGCTGCTGCTTGGCCAGGGTCAGGCTGAACGGATCGAATTCGGTGGCGCGCGCCGGGTAGTCCTTGCGCAGCGGGTGACCTTCCCACGTCGGCGGCATCATGATGCGGGTCAGGTGCGGGTGACCCTGGAAAGTGATGCCGTACAGGTCCCAGACCTCGCGCTCGTACCAGTTGGCGTTGGGCCAGATGCCGGTGACGGTGGGGACGTTGAGATCGCCTTCCTTGAGCGCGACCTTGATCATGATGTCGCTGTTACGCTCGACCGACAGCAGGTGGTAGAACACGGTGAAGTCGGCGCCCGGCAGGCCGCGGCGCTGGGTGCGCAGGCGCTCGTCGACGCCATGCAGGTCGTACAGCATGACGTAGGGGCGCGGCAGGTTGCGCAGGAAGGTCAGCACGTTGATCAGCTGATCGCGGGCGACCCACAGCACCGGCATGCCGGTGCGGGTGCTCTGGACGGTAAAGGTCTCGGCACCGAAACGGGAGTTCAGTTCGACCACCACGTCCTGGTCGTCGGCCTTGTAGGGTGGAACGGACAGAATGCTGTCTGCAGTCATGGTCTCGGTCGCTATCGGCGGTGTGCGGCGTCAGTGAGCGGGCGCAAGGGCCGGCTCACACTTCGTCTGGGCTGCGCAGGTTGGTCACAGCGATACGCTGCTCGCGGCGCTGTTCCTTCTGCGACGGCATTTCGGCACGGTAGATGCCTTGATCGCCGACGACCCAGGAAAGCGGACGGCGCTCCTGGCCGATGGATTCCTGCAGCAGCATCAGGCCTTGCAGGAATGCCTCGGGGCGGGGCGGGCAGCCGGGGATGTAGACGTCCACGGGGAGGAACTTGTCGACCCCCTGGACCACCGAGTAGATGTCGTACATGCCGCCGGAATTCGCGCACGAACCCATGGAGATCACCCACTTGGGCTCCAGCATCTGCTCGTAGAGGCGCTGGATGACGGGCGCCATCTTGATGAAGCAGGTGCCGGCGATGACCATGAAGTCGGCCTGGCGCGGTGACGCACGGATGACTTCGGCACCGAAGCGGGCGATGTCGTGCGGGGCGGTGAAGGCCGTGGTCATTTCCACGTAGCAGCAGGACAGGCCGAAGTTGTACGGCCACAGGGAGTTCTTGCGACCCCAGTTCACCGCACCGCTGAGAACATCTTCGAGCTTGCCCATGAAGATGTTCTTGTGGACCTGATCTTCCAGAAGTGGATCGGCTACGGTCTCCCGCTCGCCGATCGGATATTGCTCGTTCGGAGCATCCGGATCGATCCGAGTAAGTTTGTATTGCATCGCCAAAGCCTCATTGTTTTAGCTTCGCCTGCCGATTGCGACGGCCTTCGGGTGCCCAGTCGAGCGCGCCGATACGCCAAAGATAGACAAGACCAGCCAACAGAATTGCTATGAAAACTGTAGCTTCGATCAGACCGGCCCAGCCGCTTTCGCGTACCGAGACTGCCCAAGCGAAGAGAAAGAGGGCTTCAACGTCGAAGATCACGAAGAGCATCGCGACCAGATAGAACTTTGCCGAAAGGCGAAGGCGTGCACTGCCGACCGGCAGCATGCCCGACTCGAAGGGATCGTTCTTGCTGCGTCCCCAGGCCTTGCTGCCGAGCAGGCTGGATAGGCCGAGCATGAACGCGATGAGTCCGAAGACCCCGAGCAGGAATACAGCGAAGGCCCAGTTATGGGACATGGTCGTTACCGCATCAGGCATTGCCGGTGCTCCTTGGGTAAAGGGGCGGCTTTTCTAGTAATGGTAGAGCAACCTGGTAGGGCTGCCCTGCAATTTGGTGGCGGCAATTTTATGCGTGCCTGACGTGGTAAGTAAATTTTTCCGAATAAAAAAATGAACGGCGAGACGCCGCCATTTTCTCCGAAAATCCTTCTGCGCCGCGTGCTGCGGGCGCTACGCGGGAGTTTACTCCTTTGGTCTTATGGTTCTTTTCATCCGTGAATGACGCCTTTGTGAAAGAGTTTGTCGGTAATTGTTTACAGTGAGTCGCATTTATCTGCCCTGAAAGATGATGGGGCGCATTGATTGAAAGTCGGTTTTCTATTTGCGCTGGCCGATATGGCCCGGTAAACCGGCTCGGCTGTCGATGGCGAATATCAAAGCGCCGCCACTCAGCGCGGCGATGGCCTTGTCGCGGTCGGCGTTCGCCAGGACCAGGCAGCCGTGGCTGCGTCCCGCCACGCCATGCCGGCGGACGAAGTCTTCCTCCATGTAGTCGCGGGCATGCACGACGATGGCCCGTCGCTCGGCATTGGCATTGCTTTCGCTCAGGCCCTGCAGGCGCATGGACAGTCCGTGGCCGGGTTCGTCGCTGACATAGACGGAGCCGGTACGGAACACACCGAGCGAACTGGCGTGGCTGCCCTCGATATCGGAGAAGGTGTCGGCGAACCCATCGTGGTCGGGGTCGGAGCCGCTGCCGTGGGACACGCGATAGCTGCCCAGCAGGCGCAGGGTGCTGTGCTCGAACAGCAGGAATCGGGGCTGGCTGGAGTGGCGGGCGTAATCCACCACGGCGAAGTGCCGGTGCCGCTCGCCGCGCAGTTGATCGAGGATGTGATCCGCCGCACCGGGCAGCAGCTGCCGCAGGTCGCTGGCGACGGCGCCGTGGCAGGCGAGGCAGAGCAGGCAGGTGAGCAGGAGGTTGCGCATGATCGCTTCCGGGCGGGAAGCGCTCTTGTTACGCCAGCGCAGCACGGTCTTGCAAGAGGCGGAAACAAAGAAGCCCCGGCATCGCTGCCGGGGCTTCCCCTGATAACACCTGCGGCCAGGCCGCAGAGCCGGTTCCTGTTAGTGGAACTGGTTCATGGTGTTGTCTTTACCGCTGGCTTTCAGAGCAGCTTCGCCAGCGAAGTACTCTTTGTGGTTGTCGCCGATGTCGGAACCAGCCATGTTCTGGTGCTTGACGCAGGCGATGCCCTGACGCAGTTCCTGACGCTGAACGCCTTTCACGTAGGCCAGCATGCCTTGGTCGGCGAAGTAGCCTTTGGCCAGGTTGTCGGTCGACAGAGCGGCGGTGTGGTAGGTCGGCAGGGTGATCAGGTGGTGGAAGATGCCGGCGTGGGCCGAGCCGTCGCGCTGGAAGGTACGGATCTTCTCGTCGGCAACCTGGGCCAGTTCGGTCTCGTCGTAGTCGACGCTCATCAGCTTGGCGCGGTCGTAGGCGGAGACATCTTTGCCTTCGGCAGCGAAAGCGTCGAACACTTGCTGACGGAAGTTCAGGGTCCAGTTGAAGGACGGGCTGTTGTTGTAGACCAGCTTGGCGTTCGGGATCACTTTGCGGATCTCGTCAACCATGCCTTTGATCTGGCCAACGTGCGGCTTCTCGGTTTCGATCCACAGCAGGTCGGCGCCGTTCTGCAGCGAGGTGATGCAGTCCAGGACGCAACGAGCTTCGCCGGTGCCGGCGCGGAACTGGAACAGGTTGGACGGCAGACGCTTCGGACGCAGCAGCTTGCCGCCACGGTTGATCACGACGTCGCCGTTGCCCAGGTCGGCAGCGGAAACTTCTTCGCAATCCAGGAAGGCGTTGTACTGGTCGCCCAGGTCGCCCGGCTCTTTGGTCACGGCGATCTGCTTGGTCAGGCCGGCGCCCAGGGAGTCGGTACGAGCGACGATCACGCCGTTGTCGATGCCCAGTTCCAGGAAGGCGTAGCGAACAGCGGCGATCTTGGCCAGGAAGTCGGCGTGGGGAACGGTCACTTTACCGTCCTGGTGGCCGCACTGCTTCTCGTCGGAAACCTGGTTCTCGATCTGGATGCAGCAGGCGCCTGCTTCGATCATGCGCTTGGCCAGCAGGTAGGTGGCTTCCGGGTTGCCGAAACCGGCGTCGATGTCGGCGATGATCGGGACGATGTGGGTTTCGAAGTTATCAATCTGCGACTGGATTTCAGCGGCCTTGGCGTTGTCGCCAGCTTCGCGAGCGGCGTCCAGGGCGGTGAACAGCAGATCCAGCTCGCGGGAGTCGGCCTGGCGCAGGAAGGTGTACAGCTCTTCGATCAGGTCGGAGACGGCGGTCTTCTCGTGCATCGACTGGTCCGGCAGCGGGCCGAAGTCGGAGCGCAGAGCAGCAACCATCCAGCCGGACAGGTAGAGGTAGCGCTTGTCGGTGGTCTTCAAGTGCTTCTTGATGGCGATCAGCTTCTGCTGACCGATGAAGCCGTGCCAGCAGCCCAGGGACTGGGTGTACTTGGACGAGTCGGCGTCGTACTCGGCCATGTCTTTGCGCATGATGTCAGCGGTGTACTGGGCGATTTCCAGACCGGTCTTGAAGCGGTTCTGAGCGCGCATGCGAGCGACGGACTCAGGGTTGATCGCGCTCCAGCTGCTGCCTGCGGCTTCTTTCAGAGCGGCAACGGCTTTGATGTCGTTTTGATAAGCTGACATGGTCAATCCTTCAAAGTATGAGTTTGGTTGAGCACCGACTTCCCACCCAAAACCAACGTGCAAACAAAGCTTGCAGTGTTGCGGGCGACACCTGGCGGACTTCGAGATATTGACGGGGACGAGAGCGCAGCGGAGGGGGAGGAGAGGACGAAACAAGACAGTCCGGAAGAACAGGATTTGCGGCTTGCCGGCTCGTGGATACCGTTGGGCGATGCAGGTTCTGGTCAGGCGGTCTGGCTGATAACGCTTAGGCTTCCCCGTCCCTCAGGACAACTTTCGTTCCAGTCGCAACCTCGTCGAAACGCCTTGTGGGCTGTTAGAACACGGACCGCCCCGAATGGTGTTACGGGATCGGTCTGGAGGCTCTGCAACAGAGCCCCTGGCTAGCGGGAGCGGCGCCATGATGCGCCTTCGGGCGGAGATTAGTCAACGATTTTGTAGTGCTTTCTTCGTGCGACTACATGGTCGCGCGGCGGACCTCAGTCGAGGGCTTCCACGCGGATGCGCATGCTCATGTCGTTGGCGCCGCGGGTGGACTGCTGGCGCAGGAAGGCCGAGTCCTCGCCGCGGCTCTCGCCGCTGACGCCGCCCAGGGGAATCCACTCGCCCAGCCGGCCGCTGACCCGGGTATCGGTGCTCTGGGTGTCGATCACGCCCTGCCGGTGCTGGTTCACCCGGTCGTTATTGCTGCTGATGCTGACGTGGACCATGTTGCCGGTGATGCTGGCGGTGACGTAGAAGCCCTGGTTGACGTTGCGGTACTGGGTGTTCTGGTAGACCTGGCCGTAGGGGCCGACGCTGGTGGTGGTCAGCGGCACGCTCTGGCCGACCTGAATCAGTGCGGGGTAGCCCTCGGTGGCCTGCACCTGCTGGGTGCCGCCGCTGCGGCTGTCGGTGGAGCGGCGGATGATGCGCACCTGGTCGCGGCCGCGCACTTCGCCGCGCCCGGCGATCACCTCGACATCGCCCGCGCTGGCGCTGCCGTCCACGCGATAGCCGTCGCGGTCCTGGAAGCTGCTTTCGCTGGTGTCGACGCTGATCAGCAGGCGCCGCGGCGCGGTGTCCAGCTGCTGCAGCAGGTCGCGTACTTCCTGGATCTTCTCCGGCGAGGCGTTGATCACCAACTGGTTGCCGTAAGGGCTGACCTTGCCCTGGCCGTCCAGTGTCGACTGCACCACCGGCAGCACGTCTTCGGCGGTGCGGTAGTTGAGCTGGATCAGCTCGGTGGCGGCCTGCAGCGGCAGGCTGAGGCCGAGCGACAGGGCGAGCAGGCAGGCACGCAGGGTCATAGCAGGAAGCTCCGCAGGTCGGGGTCGAGAACGCTGATGTCCCAGGCCTGGTCGAACTGCGCCTGGCGCTGGCGCACGCGGCCGGGGTCGTTGTAGAGGGCGTAGCCGGCATATTGCTCGGGCGTCTCGCGCAGCAGCAGGCCATAGCTGTCGGCGAGCAGGAAGGCGCTTTCGTCGCTGGGGTGATCTGGATTGATCCTGCGGATATGCAGGTTGCTGGTGATGCGCCGCGCCAGGTTGAGCAGGCGGTGGCCCTGCCTGACCGGCTTGCCGACGTCACGCACCAGGATGCGCAGGCGATTCTTCGGGCTGGCCAGCAGGAAGCGGGTACAGGCCTCCTGCACGCTGCTGTGGCTGTACAGCCAGGATTCCAGATCCGGGCTGTAGAGGCTTAGGCTGAGGCGCGCCTGTTGCAGCAGGGCCAGCGCATGGGCCTGGGCCTGCTCCGGGCGGCTGAAGCGCTCGAGATCGGGATGCTGGCCCAGCTGAAAGGGCGCCGGTTCCCGCGTCTCCGTGGTCAGCGCTGGAAAGGTGTCCGGGTTGTGCACGGAAAAACGCCCCGGCGACTGGAAATCGATGGCCGGCAGTTCGGGCTCGTTCTGGTCGTTCGGGGCGTTTTCTTCGCTCATGCTGCCGTCCTAGTCGCTATGGCGCACCATCAGTACGTGGGGAATGCCCGCCTCGAGGTACTCGTCACCCTCGATGCAGAAGCCCAGGCGCTCGTAGAACGCGGCGGCATGCACCTGGGCGCTGAGCTTCTGCTCGCGCTGGCCACGCTGTTCGG
Source organism: Pseudomonas paralcaligenes (assembly GCF_019655855.1). Taxonomy (GTDB): domain Bacteria; phylum Pseudomonadota; class Gammaproteobacteria; order Pseudomonadales; family Pseudomonadaceae; genus Aquipseudomonas; species Aquipseudomonas paralcaligenes. The sequence goes on along the minus strand of NZ_BPFX01000007.1, from coordinate 19,723 downwards.
CGGCCTCGATGGCGGCGCGCATCAGCGCTTCGCCGACCTTGAGGCCGCGCCAGTCCTTGAGCACCGAGACCCGGCCGATCTGGCCGTCCGCTAGCAGGCGCGCGGTGCCGATCGGGTAGTCGCCCTCGCAGGCGAGGAAATGCACGGCCTCGATGTCCTCGTCATCCCATTCGAGTTCGGCGGGTACCGCCTGTTCCGCAATGAATACCGCCTCGCGGATGCGCCGCAGGTCGGCATTGTCCTTCTGCCAGTGGGCGAGGCGGACGTGGATCTCACTCATCGGCAAACTCCAGACTGCCTTGCTGGACCAGTTCGCGCACCAGTGTACGCCCGTCTTCGTCGGCCAACCAAGGCGCCAGGTTCTCGCCGTGCAGCGCGTCGGCGGCGCAGACCAGGCGCAGCAGTTCCTTCAGGTGGGGTGGCAGCAGGCGGCTCTGGCCGCTGGCGAACAGCACCAGGCCGACATCCACTTCGCTCCAGGCCAGGCGCGCGCTGGGGTTGCGCACCAGCACGGCGCCGTCCTGCAGGATGGCCAGGAATTCCTCCTCGGCGATTTCCACGCCGCTCACCAGTTCGGGGTAGCGCGGCTCGGTCATGAACTGGCCGAACCAGGTCAGCAGCAGGCGCTGGTCGCCCATGTGCTCGGTCAGCAGGGCCTTGAGGCGGTCGAGGGCGTCCTGCTGGATCTGGTGCGGATCGCTGGCCGGTGCCATGCCGGCGTCGCTGTAGCGTTCCTCGTCCGGCAGGAACTGGGCGAGGAAGTCGGTGAAGTGGGTCAGCACCTCGGCGGCACTCGGCGCGCGGAAGCCCACTGAGTAGGTCATGCAGTCGTTCTCGGCGATGCCGTAGTGGGCCAGGCGTGGCGGCAGGTAGAGCATGTCGCCGGGCTCCAGCACCCATTCGTCGGTCTGCTCGAAGTCGGCCAGGATGCGCAGGTCGGCGTGCTGCAGCAGCTTGCTGTCGGCATCGCACATCTGGCCGATCTTCCAGCGGCGCTCGCCTTCGGCTTGTAGCAGGAACACGTCGTAGTTGTCGAAGTGCGGGCCGACGCTGCCGCCGGGTGCGGCGAAGCTGATCATCAGGTCGTCGATGCGCCAGCTGGGCAGGAAGCCGAAGTCCTTGAGCACCTCGGCCACTTCCGGGACGAACTGGTCGACGGCCTGCACCAGCAGGGTCCAGTCGCGCTCCGGCAGCTTGGAGAAGGCATCCTCGGCGAACGGGCCGCGGCGCAGTTCCCAGGGATGCTCGCCGTGCTCCAGCACCAGGCGTGATTCGACTTCTTCCTCCAGCGCCAGGCCGGCCAGTTCGTCGGCGCTGATCGGGCTCTCGAAGCCGGGAATGGCCTGACGGACCAGCAAGGGCTTCTGTTGCCAGTAGTCGCGCAGGAACTCGCGGGGTGTGAGGCCGCCCAGCAGCTGCAGGGGAGTATCAGGATTCATGGCTAAGCCCTTGAAAGAGATGAAATGGCTGAAATAAAAACGCCCGGCTCAGCCGGGCGTTGGTAAGGCTGGTGTCGTTCAGATGCGCTTGGCCTGCGCGACGGCGTTGCCGATGTAGCTCGCCGGGGTCAGCTGCTTGAGCTCCTCCTTGGCGGCGGCCGGCATGTCGAGGTCATCGATGAAGGTGAGCAGCGCCTCCGGGCTGATGCCCTTGCCACGGGTCAGCTCCTTGAGCTTCTCGTAGGGGTTCTCGATGGCGTAGCGGCGCATCACGGTCTGGATCGGCTCGGCGAGGACTTCCCAGCAGGCATCCAGGTCGGCGGCGATGCGCGCCTCGTTCAGCTCCAGCTTGCCGATGCCCTTGAGGCTGGCTTCGTAGGCGATGACGCTGTGGGCGAAGCCGACACCGAGGTTGCGCAGCACGGTGGAGTCGGTCAGGTCGCGCTGCCAGCGGGAGATCGGCAGCTTGCTGGCCAGGTGCTGGAAGATCGCGTTGGCGATGCCCAGGTTGCCTTCGGAGTTCTCGAAGTCGATCGGGTTGACCTTGTGCGGCATGGTCGAGGAGCCGATCTCGCCGGCCACGGTCTTCTGCTTGAAGTAGCCGAGGGAGATGTAGCCCCAGACGTCGCGGTCGAAGTCGATGAGGATGGTGTTGAAGCGGGCGATGGCGTCGAACAGCTCGGCGATGTAGTCGTGCGGCTCGATCTGCGTGGTATAGGGGTTCCACTGCAGGCCCAGGTCGCCTTCGATGAACTGCTTGGCGTTGGCCTCCCAGTCGATCTGCGGGTAGGCGGACAGGTGAGCGTTGTAGTTGCCCACGGCGCCGTTGATCTTGCCCAGCAGCGGCACGCCAGCCACCTGGGCGATCTGCCGCTCCAGACGGTAGACGACGTTGGCCAGTTCCTTGCCGAGGGTGGTCGGCGAGGCCGGCTGGCCGTGGGTGCGCGACAGCATCGGCACGTCGGCGAACTTCACCGCCAGGTCGCGGATGGCGCCGGCGATCTGCTTCATCAGCGGCAGCAGGACGGTATCGCGGCCTTCGCGCAGCATCAGGGCGTGGGACAGGTTGTTGATGTCCTCGCTGGTGCAGGCGAAGTGGATGAATTCGCTCACGGCGGCCAGTTCCGGCAGCTTGGCGGCCTGCTCCTTGAGCAGGTACTCCACGGCTTTCACGTCGTGGTTGGTGGTGCGCTCGATCTCTTTCACGCGCTCGGCGTGCTCGACGGCGAAGTTCTCGGCCAGCTCGTTCAGCAGTGCGTTGGCTTCGGCGGAGAAGGGGGCGACTTCGGCGACGCCTTCATGGGCGGCCAGGCGCTGCAGCCAACGGACTTCGACCATCACGCGGAAACGGATCAGGCCGTATTCGCTGAAGATCGGGCGCAGGGCACTGGTTTTGCCGGCGTAGCGGCCATCGACGGGGGAAACCGCGGTGAGCGAGGAGAGCTGCATGGAGGCGTTCTCGGACAGGTCGGTCAACGAAAAGGGCGCACATCATACATGAAAGCAGGGGCGCCGGCTCGACCGTTCGCTGCCGGGCCGTGCCATTCATGCCGGGTGGCCGTAGTGGCCAAGAACTGGGCGTCCCCGCTTGCCCCATAGCCTTTTTTACGACCTCGACGGCATGGCTCTCGGGAAAAGGCTTTGGCTATTTGTGCGAGCGGTGTGGCCAGGAAACCGCATAGTTGGATAGCAGGCCATTTACATCGCCATTGGTGATCTTGATCGCGGAAAAGCCGATGGCAGGTATTCCGGGATATTGCTTCGCCGAAAGCGAGGTGAGGTGGCGCTGGGAAAAGTCCAGCTGCAGATATCCACTTTGAGACTCGTCTTCATCGGTTGCTGGCAGTTCTTCCGCTTCCCTGATTACCGCGCTTCGTCCAAAGCCCAGGATGTTGGTCGAGTCGCAAAGCCAATAGGGTTCTTTTTCGAATGTCGCGGGAATGTCCGTGGGGTAGGGGTGGCCGTCGCGATCATAACGGTCGGATGGAGCGTAGGTGCAGGTATTGCCTTGCGCCGTGGCGGACCATATGGACAGGAACGGTTGTGCTGGTGCGGTGAGCCCCCGGGTGGCGAGTGCCTTGGTGGGGAAGGTAACCACCCAGTCGGTTTCGGCGGCGAGGCCGGCTCCGGAGACAAATTCATTTTCGACGTAGGCAGTCAGGAGCGCTGCGCCTACCGCGTCCAGCCCCTTGGCGAAGCTGTCCGTGGTGCCATCGGGAAATTCCGTGGTCTTTGAGCCACTGCCCAGATTCGGGAGTGCGTGCGCGGCCGCGGTGGCGGTGGTGGGGGTGACCTCTCCCCAGAAGTCGTCCAGCGCAGTGGCGATGCCGCCGAACTGGATGCCTTGCGGCACGTTGATGATGCTGAAGCTGCCGGACAGTCCGCCTGTTTCCGCATTGCTGCCGGTGGGAGCCATTTCGATGACTTCTATGTGGCCGATGCGGGTTCGTTCCAGCCCTTGTGGACCGCCCGTGCCCGCAAGGTAGTCCTGCCCCTGGTATGCACTGCTCGACAGTTCGATGCCGGCGGAGGGGAAGGCGGGCTCGGTTATCGACTCATCCCGTGTGATGACCTTCGCCCCGGTGTCGGTTCGAGTGACCGTGCCTGTCCAGGTATCCCGTGGAGCCAGTCGCAGGTTGAAACTCAGGACGGCTGTGGAGTTCACCGCTTCGAGCAGGCGTACCTTCAGTATCTTCTGCTGGGCGCCATGGTTGGTTATGTGGAAGTAGGTGTCGTTGCCCGCGAGTGTCGTATAGAGCGGAAACAACAGCACTTCTCCGGTGCCTTGCGGGTTGACGTGAACCGCCAGTGCGGTATTGCCGAGCATCAGTCCCGATGCCAGCAAAAGGGTGTTTTTCACAAACATACGCATAGTCGCATCCTTTCGAGTGGTATGGCCGTCCGTACGGATGACGCTTTCTCGGTTATCCGAGCCGACAGTTTCTGCTGTCGGGGGCTGGGAAAGCAAGGCGGGGGACGCTGCCCGAGTCGTGCTCGAATGGGAAGTCATCCATTCGTCCGATGAGTGCAGCTAGCGAACTCCTCGACAATCGGAGTCAGGCCTTGCGCCGGGCGATCGACAGCAGGCTGGAAGCGAAGATCAGCGCGGCGCCGACCAGGGAGGCGGCATCCGGCATCTCGCCCCAGCGTAGCCAGGCGATGATGCCGGCGAAGACGATGGCCAGGTAGGCGAAGGGGCCGATCAGGCCGGGCGGCGCCAGGCTGTAGGCCTTGGACATGACGATCTGGCTCACCGTGGCGAGTAGGCCGATCACCAGCAGCAGGCCGAGCTGGTGCTGGCTCAGCGGCTGCCAGGCCCAGGTCAGCGGAACGGCGGAGATCAGGGCGCTGAACAGCGAGAAGTAGAAGACGATGCGGAAGGCCGGCTCGGTGTCGCTCATCTCGCGGATGGAGACGAAAGCAAAGGCGGCCAGGATGCTAGCCGCCAGGCCGATCAGGGCCTGGCTGTCGAGCAGCGCCTCGCTGGGCTTGGCCACCAGCAGTACGCCGACCAGGCCGATGGCGGTGGTGACCAGCATGCGCCGCGTCAGTGGCTCCTTGAGCAGCCACCAGGCCAGCAACGGGGTGAACACCGGCGCCGCGTAGGTGAACAGCATGGCGTCGGCCAGCGGCAGGTGGGCGATGGCGTAGAAGAAGCAGTACATCGCCGCCAGGCCGTAGGTGGTGCGCCACATGTGCGACTTGAGGCGCCCGGTCTTCAGCGGCCCGGTGCCTTTCAGCAGCATCAGTGGCAGAAAGAACAGTACGCCGACCAGATTGCGGAAGAACACCACCGACTCGTTGTTGACGCCGCTGGATACCTCGCGGATGCCTACGCCCATCAGCGAGAAAAGCAGGGCGGAGAGTGCCAGGAGCAGGGCACCCTGGACGGGTCTGGAGCTGCGGCTGGGCAGGCTCACGTCAGCTCCGTAGCAGCGGGTAGAGTTCCTTGAGCAGCTTTCCGCGGCCGAGCACCAGTTGCCAGCGATGGCCGCCGAGCTGGCGCCACAGGCGGGCCGAGCGGATGCCGGTGAGCAGCAGGGCGCGCACCTTGGCTGCCACCGCAGGTTGTTGCAGGAAACGCATGTCGCCGTGCACCTGGATGCGCTGGCGGAAGGTGCTGATGGTGTCCTGGTAGAGCGCGCCGCAGGCGGCCACCACGTTGTCGTGGGTCAGGCCGAAGTGCTCGACCTGGTTCTGGATCTGGTCCAGGCGGCTGCCGACCACTTGCAGCAGGTCGTCGCGCTTGGCCAGCTGGCGCTCCAGACCGAGCAGGGCCAAGGCGTAGCGCAGTGGCTCGCGCTGCAGGCTGGCCGGGTTGCGCTCCAAGGTGCTGACCAGCGCCTTGTAGCCCTCGCGCAGGTTGAGGTCGTCGCCGCCGTAGACTTCCAGGGTGTTCTTCGGATCGCGCACCAGCAGGCTGCCGAGCAGGCAGCCGAGCTGCGCGTCGCTGACCTGGCCGGTGCGGGCCAGTTTGTCCACCAGGCTGGCGGCCTGGAACACGGCGGAGAGGGCGATCAGTTGTTCCTGAGCGGGGCTCATGCGCGCGGGGCTCCTTCAGCACAGGGCTCGGCGACCTCGATCACGCCGCCGCCCAGGCAGACCTCGCCGTCGTAGAACACCACGGACTGGCCCGGGGTGACGGCGCGCTGTGGCTCGTCGAACACCGCCCGGTAGCCGTGCTCGGTCTTCTCCAGGGTGCAGGCCTGGTCGGCCTGGCGGTAGCGCACCTTGGCGGTGAGGCGGCGCGGGCTGGAGAGGTCGACGGGGTTGACCCAGTAGATATCCGAGGCTAGCAGGGCGCGGGAGAACAGCCAGGGGTGGTCGTTGCCCTGGCCGACGATCAGCACGTTGCGCGCCAGGTCCTTGTGCAGCACGTACCAGGGTTCGTCGCCGGCGTTCTTCAGGCCGCCGATACCCAGGCCCTGGCGCTGGCCGATGGTGTGGTACATCAGGCCGACGTGGCGGCCGATCACCTCACCTTCGGTGGTCTCGATGTCGCCCGGCTGGGCCGGCAGATACTGCTTGAGGAAGTCGCTGAAGCGGCGCTCACCGATGAAGCAGATGCCGGTCGAGTCCTTCTTCTTGGCCGTGGCCAGGTCGTACTTCTCGGCGATGGCGCGGACCTGCGGCTTTTCCAGTTCGCCCACCGGGAACAGGGTGCGGCCGATCTGCTCGCCGCCGACGGCGTGGAGGAAGTAGCTCTGGTCCTTGTTCGGGTCGAGTCCCTTGAGCAGTTCGCTGCGACCGTCCACGTCGCGGCGGCGCACGTAGTGACCGGTGGCGATCAGGTCGGCGCCGAGCGACAGGGCGTAGTCGAGGAAGGCTTTGAACTTGATCTCGCGATTGCACAGGATGTCCGGGTTCGGCGTGCGCCCGGCCTTGTACTCGGCGAGGAAGTGCTCGAACACGTTGTCCCAGTATTCCGCGGCGAAGTTGGCGGTGTGCAGCTTGATGCCGATGCGATCGCACACGGCCTGGGCGTCGGCCAGGTCGGCCATGGCGGTGCAGTATTCGGTGCCGTCGTCCTCTTCCCAGTTCTTCATGAACAGGCCTTCCACCTGATAGCCCTGCTCGAGCAGCAGGAGGGCGGAAACGGAAGAGTCGACGCCGCCGGACATGCCGACGATCACTCGGGTATTGGCTGGTTCGCGCATGGGGACTTGGAGAGGCTGACGGCGGAAAGTGGGCGATTCTATCAGGAGCGGGCGGCGTGGGGCGAATAGGCCGGGCCGCGATCGGCCGGATCGCGGATCAGGCTCAGGTCGTGGCGTGCGCCGGCCAGGTAGTCGTCGATGCAGCGCAGCACCAGCTCGCTGCGCCAGCGTTCGGGCTGGGCGGCCAGTTCCTCGCGGGTCAGCCAGCGCGGGCCGATGATGCCGTCGTCCAGCGGCGAGTCCGGCAGGTGGCGCAATGGCCTGGCGGCGAAGCATACGCGCTGGTAGGTGACGCCGTTGCTCGGCGCGGTATAGAGGTAGATGCCGGTGACGGCGGTCAGCTCCACCTGCCAGCCGGTTTCTTCCAGCGTTTCGCGCAAGGCGGCTTCGATCAGACTTTCGTCGGCTTCCAGATGGCCGGCAGGCTGGTTAAATACCGCCTGGCCGTCGGCCAGTTCCTCGACGAGCAGGAAGCGCCCCCGATCCTCGACGACGGTGGCGACTGTGACATGGGGAGTGAAACGCATTGCAGGGAACCTCTACGATTCGGCGGGTAACAGTCTGCTACGACCCGGGTCGAAGCAATCTCGGGCCGAGCTGCTAGGATTGAAAGCGCCCTTGGAGGGCATTTTGTAGCGTCTCTGTAGTTTGACTACAAGAATGGCGCCTAACCAGGATTCAAGCAGTCTAGGCTGTCGCCGGGCTGTCAGTAAATGGCGAAAAGTGCGTGACTTTCTGTAGAAAAACTACAAGAATGCGGCACCTTTCCGAGACCCAGAAGTATCGTCCGTCGCATTACCCGTGTGGCGGATTGTCAGACCACGAAAACAAACGGAGTCCAGCATGGGATACCAGAAGATCCAGGTGCCTGCGAACGGCGAGAAGATCACCGTCAACGCCGACATGTCCCTGAGTGTGCCGAACAACCCGATCATCCCGTTCATCGAGGGTGACGGCATCGGCGTCGATATCAGCCCGGTAATGATCAAGGTCGTCGACGCCGCCGTCGAGAAGGCCTATGCCGGCCAGCGCAAGATCGCCTGGATGGAGGTCTACGCCGGCGAGAAAGCCACCCAGGTCTACGACCAGGACACCTGGCTGCCGAAGGAAACCCTGGACGCCGTCCGCGACTACGTCGTCTCCATCAAGGGCCCGCTGACCACTCCGGTCGGTGGTGGCATCCGCTCGCTGAACGTGGCCCTGCGCCAGGAGTTGGACCTGTATGTCTGCCAGCGCCCGGTGCGCTGGTTCGAAGGCGTGCCGAGCCCGGTGAAGAAGCCGGGTGACGTGGACATGTGCATCTTCCGCGAGAACTCGGAAGACATCTACGCCGGCGTCGAGTGGAAAGCCGGTTCGCCGGAAGCGATCAAGGTCATCAAGTTCCTCACCGAGGAAATGGGCGTCAAGAAGATCCGCTTCACCGAGAACTGCGGCATCGGCATCAAGCCGGTCTCCCTGGAAGGTACCAAGCGTCTGGTGCGCAAGGCCCTGCAGTACGCCGTGGACAACGATCGCAGCTCCGTGACCATCGTCCACAAGGGCAACATCATGAAGTTCACCGAAGGTGCCTTCAAGGAGTGGGGCTACGAAGTGGCGCGTGACGAGTTCGGCGCCGAGCTGCTGGACGGCGGCCCGTGGATGCAGTTCAAGAACCCGAACACCGGCAAGAACATCGTGGTCAAGGACGCCATCGCCGACGCCATGCTGCAGCAGATCCTGCTGCGTCCGGCCGAGTACGACGTGATCGCCACCCTGAACCTGAACGGTGACTACCTGTCCGACGCCCTGGCGGCCGAGGTGGGTGGTATCGGTATCGCGCCGGGCGCCAACCTGTCCGACACCGTGGCCATGTTCGAAGCCACCCACGGTACCGCGCCGAAGTATGCCGGCCTGGACAAGGTCAACCCGGGTTCGGTCATCCTCTCCGCCGAGATGATGCTGCGCCACATGGGCTGGCTGGAAGCTGCCGACCTGATCATCAAGGGCACCAACGGCGCCATCGCCGCGAAGACCGTGACCTACGACTTCGAGCGTCTGATGGACGGTGCCAAGCTGCTGTCGTGCTCGCAGTTCGGCGACGCCATCATCGCCCACATGTAAGGGCGGGTGGAAAGAGCGGCGGTGGTCCTCGGACTGCCGCCGATCCTTCCCGAAGAGTCCGATGCCGGTTGCCGGCATCGGATTTTTTTATGCCCGACGGAATCCGGGATGGTGCTTAATGCCCAATGAAAAGGCTATGTCCCCGTTAGTTGTTGCGCACCTTGTGGGAGCGGATTTATCCGCGAATTTCGCGGCCAAGGCCGCTCCCACAAAAGAGGGATCGGTACAGCAACACGTAACGGGGACATAGCCAATGAAAACGGCGCCCTGGGGCGCCGTTTTTCATTTTGCCGCGAGGGATCAACCCTTGTAGCGCTGCAGCACCAGAGTGGCGTTGGTGCCGCCGAAGCCGAAGCTGTTGCTCATCACGGTGTTCAGCTGCACGTCGCGGGTCTCGCGCTGGATCGGCAGGTCGGCCACGTCCGGGTCTAGCTCCTCGATGTTGGCGGAGCCGGCGATGAAACCGCCCTGCATCATCAGCAGACAGTAGATCGCCTCGTGCACGCCGGCGGCGCCCAGCGAGTGGCCGGACAGGCTCTTGGTGGAGCTGATGGCCGGCGCCTTGTCGCCGAACACTTCGCGCACCGCGCGGGCCTCGGCGGTATCGCCGACCGGGGTGGAGGTGCCATGGGTGTTGAGGTAGTCGATCGGTACGTCGACGGTGGCCAGGGCCTGCTGCATGCAGCGCACGGCGCCTTCGCCGCTCGGCGCGACCATGTCGTAGCCGTCGCTGGTGGCGCCGTAGCCGACGATCTCGGCATAGATGGTGGCGCCGCGCTTGAGCGCGTGCTCCAGCTCCTCGACCACCACCATGCCGCCGCCGCCGGCGATGACGAAGCCGTCACGCTTGGCGTCGTAGGCGCGGGAGGCCTTTTCCGGGGTCTCGTTGTACTGGGTGGAGAGGGCGCCCATGGCGTCGAACAGGCAGCTCTGGCTCCAGTGCTCTTCCTCGCCGCCACCGGCGAATACCAGGTCCTGCTTGCCCATCTGGATCTGCTCCATCGCGTGGCCGATGCAGTGGGCGCTGGTGGCGCAGGCGGAGGAGATGGAGTAGTTCACGCCCTTGATCTGGAACGGCGTCGCCAGGCAGGCCGAGACGGTGCTGCCCATGGTGCGCGGCACGCGGTACGGGCCGATGCGCTTGACGCCCTTCTCGCGAAGGATGTCGATGGCTTCCATCTGGTTCAGGGTGGAGGCGCCACCGGAGCCGGCGATCAGGCCGATGCGCGGATTGGAGATTTCCTCCAGGCTCAGGCCGGCATCCTTGATCGCGGCCTCCATCGACAGGTAGGCGTAGGCGGCGGCGTTGCCCATGAAACGCAGCACCTTGCGGTCGATCAGCGCTTCCAGATCGAGGTCGACGGAGCCGGATACCTGGCTGCGCAGGCCCATTTCGGCGTATTCCGGGTTGAAGCGGATGCCCGCCTTGCCGGCGCGCAGGCTGGCGGAAACGGTGTCCTTGTCATTGCCCAGGCAGGAAACGATGCCCAGGCCGGTGATCACGACGCGACGCATGCGGAAATGTCCTTCAGAAGCTGTCGGTAGAGGTGAACAGGCCGACGCGGAGGCCTTCGGCACTGTAGATTTCGCGACCATCGACGCTGACGCTGCCGTCGGCGATGCCGAGGATCAGCGAGCGGCTGATGGTTCGTTTGATATGGATGGTGTAGGTGAGTTTCTTCGCGGTGGGCAGTACCTGACCGAAGAACTTCACTTCGCCCGAGCCCAGGGCGCGGCCGCGGCCGGGGTTGCCCTGCCAGCCGAGGTAGAAGCCGACCAGCTGCCACATCGCGTCGAGGCCCAGGCAGCCCGGCATGACCGGGTCGCCCTCGAAGTGGCAGGCGAAGAACCAGAGATCCGGGTTGATATCGAGTTCGGCGACGATCTCGCCCTTGCCGTATTTGCCGCCGGTGTCGCTGATATGAGCGATGCGATCGATCATCAGCATGTTGGGGGCGGGCAACTGCGCATTGCCCGGGCCAAACAGCTCGCCGCGGCTGCAGGCGAGCAATTCTTCCCGGGAATAGGCGTTTTGCTTGGTCATGCGAACTCCTCAATGGTCCCCCGGACGGGGCTTAAAGCTGTGCCGCTTCTGTTCTTGTGTAGCGGCAGACTAGTCATAGACTGTTGCGTCATGGTGAAAGTCACAGCCCAGTGTGTACACCTGTATACCGGCATAACTTGTCACAGATCATGACCGCGGGTGCAAAAAGTCTAGTCCTCCTGATGCGGCTGGTTGCGCCGGATCAGCCAGCGCGTCAGGGCGCGCTCCAGATCGGCGCGTTTGAAGGGCTTGGCCAGGTAGTCGTTCATGCCCGCCTGGAGGCAGGCTTCGCGGTCGCCCTGCAGCGCGTTGGCGGTGAGGGCGATGATCGGTGTGTTGCAGTGCGGCGACTGGCGGCGGATCTGCCGGGTCGCCTCGTAGCCGTCCATGATCGGCAGGCGGCAATCCATCAGCACGGCGACGAAACGCTGAGGGTCGAAGCGCTGCACGGCCTGGGCGCCATCGCCGACCAGTTCGACCCGGTAGCCCAGGCTGCGCAGCATGGCCTCGATCACGGTCTGGTTGACCGGGTTGTCTTCCACCAGCAGCACCTCCAGACCTTCGCCGGAGCTGTCGTCGCTCTGTATCCGTGGCGTTTCGAGGGTGCTGCGCATGTTGAAGGGCAGGGGAATCTCGAGGGTGAATACCGAGCCGATGCCTTCCTCACTGCTGGCGTGGAGGGTGCCGCCCATGCGCTCGGCCAGGGTGCGGGCGATCGACAGGCCCAGCCCGGTTCCGCCGTAGCGGCGGGAAATCGAGCTGTCGGCCTGCTGGAAGGCATCGAACATGTGCTCCAGACGTTGCGGGGCGATGCCGATACCGCTATCGCGCACTGCGCAGGTGAACCAGAGGATGTCGTTGTCCAGCGGCTGCCAGTGGGTCTCGATGCGGATGCCACCTTCCTCGGTGAACTTCAGCGCATTGCCGAGCAGATTGACCAGGATCTGGCGGATACGGGTGGGGTCGCCCTGGACTTCGAACGCCTCCAGGCCCGGCGGCTTCTCCAGGCGCAGGTAGAGGCCGCGCTGCTGGGCGCTGTGCTGGAAGACCTGGATCGAGTCCTGTAGCAGCTCCTTGAGGTTGAAGGGGATGCGCTCCAGTTCGAGGGCACCGCGCTCGATCCGGGAGAAATCGAGGATGTCGTTGATGACCTTGAGCAGGTGCTCGGTAGATTCGATGGCCAGCGCCGCGTATTCCGCTTGCTCGTGGTTCATCTCGGTGGTTTCCAGCAACTGCAGCATGCCCAGCACGCCGTTCATTGGCGTGCGCAGCTCGTGGCTCATCATCGCCAGGAAGTCCGACTTGGCGCGGTTGGCCTGCTCGGCTTCCTCGCGTGCCTGGATCAGCTGCTGCATGGCCTCGCGCTGCTCGCGGCTGGCGCTTTCCAGTTCCTCGGCGAGGTTGTTGATGTGCCGGGCGAGGCCGCCCAGTTCGCTGGTGTCGGTCTCCGGGAGCGTGGTCCGGTAGTCGCCGGCCTTGATCGCCTCCACCGCCTTGCCCATTTCGCTGATCGGCTGGGACAGGCGACGGGCCAGCTGGCGGGCGAGGAAGAAAGTCAGCAGCAGCGCAAACAGCGCCAGTATCGTGGCCTTGAGCAGGATCGCCTGCTGGCGGCTGGTGAAGGTCTCGTCGGACATGCCGACCACCACCCGGCCCAGGTATTCGTCGGCGCCCGAGGCTTTCTCCCGGCGGACGGAGGCATGGAAGATGTCCACCTGCGAGGCCGCTGGGTCCTTGTGCTGCTCGACGTAGACCAGGATGGTTTCGGCCTTGTCGCGCACTTCCAGGAAGCGGACGCTGGGCGTCTGCAGGGTGGCGCGCAGCAGGCTTTCCAGGGCCTGGGTATCGCCGGCGGCGACGCCGTGCACCACCGCCGGCGCCAACTGGTTGGCCATCAGTTGGCCGGACTGGTTGATCTCCTGGCGCAGGTCTTCCAGGCGCGAATAGGTGAAGAAGCCGGTCAGCAGCAGAGTGAGCAGCAGCGCCGGGCCTACGCTGATCAGCTGGGTACGGGTATGGATGTCCCAGTTCCAGCCGAACATCAGCGGGTTTCGCTCTCTGGCCGGCGGGGCAGCGGGGAGCGCGCGGCCAGGCATTGCGGGAGTTGCGGATGGCAGAACGGAACGGTGTGCACGGAACGGCCTTGTTCTCTGGCAGGACAGCCGCATGTTAACCGAGAAGCCAGGCTTTGCCAGCGCTTGCTGTGGCGTGGGACTGGCCGGTCGGCCGAGGCTCCATGATAATGAGGCATCCGCCATCGACAGATGGCCCGCTGTGGAATTCCTATGACCGAGCAACAACCCGTTGCAGTACTGGGCGGCGGCAGCTTCGGCACCGCCATTGCCAACCTCCTGGCCGCCAACGGCCAGCGCGTCCTGCAGTGGATGCGCGACCCCGAACAGGCCGAGGCCATGCGCACCCGGCGCGAGAACCCGCGCTACCTGAAGGGCATCAAGCTGCTGCCCGGTGTCGAGCCGGTGACCGACCTGCCGGCCACCCTGGCCGCCTGCGAGCTGGTGTTCGTCGCGATTCCCTCGTCGGCCCTGCGCAACGTGCTGCAGCCGGTGGCCGGCGCCCTGGCCGGCAAGCTGCTGGTGAGCACCACCAAGGGCATCGAGGCCGACGGCTTCAAGCTGATGAGCCAGATTCTCGCCGAGGTGGCGCCCCAGGCGCGCATCGGTGTGCTGTCCGGGCCGAACCTGGCGCGCGAGATCGCCGAACATGCGCTGACCGCCACGGTGATCGCCAGCGAGGACGAGGAACTCTGCCAGCGCGTGCAGGACGCGCTGCACGGCCGCACCTTCCGCGTCTACGCCAGCCGCGACAGCTTCGGCGTGGAGCTGGGCGGTGCCCTGAAGAACGTCTATGCCATCATCGCCGGCATGGCCGCAGCACTGGGCATGGGCGAGAACACCAAGAGCATGCTGATCACCCGCGCGCTGGCGGAAATGACCCGCTTCGCCGTTACCCTCGGTGCCAACCCCATGACCTTCCTCGGCCTGGCCGGGGTCGGCGACCTGATCGTCACCTGTTCCTCGCCCAAGAGCCGCAACTACCAGGTGGGGCATGCCCTGGGCGAGGGCCTGTCTCTGGAGGACGCGGTGGCGCGCCTGGGCGAGGTGGCCGAGGGCGTCAATACCCTCAAAGTCTTGAAGAACAAGGCGGAGGAGTTGCAGGTCTACATGCCGTTGGTCGCCGGTCTGCATGCCATCCTGTTCGAGGGGCGCACCCTGGAGCAGGTGATCCAGGGGCTGATGCGCGGCGAGCCCAAGACGGATGTGGACTTCATTTCACCCAGCGGTTTCTGATCTAACGGATTCTGAGAAAGGAGAGCACCATGAGCGAACCGAGCAAGGAACTTGAGCGCGAATCCATCGCCCTGCGGATTCTGTGGATGGTGATCTTCACCATCGTCTGGCAACTGGCCGAGATCGTGCTCGGCGGCGTGGTCCTGCTGCAGCTGGGCTACCGCCTGTTCTACGGCGCGCCCAACAGCGGGCTGCAGTCGTTCGGCGACAGCCTGAGCCAGTACCTGCAGCAGATCGGCCGCTTCGGCACCTTCAACACCGAGGAGAAGCCCTGGCCCTTCGCCGACTGGCCGACCCCGCGCGCGCCGGAAGACAACGAGCCGCACTCCATCCCGCCGGCACCGCACCCGGTACGCGACGAAGAACCCAAGCTGTGACCCTCTGGCTGTTGCGCCACGGCGAGGCCGAACCGCGTGCGCGCAGCGACGCGGAGCGCGCCCTCACCGAGCGCGGCCGCAAGGAAGTGCGCAGAAGCGCCGAGCACCTGCGGGGGCGGCCTCTGCAGCACATCCTGGTCAGTCCCTACCTGCGCGCCCGGCAGACCGCCGAGATCGTGCGCGAGACCCTCGGCCTGGCGCTGCCGCTGACCACGGTGGACTGGGCCACGCCCGACGATCCGCCACGCGCGGCCGCCAGCCATCTGGACGACTATCCCGGCGAATGCCTGCTGGTCAGCCACAACCCTTTGCTCGGCAGTCTCTCTGGCCTGCTGATCCACGGCCATCTGCAGCAGCCCCTGGGCCTGCACACCGCCAGCCTGGTGGTGCTCGAGGGCGATGTCGTCCCCGGCCTGATGCAGCTTTCCGCCCTTCATCACCCCTGATGCGTATCCGTTGACGCCGCCCCGGCCTCGGGGCGGCGGTGCGCTCCTGTAACATTTCTTCACTTGCGACGCCTCCTGACGCGTGGAATATTCAACCAAGCAAGTGCTTGGTTGCTCCCTGTGACAAAAACAAAAAACAAGGAGGCCCCGTGGCCAGTGCAGTCCGTTTGCCGCTCGAGGTGTTTTTCGAGCGTGAGTCGCGTCACCCGAACAAGACCTACCTGATCCAGCCGCTGGGCGGCGGGCAGGTGGAGCAGCTCACCTGGGCCGAGGTCGGCGAGCAGGCGCGGCGCACCGCCAGCTGGCTGCGCAGCCTGGAGCTGGAGCCGGGCAGCAGGATCGCGATCATCTCGAAGAACTGCGCCCACTGGATCGTCACCGACCTGGCCATCTGGATGGCGGGGCACGTCTCGGTGCCGCTCTATCCCAACCTCACCGCCGAGTCGGTGCGCCAGGTGCTGGAGCACGCCGAGGCCCGGGTCGCCTTCATCGGCAAGCTGGACGACTGGCCGGCCATGGCCCCCGGCGTGCCGGAGAGCGTGACCACTGTGGCGCTGCCGCTGCACGCCGACGGCAGCTTCGACCGGCTGTGGAGCGATCTGCAGTCCTGCTTGCCGATCCAGGACACGCCACGCAACCATCCCGATCACCTCGCCACCATCATCTATACCTCCGGCACCACCGGCATGCCCAAGGGCGTGATGCACAACTTCGGCAATTTCGGCTTCACCGCCGGCCACGCCACGGAGCTGTTCGGTGTCAACGAGAGCGACCGCGCCTTGTCCTACCTGCCGCTGTGCCACGTGGCCGAGCGCATGTTCGTCGAGCTCAACTCCCTGTACAGCGGCATGACCGTGTTCTTCGCCGAGAGCCTGGACACCTTCGTCGAAGACCTGCGCCGCGCCCGGCCCACGGTGTTCTTCGGCGTGCCGCGGATCTGGACCAAGTTCCAGATGGGCGTGTACGCGCAGATGCCGGCGAAGAAGCTGGACTTCCTCCTGTCCATCCCGCTGCTCGGCCGCCTGGTCGGGCGCAAGGTGCTCCGTGGCCTGGGGCTGGACGCCGTGCGCTACGCGCTATCCGGCGCCGCACCGGTGCCGGATGCGCTGCTGGCCTGGTACCGCCGCCTGGGGCTGGAGCTGCAGGAGGTCTACGGCATGACGGAAAACTGCGGCTACTCCCACGTCTGCCGCCCCGGCCGCTTCAAGAAGGGCTGGATCGGCCAGAACAACCCGGGCGTCGAGGTTCGCATCAGCGAGGAGGGCGAGGTGCTGGTGCGCAGCGGCTCGACCATGCAGGGCTACTACAAGGAGCCGGGCAAGACCGCCGAGGCGATGACCGAGGACGGCTTCCTGCGCACCGGCGACAAGGGCGAGCAAGACGCCGAGGGCAACCTGCGCCTGACCGGGCGGATCAAGGAAATCTTCAAGACCAGCAAGGGCAAGTACGTGGCGCCGGCGCCGATCGAGAACCGCCTGGCCGTGCACACCCACATCGAGCAGGTCTGCGTGGTGGGCGACGGCCTGCCGCAGCCGCTGGCGTTGTGCGTGCTGTCCGAGGTGGCGCGGCGGGAGTCGCGCGAGCAGCTGGAGAGCAGCCTGCGGCGTTTGCTGGCGGAAACCAACCAGGTACTGGACAAGCACGAGCAGCTCAACGGGCTGGTGTTGGTGCCGGAGGTCTGGGCGGTGGACAACGGCTTCCTGACCCCGACCCTGAAGATCAAGCGGGCGTCGGTGGAAAACGCCTACGGCGCGCACTTCGACACTTGGGGCGAGGGCCGCGGCGAAGTGGTCTGGCATCGCTAGCCTGCCGGGGTTTCACCGAACCGGCTGCACGAGCGGGAGTCCCTCGGGGCTCCCGTTGCGTTACGGGCGGAATACCTCGTCGAGCAGTTGCCGCATGTCGGCCCAGGAGCGCTCGTCGGCCTCCTTCTGGTAGCCGAGGTCGAGGCCGTGGCCCTTGTGCGCGTCGGCGTCCGGGTTGCTGAAGCCGTGCTTGGCGCCGGGCAGCTCGACGAAGCGGTAGTCGGCGCCGGCCTTGTCCATCTCGGCCTTGAAGTCGGCGACCTGCTGCGGCGTGATGAAGCTGTCGGCGGCGCCGTGTTCCACCAGCACCCTGGCCTTGACGCTACCCGGCGTGGCCGGAGTATCGGTGACCAGCGCGCCGTGGAAGCTCACTACCGCCGCCAGCTGCATGCCCTGGCGGGCCATGTCCAGCACGATCCGGCCGCCGAAGCAGTAACCGATCGCGGCCAGGCGCTGCGCGTCGGTCTGCGGCTGGGCCTTGAGCAGTTCGAGGCCGGCCTGGAAGCGCGCCCTCGGCGTCTGCGGGTCGGCCATCACCGCCTTCATGAAGGCGTCGGCATCCTCCGGGTGCTGGGTGTTCTTGCCTTCGCCGTACATGTCGACTGCCAGGGCGCTGTAGCCGAGTGCGGCGAGGTCGCGGGCGCGGCGCTTGGCGTAGTCGTTCAGCCCCCACCATTCATGCACCACGATGACCCCGGGGCGCGGGCCTTCGATGGAATCGTCCCAGGCGTGGTAGCCGATCAGCCGGGTGCCGTCGGCGGTGGTGTAGGGCATCTCGCGGACCTGCACCTCGGCGAGGGCGAGGGGGCTGCACAGCAGCAGGGCAAGCAGTAGATGACGCATGAGAAATCTCCTGGCGGGTAATGGCGGGTCGAGGCAGCTTAGCGGCCCGCGTCCGAAATGGCCCGCAGCCGGTTTATCGCTTCCGCTTCCACGCAGCCCTGGTCATCGCCTTCCGCGAAGGCCGCGCAACTCGCCGTGGCGCTGCGGTACACCGCGATCACGCTGCCCGGACCGCCACCGGTGTGCCCACGTGTGTACAGCCCGCACGTCGTCGGTCCCTGCATCAGGCCCAGGCCGTAGCCGGGCGCGGCCCAGGGGCGGCCCGGCAGAGGTCCGCCAAGCAAGTGCGGCGTCTGCATCTCGTCGAGCAGAGCTGGCGGGAGATAGTCGCCACCCAGCAGGCGATCCAGCAGCAGGGCTGCCTGATCCAGTGGGCCGACCAGCAGGCCATGGTAGACCCAGGCCGGGTCGTAGCCGGCGGGCGCTCCCGCGCCCCAGTCGGCCCGCGTGCGTGCCAGGCGCGTATGAGACACGTCCAGCGGCGCCAGCACGCGCCGGCTCAGCGCTTCGTCCAACGGGAGATCGGTCAGCCGTTCGATCAGCCGGGCGACATACAGATAGCCGACATTCGAGTAGCGCCATCCGGCTCCCGGCGTGTAGCGCAACCGAGTGGCGTCCAGGCGTTGAAGCATCTCCTCGGCCGGCCAGGGTGTTTCCTGGCGCGCGACGGCGGCGTGGTAGTCGGCAAGCTCCCCGTAGTCAGCCAGGCCCGCCTCGTGGCGCAGCAGCTGGCGCAGGGTAAAGGGGCCCTCGGCCACTGGGTCGTCCAGCGCGACCAGGCCGTCCCGCACCAGCGACAGAGCGGCGGCCGCGAGCACCGTCTTGCCGAAGCTCCACCAAGGCAGAAGCTCGTCGGACGGGGCGGGCGTCAGCAGGGTGCCGTTGCGAACCAGGCAGAAACGCATTGTTCGACCCCGAGCCTCAGGGTGCCGGTGGTTTGTTCGGGCCCGGCGGGGTGATGCCCATCGAGACGTAGATGCTGGTGAACCGATCCATGCCCATGTCCGCCGGCTTGACCCATTCCACGGGCACGTAGAGCAGGCCGCCGCCCACCGGCACCGGTGCGGTGGGCACCAGGATGGCGAAATAGGCGCGGCCGTCGATCTCGACCGGCTGCGGGTTGGGCAGCAGCGCCAGCACGGCGGTGCCGTCGCCGCCGAAGAAGCACCAGACCGGGCTCATAGCCCCCACGTCGGCGTTTTCCTGCTGGTCGAGCAGGCCGACAAAGCGGTCTGCCAGGCCGTACAGGTTGCCGAGCAAAGGGATGCGCCGCAGGGTGCGGTCGAACAGGCGCTGCAGCGGGCCCTTCAGGCCGAGCTGGACGGCCAGGCCGAGCGGGTAGAGTGCCACCACCAGCGCGACGGTGCCGAGCAGCCAGGCCAGCTCCTGGCTGCTGACGAAGGGCTGGCCAAGCCCGGCGAACAGCTTGCCGACGGTGCTGGAGGGGCCGATCAGGCGGTTGAGCAGGCTCACCACCCAGCCCAGCAGGGCCAGCGAGAGGGCCAGCGGCAGCAGGGCGAGAAGGCCGGCCAGCCAGGTGGCGAAGAGGGAGTGGAAGCTGCGTTTGAACATGGCGTGGGTCCGTGGCGAGGGCGCCCCAAGGCTAACAAGTCCCGTGTGCTCCGCGTAGGGTGCGCCGCGCGCACCGCTCGGCCTCGGAGGCAGGCGGTGCGCGCGGCGCACCCTACTCAGGCGACGACGGAT
>NZ_BPFX01000006.1 GCF_019655855.1 Pseudomonas paralcaligenes | reverse complement strand
GGTGGGGGTTTGGGCTTTTATGGGCTTGGGAAACTCGCATGCACCTGACAGGCATGCGGGAAGAGGGCGCTTGCGGTACGCTTGAAGGATCGTTTTGTACCCATCAGCCGTCCAACACTTGGCCCTGACGCACCGAGGACTGGAGCTCCTTTGCATGACAGCACTGAATTCTCCTGACACCCGCCGCACCACCAGCTGGTCCGCCATATGGGTGCTGCCGCTGATAGCCTTGATGATCGGCGGCTGGCTCGCGTATCGCGCCTACAGCCAGGCGGGCATCGAGATTCAGATATTCTTCCCGGCTGGGGACGGCATCCAGGTCAACAAGACCGAGGTCATCTATAAAGGCATGTCGATCGGTAAGGTGGTCGGCATGGAGCTGGACGACGAGGGTGCCAACCGTGGCGTGCGTGTCACGGTGGAGATGGACAAGCGGGTCGAGCCGCACCTGCGCAGCAATACCCGCTTCTGGCTGGTGAAGCCTTCCGTGTCCCTGGCCGGCATCACCGGCCTGGAGACCCTGGTGTCCGGCAACTACATCACCGTCAGCCCCGGTGATGGGGAAGAGACCCGCAGGTTCGTGGCGCTGACCGAGCAGCCGCCCCTCTCCGACAGCGTCCCGGGCCTGCATCTCACTCTGAAGGCCGAGCGATTGGCTTCGATCAACCGTGACAGTCCGGTGTTCTACAAGCAGATCCAAGTCGGTCGGGTGAAGAGCTATCGGCTGGGCGAAGACCAGAGCACCGTCGAGATCCAGATCTACATCCAGCCGGAGTTCGCCAGCCTGGTGCGCAAGCACACGCGCTTCTGGAACGCCAGCGGCGTGACCATCGACGCCGGCCTCTCCGGCGTCAAGGTGCGCACCGAGTCCCTGACCAGCATCGTCGCGGGCGGTATCGCCTTCGCCACGCCGGAACATCGCAAGGACAGCCCGCCCACCGATCCGAGTCTGCCCTTCCGCCTATACGATGATTTCGACGCGGCCCAGGCCGGGATCAAGGCGGTGCTCAAGCTGCAGGACTTCGAGGGTGTCGAGGCGCGCACGCCGGTCATGTATAAGGGCATCCAGGTCGGCTCGGTGAAGACCGTCAAGATCGATGACGATCTGGCTTCCGCATCGCTCGACCTGGCGATGGACCCGCGTGCCGAGGATTACCTCACCGAGGGGGCTGAGTTCTGGGTGGTCAAGCCCTCTATCTCCCTGGCGGGTATCACCGGACTGGAGGCTCTGGTCAAGGGCAACTACATCGCGCTCAAGCCTGGCGAGAAGGGCAAGCCGCCCATGCGCAACTTCGTGGCACGGGCCAAGGCACCGCCGCTGGATATCGACGCGCCCGGCCTACATCTGGTGCTGTTCGCCGACACCCTGGGATCGCTGGAGGTCGGCAGTCCGATTCTCTACCGCCAGGTCAAGGTCGGCACCATCCAGAGCTTCCAGTTCTCCCAGGACCGCAAGCGGGTCGTGCTGGGCGCCCATATCGAGCCGACCTACGCGAATCTGGTGAACAGCTCCACCCGTTTCTGGAACGCCAGCGGCGTGACGCTGAAGGGCGGCATCTCCTCCGGAATCGAGGTGAAGAGCGAGTCGTTGCAGACGCTGCTTGCGGGCGGTGTCACCTTCGAGACGCCGGATGTGAAAGCGCCGGTCAATCGCAAGATCCAGCGCTTCACCCTGCACGACAATCGCGAAGCGGCGCTGCAGGAAGGCGTGGCGATCCAGATCAAGGTGGCGAGTGGCGACGGTATCAATCCCGGCACGGCGATCCGCTTCAAGGGCATCGACGTGGGCAAAGTGGAAAGCGTCGAGCTGACCGACGATCTGCAGGCCGTGCTGCTTCATGCCCGCATCACCAAGGCGACCGGGCGTATCGCCGTGGCGGGCACCGAGTTCTGGGTGGTCAAGCCGGAGCTGGGGCTGGTGCGCACTGCCAATCTGGAGACCCTGGTCAGCGGCCAGTACATCGAGGTACTGCCGGCGCCCAAGGCCGGCAAGGCGCAGAGCCTCTTCGAGATGCGCAAGCAGGCGCCCACCGTGGCGATCCGCGAGCAAGGGCTGCGTCTGGTGCTGAGCACGGCGCGCCGGGGCTCGATCAAGCCGGGTGTGGTGGTCAGTTACCGGGAGATTCCGGTGGGCAAGGTCACCGACTTCGAGCTGGGCCCGACCTCCGACCGGGTACTGATCCATGTGCTGATCGAGCCGCGCTATGCGCCTTTGGTGCGTAGCGGCTCGCGCTTCTGGAACGCCAGTGGCATCGGCGTCGACGCCGGCCTGTTCAAGGGCGTGAAGGTGCGTACCGAGTCGCTGGAGGCACTGCTGGAGGGTGGCATCGCCTTCGCCACGCCGGACAATCCGGTCATGGGCGGCCCGGCCCAGCCCGGGCAGACTTTCGTGCTCAACGACGAGGTCAACGAGGAGTGGTTGAAGTGGGCGCCGAAGATAGTGCTGGAGAAGTAGTCGGATTCAGCTTGGCTTAAGTCGGCCTGGTTATCGTGGTCTCCGTCGAAACCCATTACTCCCGACGGAGAACGCACATGAACAAGCTGACTGCCCTTTTCGCCATCGCCACCCTCGCCGCCACCGCCGGTATTGCCCAGGCCCGCGACCTCGGCCCGGACGAAGCCCTCAAGCTGCGCGACGCCGGCACCATCCAGAGCTTCGACAAGCTCAACGCCGCCGCCCTGGCCAAGCATCCCGGCGGTCAGGTCACCGAGACCGAGCTGGAAGAGGAATACGGCCGCTATATCTACCAGGTGGAAGTGCGCGACGCCCAGGGCGTGAAGTGGGATCTGGAGCTGGACGCCACCAATGGCCAGGTGCTGCAGGACCATCAGGACGATTGATCCAACCCGCCAGAAAAAGGCTGTCCCCCGTTACGTGTTGCGCGGTTAAGTCGCTCTATTCTGAGCGCTGCAGCTGCTGGCCCCTGGATTCCCGCCTGCGCGGGAATGACGGTCTTCGGAGGAGTTTCACCTCTACCTCGTCATCCCCGCGTAGGCGGGCCCCCAGAAGGGGCTTGGGCTCTACAACAAAGGCAAGAAAAAGCTATGTCCCCGTTAGTTGTTGAATACCTTGTGGGAGCGGATTTATCCGCGAATGTCGCGGCCAATCGGAATGCCGCCCAGCCGCTCCCACAAGAGCAGAATTACCCCACCAACACGTAACGGGTACATAGCCAGGAACAAGAAAAAGGGCCGCATGAGCGGCCCTTTTCGTTTGCGCAGCAGAATCAGGCCGGCTCGGCCTCTTCCTGCGCGGCTTTTGCCGTTTCGCGACGCTTGATGAACTTCCAGTCGGCCTCGTCGATATAGATGCCGCTGGGGCCGCTGCCGCCTTCTAGGTCGATGGCCACGTGGGCCGAGACCTGCGGCTTCACCGAGGCGAGGATCGGCACGAAGCCCAGCTGCAGGCTGGTCTCGATCAGCGCCTGCTGGTTGCGTTCGTCGATGTCCGCCGCCTCGTCGAGGTAGTAGGGCAGGCGCACCTTGCCGGCCTGCTCGCGGTCCATCAGGTGCAGCAGCAGGTACATGTTGGTCAGCGCCTTGATGGTCATGGTGGTGCCGTTGGAGGCGGCGCCGTCGATGTCGGTGTGCATCACCGGCTGGCCACCGACCTTAGTGATCTCGAAGGCCAGCTCGAACAGGTCCTTGAGTCCCAGCTGGTTGCCGCTGGCGGCCACCAGTCGCGACAGGTAGTCCTTGGCCTCCTCGTTCTTGGCGTCCTGATCGGCGCTCTGCGACAGGTCGAACACCGACAGGGTCTCGCCTTCCTCGTACTGGCCGGCGCTGTGGATGATCTGGTCGATGTGCTTGAGCGCGTCGCGGTTGGGCGCTAGGACGATGCGGAAGCTCTCCAGGTTGGAGACCTGGCGCTTGTTGATCTCGCGGTTGAACAGCGCCAGCTGGTGTTCCAGGTTGTCGTAGTCGCTGCGGATGTTGCGCAGGGTACGGGCGATGTCGGTGACCGCCGCGCGCCTGGCCTTGGCCAGGGTGAGGGCCTCGTCCTGGCGGTGCGCGTAGGCGTTGACCAGCAGGTGCAGGCGACGCTCCGGATCGTCCTCGCTGTCGAACTTGGCCACGCCCTTGAGGCGTACCTGGGCATAAAGCGCGTCGATCTGGCCGTCGATGCGCTGCAGCGCCTGCCAGCTGTCCTGATAGTCGTTGAGCAGCGGCAGCAGGTTGTCCAACGAGTCGTCCACCGGCTCCATGAAGGGCGTGCCGAAGGGCAGGTCGACCGGCAGCAGCTGGCGACGACGCAGGGCGTCCTCCAGGGTACGCTCCTTGGCTTCCAGATCGGCCAACTGGCGACCGACCAGCTGCAGCTTGGCGGAGAGTTGCTGCACGCGTTCGGTGAAGGCGTCCGACGCGCGCTTGAGTTCGTCCTGGGCGGCCTCGGCTTCGGCCAGCTGCTCCAGCTTGGCCGGCTCCTCGGCGCTCAGGGTCTGGCTGCGGCGGAAGTCTTCCAGGGCCTTCTGTGCATCCAGCACGGTCTGGTACAGCTGCTCGGCCTGGGCCTTGCTCGCCGCGCGGTCGTTGGCCACGGCCTGCTGGGTCTTGAGTTGTTTCAGCTCGCGCTCCAGGCGGTCCTTCTGGTCGCGCAGGGCGGCGCGGTCGGCCAACGCCTGCAGGGCCGGCGGCTCGATGTGGGAGAGGTCGATGGACAGGCCCGGCACCGAGAAGGTCTCGCCCTTGAAGCGATCCAGCACGGCCTCCACGGCCTTGACCCAGTCGTCACCCTCGGCCTGGATGCCTTTCTCGCCCAGCGGCAGGCTGAACAGCTGGCCGTTGAACAGGCGCATCAGGCGGTCGACGTCGGCCTGGCTGAACTCCTCGCGTAGACGCGAGTAGCTGTTGTTGTCAGCGTGGTCGAGCTGCTGCTTGACCGACTTCAGGCGTTTCTCCAGGTCGCGCAGGCGCTCGTCCAGGTCCTCGGCGGAGAACTGGCGCGACTGGGCCAGGGCGCCGGCCAGTTCGTCGTGGGCGTCCTTGGCGGTGAGCAGTTGCTCTTCCAGAATCTTGGCGTCCGTGACGAGAGCGAAGCGGTTCTTCAGCACCGCCAATTCGCCCAGCCAGCGCTGGATCTCGCTGATCTCGCGCTCCAGGCGCATCAGCTCGGCGGTGCCGCCACGCTGTTCGTTCTGCAGGCCGTCCTGTTCGCGCTTGTAGTGCTCGGCCTGGATCACCAGTTCTTCCTTGCGCGCACCGGAATAGTCCTGCCAGGCGCCCAGCAGGTTATCCAGCAGCGGCGACAGGCGATGCAGCTTGCCGCGCAGCAGTTCGCGCTGGCTGACGCCTGAGGCCAGCGCCTCGACCAGCGGGCCGGCGGCGACCAGTGCCTGGTAGTCCTGCTCCATGCGGCGCACGTCGCGGAAGGCTTCTTCGGTGGCGGCGATGTAGTCGACGCTGCCGGAGCGCAGGCTGTGCTCGAAGGCGTCGAGGAACAGCTGCTTGAGCTTCGCCGCGGTGATCTCGCGCATGTGCAGCAGGTTGATGAACAGTGCGCGGAAGGTCTTCAGGCTCTGCTCGCTGGTGGAGCGCAGCGGGATCAGGGTCAGGTCCAGCGGGATGCTGGTGTGGCCGCCGACCAGCAGGCGACGCAGTTCCTCGGGTTTCAGCTCGTAGGCGACGATGCCGGCCTGGCCGAGGTTCTTGAACAGCTCGCGCTGGCGCAGGCAGGTGCCGTCCTGCTGGTAGTGGGCCAGGTCCAGTTCGCCCTGGTAGGCGAAGAACTGGTGGCCGAAGCCGCCGCCCGGGCCGCGACCGGCCACGCCGATCACGTGCGGGCCGTGGGGCAGGGCGACCTCGACGAGGATGTAGCTGGTGTCGCTGGCGAAGTAGAACTTGCGCGACTGCTCCAGGCTGTACTTGCCGAAGCTCATGTCCGACATGCGTGCGAGGATCGGGAACTGCAGTGCATTGATCGACGCCGACTTGCCCAGGTTGTTGGCGCCATAGACCGACAGCGGGTTTTCCAGCGGGAAGATGCCGAGGCTGTAGCCGGCGGTGTTCAACAGGGCGAAGCGGCGGATGCCGTAGCGTTCCTGGCTCATGCGTCGATCTCCTGGGCGTCACGTTCTTCGGCCATGGCGCGGGCCAGGGCGTCTTCCTCGGATTCTTCCGGCGTCTCGGCGAGTGGTTCGATACGCACGATGTCTTCTTCGGCCTCGTCGGCCACCAGTTCGGGCGTCGGCAGCGGCAGATTGCTGTGCAGGCTGGCCGCCAGGTCGCGGTCCTGCTGCACCGACAGGCACACGTCGAGGAAGCGGTGCATGGGCGCGAGGAAACGGTACACGCCGTTGTCCTCGCCGGCGAAGCCGAGCTGGGTGAGGCGGCGCATGACCTTCTCTTCCAGTTCCTCCTGAGTGGTGACTTCGGCCTGGAGGAACAGGTCCTTGTATTTCTCCAGCAGCGGCGGCAGCTCGTCGCGGCCCAGGCTGCCGCCGTCGAGCACGGCCAGCGGGTCGCGGCCCTGATCGGCCAGGTGCTCGACCAGGATGAAGGTGAACAGCGCCAGGCGCTGGGCGGTCTTGTTCACCTGCGCGCCCATCTGCTCCGGCACGAAGTAATAGAAGCCGCGGCTGTCGCAGACCAGTTCGTAGCCGAGCGATTTGAACAGGGCGCGATACTGGTCCTGCAGGTTGGACAGCTGGGTGTACAGCTCCGGGTTGCTGCGGCTGATGTGGTAGCCCTTGAACAGCTCGCGGAAGATCGGCGCCAGTTGGGTGAGTTCTTTCAGATCGATGTTCATGCGGTGGTCCCGGCCGGCTTGATCAGGGCGTAGGAGCTCAGGCTGACCTGATGCTCGCGGGTGAGGTAGTCGCGGCGTTCGAGGCGCTCGCGCTGGAAGCGGCCGTCGCGCGACAGGCGCGAGAACCAGTAGAGGAGTTCGTCGGTGGCGCCGTCCGGCTCCTGTTCCAGCAGCCAGACCATCAGGTCCGGCAGCGGCAGGGCCTGTTCGCAGCGTTCGATCATCTCGCGGGCGGTGCGCGGCGCGCGCGGCGGCTCGCCCTTGCGGCTGCTGCTGGCGCGGGGGAACTGGGTCGGCTTGGGCTCGAAGCGGGCCAGGGCGTAGACGTAGCTCTCGACCTGGCTGGCGGTACCGAGGAAGGTGCTCTGCGGCCGGGTGAACAGCGGCATCGCGGCCTGCGGCAGGGCGTCCAGGCCCTTCTTGCGGATCACCGACAGGGCCAGCGCCGCGCCACGGGTCACGGCGTTGTGCCGGCGCGCTTCCTCGCGCAACGGCAGCAGCAGCTCGCGGGCCTTGCGCAGGGTGAGCTGGGCGACGGTCTGCATCTCCAGGATGCGCGCGTGGGTGCGCAGCAGCAGGTCGTCGTCGACCAGCTGGCCGAGGCGCTGCTGCTCGCCGAGCAGGCGCAGCAGTACCTGCTCGACGCGGCGCACGCCCTGCTCGAAGGCGCCGTCGGCGGAGACCAGCTGGATCATCGGCTCGACGTATTCGTCCCAGGTCGCCAGCACCTCGGCATAGCGCTGGCGCAGGGGAATCTGCCGGTCGCTGGTCTTGGCCCGCTCGGCCACGCCGATCAGGGCCTGTTCGTCATTGGCCAGTTTCTTCAACACGTCGCGCACGCGCATGTCGAGCAGGCGCAGCTGGCGCGCCAGGTCGTTGCCGTCGCGCACCTCGAAGGCGTCCTGGATGTAGCCGGCCAGGCGCTCCAGGTGGCGCAGGTAGGCCTCGATCTCCAGGCACAGGCCGAGGCGGTGCTCGCGGCGCAGGTAGGCGAGGAAGTCGTGGATCTGCGCGTTCAGCTCGAAGCGGTTCGGGCTCTTGGCCACCGGCACCAGGATGTCCAGGCGGATCCACTGGTCGAGCAGGGCGGTGATGTCGGCGGGGCTGCCTTCTGGCAGCTGCGCGCCAAGCTGGTTGCGCAGCTCGACCAGGCTCAGGGTGCCGGTGTCGAAGCGCTCGCACAGCGGTTCGAGCAGCGTCCAGTGCTCGGCGAGGGCGCGCAGTACGCGCTTGGGATCGATCATCGCGGCGCCGGCTCCATGGGCTGAAAAGGCGCGATTGTAGCGCATCGGCCCGGCCGCGATAGTTGCGCCCGTCATCTCCCCGTCACCTGCGGGCGACATGCTGTGTAACCGGCGCGCTGGTCGAAAAATAGCCATCGCTCTTTCGATATTCGCCGGTTGCCGGCACAATTCGCGTCCCTTTTTTCCAGGGGGGCTGAAGCCTCCCTTCGTCGACCTTGCCGGGGCCACGAGATGATCAAGACGCCGTACTACCTCATCGACAAACAGAAGCTGTTGGCCAACCTGGAGAAGATCGCCTACGTGCGCGAGCATTCCGGGGCCAAGGCCCTGCTGGCGCTCAAGTGTTTCGCCACCTGGTCGGTGTTTGATCTGATGCAGCAGTACATGGACGGCACCACGTCTTCGTCCCTCTACGAGCTGAAGCTGGGCCGGCAGAAGTTCCAGGGCGAGACCCATGCCTACAGCGTGGGCTGGGCCGACGACGAGATCGAGGAGATGGTCGCCAACTGCGACAAGATCATCTTCAACTCGATCAGCCAGCTGGAGCGCTTCGAGGCCGCCACCGAGGGCACCACTCGCGGCCTGCGCGTCAATCCGCAGGTGAGCAGCTCCGACTACCTGCTGGCCGACCCGGCGCGTCCGTTCAGCCGCCTGGGCGAGTGGGACGCGGAGAAGATCGCGCCGGTGATGGGCAAGATCAGCGGCTTCATGTTCCACAACAATTGCGAGAACGGCAGCTTCGAGCTGTTCGACAAGATGCTGACCACCATCGAGGAGCGCTTCGGCCACCTGCTCGAACAGGTCGACTGGGTCAGCCTCGGCGGCGGCATCCACTTCACTGGCGAGGGCTATCCGCTCGATGCGTTCTGCGCGCGGCTGAAGGCCTTCTCCGACAAGTACGGCGTGCAGGTCTACCTGGAGCCCGGCGAAGCGGCGATCACCCTGAGCGCCTCGCTGGAAGTGACCGTGCTCGACACCCTGTACAACGGCAAGCACCTCGCGGTGGTCGACAGCTCGATCGAAGCGCACATGCTCGACCTGCTGATCTACCGCCTCAACGCCAAGATGGCGCCCAACGACGGCGACCACACCTGGATGGTGTGCGGCAAGTCCTGTCTGGCCGGCGACATCTTCGGCGAGTACCAGTTCGATCGTCCGCTGGCCATCGGCGATCGTCTGTCGTTCATCGACGCGGCAGGTTACACCATGGTCAAGAAAAACTGGTTCAACGGCCTGAAAATGCCGTCCATCGTGGTGAAGCAGCTCGACGGCAGCGTCGAGGTGGTTCGCGAATTCACTTTTGACGATTACCTATCCAGCCTCTCTTGAGCGCTGGTGAAGTAGGGAGAGATAACGAGTTGAAGAAGAATGTCCTGATCATTGGTGCAGGAGGTGTTGCCAAGGTGGTGGCCCACAAGTGCGCGCAACACAATGACGAGTTAGGTCGCATTGCAATAGCGTCGCGCAACATCTCCAAATGCCAGGCCATCATCGACAGCGTGCAGGCCAAAGGCAGCCTGAAGCAGCCCGCGGATATCCGGGCCTACGCGCTGAACGCTCTGGACGTGGAAGCGACCAAGGCTCTGATCCGCGAAACCGAATCGCAGATCGTCATCAACGTCGGCTCGGCGTTCCTCAACATGTCCGTCCTGCGCGCCTGCATCGACACCGGCGTCGCCTACCTGGACACCGCCATCCACGAAGATCCGAGCAAGATCTGCGAAACCCCGCCGTGGTACGGCAACTACGAGTGGAAGCACCTGGCCGAGTGCCAGGAGAAGGGCGTGACCGCCATCCTCGGTGTCGGTTTCGACCCGGGCGTGGTCAATGCCTATGCCGCGCTGGCGCAGCAACAGTACTTCGACAAGATCGAGTCGATCGACATCCTCGACGTCAACGCCGGTTCCCACGGCAAGTACTTCGCCACCAACTTCGACCCGGAAATCAATTTCCGCGAATTCACCGGCACGGTCTACAGCTGGCAGAACGGCCAGTGGACCAGCAACAGCATGTTCGAGGTCAAGCGCACCGACGACCTGCCTGTGGTCGGCGTGCAGAACCTGTACCTGACCGGCCATGACGAGGTGCACTCGCTGTCCAGGCACCTCGACGTACCGAACGTGCGCTTCTGGATGAGCTTCGGCGACCACTACATCAATGTCTTCACCGTGCTGAAGAACCTCGGCCTGCTCTCCGAGCAGCCGGTCAGGACCGCCGAGGGCCTCGACGTGGTGCCGCTCAAGGTGGTCAAGGCCGTGCTGCCTGACCCCGCCTCGCTGGCGCCGGGCTACACCGGCAAGACCTGCATCGGCGACCTGGTCAAGGGCAGCAAGGATGGCCAGCCGCGCGAGCTGTTCATCTACAACGTCGCCGACCACGAGGAAGCCTTCGCCGAAACCGACAGCCAGGGCATCTCCTACACCGCCGGCGTGCCGCCGGTCGCTGCGGCCCTGCTGGTGGCCCGTGGCGAGTGGGATGCGCAGCGCATGGTCAACGTCGAGGAGCTGCCGGCCGAGCCGTTCCTCAAGCTGCTGGATGCCATGGGGCTGCCCACCCGCATCAAGGACGAGCACGGCGACCGCCCCTGGGATCAGTCTCTCTGACTCCCGACCGAGGCCCGCCCACTGGCGGGCCTCGTCTTTTCCGGCCTAGGCGCCGGGCATCAGCTTCTGTCTGAAGAAGGCGAGGATTTCGTCACGCGCGGCACGCGTCGGCTGGCCGGCCTCGTCGATCAGGTGCACGGTCACCACGCTGTGGGGCGACTGCACGACCTTCTCGAAGAATTCCGGCACCTCGCGGTTGGCTGCGCTGTCGGGCAGCACGCGGGCGATGAAGCGTTCCCCCAGGGCGCGCTCGTAGGCGGCGAAGCGCTGCGCTTGGCAGAAGCGGTCGCCGGCGAAGCGGTAGGCCAGGACGTCCAGGCCTTCACGGTCGAGGCGCGCCTTCACCGTGGCGAGTTCCTCGTCGCCGATCTCCAGCCCTGCCGGGTCGTCCACCGGCAGCGACGGCTGGGCCAGGACCGGGGCCAGCAGTGCCGGTTCGAGCATCATGCTCAGGGCGAAGTTGCCGGAGAAGCACATGCCGATCGCGCCCACCCCGGGGCCGCCGCATTCCGTGTGGGCCAGTCGCGCCAGGGCGCGCAGCCAGTGCGTGACCGGGCTGGCGCCGGCGCCGGCGAAGGCGTGGAATTCGGCGCTGACGCAGATCTTGCGGAAGATCGTCTGGGTCGCCTCCAGGCTGGAGGGGTCGCCATCTCGGCCATACAGCGAGGGCATGTACACGGTGAAACCGGCCTCCCGGACCCAGCGGGCGAAACGCGCCACGTGCGGGCTGATGCCGGGCAGTTCCGGCATCACGATCACCGCCGGGCCGCTGCCGCTGACCTGTACCACCTTGGTGATGCCGTCGAGGGTGATGGCGCGCGGGGTGAAGTCTTCGAGCGGGTCGAACTCATCGAGCGTTCTGGGGGACATGGCGGGCTTTCCTGTCGTGGGAGCAGGCTTGAATTTGGCGGTGAAAATGGGTTTGCTTGAAGTGTCCTTTTCGACATCTTTCGGGCTTTATCGGTCAATGTACGATTTCACCCTCATCGTCCTGCCGGGGGCCTTCGCCTCGGCTGTCAGCGGAACGCTGGACATCCTCGCCTGCGCCGCCAGCCTGGCGCGCCGGGTCGGCTGCGCCGCCCCACGCTGGCGGGTGTGTTCGAGCGTTGCCTCGGTGCCGCTCAGCAGCGGCCTGCGTATCGAGGCCCAGGCCTTGCCCGAGGCCGGGGAGGGTGACGCTTCGGTCTGGCTGCTGCCGGGGCTCGGCATGACCGACGCCGAGGCCATCGCTACGCGCCTGGCGCAGGCGGACGCCGTGGCGGTCGGCCGCGCCCTGCGTGCTCATGCCGCGGGCGGTGGCACGATTGCCGCGGCCTGCTCGTCGGTGTTTCTGCTGCAGGAAGCCGGATTGCTGGCGGGCCGGCGGGCGACCACGACCTGGTGGCTGGGTGGCCTGCTGCAGAGCCGCGTACCCGATTGTCGGGTGGAGGTCGCCCAGGTGCTGGTGGTCGATGGCGAGCTGCTGACGGCCGGGGCGGCCTTCGCCTACGTGGACCTGGCCCTGCATCTGCTGCGTTGCCGGTTCAGCCCCGCGTTGGCGGAGGCCGTCTCGCGGGTGCTGTTGATCGACGGCCGGCAATCGCAGGCGCGCTACGTCGATCCGGCCTTGATGGCCGGTGGCAACGAACTGGTCGCCAGCCTGGTGGCGCGCTTCGAGGCCGCCTTGCCGAATCCGCCGAGTGTCAGCGAACTGGCGGCGGAGCGGGCGATGTCCAGCCGCACCCTCGCGCGCCATGTGCGCAAGGCTACCGGGGGCAGCGTTTCTGCTCTGCTGCAGGGGGTGCGGATCAACCGGGCGCGGCTGCTGCTGGAGAGCACCCGGTTGTCGGTGGAGCAGGTGGCGGAGCAGGTCGGCTACGCCGATACCTCGGCGTTGCGCCGGCTCATGCGCAAGGTGGCGCGTGGCACGCCGAGCCAGTTCCGCCAGGCGGTCGGCCAGGTGCATGGAGGCGACGGCGCGTAGAGATCGTCTTCCCGCGCTTTCCGCGCCGGGTATTTCACGCGACAATTGCCGGCATCATGCGACGCCCTGACGGGCAACCGGTCGCGATCCCCATCAAGCTGCCGCACCCGATGCCTTCGGGTGGGGCGCGCATGCGCAAGTGGAGGGCGTGTGATTCCCGAGCTACGCCGACGTGCCTACCTCGATGCTATGCAGGTCGCCAGCTGGCTGCCGCGCACCGCGTTGCCCTTTGCCGCGCCATCGCGGCTGGAGTTGCTCGAACCGCCGCCGCCTGAACCGGCGGTTGTCGAGATGCCTACCGAGCAGGTCACGCCTGCTGCGGCAGGTGTGCGTGAGGCACCGGTGCCGCCTCCTGTCGAGCGCCCGAAGATCGAGATTCCGCGGCCGGGGAGCCAGGTTCGTCAACAGGCCGAGCCAGTGGCCGAAGCGATCGTCGAGGAACAGCCGCAGCGAATCGTCCAGCCATTGCCGCGCTTCGCCCTGCAGCTGCTGCGCGCCGGCGACTGCGCGCTGCTGGTCGAGCTGGCCACCGGCGAGCCCTTCCAGAGCCGCGACCCTTCTTATCTGTTGCTCAAGGACCTGTTGCGCGCCGCCGGCCTGCCGGACGCCCCGCAGCAGGTCGGCGATGGCTCGCCGATCCGCTGGCCGCTGCTCACCCGCGGCAACATGGACCAGGGCCCGGATGCCGCCCGCGACTACGTGCAGGGCGTGCTCGCCGGCCAGTTGGAGGCCGAGCCCTGCCGCTGCCTGTGGCTGATCGGCCTGCCCGCCGTGCGCTTCGCCGGCGAGGCGGATGAGCAAGCCTACAACCGCGAGCTGCAGGTCGAAGGCCTGGGCGCTGCCTGGGCGCTGCCGAGCCTGGAGCTGCTGATGGACGAGCCCGAGCGCAAGGCCGAGCTGTGGCGCGCCATGCGCAGGGTGATGCCGCGCTGGAAGCATGGCGCATGAGCGGCGTTATCAGCTTCCGCCCGATGACCGAGGCGGACCTGGACCGCGTGGTGCAGATCGAGAACGCCGCCTTCAGCCATCCCTGGAGCCGTAACCTGTTCGCCGACGGCCTCAAGTCCTACGACTGCTGGGTGATGTTCGAGGGCGAGGAGCAGGTAGGACACGGCATCATCCAGGTGATCCTCGACGAGGCGCACCTGCTCAACATCACTGTGCGCCCGCAGGGCCAGGGCAAGGGCCTGGGCCTGCAATTGCTCGAGCACCTGATGCGTCGCGCCATGGCGCTCAAGGCCGGCGAGTGCTTCCTCGAAGTGCGCGCCAGCAACCAGGGCGCCTACCGACTGTACGAGCGCTACGGTTTCAACGAAATCGGCCGGCGCCGCGACTACTACCCGGCCCCCGGCGGGCGCGAAGATGCCCTGGTAATGGCCTGCACCCTGATCGACTGACGAGGCGGAACATGAGCGACCTGCAGCACCTGTTCGACAACAATGCGCGCTGGGCCGAGTCGATCACCGAGAAGGACCCGGACTTCTTCGTCAAGCTGGCCAAGCAGCAGACCCCCGAGTTCCTGTGGATCGGCTGTTCGGACGCTCGGGTGCCGGCCAACGAGATCGTCGGCCTGCTGCCGGGCGACATCTTCGTCCACCGCAACGTCGCCAACGTGGTGCTGCACACCGACCTCAACTGCTTGTCGGTGGTCCAGTACGCGGTCGACGTGCTCAAGGTGAAACACATCCTGGTCACCGGCCACTACGGTTGCGGCGGCGTGCGCGCGGCCATGCAGGATCGCCAGTTCGGCCTGATCGACGGCTGGCTGCGCTCGATCCGCGACCTCTACTACGAGCACCGCGAGCACCTCGCCCAGTTCGCCAGCGAAGAGGAGCGGGTGGACCGCCTGTGCGAACTGAACGTGATCCAGCAGGTGGCCAACGTCGGCCACACCACCATCGTGCAGAATGCCTGGCATCGCGGCCAGCAACTGGCCGTGCATGGCTGCATCTACGGCATCAAGGACGGCCGCTGGAAGAACCTCAACGTCACCGTCAGTGGCCTGGAACAGCTGCCACCGCAATACCGCCTGCGTCCGCTCGGCGAGTCCTGAGTGAGTCGCGCCGCGCTGCTGGCCTGGGTCGGCCTGGCCCTGGCGAGCCTGTTCTGGGCGGGCAACTCCCTGGTGGCGCGCGCCTTCACCGGCATCATCCCGCCGTTCTCCCTGGCATTTTGGCGTTGGGCTCTGGCGCTGGCGATCCTGCTGCCGCTGGTCGGGCCATCGCTCTGGCAGCACCGTCACGTTCTTCGCCGGGTGGGATGGCGGTTGTGGTTCGCCGCGCTGCTGGCCATCACCCTCTACAACGGCCTGCTCTACACCGCGGCTCAGACCACGGTGGCGATCAACATCAGCCTGGTCAGCACCTGCCTGCCGCTGGCCACCTTCCTCGGCGCCGGGCTGCTGCTCGGCGAATGGCCAGCACGACGAGCCTGGGCCGGCCTGATCCTGGCGCTGTGCGGTTTGCTCTGGCTGATCGGTCGTGGTGACTGGCAGGTACTGGCCAGCCTCTCCTTCGCCCAAGGCGACCTACTGATGGTGCTGGCGACACTCGACTGGGCGCTGTACTCGCTGCTGCTGCGCCGCTGGAGCGCGCACTTCCAGTTGCCGCCATTCACCTTGCTCGGAGCCTTGGTCCTGATCGGCCTGCCAATGCTGGCGCCGCTCTACGCCTGGGAACTGTGGCAGGGCGCGCGCTTCGAGCCGAACCTCCCCAACCTCGCCGCCATCGGCTACACGGCCCTGTTCGCCTCTGTACTGGCCTACCAGCTATGGAACATCGGCCTGCGCGAACTGGGCCCGGCACGCACCGCGATGAGCAACTACCTGATGCCGGTATTCACCGCCATCCTCGGCTGGCTGCTGCTGGGGGAGGGGCTGCAACCCTATCATTGGGCGGGCGGTGCGTTGATCGTCAGTGGGTTGCTACTGGCCGGGAGGGCGCAGACCCGTTAGCTCGCTCAGGGCGTAGTGATCTGCAGCCCGCTCAGGGCCAGCTTGACGAAAACCAACCAACCGACGGCACTCAGCACGCCCAGCACCGAGTAACCGACCACGATGCCCAAGGCAATCTGCTTCCACAGCCCCGCATAGCTGGAGTCTGGCGTAAGGGGGCGATGCAGCGGCACGTCGCGCTCGGCGCGAATGTTCTCGAAGTTGTCTCTCATGGTGGTATCCGAAGTGTCTGGGCGATGGAGCGATGGGCTCAAGCCAATAGAGATGCCATTCGCGGCGAATGCTCAACCGAAATGGACGACTTGGGAAGAGGAGTTTGGATGAGCCGTGCGGACGAGGAGGCCATCTCGCCAGCCCAGACACGACAAAGGGCTAGCCGAAGCTAACCCTTTGAAATGTATGGTGGATACACCGAGGCTGGGACATCAGCATTATGAATCACCTGAGACGTGCCCTACCAGCCCAGAGAGGCCCATAAATCGGGGCTTTCAGCCATCCTTCGACCTCACTGCACCAGAGCATTTCAGAAAAAGTAGCGGATGTAGTCACCTCCCTATTTACGTGATGTAGGTCACGCGTTAGCGTTTGCTCGATAGGAATGCCTATAGAGGCGCTCTCTCGGTCGGTATTGTCCGATAAGCAGGGGAGGGCGGTTGTACTGCAAAGAGGAGTTTGCTTGTGGGAAGTCTGCCACACCAGGAAGTAAGGGTTTACGCTGAAATCGATTATAACGACATCATGTATCTGTATGACTATCATCCTTGGTATAAAAATGATGTGAAGAACCCTAAGATTGATCAGGTGACTCACGATATATTGAATATCAAGAATACAGATCCGCGAAAATTAGCGTATAGGCAGAAAGCAGTAAGCTTCTTTAGCAGGGCTCTAACTAGTCAAAAGCCTCCGGGTCTTTCTACTCTTCTTGATAAGACAACTAGAAGTGCTTTTGCTGTTGTCCCATCTAGCACTGCTTGGCGAGTTTCTGTCGGTCTGATGGAACTAATTAATAGTATTCAAGGTGAATTTCGTTTTAGTAATGAGGGTAATCCGCTTGCTCGGCATATAACTGTACCGAAGGCGGCCACTGGTGGGTTAAGGGAGCAGCGTATTCATTTAGATTCTATTCGATCTAGTGGAGATGTTGCTGGTAAAGAGATTTTCCTTTTTGATGACGTGACCACTACCGGTTGTAGTTTGTTGGCATGTAGGCGGATTTTGTTGGAGGCAGGTGCCTCTAGGGTTGCGATGATCGCTCTCGGCAAAACATGTCAGGATGGATGAAATGCGAGCTGAATATTTTTCACAATTACTAGCCTTGGTTTTGCTGAAAAAATCAGTTCCGCAAGATCGTATTTCTATTTTTTTAAACAAGCATAATGCGGATCTTCTGGTAGCCTCGGGGTTCTCTGAGGTTTCGGAGATTTATTCCAGCTTCTTTTGGGGGCTATCTCCACTATCTATAGATGATTGGGATGTGGCGCGGCGTAGTCATGAGAAAAATACTTCGCATGGCGTATGCATGATTTGTATCTGCGACGAGCGTTATCCGCGATTTTTAGCTTCACTTTACAATGCTCCGCCGGTTTTATTCGTTAAGGGAAATTTGAGTGCATTAACACCTTTGCCAGGGGTGGCTGTTGTTGGCGCTAGAGAGGCAACTGACTCAGGTCGAGAAATCGCGCGTAGAATAGCCATGTTTATGGTGGAAAATGGATGGCCAGTAGTTAGTGGGCTAGCTCTTGGTATTGATGCTGCAGCTCATCAAGGAGCGCTGGATGCAAATGGCGTCACTATTGCTGTATTGGCTGGTGGTATAGAAAAGCCTAACCCGGCAGCTAACTCTGAACTTGGTTACAAGATTCTGGATGCTGGAGGGGCTTGGGTATCTGAGCATCCAGCAGGTACTCCGCCGAAAAAGCAGAGTTTCGTTGATCGAAATAGAATACAGGTCGGGCTTTCTGCGGGGTCTATTATCGTAGAAGCTAAGATGAAGAGTGGCTCAATTACTCAGGCGAGATTTTGTCTTGCTGAGAATCGCCCTCTATTTGCAGTTGTTCCTCATTCCATAAGTAATCCGCTGGGCTTGAATTCGGAGGGGACCTTGCACATGGTCCAAGACCTGGGGGCGCGTCCTGTTCGCACAAAGGATGACTATTATGAGATTGTTCGAGCATTAGAAGAGTCCAAGGGGAAATTGTTCTCCTGATTTGTATTTTCGTCTGAACTGCTTCATGTTTTGGTAGCGACCTGAAATCATCGAAAACGCCGTTAAAGTAAGGATTCTTATGGCGGTCAAAAAGAAGGAAAGAAAGGAGCGGCTTTCTATTTATCTGGCGAAAGATCCAGCAGGTTTGGACTCGTCAGTGCTTAAGATCGAATCTGCAAAGCCCCCTGTGGTTTTGGATATAGATGGTGTTGAAGGCGCTACTCTTTATGTCAAGCAGGAACCTCCGAAGCACTCTCCACCCTGGACAAAGCTATTTACGACCCGGCCTGAAGTGGATGAGGGTATTTTTGGGGACTCTAGTACTGTTGGCGCTGCACTGACTGTGCGCCACGGTGGAGCGAAATTCATTCTGACTTTCGGCTCTGGTTTTCACTTATTGCACAATGAAAATATTGAGCGTGACTTCGGCTTGCGAGTAACCTTGAACTCAGTAGATCCTGAGAAATTAAGAAGCTTGGATAAAGCTAGTTACGACCATAATCCTCTAAATTCTAGAACGCAGAGTGCTAGAGAAGTCGATATTTTTGATCTGCATATCGACTCTGAAACTGAAATGTTATATGCGGTAACCGGTGCCTCAATGGTTGATGTTTTTGGCGCTCAGGTTACAGGGCGAGATGCTTTAACTCTCATTGTTTCAATGGAGCTTGATGGCCTTCCGGCGATTCTCAAGGAAGCTCTATCTAGATATAAAAAGAAGCTCCCGGATAACTTTGAATGGGTTGATAATGTTTCGAGGGTCAGAGATTCTGTAATGGCCCAGATTCTTGATCTCGAGCTTGATGATGTTTTAAAGGCTCAGGATTTTTCACGCCTTTGGTTGGGAGAGCCTGAGGTGGTCGATTGGGAGACCCAAATTGGGTACTCGTTTGACATGTGGCCTAGAACGCCTCGTCATGTGGTCTTGGATATTGATGATCTTTGTGATTATCTGATGGAAAAGAACTCGGTGCTAAATTGCGAGTCGCTGAGGGCCACCAGCGTTCATATTAATAATGGTGAGTACAAGGATGTTAAATGCTGGAGTGCTTACCGGTGCTTGTATGCAGAGGTTAGCGTTGGAGGTGAGGAATATATTCTAAGAAATGGTGTTTGGTATCGGGTTGATGCGAACTTCGTTGGTCGTGTCGATTCGTTCTTATCTGACCTTAAGGTCTACGAACACCAACTGCCAATATACTCGCATGACACTGAGGGTGAGTATAATGCTGCTGCTTGCGTTGCGGATCCAAGCTATCATTTGATGGATAAGAGGAATATTAAAATTGGAGGGGTTTACGATAAGATTGAATTTTGCGATTTAATAAAAGACTGGAAGGATCTGATTCATGTTAAGTACTACAGGAGCTCTAGTACACTGAGTCATTTGTTTGCTCAGGGTTGCGTTTCGGCAGAGGTCTTTGTTAGGGATCAAGAGTTTAGAGAGAAAGTAAATGGGAAGTTGCCGGCAGGGTTTAAGCTGGCCGATGCGAAGGCAATGCCTGATGCGCGAGCCTATCAGGTTGTTTATGCTGTGGCGACAGATAAGAAATTGCCAGAAGATCTGCCTTTCTTTTCCAAGGTCACATTAAAGAACTCTCTGCGAACTCTCCGTTCTCTTGGTTACTCAGTAAAAATTGCAAAAATTGATGTTGATCCACTGATTCGGGCGAAAAAGAAAATCAAACCTAAGGTGAAGTGATTCGGTGTCACTGGGGCGCTTGGTGATGAGTTTTCGCTTTTGCCTCTTGTGCTTTTCGATTTGCATGGGACTGAAGCCGTTGTCCCATGTTGTAGATAATAAATATTCCCAAGATAGTAACTGCAGCTTTTATTAAGGCTCTCTCCATATCTATCCCTAGCGTCTCTCTATCCGGGCGTACCAGCGCCTAGCTACTTCCTGTGTGATCGCTATCCCGCGTTTGGACTGCTCAAGTTTCGGCTGGCCTCGTCGTAGTCGGGGCTAGTCTGACCGTTCTCTGGCTGGACCTCTCCCGTCAGTAACCACCATCTATAGGTAGGAAAGACACGTCCAAGGATCTCAATTTCGTTTGCACCGATCCTCGCTTTTCCTCTTTTAATGTTCTGCCATCGCACATAGTCAGTGCTACCTGCCTCGGCCAGTGCCTTGAGGCTTGCTGCCTCAAGTAATTGATGGCCTCTATCGTTAATTCCTTCGCTCATTGAGAAATGCCATAGATGTTTTATGTACATCTCGCGATTACGATGTATTATGAACATATGTATAGGGTACATGTTCATTCGGCATATCGCTAAGTTGGCTCGGATTATAGGGGCATTCACATGAAACAGTCTGGTGTAGTGGGGGCTTTCGTTTGAGGGGAATCCCGAGCGCGTAACCGATTTCCGCGACGCGCCGTTCTGCACGAAGTACGTGCTGGCTC
The DNA here is from genome assembly GCF_019655855.1 of Pseudomonas paralcaligenes. Lineage (GTDB taxonomy): Bacteria > Pseudomonadota > Gammaproteobacteria > Pseudomonadales > Pseudomonadaceae > Aquipseudomonas > Aquipseudomonas paralcaligenes. The sequence continues at coordinate 257,441 of NZ_BPFX01000006.1, read as the reverse complement.
AGCTGCTGGGCTTCGAGCAGATCACCGAAGACGTGGTGCGCGGCTGGATCGAAACCTACACCGTGCCGACCGTCAAAATCGGCCGCCATCGCGTCATCAACCTCCACCGCATCCGCCGCGACCTCGACCGGGGCAAAACCGTCTTCTGCGCGGGGGATTACGCCGATGAATGAGGCCGCCGCCTATGAGCCTGAATCGGTATCTGCACCGCCCCCACGCCGAGACCTGCGACTGCTCTGTCTGCTGGTCCGTCGCGTACCGGTGGAACCCGCTTCCTGCCAGTCCACACCCTGCGACCAGTGCCGCCCCGCGTCTGTGTTCAAGGTCGATGGAATCTGGCGAGCGAAACCGGCTTTCACCTGCGCGAAACACAAGCCACCGCGCCGGCCCCCGAAGTACTGGAACGTTATTCACGACTCGGGCAAGCCAACGCCTTTCGTGCCCATCCGCGAGCCGTTCGAACTGGAGGGCTAAGCCAATGAGCCCTGCTGACCTTTCGAGAGATGCTGAACTAGCCAAAGCCTATTGGGCCACTCGGGATCGCAAGTGCTTCGCTGTCGTCATGACTGGTTTGGACGTTAAAAAAGTAACGTACAAACACACTATCTATGTCCGGGCGGTATCTGCTGATCGGGCCATCAACTGGGCCAAGTCGAATCGCTCAATGTTTGGTGCCCCTGTTCGCTGTGGCTATCGCGCACGTCTGGCTGGCCCTATTGAGCTTGGTTGTTTTGAGGTGCGCCAATGAGCCAGCTTGCCGAAGTGACCGATGCCTATGTGCTGTGCCAGGACTGCGGCCACGCCGAAGCCTACAGCGACGCTAAGCACCAAGGCCAGGAGCGCTGCCCGAAATGCGAGGGCGAATTCTGCGGCTGCAATGCCTGCTCGGGGATTGCCCGTCTGAGCATCCAGTTCGAAGTCCAGGCCGAAGCCGAGCGCCGGGAGGCCAAGCCATGACCCGCGCCGATCTGCTGTTCTGGCTTCCCCATATCTGGATGCTGCTGGTTGCCGCACTGACCCTTTTCATCGCCCGCGAAACCACCCGCACAGAGGCCTCCCAAGTCAGGGGCCGCGCTCCCGGCTTGTCCGAACACGCGTCACCGTTCGGACAAACGGAAGCACGGGCGGAGCGCACCCTTGACCCACCTCGACCCCGAATAGCCTCCGCTGGGGAGAGCGGGGCAGCTCCACCGCCCCGCGCTCCCGAGCCCCGGCGGCAAGGGTGGGATGACAAGGGCAAGGCCCTTGGTGTTGAAGAGCTAACCGGCTGCAACTGCGGCAACAACTGAACCTCGGCAAGTCGAGAAAACCACTTCGGGCAAAAAACGAAAGTTTGCCCGTGTGGACCCGCTCGGCCTGCTGAAAGGCAAACCCGCGCACTAACGCGCAACTAGCGAGGAAATACACATGGCACGCACCACTATGTAACTGGCATTCATCAGCGCTGAGCGCGTGAAGTTCGACAACGTGGATCTGGTGAAGCTGTACCTGGGCGATGAGCCGGACGGCGAAAAAGACCTCGGTGTCTCCCTGCTCTCGATGCAGGTTTCCGAAGAAGTCCGTGAAGAAGTCTGGTCGGCCTGCAAAGGCCTCGACGTTCTGGAGCCAGTCCGCGTAACCGCTGAAATCGAACGCGGGCTCCAAGAACGCGGGCAAGTTCATTGTCCTGCACGTCGAGTCCGCCAAAACCCGCTCCGCAGCCTCGCCCGCGCCTACCTCCCAGGCAGCCCCGCAGAAGACTGAGACCAAATAATGAATTTCCTGGCCTGTGATGGGGAATGGTCTTCCGGGGCATCTGGTATCCAGTGCTCCGGAACGCTGATCACCATCACGGGCCAGGAACTCTCGTCGGAAATAACTTCCGGCATAACCCCCGAGGATTCAGACGCCTTATATGACGCGGCGGTATCGCTGTTCGTGTCGGTGTTCGTATTCCTCATCCTGAAACGTGTAGTGAGGTGAACATGAAGTACAAGAATGTTGCTCGCAAGTATGGCGGCCAACTCCGCAAGTTCGGTGCCCAAGCCGCTGTTGGCGGTTTCACCTTCTTGGGTGGCGCCACCATCGCTCTGGCCGACGCGGCTGCCGCAAAAGCCAAACTGTAAGGTGCCGAAGGCGACGTGGAAGTTATCGGTTGGGCCGGTATCGGCCTGCTGATCGCTGCCGTGATGTTCAAGTACATCCGTCGGGCCGCTTAAGCGGCAGTTGTGTAAGGGCCCACTTCGGTGGGCCTGTTCATTTCAGGAGGCCTAACAGTGAATCTCTCGCCCGATATTTATTTCCTGATTTGCGCGACCTTGGCTATGGCCGCTTTTTTGTTTGGGCGGATTTAATATGCGTTGTTTAATATTTTGTTCTCTGTTTTTGGTTGCGATTTTTCCGGATTCTGCATTTGCTGAGGATTATTATTGGATTCAGTCGCATAATAAGCAGAGGTATACGTCGTTTTCTCAGGCATGTGCCGACTTTGATGCTTTTATTAAGCCGATCAATCCTAATACGACGGCCAGTATTTTGTTGTTAGCCCAACCGCTGTTTCTTGTTGTCACAGGAATCCTCAGGGCGCTATTGTTTATGAAGCCTCTGTTAATAGGTATGGTGATGGATGTACGCCGCCAAAAGTCTATAGCTCGTCCACTGGTAAGTGCGATTTCCCGCCTGATCCGCCAAAAGATTGTAGTGATAAAGCCGGAAAGCCCGTTGCCTGGAGTCTTTTGCGTGATGATCCGCTTCAGGGGATGGGCGTTATTGAATATATGTGCGTTGAAGGTTGTCGTGTTGCACCTGCTGGTAGCTCTACTTGTGGTGCGACTCCTGACGGTCCTACGCCTGGTGTGTGCTGGGGGCTTGGTACGTTTACAGGTACTGAGTGCTATCCGGGTGACGGCGCTAACGGTGCCTCTCCGCCCAAGTCTCCTGACCCGACAGACCCAACTAAACCGCCTCTTTGCCCCAAGGGGTGGTCGCCAACTGGCTCCGATGGAATGGGACCATGCATGCCTAATCCAGACCCTAATGACCCTGATCCGAATAATCCTGATCCCAACAATCCAGACCCGAACAACCCTGATCCAAATAATCCGAATCCCGGTGGTGGTAATAACGGTGGTGGCAATAACGGCGGTAATAACGGCGGGGGCAATGGTGGTGATGACGGTGGTGGTACTGGCGGTGATGATGGAGAGGGCGGTAATTCCGGTGGTGATAATGGCGACGATGACGACAGCCCCGAAGCCAGCGTTGCCGGTGAGAGTTGTGACAAGATACTGAAGTGCGAAGGTGACCCTATTCAGTGCGCAATTTTGCGCCAACAAAAAGAATCTCGTTGTTTAGGCGAGAAAAATGCTGATTACGAAAGTAATAAGGGAAAGATTGACTCTCTGTTCAAAGGCGAAAAGTTCGAGTTAGGCGAGAGCACGGTAGAGGTTCCTGGGTTTGTTCAAGGGGCCTCTCGGTTTTTACCGTCTTCCTGTCCAGCGCCTACCTCATTTAGGACCAGCGGCGGCACATTCGAAATGAAATATGAGCCTCTTTGCGAGATTGCATCTGCTTTCTCGTGGCTGTTTGTTGCTGCCGCCGCTTTTTTGCAGCCATATACGTGGGCAAAGCCTTTGGAGGTGAGTGATGCATTTCTATTACTTGGCAATCCTTTTTCTGACCATGGTTACGCCGTTGGTCAAGATGGTTTTGAAGGTGCTTGGTATCGGCGTTATTTCGTACGTCGGCATCAATCTGATACTTGATCAGGCGCTTCAATATATTACTTCGCAGTTGGGGAGTGCCCCAGGGCCGGCACAAGCCATCCTCGGTCTTGCAAAATTTGATGTGGTTATCAATGTGTGGTTTTCCGCCATCACTACTCGCCTTGTGCTTAACGGCCTGAACAAAGTGTCTGGCAAGAAAAAAGGCTATGGCGTTCTGGAGGCTTAAACATGCTGTATTTGCACACGGGTCTGCCGGGGCATGGCAAAACACTTAACACCCTCAAGGAAGTCGATGCTCAAGCGGTCGCGCAAGATAGACCGGTTTACTACCACAATATCGCTGATCTCGACGCTTCGAAGCTGAAGGCCAACTGGTATCTCTTCGAGGCCCCACACAAATGGTATGAGCTACCTGACAACTGCATCATCGTGATTGATGAGTGTCAGCACTTCTTCCAGCCGCGTGATGTTCGCAAAGACCGCCCCGAGCACATTGCGCAATTCCAGACCCACCGCCACAAGGGAATGGACATTCACCTGATTACCCAGGATTTCCGCTTTATCGACGTGGAAGTCCGGCGCCTCGTTGGTAACCATGTGCATTACTGGCGTCCCTGGGGCATGAGCAAGGTCGCGCGCTACGAATATGAGAAGTGCAGCGACTTCGAGAAGGTGAGCGAGCGGGAGTTCGCCAAGAAGACCTTCGTCACCATTGATAAGCGCCTGTTTGGGGCCTACAAGTCCGCCGTAGGCCATCACGTGAAGGTCAAGCTGCCGCTTAAGGTCATTGCCATTCCGGTGGTGGCTGTGGTCGTGCTGGTTCTCTGCTACCGCGTGTATGACCGTATCTATGGCCCGAAGGGCGAGGCCTCGGAGGTGGCTGCGGCGCAGAGTGAGGAAAAGCCCAAAGAGGCCAGTGCCCTAGAGCGTGCCGCCAGTGTTATTGGCTTCACGCCAAATGATTCCGGCTCTGCACCCATGACTACCGCTCAGTATGTGCAGCAGCGCCTGCCGCGTGTGCCGGATCTGCCGTCCTCGGCGTCGGTGTATGACGAACTCACAAGGCCTGTCTCCTATCCGCGCCTCTACTGCATGTCCAGCGTGGACCCGACCATCGTTGAAAAAGCATTTGACCGCGCCCCGTACTCGGTGCGGGCTGTGCGAGGTCGGTTGACCCATTGCCAGTGCTACACCCAGCAGAGCACGCGCTACAGGACCGATTTTGACTTCTGCATGAAAGCCTCTACGGACGGCTATTTCGATGCTTCGGTGCCTGACCGTCGCACAAACCAAGGCGTTGGGTTTCAGCCGCCTGGACAGCTTCCCCAGCAGCAGGTCGCGACCTATCAGCCTCAGCCCGCAGCCAATCCCGCGCCGGTGGTGAATGTCGTGCCGTACGAGAAGGGGCGATTTCTGTGGTGAGCGGCGTCCGACGTCGGTTAGGCCGAGCCTGCGAGCCCAACCGTCGCCGTGCGCCGCTCGCCGGCTGACGTCCCTGTAACACGTCAGATAAACGAAGAATTAGTACCTGGTTAAACCAGAGTGATGGGGAAACAGAAGTGAAGGCTAAGAATTTCCACCGTATCGATATCGAGACTGGAGCCGAGAACAAGGACAGTCGGTTGTTCGTGGATCCGGGCAAGGTCGGATTCGTCGACCTGAGCTATGTCCGCCTGTTGCGGTGCGGTGTTGATACGGTCCGTCAGTTGTACCGTGGACTGATCCGGCCGGAAATCATGGTTCTGTTTGAGAAACCGGGAGCCATAGTCGATTTCGCTGGTGGGCGCTGGCACTCCGGGCGAGTCGGTAAGGACTCGGGCTACCAGTACAAGCTCCAGAACGCCGACCTGGGCTTCGTCCTGCTGGTGAAGAACTTCAACGCCAAGACGGACGCGATCGGACCGCACCTCAAGATTGAGGTGTCGCCTCATGCGATCGACAGTCTGTCGCCGGAGCGTCTCCAGCAACGTCTGAACTACTACGCCAGTCAGGTTCTGAGCCATGTAGAGCTGAACCAGTGTGCGGTGCATCTGGCGCTGGACGTTCAGGGCTGGACCCCGCCCGATGATCTGGTAGCCCGTATGCACTGTCGGGCACGTGCAAGCCGTGACATTTCGGGCATCAAGGAAGTGCAGTGGATCATGGAAGCGGCCACTTACGGCAAGGGCCAGTCATTCCTCTTCGGGTCGGCTGGTGGCATCCAGCTGGGTATCTACAACAAGACCCTGCAAGCCCGTGCGCACGACAAGCTGGACTACTGGGAAGGCGTCTGGAAGCGTCGCGACAGCTTCGACGAGGATGACCCGCAGAACTACGACCCGGCCGAAGACGTGTGGCGTATTGAGCTGCGCTATCACCACTCCGTCATCCAGCAATTCGCAGCCGGCTCTGTGGATCTGCGATCTGGCCAATTGATTGAGACCAACTCCTTCGCGACCTTCGCGGCTCATCTGGACGGACTGTGGCGCTACGGGCTCGGCCAGTTCAAGTACCTGGCTCGCCCTGGTTACTTCGACCCGGCCTGGACGCTGTTTCGTGATGATGTGCGCGTGGATCTGCCGGTCGACTCCCTGTTGGATGAGACTGAGTACAAGCGCCACTACAAGACGGCTCGCGGCTTCTCCGGCAAGAACGTGGAGCTGTTCCTGGGCAACTTCGTCAGCCTGCTGGCAAGGGAGCGGGTGGGTGCAAAAAAGGCGTTTGACCGGCTGCAAACCTGGGAATGCTGGCCGGTCATCCGTGACCACTATGCCGCCAAGGATATGACCGAATACGACCTCTACAAGCACATCAAGTCGCTGCTGGAGGAACGTCAGGTCCGATGGGGTAGGGCGGTATGACGGCACGCAAGGACGGCAAGACTTGGACTGCGGACTTCTATGAGAAAGGACGTTCCGGTCGCCGGATTCGCAAGAAAGGCTTCCTGACTAAGTCGGTCGCACAGCGGTACGAGTCGGACTACTTCGCATCGTTGAATCAGACCGGTCGCCCTCTAGATGATCGTCTGTCGGATCTGGTGAAGCTGTGGCACTCGCTGCATGGCTGCTCACTGAAGGATGAGAAGTACCGCCTCTCGCGGACCCTCTCCACCGTCGAGCGCATGGGTGACCCGCGCGCCTCCGACTTCGACGCATTGACCTGGGCGCGGTATCGGCAGTCACGCCTCAAGGACGTTTCGCCCCATACCGTCAACCATGAGCAGCGCTACCTGCCGGCGGTATTCTCCGAGTTGATCCGGCTCGGTGCCTGGAGGGGCAAGAACCCGCTAGCCAATGTGCGGCAGATCAAGACCGATCAGACCGAACTGTCATTCCTGACCCTGGGGCAGGTCGGTCAGCTGCTGGAGGAGTGCCGCAGATCCACCAACAACCATACCTATCCGGTCGCGCTGATCTGTCTGGCTACCGGAGCCCGTTGGGATGAGGCCGAGTCGCTGCAGCGTTCCGCCATCTTCGGTGGGAAGGTGCACTTCCACCGGACCAAGAATCGCCAGTCCCGGTCAGTGCCGATCCCCCAAGAGGTTGAGGAGGCGGCCTTGAAAGTGGCAATGCCGGGAAAAGGGCGGTTGTTCGTATCGTGCCGGGCGGCCTTTCGTTGTGCGTACCAGCGTTGCGGCTTCGACACTCCGGGCCAGATGACCCACATCCTCCGTCACACCTTCGCCAGTCATTACATGATGGCGGGCGGGGATATCCTCAGCCTTCAGCGGATCCTGGGGCACTCGTCCATCACCATGACCATGCGCTATGCGCACCTGTCGCCGGATCATCTGGAGTCGGCATTACGCTTCTCACCTCTCCAGCAGATCGGCTATGGCGTATGCGCGTGACTCGCGTGCATGTATGCTATCAATGATTGCATTGGATTCGCGGAGGTCGATATGGCCAGCATCACGATTCGTAACCTGGATGATGATCTGAAGGCGCAGCTGCGCATCGTGGCGGCCAGCCATGGGCGTTCCATGGAGGAGGAGGCGCGGACGATCCTTAGGCAGGCTCTTTCCCGTCAGGAAAAGCGCGGTGGCTTGGGCAGCCGTATTCATTCGCGGTTTGCTGCGGTAGGTGGCGTGGATCTCGCACTGCCTGAGCGCAAGGACAAGGTCCGGGCTGCGAGTTTCGACGAATGATCCTGCTGGATACCAACGTCCTGTCCGAGCTGATGCGAGCCAAGCCCTCTCCCCAGGTGCTGGAGTGGGTGGATGCTCAGCCGGCCAGCCAATTGGTGATCAGCTCCATCACCGTTGCCGAGATCCTCTATGGCATCGCCCGCATGCCTGATGGCAAGCGCAAGCACGGGCTGTTGGATCTCGCGTCAGCTATGTTCGATGAAGACTTCGCCGGCAATATTCTGCCCTTCGATGCCGATGCCGCCGTGCACTACGCGGAGATTGCGGCAGGGAGTGAGGCACGGGGAAGGGTAGTGGATATGGCCGATGCTCAGATCGCAGCTATCGGCCGGCTGCATGATGCGGTGATTGCCACTCGCAACGTTCGCCATTTCGAGTCGCTTGGGGTTTCGCTGGTGGATCCCTGGAACAGCTAACGGCGATCCCGCAGTTTCTGCGGTAGACACGATGTAGTCACCGCCCAGAAACGACAAAGGGCTAGCCGAAGCTAACCCTTTGAAATGTATGGTGGCTACACCGGGACTTGAACCTGGGACATCAGCATTATGAATGCTGCGCTCTAACCGACTGAGCTATGTAGCCGAGTGGCGCGCATTATTCTCTTGTCGATTTGTGCTGTCAACCCCGTCCGGCGGACAAAGTGGCGCGTTATCAAGCGCTTAGGCGTGCGCGATTCGTCAGTGTCCGGGGGCCTCCCGGGTGGCGAGCCAGCACAGCAGGGAGCCGCCGGTGACCATCGCCACGCCCTGCCAGAACGCCGAGGTCAGTTGCGTGTCCAGCCAGACCATGGCGAACAGAGCCGACAGTACAGGGGTGAAGTACGAGGCGCTCGCCATCAGGGTGAGGTTGCCGCGCAGGACGCCGACGTTCCACAGGGCGTAGCCGCCGGCCATCGCGGCGGCGGCGGCGAGCAGTTCGAGGCTGGCGGGGAGGCTGAAGCTCAGCGCCTGGCGGTCGCTGAAGGCGTACTGCAGCCACAGTGTCGCCGCCACCAGCAGGAAGAACAGCACCACGCCGTTGCGCCCGTTCGCGTAGCGCTTGGTGACGTTGCAGTAGACGCCCCAGATCACCGCGCCGGCGAAGGCCAGGCCGTAGCTCAGAGGGTTGCTGGAGACGTTGGCCAGGGTCTGCTGCAGGGAGATGGCCTGGTCGCCGCTGACCACCCAGGCGATGCCGGTGAGGGCCAGGGCGATGCCCGGGATTATCGGCCAGCGCGCCGGCTGGCCGTTCATGATGATGGCCAGGATGATGGTGAAGCAGGGCCAAAGGTAGTTGATGATGCTGATCTCGATGGCCTGGGCTCGGTTGTGAGCGAAGCCCAGGGAGAGCGACAGGCAGAGTTCGTAGGCGACGAACAGCAGGCTGCCCAGCACCAGGTAGATGCGTGGGAAGCCGCGCAGGCGCGGGCGGCCGAGCAGGGGCAGCAACAGCAGGGCGCCGACCGTGTAGATCAAGGCGGCACCGCCGATGGCGCCGAAGTGTTCGCTGACGCTGCGGATCAGCCCGACGATGGTGCTCCATAGGACGATGGCGCCGAGGCCGCAGAGGGTGGCCGCGTTGGGGCCGAGGGAAGGGGACATCGCTACTCCGAACTGCACGCGAGGGAGCGGGCCAGCCGGCCCGCCGGGCGCGAGTCTAGCGCAGGGTCATTGCAGGGTCAGCTGTTCGCCGCGCTCCTGCTGCCAGTCTTCCAGGCTGGGCGCGGCGTGGTCGCCCGCCATGCTGTGGATGATCTCGAAGTAGTCCTGCTTGAACGGGTCGCGCATGACCTGTTCGCGGTTGCGCACGCGCACCGCGTAGATGCTCTGCACGTTCTGGTGGTCGAAGGCGCGCCACTGCTGCTGTTCCTTGAGCAGGGTGTAGCGATGGTCTTCGAGCGCGTCGATCAGCCTTTCGCTGTCCAGGCTGCCGCTGCGGCGCACGGCGTCGGCCCATTGCAGGACGATGCCGTAGGCCGAGGCGCTGGTACTGCCCGGGTATTCGCGGTGCTCGTCGATGTAGCGCTGGACGAAGCGCTCGCCGGTCGCGTTGCCTTCCTGGCGCGGCAGGTCCCAGGTCCAGGCCTCGGTGCCGATCACGCCTTCCATGACCAGCGGGCCGCTCTGCTGCACCACGCTCTTGGTCAGGTTCGGCACGATCACCTGCATGCGCTGCTTGAGGCCCATGTTGTGGATCATGCGCATGCTGCGCTGCAGGTTGTCGCCGAGCAGCACCAGTACCAGCATGTCCGCGTCGCTGTCGGCCGCCTTGCGCAGGGCCGCCTGGTACTGATCGCGGCGCACCAGGCCGGTGGGCAGCGCGGTGCGGCCGTGGCGCGCGCGGTCGCTGCTGCCGGTGGCCTGGCGCAGCGCGTTTTCCATGCTGCGGCCCCAGGCGTCGTCGATCAGGATGTAGTGGTAGCGCCGACGTGGCATGTGCCAGGCCAGGTATTCGCCGAGCACGCGGGCGCTCATCCAGGCGCTGTTGGATTCGCGGAACAGGTAGCGGTGGCCCTGGCTGCCTGTGACGTCGTTGGCGTAGCTCAGGGTGGCGAAGTACAGCAGGCCGCGCTCGCGGGCGCGCTGGCCGGCGGCGATGGCTTCCTCGCTGGTCGCACCGCCGAACACCATGCGTGCGCCGGCGTCGGCGAAGCGGTCGACGTTGTCGCGGGCCTGCTCGGCGCGCGAGGCGGTGTTCTCGCCGAGCAGTTCCAGCGGCCTGCCGAGCACGCCGCCGCTGCGGTTCACCTCGTCCACCGCCAGCAGCGCGCCGCGCCTCAGCTCCAGCCCCTCGTCCCGGTAGTTGCCGGTACGCGGGTAGTTCAGGCCGATCTTCACGCTGTCGGCCAGGGCGGGCCCGGTGAGCAGGATGCCGAGCAGCAGGCCGGTGAGCAGGCGGGGCATGGTGTCACTCCTTGTCGATCACGAGCCGCCTTTTTAGGGAGCCCGCCGCCTTGGCACCATTGGTCCTTGTGCCGAAGTGCCTGCGACTTAGGGCGCGTTACCGCTCTTTCGGCCGAGCCGTTTGCGACCAAGGAATGATGGCCAGTACCCGGTCCGGGGCGCCTAATGGGCGGACAACCACAAGAACCTCCGGGACGAGGTATGCGATGTATCGACTTCTGCTGGCGGGCCTGCTCCAGGCCCTGGCCATCTGCTGTCTGATCCTGGCCCTGCAGCGCGGCAACATCGGCCTGGCGGTGGCCCTGCCGCTGGCGGTGCTGGTGGCCTGGCTGCCGCTGCTGCTCAAGGGCGGCGCGCCCGCGCCGGTCGCGGAGGCCGGCGACGACGAGTCGCTGCTGCGCCTGAGCCGCGACCTGTCGCGCACCACCAGCGGCAACGCGCTGTCCGCGGCCGAGGTGGCGTATTCGGTGAAGCAACTGGCCCAGCGCCTGGCGTCGCAGCTGAAGGCGGCGGCCAGCATCGTCGGCAACGCCGAGGTGATGATCGCCACCGAGGAGCAGACCAGCCTGCTCAGCCAGCGCACCCTGGCGGCCGCGCACGATGCCAGGCGCAGCAGCGACGAGGGGCTGCTGGTGCTGCGCCAGAGCATTGATCGCATGCACCAGCTGAGCGGCCGCGCCAGCGCCAGCCGCGAGCTGATCGGCGGCCTGAGCCAGCGCAGCGAGGACATCCAGCGGGTCACCCAGGTGATCCAGGGCGTCGCCAGCCAGACCAACCTGCTGGCCCTCAACGCGGCCATCGAGGCGGCGCGGGCCGGCGAGGCCGGGCGTGGCTTCGCGGTGGTGGCCGACGAGGTGCGCGGCCTGGCCGCGCGCACCGCCAGCGCCACCGAGGAGGTCGGCGAGATGGTCGCCGACATCCAGCGCCAGACCGCCGCGGTGGTCGAGCAGATCCGCCAGCTGGCCAGCGAGCTGGACGAGGGCGTCGGCGCCGTCGAGCAGGCCGGCGCCAGCCTCGCCAGCATCGTCGAGCTGGCCCAGGCGGTGGAGGGGCAGGTGGGCGAGATCGCCCAGGGCGCCGAGGTCAACCGCGAGCAGCTCACCAGCCTGTTCGCCGCCATGGAGCAGATGCGTGGCGACCTGGCCGAGAGCGACGCCCACACCCAGCGCCTCGGTGGCGTCGCCGGACGCCTGGAAGGCCAGGCCGAACAGATCAGCGAGCGCCTCGCCGAGGTGGCGCTGGACGACTACCACCAGCGCGTCTACGACCTCGCCCGGCAGGGTGCCCAGGCCATCGCCGCGCGCTTCGAGGCCGACATCGACGCCGGCGGCATCGGCCTGGACGACCTGTTCGACCGCCAGTACCGCCCCGTGCCCGGCAGCTTCCCGGCGAAGTACAAGACCCGTTTCGACGACTACACCGACCGCGTGCTGCCGGATATCCAGGAGCCGCTGCTGCAACAGCACGAGGGCCTGGTGTTCGCCATCGCCTGCACGCCCGAGGGCTATGTGCCCACCCACAACCGCGCGTTCAGCGCCGCGCCCACCGGCGACCGCCAGGTGGACACGGTGCGCAGCCGCAGCAAGCGCCGCTTCGACGACCGCACCGGCATCCGCTGCGGCAGCCACGAGCAGACACTGCTGTTGCAGACCTACACCCGCGACACCGGCGAGCTGATGCACGACCTGTCGGTGCCGATCCGCGTCAAGGGCCGGCACTGGGGCGGATTGCGCCTGGGCTATCGGCCGGAAGGCGCCGCGGCGCGCTGAGCCGATGATCGCCTTCAGCCGTCGCCGCCTGCTCGCCGGCCTGGCTCTGCTGCCCTGGTGGGCGCGGGCGGGGCAGGGGCGGGGTGTCGCTGCCCGGGTGCTGGTGGTCGGCGGCGGTTTCGCCGGCGCCACCGCCGCGCGCCTGCTGATCCAGGCCGAGCCGGGGCTGGAGGTGGTGCTGGTCGAGCCGAAGGCGGTGTACCACACCTGCCCGATGAGTAACCGGGTGATTGCCGGGTTCGATCCGCTGGACCGGATCGCCTGGTCCTTCCGCGAGCTGGAGCGCCTCGGCGTCCGCCACCTGCGCCAGGCGGCGCGGGACATCGACCCGGCCGGCCGCCGCGTGCAACTGGATGATGGCCGCTGGCTCGGCTACGACCATCTGGTCCTGGCGCCGGGCATCGAGATGCGCTTCGACGTTATCGAAGGCTACGACGCCGCCGCGGCCGAGCGGCTGCCGCATGCCTGGCAGGCCGGCACCCAGACCGAGCTGCTGCGTCGCCAGTTGCAGGCCATGGACGATGGCGGGCTGGTGCTGATGAGTGTGCCGGACAATCCCTACCGCTGCCCGCCCGGCCCCTACGAGCGGGCCAGCCTGGTCGCCGACTACCTCAAGCGCCACAAGCCGCGCAGCAAGCTGCTGATCCTCGATGCCAAGGACAGCTTCTCCAAGCAGGCGCTGTTCATGCAGGGCTGGCGCCGTCACTACCCGGAGGTGATCGAGTGGGTCGGCCATGCCGGCGGTGGCCGGGTGGTGCGGGCGGATGCGGTGCGGCGCGAGCTGGAATGCGAGTTCGGCGCCCGCCATCGCGCGGCGGTGATCAATCTGATCCCGCCGCAACGGGCGGCGAGCATCGCCGCGCGGGCCGGGCTGACCGATGCCAGCGGCTGGGTGCCGGTGGAGCCTGGGCGTTTTCGCGCGCGGGCCGACGGGCGCATCACGGTGCTGGGCGACGCCAGCGTCGCCGCGCCTATGCCCAAGTCCGCCTTCAGCGCCCAGGCCCAGGCGCACCTGGCGGTCGCCCATCTGCTGGCGGAGCTGCGTGGCGAGCCACCCCAGGCGCCCGCGCTGAGCAACACCTGCTACAGCCTGCTGACGCCCGACGACGCGGTGTCCATCTCGGCGCGCTACCGCGTGGAGAGCGACTTGCTCGGCGAGGTACCGGGCAGCCTGCGGCTCAGTCCGCTGGACGGTGACGATGCATTGCGCCGGCACGAGGCCGAGCTGGCGGCGGCCTGGTACGTCGCCAGTTGCGGCGCGGCGTGGGGATCGTCGGCGTGAGGGGGTATCGGTGCGCGTGGCGCACCCTACTGGCGATCCTGTCGCTGTGCCTGGTGCTGCCGCTGTCCGCCGACCCGTTGCATGACGAGCGCGAACGGCTGCTCGCTGGCGGCATGCTCCAGGCGGATGGCCTGGCGTTGGAAGTGCCGGAATGGGTTGAGGACGGCGCCTTCGTCGCCGTCACCCTGACCCTGCGCGGCGCCCGCCCGCCGCTGCGGCTGGCGCTGTTGCGGGAGGCGGAAGACGAGCCGCGCATCGCCCGTGTGGAGCTGCGGGGCTGGCACGAACCGCTGCGCCTGAGCACCCGCGTGCGCCTGCCCCGGAGCCAGGCGCTGCAAGTGCTGGCGCGTGACGCCGATGGCCGCACCTGGGCCGTGCGCCAGCCGGTGCGCATCGCCGGCAGCAGTTGCCTGTCGCCGCCGGTCGGCGATCCGGCGGAAGGACTCGGCCACAGCCAGGCCTGGCGCCGGCCGCTGGACGGCGGCAGCGAAATGGCCAGCCTGCTGCGCCATCCCATGGAGACCGGCCAGCGCCACGACGCTGAGGGACGCCTGCTGTCGCGTCACCTGTTACGCGAGCTGCGGGTGAGCGGCGAGCGGGGCGAACTGATGCGGGTAGAGGCCTTCGCCGGCCTGGCGGCCAATCCCTACTGGCGGGTGGTGCTGCCGGTCGATGCCGGCGAGCTGGGTCTACGCTGGAGGGACGACGACGGCGCGACCTTCGACCGTCGCTTGCCCTGAGCGCCGCCCCGCCGAGGGTTGCACTCGGGCATGTACTACCAAATGAGTAGTCCGGCTGTGCCATCGGCGCATACCCGCGCGGCAGAGCGGCTGCAAAGATCGAAGCACGACCTGGCCCACTGGCAGGGGCAGGCACCACAAGAAAGAGGCATCGTCATGATTTACGCTCAACCTGGGACCCCCGGCTCCATCGTTTCCTTCAAGCCGCGTTACGGCAACTACATCAATGGCGAGTTCGTGCCGCCGGTGAAGGGCGAGTACTTCGTCAACACCTCCCCGGTCAACGGCCAGGTCATCGCCGAGTTCCCGCGCTCCAGCGCCGAGGACATCGACAAGGCCCTGGATGCCGCCCATGCCGCCGCCGACGCCTGGGGCCGCACCTCGGTGCAGGACCGCGCACTGGTCCTTCTGAAGATCGCCGACCGCATCGAGCAGAACCTGGAACTGCTCGCCGTCACCGAGACCTGGGACAACGGCAAGGCCGTGCGCGAGACGCTGAACGCCGACGTGCCGCTGGCCGCCGACCACTTCCGCTATTTCGCCGGCTGCATCCGCGCCCAGGAAGGCAGCGCCGCCGAGATCAACGACGGCACCGTGGCCTACCACTTCCACGAGCCGCTGGGCGTGGTCGGCCAGGTCATCCCGTGGAACTTCCCGCTGCTGATGGCCGCCTGGAAACTGGCCCCGGCGCTGGCCGCCGGCAATGCCATCGTGCTCAAGCCGGCCGAGCAGACCCCGCTGTCGATCACCCTGCTGATGGAGATCATCGGCGACCTGCTGCCGCCGGGCGTGCTGAACATCGTCCAGGGCTTCGGCCGCGAGGCCGGCGAGGCGCTGGCCACCAGCAAGCGCATCGCCAAGATCGCCTTCACCGGCTCCACCCCGGTCGGCTCGCACATCATGAAGTGCGCCGCAGAGAACATCATCCCGAGCACCGTGGAGCTGGGCGGCAAGAGCCCGAACATCTTCTTCGAGGACATCATGCGCGCCGAGCCGGCGTTCATCGAGAAGGCCGCCGAGGGCCTGGTGCTGGGCTTCTTCAACCAGGGCGAGGTGTGCACCTGCCCGTCCCGCGCGATCGTGCAGGAGAGCATCTACGACGCGTTCATGGCCGAGGTGCTGAAGAAGGTCAAGCAGATCAAGCGCGGCAACCCGCTGGACACCGACATCATGGTCGGCGCCCAGGCCTCGCAGCAGCAGTACGACAAGATCCTCAGCTACCTCGAGATTGCCCAGCAGGAGGGCGCCCAGGTGCTCACCGGCGGCGGCGCCGAGCGCCTGTCCGGCGACCTGGCCAACGGCTACTACATCCAGCCGACCCTGCTCAAGGGCGACAACAAGATGCGCGTGTTCCAGGAGGAAATCTTCGGCCCGGTGATCGGCGTGACCACCTTCAAGGACGAGGCCGAGGCACTGGCCATCGCCAACGACACCGAGTTCGGCCTGGGCGCCGGCGTGTGGAGCCGCGACATCAACATCGCCTACCGCATGGGGCGCGGCATCAAGGCCGGCCGCGTGTGGACCAACTGCTACCACCTGTATCCGGCGCACGCTGCCTTCGGCGGCTACAAGAAGTCCGGCGTCGGCCGCGAGACCCACAAGATGATGCTCGACCACTACCAGCAGACCAAGAACCTGCTGGTGAGCTACGACATCAACCCGCTGGGCTTCTTCTGACCCGGGGCGCGCCCGCCTCGCGGCGGGCGCCGACAGCTTTTTCATCGAGCGCAGGGAAGCGCTTCCGTCGCCGGCCCAACTGAGCGTGGGCCGCCTGTGTGGCCATTGTCCGGCAGATGGATTGATGTCCCGCGCGGTCCCAGGCCGCGCTTTTTTTCGATGAGCCTCCGGGCGTCCTGCCCTCTCCCACACCGCCTACTCCCTTCGGAGCGGCAGGTCCTGTCGAACGCGGCGCTGCCGCGTTTTTTATTTTCCGCGAGGCGGCGAAGGCGTCGCGCCGGTGCGACAGCCGTCCCGCCCGTTGCAACAGGTGTCGCGCTCCGCCGCGCCTTTCCAGAGTCCCGCCGTTTCTCCGCAGGCCGCGTGCCGCCTGGCCTGCGGCCATCCGTCGCGGTGCTGGCACAGCCGTTGCTCCTGTGCCTGCAAGCCCCGGCGTGGCCGCCGTGGCAACAACAAGAATCGGAGACACTCCATGAGATCGATTGGCCTCACCGCGCCTTCCGCCTGCCCGTCATCCGGCCGGCACCCCGCCCTGCGTATTCCCCGCCACGCCCTGTTCGCCGCCATGCTGCTGGCCGGCTTCGCCCATACTGCCCAGGCCGCCGAGACACCGGCCAACGTCGACGGCAAGCGCATCGTCGCCGCCGACCGGGAGCCGGGCAACTGGATGAGCCACGGCCGTACCTACGACGAGCAGCGCTACAGCCCGCTCGAGCAGATCAACCAGCAGAACGTCAGCAAGCTCGGCCTGGCCTGGAGCTACAAGCTCGACCTCGACCGTGGCGTGGAAGCCACGCCGATCGTGGTCGACGGCGTGATGTACACCACCGGGCCGTTCTCGGTGGTCTACGCGCTGGACGCGCGCAACGGCGAGCTGCTGTGGAAGTACGACCCGCAGTCGGATCGCTCGCGCGCCGGCGAGGCTTGCTGCGACGCGGTCAACCGCGGCGTGGCGGTGTGGAAGGGCAAGGTCTACGTCGGCGTGCTCGACGGCCGCCTGGAAGCCATCGACGCCCGGACCGGCAAGCGTGTCTGGTCGGTCGACACCCGTGCCGACCACGCGCGCAGCTACACCATCACCGGCGCGCCGCGGGTGGTGAACGGCAAGGTGGTCATCGGCAACGGCGGCGCCGAGTTTGGCGTGCGCGGCTACGTAACCGCCTACGACGCCGAGAGCGGCAAGCAGGCCTGGCGCTTCTACACCGTGCCGGGCGACCCCAAGCTGCCGCCGGAAGACAAGGCCATGGAGATCGCCGCCAAGACCTGGCACGGCGACGCCTTTGTCGAGCAGGGCGGCGGCGGCACCGCGTGGGACTCCTTCGCCTTCGACCCGGAGCTGAACCTGCTCTACATCGGCGTCGGCAACGGCTCGCTGTGGGACCCGAAGTGGCGCAGCCAGGCCAAGGGCGACAACCTGTTCCTGTCCTCCATCGTCGCGGTCGATGCCGACACCGGCGAGTACGCCTGGCACTACCAGACCACCCCGGGCGACGCCTGGGACTTCACCGCCACCCAGCACATGATCCTCGCCGAACTGGAGATCGAGGGTAAGCAGCGCAAGGTGCTGATGCAGGCGCCGAAGAACGGCTTCTTCTACGTCATCGACCGCGCCACCGGCGAGCTGCTCTCGGCCAAGGGCATCGTCCCGCAGAACTGGACCAAGGGCATGGACATGAAGACCGGCCGGCCCATCGTCGACGAGGAAAACGCCGCCTACTGGAAGAACGGCAAGCGCAACCTGGTGACCCCGGCGTTCTGGGGCGCGCACGACTGGCACCCGATGTCGTTCAACCCGAAGACCGGGCTGGTGTACATCCCGGCGCACATCATGTCCGCCTACTATGAGCACATCCCCGAGGCGCCCACCCGCAACCCGTTCAAGAGCATGTACCAGCTCGGCCTGCGCACCGGGATGATGCCGGAGGGCGCCGACGGCCTGCTGGAGATGGCCAAGACCTGGTCCGGCAAGCTGATCGCCTGGGACCCGGTCAAGCAGGAGGCGGCCTGGGAAGTGCCCTACGTGACCATCTTCAACGGCGGCACCCTGAGCACCGCCGGCAACCTGGTGTTCGAGGGCAGCGCCGACGGCCGGGTGATCGCCTACGCCGCCGAGGACGGCAGAAAGCTCTGGGAGCAGCCGGCCGCCAGCGGCGTGATGGCCGCGCCGATCACCTACTCGGTGGACGGCGAGCAGTACGTCACCTTCATGGCCGGCTGGGGCGGCGCCTTCTCCACCTTTGCCGGCGCCCTGTCGCTGCGCGCTGGCGTGCAGCCGTTCGCCCAGGTGCTCACCTACAAGCTCGGCGGCACCGCCAGGCTGCGCGAGCCGGCGCCGCCGGCCGACGCGCCGAAGCCGCCGCCGCTGACCGCCGACGCGGCCACCGTGGAGGCCGGCGCCAAGCTCTACGACGGCCACTGCTCGCAGTGCCACGGCATCCACGCGGTGAGCGGCGGCGTGCTGCCGGACCTGCGCAAGCTCACCCCGGAGAAGCACCAGATGTTCCTCGGCATCCTCTACGGCGGTCGCGTGCCGGACGGCATGCCGTCGTTCGCCGAGGCCTTCGATGCCAAGCAGGTGGACCAGATCCACCAGTACCTGATCAAGCGTGCCCACGACCTGCAGCAGGAAGGCGACGCCTGGAAGAAATTCAGCGCCAAGTGATCCACGCGGGCGTGCGCCGCCGTGGCGCGCGCCCGTCCGCCCACTCCGCACAGCGAGAGCGACCATGAGCGACATCACCACCTACCAGCACTACATCGACAACACCTTCGTCGGCAGCGACAGCCTGATCGAGGTGCGCAACCCGGCCAACGCCGAGCTGCTGGCGCGCATCCCCGAGGCCGGCGCCGAGCAGGTCGAGCGCGCCATCGCCGCCGCCCGCGCCGCGCAGAAGGGCTGGGCCGCCAGGCCGGCCATCGAGCGCGCCGGCTACCTGCGCCAGATCGCCGCCAAGGTGCGCGCCAACGCGCCGCGCCTGGCGCGCATCATCACCACCGAGGGCGGCAAGGTACCGGCCCTGGCCGAGGTGGAGGTCAACTTCACCGCCGACTACCTGGACTACATGGCCGAATGGGCGCGCCGCCTGGAAGGCGAGGTGCTGACCAGCGACCGCGCCGGCGAACACATCTTCCTGCTGCGCAAGCCGCTCGGCGTGGTGGCCGGCATCCTGCCGTGGAACTTCCCGTTCTTCCTCATCGCGCGGAAGATGGCGCCGGCGCTGATCACCGGCAACACCATCGTGATCAAGCCCAGCGAGGAAACCCCGATCAACTGCTTCGAGTTCGCCAGGCTGGTGGCCGAGATCGACCTGCCGCGCGGCGTATTCAACGTCGTCGGCGGCACCGGCGCGGGCGCCGGCAGCGCCCTGACCAGCCATGCCGGGGTGGACCTGATCAGCTTCACCGGCAGCGTCGGTACCGGCTCGCGGATCATGGCCGCGGCGGCGCCGAACATCACCAAGCTCAACCTGGAGCTGGGCGGCAAGGCGCCGGCCATCGTCCTCGCCGACGCCGACCTGGAGCTGGCGGTGAACGCCATCAAGGCCTCGCGGGTGATCAACACTGGCCAGGTGTGCAACTGCGCCGAGCGCGTCTACGTCGAGCGCAAGGTGGCTGACCAGTTCATCGACAGGATCGCCTCGGCGATGGCCGCCACCCGCTACGGCGACCCCTCCGTCGAGGCCGACCTGGACATGGGGCCGCTGATCAACCAGGCCGGCCTGGACAAGGTCGCGCAGATGGTCCGCACGGCGGCCGGGCAGGGCGCCCAGGTGGTCACCGGCGGCGCGCTGGCGGACAAGGGCCGTGGCTTCCACTACCAGCCCACGGTGCTGGCCGGCTGCACGGCGGACATGGAGATCATGCGCAAGGAGGTATTCGGCCCGGTGCTGCCGATCCAGATCGTCGACGACCTCGACGAGGCCATCGCCCTGGCCAACGACAGCGAGTACGGCCTGACCTCGTCCATCTACACCCGCAACCTGAGTGCCGCGCTCAAGGCCAGCCGTGAGCTGGACTTCGGCGAGACCTACATCAACCGCGAGAACTTCGAGGCCATGCAGGGCTTCCACGCCGGCACGCGCAAGTCCGGCATCGGCGGCGCGGACGGCAAGCACGGCCTGTACGAGTACACCCACACCCACGTGATCTACGCGCAGGAGTGACCGGGCATGCTTGAGCGGGGAAGGGCGCTGGCCCGACCCCGCTCCTTTTTCCTGGCATTGCGCGCGATGCCAGGCGAAAGGAGCGGGAGTGCCGGGTGGACTTGGGTAGGGCACGTGGTGCGCATGGCGCACCCTACTTGTACCTGCCGGACGATGTATCGGCTCACAGGGCGCGGGCGGCGTGCCGCACCGGACTCAGAAAAGTTCGTTGGGCTGGACGATGCCGTGTTTCTTCATCTTGCGATACAGCGTGGAGCGGGCGATGCCGAAGGCCTCGGCCACCGCGCTGATGTTCCAGCGCTGTTCGCGCAGGGCGGCGTACAGGTGGCGCGCCTCGTCGCCGTCCAGCCGCGCGGCCAGCTCGCCGTTCGCCGGGGTGCTCGCGGTGGCGGGCGGCAAGGGCGCCTGATGCAGCTCCGCCGGCAGGCAGTCCAGGTCGATGCGGCCGTTCTCGGCCAGGGCGGCGGCGTAGCGCAGGCAGT
Organism: Pseudomonas paralcaligenes; assembly: GCF_019655855.1. Classification (GTDB taxonomy): domain Bacteria; phylum Pseudomonadota; class Gammaproteobacteria; order Pseudomonadales; family Pseudomonadaceae; genus Aquipseudomonas; species Aquipseudomonas paralcaligenes. The sequence continues at coordinate 236,616 of NZ_BPFX01000006.1, read as the reverse complement.
TGAGCAACTGGCGGATGTTGCCCGGCCAGGGATGGGCGCGCAGGTGCTCGCGCACCACGTTGTCCAGGCGCAGGTCGGGGGCGAGGCCGGCCAGCAACTGGTCGATCAGCGCGTCGCGGTCGCCGCGTTCGCGCAGGGCCGGCAGGTGCAGGGTCATGCCGCTGAGGCGGTAGAACAGGTCCTCGCGGAACTGCCGGCCCTGGATCATCGCCGCCAGGTCCTGGTGGGTGGCGGACACCACCTGCACGTCCAGCGCCACCGGCGCGTCGGCGCCGAGGGGAAACAGCTCGCGCTCGGCCAGCACGCGCAGCAGGCGGGTCTGCAGGTGGGCGGGCATATCGCCGATCTCGTCGAGGAACAGGGTGCCGCCGTTGGCCAGTTCCAGCTTGCCCTTCATGCCCTTCTTGCTGGCGCCGGTGAAGCTGCCGCCGCGATAGCCGAACAGCTCGCTCTCGATCAGGCTCTCCGGGATCGCCGCGCAGTTCAGCGCGACGAAGGGCCCGGCGTGCCGCGCGCTGGCCTGGTGGATGGCGCGGGCGAAGGCCTCCTTGCCGGTGCCGGTCTCGCCGGTGACGAGGATCGGGATGCCCTTGTCGAGCACCTTGCGCAGGCGCCGCACGCCGTCCTGCAGGCGCGCGTCGCCACCGCTGAGGCGCTGCAGGTCCGGGTGCCCGGGCTGCGCGGCGGCCGTGCTCGCCGCGCGGCGGGGCTGGGCCGCGGGAATGCGCAGGCCGATGTCCACCAGCGCCTCGTCGAACAGGGTGCGCAGGCGCACGCCCCGGGCGCCGCCGTGGGTCAGGCCCAGCAGTTCGTCGACGCCGGCCGGCAGCAGTTGGTCGATGCGGCTGCCGAGCAGGTCGATGCCATGCGCCGCGCAGGCGGCGAAGGCCGCGTGGTTGGCGCCGATCACCCGGCCGCCCTCGTCGAGGGCCAGCAGTTGTTCGTTGGCCAGGTCGGCGATGTCGTCGCGCGGCTTCAGCGACAGGCTCAGGCGGTCGCGGTAGCGCTGGCGGAAGCTGGCGTTCTCGATCAGCCGGGCATACATGATCACCAGTTGCAGGGTGAGGTATTGCGCCTCCTTCGGCCCGTCGCTGTTCAGGCAGGTGGCGTTGAGGCAGCCGCGCAGGGCGTTCTGCGCGTCGTAGATCGGCGCTACCGAGCAGCTCAGGCGGAAGTTGGAGACCAGGAAGTGCTCCTGGCGGTGGATGGTCATCGGCTGGCCGGCGGCCAGGGTGGTGCCGATGCCGTTGGTGCCGGCGATGGATTCGTCCCAGCGCGCGCCGACGATCAGCCCGGCCTGGGTATAGAGGTCGCGCTGGCGCGGCAGGCGGGCGTCGAGGGTGACGCCGTGCTCGTCGCTGAGCAGCACGGCGAAGCCGGCCGGCACCACGCGCCTGGCCAGGCCGCTGACGCCCTGGCCGGCGATGGCCAGGTACTCCTCGTGCAGGGCCTGGTGCTCGCGCAGCTCGGTGGCGGTGAGGATGCTCTTCTCGACGGGGCCGCGCGGATCGAGCCGGTGCTCCACCACGCTTCGGTACCAGGAGCGGGCGATCAGCCCGTCGGGGCGGATGCCGCGCTCGGGGAAGTGGTCCGCGACGAAGGCGGCGAGGTCGTTCGGGCAGGTTTCCAAGGCATGGGCAGTCATGGGCACTCCCGTCGGCCGCGGATCGTGCCGCGGCGCGTTGTTGTTTTTCATGGAGCCGTTCGTCCGGCGTCGTGTCCCAACCTTACTCCGGGCGGGAACGAAGTGCAGTCATCCATCCGTCGAACGGCGAGAGGCGCAGCAAGTGCCGTGCCGCCTCGCCCGCATCGTGGCGCGGCCCCTGCCGGCGCGGTTTTCCGCGCTCCGGGGCGGCGCCGGTCGGGACAGTTGTTGCAGCGTTGCGACACCTGTAGCGGGCGGGGCGACAGGTGTCGCACCTGCCCTACCAAATCAGGGGGGCAATTCCTTCGAAAGTATCATTCGGAGGGGGCGACCCTGGTGTTTAACTCGAATGGCCGTAATCCATCGGCCTACAAGAAGAGGATCGACCCATGTGGACCAAGCCTAGCTATACCGACCTGCGCATTGGCTTCGAAGTGACCCTGTACTTCGCCAATCGTTGATCCGCACAGCCCCGGTCCGCCGGGGCTTCACCCGGAGCAGTCCGTATGCTCGTCCAGATTCTCGGGTCGGCCGCCGGTGGCGGCTTTCCCCAATGGAACTGCAACTGTCGCAACTGCCGTGGCCTGCGCGAAGGCACGCTGAACGCGCGGCCGCGCACCCAGTCGTCCATCGCCCTGTCCGACGACGGGGTCAACTGGATTCTGTGCAACGCCTCGCCGGACATCCGCGCCCAGCTGGAGGCCTTCCCGGCGCTGCAACCGGCACGGGCGGTGCGCGACACCGGCATCGCCGCCATCGTCCTGCTCGACAGCCAGATCGACCACACCACCGGGCTGCTCAGCCTGCGCGAGGGCTGCCCGCATGAGGTGTGGTGCACGGAGATGGTCCACCAGGACCTGACCAGCGGCTTCCCGCTGTTCGACATGCTCTCGCACTGGCCGGGTGGCGGCCTGCACTGGCGCCCCATCGCTTTGGAACGCTCCTTCACCATCGCCGCCTGCCCGCAGCTGGAGTTCGTCCCGTTTCCGCTGCACAGTTCCGCGCCGCCCTATTCGCCGCACCGCAACGACCCGCATCCGGGCGACAACATCGGCCTGCTGGTACGTGACCGGCGCACCGGCGGCACGCTGTTCTACGCCCCCGGCCTGGGCCAGGTGGACGCCGGGCTGCGCGCACGCATGGCGACCGCCGACTGCCTGCTGGTGGACGGCACCTTCTGGCGCGACGACGAGATGATCCGTGCTGAGGTCGGCAGCAAGCTGGGCAGCCAGCTCGGCCACCTGCAGCAGAGCGGGCCGCACGGCATGATCGCCGCGCTGCAGGGCCTGGCCGCGCGCAAGGTGCTCATCCATATCAACAACACCAATCCGATCCTCGACGAGGACTCGGCCGAGCGCGCCGAACTGGCCGCGCACGGCATCGAGGTCGCCTTCGACGGCATGGGCATCGAACTCTGAGGAGCCTGGCATGAATGAGCCGGCCATGACCCCCGAGGCATTCGAACAGGCGCTGCGCGCCAAGGGTGCCTGCTACCACATCCACCACCCATTCCACGTCGCCATGTACCAGGGCCGCGCCAGCCGCGAGCAGATCCAGGGCTGGGTGGCCAACCGCTTCTACTACCAGGTGAACATCCCGCTGAAGGATGCCGCGATCCTGGCCAACTGCCCGGACCGCGACGCCCGCCGCGAGTGGATTCAGCGCATCCTCGACCACGATGGGGGGCCGGGCGTCGCTACGTCGGGAGAAGAGGGTGGCATCGAGGCCTGGCTGCGCCTGGCCGAGGCGGTGGGCCTGGAGCGCGAGCAGGTGCTGTCCCAGGAACTGGTGCTGCCGGGCGTGCGCTTCGCCGTGGATGCCTACGTCAACTTCGCCCGCCGCGCGTCCTGGCAGGAGGCGGCCAGCAGCTCGCTGACCGAACTGTTCGCCCCGCAGATCCACCAGTCGCGCCTGGACAGCTGGCCGCAGCACTACCCGTGGATCGACCCGGCCGGCTACGACTACTTCCGCAAGCGCCTGAAGGAGGCGCGCCGCGACGTCGAGCACGGCCTGCGCATCACCCTCGAACACTACCGCACCCGCGAGGCCCAGGAGCGCATGCTGAACATCCTGCAGTTCAAGCTCGACGTGCTGTGGAGCATGCTCGACGCCATGAGCATGGCCTACGAACTGCAGCGCCCGCCGTACCACACGGTGACCCGCGAGCGCGTGTGGCACCGGGGCATCACGCCATGAGCCGGGGTCAGCCGGTGCGCACGGCGCACCCTACATACGTCGCCATGCACACCGTCGTGCCCCGCGTAGGGTGCGCCGCGCGCACCAGATCGAACTCCACTTTTGTCGCACACACCGCATGGGAGCCCACGCCATGACCGTACACCTGTTCTCCAGCGTGCCGGCCATCCGCCGCGGTTTCCGCCTGCAGTTCGAGCCGGCCCAGGGCTGCCACGTGCTGCTCTATCCGGAAGGTATGATCAAGCTCAACGAGAGCGCCGGCGAGATCCTCAAGCTGGTGGACGGCCAGCGCAGCGTGGCGACCCTGGTGGCCGAGCTGCAGGGCCGCTTCCCGGAAGTGCCGGGCATCGACGAAGACATCCTGGCGTTCCTCGAGGTGGCTCATGCCCAGTTCTGGATCGAGTTGCGCTAAGCCCGGCGCGCAGGTCGGCCCGCCGTTCTGGCTGCTGGCCGAGCTGACCTACCGCTGCCCGCTGCAGTGCCCGTACTGCTCCAACCCGCTGGACTTCGCCCGCCAGGGCGAGGAGCTGAGTACCGCCGAGTGGATCGAGGTGTTCCGCCAGGCCCGCGAGCTGGGCGCGGCGCAGTTGGGCTTCTCCGGCGGCGAGCCACTGGTGCGCCAGGACCTGGCCGAGCTGATCCGCGCGGCCCGCGACCTGGGCTACTACACCAACCTGATCACCTCCGGCATCGGCCTCACCGAGGCCAAGGTGGCGGCCTTCGCCGAGGCCGGGCTGGACCACATCCAGATCAGCTTCCAGGCCGCCGACGAGGAACTCAACAACCTGCTCGCCGGCAGTGGCAAGGCCTACGCGCAGAAGGTCGCCATGGCCCGCGCGGTGAAGGCCCACGGCTACCCGATGGTGCTCAACTTCGTCACCCACCGGCACAACATCGACCGCATCGACCGCATCATCGAACTGTGCCTGGAGCTGGAGGCGGACTTCGTCGAACTCGCCACCTGCCAGTTCTACGGCTGGGCCCAGCTCAACCGTGCCGGCCTGCTGCCGAGCAAGGCGCAGCTGGAGCGCGCCGAGCGCATCACCAACCAATACCGGGCGCGGCTGGCGGCGCAGAACCACCCGTGCAAGCTGATCTTCGTCACCCCCGACTACTACGAGGAACGCCCCAAGGCCTGCATGAACGGCTGGGGCAGCCTGTTCCTCGACGTCACCCCGGACGGCACCGCCTTGCCCTGCCACAGCGCGCGGCAGCTGCCGGTGAAATTCCCCAACGTGCGCGAACACGACATCCGCCACATCTGGTACGACTCCTTCGGCTTCAACCGCTTCCGTGGCGACGACTGGATGCCCGAGCCATGCCGCACCTGCGACGAGAAGGAGCGCGACTTCGGCGGCTGCCGCTGCCAGGCGTTCATGCTCACCGGCACGGCGGAGAACGCCGACCCGGTCTGCGCCAAGTCGGCCCACCACGGCATGATCCTCGACGCCCGGCGCGAGGCGGAACAGGGCGGCGCCGGCCTCGGCGAACTGACCTTCCGCAACGACAAGGCCTCGCGGCTGATCTGCAAGGCATGAAAGGACCGACCGGTGCGCACGGCGCACCCTACTCGCCACTCACCGTAGGGTGCGCCATGCGCACCACGGCGTTCTCCGGGGATTGCTGAGATGAGTCCCTCGGACACCGTAGGGTGCGCCGCGCGCACCGCAGAGCCAGCCTGGTCCGCCACCCAGGCGGCCGCCGCCAGCCGTGACTTCGCCGAGCTGCACGCGGCCCACGGCGGCGTGCTGTGGGTCGAATTCGACCCGGCCAGCGGGCGCTGCTCGCTGCAGTTCCTCCTCGGCGACTGGTGCCGCGAGCTGACGCCACCCGGCTACTCGGTGCGCAGCAAGGTCTACGAATATGGCGGCGGCGCCAGCTGCGCCACCGAGCGGGGCGTGGCCTTCGTCAACGAGGCCGACCAGCAGGTCTACCACCTCGACCTGGCCGGCGGCGCGCCGCGCGCGCTGAGCGCCTGCTTCACCTGCCGCTACGGCGACCTGGCCTTCGTCCCGGCCTGGCAGGCGCTGTTGGCGGTGGAGGAGAGCCACGAGCCGGGCGAGGTGGCGCACCGCATCGTCCGCCTCGGCCTGGACGGCAGTCGCCAGGTGCTGGTGCAGGGCGCCGACTTCTACGCCGCGCCCACGGTGGACGAAGCCGGCGAGCGCCTGGCCTGGATCGAGTGGGACCGACCGCGTCAGCCCTGGACCGCCACACGCCTGTGCCAGCGGCACCGCTCGCCCCAAGGCGACTGGAGCCGCACCCGGGTGCTGGCCGGCGACGCCGGCAAGGAATCGCTGCAGCAACCGCGCTTCGACGCCGACGGCCGCCTGCATTGCCTGAGCGATCGCCACGGCTGGTGGCAGCCGCTGGCCGAGGCGGGCGACGGGCTGGTCGCGCTGCTCGACGCCCCGTTCGATCACGCGCCGGCGCCCTGGCAGCTGGGCGGACGCAGCTACCTGCCGCTGACGGGCGGCGCCCTGCTGGCGAGCCGGATCGCTGCGCAGGGCGGCGAGCTGCTGGAGCGCTCCGGCGACGGCCGGGAGCGGCGCCTGGCTGGTGAGTTCAGCCGCTTCCGCGCGCTGGCGGCGGACCCGGGACATTTCTACTGCGTGGCCTCCGCGTCGGATCGCCTGCCAGCGGTGCTGGCCATCGACCGGCGCGACGGCGGCGTGCAGGTGCTGGCCGGCGGCGAGCGGCCTCTGGACGACGAGCGCTTGCCGCGCCCCGAGGCCATCGCCTTCGCCAGCGGTGGGGAAACCGCCCACGGCTACTTCTACCCGGCGCGGGCGGACGGGCCGACACCCCTGGTGGTGTTCCTCCATGGCGGGCCGACCTCGGCCTGCTACCCGGCGTTCGACCCGCGCATCCCGTTCTGGACCCTGCGCGGCTTCGCCGTGCTCGACCTCAACTACCGGGGCAGCGCCGGCTTCGGCCGCGCCTATCGGCAGCGTCTGTGCGGGGAGTGGGGGCGCATCGAACTGGAGGACATCCGCGCCGGCGTCGAGCACCTGGCCGGCGCCGGGCGCATCGACCGCAACAAGGTCTTCGTGCGCGGCGCCAGCGCCGGCGGCTACAGCGCGCTACTGGCCCTGGCCGAGGGCGGCTATGCCGGAGGCGCCAGCCTGTACGGTGTCAGCGACCCGCTGGTGCTGCGCCGGCTCACCCACAAGTTCGAGGCGGACTACCTGGACTGGCTGCTCGGCGATCCGCAGCGGCACCCGGAGCGCTACCGACAACGCACGCCACTGCACCAGGCGGGGCGCATCCGCGTGCCGGTGATCTTCTTCCAGGGCGGGCGCGACGCCGTGGTGGTGCCGCAGCAGACCGAGGCGATGGTGGCCGCGCTGCGCGGCAACGGCGTCGCCGTGGAGTACCGCCTGTTCCCGGACGAGGGCCACGGCTTCCGCCGCGCCGAACACCAGGCCGAGGCGCTGGAGGCGGAATACCGGTTCTATCGTGACCTGCTGGAGGCCCCGGGTTGATCGACATTGGCTGCATGGCCCCTGCGTAGGCTGCGCCGCGCGCACCGATTGTCTCGGAGAACGGTGCGCACGGCGCACCCTACCCGGGCGATCGACCATGGCGCCGGGCCGCTCTAGGCAGAAGGTCCGATTGCAAAGCCCGACGATTGCAGTAGGCTGCTGCGGACACATCACCAGAACAAGAAAAAGGCTGTGGCATGAGCCAGGTACTGAGCCCGCTGCGCAAGTTCGTCTCGCCCGAGATCATCTTCGGCGCCGGCTGCCGGCACAACGTCGGCAACGTCGCCGCCAACTTCGGCGCCAGCAAGGTGCTGCTGGTCTCCGACCCCGGCGTCATGGCCGCCGGCTGGGTGGCCGACGTGGAGGCCAGCCTGCAGGCCCAGGGCCTGGCCTGGAGCCTGTACACCGAGGTGTCGCCGAACCCGCGCATGGAAGAGGTGATGGCCGGCGCCGAGCGCTACCGCAGCGAGGGCTGCAACGTGATCGTCGCGGTCGGTGGCGGCAGCCCGATGGACTGCGCCAAGGCCATCGGCATCGTCGCCGCCCACGGCCGCCACATCCTCGAGTTCGAGGGAGTGGACACGGTGCGCGTGCCGAGCCCGCCGCTGATCCTGATCCCGACCACCGCCGGCACCTCGGCGGACGTCTCGCAGTTCGTGATCATCTCCAACCAGACCGAGCGGATGAAGTTCTCCATCGTCAGCAAGGCGGTGGTGCCGGACGTGTCGCTGATCGACCCGGAAACCACCCTGAGCATGGACCCCTTCCTCTCCGCCTGCACCGGCATCGACGCCCTGGTGCACGCCATCGAGGCGTTCGTCTCCACCGGCCACGGCCCGCTCACCGACAGCCACGCGCTGGAGGCCATGCGCCTGATCGGCGGCAACCTGGTGGACATGATCGCCAACCCCGCCGACATCGCCCTGCGCGAGAAGATCATGCTCGGCAGCATGCAGGCCGGTCTGGCCTTCTCCAACGCCATCCTCGGCGCGGTGCACGCCATGAGCCACAGCCTCGGCGGCTTCCTCGACCTGCCCCACGGGCTGTGCAACGCCGCGCTGGTGGAGCACGTTGTGGCCTTCAACTACGACGCCACGCCGGAGCGCTTCAAGGTGATCGCCGAGACCCTCGGGCTGGACTGCCGTGGCCTGACCCATCCGCAGATCCGCGCGCGGCTGGTGGAGCACCTGATCGCCTTCAAGAGCGCGGTGGGTTTCCACGAGACCCTGGCGCGCCACGGCGTCGGCAGCAGCGACATCCCGTTCCTCTCGCGCCACGCGATGCATGACCCGTGCATCCTGACCAACCCGCGCCAGTCCAGCCAGCGCGATGTCGAGGTCGTCTATGGCGAGGCCCTCTGAGGACCCGCAGAAGGCCCTCGCCGGGCTGCTCGGCCTGGGCAGCCAGTCGCAGCGCAAGAGTCACTATCCCGAGCTGATGGCGCGCCTTGAGGAGCTGGAGGCCGAGCGCAACCGCTACAAGTGGCTGTTCGAGAACGCGGTGCACGGCGTGTTCCGCGCCAGCCTGACCCAGGGCCTAATGGCGGCCAACCCGGCGCTGGCGCGGATGCTCGGCTACGCCGAACCGCGCGAGGTGCTGTGGTCGCTGTCGGACCTGGCGCGCGAACTGTTCGTCGGCGGCGCCGAGGAGCTGTTTTCGATCCGCGACGCCCTGCAGGCGCGCGGCGGCCTGTACGGCTACGAGACCGAGCTGCGCCGGCGCGACGGCAGCCGCATCACGGTGATCATGAACCTGCTGCTCAAGCCGGACGAACCCGGCGTGTTCGAGGGCTTCGTCGCCGACATCACCGAGCGCAAGCTGGCCCAGCTGCGCCTGCAGCAGCTCAACGACGAACTGGAGCTGCGGGTCGCCGCGCGCACCGAGGAACTGCGCGAGGCGCGCGACGCGGCGCAGGAGGCCAACCATTCCAAGGATCGCTTCCTCGCCGCCGCCAGCCACGACCTGCTGCAGCCGCTGAACGCCGCCCGGCTGCTGATCGCCACCCTGGCCGAGCGCGCGCTGCCGAGCGCCGAGCGGCAACTGGTGGAGCGCACCCAGCAGGCGCTGGACGGCGCCGAGGAACTGCTCGGCGATCTGCTCGACATTTCCCGCCTGGACCAGGCCGCTGTGCGGGCCGATCCGGCCGACCACGACCTGGCCGACCTCTTCGCGCCGCTGGCATCGGAGTTCCAGCCGGTGGCCGAGGCCGCCGGCCTGCGGTTGCGCACGCGCCTGCCGAAACTGGCGGTTCGCACCGACCTGCACCTGGCCAGCCGCATCCTGCGCAACCTGCTCAGCAACGCCTGCCGCTACACCGGCCAGGGCGGCGTGCTGCTGGCCGCGCGCCGGCGCGGCGAGCGCGTGCGCATCGAGGTGTGGGACAGCGGCCGGGGCATTCCCGAGGAGCAGCTGGAGGCGATTTTCCAGGAGTTCAGCCAGCTTGAGCCAGGGCGCGGCGTCGGCCTGGGCCTCGCCATCGTCGAGCGCGTCGCCCAGCTGCTGGATAGCCCGGTGCAGGTGCGTTCGCGGGTGGGCCGGGGCTCCTGCTTCGCCTTCGAACTGCCGCTGGCACCGATGCCGCGCCGCGCGGTGGCGAAGGCGCCCCAGGTGCAGCTCGGCGATCCGCTGCCGGGCCATCGCCTGCTGGTGGTCGACAACGAGCAGAGCATCCTCGACAGCATGGCCGCGCTGCTCGGCCAATGGGGCTGCGAAGTGCTCACCGCCCGCGACCTGAACCAGGCGCTGACGGTGCTCGACGGCAGGGCGCCCGACGTGCTGCTGATCGACTACCACCTGGACAACGGCGTGATCGGCTGCGAGGTGGTCGAGGCGCTGCGCGCGCGCTTCGATCCCCAGCTGCCGGTGGTGATGATCACCGCCGACCGCAGCGAGCAATGCCAGAGCGCGGCCCAGCGCAAGGCGATCCCCCTGCTGAACAAACCGCTCAAGCCGGGCAAGCTGCGTGCGGTGCTCAGTCAGGTGTTCGGTTGATTTCTCTCTAGCGTGGGTTCAGCAGCGAGCGGTCGAACCCGTGGACCATGGTGTCGGCGCCCAGCGGCGGTTCTTCCTCCGGGTTCTGCGGGCCGAGCCGTGCGATGGCCTCGCGCAGGCGCAGCATCTCGGCCTTGAGGTAGTGCAGCTCCTGCTGCGGATCGTGCAGGTAGCCCTTCACCGCGCAATGGCCGGTGAGGCCGCGCAGCAGGCCCAGGCCGCCCAGCGCGGCCAGGCCGAAACCGCAGGCGTCAGCGCGGTGCAGGCCATAGACGAGGCCGGCCAGCCCCAGGCCGATGGAGAGGGTGCGCTCGTAACCGTGGACGTTGTGCATGATGGTTCTCCTTGGGGATGGACTTGCGACTGGCCCGCCGGCCAGGACGTTCCTCCCCGCGGATGAGTGGCGACCACCACCATGCTCGGTGAGAATGAAGGCCTGCCCCGATCCCGCGAGCGTGCCATGTCTCCCGTCATCCTCGAAGCCCTGCGTCAGTCCCGCCATCTGCTGGTGTTCACCGGCGCCGGCGTTTCCGCCGAGAGCGGTATCCCGACCTTTCGTGACGCCCTGACCGGGCTGTGGGCGCGTTTCGATCCGGCGCGGCTGGCCACGCCCGAGGCCTTCGAGGCCGATCCGGCGCTGGTCTGGGGCTGGTACGAGTGGCGCCGCCAGCGGGTGCTGCGAGCGGTGCCCAATGCCGCCCACCGGGCCATCGCCGAGCTGGCGGCCAGAGTGCCGCGTTTGACCCTGGTGACGCAGAACGTCGACGACCTGCACGAGCGCGCCGGCAGCAGGGACGTGATCCACCTGCATGGCAGCCTGCATGCGCCGCGCTGCTTCGACTGTGGCCAGCCGCATGCCGGGCTGGCCGCCGAACTGGATGAGCCGGAGGAGGGTAGACGCCTGCCGCCGCCATGCTGCGAGCATTGCGGCGGACGAGTTCGGCCCGGCGTGGTCTGGTTCGGCGAGGCGCTGCCGGAGGCGGCATTGGCGCAAGCCTTCGAGGCGGCGGCCGAGTGCGACCTGCTGCTGTCGGTCGGCACCTCGGGCCTGGTCTACCCCGCGGCTCAGGTGCCGCAGATCGCGTCGCGGAACGAGGCCACCGTGGTGCACATCAACCCGCAGCCGGTGGCGGTCGGCGGGCCCCGCGAGCACAGTTTGCAGGGTGCTGCCGGCGAGGTCCTGCCACGGCTGTTGGAGGCCGCATTCGGCGCCTGATCATGTCCCGCCGGGACGGTTCTCCGAGTCGGGTTCGAGCGCGTGGGGCGGCTGGTTGCGGGTCTTCCACAGCGACAGCAGCACGCCGCCGGCCAGCAGGCCGAGGGTCACGCTCAGCGACAGGGCGGCCGGCACCTTGCCGATGACATTGACCAGGAAGATCTTGCCGCCGATGAATACCAGCACCAGGGCCAGGGCGTACTTGAGGTAGGCGAAGCGATGGATCATCGCCGCCAGGGCGAAGTACAGGGCGCGCAGGCCGAGGATGGCGAAGATGTTCGAGGTGTAGACGATGAACGGGTCCTGGGTGATGGCGAAGATCGCCGGCACGCTGTCCACGGCGAACACCAGGTCGGCGCACTCGATCAGGATCAGGGCGAGGAACAGTGGCGTCACCCACAGCACGTCGCGGCCGCTGGCGTCCGGCTGGCGCACGAAGAAGCGCTGCTCGTGAAGGCGCTCGGTCACCCGCAGGTGGCCGCGTATCCAGCGGATGAAGCGGTTGTTGGCCAGGTCCGGCTCGTCGTCCACCTTGGAGAACAGCATCTTCACGCCGGTCAGCACCAGGAACACGCCGAACACGTAGAGGATCCAGCTGAACTCGTGGATCAGCGCGGCACCCAGGCCGATCATCAGGGCGCGCAGCACGATCACCCCGAGGATGCCCCAGAACAGCACCTTGTGCTGGTACTGGCGGGGTATGGCGAGGAAGCTGAAGATCAGCGCCATGACGAACACGTTGTCCATCGACAGCGACTTCTCGATCAGGAAACCGGTCAGGTAGTCCATGCTCGAGTCGCCGCCTTTCTGGAAATACACCCAGACGGCGAACAGCAGGCCCATGGAGATGTAGCCGCCGGACAGCAGCAGGCTCTCCTTGACGCCGATCTCGTGGTTGTCGCGGTGGAGGACGCCGAGGTCGAAGGCCAGCAGGGCGATCACCAGGGCGAAGAAGGAAAGCCACAGCCAGGTGGCGGTGCCGAGCAGGTCGGCGAACAGAAACGCATGCAGGGTGCTCATGAGCCCCTCCTTAAAGTCGTAGTTGTACCAACTATGACTCCGACATGGCGGTTGCTGACCGTCAGAGGGGCCCGGCGTCACGGCTGCGGAGAATAAGGAAATTCCGCCGCGCCTCAAGTTCCGGCTTTTTGCAAAGTGTGTATCGCCCGGGGCGTACCGAGAGATGCGCGGTGCGCACGACGCACCCTACCTGACCGGTTCCGGCTGGTAGCGGCTGCGCTCGACCCGCCACCAGCCGGGCAGCAGCTGGCGTACTTCGCCACGGGTGAAGCGGTCGTCGAGCAGGTAGACCACGCCCTGGTCCTCCGTGGTGCGGATCACCCGCCCGGCGGCCTGCACCACCTTCTGCAGGCCGGGGAACAGGTAGGCGTAGTCGTAGCCGTTGCCGAACATCTGCTCCATGCGCGCCTTCACTTCCTCGTTGATCGGGTTGACCTGGGGCAGGCCGAGGGTGGCAATGAAGGCGCCGATCAGGCGCTTGCCCGGCAGGTCGATGCCCTCGCCGAAGGCGCCGCCGAGCACGGCGAAGCCGATGCCCCGGGAGCCCTCGGTGAAGCGGTCGAGAAAACCCTGGCGCTCGGCCTCGTTCATGCTGCGCGACTGTTCCCACACGGGGATGTCCGGGCGCTCGGCGCGAAAGCGCGCCAGCGCCTGCTCCAGGTAGGCGTAGCTGCTGAAGAAAGCGAGGTAGTTGCCCGGCAGTTCGTCGAACTGGCGGGCCATCAGCGTGGCGATGGGCGCCAGGCTGGCCTCCCGGTGCTGGTAGCGGGTGGACAGGTTGGCCAGGGCGCGGACGCTGAGCTGCTCGGCGGCGAACGGCGACTGCACCTCCAGCCAGCGCCAGTCGCGCGGCAGGCCGAGCAGGTCGGCATGGTAGCGGCCGGGGCTCAGGGTGGCGGAGAACAGGGTGGCGCTGTGGGCATGGGCGAAGCGTTCGGCGAGGAAGGGCGCGGGCACGATGTTGCGCAGGCTCAGGGTCGACAGGCTGCGGCCGCCGCGGGTGTCGTGACGGGTGATGTCGAACAGCGAGTGTGGGCCGAACGCCTCGGCCAGGCGGCAGAACAGCAGGGCGTCGAGGTAGAAACGCAGCAGCGCGGCCTGGTTGCCTTCCGGCTGGTCGGTGAGGTGGTCGGTGATGGCGCCCACCGCCTTCTGCAGGGCGAGGATGAACAGGTCGGCGATGGCCGGATAGATCTGGTAGGGCACTTCCTGGTCGCGGTGCAACTGGTTCCAGTGCCGGCCGACCCGCTCCAGCACACCCTTGAGGCCGGCCGGGGCGACCTTGCGCATGGCGTTGAACTCGGCCTGGTCCAGCTCCGCGCTGTACATGCCGCGGGCGCGGTCGGTCAGGTTGTGCGCCTCGTCCACCAGCAGCGTCACCTTCCAGCCGTTGAGCACGGTCAGCCCGTGCAGCAGGGCGCTCATGTCGAAGTAGTAGTTGTAGTCGCCCACCACCACGTCGCTCCAGCGGCACAGCTCCTGGGACAGGTAGTAGGGGCAGACCTGGTGCGCCAGGGCGATCTCGCGCACCGCCTCCTGGTTCAGCCAGCGGCGCTGCAGGGCGGCGGCGCGGGCGGCCGGCAGGCGGTCGTAGAAACCCCGCGCCAGCGGGCAGGATTCGCCGTGGCAGGCCCGATCCGGGTATTCGCAGGCCTTGTCGCGGGCCACGTGCTCCAGCACCCGCAGCGGCATGTCGGCTTCCTGGGCACGCAGGCTGGCGAGGGCGTCCAGCGCCAGGCGCCGGCCCGGGGTCTTGGCGGTGAGGAAGAACAGCCGGTCCAGCCCCTGGCCGGGAAAGGCCTTGAGCTGCGGGAACAGGGTGGCCAGGGTCTTGCCGATGCCGGTGGTGGCCTGAGCCAGCAGGAAGTCGCCGTCGCGGGCGGCGCGGTACACCGTTTCGGCGAGCTGGCGCTGGCCGTGGCGGAAGCTCGGGTAGGGAAAGCGCAGCGTCTCCAGGCTGGCGTCGCGCGCCACGCGGTGGGCGCTCTCCTGCTCGGCCCAGGCGACGAAGCGTGAGCACTGCAGCTCGAAGAAGGCGCGCAGGTCTTGCGCGGCGAAGCGCTCGCGGAAGACCGTTTCCTTCTGCGAGAGGACGTTGAAGTAGACCACCGCCAGGTCGATGTGCGGCAGCTCCATGGCGTCGCACAATAACCAGCCGTAGACCTTGACCTGGGCCCAGTGCAGCACCCGGTGGTTGTGCGGGATGCGCGCCACGTCGCCGCGATGGGTCTTGATCTCTTCCAGCAGGTTCTGCCCGGGGTCGTAGCCGTCGGCGCGGCCGCTGACCAGCAACCCCGGGTACTCGCCGGCCAGCGGCAGTTCGGCGAGGTAGCCGGGGCCGCGTCGGCCGACCACCGTGGTGTGGCCGGCCATGCCCTCGCTGGCGGTCGGCGCGGGGGTGAAGCGCAGGTCGAGGTCGCCCTCCTTGGCGGTGAATTCGCAGAACGCGCGCACGGCCACGGCGTAACTCACGCGGACGGGCTCCAGCGCACGTAGCAGACGTCCACCGGCATGCCGTGCTCGGCGCAGAAGGCCAGCCAGCGTTTCTGGTTGTCCTGCAGGCGGTCACCGGGGCCCTTCACCTCGATCATCCGGTAGCGCCGTTCGGCCGGCCAGAACTGGATCAGGTCCGGCATGCCAGCGCGGTTGGCGCGGATGTCGCCGAGCAGGCGCTCGAACCAGGCGCGCAGGTGCGCCGGCGGCAGGCAGTGCAGGGCGGTCTCCAGCAGCTCCGGCGTGAGCACTGCCCAGTGTACGAAGGGCGACAGCGTGCCGTGCTTGGCCGCATAGGTGGCGCGGATCGCATCACCGTGGCTGCCGTCGCCGAGGCGCGCCAGGCAGCGCTCGAACAGGCCGGCGCGCCGGTTGCGGAAGTCGGCGTCGTGGAGATCTTCCGGGCCGGCGTGGAAGGGGTGGAAGAAAGCGCCGGGCAGCGGGGCGAAGATCGCTTCCCAGCAGAGCAGACCGAACAGGCCGCAGACCAGGGTGTTCTCCACATAGAACACGGGCGCTTCGTCCCGGTGCAGGTGCTGTTGCACCGCCCACTCCACGCTGAACTGTGGTTGTGGCAGCTCCAGCTCGATCACGCCGGCATCGCTCCTGGTTCTGCGAGGGCGCTTTGGCAGGCCGAGCTGCCGCTGCAGGCGGGGCAGGGCGCGCTCCAGCGCCTGGGCCTCGGCGTCGTTGCGCGGCGCGTCCAGCGCCTGGGTGGCGAGGTCGTGAGCCGCCTGGAACTTGCCCAGCTTCTCCAGCACGCGGACCTGGCGCTGGCGCGCCTCGCCGTGGCTGCTGCTGGCGTACAGGGCGGCCGCCTCGGTCCATTCGCCCTCGCGCTCCAGCTGCTGGCCCAGGCGGAACAGCAGCTTGGCGTGGCGCCGGGCCAGGTAGGGGTTGTCGCTGGCGAATTCGCCCAGCGTCGCGAGTACCTCGGCGACCGGCAGGCCGGCGTCGAACAGGTCGCGGCAGTGCTGCAGGTGCAGGTAGCGGTCGACGTCCAGGCGGTTGCGGAAACCGCGCGATTCGGCGTCGAGAGGCACGCTCTCGTAGCGATGGATGCCCAGTTCGGCGAGCACGAACTCGGACCAGTCCTGGGCCAGGTTGCCGAAGAACAGCAGGCGCAGGCGATCGCACAGCGGGCCGACGGTGAGGCTGTACAGGCGGTCCAGTCCCGGGCTCCACTGGCTGAATGAGCGTGGCTCGGGATGCAGGTTGAGCAGTGCCTCCAGCAGCTCCCGTTTCTTCAGGCCGCGCAGGGCGGCGGCTTCGGCGAAGGTGACCAGCAGCTCATCCTTGCGCAGCAGGGCGAACAGCGCGTCCAGCCCCAGTTCGGCGTCTTCGATCAACCAGCCCCGTTCGAGCAGCGAACCAGCTGCGACAGCGATATCGCCGATCTCCGGGTAGGCCAGCTTGCCGGCGCGAAAGTGCGGGCCCTTGCGCATGACCAGGCGCACCAGCAGCGCCTGGGAGGGTTGCGGCAGGGCCTGGAACTGGGTCAGGAAGGCCTGTTCATCAGCGTCCAGCAGATCGGCGTAGCGCTGCTCGATCCAGGCCAGCGCGGTGCGGAAGTTACTGAGGTAGTAGAGGGCGGAATCGAGTGGGGCGAGCATGGAAATATACTGGCTTTATATACAGGCAAGAGTGCGTCAAGGAGCCCGCGCACGCAAGCCCGGCCCGACCGCCTGCACGGCCGTCTGGCTCGTTGCCTGAACCCTTGTTCTCCACGGCCACTCGAACTTTGTACGCAGGGCTCTGACCCGCATCGTTCGCAGGAGGCCACCATGGCGCAATGGACCATCAGCTACAACCGGGACAACAGCACCTGCACGCTGGACATGCAGGCCGACCACAAGCCGGAGATGGAGGAGGCCGTTGAGCATCTGCTCGACTGGGCCCGGCAGAACTTGGAAAAGGGCGAGTTCGGCGACGGCCAGGACAAGCGCAGCGACGAGCCGGCGGTGCAGTTGTTGCGCGACTACGGCATCACCATCACCGGCATCGCGGGCAACTGAGGCCATTCGTCCGCCACGCCGGTGAAACATGAAACCGCGCGTCGGGTCGCCACTCAGTCACTGTGAGGCGTCGGCTTTCACCTTCCTTGCCGAACCGAACGGAGAGCAGGCATGCGCAGCCATGTGGTCCATTTCACCGCGCCGATCAACTCCTCCACCTGCGGCCAGTTGATCGACAAATGCTCCCAGGCCATCCAGCAGGGGGCCGACGAGCTGATCATCAAGATCGCCACCATGGGCGGGGAATGCAGCTACGGCTTCTCGCTCTACAACTTCCTGGTGTCCCTGCCGGTGCCGGTGAAGACCCAAAACCTGGGAACGGTCGAGTCCATGGGCAACATCATCTTCCTGGCGGGGGAGCGGCGCACGGCCTGCCACTACAGCAAGTTCCTCTTCCACCCGTTCCACTGGACGCTGAACGGCGCGGTCGACCACGTGCGCATGTCGGAATACGCGATGAGCCTGGACTACGACCTGCAGCTGTACGCCAGCATCGTGGAGGAGTGCACCCGCGGCGCCAGGGCGCCCCTGGACGTGCTCGACTGCCTGACGGCGGCCCCCCGGATCATCAACGCCGAGGATGCGCTGAATTCAGGACTGATCCACGCCGTGGACTGCCTGGGAATGCCGGCCGAATCGGTAAGCTGGTGCGTGCATTCCTGACGGGAGTCAGGCGGCCGTCGAGTTGCCGATCAACATCCCGTGCTGCACGCGGAACAGATGCCCGCTGATACGCAGGGTGAAGGGATCGCGGCTGACGATCTTGGCGCCTTCCTGAAGCAGGCTCTCGATATGGGCACGCAACGCGAGGTATTTCCGCTGTTCCTTCATCGGAAAAGCTCCTGGAAGAGGGATCGCGGAAGCCTACCAAGCTTTGTGACGCTGTCGACATTTCCATGGTGGCGAAAATGAGATGCAAATCACAATTCGTGATGGCGTTCTGCCTTGCCCCGGCAGCGAGGCGTTTCGTGCGATCCGACGGAGCTTCCAACGGTTGCCGTAGAGAGGCTTCGATCTAGCGGAAGAGCCGCCTTGCCACATCCAGCAGAATGACCACGGCCACCGAGAAAAGCCCCAGGCCGACCACCAGCCATACACCGACGCTCGCCCAGAACATCACCGGCGACTCGGCCTGAACGATCACACTGCTCGCCTGCCGGCTCGGAAAGCTCACCGCGCCCTCGAGAATGCCGAACACACCGAACCCGAGCCCCACGATGGCGAAGGCCAGGACCACGAGCGCAATCAGCAGCCGCTCCCAGAGCGGCATCGGCCAATGGTCCTTGGCTGGCTTTCGGTTGGATTTCATCATCTCCGTCACACTTTTCCTTGTGGAAAGAGCAAGACTATTCAGAACAGCTTTGGAGCCTGCCCATCGTCAGGCCGCTAGGGGCGATATGACAACAGTCGAAGCAAAGGTCACGTTTCTCGCACCTGAGCAGGGCGGGCGCCAGCTCGGCCCTCTGCTCGACAACCAGCGTTATCGGCCGCACCTGCGGGTGCCACCCGATCCATCCATGCTCGGGGTCGAGTTCGTCGCCGGCCCTGAAGGCCAAGCTCCTTTTGGGACCCCGGTGTTGGCCACGCTCCGGCTCGTCTACGAGCCGGATGTTTCCTACGCTGCTCTGCGGCCAGGCTGTCGATTCGAAATCCTTGAGGGCGCACGCATAGTCGGGTATGGCACGGTGGTTCAGCGCGGAGAAACTTGAGGCACCGTTTCACTTGCCCTGGTGATCGGTGCTATTTGGTCGACTCATGCAATGGCAGAAACGAAAAAGCCCTGTAAAAACAGGGCCTTGTCGATGCGATTCTGGAGCGGGCGAAGGGAATCGAACCCTTTTTGGTGCCTTGCATTACTCTGCAAAGCCCGGCTTTTCTGGCATTGCAGCGAATACCAAGCCGCATTATCCCGCCATGCTTCGCTGTGGTTTCGACGCTTACTCTAGACATAGTACCAGTCTGATAGTAGCGTAAGGCCACTATGGCGCGCTGATGGTCTGCTGGGCAGATTCTGATTAGGCCTATTCATGTGTTCGAGCAAAAACTTTGGTATGGACGAGCCCAAGACTTAAGTATTACAGGGAGTACTAGATGGTTAGGTTTTTTGTATCTTCCTCACTAATTCTTGCTATTTCGCTATCTTTTTCGGCATATGCTGAGAATACTTATACTCCAGAACAGCTTCGCAAGATGGTTAACTCTGGGCACCCTCCCGAGCAGGGCAGTCCAACCACGCAGACACAGGCTGTTTCATTCGGATTGTGTGTGGCTAAAGTTAATGAGGTTCTTGCTGCGGTTAAGGAGCAATATCCGGTCAAGGTCATTGTTCAAACTGAAGCCCTTCATGTGACAAAGGTTTGGACTAACGATGCTGCCATGATGCTTTCTTGCAGTCAGCCAGATCGTAAGCTGGTTATTACCAGCTCTAAGTATTTATAGGTCTCAGCCACTAGTCGAAAAGGGGGTGTGATGAGAGTGTATGTGCGGGATGCCCATGCAAATAAGCAGATAAAAACTATTGCATCTTTTGTTGAGGATGGATTGTCCGATTCTGAAATAATAGAAAGACTGGTTTGTGTTGGATATAAAAATCTTGCAAGAGAAGATGGTGTTTGGAGTGCTGGGGATGTCAGGG
The DNA here is from genome assembly GCF_019655855.1 of Pseudomonas paralcaligenes. GTDB lineage: Bacteria > Pseudomonadota > Gammaproteobacteria > Pseudomonadales > Pseudomonadaceae > Aquipseudomonas > Aquipseudomonas paralcaligenes. The sequence continues at coordinate 216,920 of NZ_BPFX01000006.1, read as the reverse complement.
CAATAAGGGACAAATTTAGGCTGGATATTTCTGATGGTTTTGATGTTGTAAGAAATAAAAATGAGATAAATATTAAAAATGAGTCTGGAACTTCATCTTTTTATGGGGTTCTGTGGGTGATAGCGCGCAATTTTTGCGGTCATTGGTGGGCTAGTGGTTGTTGTGGGCGTTTCTGTTGCTAATGGGGCTCCTCAAGAGGCTTCGGCCTCTGCACTAGGCTTGGCGATTGCGGTAATACCTTATTGCTTGGTTAGAGCGATATCAGAGTGCGGGGTATGAGATTTTTAAAGAGTGCTTGACTTCTAATAAGCTCTTGGGTTATTCCGTTCTGTTCGGTGTTTGCATTTGTTCCGAGAAGTTCGGTTTATCTGATCTTGTAATCAAGGCCAAGCTGCATTTTTTCAGCTATGCTCCGCCAAAGATTCGTCACTTTTTGACTCTAAGCTAGCTTGCACTAATCTCAGGTGTAGCAGTTTGGATCGTGCGCCGGCCTTGACGTGCCTCAAGGCTTTCTAGGGATTATTTTCTAAGGGAATGCTATATGTCTGAAATAAATGATGATGATTCAAAGAGAATTAAAAAAGCTTTTTATGAAAGTGAGAATTATTTTGATCTGGGTGATGCGGTGACAGATGTTCAGTTTGCCAGCGGTGGGCAGGAGAAATTATCGGCCTTTGCAAAACTTGCAGGTAAAGCAGTCTTTAATGTCGGTCTTTTTGCTGGCAAGACTGGCTTGCATGTTGGAGTGGAGATTATAAATAGAAGTCCTGGGATTTTGGCTGGAGTGGCGGAGCAAAGGCTGAAAGAAGGGAGGCATAATTTAACTGATGAGCAGGTAAAAAAGACTGAAGAGTTTATCGAGAGAAATAAGGGTAGGAAATTGTCTAAGGAGAGCAAGTGATGGCTGAGAAGACGTTTAAAGTTACATTTACTAGAGAAGGTAGTTCGTTTGTTTCTAGCTCTATGGTTAAGGCGAGTAGTGCTAGCCAAGCTAAAGAGAAAATTAAAGAAAGGGAGAGAGGGAAGGCGAAAATTATATCAGCAGTAGAGCAGTGATTTTTCTAATGTAAGGTTGGGCATCATGTTCAACCTTGCTGAGCTGAACGCTTAACTGCGCTCTATCCCATAGGGCTAAAGCTGCTGGCTGCTGAGCAGTATCGCTGCCTCATTCGATGGCTATGATTCTCGCGGTCACTATCGTACCGATCTCGCCAGACCCTGCATTGCTCGTGAAAGTACTGTTTTGCACCTTTGCGGCATTCGCGATAGTCGATTGATCCGCGTTTGTGGTTTGAGCAAACAGTGCCACCATCAATGTAATTATTAGTGGTTTTCCACTTGGCGTAATAGCTACCACCGCCTCCCCATCTATCAATCCATTTGCCATCGCGCTCGACTCGTGGATGTACTGTTTTAGTTTGTTGAGCGGAGCGCTGTTGGTAGGCATTGGATTCCCGGATGCCTTCCGTGCTGACTACGTTGACGGGGTTCTTTGGGCGATAGTTACTGTCGTTGTAGACAGTTTGCTTTTCAGAGTTGCCCTGATCTTCCCAGAATAGGTCTTCTGCGGTTTTCTCTGGTGGCGTCCAGTCTTCGTAGTATCTTTCTGTGTTGCTTTCTGGAGGCACAGCCGGAGTGGGCTTGGCAGTGTTTGGCTCAATGCGAGATAGCTTGGCTAACTGAGCCATGTTCCCATCGGCGAAGTAGAGTGCTCCAGCTGTAATGCCTATGCCGAACAGGCCTGCAATGGACCATTTGGCTATAGAGAACAGCGGGCTCCAGGGGCTTGGTTTTCGGGCGCGGATGTACTCGGGGATATCGTCCTGATCGATTCTCATCGTTGTGCTCCTACTGCTTCCTGTGCGTGTTCAATCCTGGCCTCTTGCCTGGGTACGGCTGAACCAGCGTTGTGCTGCTTCCTGGGTTAGCTCGATGCCGCGCCGGGTGTGGGCAATGCCTTATTGGCCTCGTCGTATTTTGGACTGGTCTGCCCGATCTCTGGAGCGATCTGGCCGCTTGCAAGCCACATGGTGTACTGCGGGTAGAGCTTCACCAGAATCTCCAGCTCTTCCGTACTCATGCGGACGTCTTTGAATCTCACGGTATGCCAGCGATTGAGGCCAATCTCGCTGTGCTTGATCAGTGTGTCGAAGCCTGCTTTTGCGATCAAAGTTCTAGCGCGCTGCTGGATTGATTCCATAACGATCTAAAAAAATCTCCACTGAAACTATTTCACCACGGTGGGCGCATTGGTATATTTTGTTCAGTGAACATATTTCACTGACGGTAAATCACTGACAATGCCGAACATAGTGGAACAAAGCAGATGGATACGGAAGCTCTCGACTCGCAAAAGCTGCACGGCGCCCCGCCGCTGATGCCCTGGCAAAGGTTCGCCGAGTGGATCGGCATGGGTGACGAACCCATCGTCGTGCGTACCTGGATTGATCGCGGCTACCTGCCGACCGAGAAGGTGGGTAAGCGCGTGATGGTCAACGTGGCGCTGCTGACCCGTCACCTGCTGGAAAAGGAGTGGTCGCAGTGAGCAGAACAGACCCGCAATTCAAGCTGCGCGTGCCGTCCGAGCTGCGCGCCAAGATCGAACAGTCCGCCTTCGCCTCGCGCCGTTCGATGAACTCGGAAGTCGTCATCCGCCTTGAGGCCAGTTTCGCCCAGGACAAGCCAAAGCAGGAGCATATGCAATGAGCCAAAAAGACGATTCGCTAGACCTGTGCAGCGTAAAGACCTTCGCCGAGCTGAGCGGGGTGTCGGTTGAGCAAGTCATCAATTGGGTGGACAGCCAGACCATCCCGAGCATGAAGCTGGCCGACTTCCGTATGGTCAATCTGGCCCGCCTGCGGGCCGATCTGGAGAAGGGCAAGACCGTCTTCAAGGAAGGGGACTACGCCCATGTCTAGTCCGACTCTCGCGTTCGACCCTGTCGCCGCCATCGGCTACCTCGGCCAGACGGTTCTTGTTGAGCTGGGCTGGGAGGAAGACAGCGAAGTGCTCTGGCGTTGCTACCACGTGGTCGGTGTGGTGCTGCCGGTGCCGGGCGTCTTTGATGACGGCTACTTCCTGACTATTTCCTTCGGCAATAGCGAGGATTCACCGATTGAAACCTACTTCAACAACATCCACACGATTCGGGTCATTCACGGTCGTGACCGGCACGCTTCCGGCAAGGTGCTGGGCTCCCTGCCACGGCCTCAACTGATCCAGGGAACCGGAGCCAGGGAAGAGGTGCGCGTCCATGCCTGAGACAGCCTTTACTCCCGATCCAGTGACCGCATTCGGCTACATCGGCCAGACCGTTCTTCTCGAAGAGACTTGGGACGCGTATCCGGACTCCATCTGGTCGCTCCTTCACGTTGTCGGCGTCGTGTTGCCAGTGGAGGGTGTCTATCCACATGGCTGTTTTATGGTGGTTTCCCCTAACGATGAAACGCCATACCCGGAGAGAATCTTCTTCACGAATATCCGCACCATTCGGGCGATACGGCACCGCGACCGGCAGAGTTCCGGCAACGTACTGGACCGTATGACCCGACCCTCTGCGTCGAGGTCAGGGGCCGCGCTCCCGGCTCGTCGGAACAGCTCCATCGTTCCGTCGAACGGAAGCACGGGCGCAGCGCACCCTTGACCCTGCACGACCATGAACAGCCTCTGCCGGGGAGTGTGGGGTAGCTCCACCACCCCACGCTCCCGAGCCCTCGGCGGCAAGAGCGGTATGACAAGGGCGGCGCCCTTGGTGTTTTCCCCGCTGCACCTCGCCGCCATGCCCCGCCTGTTTCTGCTGCTGGTCTGCCTCGCGCTCTGGCGAGGGCGCGCCCAGGGCCTGCCGCCCGATCCGCCTCCCTTCTTCGTGCCCTTCCTGGGCGACGCCTGCATGAACTGCCGTGATGACTATCCCGACCTGGGCGGGATGGATGGCAGCAGGTGGATGAAGTGAAAGAGCGGGAAGCGGCGCGGTGGCGCGTACACGTGCGAGGGACGAGCACGCGCGCGTGCCCCCGCGCCGCTGACGTCCCTGTAACACGTCAGATAACTACCAAATGAATTCCGCAGTATTTCGCATTGGAGCAAGAGAGCATGACCAAGCCAATCGATCAGAAACGTCTGGATCTGCTGACCGCAGTCGAAGACCCGAAGGGGCGGTTGTTCATTGATCCGTCGACCCTCAAGTTCACCGATCTGACCGGCGTGCGCCTGCTGCGCTGTGGTGTGGACCGTGCGCCAGTTGTATCGCGGGCTGATCCGCCCGGAAGTCATGGTGCTGTTCGAGAAGCCGGGCGCCATGGTCGAGTTCGCCGGCCAGCGCTGGCATGCCGGCCGGGTAGGCCGGGACTCCGGCTACCAGTACAAGCTGCAAAACGCCGACCTGGGCTTTGTGCTGCTGGTGAAGAACTTCAACGCCAAGCAGGACGCCATCGGCCCGCACCTCAAGATTGAAGTGTCTCCGCATGCCCTGGACGCGCTGAGCCCGCAGCGCCTGCAGGAGAGGTTGGACTACTACGCCAGCCAGCTCCTGACCAACGTGGAAACCAACCAGTGCGCGGTCCATCTGGCTCTGGATCTGCAAGGTTGGAAACCGCCAGTGGATCTGGTTGCCCGCATGCACTGCCGGGCGAGAACGCACCGGGACATTTCGGGCATCAACCAGATCGAGTGGGCCAGCAAGTCCAGTGTGTACGGCCGCGGTGAAACGTCCATGTTCGGTTCGGCGGGTGGCATCCAGCTCTGCATCTACAACAAGACCGAGCAGGCCAGGGCGACCGACAAGCTGGACTACTGGGAAGGCGTCTGGAAGCGCCGTGACAGCTTCGACGAAGGCGACCCGGACAACTACAACCCTGCCCAGGACGTGTGGCGTATCGAGCTTCGCTACCACCATTCCATCATCCAGCAATTCGCCAGCGGATCGGTGGACCTGCCACAAGACCGCCCGTGGCTTCTCGGGCAAGAACGTGGAGCTGTTCCTGGGCAACTTCGTCAGCCTGCTGGCAAGGGAGCGGGTGGGTGCAAAAAAGGCGTTTGACCGGCTGCAAACCTGGGAATGCTGGCCGGTCATCCGCGATCACTACGCCGCCAAGGATATGACCGAGTACGACATCTACAAGCACATCAAGGATCTGCTGGAGGAACGTCATATCCGCTGGGGACGGGCCGTCTAGATGGCAATCGGGCAACTGCCGGACGGCCGCTGGCGGGTGGATGTAGAGCCGATCAAGGGCAAGCGCTTCCGCAAGACGCTCAAGACCAAGGTTGACGCCCAGCGCTTCGAGGCGACCTGCAGGACCAAGGTGATCGAAAATCGGGATTGGACGCCGCGCCCCAAGGACAAACGTCGCCTCTCCGAGCTGGTGAAGCTCTGGTACGAGATGCACGGTATTGCCCTTTCTGACGGGGCTCGCCGGCTCGCCATTCTCCAGGCTGCGGCCAAGTTCATGGGTGACCCGATCGCCAACAAGGTGGATGGCGCAGTGATCGCCACGGTTCGGGCTCGATGGCTCGCCCAGGGCGTGACCGGCAAGACCGCCAATAACCGGCTCGGCTACCTGAAGTCCGTCTATAACGAGCTGCACAAGCTCGATGTGATCGACTTCCTCTGTCCGTTCTCTCGAATCAAGCCGATCCGCCTGCAGGAACGGCCGCTGTCCTACCTGACCAAGCCGCAGATAGCCGAGCTGCTGGAGGCGTTGCGTACGCGGGATACCGCGCCACATACCTACATGGTCGCGGTGATCTGCCTGTCTGCGGGCGCGAGGTGGGGCGAGGCTCAGGCTTTAACCCCCGAGAGGATCGGCTCCGGGGTTATAACTTTCGCCAACACCAAGTCGAAGCGGGTCAGGGCGGTTCCGGTTGCTCCCTCCCTGGTAGAGGTGATCCACAAGCACTGGCGTGAGCACGGTCCGTTCAGCAACTGCATAGGCGTTTTCCGCAAGGTGCTGCTCGAAACCTCGATCAAGCCGCCCAAGGGGCAGTCCAGCCACATCCTGCGCCACACCTTTGCCGCTCACTTCATCATGGGCGGTGGGCATATCGTGACGTTGAAAGAGATCCTGGGGCATGCCTCGTTGGCCATGACCATGCGCTATGCGCATCTGGCGCCTGAGCACTTGCATGATGCGGTCAGGTTGGGGCCAATGGCAGGTATCCCGCTGCCTGGTTCTGATGCCAGCAACACCACTCATGCGACAGATTGAAGGAGGTGCGCCACTGGCGTACTATTTGGCATGATTTTCATCGAGACTCCGATCTTCACCAAGCGCTTGCGCGAGCTACTGAGCGATGACAGCTACGCGGCGTTTCAGCGGCAATTGGCCGAGCGGCCGGATATGGGCGATGTGATCGAAGGCACTGGCGGCATTCGCAAGGTGCGTGTCGCCTCCAGCGGTCACGGCAAGCGGGGCGGTTCCAGGGTCATTTACTACCACTTCACGTCCGCTTCGCAGATTGCCTTGCTGCTGATCTATCCGAAGAACGAGAAGGACGACCTGACAGCGGATGAGCGCAAGGCGCTCCGGCAAATCATTGAGCGGTGGAGGTGATCACCATGGGCAGATTCTTTGACGACCTTCTGGAGAGCGTCCAGCAGATGGATGAAATCCAGCGTGGCGAGCGTCAGCCTTCGCGGGAGTTCGCCGTGGATGCTCTGCAGGTGAAGGAGATCCGCAAGGCCACCGGCCTGACTCAGGCCAAGTTCGCGGCGATGATTGATGTGCAACTGGGCACACTGCGCAACTGGGAACAGGGGCGACGTGAACCTACCGGGCCGGCCAAGGCGTTGTTGCGTGCCATCCACAACGATCCCGAGCACGTCATCCAGGCGCTGTCCCACTGACCGGCTTCCGCCGATTCGACACTTTTTCGACAGCACCCAATCTCAGAAACGAAAAAGCCCTGTAAAAACAGGGCCTTAACGTATTGATATTGGAGCGGGCGAAGGGAATCGAACCCTCGTCATGAGCTTGGGAAGCTCAGGTAATGCCATTATACGACGCCCGCCTGGGCGGGTGACTTTGTACCAGAATCGCCCGCTTAGGTGAAGCTGATCCGGACGTGCCGACCCCTCATATCGCCACGGCATGCCTCTCGGCCGGCAGGTTGCGCGTGCGGCCGGCGAGCGGCGGGAGCAGGAAGGCCAGCAGCGCGTCGCGGGTCTGCAGCCAGGCGGTCTTGTGTTCCATGTCGAGGAAGTGGCCGGCCTGGTCGATGGTGCGGAATTCGCAGTGGCGCACGTGCCGGGTGAACAGGCGAGCATCCTCGGGCGTGGTGTACTCGTCCCATTCGCCGTTGACGAACAGCAGCGGAATCTCGATCTGCCCGGCGAAGCTGACGCAGGAGCGCCCGCCGTTGTTCAGCACGGTTTCCACGTGGAAGCTCATCTGCTCGTATTCGTAAGGCTCCAGGCCAGTGACGTGGCGATGGTTGTAGCGTTTGAACAGCGATGGTAGGTGCTTGCCGATGGTGCCGTTGAGCACCATGCCGATGCTCTCCCTGTCGCAGTCGCGCATCACCGCCAGGCCGGCGCGCAGGTAGCCGAGCATGGCCGGGTTGACCACCGGCGAGAAGGAGTTGATCACTGCGTGCTCGATCCTTCTTGGCCGGCGGGCCAGGGCCTGCAGTGTGGCGATGCCGCCCCAGGAGAAGGACAGCACGGTGTCGCAGCCGAAATGCTCCACCAGTTCCAGCAGGATGTCGGCTTCGTCCTCGCGGGTGAGGAAGCGGTCGTGGCGGTTGTGCTCGCGCGATTGCCCGGCGTAGGGCAGGTCGAACAGCACCACGTTGAAGTGCGGGTGGAGGTAGCGGACCGTCTGCGCGAAGGATGCGGTGGTCGACAGCGAGCCGTTGACCAGAATGATGGTCTGCTCGGCGCCGTCGGCACGATAGAACTCCGTGTAAACCCGGTGTTGCCCCTGGATATCCAGCACAGCGGTTTCTGCTTTCATGGTCATGCCCCTGACGTACGGCGATACGAACGCGCGGCACGCGGTCGCGCGCGGGTTCAGGACAGGTGGCATGCGCCTGGAAGGAGGCCTGGTCGGCTCGAAGGGCTGGCCGATGATTGTTGTGGGGCGGGTATTTCCGGAACGGGCATCGGCCTTGCGGCGCGACGGGGGCAGGCCCGTTGGCGGTGCCGGAGGCACTCGACCGGAAAGATTTTCTTAGAGTGTTCTTGAGACTGAGTGGTCACATCCGGACCACGGCTCTGATTCAAGCAGGCTTGTGTTGCAGGTGCAAGTCGCTCGGATGACGAGGGACCATGCGCCTGCCGGACGGTCATCCGGCGGTGGGGTGGCGGACTGCCGCGATCTCGTCAGCGCTCAGGGGGCGGTACTGCCCCGGCGCCAGATGCTCGTCGAGTCGTAGCGGCCCCATTCGCTCCCGGTGCAGGCCGATCACCCGGTTGCGGAAGTGGCCGAACATGCGCTTGACCTGATGGTAGCGGCCCTCGTGCAGGGTCAGCAGGGCGCAGTGGCTGTCGAGTATCTCCAGTTCGGCGGGCAGGGTGGTGAGGTCTTCGTAGGCGAAGTACAGGCCGCGGGCGAAGACCTCGGCGTATGCCTCGGTGATCGGCTGCTCGGTGTGCACGCGGTACACCTTGCCCAGCCGGTTGCGCGGTTGGGTGAGGTGGCGCGACCAGAGGCCGTCGTTGGTGAGCACCAGCAGCCCGGTGGTGGTCAGGTCCAGGCGCCCGGCGATGTGCAGGTCGTGCCTGTCCGGCTCGTCCAGCAGGTCGAGCACGGTGCGGTATTCGGCGTGCTCGGTGGCGCTGACCACGCCGGCCGGCTTGTTGAGCATGAAGTAGCGCGCGGGCTTGCCGGCCTGCAGCAGCTCGCCGTCCAGTTCGATGCGGCTGAATTCGCGCACCTCGTGGCGACTGTCGCGCACCACCTGCCCGTCCACCCGCAGGCGGCCCTCGGCCAGCAGCAGGCGGGCGTCGGCGCGGCTGAAGCGGGGCAGGTTGCTGAGGAAGCGGTCGAGGCGCATCGCTACCCGGGTTTGCCTTTTCCGGCGAGGGCACGCAGGCAGTCGGGGCAGAGGCAGGTGCGGTCGAACTGTTCGGCGGGTAGTGCGTCGAGAGCGCCGTGTTCGAGCGGCGCATGGAAGCACCAGCAGTCCTGCACCGGCTGCTGTTCGCCGGCCTGGGCGCAGCGGTTGGGCTGGCCGCAGCGCGGACAGCGCTCCGCGTTCATGGCTGCAGATTGCCTGTGTCTTCGCACACCCGGTTGCGCCCGGACTGCTTGGCCCGGTAGAGCGCGCGGTCGGCGCGGGCGATCAGGCGATCCAGGCTGTCGTCGTCGTGCAGTTCGGTGATGCCGATGCTGGCGGTGACCCGCAGGTTGACGCCGTTGAACGGGAACACCTGTTCCTCGGCCTGCTGGCGGATCTTCTCGGCCAGTTGCCGCGCGGTGCTGCCGCCGGTGTCCTTGAGCAGGAGGATGAATTCCTCGCCGCCCCAGCGGCAGATGATGTCGGACTGCCTCAGGTTGCCTTGCAGGTTCCTGGCGAAGCCGCGCAGCACGTGGTCGCCGGCCAGGTGGCCGTGGGTGTCGTTGAGCTGTTTGAAGTGGTCCAGGTCCAGCAGCAGGGCGCTCAGCGGGCTCTGTTCGCGCATGGCCTCGTGCAGCGCCTGGGCGGCCAGCAGGTCGAAGCCACGCCGGTTGGGCAGGCCGGTGAGCACGTCGGTGGTGGCCAGGGCGGCGATGCGTTGCTGGTAGCGCCGGGTGGCCAGGTAGACGAGGAACAGCACCACGGCACTGATTAGGGCGCAGATCAGCAGGTTGAGGTAGAGGCTGTGGCGGATGCCGGCGAGGGCGCCTTCCTCGTGCTTGCCGACGAACAGGTACCAGTCCAGTTCGGGGATGTAGCGCACGTTGAGGAAGTGGCTGCGCCCCTTGTGCTGGTAGCTGAAGTTGCCGCTGCGCGGCTGCGGCAGCTTGGCCAGCAGCGATTCCATGCCGGGCAGCTGGCCGAGCTGCTGGCCGCGGTGCGCGCCCATCGGGCCGCCGTCGGCGCCGGTGAGCATCAGGTAGCCGTTGCGGTCGGTGAAGTAGATGCTGCGGTCGTAGCGCTGCTGGTAGTCGTCCACCAGCTTGACCACGGCGTCCACCGTCAGGCCGACGCCGGCCACGCCGATGAAGTTGTCCTGGTAGTCGTACACCTTGAAGTTGATGAAGAAGGTGAGCCGGTCGCTGTTGGCCATGTCCGGGTCGACGTTGATCTCGTACGGCTCGGCCATGTCGCGCACGCGGAAGTACCAGGCATCGCGGGGCTCGTTCTGGTCGATCTTCTTGAGCACGCCCTTGGCCTGGTAGTAGACGTGGGTCTTCTCGGAGACGAAGAAGCTGGTGAAGGTGCCGTAGTGCCCCTGCACCTCGCGCAGATAGCGGGTCATGGGCTGCGGGTCGCGCTCGCCGGCCAGCACCCAGTCGCGCAGGAAGGTGTCGCGGGACATCATCGAGGCGATCAGGGTCGGGCGGATCAGGTCCTTCTGGATCTCCGAGTAGATGTTGTCGGAGGTCAGCGGCAGCTCGGTGTTGACGATGGTGCGCCGGATGCTGTCCCGCGAGCTGTAGTAGCTGGCCAGGCTGGTGGCGAGGAAGCCGCCCAGCAGCAGGATCGTCAGGAGCAGCAGCAGGGATAACTGGGCCTTGCGGGACGTGCTGAGCGGCATGGGGAAAGCCTTGAGGGAATGGCGTAATGCTAGCGTGCAGTGCCGTTCCCGTCATCGCGGCGGGTGGCTTTTTCCTCTATCCGTACCTCGTCGATCCAGGGCTCCAGGCGCTGGCCGAAGCTGACTGCCGCGCTGAAGGGCTGGTCCGCGTTGCCGTAGTGCTCCGGCAGCCGCTCGGCCAGTGTCCGGCGCCAGGCATGGGGCACGTTGATGCGCTCGTTGCTGGCGGAGAAGGTGCCGCCCAGGGTGATCCTGTCGGCGTCGTAGCAGCGCCGCCAGACCCGCACCGTACCGTGCACCAGGGCATGGCGGGCGCGCTCCGGATAGCGCTCGCGCAGCGCCTCGGGATCGAGACCGACATCGACCAGGAACAGCCGGGTTTCCCGCAGGCGCGCGTTCTCCAGGGCCTTGCGCGCGTCCTGTTCATGCTCTTGCAGCTCCTTGTCGTCCGGCTGCTGGCTCAGCTTGTCGCTGGCCTGCTGCAGATGGCGCTCGGCCAGCTGCAGCGACTGCCGGTAGGCGGGGCCGTCCAGCTCCAGCACCGCCCAGGCCCGTCGGGTGTCGCGGCGCGGCTCGGGGCCGCTGCTGGGCAGACCGACCGCCTGCAACTGGGCCGCGCTCAGGCCGTAGGTGCTGGTGCAGTAGTCCTGCCCCGGGGCATCGCGTGACACCATGCGCCAGTCCAGGCTCAGGCTGAGGCCGCTGTTTTCCTGGCGCGGCCCGTCCCAGTCGCGGTGCAGCTCGCGCTCGGACAGCAGCAGGCGGCTGTCCGGCTCGCCCTGGCGGTTGTACCAGACCCCCGCCAGGGCCACGGCGTTGCTCAGCAGGATCAGGCCCAGCCCCGCGCCCAGCATCAGACGCTTGTTCATGCGGCACCTCCCTTGTGGCCGCGGCGCAGGCGTCCGAGCACCAGCAGGGCGAGGATCGCGGTCAGGCCGAGAATGAGGAAGAACAGGTACTTGGGCAGCACGTCCCACCACCAGTCGACCATCTTGATGAACAGGAACAGCAGGAGCGACAGCTGGCCGAGCAGGCTGACCTCGGCCCAGTCGCGGCGGATGCCGAGCCAGATGAAGAAGGCCGAGGCGGCGAAGCCGACCAGCTGGTAGGCCTTCTCGATGCTGTCGTGGTCGAACGGCAGGTAGCTGCCGCGTCCCCAGTTGGACAGCGCCAGCACCGGCAGCAGCATGGCCAGCAGGCCGACGATCCGGTAGGTGGCGGCGAAGCCGCTGAAGCGGGCCTGGGACACCAGCGCCGGCAGCAGGAACACCAGCAGGCCGCCGGCCAGGAAGTTCTCCGGCCGCTCGGCCGCGTCCAGCCAGTACCAGCCGCACCAGTCGCTCATGCGCGTGGCGCTGTAGGCCAGCAGGCAGGCGAGGCCGGCGGCCAGCAGCAGGCGCGCGTTGCAGGCGTAGGCCAGCAGCAGGGCGTAGGCGGCCCAGCAGAGCAGGGCGTTGTCGGTCGGGGTGATGTTGAAGATCTGCCCGAGCAGGTGGATGTTGAGCACGAAGCAGGCCAGCGCCAGCACGCCGGCGAGCTTGGCGAAGTAGCCGGAGGCGTCGCGCCGCAGCAGGACGAAGGTCAGCGCCAGGCTGCCGAGCGAGAAGCCGATCAGGATGCCGACCTGCAGGGCTTCGCCGATCAGCCCCCAGAACTGGTAGAAGAAGAACAGCAGGCTGGCGGCCAGGGCCAGGGCGCCGAGCAGCGAGACCACGCGCATGCTCAGCGACAGGCGCCGGGTCTGCTGATCGTGGTCGATGTCGAAGCTGGCGCGGTAGCGGGCCAGCAGGCCGTCGTGGTGGCGCTCGATCTCGCCGAGCTGGGCGTCGCTCAGTGGGAGCGCCTGTTCGCCCTGCAGGCGCAGGGCCTCGCGGCGGAACGCCTGGATGTCGTCGGCCCGTTGCTGGGCCTGGTCGCGGGTCAGCGGCATGGTTCTTCCCTGTGGATGCGCTGCCCGCACTCTACCCGTTGGCGTGGTCGCCAGCCAGTCAGGCCTCCTCCAGCACCACCACGCGCTGGCCGGCGCGCACCGGCGAACCGGGCTGCACGCGCACTTCGCGGACCACGCCGCCGACCGGCGCGACGAGGGGAATCTCCATCTTCATCGATTCGAGGATCACCAGCACGTCGCCGGCCCGTACCGTGGCGCCTTCCTCGACCTGCACCTGCCAGAGGTTGCCGGCGATGTGGCTGTCGATGCTGTGCTGGCCGGCGGCGAGCGGGGTGTCCTCGCCCAGTTCGGCCACCGTTTCGTCCACCTCGAAGTGGGCCTGGCCGGAAGCTATCCAGCGCTGGCGCTCGGCGTCGAAGGCGGCGCGCTGCCGAGTACGGAAGGCATCGATGCCCTCGGCCTGGTCGGCGAGGAAGCGCTGGTAGTCGGCCAGGGCCAGTTCGCTGTGCTCGATGCGCAGCGGGTAGCGGCCCAGGGGGAAATCGCGGCGGATGCGCAGCAGTTCCTCGGCGGATACCGGGTAGAAGCGTATCTGGTCGAAGAAGCGCAGCAGCCAGGGCTTGCCGTCGAAGGCCTCGACCTCGCGGTAGCGGTTCCACATCTGCAGGGTGCGGCCGACGAACTGGTAGCCGCCGGGGCCTTCCATGCCGTACACGCACATGTAGGCGCCGCCGATGCCCACCGAGTTCTCCGCGGTCCAGGTGCGCGCCGGGTTGTACTTGGTCGTGACCAGGCGGTGGCGTGGGTCCAGCGGGGTGGCCACCGGCGCGCCGAGGTAGACGTCGCCCAGGCCCATCACCAGGTAGCTGGCGTCGAACACGGTGCGGTGCACCTCGTCGAGGTCCAGCAGGTCGTTGATCCGGCGGATGAACTCCAGGTTGCTCGGGCACCAGGGGGCGTCCTTGCGCACCGTGGTCATGTATTTCTCGATGGCCAGCTGGCAGGCCGGGTCGTCCCAGGACAGCGGCAGGTGGACGATGCGCGACGGCACCTTGAGGTCGCGCGCGGCGCACACGGCGTCCCATTCGCCGGCGACGACCTCCAGCAGGCGCGCCAGCGGCAGGGTTTCCGGCTGGTAGTGAACCTGCAGCGAGCGGATACCCGGGGTCAGGTCGATCACCCCGTCGAGCTGTTTGGCCTCCAGTGCCTGCATCAGCGCATGGCCACGGAAGCGCAGCACCAGGTCGAGTTCGGGCTGGCCGATCTCCAGCAGCAGGTGGGTGTCGCCGGACAGGCGCGCGACAAGGTGGGTGTCGTCGCGGCCGAGGTCGAGGACGATGGGGGAGGCCAGGTCATCCACGGACCAGCCCCCTCTCCCTTTGGGAGAGGGTTGGGGTGAGGGACGATCGGTGTGCGCTGAGAGGTCCCTCACCCCCGCCCCCTCTCCCAGAGGGAGAGGGGAGAGAAGCACGGTCTCCGCGTTACGCGCCTGCGCCAGTTCCCGCGCCGTGGTGATGTCCACCGGCACGAAGCGCACCTTGTCGCCGGCCTTGAGCTGGCCGAGCTGCCAGAGGTCGGCCTCGATGATGGTCACCGGGCAGACGAAGCCGCCCAGGCTGGGGCCGTCCGGGCCGAGGATCACCGGCATGTCGCCGGTGAAGTCCACCGCGCCGATGGCGTAGGGGTTGTCGTGGATGTTCGACGGGTGCAGTCCGGCCTCGCCTCCGCTGTCGCGCACCCACTCCGGTTTCGGGCCGATCAGGCGCACGCCGGTGCGGCTGGAGTTGAAGTGCACTTCCCAGTCGGTGGCGAGGAAGGTGTCGATGTAAGCCGGGGTGAAGTATTCCGGCGCGCCGTGGGGACCGTAGATCACCCGCAGCTGGCGCACGGCGGGCAGTTCGGTGCACAGCCCGGCGGGCAGGCGCGCGCCGGCCTGGCGGTCGGCCAGGGGCGGCAGATGCAGCACGTCGCCGGCGCGCAGGGCGCGGCCGCCGTGGCCGCCGAACTGGCCGAGGGTGAAGGTGCTCCGCGAGCCCAGGTACTCCGGTACCTGCAGGCCGCCGCGCAGGCACAGGTAGCTGCGCGCGCCGCTGCCGGCGAGGGTGCCGAGGGCCAGGGTGCTGCCGGCTTCGACCAGCAGCGCGGTGTTCATCGGCTGTGGGGCGCCGTCCACGCTCAGCGGGATGGTCGTGCCGGTCACCGCCACCACGGCGTCGGTGTTGAAGCGCAGCAGCGGGCCGCTCATGGTGATTTCCAGGCCGGCGGCGCCCTCGTCGTTGCCGAGCAGGCGGTTGCCCAGGCGCAGCGCGCGGTCGTCCATCGGCCCGGAGGGCGGCACGCCGACGGCCCAGTAGCCGAGGCGGCCGGGGTAGTCCTGCACCGTGGTCTGGGTGCCGGCGGACAGCACCTCGAAGGTGTCGGCCCGGTAGACCAGGCCTTCCAGGCAGCGGGTCCAGGGCGAGCCGCTGGCGAAGGGGGCGTCCTCGATGATCTGCCGCAGGTAGTCGCGGTTGGTCTCCACGCCGTACAGCAGCGAGCCGGCCAGCGCCCGGTCCAGCGCGGCGGCGGCCTCGGCGCGGCTCGGTGCCCAGGCGATCAGCTTGGCGATCATCGGGTCGAAGTAGGGCGGTATCTCGCAGCCGGCCTCGACCCAGGTGTCGATGCGCAGGGCCTTGCCGTCGGCTGCCGGGAATTGCACGGCGGTGAGCAGGCCGGGGCTGGGCTGGAAGTCGCGGCCCGGGTCCTCGGCGTATAGCCGCGCCTGGATGGCGTGGCCGTTGGGTTGCAGTGTCTTCGCCAGTTCGGCCAGTGGCGGCAGGTCGCCGGCGGCCAGCTCGATCATCCAGCGCACCAGGTCGACGCCCCACACCTGTTCGGTGACGCCGTGCTCCACCTGCAGGCGGGTGTTCACTTCGAGGAAGTAGAAGCGCTCGGCCTCGCTGTCGTAGACGAACTCGACGGTGCCGGCGCTGCGGTAGCTGACCGCCCTGGCCAGCTCGATGGCCGCCGCGCACAGTTCCTCGGCCATGCCGGCCGGTAGGTTGGGCGCCGGGGTTTCCTCCAGCACCTTCTGGTTGCGCCGCTGCACCGAGCAGTCGCGCACGCCCATGGCCAGCACCTCGCCGTGGCCGTCGCCGAACACCTGCACTTCCAGGTGGCGGGCGCGCTGGATGTATTTCTCGATGAACACGCCGCTGTCGCTGAAGTTGTTCTGCCCCAGGCGCTTGACCGCGTCGAAGGCGTCGCTCAGCTCCTCCGCGCTGCGGCACACGCGCATGCCGATGCCGCCGCCGCCGGCGGTGCTCTTGAGCATCACCGGGTAGCCGACCCGCTCACCGGCGGCCAGCGCGGCGTCGAGGTCTTCCAGCAGTTCGGTGCCTTCCAGCAGCGGCACGCCGTGCTGCTTGGCCAGCGCGCGGGCGGTGTGCTTGAGGCCGAACACGCGCAGCTGTTCCGGCGTCGGCCCGACGAAAGCGATACCGGCGGCCTCGCAGGCTTCGGCGAAGGCGGCGTTCTCGGAGAGGAAGCCGTAGCCGGGGTGGATGGCTCGGGCGCCGCTGCGCTTCGCGATGCCCAGAATCTTGTCGACCACCAGGTAGGTCTGCGCGGCCGGGCCTTCGCCCAGGGAGTGGGCCTCGTCGGCCTGCTGGATGTGCAGGCTGGCGGCGTCCGCCTCGGAATAGACGGCGACGCCTTTCACGTCGAGCTGGCGCAGGGTGCGCAGGATGCGGCAGGCGATGGCGCCGCGGTTGGCGATCAGCAGTGTGTCGAACATGAGGTTTGCCTCATGGGGTGGCGGGCCGTCCCGCCGTCATTCGGTCTGCACCCCGGTCGTCCGGGGTGGTGGATCAGCGCAGGCTCGCTTCTATCAAACATAAAGTAACCGGCTGATTTCATTGGTGAACCAATCACCGTGGGAGCGGACTTGTCCGCGAACTTGGCCTGGTAAAAGCTCGCGGACAAGTCCGCTCCCACAGGTGTTTGCACAGAGGCAGCGCACCGTCACGGATGGGGTGGAGCCTTGTGCTCCAGGCACTGCCCCGAGCGGCTCTGGCACAGCAGGAACAGCCAGCGCCGTAGCCTGGATGCAATCCGGGGCGGGGCGTTGCCGGCTTTCCGGGTTGCATCCGGGCTACCTTTTTTCAGTCCCATACCAGCACCTCGGCCGGGGTCGGGTTCCAGCCGTTGCAGGGGTTGTTCAGCTGCGGGCAGTTGGAGATCAGCACGATGACGTCCATGTGCGCCTCCAGTTCGACGTACTTGCCCGGGGCGGAGATGCCGTCCTCGAAGGTCAGGCCGCCCTCGGGGGTCACCGGCACGTTCATGAAGAAGTTGATGTTGGCGCCGATGTCGCGTTTCTCCAGGCGGCCGTCGCGCAGGCTGGCGCGCAGGAAGTTGTCGCGGCAGCTGTGCATGTAGCGCTTGTCGAGGGCGTAGCGGACCGTGTTGCTCTCCTGGGCGCAGGCGCCGCCGAGGGTGTCGTGGCGGCCGCAGGTGTCGGCGACGATGGTCAGCAGCGGGTTGCCCAGGTTGGACCAGAGCACCGTGCCGGTGGTCAGGTAGGCGCCGTTCTGCTTGCGCAGGGTACGTTGCGGGTCGTAGCGCTCGCGCGGGTTGCGGGCGCTGTAGAACAGGGTGTCGACGGCCTGGTTGCCCTCCAGGTCGAGCAGGCGCAGGGTCTGTCCGGCCCTGACTTCGAACAGGTAGGGTTCGCCGGCCGGGATGACGTGGCGGAAGGCGGCGCTGGCGGCGTGCTTGGTGCTGGCAGTAAGGCTCATGGTCGGTGTCCTCACAGGTACAGGCGTTCGGTGTTGTGGAAGCCGCGGCCGTTCTCCGGGCGCGAGGTGCGGCAGAGCACGCTGATGCCGTCGCTCTCGACCTTGCTCCAGCTCAGTTGCACCTGCCTGGGCGCGTAGAGCGGGTTGGGGTCCAGCGGGTGCTGCAGGGCGGTGAGCACCACCAGGCAGTCCATCGGCGCATACAGCTCGACGTAGTCGCCGGCCCTGGAGTTGCCGGGCTCGAAGTGGAAGCGGCCGCCTTCGTCGACCGTCACCTTGCTGAACAGGTTGAGGGTCATCAGCAGGTCCTGCAGGTTCAGGTTCCACTTGCCCATTTCCACCAGCAGGTTGTCCTCGCCGTTGCGGAAGAAGCCGTTGCGCAGTTCCTGGTAGCGGCCCTGACCGTATTTCTCCGCCGTTTCCGCGGCGTTGAGCACGCCGCCGAAGCTGTCGTGCCAGCCACAGGTGTCGGCGGTGACGGCGGCGAGCACGCGGCCCATGTCCGAGTACAGGCAGTGGCCGGCGGTGAGCCTGGCGGTGTGCTGACACTTGAGGGTGTCCGGCAGGTTCAGGCGCTCGCTCTTCTCGGCGGCGGAGAGCAGCAGCAGGCTGACGTTGGCGCCGCCTTCAAGGTCGGTGATGCGCAGCAGCTGGCCGCGCTTGAGCACGAAGGAGGTGTGGCCGCCACCGGGGACGGTCTCCTCGTAGAGGGTGGGGCGCAGGGCGAGAGAGGCAGTCATGCTCAGGCTCCTTGGGTAGTGGGTTGCAGGCTGTCGACCAGCTGGGCCGGCAGCGTGTCGAGCGCGGCGCTTGTGGCGCGGCGGTCGGCGTTGAGGGGGATGTCGTAGGTGATGCGCGCGCCGAAGGCGTTGGGCGCGTGCGGGTCGACGCGGGTCTTGTCGAACACCAGCAGTCGGGTGCCGAGGCTGAAGCCTTCCGACAGGTCGTGGGTGACCATGAACACGGTCGGCCGGGTCTCGCTCCACAGCTCCAGCAGCAGGGCGTGCATGTCCTTGCGGATGCCCGGGTCGAGGGCGCCGAAGGGCTCGTCGAGCAGCAGCACGCGCGGCTTCATGATCAGCGCCTGGGCAATGGCCAGGCGCTGCTGCATGCCGCCGGAGAGCTGGCTGGGGTACTTGTCCAGGGCGTGGCCGAGGCCGACCTTGCGCAGCACCGCCTCGGCCTGGGCACGGGCCTCGCGCTTGGCCGCGCCGAACAGCCGGCCGAGCAGGGGCGAGCGCGGCAGTTCCAGGCCGATGGCGACGTTGTCCAGCACGCTCAGGTGGGGGAACACCGAGTAGCGCTGGAAGACCACCCCGCGGCTGGCGTCCGGTTCGGCGGCCAGCGGCTGGCCGGCCAGGAGGATTTCGCCGCGGCTCGGCCGCTCCTGGCCCAGCAGCAGGCGCAGGAAGGTGGACTTGCCGCAGCCGGAGGCGCCGACCAGGGTGCAGAACTCGCCTTCGCGCACGATCAGGTTCAGCCGCTCCAGCACGACCTGGTCGCCGTACTGCTGCCAGACGTTGTTGACCTGGATGAAACTCATGCCTTGGCTCCTTCGTACCAGGGGAAGCACAGGCGGGTGAGCTGGCGCAGCCCCAGGTCCATCAGCCAGGCGAGCAGGGTGATCCACACCACGTACGGCAGGATCACGTCCATCGCCATGTAGCGGCGGACCAGGAAGATGCGGTAGCCGAGCCCGTCCGTGCTGGCGATGGCCTCGGCGGCGATGAGGAACAGCCAGGCCGAGCCGAGCACCAGGCGCAGGGCGATCAGCAGGCGCGGCAGCAGCTGCGGCAGGACCACGCGCAGGATCAGCGTCCAGGTGCTGGCGCCGAGGGTCTGCGCCTTGATCAGCAGCTCGCCGGGAATCTCCCGGGCGCGCTGCTCCAGGTCGCGGGCCAGCACCGGGGTGATGCCGATGACGATCAGCATCACCTTGGACAGCTCGCCCAGGCCGAAGACGATGAACAGGATCGGCAGGATCGCCAGCGGCGGCACCATCGACAGCACGGTCAGCAGCGGCGACAGCGGCGCGCGGAACAGGGGCAGCACGCCGGCGGCGATGCCGAGGGTGAGCCCTGCCAGGGCGGCGATGCCGATGCCCATGCCCAGGCGCTTGAGGCTCGCCGCGCTGTCCTGCCAGAACAGGTAGCCGCCGGTGCGCTTGTCCTCGGTGAAGGCCAGGCGGTCCAGCGCGCTCGCCATCTGCGAAGCGCTCGGCAGCAGCTTGTCGTTGGGGTTCTCCGCCTGCCGCGCCGCCGAGCCGGTGAAATAGGCGAACAGCAGCAGGGCGAAGGGCAGCAGGATCAGCAGCAGGCGGCCGCCGCGGTCCGGGTGTCGGTTGATCAGGCGCATGGCAGTCTCTCGCAGGTGTGGGAGCGGCCTTGGCCGCGATCGCGGGCAAGCCCGCTCCCACAGGTGTCGTCAGGCCTTACAGCGCGCCGTCGGCCGCCATCTGCATGTAGGTCGGGTCGAAGCGCAGCTTGAGATTGCCCTTGTCGCCGGTGGTGACGCCCTTGGCGAAGGCCATGCCGATGGCTTCGGCGCTTTGCGCGCCTTCGCCGAGCAGGCCGTGGGCGAAGGAGAACTCGGCCACCTTGGTCATGGTCGCCGGCAGTTTCGCGCTGGTGGCGAAGGCCACCGCGTCCTTGGCGCTGTAGAACATCTTGGTCGCGGCCAGCTGCGCCTCGTAGCCGGCCAGGTCGGTGCCGGAGGCCTTGGCCATGTGCTCGCGGGCAGCCATGCCTGCGGCGGAGTCGGCGCTCATCGCCGCCATGATCTCGTACCAGGCGCCGGTCAGCGCCTTGCCCAGGGTGGGGTTGTCCTTCAGGGTCTCGCTGTTGACCACCATCAGGTCGATGATCTCGCCGGGGATCTGGCTGGAGTCGAACACCTTGGTCACGCCCGGAGTGGCCTCGATCTCGGCCAGCAGCGGGTTCCAGGTGGCGACGGCCTGCACATCGTTGGTGGCGAAGGCGGCGACCATGTCGGCGTCGGAGGTGTTGACCACCTTCAGGTCCTTCTCGCTCAGCCCGGCGCGCTCCAGGCCGCGGGCCAGCAGGTAGTGGGAGACGGACAGCTCGACCAGGTTGACGTTCTGGCCCTTGAGGTCGCCCAGGGTCTTCTTCTCGCCCTTGATCACGATGCCGTCGTTGCCGTTGGAGAAGTCGCCGATCACCAGGGCGGTGCTGTCCACGCCCCCGGCGGCGGGGATGGTCAGGGCGTCCATGTTGGTCATGGTGCAGCCGTCGAACTGGCCGGCGGTGTACTGGTTGATCGACTCCACGTAGTCGTTGAGCTGCACCACGTCGATGCTGATGCCGTACTTCTTCGCCCACTTGTCGACGATGCCCTGGGTGGCGCCGTATTCCCACGGCATCCAGCCGGCGTAGATGGTCCAGCAGACGCTGAAGTCGGTCTTGGGGGCGGCCTGGGCGGAGAGACTCAGGGTGGCGGCGAGGCCGGCGGCGATCAGCGAGGACAGGGACTTGCGCATGGATGGACCTCCAGTTCTAGGGATGCGGGCAGGAGCGGCGCGGCACTGGCCTGACGGATCAGGTGGCGCGTTCTCCCGGGCTTTTGTCCCGCCGTGTAACCCCTGTCGAGGTCGCCAACTCTCGGACCAGACACCCGTCGCGGTGAACGGGCCGGAACCCTAGTCGGCCATTGCAAGTTGTAGTGCCGCGCCCCGGCAGGGGTGCTTCTGCATGACTGGGCTAAAGCGAACATCGTGCCAGTCGGCGCAAACCGCGCCCTGGTAGGGCGCGGGGGCCGGCACGGGGCGCCGGCGTGCGCGAAATCGGTGCGTGGTGGTCGTTATTGGTGCTCAGAGCTAGTTGTCGGCGGCGAGCTGCATGTAGGCCGGGTCGAAGCGCAGCATGATCTGCGAGCGGTTGCCCAGCACCCGGTCGTCGCTGAAGGCGATGCCCAGGCGTTGCAGGCCCTTGCCCTCGCCGAGCAGGCGCTGGGCGTCGGCGAAGCCGGCCACGCGCTCCATCAGGGCAGGCATCTTCTCGCCACGGGCGAAGGCCACCGCCGAGCGCGGTGCATAGAAGGAACGGATGGTGCGCAGCTGTTCGTCGAAGTCCGCGGGCGTGGCGCCCGCCGCGTCGGCCATCCTGGCGCGCGCGGCCGCCCCGGCGGGCGTCGGCAGGCCCATCAGGCGCATGCCCTCGAACCAGGCGCCGGTGAGCGCGCGGCCTAGTTCCGGGTGCTGGGCCAGGGTCTGGCTGTTGACCACCAGCAGGTCGAGAATCTCGCCAGGCACGTGGCGCGAACTGAACACCTGTACGCTGTCGCCGTCCTGGCGCAGCTCGGAGAGGATCGGGTTCCAGGTCACCACCGCGTCGCCCCGGCCGCTGCGCCAGACCTGGGCGAGGTCCTTGTCCGAGACGTTCTCGATCTTCACGTCGCCGGGCTGCAGGTGGGCCCATTCCAGGGCGCGGCTGAGCAGGTAGTGGGACACCGAGTTCTCCACCAGCAGGATGGTCTTGCCCTTGAGGTCCTTCAGGTCCTTGCTGCCGCCGCGTACCAAGATGCCGTCGGCGCCCGCGGAGAAGTCCCCGACGATCAGCGCGGTGGAGTCCACGCCGGCGGCGGCGGGAATGGTCAGGGCGTCCATGTTGGTCATGGCGCAGGCGTCGTACTGATTGGCGGTGTACTGCTCGATGGAGGCGACATAGTCCGGCACCTGGCGGACCTGGATCTCGATGCCGTACTTCTTCGCCCACTTGTCGACGATGCCCTGTTCGGCCATGTAGCCCCACAGCATCCAGCCGGCGTAGACCGACCAGCAGACCTTGAACGGGCGTTGCTCGGGAGCGGCGTGGGCGGGTTGCAGCAGGAGCAGGAGGAGAAGGGCGCACAGCAGGCGGTTCGGCATGAATGACCTCGGGACAGTGGACGGGAGACGGGGCGGCGGCCATGCCTGTCGTTCTCCCGGGCTTTTGTCCCGCCGTGTAACCCCTGTCGGGGTCGCCCACTCTCGGACCAGCCGCTCGTCGTGGTGGACGAGCCGGAACCCTAGTCGGCCATTTGCAAGTCGTAGTGCCGCACCCACATCGTCAGGGCCGGAAGCGAACTTCGTGCCAGGTGGCGCGCCACTACCGAGCGAGGCTCAGCGGGCGCTGGATGTCCATCAGATAGCGGGCGACCCTGCCGCTCTCCCTGAGTTGCTGGAGGCCGCGGTTGAAGCGCTGCAGGCGCACCTCGTTGCCCGGTATCTTCTTCGATAGCAGCAGGTGGAGGCTGTCCCGGTGCAGCGGTTGGGGGTGGAAGCTCAGCCTGGCGCGCTCCTCCCGGCTGAAGCGGCCGTGGAGCATGTCGAAGGCCACCACCTTGTCCATCGGGAACACGTCCAGGCGGCCGGCCAGCAGCATGCGCAGCCTCTGTTCCTCGCTGCTGACGCGCTTGACCTTGAGCCGGCCTTCGCGCTCGGCCTGGCGCCAGGCCTCGCCGTAGTCGTAGTGGATGGCGCCGCCGATGCGCAGGGACGCGAGGTCGGCGACCTCCTGCCAGTCGAGGGGGCGATCCTTGCGGTGGAACAGGTAGTAGCCGCTTTCCACCACCGGGTCGCTGATGAAGAACGCTTCTTCGCGCCCGGGGCTGCGCAGCCATACCGCGCTACCGTCGCTGGTGCCCTTTTCGGCTTTGTGCAGGGCCCTGGCCCAGGGGTGGAACTCCCATTGCACCCGCACGCCTTCCAGGGCGAAGGCCTCCTCGACGATGCGCGAGGCGACGCCGTGGTGCGGCAGGTTCTGGCTGAGGTAGGGCGGCCACTCGCCATTGGTCAGGCGAATCTCGTCGGCGGCGCAGGGAAGCGTGATCAGCAGGGTGAGGACCAGAGACAGCAGACGCATGGCGCACTTCCTTTGCCTGGGCCGGACCGGGCACGGGCCGCCCGGCCGTGGCGCGAATCGCCACCCGGGGCGGGGACGCCGCCGGGCCTGCCTGCAGTCTAGTCAGTGCGCGCGAAGAGCGCCGCCGATCACTTCAGCATGCTGGCGGCGGCCTCCATGGCGGCCGAGAGGTCGTCGTCGGC
The DNA here is from genome assembly GCF_019655855.1 of Pseudomonas paralcaligenes. Taxonomy (GTDB): domain Bacteria; phylum Pseudomonadota; class Gammaproteobacteria; order Pseudomonadales; family Pseudomonadaceae; genus Aquipseudomonas; species Aquipseudomonas paralcaligenes. The sequence continues at coordinate 193,530 of NZ_BPFX01000006.1, read as the reverse complement.
CTGCATGTCCACGTTCGGGTCGAGGCCGAGCTTGGCGAAGGCCGGAATCTTGCTCCAGTCCAGCTGGGTGTAGGGGTGCTCGCTGCCCAGGTAGCTCTGCAGGGTGGCGACCTGGACGATGTCCACGTAGTCGGCCTTGGGCGAGTTGCGGGTGAAGTCCAGGTGCTGGCCGGGGACCATGGCGATGGGCTCGGGGAATTCCCAGGCGCGCAGGATGCGGTCGCCGATGATCGGGTGGATGCGCTCGATCACATGGTTGAGGCTGATCGAGTCCGCCAGCAGGGCGTTGTGCTCCTCGGCGTAGGTCAGGATCGGCAGCACGCCGATCTGGTGCACCAGGCCGGCCAGGGTGGCCTGGTCGGGCGCCAGTCGGGTGTAGTGGCGGCACAGCACGTGGCAGATGCCGGCGATCTCGGTGCTCTTGTTCCACACTTCGCGCATCTTGCGGTCGACCACGTCGCTGGTGGCCTGGAACATCTGTTCCATGGCCAGGCCGGTGGCGAGGTTGCAGGTGTAGTTGATGCCCAGGCGGCTGACCGCCATCTGCAGGTCGGTGATCTCCTTGCTGGTGCGCAGCAGCGGGCTGTTGACCACCTTGATGATGCGCGCGGCCAGGGCCGCGTCGTTGCCGATCACCTTGCTGAGGGCGGGGATGCTGATGTTCGGGTCCTCGACCGCCTCGCGCACCTTGAGCGCCACCTCGGGCAGCGTCGGCAGCACCAGATCATCGTTGTCGATGGCCTGGATCAGTTCCTCTTGGACTTTTTCGGCAAGCTTGCTCATTTCTGTTCTCGGGTCGCTCGCCTGCGTCCGTCGGGGACGGATGCGGGCTTTCGTTCAGGTCTGCCCGGGTTGTACCGCGTTTGCCCGGGATCGTGCATCAGCTTTTTTTACCTAGCGCTGGATTTCGCGATCCGCGTCCAACTGGTAGGGCATTTCCAGCAATTCCAGCGCGAGGCCGTCGGGGCTGCCGAGCTGGATGCGGCCATCGGCCACCGCGTCTTCCTGCAGCACCGCCAGCAGCTCGGCGCCATTCTCCGTCGCGGCGGCGAGCACCACCTCGCCGACGCTGGAGCCGTGCACCGGCGAGAACAGTGCGGTGCCCGGCGCCGGGATTTCACTCTGGCTCTGTTTCAGGCGCTGCAGGCGGCGCTTGAGCTTGCCCAGGTACTGCATGCGCGCGACGATTTCCTGACCGGTATAGCAGCCTTTCTTGAAGCTGACGCCGCCGACCGCCTGCAGGTTGATCATCTGCGGGATGAACAGCTCGCGCGTGGCGCCGAACACCTGGCCGACGCCGGCGCGCACCTGGCCGAGCAGCCAGTCGTCCAGCGGGGCTTCGCGCAGTTGTGCGGCAAGCTGGTCGCGCAGGCTCCCGGCCTGCTCCGCCGGGGCCCACAGTTCGGCACGTCCGCCGGGCAGGCGGATGGCGATCAGGCCGTTGGCTCGGGCCACGGCGTCGGCCTGCTGCGGCAGCTCCAGGCCCAGGGCGAGCAGAGCGTCATCGCCGTCGCTCAGGCCGAAGCGCGCCCAGGCGGCGGACTCGTCGCCGAGCGTCGACTTGGAGAACACCGCGTATTTCTTCAGGTCCGCCAGTTGCGGTTCCAGCAGCTCGGCGGCCATCGCCAGCAGGTAGCCGTCGCCCTCCTGAAGGATGCGGAAGCTGGACACCATGCGGCCCTTGGGCGTGCAGCGGGCGCCCAGGCTGGAGGTCCGTTCGTCGAGGTAATTGAGGTTGCAGGTGAGCTGCCCCTGGAGAAACTTGGCGGCGTCCGGGCCGCGCACGGCGAGCAGGGCCTCGTGGGTCAGGGGGGTGAAGAAGGCGGAGTCGGCCATGGGCGATCGCTGGTTGGAAAGTCAGGCGGTCATCATAGAGGCCACCCGTCGCCTTGTCAGCGGGTGCCGAGCACGCCGCCCGCCGTTATACTGCGCCCCTTTGCACAGGAGCCGCTGCATGGCCGACGCTACCGAACTCAACCGCCTCTTCTGGCACAGCCGCCGCGGCATGCTGGAACTGGACGTGCTGCTGGTGCCCTTCGTCAAGGAGGTCTATCCCGGCCTGGACGCCGAGGACCAGGCCCGATTCCGCAAGCTGCTGGAGTGCGAGGACCAGGACATGTTCGGCTGGTTCATGCAGCGCGGCGAGCCGGAAGACCCCGACCTGCGCCACATGGTGCGGATGATCCTGGACCGTGTCCAACCCAAGTGACCGCTTCGAATGCCGGTGGCAGGCCTCGCGCCTGCTGCTGGCGGCCTACCTCGCGGCGCTGGTCCTGGCGCTGGCGACGCTGTTCCTCATCGACCTTCCACTCTGGGGCGCGCTGCTCGGCGCCGCTGCCTGCCTGCTGCACGGCGCCTGGGTGCTGCCGCGGCAGATCCTGCTGACCCATCCCGCGGCCTTCACCGGCCTGCGCCGCGACGAGGGTGGCTGGCAGTTGTTCAATCGCCGCGATGGCTGGCAGGCGGTGCAGCTGAGGCCGGACAGCCTGGCGCTGCCGGTGGCTGTGGTGCTGCGCTTCCGCCTGGTGGGCGAGCGCCGCATCCGCGGGCTCTGCATCGGGCGCGATGCGATGGCCCGTGACGCGCACAGGCGCCTGCGGGTGCGCCTGAAGTTCAGCCGGCGTAGATGGGCGGCACCAGGATAGTGTCGCGGGCCTCGGGCAGCAGGTCCGGGTAGTCCAGGGTGTAGTGCAGGCCGCGGCTCTCGCGGCGGCGCATCGCCGACTCGATCATCAGCTCGGCGACCTGGGCCAAGTTGCGCAGCTCGATCAGGTCGCGGCTGACCTTGTAGTTGGAATAGAACTCGTCGATCTCGTCCAGCAGCAGGCGCACTCGGTGCTGGGCGCGCTGCAGGCGCTTGTTGGTACGCACGATGCCCACGTAGTCCCACATGAAGCGCCGCAGCTCGTCCCAGTTGTGGGCGATGATCACGTCCTCGTCCGAGTCGGTCACCTGGCTGGCGTCCCAGGCCGGCAGCGCCGGCGCCATCGCCACATTGTCGAGCTGGGAAACGATGTGCTCGACCGCCGAGCGGGCATAGACGAAGCATTCCAGCAACGAGTTGCTGGCCATGCGGTTGGCGCCGTGCAGGCCGGTGAAGCTGGTCTCGCCGATGGCGTAGAGCCCCGGTACGTCGCTGCAGCCGTGGCGATCGACCACCACGCCGCCGCAGGTGTAGTGCGCCGCCGGCACCACCGGGATGGGCTGGCGGGTGATGTCGATGCCGAACTGCAGGCAGCGTTCGTGCACGGTGGGGAAGTGCGACTTCACGAACTCGGCCGGCTTGTGGCTGATGTCCAGGTAAACGCAGTCGATGCCGAGGCGTTTCATCTCGTGGTCGATGGCGCGGGCGACGATGTCGCGCGGGGCGAGTTCGGCGCGCTCGTCGAAGCGCTCCATGAAGCGCTCGCCGTTGGGCAGCTTGAGGTGCGCCCCTTCTCCGCGCAGGGCCTCGGTGATCAGGAAGCTCTTGGCCTGGGGGTGGTAGAGGCAGGTCGGGTGGAACTGGTTGAACTCCAGATTGCCGACCCTACAACCGGCGCGCCAGGCCATCGCGATGCCGTCGCCGCTGGCGCCGTCCGGATTGCTGGTATAAAGGTAGACTTTGGCCGCCCCACCGGTGGCGAGCACCACGAAGCGCGCGTGGTAGGTATCCACCTCGCCGCTGCTGCGGTTGAGGACGTAAGCGCCGACGCAGCGCTGGCCCGGCAGGCCGAGCTTGCGCTCGGTGATCAGGTCCACCGCCACGCGCTGCTCCTGCAACTCGATGTTGGCGCGCTTGCGTGTCTGCTCCAGCAGGGTGTTGAAGATGGCCGCGCCGGTGGCGTCGGCGGCATGGATGATGCGCCGGTGGCTGTGGCCGCCCTCGCGGGTGAGGTGGAACTCGAAGCCGCCATCCTCGCGGTCCTGCTCATCGTCGCGGGTGAAGGGCACGCCCTGCTCGATCAGCCACTGGATCGCCTCGCGGCTGTGTTCTACGGTGAAGCGCACGGCCTCCTCGCGGCACAGGCCGCCGCCGGCGTTCAGGGTATCGCTGACGTGGGACTCGATGGTGTCGGTATCGTCCAGCACCGCGGCGACACCGCCCTGGGCCCAGTAGGTGGAGCCGTTGGCCAGGTCGCCCTTGCTCAGCACGGCGACGCGCAGATGCGCGGGCAGCGTCAGGGCCAGTGTCAGGCCGGCGGCACCACTGCCTATGACCAGAACGTCGTGCTGATAGTGTCGGCTCATCTACTACTGGTCCCGCAGGTGGAAGGGCGGCGCCTAGTATATCGAGGGGGTGGGCGGCACAATAGCGGCGCTTATGACAGAGAAGAACGCTCTGGAACTTTTCTTAGTCGTTCAAGTTCCAAAGACAGTTGCCGAAAGTGGCTGTCGTATTGGTGCGATGGCCCCGGTGGCCAGATTATTCATGCAGCGGTCGGACCGGCCACGCTGTGACGCTTTGCAAGGCACCAGAGACGCCGCGCAAAGCTTATTCGGAGGGGAGAACTTTTGCGCAACGCCCGAGTCTATCTTGGCAGATCGACGGACTGGCCGACGCCTATCTCCTCCGGAACGAACGAGGAGTATTCATGCTAGCCCAGGAAGACGATCAGCAGTTGGTCGAGCGGGTGCAGCGCGGCGACAAACGGGCCTTCGATCTGTTGGTTCTCAAGTACCAGCACAAGATTTTAGGTCTGGTGGTGCGCTTCGTTCACGACAGCCACGAGGCGCAGGATGTCGCCCAGGAAGCCTTCATCAAGGCTTATCGTGCGCTTGGTAATTTCCGCGGTGACAGCGCCTTCTATACATGGCTGTACCGCATCGCCATCAACACGGCGAAGAATTATCTGGTATCGCGCGGCCGGCGTCCGCCGGACAGCGATGTCAGCGCAGAGGATGCGGAGTTCTACGACGGGGATCATGCGCTTAAGGACATCGAGTCACCTGAGCGTTCGATGTTGCGGGATGAGATCGAGGCCACCGTGCACCGGACCATACAGCAGTTGCCCGAGGATCTGCGCACGGCGCTGACGTTGCGCGAGTTCGACGGTCTGAGTTACGAGGACATTGCGAGCGTCATGCAGTGTCCGGTCGGCACCGTGCGTTCGCGAATCTTTCGAGCCCGCGAAGCCATCGACAAAGCCCTGCAGCCGCTGCTGCAGGAAGTTTGAATGTGAGACAGCGGCGACAGCCAAGAGAGGAAACACCATGAGTCGTGAAGCCCTGCAGGAATCGCTGTCCGCGGTGATGGATAACGAAGCGGACGAACTGGAGTTGCGTCGAGTGCTGGCGGCTGCCGGCGACGATGCGGAGCTGCGCGGCACCTGGTCCCGTTACCAGATCGCTCGTGCGGTGATGCACAAGGAGCTGCTGGAGCCGCGCCTTGATATCGCGGCCGCGGTATCCGCCGCGCTGGCCGATGAGGCGCTGCCCAAGCCGGCGAACCGCGCTCCCTGGCGCATGGTCGGACGCGTCGCGGTAGCTGCCTCGGTGACCCTGGCCGTGCTCGCCGGCGTGCGCTTCTACAACCAGGACGAACTGGGCGGTGCGCAACTGGCGCAGCAGCAAGGCGCGCAACCCGGCCTGACCTTGCCTCAGGTGCAGGGGCCGGCCGTACTGGCAGGCTATACTCCCGAAGCGGCATCGCCGCTGGTGCGCAGCACCGAGCAGGCAGGTTCGGGCTGGCATGAGCAGCGTCTGCCCGCTTACCTGCGCCAGCATGCCCAGCAGGCTGCCGCCACCGGTAGCGATTCCGCATTGCCGTATGCTCGGGCTGCCAGTCTGGAAAATCGCTGAGAGAGTACATGCGCGTCATCCCCCTTATCGCACTGGTCGGCAGCTGCCTGGTTCTTCCTGCGCAAGCTGCCGAGAGCTGGTTGCAACGATTGGCACAGTCCGATCGAGAGAGTTTCAAAGGCACCTTCATCTACGAAAGGAATGGCAGCTTTTCCACCCATGGCATCTGGCGCAAGGGTGGCGAAGCTGGCATGACCGAGCGGCTGTTGCAGCTGGACGGTCCCGCCCAGGAAGTGCTGCGTGTCAATGGCAAGCCGCAGTGCATGAGCGGCGCGCTGGCCGAGCAGGTGGTGGATGCGCAGTGGCCGGCCCGTGGACTGGACGCCTCCCAGCTGGAACAGCGTTACGACCTGCGTGTGCTGGGACATTCCAGGGTTGCGGGTCGCCCCGCTACCGTGCTGGCCCTGATTCCGCGCGATCAGCACCGCTACGCATTCGAACTGCATCTCGATGACGCGACCGCGCTGCCGCTCAAGTCGCTGCTGATCAGCGAGAAGGGGCAGCTGCTGGAGCGTTTCCAGTTCGTCAGCCTGGAAATGGGCGGCGAGATGGCCGATGCCGCGCTCGCCCCCAGCGACACCTGCAAGCCCGTCAAACTGATCAAGATGGCCGAATTGCCCCAATCCTGGCGGGCCGGCTGGGTTCCGCCCGGTTTCGAGCTGAGCCAGGCACTGCAGTGCAGCACGCCAGCGTCGGCCGAGCCCCTTGCCTGCCTCCTCTATGGCGATGGTCTGGCCCGTTTCACGGTGTTCCTCGAACCATTGCATGAGTCGATGGTGGAGGATGCGCGTAGCCAGCTGGGTCCCACGGCCGTGGTCTCGCGGCGAATGAGCACCACCAACGGCGACATGATGGTGACGGTGGTCGGGGAAATCCCGGCGGGCACCGCCGAGCGTGTGGCCATGTCGATGCAGGCGGCGACCGCTATCGAGAGTTCGGCACAGTGAATCGGTTTTTCCCGGGCCGACCCGAGGCGAGCATTTCGTTCCGGGTCGGCTCTTTTGCGTCAGGATTCTGAGCGATAAGTGGCAGCAATCCTTTTCTTGTCTTTTGTGAGTGGATGGAGCTGAAGTCGATGCTTGGTCTGAAATCCTCGTTGTCCGGTCTGTGCGCGTTGCTGCTGTTGGGGCAGATGTCCCTCGCACGTGCCGATTTGCCTGAGTTCACCGAGCTGGTCGAGCAGGCCTCGCCGGCGGTTGTGAACATCAGTACCCGGCAGAACTTGCCGCAGCGCGATGTGGCGATCCAGGGCCAGGTGCCCGATCTCGAGGGCCTGCCGCCCATGTTCCGCGAGTTCTTCGAGCGAAATATCCCGCAGGTGCCGCGGGGGCAGGGCGGTCGCCAGCGCGAGGCCCAGTCGCTGGGCTCCGGCTTCATCATTTCCGACGACGGCTACGTACTGACCAACAACCACGTGGTGGCCAATGCGGACGAGATCATCGTGCGCCTGTCCGACCGCAGCGAGCTGGAGGCCAAGCTGATCGGCGCGGACCCGCGTACTGACGTGGCGCTGCTCAAGGTCGAAGGCAAGGGGCTGCCGACCGTCAAGCTGGGCAAGTCCCAGGCGCTCAAGGTCGGCGAGTGGGTGTTGGCGATCGGTTCGCCGTTCGGCTTCGATCATTCGGTCACTGCCGGTATCGTCTCGGCCAAGGGCCGTAGCCTGCCGAACGAGAGCTACGTGCCGTTCATCCAGACCGACGTGGCGATCAACCCCGGCAACTCGGGCGGCCCGCTGTTCAACCTGGATGGCGAGGTGGTCGGCATCAACTCGCAGATATTCACCCGCTCCGGCGGCTTCATGGGCCTGTCCTTTGCCATTCCGATCGACGTGGCGATGGACGTGGCCAACCAGCTCAAGTCCGAGGGCAAGGTCAGCCGCGGCTGGCTGGGCGTGGTCATCCAGGAAGTGAACAAGGACCTGGCCGAATCCTTCGGCTTGGACAAGCCGGCCGGCGCCTTGGTGGCCCAGGTGCTGGAAGACGGACCCGCCGCCAAGGGTGGCCTGCAGGTCGGCGACGTGATTCTCAGTCTCAATGGCCAGCCCATCGTCATGTCCGCCGACCTTCCTCATCTGGTAGGCGCTCTCAAGCCGGGCAGCGAGGCCAGCCTCGAAGTTGTGCGCGAGGGTGAGCGCAAGCGCATCCAGCTGAAGATCGGGGCCCTCCCGGAAGAGAGTGGCGAGATGCCGGTGGTGGGCCAGGCCGGTGCGGAGCGTAGCAGCAACCGCCTGGGTGTTTCGGTCGTCGAACTGACCGCCGAGCAGAAGAAGGCCTTTGACCTGCGTGGCGGGGTGGTGATCAAGGAAGTGCAGGGCGGCCCGGCGGCGCTGATCGGCCTGCGTTCGGGTGACGTGATCACCCACCTGAACAACCAGGCCATCGATTCGGCCAAGACCTTCGCCCAGGTGGCCAAGGATCTACCGGTCAATCGCTCGGTTTCCATGCGTGTCCTGCGCCAGGGCCGGGCCAGCTTCATCACCTTCAAACTGGCCGAGTAGGTCTGGTTGGGAGGTCGGTGACCAACGAGGGCGGCCTGGGCCGCCCTTTTTGTGTCCGCCGTCCACGTCACGAGCGTGACGCGGTGCTTGCCGGTCAGGTAGAATTCCCGGCTATTTTTCGGCGGGCAGCCTGCCTGCGGCTTTTCGAGTGTCTGATCTGTGAGTGACCTGAGTCATATCCGCAATTTCTCCATCATCGCCCACATCGATCATGGCAAGTCGACCCTGGCCGACCGATTCATCCAGATCTGTGGCGGCCTCTCCGACCGGGAGATGGAGGCTCAGGTGCTCGATTCCATGGATCTGGAGCGCGAGCGCGGCATCACCATCAAGGCGCACAGCGTGACCCTGCATTACCCGGCGCAGGACGGCAGGACCTACCAGCTGAACTTCATCGACACCCCCGGCCATGTGGACTTCACCTATGAGGTGAGCCGTTCCCTGGCGGCCTGCGAGGGCGCGATCTTGGTGGTGGATGCCGGCCAGGGCGTGGAGGCGCAGTCGGTCGCCAACTGCTACACCGCCATCGAGCAGGGCCTTGAGGTCATGCCGGTGCTGAACAAGATGGACCTGCCCCAGGCCGAGCCGGAGCGGGTCAAGGACGAAATCGAGCACATCATTGGCATCGACGCCAGCGACGCCGTGCCCTGCAGTGCCAAGAGCGGCATGGGCGTGATCGATGTGCTGGAGCATCTGGTCAAGGTGATCCCGCCGCCGGAAGGCGAGATCGAGGCACCGCTGCAGGCGCTGATCATCGATTCCTGGTTCGACAATTATCTGGGCGTGGTCTCGCTGGTGCGGGTCAAGCACGGCCGGATCAAGAAGGGTGACAAGGTGCTGGTCAAGTCGACCGGCAAGATTCACCAGGTCGACAGCGTCGGCGTCTTCACGCCCAAACACACCGCCACCGACGACCTCAAGGCGGGCGAGGTGGGCTTCATCATCGCCGGCATCAAGGACATCCACGGAGCGCCGGTGGGCGACACCCTGACTCTGTCCACCACGCCGGACGTGGCGGTACTGCCAGGCTTCAAGCGCATCAAGCCGCAGGTCTACGCCGGTCTGTTCCCGGTCAGCTCCGACGACTTCGAGGACTTCCGCGAGGCCCTGCAGAAGCTGACCCTGAACGACGCCGCGCTGCAGTACGAGCCGGAAAGCTCCGACGCCCTGGGCTTCGGCTTCCGCATCGGTTTCCTCGGCATGCTGCACATGGAGATCATCCAGGAGCGCCTGGAGCGCGAATACGACCTGGATCTGATCACCACCGCGCCGACCGTGGTTTTCGAAGTGGAAATGAAGAATGGCGACGTGCTCAGCGTCGACAACCCTTCCAAACTGCCGGACCCGGCAGGCATCCTCGACATGCGCGAGCCCATCGTGCGCGCCAATATCCTGGTGCCGCAGGAGCACCTGGGCAGCGTCATCACCCTGTGCATCGAGAAGCGTGGCGTACAGCGCGACCTGCAATTCCTCAGCAGCCAGGTTCAGGTTTCCTACGACCTGCCGATGAATGAGGTGGTGCTGGATTTCTTCGACCGCCTCAAGTCCGTGAGCCGTGGCTACGCCTCGCTGGACTACAGCTTCGATCGCTTCCAGTCGGCCAACCTGGTGCGTCTGGATGTGATGATCAACGGCGAGAAGGTCGATGCCCTGGCGCTGATCGTGCATCGCGACCGTGCCCACCAGAAGGGCCGTGTGCTGACCGAAAAGATGAAGGAACTGATTCCGCGACAGATGTTCGATGTCGCGATCCAGGCCGCCATCGGCGGACAGATCATCGCCCGGACCACGGTCAAGGCGTTGCGCAAGAACGTGTTGGCCAAGTGCTACGGCGGCGATGTCAGCCGTAAGAAAAAACTGCTAGAGAAGCAGAAGGCCGGCAAGAAGCGGATGAAACAGGTGGGCAGCGTGGAAATCCCACAGGAAGCCTTCCTCGCCGTACTCAAGGTGGATAGTTAATACCTATGTCGTTCAACTTCCCGTTGCTTCTGGTGGTCGCCGTCGCGGTATCCGGCGCTCTGGCTCTGCTCGACCTGCTGTTGCTGGCGCCACGCCGGCGGGCCGCCATCGCCAGCTACGAAGGCCAGGTGTCCGCGCCGGACGAGCAGGTGCTGCAGCGCCTGAACAAGGAACCTCTGCTGGTCGAGTACGGCAAGTCCTTCTTCCCGGTGTTGGCCATCGTCCTGGTGCTGCGCTCGTTTCTGCTCGAGCCGTTCCAGATTCCTTCCGGCTCGATGAAGCCCACGCTGGAAGTGGGGGATTTCATCCTGGTCAACAAGTTCGCCTACGGCATTCGCCTGCCGGTGATCGATACCAAGATCATCGATGTGGGCGACCCCCAGCGCGGTGACGTGATGGTGTTCCGCTACCCCAGCAATCCGAGCATCAACTACATCAAGCGCGTGGTCGGCCTGCCGGGCGACCGCATCAGCTACACCACCGACAAGCGTCTGCTGGTGAACGGCCATTCGGTCGCCGAACAGTTCCTCGGCGAGGAGCCTGGGTCACTGGGGCGTACCCTGGTGTACCAGGAAAAGCTCGGCGAAGCGGAGCACATGATCCGCAAGTTGCTGAATCGCAATATCCGCGGCGGTGACGAGTGGGTGGTGCCGCAAGGGCACTACTTCATGATGGGCGACAACCGCGACGACTCCAACGACAGCCGCTACTGGAACGATGACGCCATTCCGAAGGAGCTGTGGGGGATGGTTCCCGACCAGAACATCGTCGGCAAGGCGTTCGCCGTCTGGATGAGCTGGCCCGATCCGAAGTCGCGCAACCTGCCAAACTTCTCCAGGGTCGGCCTGATCCGCTGATCGATGGAAATTGCGAGGCGCTGTTCAATCGAATGGCGCCTCCTTGTATATAGTCATCACAACAATACTGATAAGTCGGGGTCGATCATGAGGTTTGCGCGCTCGCAGAAAGGTCTTTCCATGCTGGGCTGGCTGATGGTGCTGGCCGTGGTTGCATTCCTGGCCAGTACCGGCTTCAAGATGTTCCCGCACTACATGGACTACTGGGCGATGGAGAAGGCGATCATGTCGGTGGAGACCGACCGCGCGGCCGATGTTCGTTCGGTGTCGGAGTTTTACGTCCATATGGGCAAGATGATGCAGGTCAACGGTATCCGTGATCTCAACCTGAAGGACATCCTCGAGGTCAAGGTCGAGAACAACGAATTCAGGGTTCATCTGAAATACGAGAAGCGTGAGCCGCTGGTGCAGAATCTCGACCTGGTCGCCAATTTCGACAAAGAATTCCGCGTACGCATGCCGTGAGTGTCCCTCTCTCTCGCCTCGAGCGTCAGCTCGGCCACACCTTCCAGAACCAGGAGCTGATGCTCCTGGCGCTGACCCACCGCAGTTTCGCCGGACGCAACAACGAGCGTCTGGAGTTCCTCGGCGATGCCATCCTCAACTTCGTGGCCGGCGAGGCGCTGTTCGAGCGCTTCCCGCAGGCCCGCGAGGGCCAGCTGTCGCGCCTGCGCGCGCGCCTGGTCAAGGGCGAGACGCTGGCCGTGCTGGCCCGGGGTTTCGAACTGGGCGAGTATCTTCGGCTGGGCTCGGGCGAGCTGAAGAGCGGCGGTTTCCGCCGCGAGTCGATCCTCGCCGATGCCCTCGAAGCTCTGATCGGTGCGATTTACCTGGATGCCGGCATGGACGTGGCTCGCGCGCGGGTCCTGGCCTGGCTGGCGGGCGAGCTGGATGGCCTGACCCTGGTGGACACCAACAAGGACCCCAAAACCCGCCTGCAGGAGTTCCTCCAGTCCCGCGCCGCCGAGCTGCCGCGCTACGAAGTGGTGGACATCCAGGGCGAGCCGCATTGCCGCACCTTCTTCGTGCAGTGCGAGATCGCGCTGCTCACCGACAAGACCCAGGGGCAGGGCGCCAGCCGGCGCATCGCCGAGCAGGTGGCCGCCGCCGCCGCGCTGGTGGCCCTGGGCGTGGAGAACAGCCATGACTGACGCACCCGTGACCCGTTGTGGCTATGTCGCCATCGTCGGCCGCCCCAACGTGGGCAAGTCGACCCTGCTCAACCACATCCTCGGGCAGAAGCTGGCGATCACCTCGCGCAAGCCGCAGACCACCCGCCACAACATGCTCGGGATCAAGACCGAGGGCGAGGTGCAGGCGGTGTACGTCGACACCCCTGGTCTGCACAAGCACAACGACAAGGCGCTCAACCGCTACATGAACCGCAGCGCCTCCACCGCCCTGAAGGACGTCGACGTGGTGGTGTTCGTGGTCGACCGCACCCGCTGGACCGACGAGGACCAGATGGTGCTGGAGAAGGTCCAGCATGTGCAGTGCCCGATCCTGCTGGCGGTGAACAAGGCCGATCGGCTGGAGGACAAGAGCGAGCTGCTGCCGCACCTGGAGTGGCTGGCCACCCAGCTGCCACAGGCCGAGGTCGTGCCGATCTCCGCGCTGCACGGGCAGAACCTGGACACCCTGGAGCGGCTGGTCGGCGAGCGCCTGCCGGAGTCCGAGCACTTCTATCCGGAAGACCAGATCACCGACCGTTCCAGCCGCTTCCTCGCTGCCGAGCTGATCCGCGAGAAGATCATGCGCCAGCTCGGCGCCGAGCTGCCGTACCAGATCACCGTGGAGATCGAGGAGTTCAAGCAGGAAGGCCGCGTCCTGCACATCCACGGCCTGATCCTGGTGGAGCGTGACGGGCAGAAGAAGATCATCATCGGCGACAAGGGCGAGCGCATCAAACGCATCGGCCAGGATGCACGCAAGGACATGGAGACCATGTTCGATTCCAAGGTGATGCTCAACCTCTGGGTCAAGGTGAAGGGCGGCTGGTCCGACGACGAGCGCGCGCTGCGGTCGCTCGGCTACACCGACTTCTGACTTCCATTCCCCTGGCCGTCTGAACATGCACAGCGGCGCGCTTCCGGCCTTCGTCCTGCACAGCCGGCCCTACAAGGAAACCAGTGCGCTGGTCGACTTCCTCACCCCCGGGGGACGCCTGCGTGCGGTGCTGCGCGGCGCGCGCGGCAAGACCGGCAGCCTGGCCCGGCCGTTCGCCCCGCTGGAGCTGGAACTGCGTGGGCGCGGCGAGCTGAAGAACGTGGCGCGCCTGGAGGCCGCCGGCCTCGCCGTGTGGCTGCAGGGGCAGACCCTGTACAGTGGCCTCTACCTCAACGAGCTGCTGCTGCGCCTGTTGCCCGCCGAGGACGCCCATCCCGCCCTGTTCGAGCACTACGCCCTGACCCTGCAGGCGCTGGCCGCCGATCCGCCGCTGGAGCCGCTGCTGCGCGCCTTCGAATGGCGCCTGCTGGACGAGCTGGGCTATGGTTTCGCCCTGGACATCGACGTCGCCGGCCAGCCCATCGCCGTCGACGGCCTCTACCGCCTGCAGCCGGACGCCGGCCTGGAGCCGGTGGGCCAGCTGCAGCCTGGTCTGTTCCAGGGCGCCGACCTGCTGGCCATGGCCGACGCGGACTGGTCAGCCCCCGGTGCCCTGGCTGCCGCCAAGCGCCTGATGCGCCAGGCCCTGGCCCCTCACCTGGGCGGCCGACCGCTGGTCAGCCGCGAACTCTTCATGACACTCAAGGAACCCGCTCGTGACTGAAGCCAACCGCATCCTCCTCGGGGTCAACATCGACCACGTTGCCACCCTGCGCCAGGCCCGCGGCACCCGCTATCCGGACCCGGTCAAGGCCGCGCTGGACGCCGAGGAAGCCGGCGCCGACGGCATCACCGTGCACCTGCGCGAGGATCGCCGGCATATCCAGGAGCGCGACGTGCGCCTGCTCAAGGAGGTGCTGCAGACGCGGATGAACTTCGAGATGGGCGTCACCGACTTCATGCTCGACTTCGCCGAGCAGATCCGCCCCGAGCACATCTGCCTGGTGCCCGAGACCCGCCAGGAGCTGACCACCGAGGGTGGCCTGGACGTGGCCGGCCAGGAGGAGCGGATCAAGGCGGCGGTGCAGCGCCTGAGCCGGTTGGGTTGCGAGGTGTCGTTGTTCATCGATGCCGAGGAGCGGCAGATCGAGGCTTCCCGGCGCATCGGCGCGCCGGCCATCGAGCTGCACACCGGCCGCTACGCCGACGCCCACACCCCGGAAGAGGCCGCCCGCGAGCTGGCGCGTATCCGCGACGGCGTGGCCTGCGGCCTGGGACATGGCCTGATCGTCAACGCCGGTCATGGCCTGCACTACCACAACGTCGAGCCGGTGGCTGCCATCGCCGGCGTGCACGAGCTGAACATCGGCCACGCCATCGTCGCCCATGCCCTGTTCGTTGGCTTCAAGGGCGCGGTGGTGGAGATGAAGCAGCTGATCGTCGCCGCCGCCGGCCGGGGCTGATGCCCCGTCCAGGCAGGGACGACCGCTAGTCATCCCTGCTTGGCTGCACCGGTCCCAGGGGCTAGACTGCCGCTCCTTTTCAGTCGCCCTTCCCCGCCATGGCTGCCAAAGTCGAACCCTTCTGGAGACACAAGACACTCGACCGGCTCGACCCGGAGGAGTGGGAGTCGCTGTGCGACGGCTGCGGCCTGTGCTGCCTGCAGAAGCTGGAGGACGAGGACGACGGCAGCGTCTACTACACGCGCATCGCCTGCAAGCTGCTGGACCTGCAGACCTGCCGCTGCAGCGACTACGCCAACCGCCGCCAGCACGTGCCGGACTGCATCCAGCTCACGCCCGCCCAGGCCGACCAGTTCCACTGGCTGCCGCCGACCTGCGCCTACCGCCTGGTCAGCGAGGGCAAGGACCTGCCGCTGTGGCATCATCTGGTCTGCGGCGATCCCGACGCCGTCCACCACGAGCGCATTTCCCAGTCCGGCCGCATGCTCGCCGAAGACAGCGTGGCGGAAGAGGACTGGGAGGATCACCTGATCTTCCGCGCCGGTTGAGCGATTCCAGGCCGGCGTGGGTCCAACCGATTCACCGTTGCCCATGGAGCCTTCATCGATGCCCGCCCGCCCGTTGCTGCTCGCCGCTATTTTGTTTGGCCTGAGTGCCCCGTCGTGGGCCGCCAAGCGCGTCGATCTGGATTATCTCGTGCGTTTCCTGCCGGGCAGCGACCAGGCCGAGGTCAGCCTGACCCTGGAGAAGGGCGAGGTGATTCGCAGCCTCGACTTCAACCTGGGCGACAAGGGCTACTACAGCGACTTCAAGACCGACGGCACCTGGCAGCAGAGTGGCGCCGAGCGCGGCGTCTGGAAGCCGGCCAAGGGCAAGAGCAGCCTGACCTACAAGGTGCGTATCGACCATCCGCGCGACAACGGCAAGTTCGACGCGCGGATGACCGCGGACTGGGCCCTGCTGCGCGGCGACGACCTGGTGCCCAGCGCGCACATGGACAAGGAAGACAAGGTCGAGCTGGTCGCTCGCCTGCAGTTCGAACTGCCGCAGGGCTGGAAGAGCGTCGAGACGGGCTGGCCGCGGGTCGGCAAGAACCGCTTCCGGATCGACAACCCGTCCCGGCAGTTCGACCGTCCCACCGGCTGGGTACTGGCCGGCAAGCTCGGCAGCCGCCGGGCCCAGCTGGGCGATACCGATGTCACGGTGGCCGCGCCGGTGGGCGAGGGCATGCGCCGGATGGACATCATCACCCTGCTGACCTTCATCTGGCCCGAGGCTCAGGCGGTGTTCCCCCGCGACCCGGCCAAGCTGCTGATCGTCGGCGCCGGCGACCCCATGTGGCGCGGCGGCCTGTCGGCCCCCAACTCGGTGTTCTTCCACGCTGATCGCCCGCTGGTCAGCGAGAACGGCACCAGTTCGCTGGTGCACGAGCTGGTCCACGTGTTCAGCCGCATCCGCGACACCGACCGCAGCGACTGGATCAGCGAGGGCCTGGCCGAGTACTACGCGATCGAGCTGATGCGCCGTGCCGGCGGCATGAGCGAGGACCGCTACCAGGCCATTCGCAAGAAGCTGGTGAACTGGAGCAAGAAGGTCGACAGCCTGCGTACCGAGAGCTCCACCGGCCCGGTCACCGCCCGCGCGGTGCTGTTGCTGCAGGAGCTGGATCGCGAGATCCGCAAGGCCACCGACAACCAGCGCTCGCTGGACGATGTCACCCGCGGCCTGATGCGCCTCGACAAGGCCAGCACCAAGGATTTCATCGAGATCAGCGAGAACGTGATGGGGCGCGGCTCGGCGGTGCTGGAGACCAAGCTGCTGCGCTGATGGCCGTCCCGCGTATCATCAGTGTCCGATCCGTGAGAGGAGTGCCGCCATGTCCGCCAAGCCCGAGGTGACCATCACCTACTGCACCCAGTGCCAGTGGATGCTGCGGGCGGCCTGGCTGGCGCAGGAGTTGCTCTCGACCTTCTCCGACGAACTGGGGATGGTCGCCCTGAAGCCGGGCACCGGCGGGATCTTTCTGATCACCTGCGACGGCGTCCAGCTATGGGAGCGCAAGGCCGACGGCGGCTTCCCCGAGGCCAAGGTGCTCAAGCAGCGCCTGCGCGACCTGATCGAGCCGGGGCGTGATCTGGGGCACGTCGACCGATAGCCGTTGCCCGCGTCATTGTCGGCCGGCATTCGGTGCGCGCGGCGCACCCTACCTTCCGTGCTCGATAGGGTGCGCCGTGCGCACCAAAGACGTTGCGTGGCGCTAGCCTTCCTCCGGCCATAGCCGGATGGCCAGGCCCTCGCTCGGCCAGAGCCGCAGCTGGCCGATGGCGGAGACATCCCAGCGTTTCACTTCGCCCAGCGCCGCGAGGAAGCGCTGCTCCTGCTCCATCAGCGCCGGGGCGCACAGCTTGCGCGTGGCGCCGGGCTGGCCGAAAGACAGCGCATCGCCGTCGCGGGTGTAGCTGGCGAACCAGTGGTTGCAGCCGGCGCTGCCGTAGGCGCGGCCATCCTCGCCCAAGGTGATGGTGAGATGGCTGCGGTCGATCAGCGGGCGTTCGCCGATCCATTCGACCCGGTAGGTCTTGTCGCTCTCCAGTTGCACCGGATCGCCGGCGCAGCCGGCCAGGGCCACGGCGAACAGGCTGGCAGTCAGTGCGGGCTTCATGCGGTTTTCTCCGCGCAGGCCGGGCAGAAGTGCCGGCTGTCGCGACCGGCCCAGCCGAGTTCGGCCAGGCGCTGCTCTGCGGCGGCCGGCTGGGCCTTGGCGCCGAGCGAGGCGTCGACGGCGAACTCCAGGTCGATGCGCTTGCCGCAGCCGTCGCAGTCCACCTGCCAGTTGTGGATCGCCAGTTCGCGGAACACCGGGCCGCTGGCGACCGCCAGCCACTGGCCGGGCGGGTTGATCAGGTGGCGGACCTTTTCCACGGCCAGGCTCATGGACAGGTCCCGGCTGCCCTTGAGGGTCACCAGCAGGGTGTCGCCGGGCTGGATCGCGCCGCCGTTGCCGGTCACCTGGTAGCGGCCCGGCGCCAGGGCGCGGCATTCGGTCAGGGTGTGCTGCGGGTCGAGCAGGGTGTAGCGGAAATCGTGGGTGGTCATGGGGCCTCCGGAAAGCCCGGTGATGCTATCACGCCATGTGTGTCACCCGGTTGACCGGCGCGCCGGCGGCCCAGGCGGCGATGTTGTCCAGGGTGGTGGCGGCGATGGCGGCCAGCGCCTCGCGGGTGAGGAAGGCCTGGTGGGCGGTGACGATGACGTTGGGAAAGGTCAGCAGCCGGGCCAGCACGTCGTCCTGCAGCGGCTGGTCGGAACGGTCCTCGAAGAACAGCTCGGCCTCTTCCTCGTACACGTCCAGGCCCAGATAGCCGAGTTGGCCGCTCTTCAGCGCCTCGATCAGCGCCGGGGTGTCCACCAGCGCGCCGCGCCCGGTGTTGATCAGCATGGCGCCGCACTTCATGCGCGCCAGCCTGGCGGCATCGATCAGGTGGTGGCTGGCCTCGGTCAGCGGGCAGTGCAGGCTGATCACGTCGCTCTCGGCGATCAGCTCGTCCAGTTCTACCTGGCGCGCCTGGAGCACGTCCAGGCCGGCGACAGGGCAGGGATCGGCGATCAGCAGGCGGCAGCCGAAGCCGGCCATGATGCGGGCGAAGGCCAGGCCGATCTGGCCGCCGCCGACCACTCCCACCGTCTTGCCGTGGAGGTCGAAGCCGGTCAGCCCGTGCAGCGAGAAGTCACCCTCGCGGGTGCGGTTGAAGGCCCGGTGGATGCGCCGGTTCAGTGCCAGGATCAGTGCCACCGCGTGCTCGGCCACGGCGTGCGGCGAGTAGGCGGGCACCCGCACCACCGTCAGCCCGAGGCGCTCGGCCGCCTGCAGGTCGACGTGGTTGTAGCCGGCCGAGCGCAGCGCGATCAGGCGCGTGCCGCCGGCGGCCAGGTGCTCCAGTACCGGCGCGGAAAGGTCGTCGTTGATGAAGGCGCAGACCACCTCGCAACCTTCGGCGAGCGCCGCGGTGTCGGCGCGCAGCAGGCTGTCCTGGAAGTGCAGCTGCCAGCCGGCGGGCAGGTCGATGGCCTCGAAGCTGGCGCGGTCGTAGGGCTTGCTGCTGAACATGACGATGCGCATGGGCGTTCCCTCAGGCGCCGACCGTCGCCGCCTGGGCGAGGCGGACGATGGCAGCATCCAGCTCGTCGAGCGCGGCCTGGGCAGCGGGATCGTCCTGCTTGAGCAGGGTCTCGCTGCGCTGGCAGGCGGCGCGCAACTGCGGCACCCCGCAATAGCGGGTGGCGCCATGCAGCCGGTGCACCCGCTCGATCAGCACATTGCGTTCGCCGATCTGGCGGGCCTGGCGAATGGCCTGGCGGTCGGCGGGCAGGCCGGCCAGCAGCATGCTCAGCATGTCGCTGGCCAGGTCGGCCTTGCCGGCGGCCAGGCGCAGCCCTTCCTCGGGATCGAGCACATGCAATGCCTCGCCGGCCGCCGGGGGCGGCGGCGTGGCGGGCTGCAGCTGGTTGCGCATGGCCAGGCCGGTCCACTTGAGCACCACCTGGGCCAGTTGCCGCTCGTTGATCGGCTTGGTCAGGTAGTCGTCCATGCCGCCCTGCAGCAGGGCGCGCTTTTCGTTGGCCAGGGCGTGGGCGGTAAGGGCGATGATCGGCAGCGGGCTGCGTTCGTGTTCCAGCTCCCACTGGCGGATCGCCTCGGTGGCCTGGCGGCCGTCCATGCCCGGCATCTGCACGTCCATGAAGACCAGGTCGAGCGCCTGCTCCCGCACCGCCTCGACGGCCGCCTGGCCGCTGTCCACGGCGACCACTTCGGCGCCCATGTCCTCGAGCAGGGTCCGCACCAGCAGCAGGTTGGCCGGGTTGTCGTCGACGCAGAGCAGGCGTGGCGGGCGGCTGGCCAGCGGGGCGGGTTCCTCGGCCTTGAGCGGGCGCGGGCTGACCAGTTCGCTCAGCGCGCGCAGCAGCTTGCGCGTGCAGGCGGGCTTGGCCTGCAGTTGTACGTGACTGTCCGGCAGCGCCTCGTGGTAGAGCGACTGCTCGGTGGTGGGGCAGAGCACCAGGGGCTTGCAACCGAGGCGGCCGAGTTCCCACAGGTGGTGGCCGAGCGACGGCGGCGGAAACTCCTGCACGTTGACGCCGAGCACCGCCAGGTCGATCGGCTGGCCGGCCTCGCGCTGCGTGGCGACCTGCGCGAGCAGCCGGTCGAGGCTGTCGAACTCCAGCACCTTCAGGTTGCAGTCCTCCAACTGGTGGCGGAGGGCCTGGCGGGTCAGTTCGTGGCCTTCCAGCAGGGCCACGCGGCGCCCCTGCAGCGGTGCCCGGGGCAGGTCGTCGGCATCGTCGCGGGCCTTCGGCAGGGTCAGGCTGATCCAGAACTCCGAGCCGGCATCCGGGCTGCTGTCGACGCCGATCTCGCCACCCATCTGCTCGATCAGGCGCTTGGAGATGACCAGCCCGAGTCCGGTGCCGCCGGCCTGGCGGCTCAGCGAGTTGTCGGCCTGGCTGAAGGCCTGGAACAGCGCGCGCTGGTCGTCGTCGGACAGGCCCACGCCAGTGTCCTGCACGCTGATGCGCAGCTGGGCGCGCTCGTCGCTCTCGTCCTCGACCATGGCGCGCACGGCGATGGTGCCCTCGCGGGTGAACTTGATCGCGTTGCTCACCAGGTTGGTCAGCACCTGCTTCAGGCGCAGCGGATCGCCCTGCAGGGCGAGCGGGGTGTCGCGGTAGATCAGGCTGACCAGTTCGAGCTGCTTCTCGTGGGCCGATGGGGCGAGGATGGTCAGGCAGTCCTGGACCAGGTCGCGCAGGTTGAAGGGGATGTTCTCCAGCACCAGCTTGCCGGCCTCGATCTTGGAGAAGTCGAGCACCTCGTTGATGATCCCCAGCAGGCTCTCGGCGGACTTGCCGATGGTGCCCAGGTAGTCCTGCTGGCGCGGGGTGAGGTCGCTCTTCTGGAGCAGGCCGGTGAAGCCGAGGATGCCGTTGAGCGGGGTGCGGATCTCGTGGCTCATGTTGGCCAGGAACTCGGACTTGATGCGGCTGGCCTCCAGGGCCTCCTTGCGCGCCAGGTCCAGCTCGATGTTCTGGATCTCGATGGTTTCCAGGTTCTGGCGAACGTCCTCGGTGGCCTGGTCGATGCTGTGCTGCAGCTCTTCCTGGGCGTTCTGCAGGGCCTCGGCCATGCTGTTGATGCCGGCCGCCAGATCGTCCATCTCATGGCTGCCCAGGGGCGGCAGGCGGGTTTCCAGCTGCCCTTTCCTGAGCCGGTCGACGCCCAGCTTGATGATCCGCAGCGGGTCGTTGATGGTCCTGCTCATGCGCAGGGCGAGCAGGGCGGTGACCGCCAGTCCGGCGGCGATCAGCAGCAGGCTGGCGAACAGGCTGCGGTAACCCTGCAGCAGCGTGCGATGGTGCGACAGTTCCAGTTCGACCCAGCCCAGCAGGCGGTCGGTGCTGGCCGGCTCGGAGGTCGGCGCGGAGCGCTGGTGGCGGCCGAACACCGGCATCAGGAAGCGGGTGGCGTCCTCGCCGCTGCTGGTGGCCATGGGCTCCACGGTGGTCTGCGGCGCCGGGTTGAGCATTTCCGGCCCCGCATGGGCCAGGCGCTGCCGGTCCGCCGAGAGGAAGCCGACGGCGCGCACGTCCTGCTGGTTCAGCGCCTCCTCGGCCAGCCGCTTCAGCTGCTTCCCGTCGCTACCGGCCAGCGCCGGCGCGGCCAGCGGCGCCAGGTGCTGCACCACCAGCTCGCCGCGCTGCAGCAACTGGTTGCGCAGGTCGGCCAGCTGCATCCAGGTGAAGTAGCCGCCCAGCACCAGCGCCAGCAGGCTGGTGGGCAGCAGGGTGAGCAGCAGCACGCGACCCTTGATGCCGAGGTCCTTGAGCACGACGTTCTCCAGTGGAATGGGAAGTTCACGAGGCAGTTTAGCGACTCGGCGGGTGGGAATCTGCATGGGTTTTTGGCAGAATGTCGATATTTATTCTCATTTGAGAGTGTTCCGCATGCCTGCCACTTCCGCCCGCATTCTCGCCATCGAGGACGATCCGGTGCTGGCCTCGCACCTGCAGGAGCATCTGGGACGACGTGGTTTCAGGGTGACCCTGCAGGGTGACGGAGAAGCTGGCCTCGCGCTGGCCTGTTCCGAAACCTTCGATCTGGTGCTGATGGATATCCTGCTGCCTGGCCGCAACGGCCTGGATGCCCTGGCCGAACTGCGCCAGAAGAGGGGCGTGCCGGTGATCCTGATGTCGGCCCTGGGCGCCGAGCAGGACCGCATCGCCGGCTTCAGCCAGGGCGCCGACGATTACCTGCCCAAGCCGTTCGCCATGGCCGAGCTGGAAGTGCGTATCGCCGCCATCCTGCGCCGGGTGGCCTACGAGCGCCGTCAGCACGAACCCGCTGCGCCCGGCGCTTTGCGCTTCGACGAACAGCGCAGCGATGTCTGTCACGAAGGGAGCTGGGCGCAGCTGACCACCACCGAGTTCCGCCTGCTGGAACTGCTCGCCCGTCATCCCGGCGAGGTACAGAGCAAGGCCTTCCTCTACCAGCAGGTGCTGCACCGCCCGTACTCGGCCCACGACCGGGTGCTGGACATGCACGTGAGCCATATCCGTCGCAAGCTACAGGGCATCGGCTACCTGGCCGGCCGCCTGGAGACGGTCTGGGGCCGGGGCTATCTGTTCAGCGGCGAGGAAGGCTGAGGTGTTCTCCCGGCATTCGCTGCTCTGGAAGCTCGCCGGGGTACTCGCACTGTTCTGCCTGATGCTGCTCAGCCTGCTGGCCGACCTGGAGCAGCGGATCAACGACATGACTTCGCGCCTGCCGGAACCGACCCGGGCCGTGCTGCGGGACTACGCGCGCCAGGCCGAGGTGGCCTGGACGGAGCGCGGCACGGCCGGGGTCGACCAGTTCCTGCGCGAGCTGCGCGGGCGCGAGCGGATCTGGGCGGTGGTGGTGGACGATGAGCGCCATTCCCTGTCGTCTGAGCCGCTGCAGGAGGAGGAACGCCAGCGGCTGAACTTCATGCGCCAGCTCGACTGGTCCATGGGCCGGCCGACGGGCTGGCCGACCGTCTACATCCCGTTCAGCGACCAGGCCACCAGCCTGGTGATGGAGCTGCCCCGGCGACTCGACCCGCGCAAGCACCGCGAGCTGTGGCTGGTGCTGCTGCAGCGGGTGCTGCCGGCCTGCCTGGCAATCCTGCTCGGAGTGATGCTCTACCGCCTGCTGATCTTCCCGTTGGTGACCCTGCAGCGCCAGGCCAACGCCCTCAGCCTGGGTGACCTGACGGCACGTTCCGGCACCTCGGTGGCGGGTCGGCGCGACGAACTCGGCGAGCTGGGACGGGCCTTCGACCATATGGCGGAGCGCCTGGAGCACACGGTGGGCTACCAGCGCCAGCTGCTGCGCGACCTGTCCCACGAGCTGCGCACGCCGCTGGCGCGCCTGCGCGTGGCCGGCGAATGCGCCGGCGACCTGGACATGCTGCGCGAGCGGCTGGAGCGCGAGGTCGAGTGCATGCAGCGGCTGGTCGACGACACGCTGGAGCTGGTCTGGCTGGACACCGAGCGGCCACGGCTGGCGCTCGAGGACGTGGACGTGCGCGCCCTGTGGAACGTGCTCGGCGAGAACGCCCGCTTCGAGAGCGGCTGGGCGGCCGAGCGGCTGATCTGCGAGCTGCCCGAGCCCTGCCGGGTGCGCGGCCACCTCAACGGCCTGGCGCAGGCACTGGAGAACATTCTGCGCAATGCCATCCGCCATTCGCCCGAGGGCGGTGTGATCCGCCTCGGCGGCGTGCGGGAAGGGGAGTTCTGGCGCCTGTACATCGAGGACCAGGGGGGGGGCGTGGCGCCGAACCAGCTGGAAGAGATCTTCCGCCCCTTCACCCGGTTGAACGCCTCCCGACCGGGTGGTGACGGCTTCGGCCTGGGCCTGGCCATCGCCCGGGGCGCGGTGCGCATGCAGGGCGGCGAGGTGTGGGCGGACAACGGCCGCGAGGGGCTGCGCCTGAATCTGCGCCTGCAAAGTGTATAGTTTGTAAATGCTCTTTATTAACAATTAGGAATTACTATCATTTGCCCGCCCGGCGCAGACCGGAGGGCGAAACATCACTTCGCGCTCGCCCTTAGAAAAGTTGCCAATTTTCACGCTTAAGGAGAGATGCGATGCAATCCCGATTCAAGCTCAGCTACCTGACCCTCGCCCTGCTGGCGGCTTCCATGCCGGCCACGCTGTTGGCCGAAACCCTCGAACTCAGCACCGGGGAAGTCGCCGCCGCGGCCGCAGGCGACGACGCCCTGCAACTGGGCGAAACCCGCGTGCTGGGCACCGCCGAGCAGGAGCTGAAGCAGGCCCCGGGCGTATCGGTGATCACCGAGGAGGACCTGAAGAAGCGTCCGCCGGTGAACGACCTGTCGGACATCATCCGCCGCATGCCCGGCGTCAACCTGACCGGCAACAGCTCGTCGGGCGCCTATGGCAATAACCGCCAGATCGACCTGCGTGGCATGGGCCCGGAAAACACCCTGATCCTCATCGACGGCAAGCCGGTCAGCTCGCGTGACTCGGTGCGCATGGGCCGCAGCGGCGAGCGCAACACCCGTGGCGACAGCAACTGGGTGCCGGCCGAGGCCGTCGAGCGCATCGAAGTGCTGCGTGGTCCGGCCGCGGCCCGCTACGGCTCCGGTGCCGCCGGCGGCGTGGTGAACATCATCACCAAGGCGCCGACCGAGAAGCTGACCGGCTCGATGACCGCCTACGTCAACGTGCCGGAGCACAGCGAGGAGGGCGATACCCGCCGTATCGGCTTCAACCTGGCCGGCCCGCTGGTCGACAGCCTGTCGTTCCGCCTCTACGGCAACGTCAACCGTACCGATGGCGACGAGCCGAGCCTGAACGCCGGCGCCTCGGGCATCGACGCCACCACCACCGCCATTCCGCCGGCCGGCCGCGAGGGCGTGCGTAACAAGGACATCAACGGCCTGCTGCGCTGGGACCTGAACGACGAGCATGTGGTCGAGCTGGAAGGCGGCTTCAGCCGCCAGGGCAACATCTACGCCGGCGACCGCCTGTTCACCAGCAGTGGCGAGGCCATGGCCGAACTGGCCGCCGACGGCGCCGAAACCAACACCATGTACCGCCGCACCGGCGCCATCACGCACCGGGGCAACTACGAGAACGGCGCCAGCTCGCGCATGACCCTGTCCTACGAGGGCACCACCAACTCGCGCCTCAACGAGGGCCTGGCCGGTGGTGGCGAAGGCTCGATCGGCAGCGGCGCCAGCCGTTCCACCTCGCAGCTGGACAGCTACATCGCCAGCGGCGAGTACAACCTGCCGATGACCCTGGGTGGCTTCTACCAGGTGCTGACCGTCGGCGGCGAATACCGCGACCAGCGCCTGAACGACTCCTACTCGACCCGCAGCGGCGCCAACATCAGCGGCGATGCCTCCCCGGTCAGCAGCACCGACACCCGCGCACTGTTCGTCGAAGACAACATCGAGATCGGCCAGAACCTGATTCTCACTCCCGGCGTGCGGGTGGACGACCACGACAAGTTCGGCGTCAACTGGAGCCCCAGCCTCAACGCCTCCTACAAGCTGACCGACGAGCTGACCCTCAAGGGCGGCG
Organism: Pseudomonas paralcaligenes; assembly: GCF_019655855.1. Classification (GTDB taxonomy): domain Bacteria; phylum Pseudomonadota; class Gammaproteobacteria; order Pseudomonadales; family Pseudomonadaceae; genus Aquipseudomonas; species Aquipseudomonas paralcaligenes. The sequence goes on along the minus strand of NZ_BPFX01000006.1, from coordinate 168,300 downwards.
TGGCGCGGGCGTTCAAGGCGCCCAACCTGTACCAGTCCAACCCCAACTACATGTACACCACCCGCGGCAATGGTTGCCCGGTAGTGGATGGCAGCCGCATCAGCGGGCCGTGCAACATCTTCGGCAACGCCAACCTGGACCCGGAAACCAGCATCAACAAGGAACTGGGCCTGGCCTGGGTGCATGAGGGATGGTCGGCTGGCCTGACCTACTTCCACAACGACTACAAGAACAAGATCATCGCCGACATGGGCGACCAGGACATCCCGCCGGTGGTCAACGGCTACCGGGCCTTCCAGTGGGTCAACTCCGGCAAGGCGGTCGTCCGTGGCTGGGAAGGCAACCTGGACATCCCGCTGCTGGGCGAGCATGGCGACGTGCTCAAGCTGAGCAACAACTTCACCTACATGCAGAGGAACCACAGCGAGTCCACCGGACAGCCGCTGTCGGTGATCCCCGAGTACACCATCAACTCGACCCTGGACTACGCCGTCAACGACAAGCTGTCGCTGATGCTGACCGCCACCTTCTACGGCGAGCAGGAGCCCAGGACCATGAACATGGCCAGCAACACCGAGCAGACCGGCGAAGCGCTGAAGACGCGCGGCTCCTACGAGCTGTACGGCCTGAGCGCCGACTACGAGTTCAACCGCAACCTGCGGGTGAACCTGGGGGTCAGCAACCTGCTGGACAAGCGCCTGTACCGCGAAGACTCGGGCACCGCCCAGGGCGCGGCGACCTACAACGAACCGGGCCGGGCCTTCTACGCCTCGGTCACCACTTCGTTCTGATCGCGGCTGTAGCAAGCCACTGCCCGGCTCGCCGGGCAGTGGCCTTTGTGCTTTTGGAGTACCTGTCCATGCGACGACTACTGTATTGCTCCCTGCTGGCCCTGTTGCTGGCCTCTCCGTCCGTATCGGCGCGACCCGACTTCGACGCGGCGGCCGGGCTCGGCCTGGCCGAGAGCGGTTCGGCCTATTACCGTTTCGAGTCCCTGCGGGTGGTTTCCGACGATGGCCGGCGCGCCTACCGGGTCTGGCTGGCGTTGCCGAAGCGCGAGGCGCCCGCGGCCGGCCATCCGGTCATCTACCTGCTCGACGGCAATGCCAGCCTGGAGGCCCTGCAGGAGGACTGGCTGCGTGAGCTGGATGCGCTCGACCCGCCGGTGATGGTGCATGTCGGCTACGACAGCGGCCGGCGCTTCGACGTGGTGTCGCGGGCCTACGACTACACGCCACCGCTGCCGGGCGGCGCGCCGGTGATCGACGACCTGGCGCGCAACCGCGAGGGTGGCGGCGCGGATCATTTCCTCGATCTGCTGGAGCAGCGCATCCGCCCGCAGGTCGAGGCGCGGGCGGCGATCGACGCGAACCGCCAGTCGATCTGGGGGCATTCCTACGGCGGCCTGTTCGTGATGCACACCCTGTTCACCCGGCCCGGACTGTTCCAGACCTACATCGCCGCCGAGCCGTCGCTGTGGTGGCAGCAGGGCTTTCTGCTGGAAGAGGAGAAACGTCGCGCCGCGAGCGGAGCCGGTCTGCTCCTGCTGATCCTCCGCGGTGTCGGTGGCGAGCCCCGCCCCGCGCCGGCTGCCGACGACGCGGTGGCCAAGGCGCGCCGTGCGGCCGTCGCCTCGGTGCCGCCGGATGCCGCGGCGCAGATGGCGCGGCGGCTGGCTGCCGCGCCCGGGCTGACGGTCGGCTACCGCGAATTCCCCGGCCTCGGCCATGGCCCGATGCTGAAGGCCTCGCTACTGCCGGCCCTGCGCCTGGCCGCGGGCGCGGACGATGAGATGACCTCGATCGAGGAAACCAGTCGATGAGCAAGAGCAAGATCGAGCGGCAAGCTACGCCCTGGCTGCCGGTACTGTCCCGAACCCTGGCCGCCGTGCTCGGCGGCTACGCCTTCACCTACGCCTTCACCGCGGCGCTGGCCCGGCTTCTGCCGCTGGCGCCGAACGATGCGCTGATCGTCGCGACCCTGCCGGCCTTCGTCATCTACCCGCTGGCGATCCTCTGGTCCTTCTGCTGCCGCAACGCGACCCAGGCCTGGTATGGCGTGGCGCTGGCGGTGCCGCTGGCGGTGATCGGCTTCTGGCCACAACTGATGAGGGCGCTGGCATGAAGAAGCCGCAGACCATCACCCAATCCCTGTCCTGGCTGCACACCTGGGGTGGCCTGATCTTCGGCTGGCTGCTGTTCGCCATCTTCCTCACCGGCACGCTGGCCGTGTTCGACAAGGAGATTGACGAGTGGATGCGTCCCGAAATCCCGGCCCATGACGTCGACCAGCTGGAGGCCGCGCAGCGTGCCCTGGCCTACCTGCAGGCCAAGCATCCGGATGCCGAGGCCTGGAACATCGGCCTGCCCACCGAGCGTTCGCCGGGCCTCGGCGTCTCTGCCGGCGAACAGCGCCGGGGCGGCGGCGAGTCGCTCGACCCGCAAACGGGAGAGCGCCTCGACGTGCGCGAGACGGCGGGCGGCGGCTTCTTCTTCCGCTTCCACTTCACCCTCAACATGCCGCGTACCCTGGGCATCTGGCTGGTCGGTCTGGCCGCGGCGGCGATGCTGGTGGCGCTGGTCAGCGGCATCGTCATCCACAAGAAGTTCTTCAAGGAGTTCTTCACCTTCCGCCCGGCCAAGGGGCAGCGTTCCTGGCTGGATGCGCACAACGCCAGCGGCGTGCTGCTGCTGCCGTTCCACCTGATGATCACCTACACCGGCCTGGTGATCTTCTACCTCATTTACATGCCGGCGGCGGTGGATGCGTTGTTCGACGGCGACATACAGGCGGCCTTCGGCCGTGGTCCGCAGGGTGGCGAGCAGCGCGAGGCGCGCGGACCGCAGGGGCAGGGACGCGGTGGCGAAGGGCGTGGCGAGCGTGCCGTCGCTATCGAGCGGGTGCCGCTGACCGACTTGGGACCGCTGCTGGCCGAGGCCGAGCGGGCCATGGGGCCGGTGGCCGGGTTGTCGATCCGCAATCCGGGGCGCGCCGACGCGCGCATCGAGGCGCGCCCGGTGCTGGGCAACCGCATCGAGCTGACCAAGGGCCAGAGCATGCAGTTCGACGGGGTGACCGGCAAGGTCCTGCGCCAGCCCAACGAGAGTCGCCCGGTGCAGCTCACGCAGCGGGTGATGGCGGGCCTGCACTTCGCCCAGTTCGGCGGCTACCCGATGCGCTGGCTCTACTTCATCTGCGGGCTGGTCAGCAGCGGCATGATCGCCACCGGGCTGGTGCTGTTCACCGTCAAGCGCCGCCGCCGGCCGGACGCCGAAGGCGCCATCGCCGCACGGGTGTACGCGGTGGCCGAACGCCTGAACGTCGCCGTGGTGGCGGGCCTGGGCATCGCCTGCGTGGGCATGCTCTGGGCCAACCGCCTGCTGCCGGTCGAGCTGGCCGAGCGCGCGGGCTGGGAGGTGCAGGCGTTCTTCGGCATCTGGCTGCTCACCCTCGTCCACGCCTGCCTGCGTCCGTACATGGCCGCCTGGCGCGAGCAACTGGGGCTGGGCGCCGCGCTGTGCATCGGTCTGCCGCTGCTGGGCCTGGCGACCGGCGGCGAGGGCGGCACGCGCCTGCTGCTGGAGCTGACCAGCGTGGCGATCGGCGCGGCCATGGCCTGGACCTGCTGGCACGTCAGCCGGCCGGCGACCGAGAAGGCGCCGCGCCGCGCGCCCCGTACCGCGGAGGTGGTCTGATGCTCAGTGCATTCTTCGGCGGCACCCTGCTGGCCTACGGCGGCATGGTCGCCCTGTGCCAGGGGCTGGAGCGCCACTACAAGCAGGTCTGGGGGAAGGTACCGGGCATCACGCGGCGCAGGCTGCTGCGGACGCTCGGCTGGCTGGCGCTGGTGCTGAGCTTCGCCGCCTGCGTGGCGAGCTGGGGCTGGGCGATGGGGCCGGTGGGCTGGTTCGGGCAGATCTCCCTGGCCGGCTTCGCCCTGGTCATGCTGCTGCCCTACGCGCCGCGCCTGAGCGCCTGGCTGGTGCCGGCCGGCGCGCTGGCCTGGGGCGTCGGCTGGCTGCTGGCGGGCTAGCCGCCCCATGCAGGACTGAGAGCCTCGGGGTCGTGAAGACACACGACCCCGTGGGAGCGGCCTTGGCCGCGAGCTCCTGCCTGGAGCCACACAGGCGCCAAACGCCTGAAGTTCGCGGCCAAGGCCGCTCCCACAAGCGAGGCAACCCGCCTGCACGATCCGGCGGGTTGCATCCGCCCTGTGGACTGCTCACCGGGCAGGCGCGCCGGTCTTATAGCCATCGGCTCTAGGGCGCTAGCGTTCCGCAATATGGTGGCGGCGGGTTTGCCGCTATCATAGGCGCCCCTTTCCGTGTCCGGATTCGCGAACATCGCCATGACCGTGCAGTACCCCACCATCGCCGACTGCATCGGCAACACGCCCCTGGTCCGCCTGCAACGCCTGCCCGGCGACACCTCCAACACCCTGCTGGTGAAACTGGAGGGCAACAACCCGGCCGGCTCGGTGAAGGACCGCCCGGCGCTGTCGATGATCAGCCGTGCCGAGCTGCGCGGCGACATCAGGCCCGGCGACATCCTGATCGAGGCCACCAGCGGCAACACCGGCATCGCCCTGGCGATGGCGGCGGCGATCAAGGGCTACCAGATGATCCTGATCATGCCGGACAACTCCACCGACGAGCGCAAGGCGGCCATGACCGCCTACGGCGCCGAGCTGATCCTGGTGGACAACATGGAGGTGGCGCGCGACCTGGCCCTGGCCATGCAGGCCGAGGGCAAGGGCAAGGTGCTCGACCAGTTCGCCAACGGCGACAACCCGGAGGCGCACTACCGCGGCACCGGCCCGGAAATCTGGCAGCAGACCGGCGGCGGCATCACCCACTTCATCAGCTCGATGGGCACCACCGGCACCATCATGGGCACCTCCCGCTACCTCAAGGAGCAGAACCCGGCCATCGAGATCATCGGCCTGCAGCCCCAGGACGGCTCGGCCATCCCCGGCATCCGCCGCTGGCCCGAGGAATACCTGCCGAGCATCTACGACGCCAGCCGGGTCGACCGGGTGCTGGACATCACCCAGGCCGAGGCCGAGGAAATGATGCGGCGCATGGCGCGCGAGGAAGGCATCTTCTGCGGCGTGTCCTCCGGCGGCGCGGTGGCGGCCATGCTGCGCCTGGCCCGGGAAACGCAGAACGCGGTGATGGTGGCGATCATCTGCGACCGGGGCGACCGCTACCTGTCCTCCGGGCTGTTCAACCAGTAGCCATGGCCAAGCACAGATCGCTGCGCTTCCAGCCCGCCGGTGGCGAGCGCAAGGCGCAGGTGCCGGTGGGCAAGAAGCAGAAGCTGACCATCGAGCGGCTGGCCAATGACGGGCGCGGCATCGCCTTCGTCGAGGGGCGCAGCTGGTTCGTCGCGGGCGCGCTGCCGGGCGAGGAGGTCGAGGCGCGCGTGCTGGGCGCCCGCAGCCAGGTGGTGGAGGCGCGCACCGAGCGCGTGCTGCGCCCTGTGGAGCTGCGCCGCGAGCCACCCTGCGACCACGCCGGTCGTTGTGGCGGTTGCACCCTGCAGCACCTGCCCCATGCCGAACAGCTCGCCCTCAAGCAGAGCAGCCTGGCCGAGCAGCTGCAGCGCCTTGCCGGCGTGGCGCCGGACGAGTGGGTGGCACCGCTGACCGGCCCCGAATTCGCCTACCGGCGCCGCGCCCGCATCGCCGTGCGCTGGGACGCCAAGGCCCGGCGCCTGGACGTCGGCTTCCGCGCGGCGGCCAGCCAGGACATCGTCGCCATCGACGACTGCCCGGTGCTGGTACAGCCCTTGCAGCCGATCATGCGGGCGCTGCCCGCGCTGCTGCGCGGCCTGGACAAGCCACAGGCGCTCGGCCACGTCGAGCTGTTCCACGGCACCCGCTCGGCCCTGCTGCTGCGCCACACGGCACCGCTGGGCGAGGCCGACCTGGGCCGCCTGCGCGACTTCTGCGCCGCGCACGAGGCCCAGCTGTGGCTGCACGGCGAGGGCGAGCCCGAGGCCGACCAGCGGTCTGGCCAGGCGCTGGGCTATCGCCTGGAGCCCTGGAACCTGGAGCTGCAGTACCGGCCGGGGGATTTCGTCCAGGTCAACGGCGTGGTCAATCAGGCGATGGTCGAACAGGCGCTGGACTGGCTGGCGCCGCAGACTGGCGAGCGGGTGCTGGATTTGTTCTGCGGCCTGGGCAACTTCGCCCTGCCGCTGGCCCAGCGCGTGCGCGAGGTGGTCGCGGTGGAGGGCGTGGAGGCCATGGTCGAGCGGGCGCGGGACAACGCCGCGGCGAACGGCCTGGGCAATCTGCACTTTTTCCGGGCCGACCTGTCGAACCCGCTGGCCGATGCCCCCTGGGCCGCCCGGGGCTTCGACGCCATACTGCTGGACCCGCCGCGCGACGGGGCCTTCGAGGTCGTCAGGCAGATCGGCGAACTGGGCGCGCGGCGTCTGGTATATGTTTCGTGCAACCCTGCGACCCTGGCGCGCGACACCGCCGAACTGGTCAGGCAGGGCTTCCGGCTGAAACGGGCCGGGATTCTCGACATGTTCCCGCAGACGGCACATGTGGAGGCGATGGCGTTATTCGAGATGGGCTAGGATGCCCATGCAATCCGACCGGCTCACAGAAGGCTGGCGATAGTCCGATGGGCAGCGACCCATCGTAGGGAAGGCAGAAGATGGTACAGGTGAGAGCACACCAGCCGATCAACCTCGACGGCAGCATCAACCTCGAGGCCTGGCTGGACCATACGCTGAGCGTCGACCCGGCGCTGGATCGCGAGGCCCTGAAGGCGGCCTGCGAGTTCGCCCGCGAGGTCGAGCAGCAGGCCAACGCCGCGCAGAACCTCTGGGCCGAAGGCACTTCGAGCTTCCAGACGGGCCTGGAGATCGCCGAGATCCTCGCCGACCTCAAGCTGGACCAGGACAGCCTGGTGGCCGCGGTGATCTACCGCGCCGTGCGCGAAGGCAAGACCAGCCTCAAGGTGGTGCAGGAGAAGTTCGGCCTGGTGGTGGCCAAGCTGATCGAGGGTGTGCTGCGCATGGCCGCCATCAGCGCCAGTATCAACCCGCGCGAATCGGTGGTGGTCGGCTCCCAGGCCCAGGTGGAGAACCTGCGCAAGATGCTGGTGGCCATGGTCGACGACGTGCGCGTGGCACTGATCAAGCTGGCCGAGCGCACCTGCGCGATCCGCGCGGTCAAGCACGCCGACGACGAGAAGCGCCACCGCGTCGCCCGCGAGGTGTTCGACATCTACGCGCCGCTGGCCCACCGCCTTGGCATCGGCCACATCAAGTGGGAGCTGGAGGACATCTCCTTCCGCTACCTGGAACCCGACCAGTACAAGCAGATCGCCAAGCTGCTCCACGAGCGCCGCCTGGACCGCGAGCAGTACATCGCCGACGTGATGCAGCAGCTGCGCGACGAGCTGACCGCCACCGGCATCAAGGCCGACATCAGCGGCCGGGCCAAGCACATCTATTCCATCTGGCGGAAGATGCAGCGCAAGGGCCTGCAGTTCAGCCAGATCTACGACGTGCGCGCGGTGCGCGTGCTGGTGCCCGAGGTGCGCGACTGCTACACCGCGCTGGGCATCGTGCACAGCCTGTGGCGGCACATCCCCAAGGAATTCGACGACTACATCGCCAACCCCAAGGAGAACGGCTACCGCTCCCTGCACACCGCGGTGATCGGCCCGGACGGCAAGGTGCTGGAGGTGCAGATCCGCACCCAGACCATGCACGAGGAAGCCGAGCTGGGCGTCTGCGCCCACTGGAAGTACAAGGGCACCGACGTCAAGGGTGGCTCCGACCACTACGAGGAGAAGATGGCCTGGCTGCGCCAGGTGCTCGAGTGGCACGAGGAACTGGGCGACATCGGCGGCCTGGCCGAACAGCTGCGCGTCGACATCGAGCCGGACCGGGTCTACGTGTTCACCCCCGACGGCCACGCCATCGACCTGCCCAAGGGCGCCACGCCGCTGGACTTCGCCTACCGCGTGCACACCCAGATCGGCCACAACTGCCGCGGCGCCAAGGTCAACGGCCGCATCGTGCCGCTGACCTACAGCCTGCAGACCGGCGAGCAGGTGGAGATCATCACCTCCAAGCAGGGCGCGCCGAGCCGCGACTGGCTCAACCCCAACCTGGGCTACATCACCACCTCGCGGGCGCGGGCGAAGATCGTCCACTGGTTCAAGCTGCAGGACCGCGAACAGAACGTCGCCGCCGGCAAGGCCATGCTCGAGCGCGACCTGTCGCGCCTGGCGCTGCAGGCCGTGGACTTCGCCAAGCTGGCGGAGAAATGCAACCTGAAGACCGCCGAGGATATGTATGCGGCCCTCGGCGCCGGCGACCTGCGCCTGGCCCACGCGGTCAACCTGGCCCAGCAGCAGGTGGAGCCGGAGCGCGCCAGCGAGCAGCTGGAGCTGATTCCGCGGCGCTCGTCCACGCCTCGTCCGGGGCGGCGCGGCGACATCCAGATCGAAGGCGTCGGCAACCTGCTCACGCAGATGGCCGGCTGCTGCCAGCCGCTGCCGGGCGATCCGATCGTCGGCTACATCACCCTGGGGCGCGGCGTCAGCATCCACCGCCAGGACTGCGCCTCGGTGCTGCAACTGGCCGGCCGCGAGCCGGAGCGGATCATTCAGGTCAACTGGGGGCCGGTGCCGGTGCAGACCTATCCGGTGGACGTGGTCATCCGCGCCTACGACCGCTCCGGCCTGCTGCGCGACGTGTCCCAGGTGCTGCTCAACGACCGCATCAACGTGCTGGCCGTGAACACCCGCTCGAACAAGGAGGACAACACCGCCTCCATGCTGCTGACCATCGAGATTCCCGGGCTGGACTCGCTGGCCCGCCTGCTCGCGCGGATCAGCCAGTTGCCCAACATCATCGAGGTACGGCGCAGCCGCAGCGGTTCCTGAGCACTCCCTCTCCCTCCGGGAGAGGGTTGGGGTGAGGGTGTCGCAGGCGACTCGGAGCTGCCTGGAAATCCCTCACCCCCGGCCCCTCTCCCGGCGGGAGAGGGGAGTGTGTGGCCCAATCCTAGAGACTGACCCATGCAAGACAGCTACTCCCTCGACGACCTGCTGCACCTGATGGCCCGCCTGCGCGACCCGCGGCATGGCTGCCCGTGGGACCTCAAGCAGAGCTACGCGACCATCGTTCCGCATACCCTGGAAGAGGCCTACGAGGTGGCCGACGCCATCGAGCGCGGCGACTTCGACCATTTGCCCGGCGAGCTGGGCGACCTGCTGTTCCAGGTCGTCTACTACAGCCAGCTGGCGAAGGAGGAGGGCCGCTTCGAATTCGCCGCCGTGGTCGATGGCATCACCCGCAAGCTGGTGCGCCGCCATCCCCACGTGTTCCCCGATGGCGACCTGTACGGTGCCCCGGACATGGCCCGCCTGGAAGAGGCGGCGATCAAGCAGCGCTGGGAAGAGATCAAGGCTGAGGAGCGCGCCGAGAAGGCCGCGGCGCCGGAGCAGCTTTCACTGCTCGATGACGTGCCGCAGGCGCTGCCTGCCCTGAGCCGCGCGGCCAAGCTGCAGAAGCGCGCGGCCCAGGTCGGCTTCGACTGGCCCGAGGCGCTGCCGGTGGTGGACAAGCTGCGCGAGGAACTGGACGAAGTGCTGGAGGCCATGAGCGAGAACGACGCCGAGGCCATCGCCGAGGAGGTCGGCGACCTGCTGTTCGTCGCGGTCAACCTGGCGCGGCACCTCAAGGTCGACCCGGAGACCGCGTTGCGTGCGGCCAACAACAAGTTCGAGCGGCGCTTCCACTACATCGAACAGGCATTGCGCGATACCGGCCGGCCCATCGAGAATTGCAGCCTGGAAGAAATGGATGCCCTCTGGGGCGAAGCCAAGAAGCTGGAAAAGCAGCCGCCCGGCTGCTGATGATCGAGAGCGAGTACCCATGAGCCTTTCCCTCCGTGACCAACTGCTGAAAGCCGGTCTGGTCAACGAAAAGCAGGCCAAGCAGGCCACCAAGCAGAAACAGAAGCAGCAGCGCCTGGAGAAGAAGAACCAGGTCGAGGTGGACGACTCGCAGCGGCAGGCCGCCCTGCAGGCCAAGGCCGAGAAGGCCGCCAAGGACCAGGAGCTGAATCGCCAGCAGCAGGAGAAGGCCGAACGCAAGGCCATCACCGCGCAGATCAAGCAACTGATCGAGACCAGCCGCCTGCCCAAGCTGAACGGCGAGGACTACTACAACTTCGTCGATGAAAAGAAGGTCAAGCGCATTGCGGTCAACAACCTGATGCGCGACAAGCTCAGCCGCGGTTCCCTCGCCATCGTCCGCCACGGCGGCGGCTACGAGATCATCCCGCGCGAGGCCGCGCTGAAGATCCAGGAACGCGACCCGGCCCGTGTGCTGCTGCTCAACATCCAGACCGAGGCACCGGATGCCGACGACCCGTACGCCGCCTACCAGGTGCCGGACGACCTGATGTGGTAGTCCTGCCCGGATTGCATCCGGACTACCCGTAGGGTGCGCCGTGCGCACCGCCCAGTGCGGCGGCCGCGAGACCGACAAACAAAAACACCGCGATCCCAGGGGGAGTCGCGGTGTCTGCGCAGAGCGTTCGGCGTTACTCGGCGATGCCCTTGACGGTGCGGTCGCCGACGGTGCCGTCCTTGAGCATGATCTGGTATTCCTTGCCGTCCTTCTCGACCTGGTGCAGGCGCACCAGCAGGTAGTCCCAGTCCTTGGCGAACCACAGCACGGTCTTGCGGCTGCTCTGGGTCGGGTCGCGCACGCGCTCGACCTTGATCGCGTCGATCAGGCCGGCCTTGGTCCGCACGCGCTCCGGGCCCAGCACGCGGAAGTCGTAGGTCTCGATCTCGTCGCCGTCGATCACCTGGTAGCTCATGCTCTGCTTGCCGGCGGCGACGTCGTGCTGCAGCACCAGCTGGTAGGTCGACTTGTCCTGGATGCCGCGATTGAGCGGGAAACGCACGGGGTCGCCGCGGTCGTTGCCCAGCACCTGCTTCTGGGTCCAGTCGAAGTCCAGCTCGATCTGCTTGGCCTTGCCCAGGCCGCTGCGGTCGAAGCGGTAGGTCAGCGGCAGGAACTCGTCGTTCTCCATGCGCAGGGTGCTGCTCTCGGTGAGGCTGGCCACCAGCATCGACGCCTCGAAGTTCAGCTCCCAGCGGTCCTTGTCCAGCGCCTTGAGGCTGCGGCCGGCGGTGCCGCTGATGGGCACCTGCTTCCAGTCGGCGGTGTAGCTGGCGGAGAAGGGCTTGAGCTCCAGGGCCTGCGCCGGCAGGGCCAGGAGAGCGAGCAGCGTCAGCAGAATGCGGGACATGTAATCTCCTATGTGCGGATCAGGTATCCGGTGGCCGGCAGTTCCTCGCCGTCCAGTCGCGCCCCGGTGGCGCCCAGTCGCAGGCGCCCTTCGGCGAACCAGCGCATCGCCAGCGGATAGATGCGGTGCTCCTCGGCATGTACGCGCTGGGCCAGGCTTTCCGGCGTGTCGCCAGACTCTACCGGCACCACCGCCTGTACGACCAGAGGGCCACCATCGAGTTCCTCGGTGACGAAGTGCACGCTGCAGCCGTGCTCGGCGTCGCCGGCCTCCAGCGCACGCTGGTGGGTGTGCAGGCCCTTGTACTTCGGCAGCAGCGAGGGGTGGATGTTCAACAGGCGGCCCTCGTAGTGGCGCACGAAGCCGCCGGTGAGGATGCGCATGAAACCGGCCAGCACCACCAGTTGCGGATCGAAGCCGTCGATGGCCTCGACCAGCGCGGCGTCGAAGGCCTCGCGGCCGTCGAACTGCTTGTGGTCCAGCACTCGGGTGGGAATGCCGGCGTTCTGCGCGCGGACCAGGCCGTAGGCGTCGGCGCGGTTGGAGATCACCGCGGCGATGCGGGCCGGTATCCCCTCGCTGGCGATGCTGTCGATCAGGGCCTGCAGGTTGCTGCCGGACCCCGAGATCAGCACCACGACATTGCAGTCGGCCATCAGTGGGCTTTCAGGTTGTTCAGCACGACCTGCTCGGCGCCATCGGCGGCCTGGGCGATCTGGCCGATCACCCACGGCTGCTCGCCGGAGGCACGCAGGCTGGCGAGGGTGGCCTCGACCTGGTCCTGGGCCACGCAGAGGACCATGCCCACGCCGCAGTTCAGCACGCGGTGCATCTCGTGCTCGTCGACGTTGCCTTTTTCCTGCAGGAAGTCGAACACCGCCGGGCGGGTCCAGCTGGCCACGTCGATCACCGCCTGGGCGCCTTCCGGCAGCACGCGCGGGATGTTGTCGAGCAGGCCGCCGCCGGTGATGTGGGCCATGGCCTTGACCGCGCCGGTGTCCTTGATCAGCTTCAGCAGCGGCTTGACGTAGATGCGGGTCGGCGCCATCAGCAGGTCGGCCAGTTTCTTGCCGTCCAGCTCGGTGGCTTCGATGTCGGTGCCAGACACTTCGAGGATCTTGCGGATCAGCGAGTAGCCGTTGGAATGCGGGCCGGAGGAGGGCAGGGCGATCAGTGCGTCGCCAGTGGCCACCTTGGAGCCGTCGATGATCTCGCTCTTCTCCACCACGCCGACGCAGAAGCCGGCCAGGTCGTAGTCCTCGCCCTCGTACATGCCCGGCATCTCGGCGGTCTCGCCGCCGACCAGGGAGCAGCCGGCCAGCTCGCAGCCGGCGCCGATGCCGGTGACCACGGTGGCGGCCACGTCGACGTTGAGCTTGCCGGTGGCGTAGTAGTCGAGGAAGAACAGCGGCTCGGCGCCGCAGACGACCAGGTCGTTGACGCACATGGCGACCAGGTCCTGGCCGATGCTGTCATGCTTGTTCAGGTTCAGCGCCAGGCGCAGCTTGGTGCCGACGCCGTCGGTGCCGGACACCAGCACCGGCTGCCGGTAGCCGGCGGGGATTTCGCACAGGGCGCCGAAGCCGCCCAGACCGCCCATGACCTCCGGACGCGCGGTGCGCTTGGCCACGCCCTTGATGCGCTCGACCAGGGCTTCGCCGGCGTCGATGTCGACACCCGCATCCTTGTAGCTGATGGAGGGTTGCTTGCTCATGGGATCAGGCCTTTGAAAAGGGGGAAATGCAGTGGGCGACCGGCCTGCCGGACCGGTCCGCGAAGGCGCGCGATTTTATCAGGCTTGCCCGCCAGCGGCCACCGGGCGCGACGGTTGCCGGGGGACAGGCGGCTGTTTAAGGTATAGCCCTTCGCGTGCCGCGCCGGCACGTCCTTCCGAACCGGGAACCTATCGATGCGCCTGTCCGCCCGCCTCTTCGCCCTCTGCCTTTCGCTGCCCGGCCTGCCGGCCCTGGCCGAACCGGTCAGCGGCCTCTACCAGGTACGCGAGCCGGTCGCCAGCCAGCAGCCGGAGGAGCGCAGCGCCGCGCTCAACCGCGCGCTGGAGACCTTGGTGCTGCGCCTGACCGGCGACGCCGGCGCGGTGCAGAGCGCCGGCCTGGAAGGCGTGCGCAAGGACCCGCAGCAACTGGTCAGCCAGTACGTCTACGAGGGCGACAGCCTGGTGGTGGACTTCGACCCGCTGACCACCGAGAACAAGCTGCGCCAGGCCGGCCTGCCGCTGTGGGGCGCCAACCGCCCGTCGATCCTGGCCTGGTGGCTGAACAGCAGCGGAGAGGGCGCGAACCTGGTCGGCGACGGCCAGGAGGCGTCCACGCCGCTGCGCCAGGCGGCCCAGCACCGTGGCCTGCCCCTGCGCCTGCCCCTGGCCGATCTGCAGGAGCAACTGGTCGCCACCCCGGAAAACCTCGGCGCCAACCAGCCGGACGCCCTGCAACCGGCCTCGGAGCGCTACGGCGCTGACGCGCTGTTGGCCGTCCAGGCCCGTGAGGAAGATGGCCAGTGGCAGGCGCAGTGGCACCTGTGGCTGGGCGACAGCCGCGAGCAGGGCAGCGTCCAGGCCGCTGATCAGAAGGCTGTGGCCGACGCCGTGCTGCTGGCCGTGAGCGAGCGCCTGGCGCCGCGCTTCCTGGTCAAGCCCGGCGCGGCCAGCGCCATCACCGTGGAAATCCAGGGCGCCGACCTGCGCCGCTATGCTGAGATCGAGCGCATGCTCGAGCCGTTCTCCGCGCGCCTGCTGCGGATCAGGGGCGACCGGATGGAGTGGCAGGTCAACGCCAGCGCCGATCAGCTGCGTGCCCAGCTGGGGCTGGCCGGCCTGCGCGAGCTGGCGGCCGAGGCCGAGCCGGTGGATGCCGGCGCCGATCCCCAGGCCGCGCCCACGCCGGCCCCGACCAACCTGATGCGGTTCGGCTGGTAGCCGGCGAGCCGGCCGTTCAAGGACAGACATGCGGCAAATGTTCGATGCCCGGCGACCGGGCTCGCAGATTCCATCAACGAGGCGGAGTGCCTGAGATGACCGATTCGCGGCGCTGGATGTGGCTGGCAGGACTGTTCCTGTGCGGCTGGCTGATCTACCTGCTCACCCCCATCCTTTCCCCCTTCCTGGTGGCGATGCTGCTGGCCTACATGGGCGACCCGCTGGTGGACCGCCTGGAACGCCGGGGCCTGTCGCGCACGCTGGGTGTGGTCATCGTCTTCGGCCTGTTCAGCCTGTTGCTGCTGATCATGCTGCTGGTGCTGATCCCCATGCTCGGTCGCCAGCTGGTGCACCTCTACGAGCTGGCGCCCCAGGGCCTCGACTGGGCCCAGCACCAGGCGCTGCCCTGGGTCCAGTCGCAGCTCGGCCTGGCCGAGGGCTTCTGGCGCTTCGACCAGATCAAGCAGGCGCTGTCCGGGCACCTGGGCAAGACCACCGACATCGTCGGCGGCCTGCTGGCCCATGCCACCGCGTCCAGCCTGGCGCTGCTCGGCTGGCTGGGCAACCTGTTCCTGATCCCGGTGGTGGCCTTCTACCTGCTGCGCGACTGGGACCTGATGATGGAGAAGCTGCGCAACCTGCTGCCCCGTTCCCGCGAGGGGCTGGTCGTGAGCCTGGTCGGCGAGTGTCACGAGGTGCTGGGGGCGTTCATGCGCGGCCAGCTGCTGGTGATGCTGGCGCTGGCCACCATCTATTCGGTCGGCCTGATGATCATCGGCCTGGAGTTGGGGCTGCTGATCGGCCTGCTCGCGGGGCTGGCCAGCATCGTCCCCTACATGGGTTTCATCGTCGGCTTCGGCGCCGCCGTGGTTGCGGCGCTGTTCCAGTACGCGGGCTTCGACCTGTACCCGCTGATCGGCATCGTGGTGGTGTTCGGTATCGGCCAGTTGCTGGAAGGCACAGTGCTGACACCGATGCTGGTCGGCGATCGCATCGGTCTGCATCCCGTGGCGGTGATCTTCGCCATCCTTGCCGGCGGCCAGCTGTTCGGCTTCACCGGGGTCCTGCTGGCGCTGCCGGTGGCTGCGGTGGTCATGGTGCTGCTGCGCCATGCCCACGACTTCTACAAGCAGTCCGTCATCTACGACTCGCCGCCACCTGCTGACTGAGTGGCGAACGGAGGAGGGCGCGCGTGGCGGCGCTGGTAGTGGCGGGATTCGACTAGCGGAAGCACCTGGGGTGCTTCCGAGGCTGGCGCTATCGACTGGAGGCGGCCGCCACGCTGGCCCGTGCCCTGTGCAGCTTCTTGTAGCTGTCGATCAGGCGCAGGTGCCGGTCGAGGCCCTCCAGCTGCATGCTGGTAGGCGTCAGGCCGAAGAAGCGCACGCTGCCGTCCACCGACCCCAGCGCCGCATCCATCCGCGGGTTGCCGAACATCCGGCGGAAGTTGGCCTCGTAGTCGCCCAGTTCCAGCTCGTCGTCCAGCACCACTTCCAGCACCACGTTCAGGGCCTGATAGAACAGGCCACGCTCGACCGTGTTGTCGTTGTACTGCAGGAAGGCCTCCACCAGCTCCTTGGCGTCTTCGAACTTCTTCAGGGCGAGCTGGATCAGCAGCTTCAGCTCCAGGATCGTCAGCTGGCCCCAGACCGTGTTGTCGTCGAATTCGATACCGATCAGGGTGGTGATGTCGGTGTAGTCATCCACCTCGCAGTTATCCAGGCGTTTGAGCAGGGCCTTGAGTTTGCGGTCGTCCAGGCGATGCAGGTTGAGGATGTCCTCGCGGAACTGCAGCGCCTTGTTGGTGTTGTCCCAGATCAGATCGTCCACCGGATAGATTTCCGAGTAACCCGGCACCAGGATGCGGCAGGCGGTCGCGCCCAGATGCTCGTACACCGCCATGTACGCTTCCTTGCCCATGGCTTCGAGAATGCCGAACAGGGTCGCGGCTTCCTCGGCGTTGGAGCTTTCTCTTTCGCTGGAGCCGCCCTGGCCGGAGAAGTCCCACTCGACGAACTCGAAATCGGCCCTGGCACTGAAGAAACGCCAGGACACCACGCCGCTGGAGTCGATGAAGTGCTCGACGAAGTTGTTCGGCTCTGTCAGCGCGTGGCTTTCGAAGGTCGGCTGGGGCAGGTCGTTCAGGCCTTCGAAGCTGCGCCCCTGGAGCAGTTCGGTGAGGCTGCGCTCCAGGGCCACATCGAGGCTCGGATGCGCGCCGAACGAGGCGAACACGCCGCCGGTACGCGGGTTCATCAGGGTGACGCACATCACCGGGAACTCCCCGCCCAGCGAGGCATCCTTCACCAGCACCGGAAAGCCCTGTTCTTCCAGCCCCTGGATACCGGCCAGGATGGCGGGGTATTTCGCCAGGACTTCCTGCGGCACGTCCGGCAGGGCCAGCTCACCTTCGAGGATTTCGCGCTTGACCGCGCGCTCGAAGATTTCCGACAGGCACTGCACCTGCGCTTCGGCCAGAGTGTTGCCGGCGCTCATGCCATTGCTGAGGTACAGGTTCTCGATCAGGTTGGACGGGAAATACACCACCTCGCCATCCGACTGGCGCACGAACGGCAGCGAGCAGATGCCGCGCGCGGTGTTGCCGGAGTTGGTGTCGTACAGGTGCGAGCCGCGCAGTTCGCCGTCGGGGTTGTAGATCTGCAGGCAGTACTCGTCGAGGATTTCAGCCGGCAGCGCGTCCTTCGGTCCCGGCTCGAACCAGCGTTCGTCCGGGTAGTGCACGAAGTCCGCGTTGGCGATGTCCTCGCCCCAGAACTGATCGTTGTAGAAGAAGTTGCAGTTCAGCCGCTCGATGAACTCGCCCAGCGCCGACGCCAGGGCGCCTTCCTTGGTCGCGCCCTTACCGTTGGTGAAGCACATCGGCGAATGCGCATCGCGGATATGCAGCGACCAGACGTTGGGCACGATATTGCGCCACGAAGCGATCTCGATCTTCATGCCCAGGCCCGCCAGGATCCCCGACATATTGGCGATGGTCTGCTCCAGTGGCAGGTCCTTGCCGAGAATGTGGGTGCCCTCCGCTGAAGCCGGACCCGGCATCAGCAGTGCCTGGGCATCGGCATCTAGGTTCTCCACTTCCTCGATCACGAACTCGGGACCGGTCTGCACCACCTTCTTCACCGTGCAGCGGTCGATGGAGCGCAGGATGCCCTGGCGGTCCTTGGCAGAGATATCCGCCGGCAGTTCGACCTGGATCTTGAAGATCTGGTTGTAGCGGTTTTCCGGGTCGACAATGTTGTTCTGCGAAAGCCGGATGTTGTCGGTGGGAATGCTGCGGGTCTCGCAGTACAACTTCACGAAGTAGGCGGCACACAACGCCGATGAAGCCAGGAAGTAATCGAACGGACCGGGTGCCGAGCCATCGCCCTTGTAACGGATGGGCTGGTCGGCCACCACGGTGAAGTCATCGAACTTGGCTTCGAGACGCAGGTTGTCGAGAAAGTTGACCTTGATTTCCATGCAGGTTCCAGGCTTCCACTCAGACGTTGAAGCGGAAATGCATCACGTCGCCGTCCTTGACGATGTATTCCTTGCCTTCCAGGCGCCATTTGCCGGCTTCCTTGGCGCCGCCTTCGCCCTTGTACTGGATGAAGTCGTCATAGGCGACCACTTCGGCGCGGATGAAGCCTTTTTCGAAGTCGGTGTGGATCACGCCGGCGGCCTGCGGGGCGGTTGCACCGACGCGCACGGTCCAGGCGCGGACTTCCTTCACTCCGGCGGTGAAGTAGGTCTGCAGGTTGAGCAACTGGTAGCCGGCGCGGATCACGCGGTTCAGGCCCGGTTCCTCGAGGCCGAGGGATTCGAGGAACATGTCCTTCTCCTCGCCGTCGTCGAGCTCGGCGATCTCCGCCTCGATCTTGTTGCATACCGGCACCACGATGGCGCCTTCTTCCTCGGCGATGGCGCGAACCACGTCGAGGTGCGGGTTGTTGTCGAAGCCGTCCTCGGCGACGTTGGCGATGTACATCACCGGCTTGCTGGTGAGCAGGTGGAAGCCGCGGATGACCTGCTTCTCCTCGACACTCATGTCCTTCATCAGGCTGCGCGCCGGCTTGCCCGCGCTGAAGTGGGGGATGAGCTTCTCGAGGATGGCCTTCTGCGCCAGGGCGTCCTTGTCGCCGCCCTTGGCATTGCGGGCGACCTTCTGCAGCTGCTTCTCACAGCTGTCGAGGTCGGCGAAGATCAGTTCGAGGTCGATGATCTCGATGTCGCGCTTGGGGTCGACGCTGTTGGCGACGTGGATGACGTTCTCATCCTCGAAGCAGCGCACCACATGCGCGATGGCGTCGGTCTCGCGGATGTTGGCGAGGAACTTGTTGCCCAGACCCTCGCCCTTGGAGGCGCCCGCCACCAGGCCGGCGATGTCGACGAATTCCATGGTGGTGGGCAGCACGCGCTCGGGCTTGACGATGGCGGCCAGGGCGTCGAGACGGTTGTCCGGCATCGGCACGATGCCGCTGTTCGGCTCGATGGTGCAGAAGGGGAAGTTCTCCGCGGCGATGCCGGATTTGGTGAGGGCGTTGAACAGGGTGGACTTGCCGACGTTGGGCAGGCCGACGATGCCGCAGTTGAATCCCATGGTGTATCCCTCGCGGAGATGAATTCGTTGGAAAGGGTCAGGCTTTCTGGCTGTGCAGTTTCTGCATGGCCTTGGTCCAGTCGCCGGCGAGCATCTCGGGCAGCACGCCGAGGGCGTTGTCGACGCTCTTGTCCAGCAGCTCCTGCTCGCTGCGCGGGGCGCGGCCGAGGACGAAGCCGGAGACCAGGCTGGCGTGGCCGGGGTGGCCGATGCCGAGGCGCAGGCGATGGAAGCCGTTCTGGTTGCCGCACTGGGCGATGATGTCGCGCAGGCCGTTGTGGCCGCCGTGGCCGCCGCCGGTCTTGAGTTTGGCGACGCCGGGAGGCATGTCGAGTTCGTCGTGCGCCACCAGCATGGCGTCCACCGGAATGCGAAAGAAGTTCGCCAGCGCCGCCACGGCCTGGCCGCTGCGGTTCATGTAGGTGGTGGGGATGAGCAGACGGACGTCGCGGCCCTGATGGCTGAACTTGCCCACCAGGCCGAAATACTTCTTGTCGAGGGCGAGGCCGACGCGTTGGCTGTCGGCCAGGCGCTCAACGAAAAGGGCCCCTGCGTTATGCCGGGTCTGGTCGTACTCGGGGCCCGGGTTACCCAGGCCGACGATCAGTTGCACAGCAGTCACGGAGAGGCCCTTCCTTAAAAGGCGAGCTGAGTGGATTACTCGGCTGCGCCTTCCTCGTCTTTCGCTACGCGGGAAGCGTGGATGTTGGCGACTGCCAGGTCGTTGCCGTGGGCCAGGGCCACCAGCTCGACGCCTTTCGGCAGTTTCAGATCGGACAGGTGAACGATCTGGCCGACTTCCACCTTGGCCAGGTCGACTTCGATGAATTCCGGCAGGTCTTGCGGCTGGCAGGAAACTTCGACTTCGCTGATGGTGTGGGACACTTCGCCGCCTTGCTGCTTCACGCCGACGGAGCTGGCTTCGTTGACGAAGTGCAGGGGAACGTGGGCGCTCAGTTTCTGGCCGGCGACGACGCGGACGAAGTCGGCGTGCATCACGTAGCCCTTGGACGGGTGGCGTTGCAGGGCCTTGATCACGACGTTTTCGGCGGCGCCGGCGACGTTCAGGGCCAGCACGTGGCTGAAGGCGGCTTCGTTTTCCAGCAGCTTGGCCAGGTCTTTGGCCAGCAGGCTGATGGATTGGGCCGGCTTCTCGCCACCGTAGATCACGGCGGGAACCAGGTTTTCGTTACGACGCAGGCGGCGGCTCGCACCTTTCCCCAGGTCGGAACGCACTTCGGCATTCAGGGCAAATTCAACAGTCATTTCACTTCTCCAAAATAACCAAACCGCCTTCACGCTTGCGACCAGCGTTGGGCGGTAGGGCAAAAAACCCCGCTCGGGGCGGGGCGCTTTACGTCGGCGCCGTTCCTTAGCGGAACATGGCGCTGATCGATTCTTCGTTGCTGATGCGGCGGACCGCTTCGGCGATGACGGGGGCCATGTCCAGCTGGCGGATGCGCGAGCAGGCCTGGGCCGCGGCGGACAGCGGGATGGTGTTGGTCACCACCAGTGCGTCCAGCACGGAATTCTCGAGGTTCTCGATGGCGCGGCCGGACAGCACCGGGTGGGTGGCGTAGGCGTAGACCTTCGAGGCGCCGTGGTCCTTCAGGGCCTTGGCGGCGTGGCACAGGGTGCCGGCGGTATCGACCATGTCGTCGACCAGCACGCAGGTGCGGCCCTCGACATCGCCAATGATGTGCATGACTTCGGAGACGTTGGCCTTCTCGCGGCGCTTGTCGATGATCGCCAGGTCGACGCCCAGGCTCTTGGCCACGGCGCGGGCGCGGACCACACCACCGATGTCCGGGGAGACGATCATCAGGTTCTCGAAGCGCTGGTCCTGGATGTCGTCGGTCAGCACCGGGGAGCCGTAGATGTTGTCCACCGGAACGTCGAAGAAGCCCTGGATCTGGTCGGCGTGCAGGTCGACGGTGAGCACGCGGTCGATGCCGACCACGGTCAGCATGTCGGCCACCACCTTGGCGCTGATCGCCACGCGGGCGGAACGCGGGCGGCGATCCTGGCGGGCATAGCCGAAGTAGGGGATGACGGCGGTGATGCGGGTCGCCGAGGAACGGCGGAAGGCGTCGGCCATCACCACCAGTTCCATCAGGTTGTCGTTGGTCGGCGCGCAGGTCGGCTGGATGATGAAGACATCCTTGCCGCGCACGTTCTCGTTGATCTCGGCGCTGATTTCGCCGTCGGAGAACTTGCCTACGGAAGCATCGCCCAGGGGGATATGCAGCTGACGCACGATGCGACGAGCCAGGTCGGGGTTGGAGTTCCCCGTGAAGACCATCATCTTGGACACGCGCAGTACCTGCCTGGTGTGGTTCCGATGAAAAAAGCTGTTCAAAAAGCCTGGCTCTCTGAACAGCTTTCGAGTGTATGGCAGGGGCGGCTGGATTCGAACCAACGCATGGCAGGATCAAAACCTGCTGCCTTACCGCTTGGCGACGCCCCTGTGGAGTCTGTCGAATGCTGGGAGGTTATGGCAGGGGCGGCTGGATTCGAACCAACGCATGGCAGGATCAAAACCTGCTGCCTTACCGCTTGGCGACGCCCCTGTATCGGATAACCGACGTTCCCGCATTCACTTCCGAGTTGCCGTTTCGAGCCTGCGGTGCAACGGAGACCGATTGCAGCCGCGAGCGATGAAGCTCGGCAGGGTGGCCGGAAGTTGGCGCGAGACTTTATCAGCATCGGCCTGGTTTGGGAAGCTCCCAAACACGCAAGCTCCGGTTCCGGTCATCTTTGCTGCAACAAATTTGTTGAGCGTTATCAGAGCGTTACGCACTTCGGGGTAGCGCTTCTCGACAACCGGCTGGCAGTCGTTACGACCGCCCCCCTCGGGAAGGCTGCGAACTGTAATGGCGGGGGTATCACGTGTCAACTCGGGGTCGGCAAAAACTTCCGCGGTGCTGATGCTGACCTGCGGGACGGCGACCAGGAACCAGGGTTCTTCCAGTTCCACCGGCTGCAGCCGTTCGCCCACGCCCTCGGCGAAGGCCGCGCGGCCGCGCACGAACACCGGCACGTCGGCGCCCAGGGTCAGGCCCAGGGCGGCCAGGCGATCCTCGTCCCAGCCCAGTTGCCACAGGCGGTCCAGGCCGAGCAGGGTGGTGGCCGCGTCCGAGCTGCCGCCGCCGATGCCGCCGCCCATGGGCAGGCGTTTGTCCAGCCAGATATCGGCGCCTAGGGCGGTGCCGGACTCCTCTTGCAGGCGGCGCGCGGCGCGCACGATCAGGTTGCTGTCGTGGGGCACGCCGGCGATCTCGGTGTGCAGGACGATCTCGCCATCCTCGCGGCGGGAGAAGCCCAGCTCGTCGCCGTGGTCGAGGAACTGGAACAGGGTCTGCAGCTGGTGGTAGCCGTCGGCGCGGCGGCCGAGGATGTGCAGCATCAGATTGAGCTTGGCCGGGGCAGGCAGGATCAGTTCGGCGTGGTCGGGAATGGCTTGGGTCGTCATGGGCAGTCGTGGCCCGGATACGGGCCGGGGCGCTTCCGGTGGTGTCGTTGCCCGGACCACATCCGGGCTACAGGGTGGGTTCGCGGGTCGAGGCCGCTGCTACTGGCCGAGCTGGCGCGGCTGCCAGTCCTTGATCACCAGGGTGATGTCGAGGTCGGTGCCGTGCAGCTTGATGCGCTCGGGCAGGCGATAGCCTTTCTGCTCGGCGTAGCTCAGGTATTCCAGCTTCCAGCCGTCCTGTTCCAGGCGCGCCAGGTGGCTGTTCTCGTCGAGGGTGACGCGGCTCTTGCTGCCCGGCGCGGGCAGGCCGCGCACCCACCACAGCAGGTGCGACACCGGCAGGCGCCAGCCGAGCTGTTCTTCCAGCAGGGCCTCGGGCGACTCGGCTTCGTAGCGGCCCTGGTTGGCTACTTCCAGCATGACGTTGCCCTCGCGCCCGGTCAGGCGCGCGGCACCCCGGCCCAGCGGGCCGGACAGGCGGATGTCGAAGTAGTCCTGGCGCTGCAGCCAGAACAGGGTGCCGCTGCCCGAGTCCTTCGGTGCGCGGATGCCGACCTTGCCGTTGATCTGCCAGCCGTCCAGAGCGGCGACCCTGGCCTTGTGCGCCTGCCACTGCTGCCGGTCGCCCCGGCCCTCCACGGCCTCGCGGCTGGTGAGGCCGGCGCAGCCGGCGAGGAGTGCGATCAGGCTGAGGACGAGAACGTGGCGAAACATGGGTCAGAGCTTCTCCGAACCGGTCAGGCGCTGGATGGTGGAGCGCAGGATGGGGCTGTCGGGCTGGGCTTCGAGGGCCTTGGCCCACACCTCGCGAGCCTCGCGCTGCTTGCCGCGGACCCAGAGCACTTCGCCGAGGTGGGCGGCGACCTCGTGGTCGGGGAACTTGAGCAGGGCGGCGCGCAGGTAGCGCTCGGCCACGTCCAGGTTGCCCAGGCGGTAGTTGACCCAGCCGAGGCTGTCGAGAGTGGCGGCGTCGCCGGGGTTGAGCACGTGGGCCCGCTCGATCAGCTCCCTGGCTTCCTCGTAGCGGGTGGTGCGGTCGGCCAGGGTGTAGCCGAGGGCGTTCAGCGCGGTGGCGTTGTCCGGTTCACGCTCGATGATGCCGCGCAGGTCGCGCTCCAGGCCGTCCAGGTCGCCGCGTTTCTCGGCCAGCATGGCGCGGGTGTAGAGCAGGTTGGTGTCGCCCGGGAACTGCGCCAGGGCCTGGCCGATCACCTTCCACGCCTCGTCCAGGCGCTGGCGGTTGGCCAGGGCCTCGGACTCGATCAGGTACAGCTGGATGGCGTAGTCGGGCTGGCTCTCGCGGCTGCGGCTCAGGCGGCTGCCGGCTTCGGCGGCGCGATCGCTGTCGAACAGGATCTCGGTCTGGCGCAGCTGGGCCGGCAGGTAGTCGTCACCGGGGCCGACCAGGCCATATTCGACCAGCGCGCTCTCCTGATCGCCGCGCTGCTCGTAGAGGCGGCCCAGATTGAAATGGGCGGCATCGACGTGGGCATCGCGCGCCACCAGTTCTTCCAGGTAGACGGCGGCCTCGTCCCAGGCCTCGGCCTCCAGGGAGACCAGCGCCAGCGAGTAGCGCAGGTCGTCGTCGTCGGGGAACTGCTGGACCAGGCCAGCGAACTCGCTCCGGGCGTCGTCCAGGCGACCCAGTTCGACCAGCTGGCGGGCATAGGCCAGGCGTACGCGCTTGTCGTCGGGGTGGCGCTTGATGCCGCTCTTCAGCAGCGGCAGCGCTTCCTTGCCGCGATCCAGGCTCTGCAGCAGACGGGTGCGCAGCAGCAGCGGGGGGATTTCCTCCTCGCTGGCGGCGTGGTCTTCGAGCAGTTCGAGGGCTTCCTCGGCGCGGCCGTCCTGATGCAGCAGCAGTGCCTTGCCGAACAGCAGCTGGCCGTTCTCCGGGTACTTCTGCAGCAGGCGGTCGAAGCTCTGCAACAGGCCGGCGCGGGTGTCCGGGTCGGTCTCGGCGGCGGACAGGGCGAGGAAGTCGAAGTGGGTGTCGCCCTGGCCCTGCAGCACCTTCTCCATGTAGGCCATGGATTCGTCGTAGCGGCCGGCGCGGGCCAGCTGGATGGCGGCGGCGCGCTGGGCGTCGACGCTGTCGGGCGCGCTGTTCGACCAGATCAGCGCGCTGTCCAGGGCGGCCTGCTCGGCGCCCAGGTACTCGGCGATGCGGAAGGAGCGCTCGGCCACGCCGGGGTCCTGGGTGGCGTTGGCCTGCTGCACGTAGTTGCCGAGGGCGATGTCGAAGCGATCGCGCTGGCCGGCCAGTTCGGCGGCGAGCAGCGAATACAGGGTTTCCTCGCTGAACGAGGCGTATTGCTTGGGCGCCGCCGGAGCCTTGCTGGCTGCCGCGTCCTCCACCGGCGGGGTGCCGTCGGGCGAGGGGGCCAGGCTCTGGCAGCCGGCGAGCAGGAGGGAGGCGGTCAGCAACGCGAGGGATTTGTTCATATAAGGAAAGGTGCGATTCGTGGCGTGGCTGCATCATGACACAAGCGGCGGCGGCAAGCCCACCGCGCCGCGTGGGTTTCGCCGGGGCGTCTGGCCGGGCCTGGTGGAGTGGCCGGTCCGGTCGTTTCGAGCGGGGGCATGGCCGCTATCGGGTCAATTTGTCGCAATAGTTGTTCTCCCTTGGGTGACGTAGGACAATCGCCCGCTATCCCGAATTCCCCTAGCGACCCTGCATGGCCTTCCTCGCCCTCGGCATCAACCACAAGACCGCCTCGGTGGACGTCCGCGAGCGCGTGGCCTTCACTCCCGAGCAACTGGTCGAGGCCCTGCAGCAGTTGTGTCGCGTCACGCCCAGCCGCGAGGCGGCGATCCTCTCCACCTGCAACCGCAGCGAGCTGTATCTGGAGCAGGACCAGCTGTCCGCCGACGAGGTGCTGCGCTGGCTCGCGGACTATCACCGCCTCAGCCTCGACGAGCTGCGCGCCTGCGCCTACATCCACCAGGACAACGAGGCCGTGCGACACATGATGCGGGTGGCCTCGGGGCTCGACTCCATGGTGCTCGGCGAGCCGCAGATCCTAGGCCAGATGAAATCGGCCTACGCCGTGGCGCGCGAGGCCGGCACCGTCGGGCCGTTGCTGGGCCGCCTGTTCCAGGCCACCTTCAGCACCGCCAAGACGGTGCGCACCGACACCGCCATCGGCGAGAACCCGGTGTCCGTGGCGTTCGCCGCGGTCAGCCTGGCCCGGCAGATCTTCGCCGACCTGCAGCGCAGTCAGGCCCTGCTGATCGGCGCCGGCGAGACCATCAGCCTGGTCGCCCGCCACCTGCACGACCAGGGCGTGAAGCGCATCGTCGTCGCCAACCGCACCCTGGAGCGCGCCAGCCAGCTGGCCGAGCAGTTCGGCGCCCACGCCGTGTTGCTGGCCGACATTCCCCAGGAGCTGGCGTACAGCGACATCGTCATCAGCTCCACCGCCAGCCAGTTGCCGATCCTCGGCAAGGGTGCGGTGGAGCGCGCGCTGAAACAGCGCAAGCACAAGCCCATGTTCATGGTCGACATCGCCGTGCCGCGCGATATCGAGCCGGAGGTGGGCGAGCTGGACGACGTCTACCTCTATACGGTGGACGACCTGCACGAGGTCATCGAGGAGAACCTCAAGAGCCGCCAGGGCGCCGCCCAGGCCGCCGAGGAGCTGGTCAGCGTCGGTGCCGACGACTTCATGCAGCGCCTGCGCGAACTGGCCGCGGTGGACGTGCTGCGCGCCTACCGCCAGCAGGCCGAGCGCCTGCGCGACGAGGAACTGGCCAAGGCCCAGCGCATGCTTGCCAACGGCAGCAGCGCCGAGGACGTGCTGGCCCAGCTGGCCCGCGGCCTGACCAACAAGCTGTTGCACGCGCCCAGCGTGCAGCTGAAGAAAATCTCCGCCGACGGCCGCTTCGAAGCGCTGGCCGTGGCCCAGGAACTGTTTGCCCTCGACGAGGGCCCGAGCAAGACATGAAAGCCTCCCTGCTGAAGAAACTCGACATCCTCCACGATCGCTTCGAGGAACTCACCGCGCTGCTCGGCGACGGCGAAGTGATCGGCGACCAGACCCGTTTCCGCGCCTACTCCAAGGAGTACGCCGAGGTCGAGCCGGTAATCGGCGCCTACCGCGAATTCCGCAAGACCCAGGACGACCTCGAGGGCGCCCAGGCGCTGCTCAAGGACAGCGACCCGGACCTGCGCGAGATGGCCGAGGAAGAAGTCGCCCAGGCCAGGGAGGCGCTGGTCGAACTGGAGGACCGCCTGCAGCGCATGCTGCTGCCCAAGGACCCCAACGACGGCCGCAACGTGTTCCTGGAAATCCGCGCCGGCACTGGCGGCGACGAGGCGGCGATCTTCTCCGGCGACCTGTTCCGCATGTATTCGCGCTACGCCGAGCGCCAGGGCTGGCGGGTCGAGATTCTCTCCGAGAACATCGGCGAGCACGGCGGCTACAAGGAAGTCATCAGCCGCGTCGAGGGCGACAACGTCTACGCCAAGCTCAAGTTCGAGTCCGGCGCCCACCGCGTGCAGCGTGTGCCGGAGACCGAGTCCCAGGGGCGCATCCATACCTCGGCCTGCACCGTCGCCGTGCTGCCCGAGCCGGACGAGCAGCAGGCCATCGAGATCAACCCGGCCGACCTGCGCGTGGACACCTACCGCGCATCCGGCGCCGGCGGCCAGCACGTGAACAAGACCGACTCGGCGATCCGCATCACCCACATTCCGACCGGCATGGTGGTCGAGTGCCAGGAAGAGCGCTCGCAGCACAAGAACCGCGCCAAGGCCATGGTCTGGCTGGCGGCCAAGCTGCAGGACCAGCAGGACGCCGCCGCGCACAAGGAAATCTCCGACACGCGCAAGCTGCTGGTGGGCTCCGGCGATCGTTCCGAACGCATCCGCACCTATAACTTCCCCCAGGGTCGGGTCACCGATCACCGCATCAACCTGACCCTGTATTCGCTGAACGAAGTGATCGGCGGGGCAGTGGAGCAGGTGATCGAACCGCTGCTGCAGGAATACCAGGCCGACCAGCTGGCCGCCCTGGGCGATTGATTTGCACCCTTCTCCTGTGGGAGAGGGGCCGGGGGTGAGGATTTCAGGTGGCTCCGAGTGGCCTGTGTCACCCTCACCCCAGCCCTCTCCCAAGGGGAGAGGGAGCTACAGGCATAGGACCTCGTGCATGGCCTCCATCCAATCCCTGCTCGATAGCGTGGCGCTGCCCGATTCGCCGACGGCGCGGCTGGATGCCGAGCTGCTGCTGGCCGCCGCCCTCGGCAAGCCGCGCAGCTACCTGCGCACCTGGCCCGAGCACGAGCCGGATGACGCGCAGCTCGCCACCTTCTCCGCCATGCTCGAACGCCGCCGCGCCGGCGAGCCGGTGGCCTACATCCTCGGCCACCAGGGCTTCTGGAGCCTGGAGCTGGAGGTCGCGCCGCACACCCTGATTCCCCGCCCCGATACCGAGCTGCTGGTGGAGACTGTGCTGCAGCTGGTACCGGCCACGCCCTTGCGCGTCCTCGACCTGGGCACCGGCACCGGCGCCATCGCCCTGGCCCTGGCCAGCGAGCGCGGTGGTTGGACGGTGACTGGTGTGGACCGCATCGCCGAGGCGGTGGCGTTGGCCGAGCGCAATCGCCAGCGCCTCAAGCTGGACAATGCCGAGTTCCGCCAGAGCAGCTGGTTCGAGGCGCTGGCCGGCGAGCGCTTCGGCCTGATCGTCAGCAACCCGCCCTATATCGCCGCGCAGGATCGCCACCTGGCCGAGGGCGATGTGCGCTTCGAGCCGCTGAGCGCGCTGGTGGCCGGCGCCGATGGCCTGGACGATATTCGCCAGATCATTGGCGAGGCGCCGCAGCATCTGGAGGTCGGCGGCTGGCTGCTGCTGGAGCATGGCTATGATCAGGCCGAGGCGGTGCGAGCGCTGCTGAGCGACGCCGGCTTCCTCGCCGTGGAGAGCCGCCGCGACCTGGGCGGCCATGAGCGCATTTCCCTGGGACGGTGGCCGGCATGAACCTGAGCGACGACGAACTGCTGCGCTACAGCCGGCAGATACTCCTGCCGCAGATCGACGTGGCCGGGCAGCTCAGGTTGAAGGCGAGCCGCGTGCTGATCGTCGGGCTCGGCGGACTCGGCTCGCCGGTGGCCCTGTACCTGGCCGCCGCCGGTGTCGGCGAGCTGCACCTGGCCGACTTCGACACCGTGGACCTGACCAACCTGCAGCGGCAGATCATCCACGACGGCAGCCAGGTCGGCGTGGCCAAGGTGGATTCGGCGATGGTCCGGCTCACCGCGCTCAATCCGCAGATCACGCTGGTGCCCCATCGCGTGGCACTGGACGAGGACTCCCTGGCCGCCGCCGTGGCGGCGGTGGACCTGGTGCTGGATTGTTGCGACAACTTCACCACCCGCGAGGCGGTCAACGCCGCCTGCGTGGCCGCCGGCCGGCCGCTGGTGTCCGGCGCGGCGATCCGCCTGGAGGGGCAGCTCGCGGTGTTCGACCCCCGCGATGCGGCGAGCCCCTGCTACCACTGTCTGTACGGCCATGGCAGCGAGGCCGAGCTGACCTGCAGCGAGGCCGGCGTTGTCGGCCCGCTGGTGGGCCTGGTCGGCAGCCTGCAGGCGCTGGAGGCGCTCAAGCTGCTGGCCGGCTTCGGCGAGCCTCTGGTGGGCCGCCTGCTGCTGATCGACGCCCTGGGCACGCGCTTTCGCGAGCTGCGGGTCAGGCGCGACCCGGCGTGCAGCGTGTGCGGAGGGCGGCCGTGAGCGAGGCGCCGATAGGCCTGTTCGACTCCGGCGTCGGCGGCCTCTCGGTGCTGCGCGAGGTCCGCGCGTTGCTGCCGGCCGAGTCGCTGCTGTATGTCGCCGACAGCGGCCACGTGCCCTATGGCGAGAAGAGTCCCGAGTTCATCCGTTTACGTAGCCAGAAGATCGCCGAGTTCCTTCTTGGGCAGGGCGCCAAGGCGCTGGTGCTGGCCTGCAACACGGCCACCGCGGCGGCCGTGGCCGACCTGCGCGAGCGCTATCCCGAGCTGCCCATCGTCGGCATGGAACCGGCGGTGAAGCCGGCGGCGGCCGCGACCCGCAGCGGCGTGGTCGGCGTGCTGGCGACCACCGGTACGCTGAAGAGCGCCAGGTTCGCCGCATTGCTGGACCGTTTCGCCAGTGACGTGCGGGTGATCACCCAGCCCTGCCCGGGGCTGGTCGAGCAGATCGAGGCCGGCGAACTGGACACGCCGCGCACCCGCGAGCTGCTGCAGGGATGGGTCGGGCCGCTGCTGGCCGAGGGCTGCGACACCCTGATCCTCGGCTGCACCCACTACCCCTTCATCGAGCCGCTGCTGCGCGCGATGGTGCCGGAGTCGGTCAGCCTGGTGGACACCGGCGCCGCGGTGGCACGGCGCCTGCAAGCGCTGCTGGAGCAACATGGCCTGCGCGCCGAAGGTCCGGCGCTGGCGACCCGCTACTGGTGCAGCGGAAACGTCGCGGCCATGCAGCGGGTACTGCCGAAATTATTGTCTGAACTTGCGGACGTCCGGTCGCTCCCTGTTTGAGTCGAAGTGACTGTTTCATTTCGGCTGTATCTTTCTCTGATACAAAAGTTTTCTATACTCCAGCGCGATAAAGCGTTCATCACCCCCTCGGTAACAGGAAGGTTACATGAAGAAGATAATTGCTCAGGCGACCGTGATAGCCCTCGGCCTGGCCAGCCTTTCCGCTCAAGCCGTCGATTTCACCGCAGCGGTGGGTCAGAGCGGCGACTCGACCATGGTCTACCGGCTGGGCGCCCAATGGGATTGGGACAACAGCTGGTGGGAGAGCAGCGTAGGTCGCCTGACCGGTTACTGGGATGCCGGCTACACCTACTGGGACGGTGACGAGACCTCCACCAACCACAGCCTTTCGTTCAGCCCGGTATTCGTCTACGAATTCGCCGGCGACAGCGTGAAGCCCTACATCGAGGCCGGCATCGGCGTTGCGGCCTTCGCCAACACCAAACTGGAAAGCAACGACCTGGGCTCCTCCTTCCAGTTCGAGGACCGCATTGGTGCGGGCGTGCGCTTCTCCGGTCAGGAAGTGGGCATTCGTGCCATCCACTATTCCAACGCCGGCATCAAGCAGCCGAACGATGGCGTGGAAGCCTATACCCTGCATTACCGCACCAGCTTCTGAATGCGGGTGTCCTGAAAGAGCCGGGCCGGGTGCCCGGCTTTTTCATGTCCGTGTCCCCGTTGCGTGTTGCAGACGCTGTAGCTGCCTGCCCCTGGATTATTCCCCTTCGGGCCAGCGCAAGCGCTGTTCAGCAATAAAGCTGCTGTCCCGCCTGCGCGGGAATGACGACTTCGGAGGAAACCCCACCCTACCTCGTCATCCCCGCGCAGGCGGGGATCCAGAAGGGTTCAGGGCATCACAACATCTATCGGGGCATAGCCTTTGCCATGCCTGTTCGTCAGCGGTAGATGCCGGGCATGCCGCCGCGTTCGTCGCGGCATTCGGCCGAGCCCATCTCGAATTCACGGCAGATCAGCGGGCGCACCTCGTAGATGGTGCAACGCATGCTGTCGCGGTCCAGCGCCGCGCACCAGCCGTCATCCAGGCGACGCATCACCTCGCCGCCCCAGTCGTCGGTGTCGATGAAGCGCCGGGGTACGCCGGTATCGGTGATCAGCATCACTTCCAGCTGACAGCAGCAGGCGGCGCAGTTGCTGCAACTGATGTCGGCGGTGGGGAGCTGCAGGTGGGGGATGGTGCTCATGGGCGCGCAGTGTACGGCAGCTTGCGCCTGCGCGGGCGCCGACTGGTCGGCGCACAGGGCTTCAGGCCGGGTCGTTTCCTCGCCGGGGCAGGTCGCGGAATGCCGCCAGGGCACGCTCGCGGGAGGCGCCGAGGTCGACCATTGGCGGCGGATAGTCGGATGCGGCCGCCGCGAACAGGTCACTCCGCGCGGACGGATCGTGGATGTCACGGTCGTCCAGTGCCGCCAGCTCCGGCACCCAGCGGCGGATGAAGCGGCCGTCCGGATCGAATTTGCGCGACTGGCTGAGCGGATTGAATATCCGGAAGTAGGGCGCCGCGTCGGTGCCGGTGGAGGCGCTCCACTGCCAGCCGCCGTTGTTGGCCGCCAGGTCGCCGTCGATCAGGTGGCGCATGAACCAGCGCTCGCCCTCGCGCCAGTCGATCAGCAGGTTCTTGGTGAGGAACATCGCCACCACCATGCGCAGGCGGTTGTGCATCCAGCCGGTCGCCAGGAGCTGGCGCATCGCCGCGTCGATCAGGGGGATGCCGGTGCGCCCCTGCTGCCAGGCTTCCAGCTCGTCCGGCGCGTGACGCCAGGGCGCGGCCTCGGTCTCCGGGCGGAAGGCGCGGTGCCGCGAGACGCGCGGGTAGCCGACCAGGATGTGCTTGTAGAACTCGCGCCAGAGCAGCTCGTTGATCCAGGCAACGGCACCGGGGTTGCCGGTCTCGAACTCGCCCCGGTTGCCGCGCAGCGCGGCGTGCAGGCACTGGCGCGGCGACAGCACGCCGGCGGCCAGGTAGGGCGAGAGGCGGCTGGTGCCGTCCACCGCCGGCAGGTCGCGGCGCCGCTCGTAGTCGCCCAGCATCTCGTCGGCGAACAGGGCCAGGCGCTCGCGCGCGGCCTCCTCTCCAGCCGGCCAGTGTTCACGCAGCTCGGTGGCTGGCGTGGCGAAGCCCTCGACTTCACCGGGGATGGCATCGCTGGCGATATCCAGCGGCTGCTGTCGGGACGGCATCTGCACCAGGGCGGGCAGGGAAGTGTGCAGGCGCTGGTAGCAGACCTTGCGGAACTGGCTGAACACCTGGAAGTAGCCGCCGGACTTGGTCAGTACGCTGCCGGGGCGGAAGAACAGCTGGTCCAGCCAGTGGTGGAAGGACACGCCGTGGCGGCGCAGCTCGCTCTCCACCGCCTGGTCGCGGGCCTGCTCGTTGAGGCCGTATTCCTCGTTGACCCACACCCCGGCGATGTCGTGCTCGCGGCACAGTTCGGCGAGCACACCGGGCGCGTCGCGCCAGTGGGGCGCGGTGCGGATCAGCAGCGGCACGTTGAGCGACGCCAGGCACGGGCGCAGCTCGGCCAGATTGCGCAGCCAGAAGTCGACCTTGAACGGCGCGTCGTTGTGTTCGCGCCATTGCTCGGGGCTGATCAGGTAGACGGCGAGGGTGGGGCCGGTGGCCATGGCAGCGGCCAGCGCGCTGTTGTCCGCCACGCGCAGGTCGCTGCGCAGCCACATCAGTTGGCGCATGGGGTTTCCTCCAGCAGCCCCAGTTCGCGCAGCCGCTGTTCGACGAGCAGCGGGTCGGCGGCCAGGTGCAGGCCGTGCACGGGGCGCAGCTCTTCGGCGTGGATGTCCGCCGCCGGCCCCGCCAGCAGCAACGGCACGGCGCAGGCGTCGAGCAGGCGCGGCAACTGGTGGCGCAGCGCCGTCGCCAGGGCCTGGCTGGAATACAGCAACAGGGCGCGCGGGGCGATGTGGTCCACCGCCTGCACCAGCTCGTTGGCTGGCACCGCCTGGTCCAGTACCTGCACCGGGCAGCCGGCGCTGCCGGCCAGCCAGGCGCACAGCCACAGGCCGGGCTCCAGGGGCCGTTCGGACTGGCTGGCCAGCAGCAGGGGCGGACCCTGCCGCTGGCGGTTGTCGTGGTACAGCCTGGCGCCGAGCTTGCTGCGCAGCCAGGCATGGAAGAACGCCTGTTCCAGACGTGCGCCGAAGGGCAGCTCGCGCCAGCGCCCGTCCAGTTCGGCGAGCAGCGGCAGCAGCAACTGGCGGCAGATGATCGGCGGCGGGTAGAGCGACTGGGCGCGGTTGAAGGCTTCGTCCAGGCTGCGTTCGGCCTGGCGCGCGATGCTTTGCAGCATGGCCTGGCGCAGTTCGTCCCACACCCCGCTGGGCGCCGCCTCGGGCGGTTCGCTGCGGTCCAGTAGCTCGCGCACCTGGCCGACGGCCACGCCCCGGTTGAGCCAGGTCAGCACCTGCTGGATGCGCTGCACCTGTTCGGGCGCGTAGAGGCGGTGGCCCTTGGCCGTGCGCAGGGGCACCACCAGGCCGTAGCGCCGCTCCCAGGCGCGCAGGGTCACCGGGTTGACCCCGGTGCTGCGCGCCACCTCGCGGATCGGCAGGTAGCCCTGGGCCAGGGCGCTCGGGTAGTCGAGAGGGGTGGAGGTCACAGCGCGTTCCTCAGGGCGAGAACGTCCGGGTAGGGACGCAGGTAGTCCTGGTTGGCCACGTAGGCGTCCGGGTGGCGCTTGAAGTGGTGGCGCAGCAGGGTCAGCGGCACCACCAGTGGGATCACCCCGCTGCGGTACTGCTCGATCAGTTGCTGCAGTTCGGCGCGCTCGTCGTCGCCGAGCTGCTGTTTGAGATGACCGCTCAGGTGCTGCAGCACGTTGCTGTGGGTGCCGCGGGTGGCGTGCCGGCCCAGCGCGGCCATGAGCTGGTCGAAGTAGCGCGGCGCGAGTTCGTCCAGGTCCTGCCGGCCGAGGTCGCCGAGCAGCCGGCCGAGCGCCTTCTGCTGCTGCGGGTGGGTGGCCATCAGCAGGTACTTGTGCCGGGCATGGAAGTCGATCAGCCCCTGGCGGGTCAGGCCGGCATTCAGCAGGCGCTGCCAGCGGCCGTGGACGAACACCCGGTTGAGGAAGTTCTCGCGCAGCACCGGGTCGTGCAGGCGGCCTTCGTCCTCCAGCGGCAGGTCCGGGCGCAGGGTGTGCAGGGTGGCGGCGAACACGCCCCGGGTGGCGACCTCGGCGAGGTGGCCGTCGTCACGGTACAGCTTGACCCGGTGCAGCCCGCAGGACGGCGACCTGTGCATCAGCACGAAGCCGTTGAGGCCGGGCAGGGCGGCGGCGCGCACGGCCTGGGCCTGCAGCGCGGCGGTCAGGTCGCGGTCGTCTTCCTGCGGTATCAGGGCACGAGGCGCATGCGGGTCGCCGACCAGGCGAATCGGCGGGCGCGGGCTGCCCAGGCCGGCGGCCATTTCCGGGCAGACCGGCACCAGCTCGAAGTGCTCGGCGAGGATGTCGGTGCACAGTGTCGAGCGCTTGTGCCCGCCGTTGTAGCGCACCCGCTCGCCGAGCAGGCAGGCGCTGATGCCCAGCTTGAGACGTTCGCCCATGTGCACCTCCACATACTTGTACAAGGTCGATTTCTTGTATAAGAAAGCATGCCGGGCGAAAGTTGTACAGGTCGTTCGTCTTGTACAGGTTTTCAGGGGGCGAAGGGGAAGCACCAAGGCACCAGCACCACCGCGACCAGCATCACCAGCAGGGTGAAGGGCACGCCGACCCGCACGAAGTCGCCGAAGCGGTAGCGGCCGGGCGTCATCACCAGGGTATTCACCGGCGAGGAAACCGGGGTCATGAAGGCCGCCGAGGCGGCCAGGGCCACGGTCATGGCGAAGGGCAGCGGCGACAGGCCGAGGCTCTGCGCCACGGCGATGGCCACCGGCGCCATCAGCACGGCGGTGGCGGTGTTGGAGACGAACAGGCCGATCACCGCGGTGAGCACGAACAGGCAGGCGAGCAGGGCGCGGGGGCCGGCGTCGCCGAGCAGGCCGACCAGGCCGCGCACGGCCAGGTCGACGCCGCCGGTCTGCTGCAGCGCCTGGGCGAAGGGCAGCATGCCGGCGATCAGGATCAGCGTCGGCCAGTGGATGGCGCGATAGGCGCTGTCCAGGTCGATGCAGCGGAAGGCGCCCATCAGCAGGCAGCCGATCAGCGCGGCGAGCACGTTGGGCACCGCGCCGCTGACCATCAGGCCGATCATGACTGCCAGGCTGAGCAGGGCGTAGGGCGCCTTGCGGATGGCCGGCGCCACTTCGTCCACTTCAACCGGCAGGCCGAGCACCAGAAAGTCGCGGGTCTGCTGCTGCAGGCGGTGGATGTATTTCCATTCGCCGGCCACCAGCAGGCTGTCGGCGGCGCGCAGCGGCTCGTCCACCAGCACGCCC
This sequence comes from Pseudomonas paralcaligenes, assembly GCF_019655855.1. GTDB lineage: Bacteria > Pseudomonadota > Gammaproteobacteria > Pseudomonadales > Pseudomonadaceae > Aquipseudomonas > Aquipseudomonas paralcaligenes. Next base: position 133,057 of record NZ_BPFX01000006.1, on the reverse strand, counting down.
TCGAGCGCCTTGCCCTGGCGGCGCAGGCCGACCAGGTTGAGGTGGTGGCGGCTGCGCAGGGCGATTTCCTGCACCGTCCTGCCGGCCAGCCGCGACTCCGGTGGCAGCACCACTTCGGCCAGGCCGAGCTGGTGCGAGTGGCGGGCGTAGTAGGAGGCGGTGAGCGGCGCCGGCTCCAGGCCCAGCTCGCGGTAGGTGCCGAGCAGGCCGATGGCCGGACTGACCAGATCGACCAGCAGAATGTCGCCGGCCTGCAGCTGGGTGCTGCCGGTGGCCATCAGCAGCAGGGTGCGGAACTGCCGCTCGCGTTCCACGGCGATCACGTTGATGCCGTGCTGCTTGCGCAGCTCCAATTCGTCGAGCACCTGGCCGGCCAGCGGCGAATCGGCGCGTACCCGCAGGCGCCGTTCGCGTTCGCTCAGGCGGTAGTTGCGCGACAGCTCGGCCAGGGTCGGCCGCGCCTCGCTGGTCACCGCCCCGGCGTCCGCGCGCACCAGCCAGCGGCGCGCCAGCAGCATGTAGCCGATGCCCAGGGCCAGCACCGGCAGGCCGATCGGCGTCGGTCCGAAGAAGCCGAAACCGTCCAGCCCGGCGCGCAGCAGCTCGGCGTGCACCACCAGGTTGGGCGGCGTGGCGACCAGGGTCAGCATGCCGCTGATCAGCCCGGCGAAGGCCAGCGGCATCATCAGCCGGGTCGGCGACAGGCGCAGGCGCGCGGCGACGCTGAGCACCACCGGGATGAAGATGGCGACCACCCCGGTGGAACTCATCACCGAGCCGAGCCCGGCCACCGCCAGCATCAGCAGCACGATCAGGCGCGCCTCGCTGTTGCCGGCCCGCGCGGCCAGCCAGTCGCCCAGGCGGTAGGCGATGCCGGTGCGCACCAGGCCCTCGCCGATCACGAACAGCGCGGCGATCAGCACCACGTTGGGGTCGCCGAAACCAGACAGGGCCTGGCCCATGTCGAGCACGCCGGTCAGGGGCAGGGCGACCAGCACCAGCAGGCCCACGGCGTCCATGCGCGGCCTATTCAGGGCGAACAGGACGATGGCGCCGAGCAGCAGCGCGAGGACCCAGAGCAACTGTGGATTCATGCCGTCTTCCGTCATCGATACCGGACGATTGTTTCAGGGGTAGCCGAGCAATGCCTTGATCTGCGCCAGATGCGCCTCCACCCAGCGCCGGTCGATCGGCCCCCAGTCCCGGATCAGGTAGTGGCCGGCGTTGTTGCGCTCGCCGTCGTGCTGGACGAAGGCGCAGTCGATGTCCAGTTCCGCCAGCGCCGCCAGGGTGTCCTGGGCAGTGCGCCGGGGCATGCCGGTGGCGGCCATCAGCGCCGGCACGCTGGCGGCCGTGCCGCTGTCGACCAGCCAGGCCACGTAGAGGCGGCGGTAGAAGCTGGTGCGGGTTTTGCTGGTTTCCATGGAGTGCTCCTTGCAGGGACGGAGATGTTGTTCTCTCCCTGTGGGAAAGGGCTGAAGTGAGCGCGCAACAGGCAACTCCTTGTCGCCGTAAAGCCCCTCACCCCAACCCCTCTCCCAAAGGGAGAGGGGAGTCGGGGACCCAGACCGGGAAGACTTTCCACGGAACTCACTTGGGCTCCCTCTCCCTCCGGGAGAGGGCCGGGGTGAGGGTGCAACAAGCAACTCCGTGCGACGGAAAGCCCCTCCCGGAGGGAGAGCGAAAGCAACGAGGCCCGCAACAGCGGGCCTCGGTTCTCTTACAGGTTGGCGATCTTCTCGCGCTGTTCGGCCAGCTTGGCCAGTGCCTGTTCGGCTTCGGCCAGCTTGGCGCGTTCCTTGTCGAGCACTTCGGCCGGGGCCTTGGCGACGAAGCCTTCGTTGGCCAGCTTGCCGCCGACCCGCTTGACCTCGCCGTCCAGGCGCTGGATTTCCTTGTCCAGGCGCGCCAGTTCGGCGTCCTTGTCGATCAGGCCGGCCATCGGCACCAGCACCTGCATGTCGCCGACCAGGGTGGTGGCGGACATCGGCGCTTCCTCGCCGGCGGCTAGCACGCGGATCGATTCGAACTTGGCCAGCTTGTTCAGCAGCGGTTCGAACTCGGTCAGGCGGCGCAGGTCCTCGGTGCCGGCGTTGGCCAGTACCACGTCGATGCGCTTGCTCATGGAGATTTTCATCTCGCCGCGGATCTGCCGCACGCCGAGCATGAAGGTCTTGACCCAGGCGATGTCGGCCTCGGCGCCGGCGTCCACCCGCGCCTCGTTGGCCACCGGCCAGGGCTGCAGCATCAGGGTGGCGCCGTCCTTGCCGGCCAGGGCCTTGATGCGCTGCCAGATTTCCTCGGTGATGAAGGGCATGAACGGGTGGGCTAGGCGCAGGATCACTTCCAGCACGCGCACCAGGGTGCGGCGGGTGCCGCGCTGGCGCTCGGCCGAGGCGGTCTCGTCCCACAGCACCGGCTTGACCAGCTCCAGGTACCAGGCGCAGTACTCGTCCCAGACGAACTCGTAGAGCGCCTGGGTCGCCAGGTCGAAGCGGAAGGCGTCGAGGTGGCGGGTGACGTCCTGCTCGCAGCGCTGCAGGGCGGAGATGATCCAGCGATCGACGGCGGACAGTTCCACCGGCTCGTCATTGACGCCGCAGTCCTTGCCGTCGGTGTTCTCCAGCACGAAGTTGGTGGCGTTCCACAGCTTGTTGCAGAAGTTGCGGTAGCCCTCGACCCGGCCCATGTCGAACTTCACGTCGCGGCCGGTGGTGGCCAGCGAACAGAAGGTGAAGCGCAGGGCATCGGTGCCGTAGCTGGCGATGCCGTCGGGGAACTCGGCGCGGGTCTGCTTGGCGATCTTCTCGGCCAGCTTCGGCTGCATCATGCCGCTGGTGCGTTTCTCCAGCAGCGCGTCCAGGGTGATGCCGTCGACGATGTCCAGCGGGTCGAGCACGTTGCCCTTGGACTTGGACATCTTCTGGCCCTGGCCATCGCGCACCAGGCCGTGGACGTACACGGTCTTGAACGGGATCTGCCCGGTCAGGTGGGTGGACAGCATGATCATCCGGGCGACCCAGAAGAAGATGATGTCGAAGCCGGTGACCAGCACGTCGGTCGGGTGGAAGGTCTTGAGGAAGTCGGTCTGCTGCGGCCAGCCGAGGGTGGAGAAGGTCCACAGGCCGGAGCTGAACCAGGTGTCGAGCACGTCGTCGTCCTGGCGCAGGGGGATGTCGCCCAGGTCGTGCTTGGCGCGTACCTCGGCCTCGTCGCGGCCGACGTAGACGTTTCCGGCCTGGTCGTACCAGGCCGGGATGCGGTGGCCCCACCACAGCTGGCGGCTGATGCACCAGTCCTGGATGTCGCGCATCCAGCTGAAGTACATGTTCTCGTACTGCTTGGGCACGAACTGGATCTCGCCGCTCTCGACCACGGCGATGGCCTTCTCGGCCAGCGGCTTGGTGGAGACGTACCACTGGTCGGTCAGCCAGGGCTCGATCACGGTGCCGGAGCGGTCGCCCTTCGGCACCTTCAGGGCGTGGTCGTCGATCTTCTCCAGCAGGCCCAGGGCCTCGATGTCGGCGACGATGCGCTTGCGCGCCTCGAAGCGGTCCAGGCCGGCGTAGGCGGCGGGCAGGCCGGAGTCGATCAGGGCGTTGACGCTGCCGTCGATGTTGAAGATCTGCGCGCCCGGCAGCACCGCGGCGTCCTGGTCGAAGATGTTGATCAGCGGCAGGTTGTGGCGTTTGCCGACCTCGTAGTCGTTGAAGTCGTGGGCCGGGGTGATCTTCACGCAGCCGGTGCCGAACTCGGGGTCGCAGTATTCGTCGGCGATGATCGGGATGCGCCGGCCCACCAGCGGCAGGTCGACGTACTGGCCGATCAGCGCCTTGTAGCGCTCGTCGTCCGGGTGCACGGCGACGGCCGAGTCGCCCAGCATGGTCTCCGGGCGGGTGGTGGCGACGATCAGGTGGTCCTTGCCGTCGGCGGTCTTGTGGCCGTCGGCCAGCGGGTAGCGCAGGTTCCACAGGTGGCCCTTCTCGTCGTGGTTCTCCACTTCGAGGTCGGAGATGGCGGTGTGGAACTTGGTGTCCCAGTTGACCAGGCGCTTGCCGCGGTAGATCAGTCCGTCCTCGTGCAGGCGCACGAAGGCTTCCTTGACCGCCTCGGACAGGCCGTCGTCCATGGTGAAGCGCTCGCGCGACCAGTCCACCGAGCTGCCCAGGCGGCGGATTTGCCGGGTGATGGTGCCGCCGGACTGCTCCTTCCACTCCCAGACCTTGTCCAGGAATTTCTCGCGGCCGAGGTCGTGGCGGGCGATGCCGTCGGCGGCCAGCTGGCGCTCCACCACCATCTGGGTGGCGATGCCGGCGTGGTCGGTGCCCGGCTGCCACAGGGTGTTGCGGCCCTGCATGCGGCGGAAGCGGATCAGCGCGTCCATGATGGCGTTGTTGAAGCCATGGCCCATGTGCAGGCTGCCGGTGACGTTCGGCGGCGGGATCATGATGGTGTAGGGCTCGCCGGAGCCCTGCGGGGCGAAGTAGTTGTTCTGCTCCCAGGTCTGGTACCAGGAAGTTTCGATGGCGTGCGGCTGGTAGGTCTTGTCCATGCGCGGCGGGACCCTATGACGGCTGAGCGGAAAAGCCGCCGAGTATAAGGCAAACCGGCCCCTCGGGTTTAGACCCGATGCGCTTCGGCCTCGGGCCACCCGTCAGCTGCCACCCGGATGCAGGCCTGTCCGCAGTCCGCTATGCGCGCCAGTTGCAGCGCCGCCGGGCGGAACAGCGCCGGTTGCCGGTCGAAGGCGAAGACCACCCGTTCGGCCAGACCGAGCGCGGCGGCTCCCGCCGGTGTCAGGTGCAGTTCGACGCGGCCGGCCTGCGCGACCAGGGCAAGCACCTGACCGCTCGCCGCCAGGGACTGGTCGTTGCCTTCCAGATAGAGAGCGTCCTGCTCGGCCACGCCGGTCGGCTGGCCGCAGGCGATGTGCAGCACGTCGAGCGGATCGCGCGGGGAGGCATAGCCCAGGGTCAGCCACAGCAGGCCGTCGTCGTCGCCGTGGAACACTTCCTCCACCTCGAAGCGGGCCGGGTTCACGCTTCGCGCTCCAGGGCTGCCAGTACCTCGGCGTCGGTCACCAGGCCCCGGCCGACCAGGCCGTGCTCGCGGATGCGCGCCAGGTAGCGGCGGGCCTCGTCGGCGCGGGCCGGGTCGGCCTGGGCGGCGCGCAGCAGCACCAGGGCGGCGGTCTCGTAGAAGGGCAGGATGGCCTGCTCGCCCTCGATGGGCGCGAAGTGCAGCGTCGCGCGGGCGTGCTCGACGGCCCGGGCGAGGTCGTCCGCCCCTGGCGAGTCGGCGAGCCGCCAGGCCAGGGTGTTGTGGGCGGCGCGGCGGGCCGCGCGGATCAGGTTGTCGCGCTCCAGGTAGGGCCAGTCCCGCACGCCGCCCAGGCGTTCGAGGATTTCCCGGCACAGGCGCTGGTTTTCCTCGTGCTCGCCGAGTTCCCCGGTGAAGAAGCGCAGCTGGTCGAGCACGCCGGCCCACAGGTAATGATCGCAGTGGCCGGCCTCGCGCAGCAGCGCCTCGGCTTCGCGGGCCAGGTCATGTGCGCTGCGGTGGTCGCCGCTACGGCCGAGCTGGGCGGCGGCCTCCAGGCGGCGCTCGAAGCCCTCCTGGTCGAAGTCGCAGGGTTCGCTGGGCTCGGCGACCTCGAAGTGTTCGAGATTGGCGCGCTGTTCCTCGTCGAGCCGTGCCAGCAGCTCGTCCGCCGGGCGGCCGTGGCGCAGCAAGGCCCAGGCCTTGTAGAAGCGCGCTTCCTCCCGGTCCTCGTCGTCGAAGTCGGCGGTCTGCGCCGGCCTGCGGCCGAACAGCGAGCCCAGCAGGCCGCTCGGCCTGGCGGGCTGTGGCGTGCCGAGCACATGGTCGAAGTCGGCCAGCGCCGCCTCCAGATTGCCCCCCACCAGCGCGCCCAGGCCGCGCTGGCAGTACAGCCAGCCGAGGGCGAACTCGCCGTCGTGGCGTTCGATCAGGCGGTCGAACACGGCGTGCAGGTGCTCGCGCGGAATGAAGTCGGCGTTGTCCGGGCTGTGCTTCAGGGCCTGGATGCACGCCTCGACGCCACGCCAGCGCAGCGGCACATGGCGGAAGTACTTGCCCTCGTCCCAGGAGTGGCGCGCGGCGAGTGCGCAGACGCGTTCGCTGCGCAGGGCCAGCGGCACGTCGTGGAGCATGTCCGCGTACTGGCCGGCGAAGCGTTCGGCCATCGTAGGGGTGATGAACGGACGCGGGATGCAGGACAGGTGGATCGGGTCGCGCCTGAAGGCGGCGTCGGCAATCTTCTGGGTGTACTTCTCTGGTGGGATCTCGTAGGGCGAGAGGTGGTAGTCCGGGTTGTCGATCTCGGTGAGCATCAGCGCCTCGTCCCAGAACACCGCCCAGCAGTGTTCGGCGCACCGGGCGCTGGTCCTGTGGTGGCGGAAGCGCGGGCCGTGCTCGGCGGTCAGCCGCGCCCACAGCGCCTCGTCCGGGCAGAGCGCATGGGCGTGGGCGAACACCGTTTCGTCGACCAGCCGGCCGGGCAACTGCTGGATCAGGCCGAAGTGGATGTCCAGCGCGCGGCACAGCATCCGGGCTTCGAGGTAGGGCGCCGGGATGCGGTTCTCGATGAACCAGGCGCTGTCGGCGTGGGCCAGCGCGGTGAGGTAGAGGGTCTCGTCGCGGAAGCGACCCGGCACGTGCTCGATGGCGTTGCTCCAGTGGCGCACGGCGTGCAGGCACAGCGCGTGGTCGAGCCACGGTTCGGGCAGGGCATCGGGCGGCACCTGGCGCTCGACCAGATGGCGGCACAGTTCGGCGTCGAGCAGCTGCGCGGGGATCAGGGTGGGGTCGTAGCTGCCCTGGCTGGCGCGCAGCAGCAGTGCCTTGTCGATCAGGCGCGGCGGCACGTGGCGCAGGTTGGCGGCGCTGCAGTCGAGCAGGCGCTCGGCGATCTCGCGGTCGAACACCGCCTCGGGGAAGAACTCGGCCACCCAGATGTCGCCGTGGTCCTGCCGGCCGGGGCACAGCTCGATGGCTTCCAGGCAGAAGTCGCGGGTGAGGAATTCGGCCGGGATGGCGCGGAAGCTCTTGCGGTTGTCGTAGGCCTTGTGCCGCAGGTAGCGGCGCCAGTAGTCGGCGTCCTGCGGCTCCGTCTGCAGGTCGGCGAGCGTCAGCGCCTCCCAGTCGACGCGGCCGGGCGGGTTGTAGCGGAAGTCCGAGCCATCGTGCCCGGCGAAGTCCTGGTCGTATTGCGCGTCGAGCCGGGCCGCCTGGCCGCGGTACTGCTTGGCGCCCTTGGTGTCGCCCAACTTGTGGCAGGCCAGGCCGGCCAGCCAGAGGTAGAAGGCGCTGTTCCAGTGCAGGTCGGCGGCCTTGGCCAGATCCTCGCGGGCTGGCTCCAGTTCGCCGCGGCGCAGCCGGGACTCGCCGCGCACGCGGTAGAGCACGGCCTTGAGGCGCTTGTCACGGTCGTGGGTGATCCGTTCGAGGGAGCTGCTGGCGAGGTCGATGGCCCGCTCCAGATCGCCCAGGCGCAGGGCGCACAGCGCCAGGTCGTCCACGGCCTCGTTCTGCAGGGTGGGGTAGCGCTCGGGCATCAGCGCCGCGGCGCGCTCCAGGTAGGGGATGGCCTGCTCCAGGGCGTCGGCCCGGTACAGCGCCAGCCCGGCGTCGCGCCAGGGGCGCATGTAGCCGGGAGACAGTTCGAGGGCGGCCTTGCTGGCGAGGAAGGCCTCCTTGAACTGGCGCTGGCGGAAGTGATCGGCGGCCTGGCGCACCAGCGGCAGGCAGGCGGGGTCGAAGCCGTCGACGAACAGCGACTCGCCCGCGTCGAGCACCTTGCGTATGGCAGCGAAGTTCCAGTGCGGCTCGTCGGAGCTCCAGCAGCCCGGCGAATAGCACAGCTCCGGGCGCAGGGCGAGCAGGTCCTCGGACCAGTAGAACCAGGCCGCCGGGTCGGGCTCCTCGAAGTGGTGCCCGTCGCAGACGAAGCTCACCACGCAGTCGTCGGGCAGGCGGATGTCGCGCCAGTCGTGGAACCAGAGGAACGCGTGGGGCGTGTCCAGCGTGCCCCGGAAGCCGTGGTGCAGGGTCTCGTCGTCGCCGCCGAAGAAGGCGGCGTAGTGGCGCGCCGATATCTTGCCGCCGACCAGCCGGTTCGAATCGCTGTGGTGGAAGAAGCCGTCGCAGGCGAGGTCGCCGGTGACCACGCATTCCGGCGGATCGCCGGCGAACGCCAGGTCGCCGATGACTACCAGCAGCGGGGTCGTTTCCTGTGCGTTTCGCAGCGCTTGCCACTGCTGATCGGTCAACGTGGTGTCGCCCTCGAAGCAGAGGCAGGTGCCTTCGAGGAAGTAGGCCAGGTCTTCCTCGTCGAGTTCGTCATCGTCGTCGGTGCGCAGGTAGCGGTCGCGCAGCTCGCCCGGCAGCGTCGGCCAGATGTCGCCGAGGGGTAGGATGCGGGGAGCGGGTGTGGCTGGGTTCATGTCGCCTCCTGGCCGGTCGTCACCGGTCCTGCTGGTAGAGCGCCCAGATGGCTTCGGCCACGGCCATCGGCAGGCCTTCGTCGTAGTCCTCGTCGTCGAGGTCGACCTCTTCGCTGCCCATGACGGCGGTCAGCATGGCCGGCGGGATGGGGCGCTTCTGTTCCACGTCCGCGTAGTCGCCGGGTGGCACCGGGCCGTGGCGCGGGTCGAAGTACAGCGTGCCCGTGGCGTAGAAGCCGGCCAGGAAGCGTTCCTCGATCTGGCGGATCAGGCGGTGGCTGCCGCTGGCCCAGCCGGGGACTTCGTCGTCGGTGGCGTATTGGGCGTGGAATTCCGCGCCCAGCGCCCAGTACATGAGCAGGGCGGTGGCGCGCTCGGTGCGCGGGTCGTCGGCCAGCCACTGCAGCGCGTCGCGATTGCCGTCGTAGTTGCTGCGGGCGGCGAACAGGTGTCGCTGCTGCGGCGTGGCGCCTTGCAGGTGATCCAGCAGCAGTTGCCAGGCCTGCTGGTCGATATCGTCGTCGTGGGACACGTCGCCTCCTTTCTGTCGAGTCCGCCACGGGAGCAGACCCTAGCACGCCGCGCCGCCGGAAAATGCGGCGTGGCGCTCAGCGGACCTGCAGGCGGTAGTCGTCTCCCATGCGCCGTCCGTGGCGGTCGGTCAGGGTCAGCAGGTCCCGTGTCTCGTATTCCTTGCCGTGGAACCGGTAGCGGGCCGGCGCCAGGAGGGTGGGGCGCCTGTCGTCGCGGCGGACCTCGCCCAGCGCGGTCGAGACGGGTGGGTTGTTGGCGGTGAAGTTGCTGTGCACCAGGACCCGTCCCCCGGTCTCGACCAGCACGAAGTACCAGTTGCCGACGCCGTACAGGCCGGCTATCGGCGCCGGGGCGTGGACCAGCCGGGCGATGCCGGTCACGGGCATCGAGGTGCGGGTCTTCATCAGCCCCAGGAAGGTGCGGCTGGTGATGCTGGCGTCGGCGAAGGTGCGGCGGATGCGCTCGCGCTCGGTCTCCAGGCAGGCGGCCAGGCGCTCGAAGTCGCTGGCGGAGAAGGCGTCGGGCGGCAGGTACAGGGTGTCGCCCCAGTCATAGCCGTGGAGGCGGCTGGTGCCCACGGTGTCGAGATTGAGGCCGAACGCGCGGGTGCGCGCGGCGTCGCGCTGCAGGTAGGCGTCGAGGTTCTTGTAGAAGATTTCGTAGCGGATGGCGGCGAGCGGCTGGCCGCGATAGCGGTAGCGGACGTCGACCTGGGAGGAGCCGGCGGCGTTCTCGGCGAACGGGCGCGCCTCCACGACGAAGGGCTGGCCGGCGCAGTCCAGTTCCAGGATGCGCGCCGAGGCGTGCGCACCGCCGGCCAGCAGCGCTCCGGCGCAGAGCCCCAGCCAGCGCAGGGCGTTTCGAGTCGGCGGAGTGCTTCGACGATGGGGCATGGGCTCTGGCCTCCCTGCGAGTTGCCACACTCCATTAAAGCCGCCGCGGAGGATTTTTCCCGGCGGCTCGCACGGGTGGCCGTCAGCCCGCGACCAGCACGCGGATCGCCTCCAGGCGCAGCGCCGCCTTGTCGAGGAAGCCCAGGCCGCTCTCGCGCTGCTTGCGCAGGGCCTCGATCTCGGCCGGACGCACGCTCGGGTTGACCGCCTGGAGGGCGGTCATGCGGGCGATTTCCTCGTCCAGGGTGGCGGTGAAGCGCTTGCGCGCCTCCTCGACGCGGGCGGCGTGGCGTGGCTGCACCTTGGCCTCGGCGGCGCCGATCTGCTTGGCCAGCACGTCGCGCTGGGCCTGCACGAACTTGTTGGCGCTGGCCCGCGGCACGGCTTCCAGCTGGTCGTTGAGGGTGTCGAAGGCGACCTTGGTGGCCAGGTCGTTGCCGTTCGGGTCGAGCAGGCAACGCAGGGCCACCGGCGGCACGTAGCGGCCCAGTTGCAGCGCCCTGGGCGCCACCACCTCGCTGACGTAGATCAGTTCCAGCAGCACGGTGCCGGGCTTGAGCGCCTTGTTCTTGATCAGCGCCACGGCGGTGTTGCCCATCGAGCCGGACAGCACCAGATCCATGCCGCCCTGCACCATGGGGTGTTCCCAGGTGAGGAACTGCATGTCCTCGCGGGCCAGGGCCTGGTTGCGGTCGTAGGTGACGGTCACCGCCTCGTCGTCGCCGAGGGGGAAGCTGGCGTCCAGCATCTTCTCGCTGGGGCGCAGCACCAGGGCGTTCTCGGAGTGGTCCTCGCTGTCGATACCGAAGGCGTCGAACAGCTCTTCCATATAGATCGGCAGGGCGAACTGATCGTCCTGCTCGTGGATTTCCTCGACCAGCCGCTCGCCTTCGCCGGCGCCGCCGGAGTTCAGTTCCAGCAGGCGGTCGCGGCCGCTGTGCAGCTCGCCTTCGAGGCGGACGCGCTCGGCGATGGCCTCGTCCAGCAGGTCCTGCCAGGCCTTGTCGCCGTTGCTCTCCAGCAGGGCCAGCAGGCGCGGGCCGAACTGGTGCTGCAGGGCGTTGCCGGTGGGGCAGGTGTTGAGGAAGGCGTTCAGCGCCTGGTGGTACCACTGGAACAGGTGTTCCTGCGGGCTGCCTTCCAGGTAGGGCACGTGCAGCTGGATGGTGTGCTTCTGGCCGATCCGGTCGAGACGGCCGATGCGCTGTTCCAGCAGGTCCGGGTGGGCCGGCAGGTCGAACAGCACCAGGTGATGGCTGAACTGGAAGTTGCGGCCCTCGGAGCCGATCTCGGAGCAGATCAGTACCTGGGCGCCGAATTCCTCGTCGGCGAAGTAGGCGGCGGCGCGGTCGCGCTCGAGGATGCTCATGCCCTCGTGGAACACGGTGGCGGGGATGCCGGAGCGCACGCGCAGGGCGTCTTCCAGGTCGAGGGCGGTCTCGGCGTGGGCGCAGATCACCAGCACCTTGAACTTCTTGAGCATCTTCAGGGTGTCGATCAGCCAGTCCACCCGCGGGTCGAACCTCCACCAGGCCTCGTCTTCGCCCTGGGCCTGGTAGCTGACTTCCGGGTACAGCTCGGCGTGCTCGCCCGGCTGCAGACCCTGGTACTGCTCCGGGGTGGGCAGCGGGTAGGGATGCAACTGGCGCTCGGGGAAGCCCTGCACGGCGGCGCGGGTGTTGCGCAGGAGCACACGGCCGGTGCCGTGGCGGTCGAGCAGCTCGCGGATCAGGCGCGCGGCGGCCTCGCTGTCGCCATCGGTCACGGCGGCCAGCAGCGCCTCGCCTTCGGCGCCGAGGAAGCGGGCGATGGTGGCGTGGCCCTGTTCGGAGAGACGGCCCTGGTCCAGCAGCTCCTGCACCGCCTCGGCCACCGGACGGTAGTTGGCACTCTCGGCGCGGAAGGCTTCCAGATCATGGAAGCGATCCGGGTCGAGCAGGCGCAGGCGGGCGAAGTGGCTTTCCAGGCCGAGCTGCTCGGGGGTGGCGGTGAGCAGCAGCACGCCGGGGATGATCTCGGCCAGCTGTTCCACCAGGCGGTATTCGTCGCTGGCCTTTTCCGGGTGCCAGACCAGGTGGTGGGCCTCGTCGACCACCAGCAGGTCCCAGCCGGCGGCGAAGGCGGCGTCCTGCGCCTTCTCGCTGCTCTTCAGCCACTCCAGGGAGACCAGCGCGAGCTGGGTGTCGTCGAACGGGTTGCTGGCATCGCTCTCCGCGAAGCGCTCGGCGTCGTACAGGGCGACCTGCAGGTTGAAGCGCCGGCGCATCTCCACCAGCCACTGGTGCTGCAGGTTCTCCGGCACCAGGATCAGCACCCGGCCGGTACGGCCGGAGAGCAGCTGGCGGTGGATCACCAGGCCGGCCTCGATGGTCTTGCCCAGGCCCACTTCGTCGGCCAGCAGCACGCGCGGGGCCATGCGGTCGGCGACCTCCCTGGCGATGTGCAACTGGTGGGCGATCGGCTGGGCGCGGGCGCCGCCCAGGCCCCACAGGCTGGATTGCAGCAGGCGGCTTTGGTGCTCCAGGGTGTGGTAGCGCAGGGCGAACCAGTTGAGCGGGTCGATCTGCCCGGCGAACAGGCGGTCGCTGGCCAGGCGGAACTGGATGAAGTTGGACAGCTGGGTTTCCGGCAGGCTGTACGGCTCGTGCTGGGCGTCGAAGCCGTGGTAGACCAGCAGGCCGTCGACGTCCTCGACTTCCTGCACGGTCAGCTTCCAGCCCTCGAAGTGGGTGATCTCGTCGCCCGGGGCGAAGCGCACGCGGGTCAGCGGGGCGTTGCGCAGGGCGTACTGGCGGGTCTCGCCGGTCGCCGGATAGAGCACGGTGAGCAGACGGCCGTCGGAAGTGAGGATGGTGCCGAGCCCGAGTTCAGCCTCGCTGTCGCTGATCCAGCGCTGCCCCGGTTGATACTGCACAATGCCACTACTTGCCATGAAAAGCCCCAGCTGCGAAAAAAGCCGCGTATGTTAGCGGAACGCCGCGCCGAGGGCGACGCCCGCTGCTGAATCTCTGATTGAGCGCCCGGTCGAAAGTGTAGCGGTCGTTCAAGTTGGAGCCTGTCCGGCCGACAGCAGGGTTAACCTGGGAGACCCCGATGCTACCACCCATCCCGCACAGCCTGGTTCCCGTCACCGCCCAGCAGGACGTGGTGAAGCCGCGCCCGGACATTCCCCCGGTGACGCCGACCAACGAGAGCAGCAATGAGAGCGCGGTGGAGCTGGACAAGCGGCACCCGCAGGAGGCCGAGGAGCTGATGCGCGAGGAGCAGCGCCGCCGCCAGCGCCGTGGCTACACGCCAGCGGAGCTGGCCGAGGGGGAGGTCAAGGACGATGACGAGAAGCTGCTGGAGGAGCTGCCGCGCCAGGGGCTCTGGGTGGACGTGGAAGTCTAGGGACGGTGGACCTGTTCGATTCGCAACCCCTGAACCTGCCCGACGCCTCGCTGGACTACCGGCCGCACTGGCTCGACCCCGCCACCGCCGACGCCTGGTTCCAGCAGCTGGCCGCAGAGACGCCCTGGGAGCAGCCGCAGCTGTCGCTCCACGGTCAGCGCATCCCGGTGCCGCGCCTGCTGGCCTGGTACGGCGACCCCGAGGCGGTCTACCGCTATTCCGGCCTGATCCATCAGCCGCTGCCCTGGACCCGCCTGCTCGGCGAGATCCGCGCCCGGGTCGAGGCGGTGGCCGGCCAGCCGCTCAACGGCGTGCTGCTCAATTTCTACCGCGACGGCAACGACTCCATGGGCTGGCACAGCGACGACGAGCCGGAGCTGGGCAGCGAGCCGCTGGTCGCCTCGCTCAACCTGGGCGGCCCGCGCCGCTTCGACCTGCGCCGCAAGGGCGGCGGTCGCATCGAGCACTCCCTGCAACTGGAGAGCGGTTCGCTACTGGTCATGGCCGGCGCAACACAGCATCATTGGCAGCATCAGGTGGCGAAGACCCGCAAGCCGGTGGCGCCACGCATCAACCTCACCTTTCGCCTGATCCGGTCCAGACCATGAGTGACGACAAGCTGATCGATTTTGGAGCCGAGCGCAGCAAGCGCATCCACGACCTGCACGACAAGAAGCTGGACGAGATGCGCCAGGTCTTCGAGCAGGCCATGCCATTGACCCGGGGCAAGAGCAAATCCAAGCCCAAGAAGAAGCGTTGATCCTCCCTGCGGCGCCCTGTCGCGGCGCCCACCCTGCCGGACATTGATCCGGATCAATTCCTTCCGCCACACCTCCTCTAATCTGAGCCCATCAAGACAAGGCGCAGCACAAGAAGGAGGCAGCCATGTTCATGGATACAGTGGTTCTCGCCGGCATCGGCACAGTCGCTCTGATGGTCGCCTTCTTCGGTGGCGTCGGTCTCTTCATCTGGAAGGATTCTCACAAGAAGGCCAGGGCAAAGGCCAAGTAATCCTTTCGAAACGTGCACGCAAGGCATTTTGGGCGACTTCGGTCGCCCATTTTTTTTGGCTATGTGCCCGTTACGTGTTGGTGGCGCAATTCTGCTCTTGTGGGAGCGAGGCCGCGAAATTCGCGGATAAATCCGCTCCCACAAGGCGTGCAACACGCAACAGCTGCCCTGCGGAAACGGCCCGCCTGCAATATCAACAGGACGCTGTAGGGCGGGTTACGCAACCCACCAGCACAATCGACCGCGCCGCCGGTGGGTTACGCCGGCAAGCGGCTAACCCACCCTACACGTTGCGCGGTCAAGCCCCTCTATCTGAACGCTGCAGCTGCCTGCCCCTGGATTCCCGCCTGCGCGGGAATGACGGTTTCGGAAGAAATTCCACTCCTACCTCGTCATCCCCGCGCAGGCGGGGACCCAGAAGAGCCCGGGCGCTACAACACGTGACGGGCACACAGCGTTTTCTTGCCTGCCATTCCTGAAGGCGTTGTTGCAGGCGACGCTGACCCACTCTGCGCACCGAGCGCGTGCGTGGGCCGAAACCTCCAAAACGCTTTTGTTTGCCGCGCTGAGTCGCCAGACTGGCGGCATGCCACTCCACACCCTGCACCGTCTCGCCGATATCGCCGCCGCCGACTGGGACGCCCTGCTGCCCGAGCCGCAGCCGTTCCTGCGCCACGCCTTTCTCTCGACGCTGGAGGACAGCGGTTGCGTCGGCGAGCACAGCGGCTGGCAGGCAGCCCATCGCCTGCTGCGCGACGAGGCGGGCGCGATACGGGCGGCGCTGCCGGCCTACATCAAGCAGCATTCCTTCGGCGAGTACGTGTTCGACATGGGCTGGGCCGATGCCTGCCATCGCGCGGGCATCGCCTACTACCCCAAGCTGCTCGGCGCGGTGCCCTTCAGCCCGGTGACCGGGCCGCGCCTGCTGGGCGACGCTGATCAGGCCGGCTTGCTGCTCGACGAACTGGTGGTGGGCCTGCACGGGGAGGGGCTGTCCGGGCTGCACATCAACTTCCTGCGCGCCGAGGACGACGCGCTGTTCGAGGACCGTGACGGCTGGCTCCAGCGCCTCGACTGCCAGTACCACTGGCACAACCGTGGCTACCGCGACTTCCAGGATTTCCTCGACGCCCTCAGCTCGCGCAAGCGCAAGCAGCTGCGCAAGGAGCGCGAGCAGGTGGCCGGGCAGGGCATCGACTTCCGCTGGCAGCGCGGCCACGAACTGGACGAGGCGGACTGGGACTTCGTCTACGCCTGCTACGCCAGCACCTACCATGTGCGACGCCGCGCGCCGTACCTGACGCGCAGTTTCTTCAGCCTGCTGGCCGAGCGCATGCCCGAGGCCATCCGCGTGGTCACGGCGCTCCGCGGCGGGCGTCCGGTGGCCATGGCCTTCAGCCTGGTGGGCGACGACAGCTTCTATGGCCGCTACTGGGGCTGCCTGGGAGACTTCGACCGCCTGCACTTCGAGACCTGTTTCTATCAGGGCATCGAGATGGCCATCGCCGAAGGGCTGTTGCGTTTCGATGCCGGCGCCCAGGGCGAGCACAAGTTGATCCGTGGTTTCGAGCCGGTGATCACCCGCTCCTGGCACTACCTGCTGCACCCGGGGCTGCGCGCCGCGGTGGCGGATTTCCTCGCCGAGGAACGGCCGGCGGTGCTGGCCTACGCCGAGCAGGCGCGGGAGCTGCTGCCCTATCGCCGGGAGGATGGCTGACATGGCTGTGTCCGAGGCACGCCCATGACCCGCGCCCTGTTCATCTGCAGCCGCAACCGCCTGCGCAGCCCGACGGCGGAGCAGCTGTTCGCCGGCTGGCCGGGCGTGGAAAGCGATTCGGCCGGGCTGGCGCCGGACGCTGAGGTGCTGTTGTCCGCCGAGCAGGTCGAGTGGGCCGAGCTGATCTTCGTCATGGAGCGGGTCCACCAGAAGCGGCTGCAGCAGCGCTTCGGCCCGCTGCTCAGGGGAAGGCGGGTGATCTGCCTGGGCATTCCCGACGACTACGACTACATGCAGCCGGAGCTGATCGAGCTGCTGGAGGCCAGGGTGGGGAGCTATCTGCGGTAAAGGGCGAGGGTATCCGCGGTGCGCGCGGCGCACCCTACTTCATTTCGGGGCGCTGCCGGTGCGGTAGGGTGCGCTGTGCGCACCTTGTGGCGGGAAACGGCACAACCGCCCGGGCGGCTGCGCCGGGCGGGGCTCAGAGCTTCTTCGCGTTGAGGATCAGCACCGGCTCCACCGGCACGTTCGCGTGGCCGTTGCGGTTGCCGGTGCGCACGCCGGCGATGCGGTCCACCACGTCCATGCCGCGCACCACCTTGCCGAACACGGCGTAGCCGAAGTCGCGGCCGCCGTGGTTGAGGAAGTCGTTGTTGCCGTGGTTGATGAAGAACTGGCTGGTGGCCGAGTTGACGTCCGAGGTGCGGGCCATGGCGACGGTGCCGCGGTCGTTGCGCAGGCCGTTGTCGGCCTCGTTCTTGATCGGCTTGAAGGTGTCCTTCTGGCGCATGCTGGCATCGAAGCCGCCGCCCTGGATCATGAAGCCCGGTATGACCCGGTGGAACTGGGTGTCCTTGTAGAAGCCGGCGTCGAGGTAGCCGAGGAAGTTCTGGGTGCTGATCGGCGCCTTCTCGGCGTTCAGCTCGATCTCGATGTCGCCGTAGCTGGTGGTCAGCAGCACGTGCGGGTTGTCGGCGGCGAGCAGGCTGGTGCTCAGCAGCAGGCCACAGGCGGAAAGGAGAAGTTGCTTCAGCATGGTTGCGAGTCCTTGTTTTCGGGTTGCGGTTGAGTGTGCTCGGCCTGGGCGAGGAAGTCGTCCAGGACGGCGTTGAAGCGTTCCGGCTGGTCCATGGGGGTGGCGTGGCGCGAGCGCTCCATCACCACCAGGCGGGCGTTGGGCAGCTCGCGGACATAGGCCTCCTTGACGGCGACCGGGGTGTAGTCGCGGTCGGCCGAGATCACCAGGGTCGGACAGGTGATGGCGGCGAGGCGTTCGCGCACGCTCCAGCCGATGATGGCGTCCAGGCTGGAGAGGTAGGCGCGCTTGTCGTTCTGCGGCCAGCGCTGTTCCACCTTGGCGCGCAGCTCGGCCTGCTCGGGGCGCGGGAACAGCACGCGGCCGAGGCCCTTGCCGATGGTCTCCATGCTCAGCAGGCGCGACAGCGTCCAGCGCTTGGCCAGCTGCCACCAGTCGTTGGCGCTCCTGGCCTTCACCTCGGGCGCGCTGTTGACGATGGTCAGGCTGCGCAGCAGTTCCGGGCGGTCGACGCCCAGTTGGAAGCCGACCATGCCGCCCATGGAGATGCCGACCAGATGCACCCGGGACAGGCCCAGGTGTTCGATCAGCGCCGCCACGTCGGCGGCGAAGCCGGCCATGCTGTAGCGCTCGCGCGGCTTGCCGGAGCGACCATGGCCGCGCAGGTCGATGGCCAGCACGCGGCGGCGCTGCAGCAGGTGCGGAATCTGGTATTCCCAGTCCTGGATGCTGGAGCCCAGGCCGTGGACCAGCAGTACCGGTTCGCCCTGGCCGCGATCCTCGTAGTACAGCTGGCAGCCGTCGTGTTCGAAATAGGACATGGTGCTTTCCTCAGTTCATGGCCAGCGGCGCGGCGAAGGGCGCCTCCAGCGGCGCGCCGTCGAAGTTGCGGATCAGGTCGATGAGGATCTGGGTGGCGGGGCCGAGCACCTTGTCCTTGTTGCTGTAGAGGAAGAAGCGTGGCCGGCGGATGTCGCCCTGCTCCATGGGCAGCGGCTTGAGCACGCCTTCCTCAAGCTCGCGGGCGATCAGATGGCAGGGCAGCCAGGCGAAGCCCAGGCCGCTGCTGACGAAGGTGCGCGCGGTGGGCAGGCTGCCTACCGTCCAGCGCTGCTCGGCGCCGAGCCAGCCGGCGTCGCGCGGCTGCACCCGGCCGCTGTCGCGGGTCACCACCTGCATCTGGCCTTCCAGATCCTGGAAGGTGACGGGCCGCTGCAGGCGATGCAGGGGGTGTTCGGGATGGGCGACGGCGATGAATTCCACCTCGCCCAGTTCGATGGGCAGGTAGCCGGTGATGTTGAGGGCGCTGATCGCCAGGTCGGCGGAGCCTTCGCGCAGCACTTCCTCGACGCCGGACAGCACTTCCTCGCGCAGGCGCACGCGGCAGCCCCGGCTCTGCGGCATGAAGGCGGAGAGGGTGCGCACGATGTTGGCGGTGGGGTAGGCGGCGTCCACCACCAGGCGCACTTCCGCTTCCCAGCCCTGTTCCATGTGGTGGGCCAGCTCCTCCAGCTGGCTGGCCTGCTTGACCAGCTGCCGCGAGCGGCGCAGCAGTACCTCGCCGGCATCGGTGAGCACTGCCTTGCGCCCGTCGATGCGCAGCAGCGGCGCGCCGAGCTGCTCCTGCATGCGCGCCACCGTGTAGCTCACGGAAGACTGCGAGCGGTGCAGCGCCTCGGCCGCCTGGGCGAAGCCGCCGTGGTCGACTACCGCCTGCAGGGTGCGCCATTGCTCCAGGGTCACACGGGGCGCTTTCATCGCCGCTTCCTCTTCTCTACTCTGGGCACCCTCGAAAAAGGAGAACGCCCGATGAAAAAATGCTGCCTCGTCCTGCTCGCGCTGATGCCACTGACCGCCGCCGCCTACCCGATCGAGATCGGCAAGAAGCTGAACGGTGCCGAAGTGTCCGCCACCGGCCAGCAGGTGGACCGCAACATCGGTGCCGTGCTGCTCTACAACTACGGCACCATTCCCGCCAAGTGCTCGGCGGTGTTCCGCAACGGCCCGGAGGCGCCGCGCACCCGCAAGGCGGACGTCAAGGCCGGCGAAACCGCCAACCTCTCCGTCAGGTTCGCGCGCGACATCATCAAGCTGCGGGTGGACCTCACCTGCGAGCAGAGCCTAGAACCGGCTCGGCAATAAATCAACTTTGTCGATTATTTGAAGCGGATAATTGCGCTTTTTTATCTCATAGGCTGACCATAACCTGTGCTCCATCGACCCCCGACACTCGATGGAGATCAGCCTCATGTCCCGCATCCTCGTAATCGAAAGCAGCGCCCGCCAGGAAGGTTCCGTTTCCCGCCAGCTGACCGGCGACTTCATCGCCCAGTGGCGCAAGGCCCATCCGCAGGATGACGTGCAGGTCCGCGACCTGGCCGTCGAGCCGGTGCCGCACCTGGACGCCACCCTGCTCGGTGGCTGGATGAAGCCCGCCGAGCAGCAAAGCGACATCGAACGCGCCGCGGCCGCCCGCTCCAACCTGCTGACCGACGAGCTGCTGGCCGCCGACGTGCTGGTGCTGGCCGCGCCGATGTACAACTTCGCCATCCCCAGCACCCTGAAGTCCTGGCTGGACCACGTGCTGCGCGCCGGCGTCACCTTCAAGTACACCGAGACCGGCCCGCAGGGCCTGCTCACCGGCAAGCGCGCCTACGTGCTCACCGCCCGTGGTGGCATCTATGCCGGCAGTGGCCTGGATCACCAGGAACCCTACCTGCGCCAGGCGCTGGCCTTCATCGGTATTCACGACGTGCAGTTCATTCACGCCGAGGGCCTGAACATGGGCGCCGAATTCCAGGAGAAGGGAATCGCCAAGGCGCGCGAGCAGGTGGCCCAGGTCGCCTGATTTCCCTCGCAGCCTCTCGCCGGCCCGCACGCGCGGGCCGGTTTGCGTGCTCAGGCCCTGTCGGCCAGCGCGAGCTTGACGCCCAGCAGCGCCAGCACGCCGCCGACCCCGCGCTCCAGCCATAGGCCCAGGCCCCGGCCGATCCGCAGCCGCTGTCGGGCGAACACGGTGGAGAGCGCGAGGAAGTGGCACCAGAGCATGCCGTTGACGTTGAAGATCGCGCCCAACAGCAGGAAGGCCAGGGCCTTGTGCTCGGCGTCCGGGTGGATGAATTGCGGCACGAAGGCGAGGAAGAACAGCGCCACCTTGGGATTCAGGAGATTGGTCAGGAAGCCCTGGGCGAAGATCCGTCCGTGGGACAGCGGCGGCAGCGCATCGGCCACCGCATCGTTGTCCCGGCGCCGGGTCAGCAGCATGCCGATGCCGATGTACAGCAGGTACGCGGCGCCGACCAGCTTGACCAGCATGAACGCGGTGGCCGAGGTGGCGAGCAGGGCGGACATGCCCAGCGCGGCGGCGACGATATGGACGCAGGTGCCCGCGCCGATGCCCAGCGCCGCCATCGAGCCGGCGCGCCATCCCTGGCTGGCGCTGCGGGCCATGACCAGCAGGGAGTCGGGACCGGGCGCCATATTCAGCAGCAGGCCGGAGACGATGAACAACGCGAGATCGTGGGTGCCGAGCATGGCCGGATGCCTGTGAGGGGGGAGCGATGGATTCTGCGTCGTTCCTGTACATCCGGTCAAAAGCCGTAGGGGCGGTGAATGCGGCGCCCGTCAAATTCTGCCGAACCTCATGATCGTCATGGATGACGTAGGGATCGCCGCATATAGGCGGGTTTTTCCGTATTTTCGGCGCCGCTATCGCACCTGGCACCCATCCGCCGCCAGTCCGGCCCCGCTTTGCCGTGGCAGCGCTACGGGCCCCGGCTGTGGCACACTCTGCGTTTTGCAGCGTTGCGCGCCACTGCCTGGCCTCCGAATCGCCGCAGCCTGAATTCGCACCGTCGGTTCGCCGCGGGAGCAACCGTCAAGCCAGCCGCTTCGGGCGGCCACAGAAGAAGAGGAATGTCCCGTGCACAAAGCCGTAATCAGTGGCACTGGTCTGTATACCCCGGGCAACAGCATTTCCAACGAAGAGCTGGTGGCCTCCTTCAACGCCTACGTCCAGCTGTTCAACAGCGAGCATGCCGCGGCCATCGAGCGCGGCGAGGTGGAGGCGCTGAGCGAGTCGAGCGTGGCTTTCATCGAGAAGGCTTCCGGTATCAAGAGCCGCTTCGTCATCGACAAGGACGGCATCCTCGACCCCCGGCGCATGGTGCCGCGCATCCCCGAGCGCTCCAACGAGGAGTGGGGCATCCTCTGCGAGATGGGCGTGGCCGCGGCGAAGCAGGCGCTGGAGCGCGCCGGCCGCACCGTTGCTGATATCGATGGCGTCATCGTCGCCTGTTCCAACCTGCAGCGCGCCTACCCGGCGGTCGCCATCGAAGTGCAGGCGGCCCTGGGCATCGAGGGCTGGGGCTACGACATGAACGTGGCCTGCTCCTCGGCCACCTTCGGCATCCAGGCGGCGGCCACCGCGATCCAGACCGGCCAGGCCCGCGCGGTACTGATGGTCAACCCGGAAATCTGCACCGGCCACCTCAACTTCCGCGACCGCGACAGCCACTTCATCTTCGGTGACGCCGCCACCGCGGTGATCATCGAGCGTGCCGACCAGGCCACCTCCGCCCACCAGTGGGACATCCTGGGCACCAAGCTGCTGACCCAGTTCTCCAACAACATCCGCAACAACTTCGGCTTCCTCAACCGCGCCGCGGAAGAGGGCATCGGCGCCCGCGACAAGCTGTTCGTGCAGGAAGGCCGCAAGGTGTTCCGCGACGTCTGCCCGATGGTCGCCGACCTGATCGCCGGGCACCTGGCCGAGCACCAGCTGAACGTCAGCGACGTGAAGCGCTTCTGGCTGCACCAGGCCAACCTCAACATGAACCTGCTGATCGCGCGCAAGCTGCTCGGCCGCGACGCCGAGCCGGACGAGGCGCCGGTGATCCTCGACACCTACGCCAACACCAGTTCGGCCGGCTCCGTGATCGCCTTCCACAAGAATCAGGACGACCTGCCCTCCGGCACCGTGGGCGTGCTCAGCTCCTTCGGCGCGGGCTACTCCATCGGCAGCGTGATCCTGCGTCGGCACTGAGCCTTCGCCCGCCGGCGCCCGTCCTGGCGCGCCGGCCGCTCCGTTCTTCCTCGATGATTCCGGGCGCCTCGTGTTGCGAGGCGCCTTGCCGTGCCTCGTCTCTTATTACCTAAAGCGTTGAAAAGTTCCCGTGTCATCGAACTTTCATATAAAAGCAACTGCGCTGAAATAACCCCCCGCCAAGATTCCCCCCCAACGCAGGGCCGTTGCCCAGTGTTTTCCAAAGACCAATAGGGGAATCCTTCGATGAAGCACTTCGCCGGTTTTGCCGCCAGCGCCCTGGCTCTGGCCATCTCCGCCCAGGCTTTCGCCGGCACCGTCACCACCGACGGCGCCGACCTCGTGATCAAGACCAAAGGAGGCCTGGAAGTAGGCACCACCGACAAGGAATTCAGCTTCAAGCTGGGTGGCCGCATCCAGGCCGACTACAGCCGCTTCGATGGCTTCTACACCAAGAACGGCGACACCGCCGACGCCGGCTACTTCCGCCGCGCCTTCATCGAGCTGGGCGGCGTGCTGTACAAGGACTGGGCCTACCAGATCAACTACGACCTGTCGCAGAACTCCGGCGGCGACAACCGCAAGGAAGACGGCTACTTCGACGAGGCCTCCCTGGCCTACAACGGCTTCGCTCCGCTGTCCATCAAGGTCGGCCGCTTCGACCCCGAATTCGGTCTGGAGAAGGCCACCAGCTCCAAGTGGGTGACCGCCCAGGAGCGTACCGCCGCCTATGACCTGATCGACTGGACCAACGGCCACAACGGCGGTCTGGGCATCCAGCTGTCCGGCAGTGCCGCCGACTCTTTCTACGGTTCCGTGGGCGTGTTCTCCAAGGACGCCACCAACACCACCAAGGACGGCGACAGCACCACCCAGTTCAACCTGCGCGGCGTGTTCGCCCCCCTGCACGAAGCCGGCAACGTCCTGCACTTCGGCGTCAACTTCGCCCAGCGCGACCTCTCCGACACCGCCTTCGACGGTCGCATCCGTAGCCGCCTGGGCATGCGTGGCGTCAGCACCGACGGCGGCCAGGATGCCGGCGACAACGGCAACCGCCTGACCCTGGGCGGCGCCGAGGTCACCCCGGCCGGCGCCTTCGGCGACGATACCGCCTGGGGCCTGGAAGCGGCCTGGGCCATGGGCCCGTTCTCCCTGCAGGGCGAATACGTGGCGCGCACCCTGGAAGCCGACTCCAACGGTTACGACGACATCGACGCCGAAGGCTACTACGTGCAGGCGGCCTATACCCTCACCGGCGAGGCCCGCAACTACAAGCTCGGCAAGTTCGACTCGGTCAAGCCGTCGAACAAGCAGATCGGCGCCTGGGAAATCTTCTACCGCTACGACCACCTGAGCGTCGACGACGACAACGGCAGCTTCGCCTCCCGTGACGACGTCGAAGGCAAGGTGCACAACCTCGGCCTGAACTGGTACGCCAACGAGTCCGTGAAGATCAGCGGCGCCTACGTCAAGGCCAAGGTGGACAACGCCACCAACAGCAACGGCGACGACGACGGCGACGGCTTCGTGGTTCGCGCCCAGTACGTGTTCTAACAACAGCCAGCTCCAACTCGCTCCTTTCCTGGCCCCGCATCGCGGGGCCTTTTTTATGGCTGTGTCCCCGTTAGATGTTGTAGTGCCTGAGTCCTTCTGGATCCCCGCCTGCGCGGGGATGACGAGGTAGGGGGTGGAGTTTCTTCCGAAACCGTCATTCCCGCGCAGGCGGGAATCCAGGGGCGGGCAACTGCAGCGCTCAGATAGAGGGGCCTGACAGCGCAACACGAAGCGGGGCATAGCCTTTTTATTGCTATCTCCTCGCTACCTCCTGCTGTTGCACCGCTCCTGCTTTGCAGGCACGGCCGGGCGGCGAACCGCTCCAGGCGCGGATTTAGCGGATGAATCCGCTCCTACAGGGCGTGCAAACGGGAACATGAGGCCGCGCTTGTAGGGTGCGCCGTGCGCACCAGCGATCTCGCGCAGGGCCTCGGTGCGCACGGCGCACCCTACGGGGCCAATCGCCCCCTCATGACCCGCCGCCGGCTGCTAGCCTTTTTGTGAGCCGCGGATGGGGCCGCGCGCCTGGAGGAAACATGGTGTATGTGCAGAGGGATGCCGAGGGGCGGTTGCTGCGGGTCGAGCATGAGCCGTTCGAGGGCATGACCGAGACGCTGGCGGTCGAGAGCGAGGAGCTGCACCGCTGGCTGGCGGCGCGCGAGGAGGTCAAGGCGCGCCTGGCCAGCCTCAAGGAATCCGACCTGGAGCTGGTGCGGGTACTGGAGGACGTGGTCGGCGTGCTGGTGGGCAAGGGCCTTATCCGCTACACCGACCTGCCCGAAGCGGCACGGCGCAAGCTCGACCGGCGGGCGGTGACCCGGGCCGAGATCGAGGGGCTGGGCGGCCTGCTGGGCGACGACGACCACCCCCTGATCTGATACGCCCTCAGCCCTGCCAGGGCGCAGGTGCGCCGACCAGCCGGCCCATGGCGCCATGGATGCCGAGTTCCCTGAGCACCTCCAGTTCGCCTTCGCTCTCCACCATCTCGGCTATCAGCGGCAGGTCGATGCTGTTGGTAGCGCGGAAGATCGCCTCGATGAACACGCGCTTGTCGTCTTCCCGGTCGATGGCGCGGATGTAGCTGCCGTCGATCTTCAGGTAGGCGAGACCCATGTGGGTCAGGTTGCCGATCAGGCTGAAGCGCCCGCCGAAGTGCTGCAGCCCCAACTGGTAGCCGGCCTCGCGCACTCGCTGGCTGAGCCGTTCCAGTTCCGCCGGCGGCGGCAGGAAGCGCTCGTCCAGCTCCAGGGTCATCAGCTCGCCCTGGCGGGGATGCTGGTGGAGCAGCGCCAGTAGTTTCTCCAGGCTGGCGGCGTCGCGCAGGGTGGCGGCCGACAGGCTGAGGGCCAGCGGCTGCGGGTGCCGGGCCAGGTGCGCCAGGCTGTGTTCGAGCATTGCCAGGTCGAGGCGGGTGGCCCAGCCCAGGCGTTCGATCCAGGGCAGGAAGCGGCCGGCGGCCACCGCCTCGCCGCTGGGGTCGAGCAGGCGCGCCAGCACCTTGCGGTGCAGCACCCGCGCGGTGTCCGTGCAGGCCACCACCGGCTGGAAGTACAGCTGGAGCATGCTCCGGCTCAGGGCCTCGTCGATCCATAGCCGCCATTCGTGCTCGCCCTGGCCGACGCTCGCGTCGAAGTCGTCCAGGCGTTCCCAGGCCCGCTCGCCATCGCTCTGCGCCTGGGCCAGGGCCTGGTCTGCGCGGCCGATCACGCTGGCCATCGTCTCGCCGGGGCGGAACGCGGCGATGCCCAGGTGGGCCACCGGGGTGCGGTCGCTGGCGCCGGTCTGGCGCAGGTTCTCCAGGCTGTCCATCAGTTCCTGGGCGAGGCGGTCGGCGTCCTCGGCCGCCAGCCCCGGGGCGAGCAGGGTGAATTCGCCACCGCGGTTGCGCGATGCCAGCCAGTCCGGCGCGCCGCGTTGTTCCAGCAGGCGTTTCAGCAGTTCGCCGATGCTGTGGATCAGTGCGTCGCTGCGCTGGCCGCCGAGGCGCTGGTTGAGGCCGCCTAAGTCGTTGAGACGCAGGAACATGAGGTAGCCGGCGGCGTTCTGCTCGGTCACCGCCAACTGGTTGGCCAGCTTGATCTCGAACAAGCGGCGGTTGGCCAGGCCGGTGAGGCTGTCCTGATAGGCTTCCTCGCGCAGCTTCTCGCTGCGCGCGGCCTCCTCGGCGAACAGCTGCTTGAGCTTCTCCACCATCTGGTTCATCGCCATCACCACGCGCTTGAGTTCGGGCGTGCGCGGCACCTGGGGCAGGGTGAAGAACTCGCGCCGGCTGATCGCCTGGGCCTGCTGCACCATGGTGTCCAGCGGGCGCAGCTGGGTGCGCAGCAGCCAGCCGCCGAGGATGGCGCTGATCACGCCGCACAGTAGCAGCCACAGAAGGCTGCCGATGGCGCCGTCCCACAGCTTGGCCAGGGCGAACTGCGGGTGGCTGAGCACCTCGACCCGCGCCGCCTGTTCCCAGCCGCGCATGATCAGCGCGTCGCCACCTTCCGGCTGCAGGTCGACCAGCTCGACGAACCATTCCGGCACCCGGTCCGAGGTGGTATCGGTGCTGCGCTCGACCAGCACCTCGCCGTCGGCGATGCGCACCACGCGGATGGTGGCGAAGTAGCCGCTGTCGAAGATCGAGCTGACCATCAGCTCGATCATCGCCAGGTCGTCCACGTGGGGTGTCATCGACAGGCCCAGCGCCGTGGCGGCGTCCTGGGCGTGGGAGCGCAACTGGCTCAGGAGCTGTTCGCGGGAGGTCTCGACGCTGGCGACGAAGCTGCCGGCGAAGGCCACCACGAGGAACAGGCAGATGGCGAGAAACAACTGTTTCAACAGGGACATAGGCGCTCCTAACCTTCTCCGATGTCGAAGCCTTCGGCTCGCATCTTGTTCAGCAGATCCTGCCAGCGCGACAGTTTCTTGGTATCGCTCTTGCGCCCGGCCTGGCCGGGCAGGTAGAGGCCTTCGGCATTGAAGGCGTAGACCGGCAGCAGGTCCTGGCGCTGGGACGCCGGACGGATTTCTCCGATCAGGTTGTCCAGCACCAGCGGGTCGGCGGTGGGGCTGGCGTAGTAGGTGAGCACCATGTGCGCCTGGTTCTGGCGCAGCGCCTTGACGTAGGTGATGCGCAGCCGCTCGCTGGGCACGCCCAGCCGGCGCAGGGTGAAGTACTTGGCGATGGAGTAGTCCTCGCAGTCGCCGGCGCCCTTGACCAGCGCTTCCACCGGGGTGGCCCAGTAGTCGTTCAGGCGCCAGACGGCGACGTCGTCGGCGAAGCGCAGCTGGCGGTTGAAGAATCGGTTCACCACGGTCAGTTTTTCCCGTTCGGGCAGCTGCTCGCTGGCGCGGATCAGTTCGTCCCAGGCCTCGATGCGCGCCTTGGCGAGGCCCAGTTCGCCATAGCGCTGTTCGGCGTTGTGCAGGATCAGGCCGAAGTCCCAGCCGGCCCGTGCCACCACGGCCAGCAGCAGGCAGAGCAGGGCGCCGAGCAGCAGCCGGCCTGCCGGCAGGCGCGTGGCTCGTCCCTGAGTGCTGGGCCGCAGCGGCATGAAGGTGGTCTCCGCGGGGGATGGAGGAAGTCTAGGCGGCGCCGTGGCGATGCGTCACTCGCGATTGGGCAGGGTCTTCTGGCGCAGGATGTAGAGCGTCACCAGCACCGCGCTGGTGAGCATGAACGCGCGCGCCCAGAACAGCGGCACCAGGTAGCAGGACAGGCCGATGCTGAGCCACATCAGGCCGATGGCGTAGACCTTGCCCTTGAGCGGGATGCCGTTGCCTTCCAGGTAGTCGCGGATCCAGGGACCGAGCCTGGGGTGTTCGACCAGCCACAGGTAGAAGCGGCGCGAGCTGCGCACGAAGCAGGCGGCGGCCAGCAGCAGGAAGGGCGTGGTCGGCAGCACGGGGACGAAGATGCCGATCACCCCCAGCGCCACGCTCAGCCAGCCGACCGTCAGCAGCGCGTAGCGCACGGCGCGGTGGCGGCTCTGGGGAATGTCGGCGTGGGCCATCAGCCGGCGCTCCCGGACGGGGAGCGGGCCGCTCTCGACGACGCACGACCGGAGGCGGGCACGTCGTGTGGGGAATCAGTGGTGGCGGGGCTTGAGCAGCGCCGGCTTCTCTTCCGGCGCGTGGCAGAGCAGGAACAGGGCGGTGAGCAGCTCGGGAATCTGGTCGACCATGCTGTCCACCAGCTGGCGGTCGCGGGCGATCTCGGCGAACTCGGGCTGCTCGTCGAACAGGCCGGAGGCAACCATGATCGGCAGCAGCAGCTCGCTGACTTCGTCTTCCGAGTCCTCGAACCACACGGCTTCGCGCAGGAACACGCCCTCCATGAAGCCGATGCACCAGCCGCGCAGGTCGGAGTCGTCCGGGTCCTGGCCGAGGTCGATGTCGCAGGGGATTTCCGGCTCGTCGTCGCTGGCCAGCTGGCGGGCGATGTGGGCCTTGAGCAGTTGCAGGGTGGTTTCGATTTCCTCGCGCTCGGCCTCGCTGCGGTAGTGCGGCGGCTCGGCGAACAGGGCGTCGATCCATTCGCGCTCCGGCACCTGCTCGGGGCAGATGGAGAGGGCGGTCAGGTAGCCGTGGGTGGCCAGGTAGTCCAACGCTTCCTCGTGCAGGTCGTCGGCATCGAGGAAGGCTTGCAGGCGGGACAATTGCTCGGCGAAGGACATCGTGGAACTACCTTGAATGAGTGAACACGGGGATTCTAGCCGCCCGGGCCCGCAAAAGCACGGCCGACGGGCGATGGACTGCCGCGGCCGGCGGTCGCGTATACTGCCCGACCGCTTCTTCAGTCCGGATGATCCCGCCACCCATGTCCGCCGCCCTTCGCATCCTCAAAGACGTTTTCGGCTACGACGCCTTCCGCGGCAACCAGGCGGCGATTATCGAGCGTGTGGCCGGCGGTGGCGATGCACTGGTGCTGATGCCCACCGGCGGCGGCAAGTCGCTGTGCTATCAGGTGCCGGGCCTGCTGCGCGAGGGACTGGCGGTGATTGTCTCGCCGCTGATCGCGCTGATGGAGGACCAGGTCGCCACCCTCGACGAGTTGGGCGTGGCGGCCGTGGCGCTGAATTCCACCCTGAGCAACGACGAGCAGCGCGACATCGCCGATCGCGTCCGCCGCGGCGAGATCAAGTTCCTCTACCTGGCGCCCGAGCGCCTGGTGCAGCCGCGCATGCTGGACTTCCTGCAGCGCCTGCCCCAGGTGGCCCTGTTCGCCATCGACGAGGCCCACTGCGTGTCCCAGTGGGGCCACGACTTCCGCCCGGAATACCTGCAACTGGGTCAGTTGGCCGAGCTGTTCCCCGGCGTGCCGCGCATCGCCCTGACCGCCACGGCGGACATGCGCACCCGCGAGGAGATCGCCCAGCGCCTGCATCTGGAGCAGGCCGAGCGCTTCCTCTCCAGCTTCGACCGGCCGAACATCTTCTACCGCATCCAGCCCAAGGATCAGCCGCGCAAGCAACTGCTGGCCTTCCTCGCCGCGCGCAAGGGCGACGCGGGCATCGTCTACTGCCTGTCGCGCAAGAAGGTGGAGGAGGTGGCCGACTTCCTCAGCGCCCAGGGCTACCCGGCGCTGCCGTACCACGCCGGCCTGGCCAACGACCTACGCGCCTACCACCAGAAGCGCTTCCTCAACGAGGAAGGGCTGATCATGGTGGCAACCATCGCCTTCGGCATGGGCATCGACAAGCCCAACGTGCGCTTCGTCTGCCACATGGACCTGCCCAAGAGCCTGGAGGCCTACTATCAGGAGACCGGCCGCGCCGGTCGCGACGGCCTGCCGGCGGACGCCTGGATGGCCTACGGCCTGCAGGACGTGATCTTCCTCAAGCAGATGCTCAGCAACTCCGAGGGCGACGAGCGCCACAAGCGCATCGAGCAGCACAAGCTGGACGCCATGCTCGCCCTCTGCGAGGAGACCCGCTGCCGCCGCCAGGCGCTGCTGGCCTACTTCGACGAGGTGCTGGAGAAGCCCTGCGGCCACTGCGACACCTGCGTCGACAACGTGCAGACCTGGGACGCCACCGAGCCGGCGCGCCAGGCCCTGTCGGCGATCTACCGCAGCGGCCAGCGCTACGGCGTCGGCCATCTGGTGGACATCCTCCTGGGCCGCGAGAACGACAAGATCCGCGCCTCCGGCCACCAGCACCTGGCGGTGTTCGGCATCGGCAAGGCGCTGTCCGAGGCGGAATGGCGCACCCTGTTCCGCCAGCTGGTGGCGCGCGGCCTGGCCGACGTCGACCTGGACGGCTACGGCGGCCTGCGTCTGAGCGACACTTGCCGGCCGCTGCTGCGCGGCGAGATGACGCTGGAGCTGCGCCGAGACCTCAAGCCGCAGCAGGCGGCCAAGGCCAGCGGCAGCAGCGCCAGCCAGCTGGTGCGGGGCGAGGAGCGCGAGCAGTGGGAGGCTCTGCGCGCCCTGCGGCGCAAGCTGGCCGAGGAGCACAGCGTGCCGCCCTACGTCATCTTCCCCGACTCGACCCTGCTGGAAATGCTGCGCAGCCAGCCGCGCAACCTCAGCGAGATGGCGCGGGTCAGTGGCGTCGGCGCGCGCAAGCTGGAGCGCTACGGCGAGGCCTTCCTCGAAGTGCTCAACGGCGGCGCGAGCGAGGCGCCGAAGGTGGTGACGGACCTGCGCCACGAACTGGTCAGCCTGGCCCGTGCCGGCATGACCCCGGCGCAGATCGCCAGCCAGCTGAACTGTGGCGAGAAAAGCGTGTACAACATGCTGGCCGAGGCCATCGGCCGTCAGCAGCTGTCCCTGGAGCAGGCGCTGGACCTGCCGGAGGAGCTGCTCGGCGAGATCCAGGACGCCTTCCTCGACGGCGAGGGCGAGCTGCCGCCAGTGGCGGCGGTAGCCCCACAGTTCGCCGGCCAGGTGCCGGAAGGCGTGCTGCACTGCGTGCGGGCGGCATTGCAGAGCGAGTTCGAACTCTGAGGTCGCGGCGGTAACGATTCTTTACGCCAAACCTTTGGCGACAAACTTGTGACGTGCTTCTCAAAACGCTAGGGTGAGCCCCAGCGATAGATTGCGAGGTTCGAAGATCTAGTGCCGCTGCATCCCGACTGGCTGGCCAACGTTCGGCCCAATCCCTACTCCGACCAACTGACCCGCGGCTATCGCCTGCTGCGCTTCGCCCCCGCCCTGGAGCGCGAGTACCGCGCCTACATGCTGCGCGACAGCCGCGAGCTGAAG
The DNA here is from genome assembly GCF_019655855.1 of Pseudomonas paralcaligenes. Classification (GTDB taxonomy): domain Bacteria; phylum Pseudomonadota; class Gammaproteobacteria; order Pseudomonadales; family Pseudomonadaceae; genus Aquipseudomonas; species Aquipseudomonas paralcaligenes. The sequence goes on along the minus strand of NZ_BPFX01000006.1, from coordinate 102,221 downwards.
CGCGTCGCGGTGGTGTTCGCGATGCTGGTGTGGCTGGCCTTCGTCGGGGTCGACATCTGGATGATCGAAGGCCCGCTACTGCTCGTGCTGCTGTCCATCCGCGCCAGCGTGGCGCTGCTGTTGCTGGTCTGCGGCCGACTGATCCTCGGCTGGCGCCACCCGCACCTGGCGACGCCGCTGAGCATCGCCTGCATCGGCGCCATGGGCCTCGGCGCCGCCGCCATCATCGCCCTCGGCCACGGCCAGGACCCGTTCTTCCCCTACGAGGGGTTGCTGCTGGTGTGCATCGCCGCCTACTTCCTGGTTGGCCTGCGCCTGGTCGAGGCGGCCGTCACTTCCTTCGTGGTGCTGCTGGCCTACGGCCTGTTCGAATGGCTGGGCGGCCTGACGCCGGAACGGCTGTTCAACAACCTGCTGTTCCTGCTGGTTGGTAACCTGATCGGCGCGGTGGGCTGCTACCTGCTGGAGCTGAAATCCCGCGAGCACTTCCTGATCAGCGGCCTGCTGCGGGTGCAGGCCGACCAGGACGGCCTGACCGGGCTGCACAACCGGCGCAGCTTCAACCGCGAGATGGGCCGGCTCTGGCGCCAGGCCCAGCGCGACGGCCGGCCGCTGGCGCTGCTGCTGTGCGACGTCGATCACTTCAAGGCGTTCAACGACCGCTACGGACACCAGGCGGGCGACCGCGCCCTGCAGCAGGTCGGCGAGACGCTGCTGCGCGCCGCCCGGCGCCCGCTGGACATGGCGGCCCGGCTCGGTGGCGAGGAATTCGCGGTGCTGCTCTACGACATCACCCCGGCCGAGGCCCGGCAGCGCGCCGAGGCGCTGCGCCAGAGCCTGCAGGACTGTGCCATCGAGCACGCTGGCTCGCAGACCGCCGCCGTGCTGACCATGTCGGTCGGCCTGTGCTGCCAGGAGCCCTCGCCGGCCATGGCCATGGACGGCATGTTCGAGCATGCCGATCGCGCCCTGTACGAGGCCAAGGCCTTCGGCCGCAACCAGGTGGTGACCTGAGGCGTCCGTCGTCCTGGCGCGAACGGACCCTCCCGCGCCGACGGCCGGCTGCTAGCATCCGGGCTTTCCCTCGCCGGCAGCGACCATGGACCGACTGATACAGGCCAACGGCCAACCCCACTACGGCATCTTCCCGGCGGCCCCGGGCGAGGTGAACTGGCGCGACTTCGACTTCCGCTCGCCGATGGGCCGGCGCCTGGGCGCGCTGGCCAAGTGGCGGCGCTTCCACCAGTTCCAGTACTTCGGCCTGGTCAGCGGCGAGCTGATCGGCGGCTGCGCCCTGGCCGACATCAGCCTGCTCACCGCCGGTTTCGTCTACCTGTTCCACCCGGCCAGCGGGCGCATGATCGAGCGCCAGTTCAAGCGCCCGCTGGGTCACGGCACCAAGTTCTCCCAGCAGCCCAACGAGGGCGTGTGCGAGCTGCGCAGCGGCGCCAACCTGCTGCGCCTGGACAACAGAGGTGCCGACAAGCACCTGCTGGTGGAGTTGGACGACGGCACCCGCATCGAGGCGAGCTTCTCCGAGCAGCGCTTCCAGCCCATGTGCATCTGCACGCCGACGGCGGTCAACGGCTGGGTCTACGCGCAGAAGGTCGCCGGCGTGCGCTGCCGCGGCAGCGTGCGCAGCGAACTGGGCGACTTCGACCTGCAGGCGCTCGATGCCTTCGCCCACCACGACTGGTCGGCCGGCTACATGCGCCCGGAGACCTTCTGGAACTGGGCCTGCCTGTCCGGTGAGGTGGCCGGCACGCGGGTCGGGCTGAACCTGTCCTGCGGGGTCAACGAGACCAGCTTCAGCGAGAACTGTTACTGGCTGGACGGCGCGCTGCATCCGGTCGGCGGCGTGCGCTTCGAATTCGACCGGGACGACCCGCTGCAGCCCTGGCGCATCGTCTCCGGCGACGGCCAGGTGGAGCTGGCCTTCCGCGGCCATGGCCTGCACCGCGAGCGGCTGAACCTGGGCCTGCTGGCGAGCAACTTCAAGCAGGTGTTCGGCTGCTTCCAGGGCACTTTGCGCCCGCCGGGGAGGGCACCGCTGGTGATCGACAACCTGTGGGGGTTCGTCGAGGATCAGTATGTCAAATGGTGACAGCGGGGTTGGCGAAGGCCGTCGTCGGGGTTATGGTTAGTTGACTAATAATTAGATTTGTCTGCTGTCCACGGGGAGTGGGCGGTGGCAAGACCCGATGAGAGTCTTCTATGCATAGTTTCGCGCACCACAGTTTCGGCATGCAGCTGGCCCAGCTTTCCCGCGCCTGGCGCGCCGAGCTGGACCGCCGTCTCTCCGGCCTCGGCCTGTCCCAGGCGCGCTGGCTGGTCCTTCTCCACCTGGCCCTGCTCAAGGAAGCGCCGACCCAGCGCGAGCTGGCGCAGACCGTGGGCGTCGAGGGGCCGACCCTGGCCCGGCTGCTCGACGGCCTTGAAGCTCAGGAGCTGGTAAGACGCATCGCCGTGCCCGAGGATCGCCGCGCCAAGAAGGTGGTGCTGACGGACAAGGCCCGCCCGCTGATCGAGCAGATCGAGAGCATCGCCCTGCAGCTGCGCCGCGAGCTGTTCGCCGGCGTCAGCGAGGAAGAGCAGCGCCTGTGCCAGATCGTCCACGCGCGCATCCTGGGTAATCTGGAAAAGGGCTGAGCGAACCTGCCCGCGCATGGCGCGGGTCAGTCAGGCGTCGCGCAGCAGGTCGTGGGCATCCAGCAGGCGGTAGGCGATTTCCGGGGAGTTCTCCAGGCCCCGGCGGATGGCGGCCGGGATCGACTGGCGCGTCTTGCGGCACAACCCCGGCAGCGAATCGATGTGGATGGCGATGCCGCGCATGCTGCGCACCTCGTTGAAGCCGGGGGCGACATGCACGCGGATACCCAGCTGCTCGTGCATCCTGCGCTGCAGGTGTTCGAGGTCGTTCAGATCGCGCAGGTTCTGCAACCGGTCCAGCAGCTTCCTCTCCTCCTGGCGGGTGAGCAGCAGGATGCGCAGGTCGGCGCCGGCGCTGTCCAGCAGGTCGTCGCGCCCGCAGTCGCAGGCGCCCGGAGGGCAGGGTTGGCGGAGCGAAGGTGGCGTGGTGGGCATGGGTGCCGATCATAGCCATCCCGGCCCGCCGTTGTGCAGCGCTTCATCGGAAGAACGCGAAAAGCCCCGCACCTGCGGTAGTGCTGTTCACATAAGAAATGATCGAACGCGACCGGCTGTTGGGCCAACCCTGTAGGAGCGGACTTGTCCGCGAACGGGGCTGACAGCAAAGCTTCGCGGACAAGTCCGCTCCCACAGGGGCGATCATCAGTGAACGGCATTACCGCAGGTGCGGGGCTTTTCGTGTGCCCGGGCTTACAGGCGTGGGTAGTCGATGTAGCCGACCGGGCCCGGGGCGTAGAACAGTTCCGGGCGGGCCTCGTTGAGCGGGGCGTCCTTGGCCAGGCGCTCGACCAGGTCCGGGTTGGCGATGTAGGGCACGCCGAAGGCCACGGCATCGGCCTTGCCGTCGGCCAGCCAGGCATTGGCCTGGGCCTTGGTGAAGCGCTCGTTGGCGATCACCAGGCCGCCGAACTGCTCCTTGATGAAGGGCGTCAGGCTGTCGTCGCCTTCCCTCTCGCGGGTGCAGATGAAGGCCACACCACGCTTGCCCAACTCGCGGGCCACGTAGCCGAAGGTCTCGCGCGGGTTGGCATCGCCCATGTCGTGGCTGTCGCGGCGCGGCGCCAGGTGCACGCCGACGCGGTCCGCGCCCCACACCTCGATGGCCGCGTCGGTGACTTCCAGCAGCAGGCGCGCGCGGTTCTCGACGGAGCCGCCGTAGCGGTCGCTGCGCTGGTTGGTGCTGCTCTGCAGGAACTGGTCGAGCAGGTAGCCGTTGGCGCCGTGGATCTCCACGCCGTCGAAGCCGGCGGCCTTGGCGTTCTCGGCGCCCTGGCGGTAGGCCTCGACGATGTCGGCGAGTTCCTCGGTCTCCAGGGCGCGCGGGGTGTCGTACTCCTTGATCGGGCGGACCAGGCTGACATGCCCGGCCGGTTTGATCGCGCTCGGCGCCACCGGCTGCTCGCCATCCAGATACAGCGGGTCGGAGATGCGGCCGACGTGCCACAGCTGGAGGAAGATGCGGCCGCCGTTGGCATGCACGGCGCGGGTGACCTCGAGCCAGCCGCGCACCTGTTCCTCGGACCAGATGCCGGGGGTGTCCGGGTAGCCCACGCCCATCGGCGTCACCGAGGTGGCCTCGCTGAGGATCAGGCCGGCCGAGGCGCGCTGCACGTACTCGGCCATCAGAGCGTTGGGCACGCGGCCCTCGTCGGCGCGGCAGCGGGTCAGCGGCGCCATGATGATGCGGTTGGGCAGCTCCAGGCTGCCGATCTTGATGGGGTCGAACAGGGTGGTCATGGTGCAGCCTCCAGTGGGTCAGTCGAGCACGGCTTCGGCACGGCCTTCGCCGTTGCCGAGGGAAAAGGTGAGCAGGGCGGCGATCAGCCCCAGCACGGCCAGGACGCCGGCGGCCAGCGGCACGCTGGTCAGCCCCAGGCCCTGGCTGATGACCAGGCCGCCGATCCAGGCGCCGAGGGCGTTGCCCAGGTTGAAGGCGCCGATGTTGAGGGTGGAGACCAGGTTGGGCGCGGCCTGGCCGAAGTTCATCACGTTGATCTGCAGGGCGGGCACGGCGGCGAAGGCGGCCATGGCCCAGAGCAGCAGGTTGATCTCCAGCGGCACCAGCAGCGGGCTGGTCCAGCTCACCAGCGAGGAGAAGACCGCCAGGGTGAGCAGGATGCCGGCCAGGGCCCTGGACAGGTTCCAGTCGGCCAGGCGTCCGCCGAGGACATTGCCCAGGGTCAGGCCCACGCCGATCAGCAGCAGGGTCCAGGTGATGCCGCGCGGCGACACGCCGGTGACCTCGCCGAGCAGCGGCGCGATATAGGTGAACAGGGCGAACACGGCGGCGGAGAACAGCACGGTGGTCGACAGCGCCAGCCACAGCCCGGCGCCGCGCATGGCCGCCAGCTCGCCGCGCAGGTCGGCCGGCTGCTGGTCGCGGCTGCTCGGCAGGATGCGCCACAGGCCGATGAAGGCCAGGATGCCGATGGCGGTGACCGCCCAGAAGGTGGAGCGCCAGCCCGCGTACTGGCCGAGGGCGGTGCCCAGCGGCACGCCGAGCACGTTGGCCAGGGTCAGGCCGGTGAACATCAGGGCCACGGCCGAGGCCCTGCGGTTCTCCGGCACCAGGCTGGCGGCGACCACCGAGCCGATGCCGAAGAAGGCACCGTGGCAGAGGGCGGTGACCACCCGCGCGACCATCAGCAGTTCGTAGTCGGCGGCGGTGGCGCAGAGCAGGTTGCCCAGCACGAAGATGCCCATCAGCGCCAGCAGGGCCAGCTTGCGCGGCCAGTTGGCGGTGACCAGGGCCATGAAAGGCGCACCCAGGGCCACGCCGAGGGCGTAGCCGGTGACCAGCCAGCCGGCGCCGGGAATGGACACGCCGAGATCGCTGGCGACTTCGGGCAGCAGGCCCATGATGACGAATTCCGTGGTGCCGATGGCGAACGCGGACAGCGCGAGGACGAGAAGCGGTAACGGCATCATGGGGCCGGCTCCTGCAGAAAGCGGATGAATGTGTTTGGTCCCGCCTGCGGCGGGACCGTTCAGAGTTGTGCGTCGAGGTCTTTGAGGAAGGCCTGGATGACCTCCTCGTTACGCTTGAAGAAACTCCACTGGCCGACCTTGCGGCTGGTCACCAGCCCGGCACGCTGCAGGGTCGCCAGGTGCGCCGAGACGCTCGACTGGGACAGGCCGCAACGCTCGAACTTGCCGGCGCAGACGCCGAGTTCCAGCGGATGCTCCTGGTCGGCGAAGTGCTTTTCCGGCTCCTTCAGCCACTGCAGGATCTCGCGCCGGACCGGATGGGCCAGGGCCCTGATGATTTCGTCGATGTCGAGTGGGGTGCTCATGGCGGTGCTTGTCGCATATCGGAGTGAGGCGAACTTTATATCGGGATTTACCGATATTCAGATCGTTTGTGCCGATACCGACTATCACCGGGGCTGATGCAGGGCGCGGCCGCTACGGCAGGATCGTCCGCAAGTAGCCTTCGCGGCTGAACCCTTCGAGCAGGAAATGTCGCGCCTCCAGCTCGGCCGTCGGCGTCGGCAAGGCCAGCAGTCGCTGCCGCCGGGCCTCGGCGTCCGGCCCCTGGGCCATCAGGTCGGCGACGACGCAGTTCAGGTCCGCCTCGCACTGCGCTTCCGTCCGGGCCAGCTGTGCCGCCACCCGGGCGTAGCAGTCACGGGCGAGTGCCTCGGCCTGACCCAGCCGCTCCCTGAGCAGGCATTGCAGGAAGCGGTATTCGGCATGGTCGGGGGCTTGCGCCAGGGCGGCATCGATCTCGGCCAGGGCCTCGGGGTACTGCCGTTGCTGTATATGCGCGCTGGCGCGCGACGCCCGTTCGGTGTGCTGCGGCGATTGCGCGACGACCGGGGTGTCCTTGGTCGGCTGCCACACGACGTACAGCGTGCCGGCCAGCACCAGCAGGAGAAGGAGAGGGGCGAGGTATTTCATGGTCCGACTTCGAGGAGCAGGGGGATGGTCACGGACGCGCAGTAGAGCCGCAGCCCTGCCCGGGCGTCCAGATGCTTCATCGGAGATGGGAAACGGCGTCACATTGGCGTGGTGGGTAGGACTGCGCCGTATCGGGGATTCGATTCACTCGGACGCCTAATGAGAGGAACTTTCGGTCAGCCATTCGGGAATGTCCCGCGTGCCATGCAGGACGCGCCATACGTCGATGTGGTCGTCGCGCTCGACATAGAACACCAGATGGGGATAGCGCTTCAACGGCCAGCAGAGCAGTCCCGGCAGCTCCAGCTCATGAGCGTAGCGGCCGATACCCGAGGCGGGGTGACGGGGATAGGCCTGTTCCAGAGCGTCGATGAAGCCGAGCGCGGCCTGTTGCTCAAGGTGGTAGACGATGGCGCCTTCGACATCCTGGTTGGCCAGGGCACGCGGGATGACGGGCTTTGCCTTCATCCCCGTGCCTTGCGGGCCCTAGAGCGCAGGGATTCGAAGTAGTCGCCATCCGCGGGCGCTGCGGGAGCGGATTCGGCGCCTGCCAGCAGCAGGCCTCGCAGGTGCTGTCGGTCCTGGTCCTTGTGGATCAGCTCACGCACGTATTCGCTGCTGGTGCTGTAGCCGCGCAGGCTGACCTGATCGTCGACGAAGGCTTTGAGAGAGTCGGGCAGGGAGATGTTCATGATGCTCATGGCGGTGCCTGGCGATGGCAAAGTTTGCCAAAAAGCATACGCCTCCGACCCGATCAGTACCGAGAAGCTTTTAGACGGCTGGCTGCGAGCGAGGCCGCTTCAGGCCGCCACCCGCCCGCGCTCTTCCTGCTCGCCGAACAGCGCCACCTGCACCGCCCGCTGGGCCTGGCGTGCCAGGGCGTTGCGTTCCTGGCCGGCGCTGGGGATGGGGGCGAGCAGATGGATCTGCACCCGGGCGCGGTCGCTGGCGAACAGGCGCAGCAAGTGCGAGGGCAGGTCGTCGTCGCCGATGAAGGGGGCGACGAGGTCGGGCTCGCCGTCGCGCAGGTAGCGGATCGCCACCGGCTGCAGCGGCACGCCCGCCTCGATGGCGCCGGTCAGCAGGCGGCCGTGGAAGGTGCGGACCTGCAGGCCGTCGGTGGTGGTGCCCTCGGGGAAGATCAGCAGCTGGCGCCCGGCGCCGAGGTGGCGGTGCAGCTGGCGGGCGAGCAGCGCGCTGTCGCCCGAACCGCGGCGGATGAACAGGGTGCCGGCCTTGTGCGCCAGCCAGCCGGCCAGCGGCCAGGTGCGCACTTCGGCCTTGGACAGGAAGGAGATCGGCAGCAGCTGGCCGAGCAGGGGGATGTCGGTCCAGGACACGTGGTTGCCGACCCACAGGTGCGGGCCGCGCGGCAGCTCGCCCTGCACCTCGACCTCGAACGGCAGGGCAGCGCTCAGACGACGCAGGAACCAGGTGGTGAGGCGCTGACGCAGCCCCATCAGGTCGCCGCGCCGCAGGCGCTCGACCAGCGTCACGCCGCAGGCCAGCGCCAGGCCCAGCAGTAGCACGGCGGCCAGCCGGGCCAGGCGCAGCCACAGGCGTGCGCGTTTCACACCGCGGCCTTGAAGTGGCGGGCGTAGCGCGGGCACAGCTCGTCGCGTTTGAGCAGGATGAACACGTCGGCCACCTGGAAGTCCCGGTCCCAGCACGGCTCGCCGCACACCTTGGCGCCCAGGCGCATGTAGGCCTTGAGTAGCGGCGGCATCTCGGCGATGACGTTGCTGGGCAGATCCATGGCCGGCAGCGGATTGTGCGGTTCGGCGCGCAGGTGCTCGGTGCACAGGTGGCGCTCGCGCAAGCGCTGCATGATCGCCTGGGCCTGGATGCCGCCGTCGTGCATGGGGATGCTGGCGCAGCCCATCAGGTAGCGATAGCCGCCCTCGTTGAGCACTTCGGCCAGCTCGCTCCACAACACGGCGATGGTGCCGCCGTTGCGGTAGGCCGGGGCCACGCAGGTGCGGCCGATCTCCAGCACCGGGCCTTCGAGGTGGGCCAGGCCGTGCAGGCTGAATTCCTCCTCGCTGTAGAAGCGGCCGAGGCGGGTGGCGGCCGGGCGGTCGAGCAGGCGGGTGGTGGCCACCAGCGCGCCGCTGTTGAGGTCGCGCACGCCGATGTGGCTGCAGTGCGGATCGAAGTCATCCATGTCCAGGCCCAGCTCGGCGCCGTTCAGCTTGGCGTCGAATTCGCTGCTGAACACGGCGTAGCGCAGGGCCTGGGCCTCGCGCAGCGCGTCCGGGCCGATCAGGCGTTCGGCTTGCAGGCGGCGTTCGGCAGTTCGGGCGGTCGGGGTCATCGTTGGCCTCCATGAGCCAGCCTGCGTATGGGTTGCGGCCGGTCGCTGTTGTTGGGCAAGCTCAGGCTAGGAACGCGCGGTGTCACCTCCATGAATCTTTGGTGATGCTTGCGTGACAGCTGACGAGGACCTTTGTGATGCCCTGGCAATCCGTGCTGGAAACCCGCGACCGCCTGCCGGCGGCCAACTTGGACGACTGGTACGCCGTGCTGCTCGAGCGCGCCGGCGACGCCGGCCCGTTCGCCCTGGCCGTGCTCGGCGGACGCCTGGCGGCCACCCCCGGGCTGGCCTTCCTGGCCGGCTACCAGGGTGCGCTGCGCGCCCTGTGGCCCGCCGCGCCGCTGAGCCCCGGCGCGCTCTGCGTGACCGAGAACCGCAGCACCCGCCCGGCCGACCTGCAGACCCGCCTGGACGGCCTGCACCTGAGCGGCCGCAAGGATTTCGTCACTGCCGCCGACATCGCCGACTGGCTGCTGGTCGCCGCGCGTGCGGAAGCACCCGGCGAGGCGCCGCGGCTGGTGGTCGGCGTAGTGCGCAGCGGCGCGCCCGGCACGCGCATCGAGCCGCTGCCGGCGCTGCCGCTGATGCCCGACATCGGCCATGCCCGCCTGCACCTGGACAATGCCCTTTGCGAACTGCTGCCGGGCGACGGCTGGGACAGCTACGTGAAACCCTTCCGCAGTATCGAGGACCTGCACGTGCTCGCCGCGGTGAGCGGCTGGCTGTACGGCGTCGGTGAGGAGAGCGCCTGGCCGCGCGAGCTGCGCCTGCGCCTGCTGGGGTTGCTGGCCGGCTGCGCCGACGTGGCGCGGCACAATGCCAGCGAGCCGGCGACCCATCTGCTGCTGGCCGGGCTGTTCGCCCAGTTCGCCGCCCTGCGTTCCGAGCTGGATGCCGCCATCGACGCCGGCCCGCCGCACTGGGCGGCGCTGTGGCAGCGCGACCGCAACCTGCTGGACGTGGCCCGCACGGCTCGCGAGAAGCGCCTGGAGAAGGCGCTGGCAGCGCTCGCTTGACCTGGATCAGTACACCCACGGGGGCCGTCGGATAAGGTCACCTCGCGAATTTTCTGCGAGGTATCCATGCGCCGCGAGCCCATCGTGCTGTTCGACAACGGCACCCATCAATGCCTGATGTTCGATGACCTGGTCAGCGGCGAAGGTGTGCAGTCCAACCAGTTCCTCATCGTCGATGGCGACCAGCAGCTGCTGCTCGACCCGGGTGGCGACCTGACCTACACCCCGCTGTCGCTGGAGCTGTCCAAGCGCATCGCGCTGCAGTCGCTGACCTACATCTTCGCCTCCCACCAGGACCCGGACATCATCGCCTCCCTGGACAAGTGGCTGCTGCACACCCGCGCGCGGGTGATCTGCTCCAAGCTGTGGGCGCGCTTCCTGCCGCACCTGACCGCCAACTACCTGTCGCTCAGCCACGGCATCAACACCTACGACCGGATCATCGCGCTGCCCGACCGCGGCCAGGCGATTCCCCTCGGCAAGTGCAACCTCAAGGCGGTGCCGGCGCACTTCCTGCACTCGGTGGGCAATTTCCAGCTGTACGATCCGGTGAGCAAGATCCTGTTCTCCGGTGACATGGGCGCCTCCCTGGTCGACGACGCCAACCCGGTGCAGGACTTCGCCGCCCACGTGCCCAACATGGCGGGCTTCCACCGTCGCTACATGGCCAGCAACCGCGCCTGCCGCTTCTGGGTGCAGATGGTGCGCGAGATGGATGTGGCCATGATCGTGCCCCAGCACGGCCGGCCCTTCGTCGGCGGCGAGATGATCAACGCCTTCCTCTACTGGATCGAGAACCTGCAGTGCGGCCTCGACCTGATGACCCAGCAGGACTATCGGTTGCCGGACTGATTCGCCGCCGGGAAAGGCGCGTTTCGCGCTGTTTCCCGTCACCGCCATCGTGCTAGCGTCGGCTCCTTTCCACTGCGCGAGCGAGCCCGATGCCCCTTGCCCTGTTGCGTCGCACCGCCTTGGCCGGCTGCCTTCTCGCCGCCGGCCCCCTAGTGGCGGAAACCTGGCCGGCCGAGGACTGGAGCAGCCAGCCGGCTGCTGCCAGCCCCGCCGTGCAGGCCCTGGACGACTACGCCTTTCCCGCCCGCGACGATGCTGCCCGCAGCGGCGTGCGCAGCGATGCGCTGCTGGTGGTCCGGGACGGCACCATCGTCTACGAGCGCTACGCCGCGCCGACCACGGCGCAGACCCCGCACCTGACCTGGTCGGTCAGCAAGAGCCTGTTCGCCAGCGTGCTCGGCGTGGCCTTCGGCGAGGGGCGCTTCAAGCTGGACGACCCGGTGGCCAGGCACTACCCGCCGTTCGCCGCGCACCCGGACGTGAAGATCGGCCACCTGCTCAACTGGGCTTCCGGGCTCGACTGGCAGGAGGACTACGAGTACGCGCCGCTGAAGTCCTCGGTGGTGGCCATGCTCTACACCCGCGGACGCGGCGACATGGCCGCCTTCACCGCCGGTCATGGCCTGGGCGCGCTGCCGGGCACGCGCTTCTCCTATTCCAGCGGCGACAGCAACGTGCTGGGTGCCAGCCTGAAATCCATGGTCGGCGAGCAGGCCTACGCCGACTATCCCTGGACCGCCCTGTTCGAGCCGCTGGGCATTCGCTCCGCGGTGTGGGAGCGGGACGCCAGCGGTACCTTCGTCGCCTCGTCCTACGCCTACATGAGCGCCCGCGACCTGGCCCGTGTCGGCCTGCTGATGCAGCGCGACGGCCGCTGGGGCGAACGCCAGCTGCTGCCGCGCAGCTGGGTGGCCTTCAACCGCACGCCGTTCGCCAACTACCGGCCCGATCCGCAAAGGCCGCATGGCGCCGTGCCCGGCGGCCAGTGGTGGCTCAACGCCGAACTGGAAGGCGCGGCCAGGCCCTGGCCGGATGCGCCGGACGACACCTTCGCCGCCCTCGGCCACTGGGGCCAGGCGCTCTACGTGCTGCCGACGCAGAAGCTGGTGGTGGTGCGCTATGCCGACGACCGCGACGGCAGCTATAGCCACAACGAACTGCTCGCGCGGGTACGGGCCGCCTTCGGAGACCAGCCATGATCCGCCGTCATCCGTTTATCTTCGCCTTCCTCCTGCTGCTGGCCACCCTGGCGGCGCTGGCCTGGAGCAACCGCGCGCACCTGGCCGCCTTTCCCGGCATCCTCCCGGCCTACTCGGCCAAGGAGTTCTGCTCCTGCCGCTACGTGACGGGCAACCCGGCCGACTACTGCGCCGGCTACGTCGAGCAGTACCTGCCGCTCGGCGAGCTGGTCGACAACGAACTGCACAAGCGGGTGACCGCCTCGGCGCTGGGGCAGAGCCGCACGGCGGTGTGGCGCGACACGCGCCGCGGTTGCGTGCTGATGCCGGACGAGCATGCCCTGCCGTACTGAGCATGCGGGTCTGGCAGCGGCGCGCAGCGGCCGCTATCGTTGCGCATCAAACCGCAATCCACGTGAGCCCATGCCCAACCCCTTTCTTCTCCTGACCGGCGCGCTGCTCGCCGCCTGCCTGGCGCTGCCGGCGCAGGCCGCCTGGTACCTGGACAACGAGTCCTCGCGCCTGTCGTTCATCTCCACCAAGGCCGACGCCCTGTCCGAAGTGCACCGCTTCCTGACCCTGCACGGCAGGATCGACGACAAGGGCGCCGCGCGCCTGCGCGTGGAGCTGGACTCAGTCAGCACCGGCATCCCGGTACGCGACGAGCGCCTGCGCTCGCTGCTGTTCGACACCGCCGCCTTTCCCGAGGCGCGCATCATGGCCCAGCTGAACCTGGCGCCGATCACCGACCTGGCCCCCGGCGCGCAGCTGGAGCTGAGGCTGCCCATCCAGGTGGAAATCCGCGGGCGCAAGCACGGCTACATGGCCGACCTGCTGGCGACCCGGCTGGACGACCAGCGCTTCCAGGTGGTGACCCTGGCGCCGCTGGTGCTGGATGCCAGCCATTTCGGCCTGGAGGAGGGCATCGAGGCGCTGCGCCAGACGGCCCGGCTGGCCGGCATCAGCCCGTCGATCCCGGTCGGCGCGGTGATGATCTTCACCGCCCGATGACCGGCGCCATCTTCCCCTGGAGGCCCGGCAACCGCTTCGAGCTGATGATCGACGGCCCGGCGTTCATGCCGGCCATGCTCGCCGACATCGCCGCCGCCGAGCGCCATGTGCTGCTGGAGCTCTATCTGGTGGAAGACGGCCATTGCAGCGCGGCGCTGGTCGAGGCCCTGTGCGCCGCCGCCGTCCGCGGCGTGCGCGTGCTCTGCCTGTTCGACGCCTTCGGCTGCCTGCGCTTCGGCCAGGCCCAGCGCGAGCGCCTGGCCGAGGCCGGCGCGCAGCTGCGCCAGTACAACCCGCTGCGCTGGCGGCGCGGCCTGCGCAACCTGTACCGCGACCATCGCAAGATACTGGTGGTGGACGAGCGCTGCGCCTATGTCGGCGGCACCGGCGCCACCGACGAGTTCTGGACGCCCCAGGCCCAGGACGACCACTGGCATGAAGTGATGGTGCGCATGGAGGGGCCGCTGGTGGCGCACTGGCAACTGCTGTTCGACCACCAGTGGCTGGCCTGCGAGGGGCGCAGCCCGTGGAAGCCCGGCCACGCCCCAGGGCTGGCCCACCTGCCGCCGTGCCCGCCGGCCGGACAGGGCATGGGCCGGGTGGCCTATGCCGACTCCAAGCAGCACCTCGACATCGTCCAGTCGCTGCTGCGCAGCATCGGCCACGCCAAGCGCCGGGTGTGGCTGGCGACCCCGTACTTCCTGCCCAGCCGCAAGGTGCGCCGCTTCCTGATGCGCGCCGCGGCGCGGGGTGTTGAGGTGCGCCTGCTGCTGACCAGCCGCAACACCGACCACCCGCCGGTGCGCTTCGCCGGCCAGCGCTACTACCCGCGCCTGCTCAAGGCCGGGGTACGCATCTTCGAGTACCAGCCGCGCTTCCTGCACCTGAAGCTGGTGCTGGTGGACGACTGGGTCAGCGTCGGCTCGTGCAACTTCGACCACTGGAACCTGCGCTTCAACCTGGAAGCCAACCTGGAGGCCATGGACCCGCAGCTGACTGCGGCGGCCAGCGAGAGCTTCCTGACCGACTTCGAGCTGAGCCGCGAGATCACCCTGGAGGACTGGCACCGCCGGCCATTGTTCAAGCGCGTGATGCAGCGCCTGTGGGGCTGGCTGGACCGGGTGGCGGTGAACCTGCTGGACCGCCGCCGCTGATGTCGGGCACCGCACACCGACCGTCAGTCGGTGCGCGCGGCGCAGCCTGCGTCAGATCGGCCACACGCCGCCGTCGCCCACCGCGTACAGGCGTCGTCCCGGCTGGGCGCTCACCTGCATGCCGCCGGTGAAGGCGCCGAACGCCGGCAGCAGGGTCGACCGCTCTTCCAGGCTGAAGCAGGGCAGGCCCAGGCGCTGACGGCCGCGCCCGCGCAGCACGCACACCGGATGCACATGGCCGGCCAGCACATGGTGGCTGGGGTGCGGCGTGGGTTCGTGCTGCAGGGCGAACGGGCCGAGCAGACAGGGTTCGGCGACCACGCGGATGTCCAGTGTCGGCGGCGGGTCGCCGGCGCTGCGGTCGTGGTTGCCGCGGATCAGCAGGACGTCCAGCCCGGTGTGGCGTTCGCGCCAGGCGTGCAGGGCAGCCAGGGTGGCCGGCGCGTGGGACTGGCGGGCGTGCAGGAAGTCGCCGAGGAAAATCAGTTGCCGGCACCGGTACTGCGCCAGCAGCGCGTCCAGGCGCTGCAGGTTGCTGGTGGTGGTGCCGCGTGGCACCGGCTGGCCGAGGGCGCGGTAGGCCGCGGCCTTGCCGAAGTGGATGTCGGCGACCAGCAGCGCCTCGCCGGCAGGCCAGTACAGCGCCTTGTCGGCCAGCAGCCAGGCTTCGCTGCCGGCGATCCGCACGGCCAGGGCCGGGGTGGGGGCGTGGGTCGGGTCGATGGTCGTGCTCCTCGGGTCAGTCGGTGCGTTTCTTCGCGCGCGGGCGGCCGTCCTTGCTCTGCCGCGGGCTGCGCGGGCGTGGTCGCTCGCGTTCGACCTGCGGCGCGGCGGTGTCCGCATAGGCGCCGGGGCCGGCGGCCTTTTCCAGGTCGGCGAGCATGCGCGCGATGCGGTCGGCGAGTTTCTCCGAGCTGAGGCTTTCGCGGAAGCGCTCCACCAATAGGGGAAAGGCCAGCGGCGGCGGGCGTTTCACCTCGCGCAGGTCCAGGCGCAGTTCGCGCAGGCGCCGCAGGGTGTGCTGCAGGTGCTGCACGTCCAGTTCCTGGCGCAGCACTTCCTCCTGGGCCTGGGTCAGCAGCAGGTTGCCGGGGTCGTATTGCTGGAACACGTCGAAGAACAGCGCGCTGGAGGCCTGCAGCTGGCGCGCGCTCTTCGCCGCGCCGGGGTAGCCGCCGAACACCAGGCCGGCGATGCGGGCGATCTCGCGGAAGCGGCGCCGCGCCAGTTCGCCGGCGTTGAGGCTGGCCAGCACGTCGTGCAGCAGGTCATCGTCGCGCAGCAGGTCGGCGCCCAGCCAGCGCGGCCAGTCCACCGGGGTGGCGCAGAGCAGTTCCAGGCCGTAGTCGTTGACGGCGATGGAGAAGGTCGCCGGCTGCAGTTGGCCGATGCGCCAGGCCAGCAGGCTGGCCAGTCCCAGGTGCACGCTGCGCCCGGCGAAGGGGTAGAGGAACAGGTGCCAACCCTCCCGCGAGTGCAGGGTTTCCGCCAGCAGGGAGTTGGGCGTGGGCAGCGCCGACCAGGCCTGCTGCACGGCCAGCAGCGGTCGCAGCAACTGCATCTCCGGGCCTTCGAAGTGTCCCTCGGCCGCCGCGCCGAAGCGTGCCACCACGGCGTCGGCCAGCTCGCTGGAGAGCGGCATGCGCCCGCCGTTCCAGCGCGGCACCGCGGCCTTGCGCGCCTTGGCGCGGTTGACGTAGGCGGTCATGTTCTCCACCCGCACCAGTTCCAGCAGGCGCCCGGCGAAGAGGAAGCAGTCGCCGGGGCGCAGGCGGGCGATGAAGCCTTCCTCGACGCTGCCCAGCGAGGCGCCGCTGCCACCCTTGGCCCAGAACTTCACGGCGATGCTGGCGTCGCTGACGATGGTCCCCACGCTCATCCGGTGGCGCCGCGCCAGGGCGGCGCTGGGCACGCGCCAGACGCCTTGTTCGTCGGGCTCGACGCGGCGGTAGTCGGGGTAGGCGGTGAGCGAA
This sequence comes from Pseudomonas paralcaligenes, assembly GCF_019655855.1. Taxonomy (GTDB): domain Bacteria; phylum Pseudomonadota; class Gammaproteobacteria; order Pseudomonadales; family Pseudomonadaceae; genus Aquipseudomonas; species Aquipseudomonas paralcaligenes. The sequence continues at coordinate 86,174 of NZ_BPFX01000006.1, read as the reverse complement.
TGGCCGCCGTGGCGGACGAAGGCCAGCGCCCATTGCCATTCCTCGTCGCTCAGCACGCGGTAGGCCCAGGCGCCGCGTACTTCCCGCAGCAGTTCGTCGGGACGGAAGCCGCCGCCGAGGGCCATGCTGACAAGGTGCTGGACCAGCACGTCGAGCGGTTTTTCCGGCGACTGGCGGGCCTCGATGCGCCCGGCGGCGACGGCGTCCCGCACGGCGGCGGCCTCGACCAGCTCCAGGGCGTGGGTCGGCACCAGGCTGATCCGCGAGGCCCGTCCCGGCGCATGGCCGGAACGCCCGGCGCGCTGCAGCAGGCGCGCCACGCCCTTAGCCGAGCCGATCTGCAGCACCCGCTCGACCGGCAGGAAGTCCACCCCCAGGTCGAGGCTGGAGGTGCACACCACGGCCTTCAGCCGGCCGTCCTTGAGGCCCAGCTCGACCCAGTCGCGCACCTCGCGCGACAGCGAGCCGTGGTGCAGGGCGATCAGCCCGGCCCAGTCCGGCCGCGCGTCGAGCAGCGCCTGGTACCAGACCTCGGCCTGCGAGCGGGTGTTGGTGAACAGCAGGCTGGTGCCGCTGCTCGCCACTTCCTCCACCACCTGCGGCAGCATGCGCAGGCCCAGGTGCCCGGCCCAGGGGAAGCGCTCGATGCCCGGCGGCAGCAGAGTGTCGATGCGCAGGCTCTTGTCCTGCCGGCCCTGCACCAGGCGCCCCGGCGCGTCGCCGAGCAGCACCTGCAGCGCGTGCGGCTGGTTGCCCAGGGTCGCCGACAGGCCCCAGACGATCAGCCCCGGGTTCCAGTGTCGCAGCCGCACCAGCGCCAGTTGCAGCTGCACGCCGCGCTTGTTGCCGAGCAGCTCGTGCCACTCGTCCACCACCAGCATGCGCAGGCCGGCGAACTGTGCCTCGGCGTCGCTGCGGGTGAGCAGCAGGGTCAGGCTCTCCGGCGTGGTGATCAGCGCGCTGGGCAGCTTGCGGCCCTGGCGCGCGCGCTCGCTGTTGCCGGTGTCGCCGGTGCGCAGGCCGACGCTCCAGGCGATGCCCAGCTCGTCCAGCGGCGCCTGCAGGGCGCGCTGGGTGTCGGCGGCCAGGGCACGCATCGGGGTGATCCACAGCACCGTGAGCGGCGCGGCGGCCGGCTGGCGCTTGCGCGGCTGGCCGCTGGTGGTGGTCGCCGGCGTGGCTTTGGCGAAGCGGTTCAGCGCGGCCAGCCATACCGCGTAGGTCTTGCCGGAGCCTGTGGTGGCGTGGAGCAGGCCGGATTCGCCCTTGGCCACCGCCTGCCAGACCGTCTTCTGGAAGGCGAAGGCCTTCCATCCACGCCGCGCGAACCAGTCGCCGGCCAGGCTCATTGCAGCAGGTCCTGGAGGATGGCCAGGGTGTCGGCTTCCTCCACCGGCTTGTCCCGGCGCCAGCGCAGCATGCGCGGGAAGCGCACGGCGATGCCGCTCTTGTGGCGCTTGGACAGGGCGATGCCCTCGAAGCCCAGCTCGAACACCAGGGTCGGGGTGACGCTGCGCACCGGGCCGAACTTCTCCACGGTGGTCTTGCGCACGATGGCGTCGACCTGGCGCATCTCCTCGTCGGTCAGCCCGGAGTAGGCCTTGGCGAACGGCACCAGGCTGCGCTCGCCGGCGCCGGGCGGGCCGTCCCACACGGCGAAGGTGTAGTCGGTGTAGAGACTGGCGCGGCGGCCGTGGCCGCGCTGGGCGTAGATCAGCACGGCGTCGACGCTGAACGGGTCGACCTTCCACTTCCACCACACGCCCATGTCCTTGGTCCGGCCCACGCCGTACAGCGCGTCGCGGGCCTTGAGCATCATGCCTTCCACACCGAGCCGGCGGGACGCCTCGCGCTGCGTGGCCAGGGCCTGCCAGCTGTCGCCGTGCAGTAGCGGCGAGGGCATCAGCCGGGGGCTGGCGCAGGCGGCGATGACCTTTTCCAGCTGCGCGCGCCGTTCGTGCTGCGGACGGCTGCGCCAGTCCTGGCCCTGCCACTCCAGCAGGTCGTAGCCGAGCATGGCCGCCGGCACGTCCTCGAGCAGCTTCTTGCCCAGGGTCTTGCGGCCGATGCGCTGCTGGAGCAGGGCGAAGGGCTGGATGCCGTAGCGCTCCACCCGGTCCTCCACGGCCGCCTCCAGCGCCCCGCTGCCGAGCGCCATCGCCAGCGTGCCGTCGGCCTCCGGCGGGTGGCGCCAGACCACCAGCTCGCCGTCGATCACCGTGCCGTCGGGCAGGCGCGCGGCCAGTTCGTCCAGTTCGGGAAAGCGCTCGCTGATCAGCTCCTCGCCCCGCGACCACAGCCACAGTCGGCCGTCGCGTCTGACCAACTGGGCGCGGATGCCGTCCCACTTCCACTCCACCTGCCAGCCCTCGACCGGGCCGAGGCTCGCCTCGAACTGGTCCACCGGCAGTTGCAGGGCGTGGGCGAGAAAGAACGGGTAGGGCTGGCCGCCGCGCTGGGCGTGTTCGTCGTCCGACTCGGCGGCGATCAGCCTGCGATAGCTCTCGGTGCCGGGCCGGTGGGACAGGTCGGTGTAGCCGACCAGACGCTGGGCCACGCGCTTGGCATCGATGCCGGCGAGGCCGGCCAGGGCGCGGGTCACCAGCAGCTTGGAGACGCCGACCCGGAAGGCCCCGGTGATCAGCTTGATGCACACCATCAGCGCCTGGCGGTCGAGCTGCGCCCACAGCGCCGGCAGGCGCGCGGCCAGCTCCTCCGGCGGCAGCCCGCGCAGGGGCAGCAGCCTGTCCTCGACCCACACGGCCAGGCCGTCGGCGGATTCGTGGCTGGACTCGGGCAGCAGCAGGGCGATGGTCTCGGCGAGGTCGCCGACCGCCGAGTAGCTCTCCTCGAACAGCCATTCCGGCAGCCCGGCCGCCTGCATCGCCAGCTCGCGCAGTTGTCGCGACGGCACCAGTTGCCGCGGCCGGCCGCCAGCGAGGAAGTACACCGCCCAGGCCGCGTCCGCGGCGCTGGCCGTGCGGAAGTAGTCCTGCAGGGCGGCCAGCTTGGCGTTGCTGGAGGTGGTGGCGTCGAGGCGTGCGTAGAGTTCGGCAAAGGCCTTCATGCGCTCGGCTCCGCTTCCGTGGCGGGCGCCGCCTCGTCCTCGTCGCCGTACTCGGTGTCGAAGCCCTGGGCGTCCAGGCCCTGTTCGCGCAGGTAGCGCACCAGCACGTTGACCGAGCCGTGGGTGACGAACACCCGCTCGGCGCTGGTCTGCTCGATGGCCCACAGCAGGCCCGGCCAGTCGGCGTGGTCGGAGAGCACGAAGCCGCGGTCCACGCCGCGCCGGCGGCGGGTGCCGCGCAGCATCATCCAGCCGCTGGCGAAGGCGTCGCTGTAGTCGCCGAAGCGGCGCATCCAGGTGCTGCCGCCGGCCGAGGGCGGGGCGAGGATCAGCGCCTGGCGTAGCAGCGGGTCGCTCTTCTTGAAGTCGCCAGCGTAGAGGGTCGGCGGCAGGTGCACGCCGGCCTCGCGGTAGACCTGGTGCAACGGCTCCATCGAGCCGTGGCCGAGGATCGGGCCGATGCTCGCGTCGATGCCGTGGAGAATGCGCTGCGCCTTGCCGAAGGCGTAGCAGAACAGCACGCTGGCGCGCCCGGCGGCCTGGTTCTGCCGCCACCAGTCGTCGATGCCGGCGAAGATCTGTGCCTGTGGCTGCCAGCGGTAGATCGGCAGGCCGAAGGTCGATTCGCTGATGAAGGTGTGGCAGCGCACCGGCTCGAAGGGGGCGCAGGTGCCGTCCGGCTCGACCTTGTAGTCGCCCGAGGCGACCCAGACCTCGCCGCGGTATTCCAGGCGCACCTGGGCCGAGCCGAGCACATGGCCGGCGGGGTGCAGGCTGAGGGTCACGCCGCGGTGGTCGAGGCGTTCGCCGTAGTCGAGGGTCTGCAGGGGGATGTCCGCGCCGAGGCGCGCACGCAGGATGCCGGCGCCGGGCGTGGCGGCCAGGTAGTGGCGGCTGCCGCCGCGCGCGTGGTCGCCGTGGCCGTGGGTGATCACGGCGCGTTCGACCGGGCGCCAGGGGTCTATGTAGAAGTCGCCGGGTGGGCAGTAGAGGCCCTCGGGGCGGGCGATGACCAGGTCCATGGGCTGCCGTTCGTCTGTGAGGCTGGTCAGCCTATGGACCGGCGCGGTCGGCAAAAGGTTGCTCCCGCTTCGCCGGCCCCGCTCAGGACTCTTCCGTGAGGATTACTTGCAGATGACGACCATGCTGCGGCTGGAGAAGCCGGCCGGGTTGAGGCCGAAGACGAAGTCGGCGGAGTCGTCGCCCTGGTCCGCGCCGGCCTTGGCCACCACCCGATAGCCCTTGGGCCCGCAGGCGTGGGTGGCCTTGTCCTCGCACTGCTTCCAGCTGGAGGTGAGCCCGGAACAGTTGATGTTGAGGCCCTTGCGGCCCTTCTTCTCGTATGTCTTCGCGGTTGCGGAGCAGCCGGCGACCAGCGCCAGCGTGACGACCAGCAGTACAAGCCTTTTCATATCTTTCCCCAGCGGGCTTGCCTGTTTCCGGCGGCAGGGCCGCCATCCCCTTGCAGTGCTCCGGCGGTGATGCAGCTCTTTTATATGGAGTCGCTGCTTGTACCCTGTCCGCCAGTCGGGCCGGAGCGGTCGAGAAATAGCACAAAGAGCGGTGAGGGGGCGAGATAAAAAAGTTTTTCGTTTCGGCTGCAGGTTTTTCCGCGCTCGTTCGTCTTAGTAAGTAAGAAGCTGTTTCTTGCGACAGATTTTCACAGACCAAGAAGACGTGGATAGCACACGCACAAGGAGAGTGGCATGGCCACCAACGACAAGCGTCAGGAACTCAAGACGATGCTCCAGGGAGCCGGGCTCAAGGTCAGTCTGGTACGGTTGAAGATACTCGAAGTGCTGCAGCAGAACGCGCAGGGCATGCGCTCGCGGGAGCTGCACGACTGCCTGCTGCTGGCCGACGAGCAGATTTCCGTGCTCAGCGTGCGGCAGGTGCTCAGCCGGCTCTGCGCCTGCGGCCTGGTGGAGCGCGACGACGAAGGCTTCTACCGCCTGCCCCAGGCCCGCCCGAGGGCCGCGCGGGTGGCGCTGGCCGGCTGACGGCGGGGTCGAACTCCCCGCTCGATCGGCGCCTCCAACGCACAGGGCCGGGCCGTTCCCGGCCGTGGAGGCGAGCATGTCCATCGATCCCTACGATCCCGTGCAGGACCAGAACCCCCATTCGCCGCTGCCGGCCAAGCCCGATCCACTGGGACCGGGGCAGGTGGATACCGAGCCCGGGCACCAGTCCGGTGTGCGCCGTCCTCCTGGTGATGGGCAGCCTGCCGAGCCCGACGAACCTGCCTGAGTCCTGATGGCGACCGACCGGTCGTCGCGGCGATCTGAACCCATGGTTTCTCTGACGTCAAAAAACCGAGACCGAGAAACCCTGGCAGGAAGACCCCGATGGACCAGTCCCCCGTCACCCTGGAAGAACGCCGGCTCGCCCGGCTTTCCGCCGAGGCGCATCAGGCGCTGATCCACTTCATGAATGAGACGCCGCGCCCCTACACGGCCGAGCAGCACGCCGAGTGCGAGGCACTCGGCCGCGCCGCGGCCAATGCACGGGAGTCCTACCTGAAGCTGCGCCGGGCTTTGGCCGGCAGCGCAGCGCGGGAGATGCGCGTGCTCTGCCCGTCCGCCTGACCGGGGGTCTGACCGGCGGCCTTGGCCGAAAGAGTGATTGCCCGATCGCCGCCGTGCGCCGATGCTGGCCGCTCCGATGCTTCGCCGCTACCCTCCATGACCGATTCCGCCCTCCCGACGCTCGCTCCGCCGATCCTGCGCATCGCCGCCGGCGGCTGCCGGGTGGCGGCCGTCAGCCGGCCGGACGAGCGCCGGGCCTGCCTGATCGTCGAGGTCGCGGCCGGTAGCCACGACGAGCCCCCGGCCTGGCCGGGGCTGGCGCATTTCCTCGAACACCTCCTGTTCCTCGGCGGCGCAGGCTATCCGGCGGAGCGGCGTCTGCTGCCCTTCGTCCAGGCCAGCGGCGGCCGGGTCAACGCCAGCACCGGCGTGCGGCTCACCGAATACCATTGCGAGGTTCCGGCCGAGCTGCTGGAGGAGGCTGGGCTCAGGCTGCTCGACATGCTGGCGCGTCCCCGGTTCGACGCCGATGCCCAGCTGGCCGAGGCCCAGGTGCTCCAGGCCGAATATCTGGCACGGGGCGCCGATCCGCGACAGCAGGGGCTCTGCGCGCTGCTCGACGCCCTCGCGCCCGGCCATCCCTGCCACGCCTTCGTCGCCGGCAACGGCGCCAGCCTGGCTCCTCGGCGGGACGATTTCCGTGCCGCCGTGACCGACTTTCACCAACGCTTCTACCGGGCCGGCAATTGCCGCCTGATGCTGGTGGGGCCGCAACCGGCGCCTGAGCTGCTGGCGCTGGGCGAGCGCCTGGCCGAGCTGCTGATCCCGGGCGAAGTACCGACGCGCTCTGTGCCGCCGGCGATGCTGCCGCTGCGTGCGTGCCACTGGCATCTGGGGCAGGCCTCGGCCGCGCCGCGTCTGTGGCTGGGGCTGGTGCTGGAGGGCCACGCCGAAGGCGCCAGGGCGGAGCTCGGCTGGCTGCGCGAGCAGCTGTCCAGCGACCTGCCCGACAGCCTCCAGCAGCAGTTGCGCGAGGCCGGCCTGATCGACGGCTGGGACGTGCAGAGCGCCTATGCCCATGCCGGCCAGGCACTGCTGGCGCTGGAAGTGGAGCCGGTGGCGGATGATGACCGCGCCTGCGCGCAGGTCCGCGCGGCGCTGCTGCGCTGGCTGTCGGCGCTCGCCGCCCGCGCGCCCTGGCGGGAAGCGCTGGAGACCCAGGCAGCCGAGCGGCCCTGGCAACTGACCTCCCTGGCGCCGCTGGAGCTGGGCCGCTTCTGGCTGGAGCAGGGCGTCGGGCAGCCGGACGGTGACGCGCTGCGGAACCTGACCGCGATGCTTGCCGGCGTCGGCGAGGAACGGCTGATCAGTGTGCGCGCCAGCGCCTCGCTGGCGCCGGCGACAACAAGTGTCTGCGGCTTTCCGCTGGCGCTGGAGGCGGCTGTGCTGCCTTTCGTGGAGGCGCCTTCGGTGAGTCTGGTTCCGCCCGGCAATCCGTTGCTGGCCGCCGTACCGCACCAGCCGGGCGAGTGTCCTTCGGCGCTGGCCCGGCATGGATTGGACGCTGTTCGTGCGGCGCTGCACCTGCGCTGGGTCTGGCCGGCGCCCCTGAATCCGCTGGCCGGCCAGGTGCTGGCGCGGCGCCTCCAGGTGCTCCGGGCCGCGGGGGAGCGTCTCGGCATCGACGTACGAAGCGAGTTCGACGGCGGGGACTGGCAACTGGTCTGCGAGGGGCCGGTGGCGCTGCTGCCCGCGGTGGTGCAGTGCTTGCGGCAGTCGCTTGGCGCGGAATGGACGGACGAACTGGAACGCAGCGAACGCCTGCTGCGCCAGGCGCGGATGCGCGAGCGTGCGCAGATGCCGATCCGTCGCCTGCTGCAACAACTGCCACGGGTGCTGGCCGGCCTGGACGAAGAGGGGGCGGACTGGCCGATGCAGACGGACTGGCGCGACAGCCGCTGGCACGGCCTGCTGGTCGGACCGGACGCACTGGCCGAGCGGCTGGCCGCCGACCTGGCGCTGCTGCCGGGCCGTCCGGCGCTCGTGGCACCGGCCCTGGCCGCGACCGGCCGGGGCAGCCGGGACTACCAGGGTCCGGCCGGCGGCGACGTTGCGTTGCTGCTGTTCTGCCCGCAGCCCGAATCCACCTCGACCGCCGAGGCCGTCTGGCGCTGGCTCGGACAGTGGCTGCAGGCGGCGTTCTACCGGCGCATGCGCGAGGAGCTGCGGCTGGGCTACGGGCTGTTCAGCGGCTTCCGCCAGGTGGGCGGGCGTGGCGGGCTGCTGTTCGCCATCCAGTCTCCCGGAGCCGGGGCGGCGGAACTGCTGGCTCATGTCGATGCGTTTCTGGAAGAGCGCGAGCGGCACCTCCTCGATCTTTCGCACGAGGGTGTCGCGGCCGTCGCCGGGCCGCTGGCCGACCACCTGCGCGGACAGGCGCGGGAGCCCCGGGCGCTGGCCGAGCTGCTCTGGCAGTGGCGGCTGGCCGGGGGGGAAGGCACGCCGGAGCAACTTGCTGAGGCTATTGCCGCGCTGACCCCGGCGGCGCTGGCGCAGGCCTTCGGCGCGCTGCGTGACCACCGTCACAACCGTCTGGTGCTGACGTCCACGCCGGCTCGCTAAGCAATCTTCATACTTTCGGAGCTGCTGGTGCGCTCAGCGCACCCTACGGCGTGCGCACGCCGTTGCGACTTTGGTGGGCGCACCATCTGTCGGTAGTACGACCTAAGCCTTGCTTCGCTGGCAGGCGACGGCCTACGCCTTCCTTGCCGCTCCTGCGATACCCGGCCAAAGCACCATCCAACCCCTGCCATCGCAGGCTGGGGAGTCTTTCGCAGGCTTTCGATAATCGCCTCCGCCACGACTGCCGACAGTCGTCCCAACACAGTGGAGTGCGAGATGAACAAGAACAATACCCGTCGATTCCTGCCCCTGGCACTGGGCGCCGCAGTCGCCCTGGGCATCGCCCAGCAGGCCGCCGCCGAGATCGTGCTGTACGACAAGGACGACACCACCTTTTCCACCGACGGCTACATCAACGCCTTCTACGTCAACAGCGACGTGGACCGCGAGGGCGACCAGTTCGACCGCCGCCAGTCGCGGGTGAAGATGGGCTTCCTGCCCAACTGGATCGGCTTCAACTTCGGCAAGCAGATGGACGACCTCAAGCTGGGCGGCCGCGCCTCGTTCTGGGTGACCATCAACGACGGCGAGAGCAACGGCACCGACACGGCCATCGACGTGCGCCAGTTCTACGGCACCGTCGCCAACCCCGAGTGGGGCGAAGTGCTGATTGGTAAGGACTTCGGCCTGTTCTCCCGCTCCAACATCTTCCTCGACGAGCTGCTGGCCGGCTACGGCAACGTCAGCGACACCCTCGGCCTGGTCGACGGCAACGGCGTGTCCTTCGGCAACATCGGCACCGGCTACCCCTATCCGTTCCCCACCGCGCAGATCACCTACCGCAACAACAACCTGGCCGAGGGCCTGCGCTTCGCCATCGGCATCATGGACCCGGTGGACACCAACGACGACAGCGCCGTGGGCAAGGCCTACCAGGACCAGCCGCGCTACGAGTCCGAGGTCAGCTACCAGTTCGACCTGGGCGGTTCGACCATCTACACCTGGCTCAATGGTGCCTACCAGACTTCCGAGAACACCGATAACAGCGTCGATGACGTGACCAGCAAGGGCCTGGGTTACGGCGTGCAGGCCAAGATGGGCGGCCTCTCGCTGACCGCTTCGGGCTTCCAGGCCAAGGGCATCAACCCGTTCTTCACCAACAACCTGGGCGAGCCGACCCTGCGCGACATCGACAGCGACGGTTACCTGCTGCAGGGCTCCTACACCTTCGGCAAGAACCGCCTCGCCCTGTCCTACGGCAAGACCGAGGACGACGGCAACGGCCTGGGCGTCGCGGCCGACTACGAGACCCGCGGCATCGCCTACTTCCGCACCATCAACGACAACCTCAAGCTGGTGGCGGAGTACAGCCAGTACGAGATCGACGCCGCCGAGGGCAGCGGGCTGAACGAGGACACCGATACCTTCGCCGTGGGTGCGGTACTGAGCTGGTAACGGCGACGCAGCAAGTGTGATGCTCCATTCTTCGAGAGGGCTGCGGCCCTCTCTTTTTTTGTTCGAGGATCTTTCATGTTCGGAATCTGGAGTGCCCACAGCCAGGACTTCCTGCTGTGGCTGTGCCTGGGAACGACCCTGGTGTTCGCCCTGCCGATCTTCCTGACCCCGTTGCTCTGGGCCCGCCTGATGGGCTGGACCATCCCGCAGCACACCCACCTGGCGATCTACTTCGGCCGCTGCCTGGGCGCCTTCATCCTGATCGTCGAGGCGCTGATGCTGCGCGCGGCGCTGACCGGCGAGGCGCTGGTCACGACCTACGAGGTGCTCGCCGCGGTCGCCACGCTGATGGTGGCGGTGCACGTGCACGGCGCCCTGCGCCGCATCCAGCCGCTGAGTGAGACGCTGGAGATCGGTTTCTACGCCGGCATGCTGGTGCTCGTGCTGCTGTTCTGGCCGGTGGGCTGATCTGTCACGGGGTTTCCTGGTGCGCACGGCGCACCCTACGCGGGATCGACATTGCCGTAGGGTGCGCCGTGCGCACCGTGGGGGCCGAATACCGCACAGGAGGCGTGCCATCCGTCAGGGCGCTACTTTCGGACGAACCGTTCCGCTACCCAAGTAGCATGGGGCGGCCGGCCCGGCGCCTCCAGAATGGCGGCACGGCTGGTGTACGAAGTGAGGTAGGGCGATGCGACAAGAGGAAAACGAGGCCGTGGTCACGGCCGTGTCCCACGCCCGCGACAGCGAAGCCGTGGCCCAGGAGCTGGCGCGCCAGCTGATGCACCCGCACCTGGGCTTCGTGCTGTTCTTCTGCTCCGCCGAGTACGACCTGGCCAGCCTCGGCCTGGCCCTGGAGGAGTACTTCGGCGGCATCCGCGTGGCCGGCTGCACCACGGCCGGCGAGATCACGCCCCAGGGCTACGGCCAGCGCTGTGTCAGCGCCATCGGCTTCGACCACCGCAGCTTCTCCATCGCCAGCGTGCTGATCGACCAGATGGAGCGCTTCAACCTGATCGACGCCCAGCAACTGGTCGAACAGCTGGTGGGCGAGTGCCGCGGCAACGCCATGGCACCGATCAAGGATCACAGCTTCGCCCTGACCCTGCTCGACGGCCTGTCCAGCCGCGAGGAAGTGGTGCTCGCCGCGCTCAGCGCCGCCTTCGGCCAGATCCCGCACTTCGGCGGCTCGGCTGGCGACGACAACCACCTGACCTGCACCCACGTCTACCACGACGGCGAGTTCCACAGCGGCGCGGCCGTGGTGCTGCTGTTCAACACCTGGCTGGACTTCGAGGTGTTCACCACCCACCACGTCGAGCCGCGCGAGGAGAAGCTGGTGGTCACCGCCGCCGACTCCGATTCGCGCCGGGTGCTGGAGCTCAACGCCGCGCCGGCGGCGGAGGAATACGCCCGGCTGATCGGGGTGGACCCGGCGGCGCTGGACATGCGCCTGTTCGCCGCCCATCCGCTGGCGGTGCGGATCAAGGACCAGTACTACGTGCGCTCCATCCAGCAGGTCAACGCCGACGGCAGCCTGACCTTCTACTGCGCGGTGGAGACCGGCATCGTCCTCACCGCCATGACCCCCGGCCCGCTGCTGCCCAACCTGCGCCAGCAGTTCGCCCGGCTGCACGCGCGGCTCGGCGCGCCGCTGCTGACCATCGGCTGCGACTGCGTGCTGCGCCGCCTGGAGGTGTCCGACGGCGCCGGCATGGAGGAGGTGTCCGAGTACCTGCGCGAGCAGCGGGTGATCGGCTTCAACACCTACGGGGAACAGTTCAATGGCATGCACATCAACCAGACCTTCACCGGTGTCGCCATTGGCCGCCCCGCCTGCGGACTGCGCTGAGCTGCGCGCCCGCGTCGCCGAGCTGGAGGCTCGCAACGCGCGGCTGGAGAAGATCAACGCGACGCTGATCGAGCGGGTCGAGTCCGGCCATTCGCTGCGCTCGGACGGCTACGCCGCGTTCCAGCACTCGGTGATCCTCGCCGAGCAGGTGCGCGAGCGCACCGACGCGCTGAACCAGGCGATGACCGAGCTGAAGTCGAGCAACCAGCTGCTGCGCGAGGCCCGCCAGCGCGCGGAGACCGCCCACCATCACCTGATCGACGCCATCGAGAGCATCTCCGACGCCTTCGTGCTGTTCGACAAGGAGCAGCGCATCGTGCTGTTCAACAGCCGCTTCCGCGAGTTCTGGGCGCGCACCCGCGCGCGCATCGCCAGCGGCACGCGGCTGTCGGAAATCAAGCGGCTGGCGGCCAGCACCGGACTGATCGTCGAGGAGCAGCGCGGCCGTGGCGACGGCCACATCATCTACCGGCTGATGAACGGGCGCTGGGTCCAGGTCAGCGAGCGGCCGACCCGCGAGGGCGGGCTGGTGATCCTCTACACCGACATCACCGAACTCAAGCAGAGCGAGACCCAGCGCCGCGAGCAGGCCCTGGCGCAGAAGTCGCGCCTGCTGCAGCGCGCCGTGGACAACCTGTCCCAGGGCGTGGCGATGGTCAACGCCGAGGGCAGCCTGGAGCTGTGGAACCACCGCTTCCTCGAACTCTGCGGGCTGGCGCCGATCGAGGCGCACCGGCCGTTCGCCGAGGTGATGGCCGACAGCGAGTTGCGCCTGCTCACCCCGGACAGCCGCGACGAGCACGGCGCGCCGCTGCACGAGTGCGAGCAGCGCCTGTTCGACGGGCGCATGCTGGAGGTGCGCACCCACCCGCTGCCCACCGGCGGCTTCGTCAACACCTTCACCGACATCACCGAGCGTTTCCGTCACGCACAGATGCTCAGCGAGCGCGAGCGCTGGGTGCGCCTGATCACCGACCACGTGCCGGCGCTGATCGCCTACCTCAACGCCGACCTGGTCTACGAGTTCACCAACAAGGTCTACGAGGAGTGGTACCACTGGCCGCGCGAGGGCATGCTCGGCCAGAGCCTGCGCGAGGTGCACAGCGAGGACCACTGGCGCCGCCTGGAGGGCTACGTGGAACGCGCGCTGTCCGGCGAGAGCGTCACTTTCGAGATGGCCGAGACCAACTTCGGCGGCCAGCAGCGCTACATGCTGCGCTCCTACGTGCCCAACCGGCTGGCCTCGGGCGAGGTGATCGGCATCTTCGTGCTGAGCCGCGACGTCACCGAGCAGCGCCGCACCTCCGAGGCGCTGCACCAGGCCTACCAGAACCTCGAACTGCGGGTGCGCGAGCGCACCGCCGAGCTGACCGCGGTGAACAGCCAGCTGCGCCGCGAGATCGATGAGCGAGCCCAGGCCGAGGCGCGCCTGCGCGAGGCCAAGCGCGAAGCCGAGGTGGCCAACCTGTCGAAGACCAAGTTCCTCGCCGCCGTCAGCCACGACCTGCTGCAGCCGCTCAACGCCGCGCGTCTGTTCACCGGCGCGCTGCTGGAGAAGACCCCGCCCGGTGAGGTCGGGCTGATCCGCAACGTCAGCAACTCGCTGGAGGACGTGGAGCACCTGCTCGGCACCCTGGTGGACATCTCCAAGCTGGACGCCGGGGTGATCCGCCCGGACCTGTCCAGCTTCGCCGTCGCCGACCTGCTCGACAACCTCGCCTTGGAGTTCCGCCAGCAGGCCGGCGGCGAGTCGCTGGAGCTGCGCTACCTGCCCAGCTCGGCCTGGGTGCGCAGCGACATCCAGCTGCTCGCGCGCATCCTGCGCAACCTGCTGACCAACGCCATCCGCTACACCGAGCGCGGGCGCATCCTGCTCGGCTGCCGGCGCCGTGGCAACGCGCTGTCCATCGAGGTGTGGGACACCGGCATGGGCATCGCCGGCGACAAGCTGGTGGAGATCTTCCAGGAGTTCAAGCGCGGCGACAGCCAGCGCCCGCACCAGGACCGCGGCCTGGGGCTGGGCCTGGCCATCGTCGACAAGATCGCGCGGATGCTCGGCCACCGGCTGCGCGTCACCTCGCAACCGGGGCGTGGCTCGATGTTCGCCGTCGAGGTGCCGCTGACCCGGCGTACCAGCCTGCTACGCGCTCCGGTGCCAGCCGAATCCATGGAAATCGAGCGTCTGCGCGGCGCGCGCATCTGGGTGCTGGATAACGACGCGGCGATCTGCGCCGGCATGCGCACGCTGCTGGAGGGCTGGGGCTGCCAGGTGGTCACGGCGCTGTCGGAGGACGACCTGGCGCGCCAGGTCGACAACTACCACGCCGAAGCCGATGTGCTGATCGCCGACTACCACCTCGATGACGACCGCGACGGCGTGCAGGCGGTGACCACCATCAACGCCCGCCGCGCCGAGCCGTTGCCGGCGCTGATGGTCACCGCCAACTACAGCAACGAACTCAAGCAGAGCCTGCGCGAGCTGGGCCATACCCTGTTGCACAAGCCGGTCAAGCCGATGAAGCTGAAGACCACCCTTAGCCATCTGTTGCAGAGGCGGGGTTAGGCGTCACTCGGCCTCGATGGCCCTGCGCCGACGCATGTATTCCTCGTATCCCAGGCTGTTGTCGTTCATCAGCTCCTGCAGGCGTTGCTGCTTGTCGAGGCCGGAGCCTTGCGAGGCAGGAGTCGGGGCCGCTTTGGCGACGGGTGCGGGAGCGCCGTTGGGGAACAACTGCTCGGTCAGCTCGGCGATCTTGTTTTCCGCATCGATGAACTTGTCGGGACGCCCGCCGCCCCATTTCGCATCGTAATTGGCATGACCCACCTGATGGCCGTCCTGGTACACCTTGATGTCGGCGTAGACCATGTAGAGCGCCAGGTCCCACGCCCAGTTGCCGACATAGGTGGTGCTCAGCGGGCAGCTCGAAGGGCTGGCGCCCGGCCTGAGTTCGCGAGCGGTGAAGCCCTTCTGTTCGAGCAGGTCCCGATAGGTGGTGTGGAAGCCCTGGCGAAGGCCCTTGGCGGGGATCATGCAGATTTCCCGGCTGGAGGGTTTCTCGATGCTGGCGGGCGTGACGGTTTGCTTGATGCTGCAGCCGGTGAGAAGCGCAGCGGAGAGACATGCGACTGCTAAACGCATAGGTGGCTCCATGCCTGGGTTGAGAAGAGGCGATATTAGCAAAATGCCACTATCGCGACTGCTTGTTCCTGGCCAGCAGGATCAACCCGATCCCACCCAGCACCGCCACCGAGGCGATCACCAGGCGCGGGCCCAGGGCTTCACCGAGCAGCAGGGCGCCGAGCGCGGCGGCGATGATCGGTACGCTGAGCTGCACGCTCGCCGCCTGGATCGACTTGAGGTGGGGCAGGGCGGCGTACCAGATGGCGTAGCCGATGCCCGAGGCCAGCGCCCCGGAGAGCACCGCGTAGAACGCACCGAGGCCGTCCCATTCGAGCCGGCCCAGATACAGCGCCGCGAGCGGCGGCAGGGCGACCAGGCTGCGCAGGAAGTTGCCGGCGGTGGCGGCCAGCGGGTCTGCGTTGCCGCGCCCGAGCAGGGAGTAGAAGGCCCAGGCCACGCCGGCCAGCACCATCATGCCGGCGGCTTGCGGAGGCGGCGCGCTGGCGCCGGGCAGGAGCAGGAACAGCAGGCCGCCGAGGGCGCAGGCCAGGCCGACCATCGGCGCCGGACCGAGCCGTTCGCCCTTCAGCCAGCCATAGCCGATCATGCTGGCCTGCACCGCGCCGAACAGGATCAGCGCGCCGCTGCCGGCGTCCAGTTCGACGTAGGCGAAGGAGAAGCCGGCGGCGTAGCCGAACAGCGCCAGGGCCGAGCGCCAGTCGCCGCGGATCGGCCCCTGGCGGCGCAACGCGACCAGCAGGGCCAGCACCAGGGCGCCGGAGAGCAGGCGGATGGCGGTGAAGCTGGCCGGGTCCAGGGCACTGTCGCGCAGGGCGGCGCGGCACAGCAGCGAGTTGCCGGCGAAGGCGAGCATGGCCAGCGCCGTGAGCGATGCGACGCGCAGCATCAGCGGCGCAGGTAGGAGCTGAAGTCGATGTCGCTGGCCGAGAGGATGGCCTGTACCCGGTTGTGCACGTTGAGCTTGCGCAGGATGGCCGAGACGTGCGCCTTGACCGTGGTCTCGGCGATGTCGAGGTTGTAGGCGATCTGCTTGTTCGACTCGCCCTTGGTCATCCGTTCGAGCACCAGCAGCTGCTTGCGGGTCAGTGCCTGCAGCAGCTCGGGCGGGATGCTCGGTTCCTCGTGGCTGCGCCGGGAGGGGTTCTTCTGCGTGCGGATGATGTCCGAGGGCAGGTAGACGTTGCCGTTGAGGATCTGCTCGATGGCCTCGGTCATCTGCGCCCGCGGGCTGGACTTGGTGATGAAGCCGACCGCGCCGTAGGTGATGGCCTGCAGGACGATCTGCTTGTCCTGCTCGGCGGAGACGATCACCACCGGTACAGTCGGCGCCTCGTTGCGCAGGTTGATCAGCCCGTTGAGGCCGTGCATGCCGGGCATGTTCAGGTCGAGCAGGATCAGGTCGAGGTCGTCGTGGTCCTGGGTCAGCTCCAGGGTGCTGTCGAGGTCGGCGGTCTCCATCACCGCGCTACCGGGGAAACCATCGGCGATCACATTGTGGATCGCTTCGCGGAACAGCGGATGGTCATCGGCGATGAGTATCTTGTACACAGCCATTCACCTCGTTTCTTCTTGTCGTTATGTAGGGCACGCAACGCTTTGTCCTAGGGTAACGCGACCGGCTCCGCCGGCTCCAACGGCAGGCCCGCCTGTTGCCAGGCGTCGATGCCGTCGCGGTACCAGTACAGCCGGGTATAACCCAGCGCCCGGGCGCGGCGGGTGGCGTTCCAGCCCAGCCAGCAGTCCGAGCGGCAGTAGAACACCAGCGGCCAGTCCTTGCGGCCGTGGCTGGCGCGCTGCAGCTGCGCCGCGAAGTAGTCGTCCCAGGGCGGCAGCAGCATGCCGTCGCCGGTGTTGGCCAGCCACAGGCTGCCGGGCAGGTTGTGGTGGTCCTCGTCGGCGATGAAGCGGCCGAACAGCCATTGCCGGCGGTAGACGTCGATCAGCGCCGGCCGTGGCGTGTTCGCCAGCAGCGCCTGCAGATCGCCGGTATCCACCGTCCGGGCACCGTCGACGCCGTCGGGCGTCGGGCTGCGATAGTGCGCCTGGCGGTAGCCGTCGGCGCTGAAGAGGGGCAGAGACTCCTCGGCGGCGACGGAAGCGGTGAACAGCGCCAGCAACAGGTACGACAACGGCAACGCTCGCGGCATCGGATACGACTCCTTCATCCCTATTACAGGCAAGTCTCCGACCTTTGGGAATCCTACGATGGTGAATAAAACCAGTACCAAAGTACTGGTTGCTGACCGGGCGGTCGTGGCGGAAGGGGGTCAGCGCGGTGGGAGTTCGTCTGCCGGCGCGGCGGCCAGCAGGGCGGCCGCTTCCCGGTCCTTCCAGCGCTGGGCGCAGTCTTCCAGTTGGCCGCGCGCCACGTTCTTGCCCTGCTGCACGGCCAGGCGCGCATAGAGGCAGGGCAGGCGCTGGCTGCTGACCAGGTAGGCGGTGCGCTGCGACGGATGGGGTTCGGGCACGCCGAGCACCAGACCGCCACCCGCCAGGGCGGGCAGCAGGCCGACGGCCAGCAGTACCTTCATGACCGTGCTCCGGTCGTCACCGATGCGGGCGCGTCGCCGGGTGCCGCGCGGGCCTCGGTGGCGACGAAGGCGGCGCTGGCGATGCCGAGCAGGTAGACCAGGGCATGGAGGGCGAACTGGCGCATGGGCGTGTCCTCGAAGGCTCTCCGCCAGCATAGGAACCGCCCCGGGCCCGCGAAATATGCAGAAAGTAGTGCTCGGCCAGTACCAAGGTAGGAAGACCTTTCGGCCGCGCAGTGCCTAGCATGGAGGCACAACAAGAATCGGAGCGATCCGTCATGCATACCGCCAAGCATCTGCTGTTCCTGGCTCTGTTGGTGATCAGCCTCGCCGGGGTCGACAAGGTCCTGGCCGCCACCGGCGTGTCCGGCGTGCAGGTCCACGCCCCGGTGCGGTGAGATGATCGCGCCGAAGCGTATCGACCTGTCGACTCTGCTGCCGCTCGCGGTCGCAGCAGTGGCCGTGCTCGCCGTGATGCCGGGTGTGACGCAGGGAGCCGCCCCGCTGTACGGGCTGCTTGGCCTGTTCGGCCTGCTGGTGCTGCTGTGCCTGCTGGCGATCCGCCGGGCGCTGCGCCAGGCACTCGCGGCGGTCGAGGCGCTGTGCGCCGGCGCGCGACCTGTCCATTCCACCTGCCTTTCCCGTTTGCCCGAGGTGCAGCGCCTGGTCGGCCACGTCGCGGGCATGGCCGGCGCGCTGCACAGCGCCGAGACGGAGAACCGGCGCCTGCAGCAGACCCTGTTGCAGGCGCAGGAGCAGGAGCGCAATCGCCTGGGGCGCACCCTGCACGACGACCTCGGCCAGTACGTCGCCGGCATCCGTGCCCAGGCCGGCCTGTTCGCCCTGCTGGCCGACGACCCGCAGGCCGTGCGCGGGGCCTCGCAGCGGCTGGAGCAGCATTGCCAGGCGCTGCAGCAGGGCTTCCACGCGTTGGTCCGCGACCTCTATCCGGTGATGCTCGACGAACTGTCGCTGGAGCAGGCCGTGCGCCAGCTCGCGGCGCAGCGGAGCGCCGCCGGCATCGACTGCCGCGTCGGCTTCGACGCGCGCCTGCCGGAGCCCGGCCGCGAGCGCAAGCTGCAGCTCTATCGCCTGCTGCAGGAGGCGCTGACCAACGTCGTCCGCCATGCCGGCGCCCGCCACGTGCGTCTGCGCGTGCGCCGGCGCGGCGCGGACCTGTGCCTGTCGCTGCGCGACGACGGCCATGGCCGGCCGGCGGCGGGGCAGGGCATCGGCCTGCGCTCGATGAGCGAACGGGCCCGCGGCCTCGGCGGCGAGCTGCACTACCGCGGGCGTCCGGGGCGCGGCTGGACGCTGTACCTGCGAGTCCCGCTGGAGGAGGCGAGCGCATGAAGATTTTGCTGGTGGACGATCACGCGGTGGTGCGCCAGGGCTACGCCAGCCTCCTCGGCGCGTTGCTGCCCGAAGTGCGGGTGGGCGAGGCGGCCAGCGGCGAGGATGCCCTGACCCTGGTGCAGGCCTGGATTCCCAACCTGGTGGTAATGGACATCGGCCTGCCTGGCATCAGCGGCCTGGAGACCTGTCGCAGGCTGCGCCAGCGCCTGCCGCAGCTGCCGGTGCTGTTCTTCAGCATGCACGAGGAGCTGCCGCTGGTGCGTCAGGCGCTGGACGCCGGTGGCTCCGGCTATCTGAGCAAGCGCTGCGCGCCGGACGTGCTGGTGGAGGCCGTGCGCCGGGTGCTGGCCGGCTATCCCTACATCGAGCAGTCGCTGGCGACCCAGCTGGCCTGCCAGAAGGGGCCGGAGCCCAGCGGCGATCCGTTGCTGGCGGGCATGACACCGCGGGAGATGGAGATCTTCATCATGCTCGCCCGCGGCCTGCCGACCCGGCAGATCGCCGAGCGCCTGTGCATCAGCGGCAAGACCGTGTCGAACCACATGACACTGCTGAAGAACAAGCTGGGCGTCGACTCCCTGGCCGGCCTGGTGCACCTGGCCATCGACACCGGCGTGCTGAGGGTCGGCGACCGCCAGTCGGCCTGACCCGCCCTCAGGGCCTGCGGTGCTCGGTATTGAGGTGGTAGAAGGTGGCGCGGCCGCCTTCCGAGGCGCTGCCGGCGTTGTCCTGCACGTAGGCTCCCGCCTTGAAGTAGAGCGGTTCGCGGCTCCAGGCGGCGGCCATCTGGCGGTAGTAGGAGCCATCGTCGTCGTCGCTGTACACGGTGATGCCCAGGCGGCCGCTGGCGGTCAGGCGCAGGCGGTAGGCGAAGCGCTCGTCCAGGGTCACGTCGTTGACCAGCAGGATGTTCTGCACCTGGCTGTCGTCCGGGTGCTTGCGCACCAGCGCTTCGATGCGCCCGCTGTTGCTCTCGGGGCGGAAGTGGTATTGCAGCTTGACCAGCGGCGAGCCGACGTCGCCGGGGCGGTTGATGGCATGGATCTGGCCGATCACCAGCTTGTTCTTGCTCGGCACCTGGTTGACCGTGAGCACGGCGCTGAGGATGTTGTCCGCTTCGCCGTGGTACCAGTTGCGCGGCTCGCCGTTCTGCCAGGTCTCGCGCAGTTCGCTGCGCGGGTAGCTGGAGTTGAGGGTGCGAGAGCCGTTCACCGGCACCCAGAAACGCACGCTGTTGTCGTTCTGCGGGCGGAAGTACTGGCTGCTGTAGCCCCGGTTGAGGCGCTCGGTGGTGATCAGCGTGGCGGATTCGGTGGCCGGGATCGTCAGGTTCCAGGTCGTCAGATCGAGCATGGGATCGTCCTTGGCAAGCGAAGCGGTGGGGATTCCGACCCCGCTTTCCCCGGAAGTTCAGCGCTCCATGGGTTTCTGGACGAGCGGTTCAGCCTTGGCGGCGTGCCAGCTCGACGGCTGCCACGATGGCGGCCCTGGCCTGCGGGCTGTTTTTCCAGCAGCTCGACCCCAGCAGGGCCGCGGCCTGTTCGACGATGTCGCGGGCGTCCGCCTCGGCCAGTCGCTGCAGGGAGTCGAAGCCCAACTGTTCGAGGCGCTGGATCACCGTGGGGCCGACGCCCTTGAGTGCCAGCAGGGCCTGACGCTGTTCTTCGGGAAAGGGCATGCGCGTCCTCCGTTCAGGGATGGTGGCAGTCGGCTTCGAGGGCCCGTTGCAGATCGTCGATGCTGCGGCCGTGCATGACCTCCTCGTGGGCCTGGTGACCCAGCAGCACCAGCCCGAGGGCGAGCACCGGCGCGATCAGCATCGGGTAGCCGCGCAGCAGGCGGATCATCGGGCCACGCCGGGCGAGGGTGGGGCGCAGACACACCGCGTCGAGCGGCGGGAAGTAGCCGTCGCGCAGCACCTTGAGTGCGGTTGGAAGCTGGGTCAGGGTGAAGATCAGTATCAGCAGCGGCAGGCCACGGGTCATTCCCAGCAGTGCCCAGTAGGCCTGGGGTATGCCGAGCAGCTGCGGTGCGCACGCCTCGCGGGAGCCGAACTGCAGCCACAGGGCCAGCAGCAGGAAAGGGGTGAGCAGCAGGCCCAGGGCAGCATGCGCAACAGCGCGCGGCGTGGCTGGGCGGCAATCGTGGGGGTATCGGTCATGCGGTCCATCCTGGACGGGACTTCGGGGCCGCCAGTGTAGCCATTCCGCTGCCGGGACGGCGCCAGGCTGCGTACGAAAAGTCGCCCTCCGAGCGCCTCGGCGGCCGGGGATTTTCGTACGCAGCCTGTGGCCGGTCACCACCCCTTCGGGCAGTTGGTGCAGCCTTCCATGTTGGCGTCCTGGAAGTTGCCGAAGCGGGTGCGGGTGCCGGTGAGGTCGGCGTTCTCCAGGTTGGAGCCGCCCAGCTTGACCTCCTGCAGGTTGGCGTCCTTGAGGTCGGCGCCCTTGAGGTCGGCCTTGCTCAGCCAGGTCATTTCCAGGTCGGCGGCGACCAGCTTGACGTCGTGCATCTTGGCCCCGGAGAGGCGGGCGAACTCCAGGTACGCGGCGGACAGGTCGGCCCCCTGGAACTGCGCGGCCTGGGCGAACAACCCCCAGCCCTGCACGGCCACCAGCTTGGCGCCGCTGAAGTCGGCCAGGCGCAGGTTGCTCTGCTGCAGGCTGGCGCGGGTCAGGTTGGCCTGCCTGAGATTGGCCTTCTCCAGGTTGGCCAGGTCCAGGGTGGCGTGGCGCAGGTCGGCGCCGGAGAGGTCGGCGCCAGCCAGATCCATGCGGCGCATGTCCTGGTTGCGCAGGTCGGCGCCCTTGAGGTTGGCGCCGGGGCAGTGGCTGTCCGGCTCGATGCGGCAGCCGTTGACGACCAGGGCGTCGTCGGCGGCGAGGGCGTAGCTGCCGGCCAGCAGCAGGGCGGCCGGCAGGATCAGGTGCAGGTACTTCATGGCGATGCTCCCGAGGGTGCGCGATGCGCACCGATAAGGTATCGGCCGAGAGCCTGTGCACAGGCTCTGCGGGAAAAGCGGGTGCGCACGGCCCCGGCGGGACCGTGCGCACTGCGGGGTGGATCAGCGGCTGGCGGTCTTGTTGTCCCAGCTCGGCAGCTTGAACACCCAGAAGGAACCGCCCTGGGCGACCGGCTTGGTCAGGTCGGCCATGTCGCCGCCCCACAGCGGCACCGCGCCGCCGTAGCCGGCGGTAACACCGATGTACTGCTCGCCGTCCTGTTCCCAGGTGATGGGCGGGGAGACGATGCCGGTGCCGACCTGGAACTTCCACAGCTCCTTGCCGTTCTTGGCGTCGAAGGCCTTGAAGTAGCCGTCGCCGGTGCCGGTGAACACCAGGTTGCCCTTGGTCGCCAGCACGCCGGCCCACAGCGGCAGGCGCTCCTTGTGTTCCCAGACGACCTTGCCGGTGGTCGGGTTCATGGCGCGCAGGATGCCGACGTGGTCGTCATACAGGCGCTTGATGCGGAAGCCCATGCCCAGGTAGGCGGAGCCCTTCTTGTAGTGCGCCTCCTCGGCCCAGTAGTCCTCCTTCCAGTGGTTGGCGGGGACGTAGAACAGGCCGGTGTCCTGGCTGTAGGCCATCGGGTTCCAGTTCTTGCCGCCGAGGAACGGCGGGGAGACTTCCACTGCCTTGCCTTTCGATTGGCCCGGCTCCGGCTTCGGTGGACGCTGGCCCTCGTTCTCCACCGGGCGACCGGTCTTCAGGTCGATGTGGCTGGCCCAGGTGATCTTGTCGACGAAGGGGAAGGCGTTCTGCAGCTTGCCGTTGCTACGGTCGACCACGTAGAAGAAGCCGTTGCGGTCGGCGTGGGCGGTGGCCTTGACGGTCTTGCCGTCCTTGCCCTTGTAGTCGAACAGCACCAGCTCGTTGTTGCCGGAGAAGTCCCAGGCGTCGTTCGGGGTGTGCTGGTAGAACCATTTCACTTCGCCGGTGGTCGGGTCGACGCCGACCTGGCCGGAGGTGTACAGGCTGTCGTAGTCGTGGGGGTTGCCGCCGTCGGAGGTGCGCGCCCAGCCGTTCCACGGGGCCGGGTTGCCGGCGCCGACGATGATGGTGTTGGTCTCGGCGTCGAAGCTGGCGCTCTGCCACGGGGCGCCGCCGCCCTGGCTCCAGGCTTCCTTTTTGCCGGTCGGCGAGTTGGGATCGTCCGGCCAGGACGGCGCCTTCACGTCGCCGGTCGGGGTGCTGTCCTTGCCGTTCAGGCGGCCCATGTGGCCTTCCACGAACGGACGCATCCACACCTCTTCGCCGGTGTCCGGATCGCGGGCGAACAGGCGGCCGACCACGCCGAACTCGTCGCCGGAGCTGCCGTGGATCAGCAGGACCTTGCCGCTCTTGCCGTCCTTCACGATGGTCGGCGCGCCGGTCATGGTGTAGCCGGCCGAGTGGTCGGCGAACTTCTTCTTCCAGACGACCTTGCCGGTGTCCTTGTTCAGCGCCACGACAGAGGCGTCGAGGGTGCCGAAGTAGATCTTGTCGCCGTAGATGGCGGCGCCGCGGTTGACCACGTCGCAGCACGGGCGGATGTCGTCCGGCAGGCGGTGGTTGTAGGTCCACAGGCGCTTGCCGGTCTTGGCGTCGAGGGCGAACACGCGGGAATAGGAACCGGTCACGTAGATCACGCCGTCGTTGACGATGGCCTGGGACTCCTGGCCGCGCTGCTTCTCGTCGCCGAAGGAGAAGGACCAGGCCGGCGTCAGCTTGAACACGTTCTGGTCGTTGACCTGGGCCAGCGGGCTCCAGCGCTGGGCATTGGTGCCGAGGCCGTACTGCAGCACGTCGCCGGTGGTGGTGTGGTCGTTGGCGATGTCGTCCCAGCTCACCGACTTGGCGAAGACGCTGCCGGACGAGACCAGCGCGAGGCCCAGGATCAGGCTTTGCACGGTGCGCGCCAGCGGGGTGGCAGTGCTGGGGGGAGTTGTTCTTGTCATGTTTGCGGTTCCCATTGGTTGATGAACACGGGGCCTTCCGGAGGTGTGGCTGACCCGGCGACCCGTTGCGATCGATAGTGGGAGCGGCCCGGAACGGGCGATACGGAAAAAGTCCCGCCGATCACGGGAAAAATTCCCGAACCGGCCATGACTTCGCACTGCTGCGAACGGCTGCCGCCTGGCGTACCGGAGGGTTACTACCAAGGGCGTAGATGGCGGCCACCAAAGCAGCATACTGGCGCTGCCGACGGCCTTTCTAAGATGCGGCCAACGCGCTGACCACAAGCGCTCGCCTTGCCCAGCATCTCGATGAGGATGGTCGTCATGAACAACAACAACCTGCTCCGTGGCCTGCTTTTCTGCATCGGCCTCGGCGCTTGCTCATTCGCCATGGCCCACGGTGACGTGGTGCCGCAGAACGTCAACACCGACGGACTGGAACCACTGGGCAAGGAATGGCTCGACGAGAACCCCTATCGCGAGAACCCCAAGGCGATCGAGATCGGTTCCTCGGCCTACAACCAGAACTGCGCGGCCTGCCACGGCCTGGAAGCCAAGTCCGGCGGTATCGCCCCCGACCTGCGCTACCTCGAACTGGGCATCACCGGCGACGAGTGGTTCAAGGAGCGGGTGATCAACGGCGCCGTGCGCGACGGTCGTGTGTACATGCCGAAGATGGCCAACTTCCTCAGCCAGGAAGCGCTGTGGGCGATCCGCTCCTACCTGGAAAGCGTCCACGTCGAACAGTAGGTCGTGGACGGCGGCGCGGGGTTCGCACCGCGCCGCCGGCTACCGAGGAGGATGCGCCATGTCCCGCGTGCTGTGCCTGCTGTCCCTGCTGCTGGTCGGCCTGCCCGCGATGGCGGTCGAGGAGGTCGACCCGCTGAACTCGCCGATGTGGGAATTCCATCGTCAGCGCCTGCTCGGCGCCGCTCCGGTGCATTTCGACGAGCGGGTGAGGGTGCAGGCGCCGCCCTTCGCCGAGGACTCGCGCCAGGTGCCGATCGAGATCGACGCACGCGCCCTGGAGCGCCCGGTGCAGCGCATGCTCGCATGGGCCGAGCTGAACCCGATTCCCCATATCTTCACTCTGCACGCGGAGTCGGAGCGCCTGCTGCCGTTCCTCGCGGTGCGCATCCGCGTCGAGCAGGCCACCCTGATCCGCGCGGCGGTGCAGACCGAGGATGGCGTCTGGCACGTCGGCTCGACCCACGTCGAGGCCGCCGGCGGTGGCTGCACGGCGCCCAGTGTGGTGCGCGCGCAGCCCGGCTGGGAGCAGCGTCTGGGGCAGGTCCTCGGCGGCCGCTACCCGCAGGGCGATTTCGACCGCCTGCGCCTCTCCGTATCGCACCCGATGGACAACGGCCTGGTCGGCGGCACCCCCGAGTTCTATCTGGAGAGCGCCGAGCTACGCGACCCCGAAGGCCATCGCCTGGCCCTGCTCGAACTGTTCCCGGCGGTGAGCGAGAACCCGACCCTGGGCTTCGAACTGCGCGGCGGCGGCAAGGCCGAGCTGCTGCTGCGCGACAACAATGGCAACGAGTTCGAGGCCGAACTCTGAGCCCGTCCCATTCCTGCGGAGAACTTTCATGATCAGAGTCAGCGTGCTCTACCCCAACCGCCCCGGCGTGCGTTTCGACCTGGGCTACTACGGCGGCGCGCACATGGCGCTGGTGCGCGAATGCCTGGGCGAGGCCTGCCTGGGCATCGCCGTGGACCAGGGCGTCTCCGGCGCCGCGCCCGGCAGCCCTGCGCCGTTCGTGGCGGTGGGCCACTTGTTCTTTGCCAGCCTGGAGGCCTTCCAGCAGAGCTTCGCGCCACATGCGGCGAGGATCATGGGCGACCTGCCCAACTTCACCGATGCCGAGCCTCTGGTGCAGATCAGTGAAGTGCGCGAGCGCGCCGCCGGGGTGGAGGGCTAGGCATGCGTGGCCTGTTGCTGCTGCTCGCGCTGCTCTGCGCCGGCGCCGCGCAGGCGGCCTACGACTATCGCCTGCAGCCCCGGCAGATCGCCGCCGACACTTGGCTGCTGGAGGGCAGCACGGAGAACTTCGCCGAAGGCAATGGCGGCAACATCGTCAACACCGCCTTCATCGTCACCGACGAAGGCGTGCTGGTCATCGACAGCGGTCCCTCGCGGCGCTACGGAGAGGCCATGCGCGCGGCCATCGCCAGCGTCACCGACAAGCCGGTGGCGCGAGTGCTGCTGACCCACCATCACCCGGACCACGTGCTCGGCAACCAGGCCTTCGCCGGCGTGCCCATCGCCGCCCTGGCCGGCACCACCGAACTGCTGCGCGAGCAGGGCGACGCCATGGCGGAGAACATGTACCGCCTGGTCGGCGACTGGATGCGCGGCACCGAGGTGGTGCTGCCGAGCGAAACGCTCGAACCCGGTGTCCGCGACATCGGTGGCCATCGCCTGCGCCTGCTCGCGCTGAGCGGACACACCGGCGCCGACCTGGCGATCCTCGACGAGACCACCGGCGTGTTGTTCGCCGGTGACCTGGTGTTCTACCAGCGCGCGCTGACCACGCCGAACAGCCCGGGGCTGGACGTGTGGCTGGCCGACCTGGAGACCCTGCAGGAACTGCCGTGGAAACTGCTCGTCCCCGGCCACGGCCCGCTCGCCACCGATCCCGCGCCCTTCGCCCAGATGCGCGACTACCTGGGCTGGCTCGACGGCCTGCTGCGCGACGCGGCCAGCCGCGGCGAGGACATGAACGAAGTGATCCGGGCGCCGATCCCCGAGCGCTTCGCCGGCATCAGCCTGAGCCGCTACGAACTGATCCGTAGCGTCAGCCACCTCTATCCACGCTACGAGCAGGAACAGCTGAGGCGGGTGGATCGGCGCTGAGTCCGGCGGCGAACCTAGCAGACGCTGGCGTTGACCGGCTTGCCCTTCAGCAGGTCTATCCCGAGGTAGCAGAGATAGCCGTCCTGCAGGCTGTACTGGCAGACGACCGAGCCATCGCCCCTGGCGCGAAAGCGGCTCCCATCCTCTGCGCCGCACTGATCCTTCAGATCGGGGCCGATCCGCTGGAAGATCTCCTCGGCCGCCTCGCCCGTTATCGCCAGCGACAACTTGGCATCGTCCTGACCGGCCGGCATCGGATCGCCGATCGAGCCTGAATAGAGCCGGTACTGGGCCTCCATCGGCTTGTATTCTTGGGCATTCGTGGCGAACGGAAGGGCGAGCAGCAGAAGAAGCATGGTGGCGCGTGTCATTTCAAAACCTCGACATGAATATGGTCATCGTGTCCCACGAGATATTTAACACCGACAATGTCAGGGTCATTAAACATAACCTTGCTCACCATGTTGGACGAGATGATCAATGATATAAGTCGTTTTGTGGCTTTCTGATCATAGTTTGAGTTTCTATAGCTAACAGGAGCGTGGGCACCATCCTTTCTTAGTGGCCGTATATCAACTCGCAGGCCGCTTCTATGAGATATGTGGGGCGGAAAAGCTGCTCCATCTGCCAAGCTGATATTACCTACGCCGAATTTCCTTTTTTCCACCGCAGCCCATCGTGATTCCAGCCAGAACAGAAAGCTTAAAGTAGACGGATGTGCGTATTGGGCTGCGCCTCCGCTCGGTGTGCCGTATGTGTAGTAACCTGCTTCTTCGGGCCTTTGTGGTAGTACAAAAAATTCCCGACTATCTTGACCGTCCATGGCCTAAACGCTCCTGTAGAATATTTAACTAGTGGTTTGTCAATTTCTGCCTATGTCAAAGTGACAGAATCATGATTGTACAGTCGTGTATGGCGTATTTAAGCTGTTTTCACGGAGAGCGCGACACTGGTCTCATTTCAAAGGTTGTTGGTTTAGGTAAAGCGTAGAAAGCTGATGTATATGTCAGCTTTCTAGTTTTAAAAAACGGTCTCTGAAAATAGGGTTTCCTGGCATGGAAGGAGTGGCCTCCAAAGCAGCTTCTTTGCAGGTGCCCTGCCTTGCGTGTGATGAAAAGGCCCGTTCCCGGTAGCGGCGAAAGCTTGTCTATCAATGACTTGGTACGAGGAAGGCTATAAACTTCCCGCCCTTCACGAAGAACCTTCCCGCCGTCCTGCGCATGAAACCTGTCCAGCTGCCCCTTGGTGTGCGTCTGCGTGACGATGCCACCTTCGCCAACTACTACCCCGGCGCCAACGCGGCGGCGCTGGGCTATGTCGAGC
Organism: Pseudomonas paralcaligenes; assembly: GCF_019655855.1. Taxonomy (GTDB): domain Bacteria; phylum Pseudomonadota; class Gammaproteobacteria; order Pseudomonadales; family Pseudomonadaceae; genus Aquipseudomonas; species Aquipseudomonas paralcaligenes. The sequence goes on along the minus strand of NZ_BPFX01000006.1, from coordinate 58,508 downwards.
GGTTGTGCGAGGCCGATGCGGGCTGGACGGAGAGCCTGATTCACCTCTGGGGCGGCGAGGGCGTGGGCCGCAGCCATCTGCTCCAGGCCGCCTGCCTGCGCTTCGAGCAGCGCGGCGAGCAGGCCGTGTACCTGCCGCTGGCCGAGGTGGCGGACTACGGTCCCGAGCTGCTGGACGGCCTGGACCAGGCCGAGCTGGTCTGCCTGGACGATCTCGATGCCGTGGCCGGTCGTGCGGACTGGGAAGAGACGCTGTTCCATCTGTTCAACCGCCTGCGTGACTCGGGTCGCCGCCTGCTGCTGGCGGCCACCGCGTCGCCCCGCGAACTGCCCGTGGCATTGCCCGATCTGCAGTCGCGGCTGACCCTGGCGCTGGTGTTCCAGCTCCACGCGCTGTCCGACGAGGACAAGCTGCGCGCCCTGCAGCTGCGCGCCTCGCGCCGTGGCCTGCACCTCACCGACGACGTCGGCCGCTTCATCCTCACCCGCGGCGAGCGCAGCATGAGCGCACTGTTCGAGCTGCTCGAACGCCTCGACCAGGCCTCGCTGCAGGCCCAGCGCAAGCTGACCATTCCCTTCCTCAAGGAAACCCTGGGCTGGTAATAATCAGCCGCGCAATTTTTCCATGAAGGCGCGGATCGCCCGGGCGCAGTCCTGGTGCCTGTTCTGCAGCAGGAAGTGAGGTCCTTCGATCCTTTCCCTAAGAAGGTTGTCGCAGCCCCTCGCAAGGCTGGCAGCCGCGGCGTTCGTCACCAGACGGTCCCGGGTCGGCCATAGGTGCAATGCGGGGATCGAAACGCGTTGTGTCGGTGGACGCAGTGCTGCCAAGGCTTTGAGGCGCGCACTCAGCAGCTCGGGAGACAGGTCGAGGATTTCTGTTCGTAGCTGCTCCAGTACCGAAGGCTGTGCATCGCCGATGCAGAACAGGCGCAGCAGCCAGGGCTGCGCCAGCAGTGCCTTGGGCACCGGCAACCGACTGCTCCATGTCGTGAGCAGCGGATGAGGGCGTTGCAGGAAGCTGGCGGCGAAGATCAGTCCCGCGAGCCCTTCCGGACATTGCAGCGCCAGGCGATGGGCCAGGGCGCCGGAGAAGGATTCGCCGAGCAGTACGAAGGGCGCCGTTCCCAGCTGTTCCTTCAGGGTGAAGGCCAGGGCGTCATGATCCTGCCGGCCCTGGCGTGGCAGCTCGATCACCTGGCAAGGGACATCGGCCAGTTGCGCCAGCAGCGGCGCGAACAACCGGTTGCTGCCGTTCAGGCCCGGCAGCAGCACCAGGCGCATCAGCTTTCGCCTGCCAGCCTGCGGTCGTGCTGGAACTTCCAGCGCACGTAGAGCAGCGCGCTGCAGAACAGGCCCAGGCTGATCACCGTTTCCAGGGCGCCGAACAGGGCGCGGGCCGGGTCGATCGCGGCCAGCACGCCCTGGATGAAGTAGATGTTCACCACGAAGCAGGCCCAGGCGTGGGCGCGGGCGTTGCCCAGTAGCAGGCCGGGGGCGAGCAGCAGCAGCGGGACCAGCTGGATGCACAGCACCACCCAGGTGCGTGCGCCGTGCAGGTCGGCGAAGGCGAGGTTCCATACCAGCAGCAGGAGCAGCAGGGCGGCGAAGCTGAACAGGCTCAGGGTGCGGCTGAGTTTCAGGCGCGGGGCCAGCCATTCCAGGCTGGGCAGGGGCTTGGGCGTTCTAGCCACGGGCGGTCTCCAGTTTCGCGGCGGTCTGCGCCAGGCGCTGGCCGAGGGCCCGGCACAGGGCGATTTCATGTTCGTCCAGGCTGCGCTTGCCATCGGCGCCGGCGTGGTGGCTGGGGCCGTAGGGCGTGCCACCGCCGCGGGTGTCGAGCAGCGCGCCTTCGCTGTAGGGCAGGCCGCAGAGCAGCATGCCGTGGTGCAGCAGTGGCAGCATCATCGACAGCAGGGTGCTTTCCTGGCCGCCGTGCAGGCTGGAGGTGGAGGTGAACACGCCGGCGGGCTTGCCGACCAGTTCGCCGGTCAGCCACAGGCTGCTGGTGCCGTCCAGGAAGTACTTCAGCGGCGCGGCCATGTTGCCGAAGCGGGTCGGGCTGCCGAGGGCGAGGCCGGCGCAGTGGCGCAGGTCGTCCTGGCTGACGTACGGAGCACCTTCCACGGGGATGTCAGGGGCCACGGCCTCGCATTCGGTGGAGACCGCCGGCACCGTGCGCAGGCGCGCCTCCAGGCCGCCCAGCTCGACGCCGCGCGCGATCTGCCGGGCCATCTCGGCGGTAGCGCCGTGGCGGCTGTAGTAGAGCACCAGGATGTAGGACGGGCTCATGCCAGCAGCTCCAGAATCTTCTCGGGCGGACGGCCGATCACGGCGCGGTCGCCGGCTACCAGGATGGGGCGTTCGATCAGCTTGGGATGCTCGACCATGGCGGCGATCAGCTGCTCGTCGCTCAGGCCGGCGTCGGCCAGGCCGAGCGCCTTGTATTCGTCTTCGCCGGTGCGCAGCAGCGCTCTCGCACCGATGCCCAGCTTGGCCAGCAGAGCGCGCAGTTCGGCGGCGCTGGGCGGGGTTTCCAGGTAGCGCACCACGTTCGGCGCCAGGCCGCGGGCTTCGAGCAGCTCCAGCGCGCCGCGGGACTTGGAGCAGCGCGGGTTGTGGTAGAGGGTCAGGTCGGTCATGGCGGTGCCCATTGGCGAATGAGGGCGCTATTCTAGCCGCGTCGGGTACGAAAACAGACTAAGAGCCTGTTTACGATCTGCTGCGCGTCGGCCATGCGTCGTTAAAAACAGGCTCGGAATGCTCATTTACTACTTGTAAACTCCGCTTCCTCGCCGGTTTTTGCCTAGCCTGGCTCTAGCTCGCGAGGTCTTAAACAGGCTCTAAGGAGTGGGGCATGCGGCAACGGCTGGATGATGTGGTGGAGTTCTGGCGCTTCCTGTTCCAGCGGTTCCTCGCCGACCGGGCTATCAACAATGCCGCCGCACTGACCTACACCACGCTGTTCGCGGTGGTGCCGGTGATGACCGTCACCTTCGCCATGCTCTCTGCCGTGCCGGCCTTCCAGGGCACCGGCGAGCAGATCCAGAGCTTCATCTTCCACAATTTCGTGCCGTCGTCTGGCGAGACGGTGCAGCAGTACCTGCGCGAATTCACCACCCAGGCGCGGCACCTGACCTGGGCCGGCGTGGCGCTGCTGGCGGTGACCGCCTTCTTCATGCTGGTGACCATCGAGAAGACCTTCAACGCGATCTGGCGGGTGCGCCAGCCGCGGCGCGGCATCTCCAGCTTCCTGCTGTACTGGGCGATCCTCAGCCTAGGGCCGTTGCTGCTGGGCGCCGGTTTCGCCGTGACCACCTACATCGCCTCGCTGTCCCTGCTGACCGGGCCGGATGCACTGATCGGCGCGCGCACGCTGCTGCGCTTCGCCCCGCTGCTGTTCAGCACCGCGGCCTTCACCCTGATCTACTCGGCGGTGCCCAATGCCCGGGTGCCGTTGCGCCATGCCCTCATCGGCGGGCTGTTCACCTCGGTGCTGGTGGAGATCGCCAAGAAGCTGTTCGGCCTGTTCGTCAGCTTCTTCCCCGGCTACCAGCTGATCTACGGCGCCTTCGCCACGGTGCCGCTGTTCCTGCTGTGGGTGTACCTGTCCTGGCTGATCGTGCTGCTCGGCGCGGAGCTGGTGTGCAACCTGTCGTCGTCGCGACACTGGCGGCGCCAGGCACTGCCACGCCTGCTGGTGGCGATCGGCGTGCTGCGGGTGTTCCACGACCGCCAGCAGCGGGGCCGGCCGGTCCGCCATCTCGACGTGCAGAGGGCGGGCTGGCTGCTGCCGCAGGACGAGTGGCAGCAGGTGCTGGATTTCCTCGAACGGGAGCACCTGATCTGCCGCGCCATCGGTGGCGGCTGGGTGCTGTGTCGCGATCTCGAGAACTACAGTCTGCATCGCCTGCTCAGCCACAGCCCCTGGCCGGCGCCACGGCCCAACCAGTTGCCGGAAAAGCTGGACGAGGCGTGGTACCCCGGCCTCCGTGCCGCGCTGGAGAAGCAGCACGAGGATCAGGCGGCGCTGTTCGGCGCCAGCCTGGCCCATTGGCTGCGGGCCGGTTCGTGACGGAGTGACGAAAAAGGTCAGTTTAGGGCGAGGTACAGCGCGCCACAGGCTGTCGCCCGGCCTTTGAAGCACGGCAGCGGCAGTCCAACCGGGCTGGCACGCTTCTGGCAAATACCCGCCCGAATGCTGGCAGACTGCTAGCGAGCGCAGGGTTCGGGGATGTCGGGCGAATGAGCAGTAGCAAGAACAAGGTGGTGCCGTTGCAGTCCCGGGATTCCGACGAGGCGCTGGAGCGGCTCAATCGCATCACTGGCCTGCGCTTCGCCCGTTGGCCCGAGTCGCTGGCGGCGCTGGCCCGCCAGGCGGCCGAAGAGGCCGAGCCGGCGAAGCCCGATTCGGTGGTGCGCTTCGGCGTTTTCTGAACCCTGAAAAACAAAACCCCGCCGAAGCGGGGCGGAAAAGGGCCGGGAGAATCAGGCCATCGCCTGGCGGGAGGCGCTGTCCAGCATCTCCACGGCTTGCACGAACAGTTCCTCGACGATCAGCGTCTGCGCCGGCACCGCCGAGCGCAGGCGCACCTGCATGTCCTCGATCCTGACCTTCATCGGCAGGCGGGCGACGCCGGAGAGCATCACCTTGCTGTGGCCGTTGACCTTGCCATGGTCCACCGCCACCTCGCGCACCTGATTGCCGTCGCGGTAGCGCACCATGAGCGATACCGGCAGGTTGGCCAGGCCTGGCAGGTGCAGCCAGACGGCCACGTTGAATTCGCCGACCCGGCCCTCGTAGGGCGTCACGCTCAAGCGCGCGCTGTTGACGATGCTGGCAGGGACTGGGCCGATCAGCTTGTCGTTGGCTTGGGTCATCGGGGGCTCCGGCAGAACTCGTTGGTATAGGAATGGGGGCGATTATAGGAAACGGTCGGTGACGAAACTGTGCACTGAGGCTTCGCCGGCTGAGACTTCCGTCGCAGAACCTGGCTGAATGTTCAAGCCAGGCGCAGGGGGTGGCGGACCACGATGGGCGTGTCGAGGTTGGCCGCCGGCAGGGGCAGCACGGCCTGGTTGTTGGCGTTGGCCAGCTGCAGCCAGACGTTCTCGCCCTCGACGAACTGCCCGCAGGGCAGCCACAGGCCGTGGTGCCAGCCGGAGCCCGGTTCCGGGGTGCTCTGCAGCACGCCCGGGTGAGTCTGGGCGCTGGGTGCCCGTCTCAGCCAGACGGCGCGCGGCAGCCCCTTGAGGTAGCGCAGGCCCAGGTGCAGGCCTTCCTGATTGATGTGGCGCCAGCGCACCAGCGCCAGGGTCGGGGTGCCGCTGCGGGGCAGCACCAGCGCCAACTGGCCGACCGGCAGCTGCGCCGCCAGGTCGGCCTGGCAGACGACGCGCGCGCCCCCGGCGCTGGCGTCGAGCATCTGTGCGGCGCAGCTGGCCGGGCGCTTCTCCAGCAACTGGGCATGGATGGCCTGCAGGCCGATCACCAGGCTGCAGTCGGCGCTGAAGTCGGCCCGCGGGTGGCGGCGCTGCTGGCGGCCGAGCCAGTTCTGCCGGACCCGCTCCAGCAGCTCGCGCTCGCGCGGGCTCTGCAGCGGCGCCGGCTCGTCCACGGCGACCAGCAGCGCGCCCAGTTCCAGGCGGCGCAGGTGCTCGGTCGAGCCGTCGATCCGGGTGTCATAGGGCAGGCAGGGCTGGGCCTGGCTCAGGTCGATCAGCGGCCCGTCGCTTTCCTCGTCCTCTTCCCAGGGCATCAGCCGGACGAGGGGCGCCAGCGGCGTGAGGGCGCCGAACAGCAGGGCGCATTCGCCTTCGGCGAGATGGAAGGGATTGCTCAGCGCGAGCATCAGCATCTGCTGGTAGAGACCGCGCAGCGACCCGGCCGGGGTGGGCTGGAAGGGGGCGGCGACGTGTTCGTCCAGGCAGTCCTGATGCTCGCCGATCCAGTACAGCAGGTGGCTGTCGCTCCACAGCGAGGCGGGCGGCTCCTGGTAGCGCTGGTAGTGGCGCAGCAGGCTCTGGGCGAGGAAGTGCTGGGCCATGTACAGGCACCAGGCGAGGTGGGGCCTTGAGGGCTGGCGGCCCTGGAGTATCTGCAGCAGCAGGCGCTTGAAGCCGGCGGCCAGTTCCTCGCACAGCCCCAGGAAGGCCTGGGACGGCAGCGGGCCATCGCCCATGGCCGCGCAGTAGTGGCGGTATTCCTCGCAGAAGCTTTGCAGGGCGCGCTGCCTTTCCAGTAAGGTCATGGCGCTGCGATTGAGCCGGAACAGCAGTCCGACGACCTGCTGCAGGCCTTCTGCGCGGGGCTGCAGGCGCGCGTCGGCGAGTTCGGCATTGAGTTCGCCGAGCCGGGTGACGTGCTCTTCGAGAATGTCCGGCACTTCCAGGCGCAGTGCATCCAGCGTCATATCAATCCCGCGTGCACGAGGAGCGAATGCATGGGAAGGCCACTCCAGATGGTGATAGGTGTCGTTGCCGGGCTTCTGCTGGCCGGCTGCGCCGATGACTGGGGCGTCGATCAGCATGGACGAAAGGTAGCGGCTGGACAACTGGAAGGCCAGTGGTTGGTGATCAATTACTGGGCGGAGTGGTGCAAGCCCTGCAGGACCGAGATCCCCGAGCTGAACCGGCTGGAGCAGGAGTTGCGCGACAAAGGTGCGCAGGTCCTCGGGGTGAACTTCGATGCGCTGCAGGGCGAGGCCCTGGTCAAGGCGACCGAGGCCTTCGATATCCGTTTCACGGTGCTGGCGCAGGACCCTGCCGAGCGCCTCGAACTGCCGCGCAACGACGTGTTGCCGGTCACCTACATCATCGGCGCCGACGGCCGCCTGCGCGAGCGGCTGGTCGGCGAACAGACGGCGGCCGGGCTGCGGGCCCGGCTCGATCACTGGCAGAGCAAGGAGTGAGGCGCATGACCATCTGTCTGCATGGATTCGTCGGCGGCAAGGTACAGGGCGTGAGCTTCCGCCAGCGCACCCTGGAAGAGGCCGAGCGTCTCGACCTGAACGGCTGGGTGCGTAACCTCGCCGATGGCCGGGTCGAGGTGCTGTTCGAAGGGGAAGAGCCCGCGGTGCGCGAACTGGAGGCCTGGCTGGGCCAGGGACCTGAGAGTGTGCGGGTCGATGCCCTGGAGCTGGAGCAGCAGCCGGTGCAGGGCATCACCGGCTTCGTCATCCGCCGCTGATCAGTCCTCGCCCGGGTCGGCCGCCAGGCGTCCGGCGTCCTTCATCAGGGCCTTGAGGAATTCCTGCTGCAGTTCCGGGTCGTTGCGGGTCAGCTCGATCAGGCTCTGTTCCAGTTCACTGGCTTCCTCTTCCAGGCCCAGGTCCGACAGGCGCTTGACCCGGTGTACCCACTGGCTGACTTCGTCGTCCTCGAGGTCGTCGTAGATCAGCGCGTGGGCTTCGCGCAGCTTGCCGCGCAGGTCCCGGCTGACCAGCAGGGTGGCGTCGGCGCGGGCGCCGTCCTGCGGGTCTTCCACGCTCAGCACCAGGGTGCCGACGGTGCTCGCGTCGTGCTCGGCGAAGGGGCCGTCGAGCAGGTTCAGGCGCAATACGCCCTGGCGGTCGGTGGTCAGTTCGTGGGTGTCCCGGCCGGCCTTGACCTGCACCGGGCGCTCGGCCCAGGGCAGGCTGGAGTACTCGGTGCGGCGGTCGAGCTGGACTTCCTCGATCTTCGCCAGGTTCTGCTCGGCGCGGCCGTTGGACTCGACGTTCATCGCCGGGTTGACGCCGGCGAAGCCGTAGCTGATCCAGTCCTTGGTGACGCTGTCTGGCAGGCGGCCGAGCATCACCACGTTTAGCACGTTGGCGCCCACGCCGGCGACGATCGCCACCGCCCCCAGCGGCACTTCGTACAGCTCGCGCCACGGCTGGTAGGGGGTGTAGCGGTCGTAGCGGCGGGTGACCTCGAACTCGGTGACCTCGAAGGTCTTCTGTTCGTGGATGCGCACCCGGCGCTGCGGCAGTTCCAGCACCCTCGGCTCGCCCGTGTCGATCTGCAGGCTGTGGTCGAGCAGGCGGCGCTCGAAGCGCTCCTCATGCTCGCTGCGCTGCGGCAGGTGGTTGGCGCAGCCGACCAGGAAGAGGGCGCCGAGCAGGGCGGCGCCGGGGCAAAGGGTATGACGCTGGAACATGCGGGCTTCTTGGTCGGACTCAGCGGGGAATGCGCTCGGCGAGGAACACCGGCAGGTCGGCGGCGGCCACCTGCTGGTTGTCGCTCTCGCGGCGGTTCTTGTACTCGAAGGTGCCTTCGGTCAGGCCGCGCTCGCTGACCACGATGCGGTGCGGGATGCCGATCAGTTCCATGTCGGCGAACTTCACGCCGGGGCTGGTCTTCTTGTCGCGGTCGTCCAGCAGCACTTCGTAGCCGGCGGCGGTCAGCTCGGCGTAGAGCTTGTCGGTAGCCTCGCGCACGCCCTCGTTCTCGTACTTCATCGGTACGATGGCGATCTGGAAGGGCGCCAGGGCGTCGGTCCAGAGGATGCCGCGCTCGTCGTAGTTCTGCTCGATGGCCGCGGCCACCACGCGGGACACGCCGATGCCGTAGCAGCCCATGGTCAGGGTCACCGGCTTGCCGCTCTCGCCCAGCACCTTGCAGCCCAGGGCCTCGCTGTACTTGGTGCCGAGCTGGAAGATGTGGCCGACTTCGATGCCGCGCTTGATCACCAGAGTGCCCTTGCCGTCCGGGCTGGGGTCGCCGGCGACCACGTTGCGCAGGTCGGCCACCGCCGGCAGCGGCAGGTCGCGCTCCCAGTTGAGGCCGAAGTAGTGCTTGTCGTCGACGTTGGCGCCGGCGCCGAAGTCGCTCATCAGCGCCACCGAGCGGTCGACGATGCAGGGGATCGGCAGGTTCAGCGGGCCGAGGGAGCCGGGGCCGGCACCGATGGCGGCGCGGATCTCGGCCTCGGAGGCGAACACCAGCGGGCTGGCGACCAGTTCGTGGTTGGCGGCCTTGATCTCGTTCAGCTCGTGGTCGCCGCGCACGATCAGGGCGATCAGCTTGCCTTCCTCGGCGGCGTGCACCACCAGGGTCTTGATGGTCTTCTCGATGGCCAGGCCGAACTGGGCGACCAGTTCGTCAATGGTCTTGGCATCCGGCGTATCGACCAGGCGCAGTTCCTCGGTGGCGGCGCCGCGTTCTTTCTCGCGCGGCACGGCCTCGGCCTTCTCGATGTTGGCGGCGTAGTCGGAGGTGTCGCTGAAGGCGATGTCGTCCTCGCCGGATTCGGCCAGCACGTGGAACTCGTGGGAGCCGGTGCCGCCGATGGAGCCGGTGTCGGCCTGTACCGGGCGGAACTTCAGGCCCAGGCGGCTGAACACGTTGCAGTAGGCCTGGTGCATGCGGTCATAGGTTTCCTGCAGCGAAGCCTGGTCCAGGTGGAAGGAGTAGGCGTCCTTCATGATGAACTCGCGGCCGCGCATCAGACCGAAGCGCGGACGGATCTCGTCGCGGAACTTGGTCTGGACCTGGTACAGGTTTATCGGCAGCTGCTTGTAGCTGTTCAGCTCGTTGCGCGCCAGGTCGGTGATGACTTCCTCATGGGTCGGGCCGACGCAGAAGTCGCGACCGTGACGGTCCTTGATGCGCAGCAGTTCGGGGCCGTACTGCTCCCAGCGACCGGACTCCTGCCACAGCTCGGCCGGCTGGATGGCGGGCATCAGTACCTCCAGGGCGCCGGCGGCGTTCATCTCTTCGCGCACGATGGCTTCGGCCTTGCGCAGCACGCGCAGCCCCAGCGGCAGCCAGGTGTACAGACCGGAGGCCAGCTTGCGGGTCATGCCGGCGCGCAGCATCAACTGGTGGCTGATCACCACGGCGTCGGCGGGAGTTTCCTTGAGGGTCGAGAGCAGGTACTGACTGGTACGCATGTTTGGCCGTTATGTCGGTTGCGAGGGCAAATAATGACTCGGCATTGTACGGTGCCAGCCATGTGGCGTACAGGACGGACCGGGAGTAGACGATGGCGGAGCTGACCGCTGGCCAGGTGCAGGCGCTGATTCGTGCCGGCGTGCCGATGGCGGAGGACATCGACCTGCGGGTCGATCGTCTGGACGGGGAAACGGCCGTGGCAAGGGTGCCGTTTCATGCCCGCCTGGTGCGCCCGGGCGGCACGCTGTCGGGCCCGACCATCATGGCGCTGGCCGATGCCGCCATGTATGCGGTGGTGCTGGGTCGCCTGGGGCGGGTGGAGATGGCGGTGACGGCCAATCTCAACATTAACTTCCTGTCCCGGCCGGCCCCGGTGGACCTGATCGCGGAGGCGCGCATCCTGCGCCTGAGCCGGCGCCAGGCGGTGTGCGAGGTGCAGTTGTATTCGCAGGGCGCGGAGGGCGACCTGGTGGCGCATGTCACCGGTACCTACGCGTTACCGGCGTAATACCGCGCCTGCCGCAGGCAAAATTGGCGTATGAAGCGCGGACGCCCGCCGCCGTAGGGTGTGCCGCGCGCACCGGCAAGCAGGCAGATCGTCCCGGTGCGCATGGCGCACCCTACGGCAAGCGTAGCGGCTCGTTGTGTCATCACAAAAAAAGAAACCCGGCCTGAGCCGGGTTTCTTCGTTCGCATCGAGGATGCTCGATGGGAATCCTTACAGGATTTCCAGCGGGTACTCGACGAACAGGCGCCACTCGTTCAGGTCGGTACCGAAGCGGTTGTCGGTGCGATAGATCGAGTTACGAGCCTTGAAGGACAGGTCCTTGGCGGCGCCGCTCTGGATGGTGTACTTGACCTGGTTGAAGAACTCACGCTCTTTGGCGTCGCTGTCGCCCGGCACCTTGATGTCGTAGCCGTAGACGTAAGCGGTTTTCCAGAACAGGCCCGGTACGCCGTAGCCGGTGAAGTCCAGCTCATAGCTGGCCTGCACGGACTTCTCGTCGGCGTTGTTGAAGTCGGAGTAGTAGGAGTTGGCTACCCAGATCGCGCTGCCGCCGTCGCCCATGTCGTAGGCATAGCCCACGTCGCCGCTGTTCTGCTGGTAGGCCAGGATGAAGGCGTGCGAACCGACGCTGTACTTGCCGGCCAGACTCCAGATGGTGTTGTCGTCGCCGGTCAGACCGTTGCCGAAGAAGCCATCAGCGGTGGTGTCGTCTTCGTACTTGGTCTTGTAGTAGTTCAGGTCGAAGTTCAGAGCCTGCTCTTCGGCCAGCGGGATGGTCCAGTTGATGTTGGCGTACTTCTTCTTGTAGACGTCTTCGACGTCGGAGAAGTAGACCGAGGCGCTCAGGTTGTCGGTGAACTGGTAGCTACCGCCGATGACGTCGGTGCTCTTCAGGCGGGCGTCGTCACGGGCGCCGGAGGCCATCGGGCTCTCGGCGGTGAAGTGACCGGCGTTCAGCTCCAGACCTTCGATTTCGCTGCTGGTGATCAGGGTACCGGTGAAGCTCTGCGGCAGCAGACGGGAGTCGTCATAGGCCAGAACCGGCATGCTCGGCATCTGGTCGCCGTACTTGATCACGGTGTTGGAGATGCGGGCCTTGACCGCGGCGCCAACCTGGCCGACGGAGTCGTTCCAGTCCTTGCGCTCGCCCGGGAACATATCGCCCTGGCCGCCGTCGAGTTTCAGACCCAGCAGACCGAAGCCGTCCACGCCCACACCTACGGTGCCTTGGGTGAAGCCGGATTCGAAGGTGGTGATAAAGCCCTGGGCCCAGGTGCTACGGTCGTAAACGCCCTTGTTGTAGTCACGGTTCCAGTAGGTGTTGCGCAGCAGGAGGTTCAGGCTGCTGTCTTCCACAAAGCCCTTGGACTCGGACTGAGCGCTGGCGAATGCCAGTTGGGTGGTACCGGCGGTCACGGCGAGAGCCAGTGCGCTCCACTTCATCACTTGCATTGTGATTGCTCCTTTGGTTTAGAAGATTTGTGCCGCCCATTGTTTGTTTTCTGGGCGACTCTTTCTTTTTGTGTCGGCGCTAACTTATAGCACGGAGGCTTAAATTGGCGACAGATATCATTGATTTCCTACGGCTTATTTACATCGGCGTCGCAAATTTACATTGTCGACGTCGCATTTCTGTAGATTCCAGCCGTGTCGGACGTTTCTTCCCTTCGCCCTGAAAAGGCTGCAAATCCAACGGCTTAGAGGCCTGCAGCCCGACTGCAGGGTGCGCACGAGCAGAGGGTGCCAGACTCTTAGCAACTTCCATGCACAAAGTGACGAACAGGATTCGCAATCATTTACCGTTGTACCGCAACTTCATGTTTGCGTGCCTCGCAGGCCTTGTAGTTACAGGCTTCGCGAGGCCATGTCCGATCGTCGCCCGGCGGCTATCCTTACTTGCCATGAGCGGTTGTTGTTACCGCACGTCGGCTTCCGAGGGTGACAGTATCGGCCGGTAACGTTTCCTGTCTGTGCGGTTGGTCAGTTTGTGGGCGTCGCCTGGGTAGTTTTGCCCACTTTTGGGGCGGTGCCCGGTCATGCCCCGGTACAACCGCCTGGACCCGTCCGGACGTCGCCTTGTTTTGGCGCGTCGTTCCGCTTCCCGGGCGTCGTCCGGATGGAGATGAATTGCCGGGCCTGTCCCGCTATGCTGCGCGCCGATTGTCTCGGCTTGGAGGAGAAACGCATGTTCAGTCTGGATTCCCGTCTGCAGCAGGATTGCCTGGTCCTGGGCGACTTTCCCCTGTGTCGCCTGCTGCTGATGAACGACGCCAATTACCCCTGGTTCATCCTCGTGCCCAGGCGCGAAGACGTCAGCGAGCTGTTCCAGCTGGATGCGGCCGACCAGCAGCAGTTGTGGCTGGAGACCACGCGCCTGGCCGAGGCGCTCAAGGATGCCTTCGTCGCCGACAAGATGAATGTCGCCACCCTGGGCAATGTGGTCAGCCAGCTGCACATGCATGTGATCGTGCGGCGGCGGGAGGACCCGGCCTGGCCGGCACCCGTCTGGGGCAGGCATCCGGCCCGCCCATACGGCGCCGAGGAAGCCGCGGCGGTTCGCGAGCGGCTGACGCGGGTGGTCACCGACGATTTCCGCTTCGTGGAGAGCTGAGCATGGATCTGGAACAGCGTGTGATCGAGCTGGAGAGCCGCCAGGCGTTTCAGGATGACACCATCGCGGCGCTGAATGATGTGGTGGTGGAGCAGCAGCAGGTCATCGAGCGCCTGAAGCTGCAGGTCGCGGCGCTCGCGCGGCGGCAGGAGGAAATCCAGGGGCAGTTCGGCATCGCGGAGGACGAGGCGCCGCCGCCTCACTACTGAAACGAAAAAGCTATGTCCTCGTTACGTGTTGGTGGCGCAATTCGCGGATAAATCCGCTCCCACAAGGTGTGCCACAACTAACCACGAAAAAGCCCGCGTCGAGCGGGCTTTTTTTGCATCCTTCCTTTATTAACGGTGGCCGGGCAGGGCGATGATCACGTCTTCGGCCTGCAGGCCCTTGTCGCGTTGCATCACGGAAAACTCCACACGCTGGCCCTCGACCAGGATGCGGTGGCCTTCGCCGCGAATGGCCCGGAAGTGCACGAAGATGTCTTCGCCGCTATCGCGCGAGATGAAGCCGAAGCCCTTCGAGGTGTTGAACCACTTGACGGTGCCGGTCTCGCGGTTCTCGTCGAGTTCGCGCTGGACGGCCGGGGTGATGCTGCGTGGACGGTTGCCCCCCAGGTTGATGGCCAGGTGCAGCAGGGTGGCGGCCAGCAGGGTGATGAGGCTGAGCGAAACGGCCGGCTGGTTGCCGATCTGGGCCAGCGGCGCCAGCAGGATCAGCGCCTGCAGCACGCTGGCGAACACCAGCAGGGCCGATACCAGGGCCTGCAGCTGGTTGCGCACGCCGTCGTGGCGAACCGGCAGCAGCGGCGCGAGCAGCAGGTTGGCCAGGCCGAACAGGGCCAGGTAGAGGGCATCCGGTTGTTGCAGGTAGGACAGCTCGTCGTTGCGAAGACTTGGCGTAAAGGACAGCAGCAGAGCGCCGCCGCCTGTGATCAGGTGAACGATCTTCAACATGGTAGAGAAACTCGCTTGTTCGAAATGGCTAATCGAGGAGCGGAGCGGACATCGGGCGATGGGCTCCGCCTATGCCGCGGCGATGCGGCACGGCGGCTATTTAACCGCAAAGAGGATATGCGCTCAAATCAAGCGGTTAGCGCTTCCTTCGGGGTGGGCGGGTGGATCTGGTTGCGGCCGTTGCGCTTGGCCTGGTAGAGGGCGTCGTCCGCCCGGGTGACGAGGCTGTCGAAGTTGTCGCCGGTTTCGGCCAGCGCCAGGCCGAAGGAGGCGGTGATGGTGTCCAGTACCTTGTCGGTACTGCGCACCTTGACCCGTAGCGCCTGGATCTTCTGGCGCAGCTGCTCGGCGAATTCGCCGGCGGTTTCCAGATCGAAGCAGTCCTTGAGGATGATGCAGAATTCCTCGCCGCCGTAGCGCGCCGCCACGCCCCGGGCCGGGAGCAGGTCCCGCAGCAGCTGGCCGACATGCTGCAGCACGCGGTCGCCCAGTGGGTGTCCGTACTGGTCGTTGAACTGCTTGAAGTGGTCGATATCCAGCATGACCAGCGCCAGCCCCTTGGTGTCGCCGGCCAGGGCCTGCTCCAGCAGGCGGGTGAAGGCGTGGCGGTTGAAAACGTGGGTCAAGCTGTCCAGGGTGGCCGCGGCCTGCGCTCGCTCCAGCTGGCTGCGCAGGTTCTGGATCTCGGCCTGCGCCGATTTGAGGCGATAGAGGAATTTTTCCTGCTGCTCCTGCATCTGCTGGGTGCTCAGCTGCAATTCGTTGAGCACGCTCGGCAGGTCGTCGACGATCGGCTCCTGCAGCGCGGCCAGGCCTTGCGAGAGGCTGGCGTGGTAATGCTGGCCGCCGCTGACGTTGCGCTTCACGTCGTCTTCGATGTCGTCGACCAGTTCGATCACCTGCCGCTGCCCGGCGCGGGCCTCTTCCAGTTCGCCGCGGATGATGAAGTCGCGGAACAGCTTGACGGCCGTTTCCGGCGGGAAGCTGGAGAAGTCCTTGATGATCTTGTCCAGGCGGCGGTTCAGATCAGGCTCCGAACCCTTGCAGTAGCTGTACCAGAGGGCGTAGTGCACCGGATTCGGCGGGATGTCGTGGCGCACCATGTGCGGCACCGCTTGCTTGAGCAGATCGGCAGCCTCGCGGGTCTCTTCGGGAAACAGCTCGAGAATGGAGGGGGCTTTCGGCGGCTGGCTCATGCACGTCACTGTGGCGAGGTGGGAATTGACAAAGGATAGATTAGCCGCAGTGCGCGCGCCTAGCGAAAAAGGGGCGCAGGCGGCTCTACATGGGGGATGCGCGGGTCTTACGATCCTTCGTGAACGGCGCTTCAGCTGCGCCGTGCGCGATAGATGCGGAAGCCTTCGCCTTCGTCCAGCGTGTGGCAGCGGCCCAGGTGCTGCTCGATCAGCGGCGGGTACTTGAGGAAGCTGTTGGCCACCAGCCGCAGTTCGCCGCCCGGGGCCAGGTGGCGGGCCGCCTGGCGCAGCAGGTGCTCGCTGGCCTGGTAGTCGGTATGCACGCCGGTGTGGAAGGGCGGGTTGCTGACGATCGCCGACAGTCCGGTCGGCGCCGCATCGATGCCATCCCCGGCGATCACCTCGGCCTCCAGGCCGTTGGCCTCCAGGGTCATGCGGCTGCTCTCGACGGCGAAGGCGTCCACGTCGAGCAGGCTGACGGCACAGGCGGGATTGCGCCGCTTGAGCACGGCCCCGAGTATTCCGGCGCCGCAGCCGAAGTCCAGCAGATGGCCCTGGGGCAGGTCGTCCAGATGTTCCAGCAACAGCGCGCTGCCGTGATCCAGGCGGCCATGGCTGAACACGCCCGGCAGGCTCAGCACCTGCAGCGGACCGTCGCTCAATGCCAGTTCGAAACGCTGGGCCAGCGCGCCCAGGTCGGGGGCCGCCGGCGCCCGCTCGACGGTGACCTGCCAGAGCTGGCAGTGGCGCGCGCTGTCGAGCTTGCGTGGCTTGCCATAGGCGGCGAGCTGTTTGGCGGCGCGCTCGATGCCGCCCCGTTTTTCGCCGACTAGGTACAGCTCACGGCCGTCCAGGCGCGCGGCCAGGGCCTGCAGCAGGTAGTCGGCGAGTTCGCGGGACTTGGGCAGGAACAGCACCGCGCTGTCGAACGCCCGCTCGGGCGGGCGGGTGCCGAACAGGCTGCGCCCGGGGAAGCGGGCATCGAGGGCACCTTGCTCGCCCGCGTGCCAGCTCCAGCCGTGGGCGTGCGGCAACTGGCCGAGCAGGTCGTCCCCCGGCAGGCCGGCCAGCAGCAGGTCGCCCTGGAACAGTTCCACCTGGCGCAGCAGCACTTCGCTTCGTGGGTCCATGGGCATGCTCCGCTGCAGAAAAAGGGCGCGTAGTTTACCCGCTGACCACCCGCCTTGGCGTGCCGGCGAAGAAGGCCTCGGCGTTCTCCGCCAGTTGCCCGACGATACGCTGGCGTGCCTCGCGGCTGCCCCAGGCGTTGTGCGGGGTGAGGATCAGGCGCGGGATGTCCGGCGCCAGCAGCGGGTTGCCGTCGCGGGGCGGCTCCTCGCTGAGCACGTCGAGCGCGGCGCCACCCAAATGGCCCGCGCGTAGCGCGTCGGCCAGCGCCTGCTCGTTGACCAAGCCGCCGCGGGCAGTGTTGACCAGCAGGGCGCCGGGCTTCATCAGCGCCAGTTCGGCGGCGCCGATCAGGTCGCGGGTCTGTTCGTTGAGCGGGCAGTGCAGGGTCAGGGCGTCCGCCTGCGGTAACAGTTCGCTCAGCGGCAGGCGATCCGCACGGGGCGGACGACCGGGCAGGGCACCGAGCAGCACGCGCATGCCGAAGGCCTCGGCCAGGCGCGCCACCGCGCCGCCCAGCTCGCCGTGGCCGAGCAGGCCGAGGGTCTTGCCTTCCAGTTCGACGATGGGGAAGTCCAGCAGACAGAACTGGCTGGCGCGCTGCCAGGCGCCGTCGCGGATCGCCGTCTGGTAGTCGGGCAGGCGGGTCGCCAGGGCGAGCAGCAGCATCAGGGTGTGCTGGGCCACCGAGGCGGTGCCGTAGCCCTGGCAGTTGGCGACGACGATGCCGCGCTCGCGGGCGGCGGCCAGGTCCACGTTGTTGGTGCCCGTCGCCGAGATCAGGATCAGCTTCAGGTCCGGGCAGGCGGCCAGGGTCTCGGCGCTCAGGTTCACCTTGTTGCTGATAGCCACCTGGGCGCCGCGCAGCAGGCCGGCCACGTCCGCCTCCGCGCAGCTCGGTTGCAGCACCAGTTCGCCGAAGGCCTGGCGCAGCGGCGCCATGTCGAGGTCGCCGAGGTCGAGGGAGGCATGGTCGAGAAAGACCGCACGCGCGCTGTTGTTCATCAGCTGTACCTGTCTGGATGCGGAGGACAGGCGTAAGGTTGCCAGCCTGTCTCACCGATTCCCACCCTGCGGAGGTCGCATGTACTGGACGGAGTTCCTCACCGTCGCCCTGATCCACCTGCTGGCGGTGGCCAGCCCGGGGCCGGACTTCGCCATCGTGGTGCGCGAGAGCGTGGCCCACGGCCGCCGCGCCGGCACCTGGACGGCGCTGGGCGTGGGTGTCGGCATCTTCGTCCACGTCGCCTATTCGCTGCTCGGCATCGGCCTGATCGTGTCCCAGTCCATCGTGCTGTTCAACGCGTTGAAATGGCTGGCGGCGGCCTACCTGTTCTACATCGGCATTAAGGCGCTGCGTGCTAGGCCGGCGGCGGCCGGCGAGCTGGAGGTCGCGGTCGACGGCCAGCAGCGCTCGGCGCGGGGTGCCTTCGTCACTGGCTTCGTTACCAATGGGCTCAACCCCAAGGCCACGCTGTTCTTCCTCTCGCTGTTCACCGTGGTGATCAACCCGCACACACCGCTGGCGGTGCAGGCCGGCTACGGCGTGTACCTGGCCTTCGCCACCGCGCTGTGGTTCTGCCTGGTGGCGCTGCTGTTCAGCCAGCGCCGCGTGCGCGCTGGCTTCGCCCGCATGGGCCACTGGTTCGACCGGCTGATGGGCGCGGTGCTGGTGGGGCTGGGTATCAAGCTGGCGTTCACCGAGCTGCGTTGAGGAGCTTCAGGTCCGCAGTTCGGCTAGCCGGTTCAGGGCCTTCAGGTACTCGCGCGGGTTCTCCCCCAGCAGCCGGCGGAACATGGCACTGAAGGCCCTTCCGCTGCCGTAGCCAAGGGCGTGGGCGACTTCCTGGACGCTGGCGCCGGCCAGCAGGCGCGGCAGCGCCTCAGTCAGGCTCAGCTGCTGGCGCCATTGCTGATAGCTCATCTGCAATTCCTGGCGGAACAGACGCGCCAGGGTGCGTGAGCTGGCGCCCGCCTGCTGGGCCCAGTCCTCGAACCGGTAGGGATGCTCCGGGCTCTGCAGCAGCGCCCGGCAGATCGCCTGCAGGCGCCGGTCGCGCGGCATCGGCAGGTGCAGCGGCAGGCGTTCCAGCGCCGCCAGTTCGTGCAGGATCAGTTGCTCGATCAGCTCGCGCACGTCCTCCTCCGGTTGTCCGTCGCTGGCGCGCAGGATCAGTTCGCGCAGCAGGGGCGTGACCACCAGCACGCAGCAGTCCTCCAGTCCTGCGGGGCAACGCTGCGGCGGGATGAACAGCGGGCGCATGCGCAGCTCGCCGGAGACGAATATCTCGTGGCGCAGGCCCGGCGGAATCCACACTGCCCGCCCTGGCGGGATGATCCAGGCGCCGCGCGCGGTGACCAGCCGCATCATGCCGGCGACCGCGTGGAGGAACTGGGCCTGGGGGTGGCTGTGTGGCTCGATCCAGTGGCCGTCGGGGTAGTCGAAGGGCAGGGCGGCGAGCTGGCTGTGGCTGGGAAAGTCCAGCCATTTGTCCGATTGCATGACTTCTCTGTCAGGTATGCGATTTCGTGCCAACCTAGCATGGCATTTCCTTCCCACCAAGCGAGACGGAAATGCCCTCATGAGCCTGCCCCGCACCATCATCCGCTACGTCAACGCCGCCCATGTGCTCGACCACATGTTCATGCTGATCTACCCCGCCGCGGTGCTGGGCATGACCGCCAGCTTCGGGCTGAGCTACGCCGAGATGATCGGCCTGTCGCTGGGCGGCTTCATCGCCTTCGGCGCCTGCTCGCTACCGGCCGGCTGGCTGGGCGACAAGTGGGATCGCCGGCACATGCTGCAGCTGTTCTTCATCGGCATCGGCGTCTCGGCGATCCTGACCGGGCTGGCCGCCAGCGTGCCGATGCTGGTGGCGGGGCTGACGCTGATCGGCGTGTTCGCGGCGATCTATCATCCGGTCGGCACCGCCATGCTGGTGGCCCACGCCGAGCGGCGCAGCCACGAGATCGGCGTCAATGGCATGTGGGGCAACCTCGGCGTGGCCTTCTCGGCGCTGGTCACCGGTTTCCTGGTGGCGCAGTTCGGCTGGCGCGCGGCGTTCCTGCTGCCTGGGGCGGTGGCCGTGGCGATCGGCCTGGCCTTCGCCTGGCAGGTGCGGCGCGAGGCGCCGGTCCCGCTCCAGCCCAAGGCGCCGCGCGGTCGCGATGGCCGGCGCCTGTCGATGCCGCTGGTGTTCGGCGTGCTGGCGGTGGTCACGGCTACCGGCGGCGTAGTGTTCAACGCCACCACGGTGACCTATCCGAAGCTGTTCGAGGCGGGGCTGGACGCCTGGTCGGCATCGCCGCAGCGGCTCGGCCTGATCGTCAGCCTGGCCTATGCCTTCGGCGCGGTAGCGCAGCTGATCATGGGGCGTCTGCTGGACCGTTTCAGCCTGAAGGCGCCGTTCGTGGTGCTGACCCTGGTGCAGGCCCCGTTGTTGCTGGCGCTGACCCAGGCCGAGGGCTGGGGGCTGGTCGCCGCCGGGGCCGGGTTGATGTTCGCGGTGTTCGGCCAGGTCACGGTGAACGACGCGATGGTCGCCCAGTTCGTCGCGCCGCAATGGCAGTCGCGGGTGTTCGCCCTGCGCTACTTCCTGTCCTTCGGCGCCAGCGCGGCGGCGATACCGCTGATTGCCTTCGTCGAGCCGCGCCAGGGGCTGGCCGGGCTGTACGCGGTGTTGGCGGCGTTCGCCGTGCTGACCTTCGTCGCGGCGCTGGCGTTTCCCCGCACCGGCCAGCCGGCGCCCGTCAGAGTCCCGGCCTGAAACGCACAGGGCGCGGTGATGACCGCGCCCTGTGGGTGACCGGAGAGAAGCGCTGCGTTACAGCAGTTCGATGGCCACCGCAGTGGCCTCGCCGCCGCCGATGCAGAGGGAGGCGACGCCGCGCTTGCCGCCCTTCTTCTGCAGGGCGTTGATCAGGGTGATGATCAGGCGCGAGCCGGTGGAGCCGACCGGGTGGCCCTGGGCGCAGGCGCCGCCGAAGACGTTGACCTTGGCGTGGTCCAGGCCGTGTTCGCGCATGGCCAGCATGGTGACCATGGCGAAGGCTTCGTTGATCTCGTAGAGGTCGACGTCGTCCTTGCTCCAGCCGGTCTTCTTGAACAGGTTGCTCATGGCGCCGATCGGGGCGATGGTGAATTCGCTCGGGTCCTGGCTCTGGGTGGCGTGGCCGACGATCCTGGCCAGCGGCTTGAGGCCGCGCCTGGCCGCTTCCTCGGCGGTCATCAGGACCAGGGCGCTGGCGCCGTCGGAGATGGAACTGGCGTTGGCGGCGGTGATGGTGCCGTCCTTCCGGAACGCCGGCCTGAGGCCCGGGATCTTGTCCAGGTTGGCGGTCAGCGGCTGCTCGTCGTCCTTCACCACCACCTCGCCCTTGCGGCTGGTGACGGTGACCGGGACGATCTCGCCGGCCAGGTCGCCGCTCTGGATCGCCGCCTGGGCGCGCTTGAGCGACTCGATGGCGTAGGCGTCCATCTCCTCGCGGGTGATGCCGTACTTGTCGGCGGTCTCCTGGGCGAAGGAGCCCATCAGGCGGCCGGTGCGGGCGTCTTCCAGGCCGTCGAGGAACATGTGGTCCTTGATCTCGCCGTGGCCCATGCGCAGGCCGGTGCGGGCCTTCTCCAGCACGTAGGGCGCGTTGGACATGCTCTCCATGCCGCCGGCGACCATCACCTCGTTAGTGCCGGCCTTGAGCAGGTCGTGAGCCAGCATCACGGCCTTCATGCCCGAGCCGCACAGCTTGTTGACGGTGGTGCAGCCCGTGGCCGAGGGCAGGCCGGCGTTCAGCGCGGCCTGGCGCGCCGGGCCCTGCTTGAGGCCGGCGGGCAGCACGCAGCCCATGATCACTTCCTGCACGTCGCTCGGCTGGATGCCGGCGCGGCTCACCGCTTCGCGAATGGCGGCGGCTCCCAGGTCGACGGCGGGAACCCCGGACAGGCTGCCCTGGAAACCGCCCATGGGGGTACGGGCTCCGCTGACGATGACGATATCGGACATTGAAGTATTACCTCTGCAGAAGTAGGGCCGGGAGCGGCGGGTATGAGTCGATTCTACTTCGTGACCGAAGGTGGGTGACCGGTCACGCGAAAAATCATTCTTTGGGTGGATTAAGTCGGAGCCAGAGCGGTTCTAGATTGGCCCCCGACAAGACAACTCCAAGAAAACAGGTTACCAGCCATGTTGCAGACCCGTGTCATCCCCCCGACCGAACGCGCCCACCAGGCGCCCCTGCTGATCAAGCGCCTGCTGCTCTCCGGCAGCCGTTACGAGAAGACCCGCGAGATCGTCTACCGTGACCAGCTGCGCTACAGCTACGCCACCTTCAACGAGCGGGTGGCGCGCCTGGCCAACGTGTTGACCGAGGCGGGTGTGAAGGCCGGCGACACCGTGGCGGTGATGGACTGGGACAGCCACCGCTACCTGGAATGCATGTTCGCCATCCCGATGATCGGCGCGGTGCTGCACACCATCAACATTCGCCTGTCCGCCGACCAGATCCTCTACACCATGAACCATGCCGAGGACCGGTTCGTCCTGGTCAACAGCGAGTTCCTGCCGCTGTACAAGGCGGTCGAGGGCCAGCTGACCACGGTCGAGAAGACCCTGCTGCTCACCGATGGCGCCGAGAAGACCGCCGACCTGCCCAACCTGGTCGGCGAGTACGAGAGCCTGCTGGCCGCGGCCAGCCCGAAGTACGACTTCCCGGACTTCGACGAGAACTCGGTGGCGACCACCTTCTACACCACCGGCACCACCGGTAACCCCAAGGGTGTGTATTTCACCCACCGTCAGCTGGTGCTGCACACCCTGGCCGAGGCCAGCGTGCTCGGCAGCCTGGACAGCGTGCGCCTGCTCGGCTCCGACGACGTGTACATGCCGATCACCCCGATGTTCCACGTGCATGCCTGGGGCATCCCTTACGTCGCCACCATGCTCGGCATCAAGCAGGTGTATCCGGGGCGCTACGACCCCGAGCTGCTGGTCCAGCTGTGGCAGAAGGAGAAGGTCACCTTCTCCCACTGCGTGCCGACCATCCTGCAGATGGTGCTCAACGCCAAGTCGGCCCAAGGCGTCGACTTCGGCGACTGGCGCATCATCATCGGCGGCAGCGCGCTGAACCGTGCGCTGTACGACGCGGCCAAGGCCAGGGGCATCCAGCTCACCGCGGCCTACGGCATGTCCGAGACCTGCCCGCTGATCTCGTGCGCCCACATCAACGACGAACTCAAGGCGGGCAGCGAGAGCGAGCAGATCACCTACCGGATCAAGGCGGGCGTGCCGGTGCCGCTGGTCGAGGCCGCGCTGATGGGGCCGGACGGCCAGTTGCTGCCGGCCGACGGCGAGACCCAGGGCGAACTGGTGCTGCGCGCGCCGTGGCTGACCATGGGCTACTTCAACGAGCCGGAGAAGAGCGCCGAGCTGTGGGAACAGGGCTGGCTGCACACCGGCGACGTGGCCACCCTGGACGAATTCGGCTTCATCGACATCCGCGACCGCATCAAGGACGTGATCAAGACCGGCGGCGAATGGCTGTCCTCGCTGGAGCTGGAGGACCTGATCAGCCGTCACCCGGCGGTGCGCGAAGTCGCCGTGGTCGGCGTGCCCGACCCGCAGTGGGGCGAGCGTCCCTTCGCCCTGCTGGTGCTGCGTGATGACCAGGGCCTGGATGCCAAGCTGCTCAAGGAGCATCTCAAGCCATTCGTGGAGCAGGGGCACATCAACAAGTGGGCGATACCCACTCAGATCGCGATTGTTACCGATATTCCCAAAACCAGTGTGGGCAAGCTGGACAAGAAACGCATTCGTGTGGATATCGCGCAGTGGCAGGAGGCCGGCAGCGCATTTTTGTCTACGCTGTGAGACCGGAGCGGAAGGGATTACCCCCTTTTCGCCACGAACCCGAGCAAACGCTTGGCTTGTAAATTGCTGTCGGGTGTCAACCCGGCCGGGGACGCGTCGCGTGACCGGCCGGTCTAGAGAGGTTGGGGGCTGGAAATCACACTTTCGGGGGATCAAGCCTCGGGGGGCGCTGGATATAGTCCGCAGCATCCATAACAAAAAAACAATGGAGTAGCGTCGATGACAACCCATAAACCGTTCTGGCGCATGGCCAAACTGCCTCTGGCAGTCAGCTTCGCCTCAACCCTCGCTGCCCCGGCATTCGGCGTCAACTTCAACATCGGGGAGATCGAAGGTCAGCTCGATTCCTCCATGTCCGTTGGTGCCAGCTGGTCGGTGCGCAACGCGGATCCTTCGCTGGTCGGTCAGCGCAATGGGGGCTCCGCCTCCTCCCAGACCGGTGACGATGGCCGCCTGAACTTCAAGAAGGGCGAGACCTTCTCCAAAATCTTCAAGGGCATCCACGACCTCGAGCTGAAATACGGGGATACCGGCGTCTTCGTCCGTGGCAAGTACTGGTATGACTTCGAGCTGAAGGACGAGCACCGCCTGCTGTACGACATCGACGACCACAACCGCAAGGAAGCTGCCCAGGCCTCGGGCGTGCAGCTTCTCGACGCCTTCCTCTACCACAACTACACCCTGGCGGATCAGCCGGGCAGTGTGCGCCTGGGCAAGCAGGTGGTGAGCTGGGGTGAGAGCACCTTCATCTTCAACTCCGTCAACTCCATCAACCCCGTCGACGTAGCCGCGTTCCGCCGTCCGGGTGCCGAGATCAAGGAAGGCCTGATCCCGGTCAACATGTTCTACGTTTCCCAGAGCCTGACCGAAAACGTCTCGGCCGAAGCCTTCTATCAGCTGGAATGGGATCAGTCGGTACTCGACAACTGCGGCACTTTCTTCTCCGTAGACGTGGCGGCTGACGGCTGTACCGATCGCCTGGCCGTGCTCGGCAGCGACTTCGACGGCCCCGGCGGCGCCGGCTACCGCTACGTCGGCCGCACCGGCGACAACGATGCCCGCGACAGCGGCCAGTGGGGCGTGGCCATTCGCTGGTTCTCGCCGGAGCTGAACGACACCGAGTTCGGCTTCTACACCATGAACTACCACAGCCGCACTCCCATCCTGTCCTACCAGGCTGGCCGGGACATCTACCTGAGCCCCGGCTCGGTGGAGAACCCCGCCACCGGCGAGCTGTATGCCAAGTACCACCTGGACTACCCGGAAGACATCCGCCTGCACGGTGTGAGCTTCACCACCAACGTCGGCTCCACCGCCGTGTCCGGTGAACTGAGCTACCGGCCGAACATGCCGATGCAGCTCAACAACTTCGACCTGACCCTGGCTTCCATCGCCCAGGGCCCGGTGGCCCAGGCGCTGGGCGTCTCCACCAACAGCCCGATCTTCACCAGCGGCCACGCCGCGTTCGGTGACGGCGAGCAGATCAAGGGTTACGTGCGCAAGCCGATGACCCAGGCCCAGGTCACCGTCACCCAGTTCGTCGATCAGGTGCTGTTCGCCGAGCGTCTGACCCTGGTCGGCGAAGTCGGTTACACCCACGTGAGCAACCTGGGGCAGAACGAGCTGCGCTTCGGCCGCGCACCCGAGTTCGGCTCCGGCGCACTGCCCACCAACAGCCTCTGCACCGGTATCGCCAACACCGCCAACCCGCAGGAGTGTAATAACAAGGGTTACTTCACCAACACCTCCTGGGGTTACCGCGTTCGCGCCAGCCTGGACTACAACGACGTCTTCGCCGGTGTGAACCTGAAGCCCAACCTGTCCTGGTCTCACGACGTGGATGGCTACAGCCCGACCTTCAACGAAGGCAGCAAGGCCATCAGCGTCGGCGTGGACGCCGAGTACCAGAATACCTACACCGCCAGCCTGTCCTACACCGACTTCTTCGGTGGCGAGTACAACACCAACATCGACCGCGACTTCGTTGCGTTGAGCCTTGGCGTGAACTTCTGACGGAATAGAACCATTAGGAACGTATGCACATGAAAACAACTAAATACCTGCTGCAATCCGGTGCGCTGGCGCTGTCCATGCTGGCCACCAGCGTAATGGCTGCCGTTTCCGCCGACGAAGCCGCCAAGCTCGGCACCACCCTGACCCCGGTCGGCGCCGAGAAGGCCGGCAATGCCGATGGCACCATCCCCGAGTGGACCGGCGGCCTGCCGCAGAACGCGGGCACCGCCGACGACAAGGGCTTCCTGTCCAACCCGTTCGCCAACGAGAAGCCGCAGTTCACCATCACCGCGCAGAACGTCGAGCAGTACAAGGACAAGCTGACCCCCGGCCAGCTGGCGATGTTCAAGCGCTACCCGGACACCTACAAGATGCCGGTGTACACCACCCACCGTTCCGCGACCCTGCCGCAGAACGTGCTGGACGACACCAAGCACAACGCCACCAATACCAAGCTGGTAGAGGGCGGCAACGGTCTGGAGAACTTCAAGACCGCCAACCCGTTCCCGATTCCGCAGAACGGCCTGGAAGTGGTCTGGAACCAGATCACCCGCTATCGCGGCGGCAGCGTGCGTCGCCTGGTGACCCAGGCCACCCCGCAGGCGAACGGCTCGTTCAGCCTGGTGTACTTCCAGGATGAATTCGTCTTCCCGACCAGCCTGACCGACTACGATCCGAGCAAGCCGAGCAACATCCTGTTCTACTTCAAGCAGCGTGTGACCGCGCCCGCGCGTCTGGCCGGTAACGTCCTGCTGGTGCACGAGACCCTGAACCAGGTGAAGGAGCCGCGTCTGGCCTGGCTGTACAACGCCGGTCAGCGCCGCGTGCGCCGCGCGCCGCAGGTGTCGTACGACGGCCCGGGTACCGCCGCCGACGGTCTGCGTACCTCGGACAACCTGGACATGTACAACGGCGCTCCGGATCGCTACGACTGGAAGCTGGTGGGCAAGAAGGAAATCTACATCCCGTACAACTCCTACGACCTCGACTCGCCGAAGCTGAAATACGCCGATGTGATCAAGGCCGGCCACATCAACCAGGACCTGACCCGCTACGAGCTGCACCGCGTCTGGCAGGTGACCGCTACCCTGAAGGCAGGCGAGCGTCACATCTACGCCAAGCGTGACATGTACATCGACGAGGACACCTGGCAAGCCGTGGTGATCGACCACTACGACGGTCGTGGCTCCCTGTGGCGCGTTGCCGAGGCCCATTCCCAGTACTACTACGACAAGCAAGTGCCGTGGCACACCGTGGAAACCCTCTACGACGTGATCTCCGGCCGCTACCTGGCCCTGGGCATGAAGAACGAGGAGAAGAAGGCCTACGACTTCGGCTACAAGGCCGCGACCACCGACTTCACCCCGGCAGCCCTGCGTCAGGCCGGCGTGCGTTAATCCCCGCTGCACTCGAAGAAGCCGGCCTCGTGCCGGCTTTTTTGTGGCTGCCATTCATGGTCGCCATCCGCCTTCGGAGGGCGGCATCGGAAAAGTGCTCCCGGCACTTTTTTGTTTCGGAGGCCTGCCCGGGCTTCAAATGCGAGGTGGGAGGGGATAGGCTGCGGACAATTCGCGCCCCCGGATACCGACCACCCCCGTGACCGATCTGTCCCGCTCCACACCTTTCGCCAGCTTTCCGGTGGTCACCGGCGAGGGGCGATTCTTTCGTCCGCCCCTGCCCGAAGGTCATGTACGCCGCCCGCGGCTGTGCCAGCGCCTGGAGGAAGGGATGGCGGGGCGCCTGTTGCTGGTCACCGCGCCCGCCGGTTTCGGCAAGAGTTCCCTGGCCATCGAGTTCTGCGAGGGGCTGCCGGCCGGCTGGCGGAGCCTCTGGCTCGCTCTCAATGGCCGTGACAGCGATCCGGGGCGGTTTCTCGAGCGCCTGCTGGAGGGCGTGCGCCAGCATTTCCCGCGGCTCGGCGACGAGGCGCTGGGCCTGCTGAAGATGCGCCAGCGCCACCAGCCCTTCGCCTTCGAGGAGCTGCTGGACGGACTTCTCGACGACTTGGGCAGGGTGCTCGATCCGAACAACCCGCTGCTGCTCGTGCTGGACGACTACCACTTGGCCCAGGGGCCGGTGCTGGACCGCTGCCTGCAATTCTTCCTCAACCACCTGCCGCCCGGCATGCTGGTGCTCGTCACCAGTCGCCAGCGCCCCGACTGGCACCTGGCCCGCCTGCGCCTGTCGCGCCAGTTGCTGGAGCTGCAGGAGCAGGACCTGCGCCTGACCCTGGACGAGACCCGCGAACTGCTCCTGTCCCAGGGCGCCGAGCTGCCCGGCGAGCTGCTGGACAGCCTGTTGCAGCGCAGCGAGGGCTGGGTCGCCGGCCTGCGCCTGTGGTTGCTGACGTCCGCCGGTGGCGAGTGTGTCCTGAGCGGCGCCCAGGGCATGGTCCGCGATTACCTGCTGGAAGAGGTGATCGAGCGCCAGACCCCCGAACTGCAGGCCTTCCTCTACGACACCGCCTGCCTGGAGCGCTTCTGCGCCGAGCTGTGCGATGCGGTGCGTGACAGCCACGACAGTGCCGCCATTCTCCAGCACCTGCAGGCCCACCAGGTGTTCCTGGTGCCCCTCGACGACCAGGGCCGCTGGTTCCGTTACCACCACCTGTTCTCCGACCTGCTGCGGGCCAACCCGGCCAGCCAGCAGACGCGCCTGCACCTGCGCGCCTGCCGCTGGTTCAGTGGCCAGGGCCAGCTGGACGAAGCGATCGAACAGGCGCTGCGTGCCGGCCACCCCGACGTGGCGGCCAGCCTGGTGCAGAACCTGTCCGAGGAGCAGCTGCTCGCCGAGCAGAACGTCGCCATGCTGCTGCGCTGGAAGATGGACCTGCCCGACAGCCTGCTGACCAGTTCGCCGCGCCTGATTCTGCTCTACGGCTGGGCGCTGGCCCTGGCCTGCCAGCTGGATGCCGCCGAGCAGCTGGTCGGCCATCTCGAGCGTTTCCTGCCTGCGCCCAGCCCGGCGGAGCAGCAGTCCCTGATGACGCAATGGCTGGCCGTCAGCGGCGTGATCGCCCGTGGCCGCGGCGACAGCGAGAGGGCGGAACTCTATTGCACCCAGTCGCTGGCCGGAGCGGCCACCCAGCATTACGGCGCGCGCCTGCTGTGTCTCGCCACGCTGGCCAACCTGGCGGTGGTGCGCGGCGATCTGTGGCGTGCCCGCGGCCTCAACCGCGAGGCCCTGGAGCTGGCCCAGCGCCAGGAGAACCCGCTGTTCGAGGCCTTCTGCCACTACGGCCGCGCCCGGGTCCTGCTGGCCCGCGGCGAAATAGTGCGCGCGCTGGAGGAAGTGCGCACCGGCCTGGATCGCCTGAGTGACCTGTCGTCGCGGCGGGTCTATGCGGTGCGCGCGCGCCTGTCCCTGTACGAGGGGCTCCTGCTCTGCCTGCGCCTGCGCCCGGAGGAAGCCCGCGCGCGCATCCAGGCCGGTATCGCCGAGGCCCGTGGCTGTCGCGACATCAGCCTGCTGGTGGGCTACTGCTTCCTCGCGAGCGAGGAGGGCAGGGTCGGGCGGTTCAACGAGGCGTTCGCCCACCTGGCCGAGGCCGAGCGCCTGATGCACGTGTGGGATATCCCGCCGGTGTACTACCTGGCGATGATTACGGTGACCAAGTGCGAGCTGTGGCTCAGCCAGGGCCAGGTCGACCTGGCCAACGCCTGGCTCCTGCGCCTGGCCGAGACCTACGGCGGCGAGCAGGCGGCCTGTGCGCCGGAGTTCCATCCCCAGCTGTCGCTGCACATCGAGTTGCAGCAGGCGGCCCTGGAACGGCGCCAGGGTGAGCCGGAGGCGGCGGAGCGGCGCCTGCGCGCATTGCTACAGCGCGCCCAGGCCCAGGGTGGGCAGCTGATGGCCGTGTTCGCCCAGGTCCAGCTGAGCATGCTGCTGTATGCCGGAGGGCGCGAGCGCGATGCCCAGCAGCAACTGGCGAGCAGCCTGGAGGGCGGTGGTGGCGGTGCCCTGCTACCGTTCTACGAGCTGCTCGTCCACCAGCCGGCCTGGTTGCGCGCGCAGTTGCAGACCGTGCGCCCCACGCCGCTCGGCGAAGAATTGCTGCAGTGGTTGCCGGGGGATCAGGAAGTGGAGTCCTTGCCCGTCGGTGCGGCCGAGGCGCTCAGCACCCGCGAACTGGCGGTGCTGAGGCTGATCGCCCTGGGCTGTTCCAATCAGGAAATCAGCGAGCGGCTGTTCATCTCCCTGCACACGGTCAAGACCCATGCGCGCCACATCAACAGCAAGCTCGGCGTCGAGCGGCGGACCCAGGCGGTGGCCCGGGCCAAGGGACTCGGGCTGATCAGCTGACCTCGGCGGGCAGGTCGAACTCCCGGCGTCTCTCCAGGATCAGCTGCAGGTTGTCGTGCTGCCAGGGGTGGAAGTCCGCCCGGTAGAAGTCGAGGTAGGCGCGCACCAGCGGTCGGAGGATGCCGCGACTGCCCCACAGCCAGGCCAGGCCGTCCTTCCACACCCGCCAGCTCGCCAGCAGGCCGTCGCGGCGCAGCATGTGCACCAGGCCCTTGAACGTGTCCAGGGTGAAGAAGAAAGTGCTCTGCAGCATGGCGCGGCGGCGCAGCCAGGACTTGCCGCAGACCTGCTGGTAGAGGTCGAAGGCCACCGCCTTGTGTTCGCTCTCTTCCAGCGCATGCCAGCGCCACAGGCGGGCCATGTCGGGATCGGCGCCGGCCAGCCAGTCCGGGTTCTGCAGGATCGCGTCGGCCATGATCGCCGTCAGGTGTTCCACGGCGGTGGTGGCGGCCAGGTGCACCTTGGGCGGCAGGTGCTTGCGCACGAAGGCCAGGCGCCTCTTCAGGCGTCGCTCCAGATAGTCCAGGTCGTAGCCGACATCGCGCAGGGCGTCGCTGTAGTGCTGGTGCTCGCGGCTGTGGTGGGCTTCCTGGCCGATGAAGCCGCGGATCTGCGCCTGCTGGTGCGGGTCGGTCACCTGGTCCCGGTAGGCACGCACAGAATCGATGAAGAAGCGCTCGCCATCGGGGAACAGCAGCGACATGGCATCGAAGAAGTGGCTCTTGAACGCGTCGCCGCCATGCCAGTGACGCACCCAGGGCGAGGGAAAGGCGAATTCCGGCTGGCGCGGCTTGATCAGCAGGTCGTGCGGGGTAGGGCAGTGCATGCGGCCTCCCATCTTGTTGTTATCGATGCCCCGACTATGGGCTTGCCGGCTTTTCCGGAACAAGGTTATCTTCAGCCATTCTTCAGGTCATATCCGGCCAGCGGCGGACGAGCAGGACATGAGCAAACCCCTGACCCTGCATTCGGAACTCGTGCCGATCACCTACGCCGAGGCGCTGCTGCAGCTCGCCGGCGAGTTCGGCGTCGCCCGCGAGCGCCTGCTGTCCACCGCCGGGCTGCGCGCGGAGCTGTTGCACAATCCGACCGGCAGGCTCTCCCTCGCCGACTTCCACCAGCTGGCTGGCGCCGCGCTATCGCTCTGCGATGAGCCGGCACTGGGCCTGCTGCTCGGCCTGCGCCTGAACGCCTCGACCCACGGGATTCTCGGCTATGCCCTGTTGTCCAGCGCCAACCTGGGCCGCGCCGTGCAGTTCGCGCTCAAGTACTACCGGGTGCTGGGCCTGACCTTCGATCTGGAACTGGTGGAAAGCGCGGACTGGCTGGAGCTGCGTGCCAGCGAGTCGATTCCGCTCGGCATGCTCGGCCGGTTCGCCGCAGAGGGACTGTTCGGTAGCCTGTATGCCATCGCCCAGTTCCTCCTCGGCGAGCGGCCGATGGGTATCGAGGTCGGCTTCACCTTTCCCGCGCCGGGGCATGCCGAACGCTATCTGGAGGCCTTCGCCGTGCAGCCTCAGTTCGATCAGCTCTGGCACTGGTTCCGTTTGCCGCGCCACTACCTGGATCGGCCCATGGCCCTGGCCAACCCGGCCACCATGCAGATGTGCGAGCAGCAGTGCGAGGCCCTGCTGGCCACCCTGGATGTGCAGGAAGGATTGCTCAGCCGCCTGCGGCGCCTGTTGCTGGCGCGCCCTGGCGACTTTCCCAGCCTGGACAGCGCCGCCCAGGCGCTGCACACCAGCGGCCGCAGTCTGCGTCGCCATCTGGCGGCGGCCGGCACCAGCTACCAGCAGGTGCTCGACGAAGTGCGCAAGCGGCTGGCCCTGCAGTATCTGGAGACCACCCACCTGCCGCTGTTCGAGATCGCCCAGTTGCTGGGCTTCAGCGACCCGTCCAACTTCCGCCGGGCGTTTCTCAAGTGGACGGGCAAGGCGCCCAGCCATTATCGAGCCGGGTAGGGCGGGGGAGTCGGAAGATCGAGGGGCTGGAGCCCCGCCGGGGCGGGGCTCCGTCGCGGTTACAGGCGCAGGCCGCCGTCCAGTTCGAGGATGCGACCGGTGTAGTAGTCGTTTTCCAGGATGTAGGCCACCGAGTGGGCGATCTCGGCCGGTTTGCCCATGCGGCGCAGCGGGATGCCGGAGGTCATCTTCTCCAGGGCTTCCGGCTTCATGCCGCCGGTCATCTCGGTCTCGATGAAGCCCGGCGCGACGCCGGCCACGCGGATGCCGTAGCGCGCCAGTTCCTTGGCCCATACCACGGTGTCGGCGGCGACGCCGGCCTTGGCCGCGGAGTAGTTGGCCTGGCCCATGTTGCCGGCGCGGGAGATGGAGGAGATGTTGACGATCGCGCCCTGGTTCTTCAGCTCGATCATCTTCGCCGCCACTTCGCGGGTGCACAGGAACACGCCGGTCAGGTTGACGTCGATCACCGACTGCCACTGGGCCAGGCTCATCTTGGTCATCTCGCCGTCCTTGACCTTGATGGTCAGGCCGTCGCGCAGAATGCCGGCGTTGTTGACCAGGCCGTTGATGGCGCCGAAGTCCTCGGCCACCTGGGCGACCATGTGGGTCACCTGCTCCTCGTTGGCCACGTTGCACAGGTAGGCGCGGGCGTCGCCACCGGCGGCCTTGCAGGCGGCCACGGCTTTGTCCAGTTTCTCCTGGTTCAGGTCGACCAGCGCCAGTCGGGCGCCGCGCGCTGCGAGGTACTCGCCCATGGCGCGACCCAAGCCCTGGCAGCCGCCGGTGATGATGATGACTTTGTCTTTGAGTTCCATAACACTACTCCTCGAAGGTCTGGCAGATGGCCTCGCTGGCGCCACGGTTATTCCGGGCGCCTGTCCGTTTTGTTTTCGACGAATTCTCAGCGAGGAGTCATAAATTGAGCATGACGGCGGAAAAGAATGCCCGAGAATTGCTGCTCAAGGAATACCGGGGTGTGCTTTCCACCCATTCCAAGAGCATGCCGGGCTTCCCTTTCGGATCGGTGGTGCCCTATTGCCTGGATGGGCAGGGTCGACCGCTGATCCTGATCAGCCGCATCGCCCAGCACACCCACAACCTGCAGAAGGATGCCAAGTGTTCGCTGCTGGTTGGCGAACGTGGCGCCGAGGACGTGCAGGCCGCCGGGCGCCTGACCCTGCTGGCCGAGGCTCGGCAGTTGCAAGCGCCGGCCGACATCGAGGTCGCCGCCGAGCGCTACTACCGCTACTTTCCCGAGTCGCGCGACTATCACACTGCCCACGACTTCGATTTCTGGGTGCTGGAGCCGGTGCGCTGGCGCTTCATCGGCGGCTTCGGGGCCATCCACTGGCTGCAGGATGTGAACCTGGCCAACCCGCACGCGGGCGAGGCCGAGCGCGGCATGGTCGAACACATGAACGACGACCACGCCAGCGCCATCGCCCACTACGTACAGCTGGCCGGCCTGTCGGACCACGAACCGGCGCGACTGGTCGGCATCGACAGCGAGGGTTTCCACCTGCGCATCGGCAAGGCGCTGTACTGGCTGGCCTTTCCAACATCCTGTAACAACCCGGGCGCCGTGCGCCAGGCCCTGGTATTGCTGGCTCGCGCCGAGACCTGGCCGACCGTCGGGCCGGTTTCAGGTTGAATTCAGCCTGCGGCCCCATACTTCCTCCCTATCGGAAGCCGTTCTTCCGCCAAGGACTCTGCGATGCGCGCTTTTCTCTTTCTGTTCCTGCTGTTCCCGATCATTGAGCTGGCCGTGCTGATCAAGGTCGGCAGCGCCATCGGCGTGCTGCCCACCCTGCTGCTGGTCATCGGCACGGCGGTGCTCGGCAGCATCCTGCTGCGGGTGGCCGGTGTCGCCACCGCCTGGCGTGCGCGCGAGAAGCTGGCGCGCGGCGAGATGCCCGAGCAGGAGATGTTCGAGGGGCTGCTGATTGCCGTCGGCGGTGGCCTGCTGCTGCTGCCGGGCTTCATCAGCGACGTGTTCGGCCTGCTCTGCCTGATTCCTTTCACCCGCCGCCTGATGATCGGCCGCCTGCAGCGCCGTGCCCAGGAGCAGGCCCTGCGCCAGCGTGCCTTCTTCGACGATCCCCAGGCGCAGTCCGGCCAGACCCATCCGCATGTGATCGAGGGCGAGTACCAGCGCCGCGATTGAGGCCCATCGGTGCGCACCGCGCACCCGGCGGCCATAAAATTTTTCACCGTCCGCCCTTGAAATACCCTTGAGCGCCCCTATCTAGCGTTCACCGCAAGGTTTCTGCCGCTTCGGTGGAACACTTTTCCGCGGTGCGCCCCGAGCGTGCCGCAATCCGGCCCCGCCGGACATTGCCTAAACCCGCCGGCGCAGTCGCCGGCCAGTGAAAACAACTGACTCAGGAGAGATCGACAATGAAGCTTCGTCCTCTGCATGACCGCGTCGTCATCCGTCGTAGCGAAGAAGAGACCAAGACCGCTGGCGGCATCGTGCTGCCGGGTTCGGCCGCCGAGAAGCCGAACCAGGGTGAAGTCGTCGCCGTCGGTACCGGCAAGGTTCTGGACAACGGCGAAGTCCGTCCGCTGGCCGTCAAGGTCGGTGACAAGGTGGTGTTCGGCCCGTACTCCGGCAGCAACACCGTCAAGGTCGACGGCGAAGACCTGCTGGTGATGGGCGAGCATGAAATCCTCGCCGTCGTCGAAGCCTGATCCCCGCGAATCTCCGTTTAACCAAGAATTGAGGAACAACCACCATGGCTGCTAAAGAAGTCAAATTCGGCGATTCCGCTCGCAAGAAGATGCTGGTCGGCGTCAACGTCCTGGCCGACGCGGTAAAAGCGACCCTCGGCCCGAAAGGCCGCAACGTGGTCCTGGACCGCAGCTTCGGCGCTCCGCTGATCACCAAGGACGGCGTCTCCGTCGCCAAAGAGATCGAGCTGAAGGACAAGTTCGAGAACATGGGCGCCCAGCTGGTCAAGGACGTCGCCTCCAAGGCCAACGACGCCGCCGGTGACGGCACCACCACCGCCACCGTTCTGGCCCAGGCCATCGTCAACGAAGGCCTGAAATCCGTCGCCGCCGGCATGAACCCGATGGACCTCAAGCGCGGCATCGACAAGGCCACTGCGGCCATCGTTGCCCAGCTGAAGGAGCTATCCAAGCCGTGCGCCGACACCAAGGCCATTGCTCAGGTAGGCACCATCTCCGCCAACTCCGACAACTCCATCGGCGACATCATCGCTGAGGCTATGGAGAAGGTCGGCAAGGAAGGCGTGATTACCGTTGAAGAAGGCTCGGGCCTGGAAAACGAACTGTCCGTCGTCGAAGGCATGCAGTTCGACCGTGGCTACCTGTCCCCGTACTTCATCAACAAGCCGGACACCATGGTCGCCGAGCTGGAAGGCCCGCTGCTGCTGCTGGTGGACAAGAAGATCTCCAACATCCGCGAGCTGCTGCCGGTGCTGGAAGCCGTCGCCAAGTCCGGCCGTCCGCTGCTGATCGTCGCCGAAGACGTGGAAGGCGAAGCCCTGGCCACCCTGGTGGTCAACAACATGCGTGGCATCGTCAAGGTCGCGGCCGTCAAGGCTCCGGGCTTCGGCGACCGCCGCAAGGCCATGCTGCAGGACATCGCCATCCTGACCGGCGGTACCGTGATTTCCGAGGAAGTCGGCCTGTCGCTGGAAGGCGCCACCCTGGAGCACCTGGGTAACGCCAAGCGCGTCGTGCTAAACAAGGAAAACACCACCATCATCGACGGTGCCGGCGCTCAGGCCGACATCGAGGCTCGTGTTGCGCAGATCCGCAAGCAGGTCGAAGAGACCTCTTCCGACTACGACAAGGAGAAGCTGCAAGAGCGTCTGGCCAAGCTGGCTGGCGGTGTTGCCGTGATCAAGGTCGGCGCTGCCACCGAAGTCGAGATGAAAGAGAAGAAGGCCCGTGTCGAAGACGCCCTGCACGCGACCCGCGCCGCAGTGGAAGAAGGCGTGGTGCCTGGCGGCGGTGTCGCCCTGGTACGTGCCCTGCAAGCCATCGACGGCCTGAAGGGCGACAACGAGGATCAGGACGTCGGTATCGCCCTGCTGCGTCGCGCCGTCGAGTCTCCGCTGCGCCAGATCGTCGCCAACGCCGGCGGCGAGCCGAGCGTGGTGGTCGACAAGGTGAAGAGCGGTTCCGGCAACTACGGCTTCAACGCCGCCACCGATACCTATGGCGACATGATCGAGATGGGCATCCTGGACCCGGCCAAGGTCACCCGTTCCGCCCTGCAGGCTGCTGCCTCCATCGGCGGTCTGATGATCACCACCGAGGCGATGGTCGCCGACATCCCGGAAGACAAGGCCGCTCCGGCCATGCCTGACATGGGCGGCATGGGTGGCATGGGCGGCATGATGTAAGCCGACCTGGCTCCCCCGAGCTGAAACGAAAAAGCCCCGCCTGGTTCCAGGCGGGGCTTTTCTTTTGGCTATGCCCACGTGGGTTGCTGCACACCTTGTGGGAGCGGATTTATCCGCGAATGTCGCGGCCAATCGGCATGTCGCCCAGCCGCTCCCACAAAAGCAGGATTGCGCCACCAACACGTAATTGGGCTATGTATGCCCATGGACTAGTGCAGTGTGGGGCTGCACCGGGGGTACGGGCTTACCGGTGCGCGTGGCGCACCCTACAAGGCAAGTGGGGCTACTGCTCGCCCTTCAGGGCGTGGGAGAGGCCCACCATCAGTAACAGCAGGTTGTCGCCGTTCACGTCGGCCGCGGCAAGGCTGCCGTGGCGGGTGGAAACCGCCGGACATTGCTGCTTGGCACAGCTGATGGCGTCCAGCACCTGCGGGCCTGGCTCCTGCCAGGCCGCCGCGGCCAGGGCGGTGACGCCAAGGGCACCTACGAGGAACATACCTCGAGCGATTTCTAGTTTCATTCAAGCAACCCCTTGAAAGCACTGCCAAGCACTGCACAGAAAACGCTAGAACACGGTGGACTGGTGCGCCGTTCGGGCAGACGAACGGTAGAGTCGCGTTCAGGGTGGAAATGGGAGCGATTCACACTGCCGGGCGAATATGACAGAACGAGGTGTGGGGCGGAACTTTTTCCGTCAGACGGCGTGTCCGCCCATCAGGGTGACCTGGAACCGGCAGCCCCTCGGCTCGGCGTCCGACAGCTCCACGCTCCAGCCCTGGTTCTCGCAGATCCGCTGCACCAGCGACAGCCCCAGGCCGAGTCCTTCTCCCCGGGCCGAGCCGCCGCGCACGAAGGGCTGGAACATCGCCTCGCGCTCGGCGGCGGGGATGCCCACGCCACTGTCCTCGACCACGAAGCCCTGCTCGTCCAGGCGCAGGCTGATGCGTCCATGCTCGGTGTAGTGCAGCGCGTTGCGCAGCAGGTTGCCCAGCACCGACTTCAGCAGTGGTGCGTTGTAGCGCTGGTCGCCGGTCCGTTCCGGCTGGTAGTCGAAGGACAGCCCCTTGGCCTCGATGGCCGGCCGCCATTGCGCGACCAGGTCGTCGGCGACCTCGCCCAGGGTGCCCCGGAGCGTGCCGCCGGCATCTTCCTGGCGCGCACGGGCCAGGGTCAGGAAGGTCTGCACCAGACCGCGCATTTCTTCGCAGGCGTTGGCGATGCGCTGCACCTGGGTCCTGCTGCGGTTGTCCAGGCAGGAGCTTTCCAGCAGCAGTTCGCAGGAGCTGGCCAGCACCATGAGAGGCGTGCGCAGCTCATGGCTGACGTCGCTGGTGAACAGCCGCTCGCGCATCAGCGCGCGGCGCAGCAGCCCCAGGGTGGTATCGAAGGAGGCGGCCAGCTGGCCCACCTCGTCGCTGGCGTAGTCCTTCGCCAGCCGCGGGGCTTCGTCCAGCAGCTGTTCGGGCGCACGTACCTGGCGCGACAGCCGGACCACCGGCTCGATGACCTTGCGCGCCAGCAGCCAGCCGAGCAGGCCGGACAGGGCGAGGCTGATCAGGAAGCCCACCTGGACCACGGCGAACAGCAGTTGCTCGCGGTCCTCGAAGCCGCTCTGGTCCTGCAGCAGCACGTAGCGGCGACCGTCGACGACCTGTACGAATCCATGGAATGCCTTGTCGCCACGGAACACCTCGTGGAACCCCAGCGACAGCCCCTGCAGGTCCGGTGGCAGGGCGAAGTCGCCCTGGCCGCCGCTGAAATAGAAGAGCTGGCCCGGCTCCGGCTCGTGGCGCCAGTCGGAGATGCTCTCCATCTTCAGGAAACGCCCGAGGTCGCCGCTCAGCTCCTGGGAGATCAGCCGCTCCTCGACCTGGTGGACGGTTTCGACGATGCCGAAGGCGAAGGTGCCGCCGACCAGGGCCGTCATCAGCACGAAGGCGATGACGATGCGCCGCGAAAGGCTCTGCCTAAACTCCATTGCCCGGTTCCGCGAGTCGGTAGCCGACGCCGTGCACGGTCTGCAGCAGCGCCTGGGGGAAGGGTTTGTCGATCACCTGGCGCAACTGGTGCACATGGCTGCGCAGGCTGTCGCTGTCCGGGCAGTCGTCGCCCCAGAGCGCCTCTTCCAGCACCTCGCGGCGTACCACGTGCGGGCTCTTCTGCATCAGCAGTGCGAGCAGCTTGAGGCCCACTGGGTTGAGCTTGAGGGGCTTGTCGGCGCGGGTGATCTCCAGGGTGTCGAGGTCGTAGCTGAGGTCGCCCACCTGCAGCAGCCGCTTGCCGCCGCCCAGGCTGCGGCGCAGCACCGCCTCGATGCGTGCGGCCAGTTCGGAGAGGGCGAAGGGCTTGATCAGGTAGTCGTCGGCACCCGCCTGAAAACCCTGCAGCCGGTCGTTCAGCTGGTCGCGGGCGGTGAGCATGATCACCGGCGTGTCGCGCCGTGCTTCTTCGCGCAGGCGCCGGCAGAGGGTGTAGCCGTCGATGCCGGGCAGCATGATGTCCAGCACCAGCAGATCGTAGTGCTCGCTGCTGGCCAGGCGCAGCCCGGACAGGCCGTCCTGGGCGCAGTCCACGGTGTAGCCCTTGATCTGCAGGTAGTCGGCCATGTTGGCCAGGATGTCGCGGTTGTCCTCGACCAGGAGGATGCGCATGGAAAGCTCCTTCGGCAGGCAGCCGGCAAAGGTGGCGCAAAGATACCCCGAGCCATCGCCGTTCGGCAGCAATTGACGGCTTTTTCACACCCTGGGCAGCGGGTGCGCGGCGCATGAAAAAAGCCGATGCCGGTTTGCGCCGGCATCGGCTTTCGAGTGGCTATGTCCCCGTTAGTTGTTGCATGCCTGGGAGCGGATTTATCCGCGAATTTCGCGGCCAATCGGAGTGCCGCCCAGCCGCTCCCACAAGAGCAGAATAACGGGTACATAGCCTTTCGAGTCGCCGGGGGAGGGCGGCTCAGTGGGCCGGTACGGCCGCCGGTGCCTTGTCCGGGCTGGCCAGCAGGGTGTACACGCAGGGCAGCACGAACAGGGTGAACAGGGTGCCGATGGACATGCCGGTGGCGATCACCAGGCCGATGTCGAAGCGGCTCACCGCGCCCGCCCCGGTGGCGAGGATCAGCGGCACCATGCCGAACACCATCGCCGCGGTGGTCATCAGCACCGGGCGCAGGCGGATCGACGCGGCTTCCTCGATCGCGTCGCGCACCGACAGGCCCTTGTCGCGGCGCAGCTGGTTGGCGAACTCGACGATCAGGATGCCGTGCTTGCTGATCAGGCCGATCAGCGTCACCAGGCCCACCTGGGTGTAGATGTTCATGCTGGAGAAGCCGAGGAAGATCGGGATCAGCGCGCCGCAGATCGACAGCGGCACGGTCACCAGGATCACCAGCGGGTCGCGGAAGCTCTCGAACTGCGCCGCCAGCACCAGGAAGATGATCGCCATCGCCAGGGCGAAGGTGACGTACAGCGCGCTGCCTTCTTGGATGTACTGGCGCGAGGCGCCGGCGTAGTCGAAGGTGTAGCCGCGTGGCGCCTCCT
Source organism: Pseudomonas paralcaligenes (assembly GCF_019655855.1). Taxonomy (GTDB): domain Bacteria; phylum Pseudomonadota; class Gammaproteobacteria; order Pseudomonadales; family Pseudomonadaceae; genus Aquipseudomonas; species Aquipseudomonas paralcaligenes. The sequence goes on along the minus strand of NZ_BPFX01000006.1, from coordinate 19,189 downwards.
TCTGGGCGATCTGCGCGACGGTCTCCACCGCCTCGCCCATGCTGACGATCGGCACGCCCTCGATGATCGCCGCGTTGAGCTGCTGGAACTGCTTGAGCTTGGTCGGCCGCGCGCGGTCGCTGACCTTGATCAGGGTGCCCAGCGGCACCATCTCGCCGCTCTCGCTCTTGACGTAGTAGTTGCTCAGCCAGCCCGGGTTGTCGCGGTAGGGCCGCTCGACCTGGGCGATCACCTTGTAGCTGCGACCGTCGATGGTGAAGCGGTTGATCTCGCCCTCGCCGAGCAGGATGGCCAGGGTGGCGCCCAGATCCTGCATCGACACGCCCATCTGCGCGGCCTTGGCGCGGTCGATGTCGACCACCACCTCGGGCTTGTCGAACGCCAGGTCGACGTTGAGGAAGGCGAACTTGCCGGACTCCATGGCCTGCTGCTTGACCCGCTCGGTCACCTGCAGCAGCGACTCGTAGTCGTTTGGCGTGTTGATCACGAACTGGAACGGCAGGCCCTCGCCGGTGCCCGGCAGCGACGGCAGGTTGAAGCCGAAGATCTGCAGGCCAGGGATGTCATTGAGCTTGGCCTGGACCTCCGGCAGCAGCTCCATCTGGGTGCGATCACGCTCGCCCCAGGGCGTCAGCAGGAAGCCGCCGATGCCGGACTGCACGCCGTCGAAGCCGTTGATCTGGAAGGACGAGTAGTACTCGGGGAACTCCTTGAAGATCTTCACGAACTGGTCGGTGTAGGCGTTCATGTAGTCCAGGTTGGTCGGCTGCGGTGCGTTGGCGAACAGGAACACGATGCCCTGGTCCTCTTCCGGCGCCAGTTCGCTGTGGGTGAACTTGAGAAAGATGGGGATCAGGCACATGACGATCACGCCGAACACGATCACCACCGGGCGGGTGTTGAGGGTGCCGTGCAGGGCCTTCTGGTAGCGGTGCTTGAGCTTGTCGAAGATCATGTCCAGCTTGTGCGCCAGGCCCGAGGGATTTTCCTCGTGGCGCAGCAACTTGGAGCACATCATCGGCGACAGGGTCAGGGCGACCACGCCGGAGATCACCACCGCGCCCGCCAGGGTCAGGGCGAACTCCTTGAACAGCGCGCCGGTCAGGCCTTCGAGGAAGCCGATGGGGGCGTACACCGCGGCCAGGGTGATGGTCATCGAGATCACCGGCACGGCGATCTCGCGGGCGCCCTCGATGGAGGCATCGAACGGTGTCTTGCCCTCCTCTATGTGGCGGTGGATGTTCTCCACCACGACGATGGCGTCGTCCACCACCAGGCCGATGGCCAGGACCATCGCCAGCAGCGTCAGCAGGTTGATCGAGTAGCCCATCAGCTGCATGAAGAACAGCACGCCGATCATCGACAGCGGGATGGTGATCACCGGGATCAGCACCGAGCGGAAGGCGCCGAGGAACAGGAACACCACCACGATGACGATCAGCACCGCCTCGACCAGGGTCTTCACCACTTCGTCGATGGAGGCGCGGATGAACTCGGTGGCGTCGTAGGCGATGGACACCTTGAGGTTCGGCGGCAGCTGCGCCTCCAGCTCCGGCAGGGCCTCGCGCACGTGCTTGATGACGTCCAGCGGGTTGGCGCTGGGCGTGCCCTTGATGGCGATGTAGACGGACGGGATGCCGTCGAAGGAGCTGATCGAGTCGTAGTTCTCCGCGCCCATCTCCACCCGGGCGATGTCGCGCACCAGCACGCGGCTGTCGCCGGAGGTCTTCACCGGGATGGCGGCGAAGGCCTCGGCCGACTTGAGGTCGGTGGTGGCGTTGATGCTGGTGACCACGTACTCGCCCTTCACCTCGCCGGCCGCGGCCAGGAAGTTGTAGCGCTGCACGGCGCTGGTCACGTCCACGGCGGTGATGCCGTAGGCGGCCATCTTCACCGGGTCCAGCCACAGGCGCATGGCGAACACCTGGTTGCCGAGGATCTCGGCCTCGGCCATGCCGGGCAGGGTGGCCAGCTTGGGCTGGATCACCCGCGACAGGTAGTCGGTGATCTGCGGGTTGGACAGCTCGTCGCTGTAGAAGCTGACATACATCAGCGCCGAGGCGTCGGCTGCTTCCTTGGACAGCACCGGGTCCTCGGCGTCCTGCGGCAGCTGGTTCTTCACCTCGTTGGCCTTTGCCAGCAGTTCGGTGAACAGCCGGTCGGTGTCGGCGCCGATGCGCGCGTAGATCGAGATGATCGACACGTTCTGCTGGCTGGCCGAGGTCATGTAGTCGATGCCTTCGGCGCTGGCCAGGCTCTGCTGCAGCGGCTGGGTGATGTAGCCCTGGATGGTCTCGGCGTTGGCGCCCGGGTAGGCGGTGGTCACCGTGATCAGGGCGTTTTCCATCTGCGGGTACTGGCGGATCACCAGTTTGCTGAAGGCCTGGAAGCCCAGCAGGATGATCAGCAGGCTGACCACGGTGGCGAGCACCGGGCGCCGGATGAACGGATCTGTGAAAGCCATAGCGGATTCCTTGGCGTCGGGCCTTACTGCCCGGCGCTGGCTTGTTTGTGCTTGGTCAGGGACGAATCATCGGCGACGACCACATGGGCGCCGTTGTCCAGCTTGAGCTGGCCGGCGGTGACCACCTGCTCGCCTGCCTTGAGGCCCTTGAGGACCAGCACGATGCCGTCGCGGCGTTCGCCGGTCTTGACGAAGCGGCGTTCGACCACCAGCTGGGCCTGGCCCTTGTCGTCCTTCACCACGGCGCCCTTGTCGTCCTTCTTCTCGTCGATCACGTACACCGAGTTGCCGTAGAGGGTGTAGGTGATGGCGGTTTCCGGCACCACCACCTGGGTTTTCTCACCCGGCAGCAGTACCTCGAGGTTGGCGAACATGCCCGGCAGCAGCTTGTTGTCCGGGTTCGGCAGCATGGCGCGGACCTGCAGGTTGCGGGTGCTTTCCTCGACCTTGGGGTTGATGGCGCCGATCTCGCCCTCGAACACTTCGCCGGGGTAGGCCGCCACGCTGATGCGCACGCGCTGGCCGATGGCCAGTTGCGGCACGGCCTGTTCCGGCAGGTAGAAGTCGACGAACAGGGTGCTCAGGTCCTGCAGGGTGGCGATGACGGTGCCGGACGACAGGAAGTCGCCCACGTCCACCTGGCGGATGCCGATGGTGCCGGCGAAGGGCGCGTTGATGCGCTTCTTGGCCAGCATGGCCTTGAGCTGGGCGACGCTGGCGTCGGCCTTCTGCAGCTCGGAGGCCAGGCGGTCGAACTCGCTCTTGGAGATGGCCTGGCGCTTGACCAGGTTCTGCCCGCGCTCGAACTCCACCCGCGCCAGCTTCAGCTCGGCCTCGGAGGTGGCCAGGCTGGCCTGCTCCACGGCGCTGTCCATCTGGATCAGCGGCTGGCCCTGGCTGACCTTCTCGCCGGAGCGGAACAGCATGTCGCGCACGGTGCCGCTGACTTCCACGGTCAGGTCGACGCCCTGGAACGCCTTGAGCGTGCCGATGGCGGGCAGGCGGCTCTGCCAGGCCTTTTCCTCGGAGAGAGCGGCGGACACGCTGATGGCCGGCTGCGGCGCCGTGAACATCTGGATCTGCTGGTAGATGGAGAAGCCTTTGTAGGCGGCGAGGGCGAGCACCACGACGAGTACCACGCCCAGCATGATGAGCATGCGGCGGAGCAACATATTCCGTTTCCTTGGCAAGGCAGAGAGGGGCCTGGGAATAGGCGAAGCAGGCACCTTAGTGCGACTTGTCCACCAAGTCAAAAGTCGGGAATTGCAAATCATTGCCCTGGCATCATGGCGCAACGCACTGTCGCGCAAACCGCACGGATGGGCGTGAAACCGGTACGTCCCTGTACCGGTTCCGAGGGGTCAGGCGCCCAGGCGGCGGGTCACCTGGTTCAGCTCGTCGGAGAGGTCGTGCAGGTTCTGCCCGGCGGCCCGGGTGCGCTCGACGTTGTCCTGGTTGGCACTGGCGATGGCGGTGATCTCGGTGAGGTTGCGCGAGATGTCCTCGGCCACCGAGGTCTGCTCCTCGGCGGCGGTGGCGATCTGCCGGTTCATATCGCGGATCGCCTCCACCGCGCCGGTGATGCGCTCCAGCATCGCGCCGGCCTCGGTGACCTGGGCCAGGCCCTCCTCGCTGCGGCTGCGGCCGCTCTCGATGGCGCGTACCGCGTTGAGCGCGCCGGACTGCACCGTGTCGATGATCTGGTGGATCTCGGCGGTCGACTCGGCGGTGCGCTGGGCCAGGGTGCGCACCTCGTCGGCTACCACGGCGAAGCCACGGCCCTGCTCGCCGGCGCGGGCCGCCTCGATGGCCGCGTTGAGCGCCAGCAGGTTGGTCTGCTCGGCGATGCCGCGGATCACTTCCAGCACCTTGCCGATGCGGCCGCTGTCGCTTTCCAGCTGGCGGATCACCTCGGCGGTGTTGGCGATCTCGCCGCGCATGCCGGTGATGGTCTGGATGGTGGACGTCATCACCTGCCCGCCCTGGCGCGCGGAGTCGTCGGCGTCGTTGGCCGCGTGGGCCGCCTCGGCGGCGTGTCGCGCCACTTCCTGGGCGGTGGCGGACATCTCGTGCATGGCGGTGGCGACCTGGTCGGTGCGCTCGAACTGCTCGTTGACGCCCTCGGTCATGCGCGCGGCGATGCCGTTCAGCTCGCCGCTGGCGGTGTTCAGGTTGCCGCTGCTCAGGCGCAGGCTCTCGGTGGTGCTGGCGAGGAAGTCGCGCAGGGTGTTCGCGGCCCTGGCCAGCAGGCCCAGCTCATCCTTGCGCGCCACTTCCACCCGCTGGCCGAAGCGGCCCTGGCTGAGTTCGTCGACGTGGCTGATCAGGTGGCGGATCGGGATGATCAGGTGGCGGTTGACCAGCCACAGGCTGAACAGGGCGATGACGATGCTGGCGCCGAGCATGATCAGGGTGCCGAGCAGGATGGTGCGGTCGGCGCTGGCGTTGATCTGCCCGGCCTGCTCGATGCTCTGTTCGCGCAACTGGTCGACCAGGGCGGTCATCTGCTCGCTGGTGGCGCGGTCGATGCCCTTGACGGCCTCGTCGCCGACCGCGGCATCGCCGTTGGCGGCGACGAAGGCGTCGCGGCCCTTGCGGTAGTTGGCGCCCAGGGTCTGGTGTTCGCTGCGCAGGCGGTCCACCTGGCCTTTCAGGTTGCGGTCGTCGGCGGCCAGGGTCGAGAGCTGGCCGAGGATGTCCTGCACCTTGCGTTCCTGGGCCTCGAACTGGCCCCAGTAGCGGGACAGGTTGCCGCTGTCCTGGCCGCGCAGCAGGACGTTCTTCCATTCCTGCACCTGGATCTTGAATTCGACGTTGGCCGCGTCGATCAGGCGGGCGGCCTGCAGCGGTCCGTCGAGCAGGCCCCGGTAGGATTGCATGCCGCTGGAAAGGAAGCTGAAGCAGGCCAGGGCGGTGACCAGGATTAGCGCCAGGCTGCCGCCGAGCAGGGCGAGAATCTGCGCGCGCAATGATTTTTGCAGGAACATCGGGATATGCCTCTGGGGAGTGGTGTGCCCAGGCGCCCGGATGGGCGTCGGAACTGTGGATATCCCTATCACCCGGCCGTTGCAGGCCGGCGACACCGCGCCGTCTGGCGCGGGTGCGAACGCGATGTGCAGTATAGGTCGGCCGCGCGCTGCCGGCCTTGAGCCATTTTGTCGCCTGGCCTTGCGGAGGGAGCGAGGTGCGCCGGGGGAGCGCCCGGCTGCCGTGGCGGTCAGCCGTTCAGGCGAGGCGCAGGTGGTTGTCCCACAGGCCCGCCGGCAGGTCCAGGTGACGGACGGCGATCCGCTCGCCACGACAATCGTACACGCGGCAGCGACTCTGCCCGGAGGTGACCACGAAGCCCTCGGCAACCGCGCCGACGCCCGCGCAGTCCGCCAGCGGCGCGTCGAGCAGCAGCTCGGTGCTGTCCAGGTGCCAGATGAAGAAGCGGTTGCCGCGCGGCGCGGTCAGCGCCACCAGGCGCAGCTCGTCGTGGATGGCCAGGCTGGCGGTGTACTGGTTCATCACCAGGCGCTGGGCCTCGCCCAGGGGGAAGGGCTGGAACGGCTGGCCCGGGCGCTTGATGGCGAGCAGCGGCACGGCGTCCTGCGGGTCGCCCTCGTACTGCTGGCCGGAGACGATGGTGCCGTCGCTGGCCACAGCCAGGTGGCGCACGCTGTTCATCTGCTGGGGCAGGGTTTCCTTGCTGATCAGCGTGCCGTCGCGGTGCATCAGCACCAGGCTCGGTTCCATAGCGTCCAGGTTCATCATCACCCGGCTGTCGGCCTCGGTGCGGATGCCGCCGTTGGCCACCACCAGTTCCTCGCCGCCGGGCATCCACAGCAACTGGTGCGGGCCGAGGCCGTGGGTGGAGCGCTCGGCGACCCGCTGCAGGTGCTCGCCCTGCACCTGATACACCCCGAGCACGCCGCGGCCCGGTTCGCGGGTGTTGTTCTCGGTGCTGTAGAACCACTCGCCGCTCTTGTGGAACACGCCGTGGCCGTAGAAGTGGCGCTCGGCCGGCGAGTCCAGGGTCTGCAGGAGGCGGCCGTCGCGGGTATCGACCAGATAGCTCTCGCGGCTCGGCCGACGGCCGACGAACACCGCCAGCGGCAGGCTGGGGTGGGGCACCACGTCGTGGCAGCGCTCGGCCACCCGGGTGGCGAACGCCTTGCTGCCGTCCAGGTGGTAACCCACGGCGTAGTGATTGCCGTCGCCATCGTCACGGGCCGACAGCAGCAGCGGCTGGTGGCCGTTGTCGATCAGCTTCCAGCCGCCGAAGGCGCCGGCGGCCAGGGCCAGGCCGCCGAGGCCGAGAAAGGCTCTGCGTTTCATTCAGTCACCGTCGTTGGCGTTGAAGCCCAGCTGCACGCCGAGGATCTTGGCCACTTCGCCGCCCTGCAGGCGGTGCAGCACGTTGAGGTTGTCGTAGAAGGCGTTCAGCTCGGCGAGGCCGGCCTGGTCGGCGAGCAGTTCGCCCAGCGGGCGCTGCAGGTTGGCCAGCTGCTGGCGGGTGGCGGCGTACTGCTGGTCGATACGCTCGACCAGTTCCTTGTGCTCGTCGCCCAGCAGCTGGCGCACGCCGTCCTTGTCCGCGCCCAGCCACATGCGCTCGGCGCTGGCCAGGGTGGCGGCGAGGCTGGAGAGGCTGGCGTTGCTGCGCCAGAACTCGGCCTGGTAGGGCTGGGGCAGGCTCTTGGCCTGGCGGCCCAGGGCGGCGCCGAGCTTCTTCTTCAGGGTGTCGATGGCGTTGATCTGGGCGCGCATCAGTTCCGCCATGGCCTCGGGCGCGTCGGCGTAGCGGGCGTTGGGGAACGCCTTGAGCTGGGCGGCCATGCCGTCCTTGGCCTGCCACTGCTCCAGCACGGTGCCGGAGAGCTGCTGCTGGTGCTCGCCGATGGCGGTCAGCAGCGGGCAGTAGCGGGTCTTCTGCTCGGGGTTGGAGAGGTCGATGGCGGCATCGAACAACACGTACTCGTAGGCCGTCAGCCCCTGCACCACCACGCTGGCCTTTTCCACGTCGGCCTGGGTCAGCTGCGGCTTGCTTTTCAGCAGCGCCTCGACCTGGCGCTGTACCAGGTTCTTCTTGTCCGGCCAGAACTGCACCTGCCAGGCGCGGTTGCCCTCGGCGAGCGGGCCGACGTTCAGCGGCTGCAGCGCGGCCCAGCTGGCGACGTCGGTGAGGAAGGCCTGCTGGGCGGCGCCCAGGTCCTGGTCGCCGGCGCAGAATGCCTTGGCGCTCTCGGCCAGTTTCTGGCTGGACTGCTGCCAGGCGCCGTAGGCGGGCAGCAGCACGCCGTCGGCCAGGGCCGCACTGGTGCTCTGTTGCGGGTCCTGCGGGCCGCAGGCGGAAAGACCCAGGGCAAGCAGGGCGATGGCGAAGGGCGAACGGGTCATGCCGGGCTCCTTAGAGGGAGTTGAGGAAGGCCAGCAGCGCGCCGCGCTCGCTGGCATCGAAGTCGATGACGGCCTGTCGGGCGCTTTCCGCCTCGCCGCCATGCCAGAGGATGGCCTCCAGCAGATTGCGGGCGCGACCGTCGTGGAGGAAACGGGTGTGGCCGTTGACCGTTTCGGTCAGGCCGATGCCCCACAGCGGCGGGGTGCGCCACTGGCGGCCGCTGGCCTCGAACTCGGGGCGGTTGTCGGCCAGGCCCTCGCCCATGTCGTGCAGCAGCATATCGGTATAGGGGCGGATGGTCTGGTTGGCCAGCTCGGGTTCGGCGGCATCGGCCGCGGTGACATAGCTGGGGACGTGGCATTTCTGGCAGCCGGCGTCGTGGAACAGCTGCTTGCCGCGCCGCACTTCCAGGTCGTCGACGCCACGCCGGGCGGGTACCGCCAGGTTGCGCGCGTAGAACAGCACGGTGCGCAGGATGTTGTCGCTGACCTCGGGCTCGCCGCCGTTCGGCATGGCGCGGCAGGTTGCCTGGGCCTCGGTGCAGTCGTCGTGGGGCAGCAGGCTGGTGGTCAGGCCCATGTCGCCGGAGAAGGCGTGCACGTTCTGCTGGTTGAGGTTGGGCTGGCCCGCCTTCCAGCCGAAGCGGCCGACCACGGTCTTGCCCAGCGCCTCGTCCCAGACCCGGTTGGGCACGCCGCGGATGCCGTCGCCGTCGCGGTCGTCTGGGTCCGCATTGGCCAGGATGGCCGCCTCGGGGATCGCCTCCAGCAGGCCCAGGCCGATCATCGGTGGCGCCACCCGGGCGGAGAACTGGACCTCCGGGTGCATCTCGCCGTAGCCGAGGTTGGTGATCAGCAGGCGCGGCTTGTGCAGCTCGACGAGGGTGCCGTCGGCGAGCGTGACCGACTGGCTGTCGTACTCGATCCGCACCTTGCCCTCGGGCTCGACGCCGGGGACGCTCATGTCCTGCAACTGGCCACCGTACACCGGCTCGGGCACCACGCCCAGGCGCCGGCGCAGCTCGGCGTGGGCGGGCGAGCCGTCGTCGGCGATGGACAGGCGCACCAGCATCGACACGGCGTTGGTGGCGTGCGGCTCGGGCGGGTGGCCGCGGCCGTCCTTGATGTGGCAGTTCTGGCAGGCGTTGGTGTTGAACAGCGGGCCCAGGCCGTCGCGGGCCGTGGTGGCGGCGGGCGGGATCACCCAGGGGTTGCGGAAGAAGCTGTTGCCCACCGAGAAGTCCAGGCGGCGCGAAGGCATGAGGTTCGCGGAGGGCATGGAGAAGGCATTCTGGTCGCTCTGGCGCACCGTGGTGGCGCCACCGGACAGCGCCTCGCCGGGCTCGGCCGGTGCCGGCGTGCGCTCGCAGGCCGCCAGGGCGAGGCTGAGGGACAGGAGGCAGAGGCGCAGCGGGGAGGGCATCGGTGGAACCTGGACAACGGTCAGGCGGGCAATCTTAGCAGGCTAAGGGAAGTCGAATAAGAGGAATTAGCGTTCGTAAGGAGAGCAGATTGTCGCGGCTTACCGAGCCTGAATCACGTTGCGGCTGGAGGGGGCAGCCGTGTGCCCCTGCATCCCGGCCACGCTTCAGAGCGTGGCGGGATTGCCGGCGTTGCTCAGGCGGCGGGCCTGCTTGAGGTAGAGGGTGAGTTCGCGGGACGGCAGCGGCTTGCTGTAGAGATAGCCCTGACCCTCGTTGCAGCCCTGGGCGATGATGTAGGCCTCCTGCTCGGCGGTCTCCACGCCCTCGGCGATCACCTGCATGCCCAGGCTCTTGCCCAGCTGGATGATGGCGCGGACGATGGTGGCGTCGTCCTCGTCGTCGAGCAGGTCCTGCACGAAGCTCTTGTCGATCTTGATCTTGTCCAGCGGCAGGCTCTTCAGGTAGCTCAGCGAGGAGTAGCCGGTACCGAAGTCGTCGATGGCGATCAGCGCGCCGGCGCGGCGCAGGCTGAGCAGGTTCTGCGCGGCGGTGCTGATGTCTTCCATCAGGCCGGTCTCGGTGACTTCCAGTTCCAGGCTGCGTGGCGGCAGGCGGTAGACCTGCAGCAGGTTGCTGACCATGCGCGGCAGTTCGGCGTGGTGCAGCTGCACGGTGGACAGGTTGACCGCCATGCGCAGGTCGCTGAAGCCCTGGTCGTGCCATTCGCGCAGCTGGCTGCAGGCCTGGTCCAGCACCCATTCGCCGATGGCGATGATGGTGCCGTTCTGTTCCGCCAGCGGAATGAACAGGTCCGGCGGCACGAAGCCGTGCTGCGGGTGCTGCCAGCGGATCAGCGCTTCCACGCCCACCACCCGGTGGTTGCGGTAGTCGACCTGGGGCTGGAACACTAGGTGCATCTCGTTGCGGTTGAGCGCCTCGCGCAGTTCCTTCTCCAGTTCGCGGCGGCGGCGCATCTCGCTGTCGACGCTGGCGATGTAGAACTGGTAGCGGTTGCGCGAGCGGCTCTTGGCCAGGGTCATGGTCTGTTCGGCTTTCTGCAGCAGCTTCTCGGTGCTGTCGCCGTCTTCCGGGAACAGGGTGATGCCGATGGTAGCGCGCAGGCGCACTTCCTGCTGTTCCAGGGCGAAGGGCGTCTCCAGGCTGTCGAGGATGCTCTGCGCCAGTTCCGCCGCCTCGTAGGGCTGCTCGATATCGGCCTGGACCAGGGCGAACTGGTCGCCGCCCAGGCGGGCCAGGGCGCCGAGGCGGCCGCTGTGGCTGCGCAGGCGGTCGGACAGCGCCAGCAGCAACTGGTCGCCGGTCTGGTAGCTGAACTGTTCGTTGATGCCCTTGAAATCGTCGAGGCCGACGCACAGAACGGCAACCCGGCGCTGCAGGCGGCCGGCGTCATCGAGGATCTGGTCGAGCTGCTGTTGCAGTTGCTGGCGGTTGGGCAGGCCGGTGAGGAAGTCGTACTGCGACATGCGCAGCAGGCTGTTCTCGGCCTCGCGGCGCAGGTGGGTGTTGCGCTCGATGGATTCCAGCAGCTGGTTGGCGGTGCTGATCCACAGCCCCAGCTCGTTCTTCTCGTTGCCGCGCAGCATCGGCAGCTTGTGCTCGCTGGGGCGGTCCGGGTTGATGTTGGTGAGGTGCTCGATGATCTTCGACAGCGGCTTGGTCAGCAGCCAGTGGTAGACCATGTACAGCACCAGGGCCATGGCCAGGGCGCGCAGCACGCCGGAGACGAAGATGATCACCGAGGTGGTGATGAAGTTCTCGCCGTACGAGGCGGTGTCCAGGGTGATGGTCAGGTCGCCGTAGTACTCGGCGTAGGGGCTCCTGCCGACCAGCTGGGTGGTGAAGGTCTGCTCCTGGCCGAGGATGGGGTCGGTGATCCAGCGGATGGAGGAGGGGGTTAGCTCGCGCGAGCGTTCGGCGAGCATCGGTTCGTTCGGATGGCCGATGGCGGCGTAGCGCACCGCCTCGTGCTGGAACAGGCCTTCGATGACCTGCATGCCCATCTCGCGGTCGAGGCTGTACACGGCCTGGGTGGACGGATCGCGGAACATGCCGAGGATGCGCTGGGCATCGCTGGCCACTGCCTGGCGGGTCTTGTGGATGTCGAAGACGATCTGCCCGAGACTCAGCACGACGCCGACCACCAGCGCCGATAGCAGGACCACACGCAGCAGTTTCAGCGACAGGCTTTTTTTCAGTTCCAGCTTCAAATGCGTATTCCTTGTTCGCCGCCGGAGGCTTGTGACCGTTGTGAGTATTGGCAAATGAGTGGGAGCCGTCAAAGGGCCATTACGTCATAAACCCATATTTTTTGGGGTTTAACGTTATGTGGCCGCAACGGCGTGGGGCAGGGCGGGGCCGACAGGCCCGTGGTGGTGGCGCGCGGCGTGCAAAAACGAAAAAGCCCGGCTGGGTGGCCGGGCTCCTTCGCGAACGGTGACGACGACTCAGGCGGCGAAGTTCTTCGCCACGAAGTCCCAGTTCACCAGGTTCCAGAACGCCTCGACGTACTTCGGACGCAGGTTGCGGTAGTCGATGTAGTAGGCGTGCTCCCACACGTCGCAGGTCAGCAGCGGGGTGTCGTCGTTGGTCAGCGGGTTGCCCGCGCCGATGGTGCTGGCCAGGGCCAGGGAGCCGTCGGCCTTCTTCACCAGCCAGCCCCAGCCGGAGCCGAAGGTGCCGATGGAGACCTTGCTGAACTCTTCCTTGAACTTGTCGAAGGAACCGAAGGCGGCGTTGATGGCGTCGGCCAGGGCGCCGGTCGGCTGACCGCCGCCGTTCGGGCTCAGGCAGTTCCAGTAGAAGGTGTGATTCCACACCTGCGCGGCGTTGTTGAACACGCCGCCCGAGGAGGTCTTGATGATCTCTTCCAGGCTCTTGCCTTCGAACTCGGTGCCCGGAACCAGGTTGTTCAGGTTCACGACGTAGGTGTTGTGGTGCTTGTCGTGGTGGTATTCCAGGGTCTCGGCGGACAGGTGCGGCTCGAGGGCGTTCTTCTCATACGGCAGCGGCGGCAATTCGAAAGCCATGGTCATCTCCTTCATCAGCGGTCGGATATGTGCGATGCGCACGTGGCCGTTCACGGGGCGGCCTTAATACGGGCGGCGACGAGTTTGTACTCTTTAATGTGCCGCGAGGCCGGGATCATAGCACCCGCCCCAGGCCATATCCACGCAGCAACTGTGTGGGAAAGCCGATGGCGACTGGCTTCGCCGGCCTTCTGTTGGGACCGGATGCGGGGTGTTAAGTGCAGGTCGATGAGGTTTCGGCGGGGCCGTCACTCGCACTGTTGGCGAACGGGCTAGGCCAGTTTCAGCAGCACCACGCCGAAGGCGATCACGCCGCAGGCGACCAGTCGCAGCGCTGGCATGGACTCCTTGAGGAACAGCCAGCTGATCAGCAGGGCGAACAGCACGCTGGTCTCGCGCAGCGCCGAGACCATCGCCACGGGCGCCTGGGTAGTGGCCCAGATCACCAGGGTGTAGGCCAGCATGGACATGCCGCCGCCGGCCAGGCCGCCGCGCCAGTGCGGCCCCAGCCGCAGGAAGATGCGCGGCCCGCGGCGCAGGGCGATGACCAGGGTCGCCACCAGGCCGTTGACCACGAACAGCCACAGCGCATAGGCGATAGCGTCGCCGTTGGTGCGCGCGCCGAGGGCGTCGGACAGCGTGTAGCCGGCGATGCAGGCGGCCGTGGCCAGGGCATTCAACAGCAGGCTGGCGTTGAGCCGGGCGCCGGGACGACCGCCGTGCCAGGCCATCAGCCAGATACCGGCAACCAGCACCAGCAGGGCCGCCCACTGCCCCGGCAGCAGCGCATCGCCGGCCAGCAGTGCCAGCAGGGCAACCAGCAGCGGCGAGCTGCCGCGGGCGATGGGGTAGACCTGGGACAGGTCGCCATGCTGGTAGGCGCGTGTGAGGTAGATGTTGTAGCCGATGTGCAGCAGCGCGGAGAGGGCGATCCAGGGCCAGGCGGCGGTCACTGGTACACCGAAGAACGGCAGCGCCGGCAGGGCGATGCAGCCGGCGCCGATCTGGATCAGCGAGGCGGTGAGGTAACGGTCCAGTCCGATCTTGAGCAGGGCGTTCCAGCCCGCGTGCAGCGCCGCGGCGGCGATCACCACGGCGAATACGGTCGTGTCCACGGGCCGCTCCCAGCGGTCAGGGTCGAGCGCCGCAGCATAGCGCCGCGCCGCCCTCGCGGTCATGTCGTCGGTGCGTGGAACACCAGTTGCCAGGCCACGGCGAACATCATGGCTGCCACCATCAGGTCGAGTAGGCGCCAGGTCGCCGGGCGCGCCAGCCAGGGGGCGAGCCAGGCGGCGCCCAGGGCCAGGGTGAAGAACCAGATCAGCGAGGCGCTGGCCGCGCCCAGGGCGTAGGCGCCGGGCACCGGTTGCTGGGCGCCGAGGGAGCCGATCAGCAGCACGGTGTCCAGGTACACGTGGGGATTGAGCAGGGTGACGGCCAGCGCCGCCAGGAGCACGGCGCGGCGCGAGCGCGGGCCGCTGTCCCGCTGCTGCAACGCCTGCGGGTTGAATGCGCGGCGCAGCGCCTGGACGCCGAGCCAGAGCAGGAAGGCGGCGCCGCCCCAGCGCGCCACGGCGAGCAGCGTGGGGTTTTTCGCCAGCACGGCGGCCAGGCCGAACACCCCGGCGGCGACCAGTACGGCGTCGCACAGCACGCACAGCGCGGCCACCGGCAGGTGGTGCTCGCGGCGCAGGCTCTGGGCCAGGACGAAGGCGTTCTGCGCGCCGATGGCGACGATCAGGCCGGCGGCCACCAGCATGCCGTTGAGATAGCTCTGCCACATCTCAGCGCTGCTCCGCGGCCAGTTGCTGCAGCGCCGCCAGCGCCCGCTCGGCGTCGGCTTCGGCGACGAACAGGTGATCGTGGTGGTAGCCGGCGATCACGTTGCAGCTGATGCCCTCGCCGGCCAGGGCCTTGGCGAAGGCGGCGGTGAGGCCGACGGCGGCGAGCGAGGAATGCACTTCCAGAGTGATCCAGGCGGCCAGGTAGTCGTAGGCCAGGCCCAGGCGCTCGGCTTCCTCGCGGGCGAGGATCAGGGTGGTGCCTTCGGCCTCGCGGAAGCTGCCGATGGCGGCGGCCATCTGCACCGCACTCGGTTGCGCCACGCTGCAGAACACGAAGCGGCCGGGGTTGAGGCGTGGCGAGAGGCTGGAGAGGAGGGTGCCGAGGTTGGTTTCGCCGGTCATGGCGGAGTCCTTGTTGCGGTTGCGATGCTGGTCAGTCTGGTGCGCTCGCCTGTATAAGAAAAACAAATCATGCTGATCTCTCATTAGGGATTCTTATGTTCGACTACAAGCTGCTGGCGGCCCTGGCCGCCGTGGTGGAGCAGGGCGGCTTCGAGCGCGCGGCCCAGTTGCTCGGCCTCTCGCAATCCGCTGTGTCGCAGCGGATCAAGCTGCTCGAGGCCCGGGTCGGCCAGCCGGTGCTGCTGCGGGCCACGCCGCCGGGGCCGACCGAGATCGGCCGTCGCCTGCTCAACCATGTGCAACAGGTGCGCCTGCTGGAGCGCGACCTGCAGGGCCAGGTGCCGGCGCTGGACGAGGGCGGTACACCGGAGCGCCTGCGCATCGCGCTCAACGCCGACAGCCTGGCGACCTGGTGGGCGCCGCTGATGGGCGATTTCGTCGCCGGGCAGCGCCTGCTGCTGGATCACGTGGTGGACGATCAGGACGTCGGCCTCAAGCGCATGCGCGCCGGCGAGGTGGCGGGCTGCGTGTGCGGCGCCGAGCGGCCGGTGGCCGGTGCCCGGGCGCTGCCGCTGGGGGCGATGCGCTACCGTGCGCTGGCCAGTCCGGAATTCCTCGCCCGCCACTTCGCCGATGGGGTCACCGGCGAGGCCCTGGCGCGGGTGCCCTCCATCGTGTTCGGCGCCGACGACCGCCTGCAGCACCGCTTCCTCGCCGGGCTGGGTGTGAGTGGCGGCTTCGCCCACCATCTCTGCCCCTCGTCGGAGGGTTTCGTGCGCCTTACCTGCGCGGGGCTCGGCTGGGGCATGGTGCCGGAGTTGCAGGTGCGCCAGCAGCTGGCCAGCGGCGAGCTGGTCGAACTGCTGCCGGAGCGCCCGCTGGACGTGCCGCTGTTCTGGCACCACTGGCGCAACGGCGGCGAGCTGCTCAGCCGGATCACCGCTCATCTCGAACGTGGCGTCGGGGCCTGGCTGGTCTAGGTCTGCAAGGTCGCTGTTCTGGCCGCCAGGGCAACCCCGGGGGCGGGCAGCGGCTGCTAGAGTCGGTGGCATAACTAAAAACAAGGTGCGTGCAGATGAAGATTCTGGTGACGGGGGCGAGCGGGTTCATCGGTGGGCGGTTCGCCCGTTTCGCGTTGGAGCAGGGCCTCGGCGTGCGGGTCAACGGGCGCCGACCGGAGGCGGTGGCGCACCTGACCAAGCGCGGCGCCGAGTTCGTCCAGGGCGACTTGGCCGACCCGGACCTGGCGCACAAGCTCTGCCGCGACGTGGAGATGGTGGTGCACTGCGCCGGCGCGGTCGGCGCCTGGGGCACCCGCGAGCATTTCCACCAGGGCAACGTGGTGCTGACCCAGAACGTCATCGAGGGCTGCCTGGGGCAGAAGGTGAGGCGCCTGGTGCACCTGTCCTCGCCCTCGGTCTACTTCGACGGCAAGGCCCATGTGGGGCTGCGGGAAGAGCAGGTGCCGAAGAAGTTCGTCGACCACTACGGCGCCACCAAGTACCTGGCCGAGCAGAAGGTGATGGAGGCCCAGGAGTTCGGCCTGGAGGTGATCGCCCTGCGCCCGCGCATGGTCACCGGCGCCGGCGACACCAGCATCTTCCCGCGCCTGATCGAGATGCACCGCAAGGGCCGCCTGCTGGTCATCGGCAATGGCCTGAACAAGGTCGACTTCACCAGCATGCAGAATCTCAACGACGCCCTGTTCAGCAGCCTGCTGGCGGCCGGGCCGGCGCTGGGCAAGGTGTACAACATCAGCAACGGGACGCCGGTGCCACCCTGGGACGTGGTCAACTTCGTGCTGCGCCGCTTCGACCTGCCGCCGGTGAGCCGGCACATGCCGTTCGGCCTGGCCTATGCCGCGGCGACGGTCAACGAGACGGTCTGCAAGCTGCTGCCGGGGCGACCGGAGCCGGCGCTGCTGCGCCTCGGCGTGGCGCTGATGGCGCGCGACTTCACCCTCGACATCGGTCGCGCCCGGCAGTACCTGGACTACGATCCTCAGGTCTCCGTATGGACCGCGCTGGACGAGTTCTGCCACTGGTGGAAGGTGCAGGGCCGGGCGGCCTCCTGAGGTGCCCCGCGTCCAGCGCGTTATCTCCTCGCCCCGGCTTATAACCGGCCGGCCCAGCCTCCCTCGGTGGCCGGCCTATACTGGCCCGTAAAGCCAGCGAGGAAGTCCGCCATGTTCGCCATGATGGAAAGCGCCAGGCTCGAAGCGCTGCATATCGCCCATGATCCTGCCACCGGCCTGCGGGCCATCATCGCCATCCACAGCACCCGCCTGGGCGCGGCCCTGGGTGGCTGCCGCTACCTGGCCTATCCCGACGACGACAGCGCGATCCGCGATGCCGTGCTCCTGGCCCGGGGCATGAGCTACAAGGCCGCCCTCGCCGGGCTGGAGCAGGGCGGCGGCAAGGCGGTGATCATCCGGCCGCCCCATGTCGACAACCGCGGCATGCTGTTCGAGGCCTTCGGCCGGGTGATCGAGTCGCTGGGCGGGCGCTACATCACCGCGGTGGACAGCGGCACCTCCAGCGCCGACATGGACTGCGTCGCCCAGCAGACCCGCCACGTCACCAGCACCACCGAGGCCGGCGACCCCTCGCCACATACGGCCATGGGCGTGTACGCCGGCATCCGCGCCACCGCGCTGGCCCGTCTCGGCAGCGACGACCTGCAGGGGCTGCGCATCGCGGTACAGGGACTCGGCCATGTCGGCTATGCCCTGGCCGAGCAGCTGGCCGCCGCCGGCGCGCTGCTGTTCGTCAGTGACCTCGATCCCGGTCGCGTGCAACTGGCGGTGGAGCAGTTCGGCGCCCGGCCGGTGAGCAGCGAGGAGCTGTTTTCCACGCCCTGCGACATCTTCGCCCCCTGCGGCCTGGGCGGCGTGCTGAACGCGCGGACGGTACGCGAGCTGCACTGTGCCGCGGTGGCCGGCGCGGCCAACAACCAGCTGGCCGAGGACGAGATCGCCGATGTGCTCGAAGGGCGCGGCATCCTCTACGCGCCCGACTACGTGATCAATTCCGGCGGCCTGATCTACGTCGCGCTCAAGCATCGTGGGGAAGAGCTGCCGGCCATCACCGCGCACCTGACGAAGATCGGCCGGCGCCTGACCGAGATCTACGCCCACGCCCAGGCCGACAAGCGCTCCCCGGCGCGGGTCGCCGACGCGCTGGCCGAGCGCCTGCTGTACGGCGGCTGAGCCTCCTACCCCGAGGCCCGGCCGAAGACCATCCGCCGCCACGAGCGGCGGGTGACGCCTGCACACCCATGAGGAGGCATGCGATGACCAAGCTGGACCTGCCCTTCACCCGCTACCTGGCGGCCGACGGCCGCCCCTGCGCCGAACTGCCCGCCTGGGCCGGCGATTCCGACCTGCTCGTACGCCTGTACCGGCAGATGGTGCTGACCCGGCTGTTCGACCAGAAGGCCGTGGCCCTGCAGCGTACCGGGCGCATCGGCACCTACGCGCCGACCCTCGGCCAGGAGGCCATCGGTGTCGCCATCGGCAGCCTGATGCGGGCCGATGACGTGCTGGTTCCCTATTACCGCGACACCGCCGTGCAACTGATGCGTGGCGTGCGGATGGAGGAAATCCTCCTGTACTGGGGCGGCGACGAGCGCGGCAGCGCCTATGCCGACCCGGCCGCGGCGCAGGACTTCCCGCTCTGCGTGCCCATCGCCACCCAGGCGCTGCACGCCTGCGGCGTGGCCACCGCGTTCCGCATACGCGGCGAGCACCGGGTGGCGGTGACCACCTGCGGCGATGGCGCCACCAGCAAGGGCGACTTTCTCGAGGCGCTCAACGTCGCCGGCACCTGGCAGCTGCCGGTGCTCTTCGTGATCAACAACAACCAGTGGGCCATCTCCACGCCCCGGCGCATCCAGAGCGGTGCGCCGAGCCTGGCGCAGAAGGCGCTGGGCGCCGGCTTCCCCGGCGAGCAGGTGGACGGCAACGACGTACTGGCCGTCTATGATCGCGTGGCCGCCGCCCTGGAGCGCATCCGCCAGGGCAAGGGGCCGGTGCTGATCGAGTGCCTCAGCTACCGCCTGGGCGACCACACCACCGCCGACGACGCCACCCGCTACCGCAGCGCGGAGGAGGTGAAGAAGGCCTGGGACGAGGAGCCGATCAAGCGCCTGCAGGCTTACCTGGCCAGCCAGGAACACTGGGACGAGCAGCGCGAGCAGGCCCTGATCGGCGAGTGCCAGGCCCGGGTGCAGCGCTCGGTGGAGGCCTTCGAGGGTGCCGGCCAGCAGCCGGTGGAATCGATCATCGACCATGTCTACGCCCGCTGGCCAACGGCCCTGGCGGAGCAGCGCGAGATGCTGCTGGAGCGCGCGGCCCGCCGCGCGGGAGGGCAGGGCCATGAATGAGACGAAGAAGTACGCCCTGCTGGAGGCGGTCAACCTGGCCCTGCACCGGGCGATGCGCGAGGACGGCGACGTGGTGGTGCTCGGCGAGGACGTGGGCGTCAATGGCGGCGTGTTCCGCGCCACCCTCGGCCTGCGCGAGGCTTTCGGCTTCAAGCGGGTGATCGACACGCCGCTGGCCGAGACCATGATCGCCGGCCTGTCGGTGGGCATGGCTTCCCAGGGGCTGAAGCCGGTGATGGAGATCCAGTTCCTCGGCTTCGTCTTCGCCGCCATGGAGCACCTGCTGGCCCACGCCGCGCGGAT
>NZ_BPFX01000005.1 GCF_019655855.1 Pseudomonas paralcaligenes | reverse complement strand
CTGACCATGGTCTGGAACGTACTCGACTTCGGTGTCGCCTACGTCAGCGCCAAGCAGGCGGCCGACCAGCGCCTGATCGTCCAGGAACGCCGGCGCAAGGTCGTCCACACCATCATTCAGGACGTGCGCTCCGCCTACTGGCGCGCGGTGGCGGCCGAGCGCCTGCTCAAGCAGATCGACGAGCTGATGGCCCGCGTCGACCGCGCCCGCGACGACAGCCAGCGGATGACCCGCGAGCGCATCGGCGACCAGGTCCAGACCCTCAGCTACCAGCGCGCCCTGATCGAGGCCACCCGCCAGCTGGAGCAGCAGCGCCGTGCGCTGTCGCTGGCCAAGACCGAGCTGGCCACGCTGATCAACCTGGCCCCGGGCACTTCTTTCAGCCTGGCCGAGAGCGGCGACTACCCGGTGCCGGAGCTGAAGGTCGAGCTGGCCCAGCTGGAGCAGCTGGCCCTGGCCAACCGCCCCGAGCTGCGCGAGCAGGACTACCAGACCCGGATCAGCGCCGCCGAAACCCGCAAGGCCATGCTGCGCCTGCTGCCCGGCCTGGAATTCTCCGCCGGCGGCCACTACGACAGCAACAGCTTCCTGGTCAACCAGAGCTGGGCCGACTACGGCGTGAAGGTCACCTGGAACCTGTTCAACGTGCTCTCCGCGCCCGCCGCCATCGACGTGGCCAAGGCCGGCCAGCAGGTCGCCGACGCCCGACGCCAGGCCATGTCCATGGCGGTGCTGGCCCAGCTGTACGTGGCCAACGCCAACTTCCGCGAATCCCAGCGCCAGTTCCAGACCAGCCAGCAGCTGGCGGCGCTGGACGGTGAGATCGCCGGGCAGCTGCGCAACCGCCACAAGGCCCAGAGCATCGGCGAGCTGGAGCTGATCCAGGCCGAGCTCAACACCCTGCAAGCGGACCTGCGCCGCGACCTGGCCTACGCCGAGCTGCGCAACAGCTACGGCCAGCTGTTCGCCAGCGTCGGGCTCGACCCGCTGCCGAAAGAACTGCCCTCCTATCAGCTCAGCGACATCGCACAGGCCATCAGTGACAGTGAGAGCAGATGGCAGGCAGGCGATATCCAGCCGAGGTAAGGCTCTATCTGACCCGCAACCTGTACGCGCTCATGTGCCCCTTGCAGGAGCGGACTTGACCAGGATCCGTTCGCGGACAAATCCGCTCCTACAACGGTGCTTATCGGGCCGTACGGGCGCTTTTCCTGGTGTGCGGCAGATCGGCTCATGATCCCCAACTGAGTATCGCGGGCTATCTCTGTGGGAGCGGCCTTGGCCGCGAAGCTTTGTTGTCAGTCTTGTTCGCGGACAAGTCCGCTCCCACAGAGCTGAGTTCACCAGCAACTGAGCGCGCCCGATCATTTCTTATGTGAGCCGCAGACGCCCCTACCTCGAACGCAGCAGGCGCTTTCTTCTCTCCTCCAGGCCCTGCCCTACCTCCTTCTTACGGCGCCCCATTAGCGGGCCAGCGGTGCCCACCCGGTGCACATCGGTCGCCTTGAAGCGCCTTCAAACGCCTCCGCCCTCGCCTCAATCCGTTGATAAATATCGATTTCCTTAAAGCTGGCACGAATAGCGCTTATAGCGAAGCGGCTTAACAGAAATCGCCACCAGAGCGAATAAAACCAAGGAAAGCCACCCGACACTTTGCGCATTCAGGAGTACGAAATGCTGAAGAAACTGACTCTGGCTCTTTCCACCACCACCCTGGTCTCGCTGGCGGGCATCGCCACCGCGGAAAGCTTCGACAGCCCGCTGGGCAAGTTCGACGTGAGCATGACCGCCACCCTGGCCAGCGACTACATCTGGCGCGGCCAGTCGCAGACCGCCGGCCAGGCCGCCATCCAGGGCAGCCTGGACGTCGCCCACGAGAGCGGTCTGTATGCCGGTGTGTGGGGCTCGAACGTGGACGACGAGGCCTTCCCCGGCAACACCAGCGGGGCCGACGCCGAGATCGACTACTACATCGGCTACGGCTACGGCTTCACCGACGACATCTCCGTCGACCTGCAGCTGGCCAAGTACACCTACCCGCAGGCCAGCGCCTGGAACGGCTACGAGGTGATCCCCAGCATCACCGCCTACGGCTTCACCCTGGGGCACAAGTACGGTGTGGAGACCGGGATTCATCCGACTTATACCTGGGTCGGCTACGAATACTCGCTGCCGTACGAGCTGACCGTGTTCGCCACCTACGGCCTGACCGACCAGAAGGCCGGTGGCGACGACTACAAGGACTGGAGCCTGGGCATCGGCAAGACCATCCTCGGCCTGGACGTGTCGCTGACCTACACCGATACGGACATCGCGTCGGAGTCCTGCGAGGCGGCCTACGGCAAGGACGACTACTGCGACTCCAACCTGACCGTGGCCGTGTCCAAGTCCTTCTGAAGCAACACCGTCAGGAAAAAGCCGCAGCCCCTTGCAGGGCTGCGGCTTTTTTCTGTTCGGGCAGCACGTAGGGCGGGTGAAAACCGCGGGCGGATTCGCGGGTTTCACCCGCCCTACGCCAAGGCATGGCTCCAACCGGTGCGCACGGCGCACCCTACAGCCGTAGCCCGGAATGCTTGCCGTAGGGTGCGCCGTGCGCACCACGAGACCTCTTGCGCTAGTGCTGCAGATGCCCGTAGAGCTTGGCGTACAGCCCGCCTTCGGCGATCAGCTGCTGGTGGTCGCCATCCTCGGCGATGCTGCCGCCGTCGAACACCAGCACCCGGTCGGCCTGCTTCACCGCGCTCAGGCGGTGCGCCACGATCAGCGTGGTGCGGCCATTGAGGAAGCGGCCCAGCGCTTCGTGCAGCGCGTATTCGGTGGCGGCATCCAGGGCCGAAGTGGCTTCGTCGAGGATCACCACCCTGGGTTCGGCCAGCACCATGCGGGCGATGGCCAGGCGCTGGCGCTGGCCGCCGGACAGGCGCACACCGGAGCGACCGACCATGCTGTCCAGGCCCTCCGGCAGCCCGCGGATGGTGGAGGCCAGCTGGGCGATCTCCAGCGCCTGCCAGCAGGCTTCGTCGCTACGGTCGCGGCCCATGCACAGGTTGGCCCGCACCGTGTCGTTGAACAGCGCCGGATGCTGCAGCACCACCGCCACGTTCTCGCGCACCCTTTCCAGACCGATTTCCTCGAGGCTGGCGCCGCCGAAGCGGATAGTCCCGGCCTGGGCCGTGTAGAGGCCGAGCAGCAGTTGCACCAGAGTGCTCTTGCCACCACCGCTGGCGCCGACCAGGGCAACCTTCTCGCCGGGCGCGATGGACAGGTCGAGGTCCTGCAGCACCGGGTCGTCGCGGTAGGCGAAGGTCAGCCCGCGCACCTCGATGCCGACCGTCTCGCGGCCGCGGAACGGGTCGATGCGGCCTTCGTGCTGCGGCTCGTCGGCCCGCGCCAGCAGTTCGTTTATCCGCGCCAGGGCGCCGCCGGCCGCGTAGTAGGCGTACTGCAGGCTGAGCAGCTGCTCCACCGGCCCGATCATGAACCAGAGGTAGCTGAACACGGCGAGCATCTGGCCGATGGTGAGGTCCGACAGCAGCACGGTGAGCATGGCCGCCGCGCGGAACATGTCGATGCCGAACTGGAACAGCAGGCCGCTGGTGCGCCCGGCCGCATCGCTCTTCCACTGGGAGGCCACCGCGTAGTCGCGCACCTCGCGGGCACGCTGGCCGAGGCGGCCGAGGAAGAAGCCCTGGCGGTTGCCGGCGCGCACTTCCTGGATCGCCTCCAGGGTCTCGGTCAGCGCCTGGGTGAAGCGCGAGGTGCTGTCGTTCTCCAGCTTCTTCAGATGCTTGACTTGCTTGCCCAGCTGCACCGTGGCGTAGATCACCAGCGGGTTGAACAGCAGGATCAGCAGGGCCAGCTGCCAGTGCATCCAGATCAGCACGGCGGCGGTCCCAGTCAGGGTCAGCAACGCCACCAGCACCTTGCTCAGGGTCTCGCCAATGAACTTGTCGAGGGTGTCCAGATCGGTCACCAGATGCGCGCTGACGGTGCCGCCGCCCAGGTTCTCGTACTCGCCCAGGGCGATCCGCTTGAGCCGTTCGATCAGGCGCACGCGCAGGCGGTAGATCACGTCCTTGGACAGGCCGGCGAACAGCCGTGCCTGCAGCACGTTGCTGACCAGCGCGCCGAGGCGCAGCAGCAGGGTCAGCGCCAGCATCAGGCCGATGTAGCCGATGGCGTTTTCCCAGGCGTCGGGCAGGAAGCGGTCCATGAAGCGCAGCGCCGCGTCGCCCTGCTCCAGCAGAATCTCGTCCACCAGCAGCGGCAACAGCAGCGGGATCGGCACGCTGCACAGGGTGGCGAACACGGCGATCAGGTTGGCCAGCAGCAGGCCCTTGCGATGACGCATCGCGAGGCGGCGAATCTCCGCCCAGGTCAGACGATCAGGCATGGGCGGCCTGCTCCAGCCAGCGTCCCAGCAGCGGCGCCAGGGCATCCAGCGGCTGGTAGCCGTTGGTCAGCAGGGCCAGCTGGCCCGCACGCTCGGCGAGCAGGGTGGGGAAGCCGGCGATGCCCAGGTCCTGCACCCAGGTGAAGTCGGCCTCGGTGGCCGCCAGCATCGCCGGGCTATCGAAGGCCGCGGCGAACTCGATGCGCGGGATGCCGGCGCGCTCGGCCAGCTCGACCAGCACCTGGGCGCGGGTGACGTCGCGACCTTCCACGTAGAAGGCGTGCTGGATCAGTTCGAGCAGCGGCCAGACGCTCTCCTCGTCCAGCTCGCGGGCGACGACCAGGGCGCGGCAGGCCGGCTCGGTGTCGTAGACGAAGCCTTCCGGCAGCGCGTCGTCGAAGCCGAACGGCTGGCCGGTGCCGGCATGCACCGCCTGCCAGTGGGCGAGGATCCGCGCCCGCGTCGCCGGGTCGAGCGCCGCCCGCTCCCGGCGCAGCCCGCCGAGTACCAGCCGGGTCGGCACGCCGGCCGCGCCGGCCTGCTCGGCCAGGGCCCGCACCACCGGCGCGAAGCCCCAGCACCAGGAGCACATGGGGTCCATCACATAGAGCAGACGGGCTGGGCGCACGACGCGGTCCTTAGTCGCCAGGCGACGAGATGAGCATGGCTGCAGTGTACGTACAGAGCGGCCGTTTGGGGCAGCGGTTCAGCCTTCCTGCAGCGCCTTGTAGTTGTAGCCGATGGGGTGCGGCAGGTTGCGCGCCTGGGCGATCTCGATCTGCTTCTGGCGCTCGCGGGCAGCCTGGCGGGTCTTCTCCGGCAGGGAGTCCCAGCAGTGCGGGCAGCTGATGCCGGGCGAATAGCGCTCGCTCTGGCGATCCTCGACCGAGATCGGGTTGCGGCAGGCGTGGCACTGGTCGTAGTCGCCCTCGGTGAGGTCGTGGCGCACGGTCACCCGGTTGTCGAAGACGAAGCAGTCGCCGCGCCATTTGGTCTGTTCCTGCGGTACCTCTTCCAGGTACTTGAGGATGCCGCCCTTGAGGTGGAACACCTCCTCGAAGCCCTCGCCGAGCATGTAGCTGGACGCCTTCTCGCAGCGGATGCCGCCGGTGCAGAACATGGCGACCTTCTTGTGCCTGGCCGGGTCGTAGTGGGCCTTGATGTACTCGGGGAATTCACGGAAGGACTTGGTCTTCGGGTCGACGGCGCCCTCGAAGGTACCGATCGCTACCTCGTAGTCGTTGCGGGTGTCGATCAGCAGCACTTCGGGATCGTCGAGCAGGGCGTTCCAGTCCTTGGGCTCGACGTAGGTGCCGACCCGCTGGTTGGGGTCCACGCCCGGCACGCCGAGGGTGACGATCTCCTTCTTCAGCTTGACCTTGGTGCGGTAGAAGGGCTGCTCGTCACAGTAGGACTCCTTGTGGTCCACGTCGGCCAGGCGTGCGTCGCGGCGCAGCCAGGCGAGCAGGCCGTCGATGCCTTCACGGGAGGCGGAGACGGTACCGTTGATGCCTTCCTCGGCGAGCAGCAGGGTGCCCTTCACGCCGTGTTCGAGCATGGTGTTCAGCAGGGGTTCGCGCAGCGCTTGGTAGTCCGGCAGGGAGACGAACTTGTACAACGCCGCCACGACGATCTTGTCGGTCATGGACGCTCTCCAGTGGTCGCCCTCGCAAAGGGCGGACCGGGGATGAAAATGGAAGCGCCGGCTGGAGCCGGCGCGGAGGCGATTCTAACCCAGGCGGACATGGCTCTGCAGCCGGCCCGGATCAATGGAGAGAGAGTGGAAGCGGTCTTGGTGGGAGCGGCCTTGGCCGCGAAGGTCTTGACCACCATTTCGCGGCCAAGGCCGGTCCCACAAGACACCGCTCTCAGTGATCGTGCTTGCTGCCGCCACGGCAGGTCGGCGAGTCCGGCGCCATGCCCTGCTGCGCCCACTCCTCTGGGGTGTAGGTGTGCAGGGCCAGGGCGTGGAAGCGGCCCATCAGCTCGCCGAGGGTGGCATAGACCTTCTGGTGGCGCTTGACCGAGTTGAGGCCGGCGAAGGCCTCGCTGACGATCACCGCCTTGTAGTGGGTCTCCTGCCCGCGGCCGTGCATATAGCTCTCGTCCAGCACGTCCAGGTGTTCGGGCTGCAGGCCGGTCAGGACCTGGTGAATGGCGTCGCGCATGCTCATGTCCGGCTCCTTCACTGCTTGGCGGGCTGCAGTTCGGCGGTCATCTGGCCGAGCAGCTTGTCCACTTCCGGCACCGCCTTCTGCAGGCGCTCCTGGGTCAGCTGGGCGGCGTGGGCCATCAGCTGGGGCATCTGTTCCAGCACCTTGCGGCCGACCGGGGTCTGGTAGAAGGCCAGCAGTTCCTTCAGCTCGGCCTCGGTGAAGGCGTCGGTGTACAGGCTGACCAGCTCCGCCTCCAGCTTCTGCGGCCCCACCGCACGTTCGATGGCGGCATCGGCCTGGGCCTGGTAGCGCTCCAGCACGGCCTTGTTGGCCTCGCCGCCGCCGGCCTGGGCGAAGCGCTGGGCGAACATCTGGCGCACCTGCATGTGGGCCGGCACGGCGAGCCTGTCGGCGCGGCTCATTTCGATGAAACGTTTGGCCTCGGCCACGTGGCTGGCCTGCGGCTCGGCCAGCAGCGGTCCGCTGGCGACCAGCAGCAGGCAGGAAAGAAGGACGCGCAGGCGGGGCATGACGGTTTCCTCGGCAAAAACGGGGGCCCATTCTGCGCGCACCGCTGGCGCCGCTCAAGCGCACCGGGGAACCCACCCTGCCGCGCACGGCCTAAACTGCCGGAAACCTTCCGGAGACAGTGTATGAGCCGTATCGAAACCGACAGCATCGGGGCCATCGACGTGCCCGACGACGCCTACTGGGGCGCCCAGACCCAGCGCTCGCTGATCAATTTCGCCATCGGCGAGCAGCGCATGCCTCTGGCCGTGGTGCATGCCCTGGCGCTGGTCAAGAAGGCCGCCGCGCGGGTCAACAACCGCATCGGCGAACTGCCGCCGGACATCGCCCGCCTGATCGAGCAGGCCGCCGACGAGGTGCTGGCCGGCGAGCACGACGATCAGTTTCCGCTGGTGGTCTGGCAGACCGGCAGCGGCACCCAGACCAACATGAACGTCAACGAGGTGATCGCCGGCCGCGCCAACGAGCTGGCCGGCCAGGGCCGCGGCGGCAAGAACCCGGTGCACCCGAACGACCACGTCAACCGCGCCCAGAGCTCCAACGACAGCTTCCCCACCGCCATGCACATCGCCGCCGCGCAGGCCGTGCAGCAGGAGCTGCTGCCCGCCCTCGCCGAGCTGGCCGGCGCGCTGGCCGAGCAGTCGCAGCGCCACATGCAACTGGTGAAGACCGGCCGCACCCACCTGATGGACGCCACTCCGGTGACCTTTGGCCAGGAGCTGTCGGCCTTCGTCGCCCAGCTCGATTACGCCGACAAGGCCATCCGCGCCACCCTGCCGGCGGTCTGCGAACTGGCCCAGGGCGGCACCGCTGTCGGCACCGGCCTGAACGCGCCCAAGGGCTTCGCCGAAGCCATCGCCGCCGAGCTGGCCGCCCTCGCCGGCCTGCCCTTCGTCTCGGCGCCCAACAAGTTCGCCGCCCTCGCCGGCCACGAGCCGCTGACCGCCCTGTCCGGCGCGCTGAAGACCCTGGCGGTGGCGCTGATGAAGATCGCCAACGACCTGCGCCTGCTCGGCTCCGGCCCGCGCGCCGGCTTCGCCGAGGTGAAGCTGCCCGCCAACGAGCCGGGCAGCTCGATCATGCCCGGCAAGGTCAACCCGACCCAGTGCGAGGCGCTGTCCATGCTCGCCTGCCAGGTGCTGGGCAACGACGCCACCATCGCCTTCGCCGCCAGCCAGGGCCACCTGCAGCTCAACGTGTTCAAGCCGGTGATCATCCACAACCTGCTGCAGTCGACGCGGCTGCTGGCGGACGGCTGCCGCAACTTCGCCCGCCACTGCGTGGCCGGGATGGAGCCGGACGCCCGGCAGATGGCCGAGCACCTGGAGCGCGGCCTGATGCTGGTCACCGCGCTGAACCCGCACATCGGCTACGACAAGGCCGCGGAGATCGCCAAGAAGGCCTACGCCGAGGGCCTCAGCCTGCGCGAGGCAGCCCTCCAACTGGGCTACCTGAGCAACGAGCAGTTCGATGCCTGGGTGCGTCCGGAGAACATGCTGGAGTCCGGACAACATGGCTGAAGAAGCGAAGAGCGGCGCCACCCCGCTGGAAGGCGACGGCAAGCGCATCCTGCTGATCCTCGGCACGCCCAAGCACGACAGCCTGTGCCAGGCCCTCGCCGAGGCCTACACCCAGGGTGCCCGCGGCGAGGGCCACATCGTGCACCAGCTCAGGCTCGGCGAGCTGCAGTTCGACCCCATCCTGCGCGAGGGCTACGGACAGAACCAGGCGCTGGAGCCGGACCTGCTGGAGGCCCAGCGGCAGATCCACTGGGCCGAGCACCTGGTGTTCGTCTACCCGGTCTGGTGGGGCGGCGTGCCGGCGCTGCTCAAGGGCTTCTTCGACCGCACCTTCCTGCCCGGCTTCGCCTTCAAGTACCGCAACCGCTCGCAGCTGTGGGACAAGCTGCTGACCGGGCGCACCGCCGACCTGCTGGTGACCCTGGACACGCCGCCCTGGTACTTCCGCTGGATCTACGGCGCGCCGGCGCACCGGCAGATGGTGCGCACCATCCTCGGCTTCTGCGGCATCCGGACCCGCCGCCTGGCCGAGTTCGCCCCGGTGCGCCCCTCCTCCGAGGAGCAGCGCCAGGGCTGGCTGCGCAAGGCCGAGCGCCTGGGCGTCAGGGCCTGAGCGCGGCGAGGCGCGCCTGGCGTGCGCGCCAGCCGGCCAGCAGCGAGGGGCCCAGCGCGGTCAGCGCCGAGCCCAGCACCACCAGCAGCGCACCGCCGTAGCCGAGCAGGTTGATCTGCTCCGGCTGCACATGATCCGGCCACCACAGGGCGGCCAGGGCCACGGCGACAAAGGTCACCAGCGGTGTGATCGACAGGGTCGCGCTGACCCGCGAGGCCTCCCAGTGCGCCAGCGCCTCGGCGAAGGCGCCGTAGGCCACCAGGGTGTTCAGGCAGCAGGCCAGCAGCAGCCAGCCCTGCAGCGGGCTGAGCTGGAGCACCTGCAGCGGATGGGCCCAGGGCGTCAGCAGCAGCGCGCAGGCCAGGTAGATCACCATCATGATCTGCGGCGAGCTCCACTGGGTCAGCAGCTGCTTCTGCGCCAGGCCGTAGAACACCCAGACGAACGAGGCCAGGAGGATCACCAGCACCCCGGTGGTATAGGCGGTCAGCGAACTCAGCAGCTCGTCCAGGCGCTGGTTGAAGAACAGACCGAAGCCGACCAGCAGGACGGCCATGCCGATGCCCTGGGCAAGGCTGAAGGATTCGCGGAAGACGACGAGGCTGGCCACCAGGAACAGGATCGGCGCCATCTGGATCACCAGCTGGGTGGTGCCGGGGCTGAGCATGTTCAGGCCGATCAGGTAGAGCACGTAGTTGCCGGTCAGGCCGAGGATGGCCAGCGCCAGCAGGCCGTGGCCGCGCCGGCCGAGCGGGGCGAAGCGCGGCAGGCGTCGCTTGGCGGACAGCCAGACCAGCAGCAGCGCACCGGACACCAGCAGGCGGTACCAGGTCACGGTGACCGGGTCCATCACCTGCAGCACTTCCTTGAGCTTGATCGGCAGAATGCCCCAGAGCACCGAGGTGGTGAGGGCGAGCAGCAGGCCATGGAGCCAGCGGCCCGAGGAAACGTGCATGACGGCCTCGAAGGAAGGGGGCTGAAGGTCGGCCATTGTAGGCCCCGAAGCCACTTCCTCACAGCCACAGTTGACCTCGCGGACAGGAAGCAACTGTGCCGCAGCGTGCTCGCGGGTGGCTAGAAAATGACCACTTGTCGCGCGCTCCGCTCGCCCGGAAGCGGCCACCTACACTGAAAACAGCACACCCTGCCTACAGGAGGTCTCGCCATGTACGGACAACGTCGGATAGACCCCGCGCCCGGTACCCACTACCGGAGCGAGCGGATCAGCGCGGTCAACGGTCAGTACTTCTTCGCCACCCGCGAAGGCACCCTGGAAGGCCCCTTCTTCACCCGCATCGATGCCGAGCACGGCATCGACTCCTACGTGCAGCGGATGAAGCAGGCCGACGACATTCTCGAAACCCGCGTCGGCTGACCCCACCCGCAGTTCTATTCCCTGGCGAACGCACGCTCCAGGGCGTCGTTGATCGTGCGCAGCACCTTGACCCGGGCGAAACGCTTGTCGTTGGCCTCGACCAGCGTCCAGGGCGCGATCGAGGTGCTGGTGCGGTCGACCATGTCGCCCACCGCGTCGCGGTACTCGCCCCACTTCTCGCGGTTGCGCCAGTCCTCGTCGGTGATCTTGAAACGCTTGAAGGCGATCTGCTCGCGTTCCTTGAAACGACGGAATTGCTCCTCCTCGTCGATGGCCAGCCAGAACTTCACCAGCACCACGCCGGCGTTGGTCAGCTGCTCCTCGAAGTCGTTGATCTCGCCATAGGCGCGCAGCCAGTCGGCGGGCTCGCAGAAGCCCTCGACCCGCTCCACCAGCACCCGCCCGTACCAGGACCGGTCGAACACGGTGAACTTGCCGCGCGCCGGAATGTGCCGCCAGAAGCGCCACAGGTACGGCTGGGCGCGCTCCTCCTCGGTGGGCGCGGCGATGGGCACGATGCGGTACTGGCGCGGGTCCAGCGCCGCCGCCACGCGACGGATGGCGCCGCCCTTGCCGGCCGCGTCGTTGCCCTCGAACACCGCCACCAGGGCATGGCGACGCATGCGCTTGTCGCGCATCAGCACGGCCAGGCGCGCCTGCTCGGCCTCGAGCATCTCCTTGTAGGCGTTCTTGTCCAGTTGCTGGGACAGGTCCAGGCTGTCCAGCAGGCCACGGTGGTCCAGGTTGGCCACCATCGGCGCCAGGTGCGGATGGGAGACGACCCGCACCTCACTCTTCAGCGCTGACTGCAGGCCATCGAGGAGAATCCGCCCCACCGTCAGGTTGCGGTAGTGCTCGTCGCCGCCCTCCACCACGTACCAGGGCGCGAAGTCGCGGCTGCTGCGACGCAGCACCCGTTCGCCGTGGCGCACGAACTTGTCGTAGGTCTTCGACTGCTGCCAGTCCAGCGGGCTGATCTGCCAGGCGCGCTGCGGGTCGCCGTGCAGTTCCTCGAGGCGCTTCTTCATCTGCTTCTTGGACAGGTGGAACCAGAACTTGAAGATCAGCGCGCCCTCGTCGCAGAGCATCTGCTCCAGCGCCAGGGCGCCATCGATGGCCTGGTCCAGCACCGCGTCCTTGAAGTGGCCATGCACCCGGCCCTGGATCATCTGGCTGTACCAGTTGCCGAAGAAGATGCCGATCCGCCCCTTGGGCGGCAGCTGGCGCCAGAAGCGCCAGGCCGGCGGCCGCGCCAGCTCCTCGTCGGTCTGAACGTCGAAGGTGCTGACCTGGATCAGGCGCGGGTCCATCCACTCGTTGAGCAGCTTGACCGTCTCGCCCTTGCCCGCGCCCTCGATGCCGTTGATCAGGATGATCACCGGGAAGCGCTTCTGCTGCTGCAGCTCGAACTGCGCCTCCAGCAGCGCCTCGCGCAGCGCGGGCACCTCCTTCTTGTAATCGTCCTCGTCGATCTTGTGCCCCAGTTCGGCGGATTCGAACATGCTCACCTCCGTGCGTCGATCTGCCCAGCCTAGCGGATGACCACGGATTTGGGCATGCCGCTACAATGCCGCACCTCTTTCCCGGGTGCCCCGATGTCCGACTCTCCCAACGCCCAGCTCGACTGGGACGAACAAGGCCAGCCGCTGTCGCGCCAGTTCGGCGACGTGTACTTCTCCCGCGACGACGGGCTGGGCGAGACACGCCACGTGTTCCTCGCCTGCAACGACCTGCCCGCGCGCTTCGCCGCGCTGCCGGCCGACGGGCGCCTGGTGATCGGCGAGACCGGCTTCGGCACGGGCATGAACTTCCTCTGCGCCTGGCAGTTGTTCGACCAACTGGCGCCGGCCGGTGCCCAGCTGCATTTCGTCAGCGTCGAGAAGTACCCGCTGGCGCCGGCCGACCTGGCTCGTGCCCTGGCCCTGTGGCCGGAACTGGCGCCCTGGTCCGGCCAACTGCTGGAGCAGTACGTGGCGATCCACCCGGGCTTCCAGCGCCTGCTGCTGGCCGGCGGCCGGGTGATGCTGACCCTGCTGGTCGGCGACGTGCTGGAACAGCTGCCGCAGCTGGATGCCAGGGTCGACGCCTGGTTCCTCGACGGCTTCGCCCCGGCAAAGAACCCGCAGATGTGGACGGACGAACTGTTCGCCCAGCTCGCGCGCCTGTCCGCCGCCGACGCCAGCCTCGCCACCTTCACCAGTGCCGGCTTCGTGCGACGCGGCCTGATCGCCGCCGGCTTCGCCATGCAGCGGGTGCCCGGCTACGGGCGCAAGCGCGAGATGCTCAGCGGCCGCTACCAGGGCCCGCTGCGTGACGAGGCCAAGCCCTGGTACGCCCGCCCTGCCCCGCCGACCTTACGCCAGGCCCTGGTGATCGGCGCCGGCATCGCCGGTTGCGCCACGGCCGCCAGCCTGTCCGCGCGCGGCTGGCAGGTGACCCTGCTGGAGCGCCACGGCGAGGTCGCCCGGGAAGCCTCCGGCAATCCCCAGGGCGTGCTCTACCTCAAGCTCTCTGCCCACGGCACCGCGCTGTCGCAACTGGTGGTCGCCGGCTTCGGCCACACCCGCCGCCTGCTGCAGCGCCTGCAACCGCAGGACTGGTCGGCCTGCGGCGTGCTGCAACTGGCCTTCGACGCCAAGGAAGCCGAACGCCAGGCCGGGCTGGCCGGCGCCTTCCCCGACGACCTGCTGCGGGCGGTGGACCGCGCGCAAGCCGAAGCTATCGCCGGCGTCGGCCTGCCGGCCGGCGGCCTGTTCTACCCCGAGGCCGGCTGGGTGCACCCGCCGGCCCTATGCCGCCTGCTCGCCGACCATCCCGCCATCCGCCTGCTCACCCACAGCGAGGCGCTAGGGCTGCGCCGGGTCGACGGACAGTGGCAGGCCCTGGACGGCGAACGGGTGCTGGCCGAGGCGCCGGTGGCGGTGCTGGCCGGCGCCGCCGAGGTTCAGCGTTTCGTCGAACTGCCGCTGAAACGCATCCGCGGGCAGATCAGCCGCCTGCCGCAGACCGCCGCCAGCGCCGCGCTGGACTGCGTGCTGTGCGCCGCGGGCTACGTGGCGCCGGCGCGGGGCGGCGAACATACGTTGGGCGCCAGCTTCGACTTCCACAGCCAGGACACCGCCCCCACCGCCGCCGAGCACGCCGGCAACCTCGACCTGCTGCGGGAAATCTCCGCCGACCTTACCGAGCGCCTGCAGGCCGACCGGCTCGATCCGGCGCTGCTCGAAGGCCGCGCCGCGTTCCGCTGCACCAGCCCGGACTACCTGCCCATCGTCGGCCCGCTGGCCGATGCGCAAGCCTTCGCCGAAGCCTACGCGGTACTCGCCAAGGATGCCCGCCAGGTGCCGGAAACGCCCTGCCCCTGGCTGGACGGCCTCTACGTCAACAGCGGCCACGGCTCGCGCGGACTGATCAGCGCGCCGCTGTCCGGCGAACTGCTGGCCGCCTGGCTCGACGGCGAGCCACTGCCGCTGCCCCGCGCCGTGGCCGAGGCCTGCCACCCCAACCGCTTCGCCCTGCGCCGGCTGGTGCGCGGGCGCTAGGGACGCCGTAGTTCGAACGCAATTCGGGGCGGTTCATCGTCGTCCGATGCCCGGATTGCATCCGGGCTACTGCCGCTCACACCCCACCACGCGGCAACCCGTCGCAGCTGACAACTCAACGAGTCGCTCCCTATACTCCCCAGGGTATACAAATACCCCCAGGAGTACCCGACATGCGCATCACGCCCTGGCTGGCCCTGCTGCCGCTGCTGGCCCACGCCGAACCGCCCCTCGACGACATGCTGCAGGCCCACGAGGCCGCCGCGCTGATTCCGCCGTTCCGCCAGCAGCTGCTCGACACCGTGCAGACGGCCATGCGCCAGGGCGGGCCGCAGGAGGCCATCCGCATCTGCCAATTGCAGGCCCCGCGCATCGCCGCCGAGAACGGCCGCATGCCGTGGACGGTGGGCCGCACCGCCCTGCGCGTGCGCAACCCGGCCAACGCGCCGGACGCCTGGGAGCGCGAAGTGCTGGAGGACTTCGCCCACCGCGCCAGGCAGGGCGAGCCCCTGGCACGGATGAGCCGGGCGCAGACGGTGGACGGCGAATTCCGCTACATGCAGGCGATCGCCACCGCCGAGCCCTGCCTGGCCTGCCACGGCAAGGCGCTGGCGCCGGAAGTGGTGGCCCTGCTCGACAGCGCCTACCCGGGTGACCAGGCGCGCGGCTTCGCCGCCGGCGAGCTGCGCGGCGCCTTCAGCCTGCGCCGCCCGGCCGCGGAGGTGGTGCGATGAGCGGCCCGACGCCGGAACGCCAGGACGCCATGCTCAAGCGCCTGGCCCGGGTCGAGGGGCAGGTACGCGGCATCCAGGCCATGATCCGCCGCGGCGAGCCCTGCGAAGCCATCGCCCAGCAGTTCTCGGCGGCCCGCAAGGCGCTCGACAAGGCCTACCAGGAGATGCTCGCCTGCCTGCTCGAGGAAACCGTGCTCGACCCCGAGCGCGACGACGCCGAGACCCTGGCGCGGGTGCGCGCGATCTTCACCAAGTACACCTGACACATACCCCTGGGGAGTACCTGACATGAACGAAGACATCCGCCTGATCGACGCCCCGCGCTTCGCCGAGCTGCACCGCCAGGGGCGCACCTGCTTCCTGGTCGACGTGCGCAGCCCGGCGGAATACCGCGCCGGGCACATCGCCGGGGCACGCAACGAACCGCTCGACAGTCTCGACCCCGGCCTCCTGGCCGCCCGCCTGCGCGGCGAAGGCCTGGGCGCCGGCGACGAGCTGTACCTGATCTGCCAGAAGGGCCAGCGCGCGCGCCAGGCCGCCGAGCGGCTGAGCGCCCTGCTGCCGGGCGTGCAGGTGGTCGAGGGTGGCACCGAAGCCTGCCTGGCCTGCGGTCTGCCCGGCGAAGGCAGCGGTAGCGGCCTGGAACTGCAGCGCCAGGTGCAGATCGCCGCCGGCAGCCTGGTGCTGCTCGGGGTGATCCTCGGCACCTGGCTGCATCCCGGCTGGTACCTGCTGAGCGGCTTCGTCGGCGCCGGCCTGACCTTCGCCGGCCTCAGCGGCACCTGCGGCCTGGCCCTGCTGCTCGCACGCATGCCCTGGAACCGCTGATGCCTCTGGAAGCGCTGGCCATCGGCACGCTGCTCGGCCTGCTGCTCGGGCTGACCGGCGCAGGCGGCTCGCTGGTGGCCCTGCCGCTGCTGCTCAGCCTGCACCTGCCGCTGCGCGACGCGGTCGGCGTCAGCCTCGGCGCGGTGTCGCTCACCGCCCTGGTCGGCAGCGTGCCACGCCTGCGCCAGGGCCTGGTGGCCTGGCCGCCGGTTCTGCTGCTCGCCGCCAGCGGCCTGCCCGGCAACGCGCTGGGCCAGTGGCTCGGCCGCTGGGTGGCGGAAGGCCTGCTGATCGCCGGCTTCTGTGCGCTGGTGCTGTGGTCCGCCTGGCGCCTGTGGCGCGGCGCCGAACGGCCGCGCTCCGGCGAGGGCCCGCTGCGGCGCCTGCCGCTGCTCGCCATCGGCCTCGGCGTCGGCGTGCTGTCGGGGCTGATGGGTGTCGGCGGCGGCTTCCTGGTGGTGCCGGCGCTGCTCTGGTTCACACCGCTGTCGGTGCTGGCCGCCACCGCCACGTCGCTGGCGGTAGTTGCGCTGGTGTCCGGCGGCGGCTTCCTGCTCTACCTGAACCGGGCCCAGCCCCCGGCGCTGCTGCTCGGTGCCCTGGCGTGCGGCGGCGCGCTCGGCGTGCTGGCCGGCAACCGCCTGGCCCAGCGCCTCGGCGGACCAAACCTGCAACGCCTGTTCGCCGGGCTGCTGGTAGTCACCAGCCTGTCGGTGGCCGTCCAGAAACTGCTCTGAGGAGACTGCATCATGCTGCTGCGCCAACTCTTCGATGGCGAAAGCTCGACCTACACCTACCTGCTCGCCGACGCCGGCGAAGCCGTGCTGATCGACCCGGTGAAGGAGCAGCTCGACGCCTACCTGCGACTGCTCGACGAACTCGGCCTGCGTCTGGTGCTGGCCCTCGACACCCATACCCACGCCGACCACATCACCGCCCTCGGCGACCTGCGCGAGGCCACCGGCTGCCGCAGCGGATTCGGCGCCGAGAGCGGCAGCGCCTGCGCCAGCTTCACCTTCGCCGACGGCGAGCGTCTGCGCTTCGGCGGGCGCGAGCTGATCGCCTGGTACACGCCCGGGCACACCGCCGACTCTTACTGCTTCCTGCTGCCCGCCGCCGAGGGCCGACCGGCGCGGGTATTCACCGGCGACACCCTGCTGATCCGCGGCACCGGCCGCACCGACTTCCAGAACGGCGACGCCCGCACCCAGTGGGCCAGCCTGCAGCGCCTGCTGGCCCTGGCGGACGACACCGAGGTGTGCCCCGGCCACGACTACCGCGGCTGGACACGCTCGAGCATCGCCGAGGAGCGCGCCCACAACCCGCGCCTGCAGGTGGCGGACGCCGAGGCCTACGCGGCGCTGATGGCCGGCCTGCGCCTGCCGAACCCGCGCCTGATGGACATCGCCGTGCCCGCCAACCGCGCCTGCGGCCGCTCCTGAACGATCCGTACGGCCGGAAAACGAAAGTTCCGCATATAACCAATTGATCTAAACGATCCACAAAGATACCGGTCCGACCCTTACTGCCTGCATAAAGACGGGTGGTATCCCCAACGGCAAAACCGGTAAGGAATCATGTGCGGAATAGCTGGAGAATTACGTTTCGACCACCAACCGGCCGACCTGGCCGCTCTCGCCCGAATCACCCATCACCTGGCTCCTCGCGGCCCCGACGCCTGCGGTTTCCATAGCAGCGGTCCGCTGGGCCTGGGCCATCGCCGACTGAAGGTCATGGACCTGGCGCCGGCCTCCGGCCAGCCGATGGTCGACCAGCAGCTCGGCCTGGCGATGGTGTTCAACGGCGCCATCTACAACTACCCGGAACTGCGCGACGAGCTGCGCGCCCTGGGCTACCAGTTCCACTCCGACGGCGACACCGAGGTGCTGCTCAAGGGCTATCACGCCTGGGGCGAAGCGCTGTTGCCCAAACTCAATGGCATGTTCGCCTTCGCCATCTGGGAGCGCGACAGCGAGCGCCTGTTCCTGGCCCGCGACCGCCTGGGCGTCAAGCCGCTCTACCTGAGCGACGACGGCACCCGCCTGCGCTTCGCCTCCACCCTGCCGGCCCTGCTGCAGGGCGGCGACATCGACGGCGCGCTGGACCCGGTGGCCATCGACCACTATCTCAACTTCCACGCCGTGGTGCCGGCGCCGCACACCCTGCTGGCCGGGGTGAAGAAACTGCCGCCGGCCACCTGGCTGCGCATCGAGCGCGATGGCCGCCGCGAGCAGCGCCGCTGGTGGCAGCTCGACTTCGGCCCGCGCGCCGACGAGGCCGGGCTGCAGCTGGAGGACTGGACCGAGCGCGTCCTCGACGGCCTGCGCCAGGCCGTGCAGGTGCGCCAGCGCGCGGCGCTGGACGTCGGCGTGCTGCTCTCCGGCGGGCTCGACTCCAGCCTGCTGGTCGGCCTGCTGCACGAGGCCGGGGTCAAGGACCTGGCGACCTTCTCCATCGGCTTCGAGGATGCCGGCGGCGAGCGCGGCGACGAGTTCCACTACTCCGACCTGATCGCCCGCCACTACGGCACCCGCCACCACCAGCTGCGCATCGCCGAGGCGGAGATCCTGGCCGAGCTGCCGGCCGCCTTCCGCGCCATGAGCGAGCCGATGGTCAGCCACGACTGCATCGCCTTCTACCTGCTCGGCCGCGAGGTGTCCCGCCACTGCACCGTGGTGCAGTGCGGCCAGGGTGCCGACGAGCTGTTCGCCGGCTACCACTGGTACCCGCTGGTGGACGGCGCCGAGGACCCGGTGGCCGCCTACCGCGCCGCCTTCTTCGACCGCTCCCGCGACGAGACCCTGGCCACCCTGCGCCCCGCCTGGCACGGCGCGGACTGGGCCGGCGAGTTCCTCCGCGACCACTTCGCCATGCCCGGCGCCGACGCGGCGGTGGACAAGGCCCTGCGCCTGGACGCCACGGTGATGCTGGTCGACGACCCGGTGAAGCGGGTCGACAACATGACCATGGCCTGGGGCCTGGAGGCGCGGACGCCGTTCCTCGACTACCGCCTGGTGGAACTGTCGGCGCGCATCCCGGCGCGCTTCAAGCTGCCGGACGGCGGCAAGCATGTGCTCAAGGAAGCAGGACGCCGGGTCATCCCACATGAGGTGATCGACCGGCCCAAGGGCTACTTCCCGGTGCCCGGCCTGAAGCACCTGCAGGGCGCGACCCTGGGCTGGGTCCAGGAACTGCTGCTCGACCCCAGCCAGGACCGGGGCCTGTTCGAGCCAGCCATGCTCGACCGCCTGCTCAGCGACCCCGCTGGCCAGCTCACCCCACTGCGCGGCTCCAAGCTCTGGCAGCTGGCCACCCTCAATCTGTGGCTCAGCGAACAGGGCCTGTAGTTCGAACAAGGAGTTCCCCCCATGCGTGCATCTGCCTACAACCAACGCCTGCAACGCGGCCAGCCGCCCTCCTACCAGCGCCTGCAGGCGCACCTGGCGAAGGACGGCATCGAGCAGCCCTCGCCGCAAAGCGTGCACTGCGGCTGGGGCCGCCTGCTGATCGGCCACACCTACCCGGACGCGGAGACCCTGGCCGCCGACCTGCTCGAGGAGCGCCCGGGCGAACGCGACATCGCGCTCTACGTGGCCGCGCCCCATCAGGTGCTGGCCCAGGCGCCGCAGCAGCTGTTCCTCGACCCGTCCGACACCCTGCGCCTGCGGTTCACCGACTACCGCCCGGCCCGCGCCAGCTTCCGCGGCTTCCAGATCCGCCGGGTGCAGAGCGAGCAGGACTGGGAGGCGGTCAACGGCCTCTACCTGCAACGCGGCATGCTGCCGGTCGACGCCGACCACCTCACCCCGCGCGACGAGGGCGGCCCCAGCTACTGGCTGGCCGCGGACGACGCCGATGGCCGGGTGATCGGCGCCGTGATGGGGCTGGACCATTGCAAGACCTTCGCCGACCCCGAGAACGGCAGCAGCCTCTGGTGCCTGGCCGTGGGGGCCAGCTGCCAGCGCCCGGGGGTGGGCGAAGCCTTGGTGCGGCACCTGATCGAGCACTTCATGGGCCGTGGGCTGAACCACCTCGACCTGTCCGTGCTGCACGACAACCTGGGCGCCAAGTCGCTCTACGCCAAGCTCGGCTTCCGCGAGTTGCCGACCTTCGCGGTCAAGCGCCGCAACGGCATCAACCAATCCCTGTTCCTCGGCCCGGGGCCGGAGGCGGAGCTGAACCCCTACGCCCGCATCATCGTCGACGAGGCCCGCCGGCGCGGCATCGAAGTGCGGGTGGACGACGCCGAGAGCGGCCTGTTCACCCTCAGCCAGGGCGGCCGCCGCGTGCGCTGCCGGGAGTCGCTGTCGGACCTGACCAGCGCGGTCAGCATGACCCTCTGCCAGGATAAGCACCTCACCCACCGCGCCCTCGCCCGCGCCGGCCTGAAGCAGCCGCAGCAGCGCCTGGCCGGCAGCGCCGAGGAGAACGCCGCCTTCCTGGCCGAGCACGGCCGCGTGGTGGTGAAACCGGTCAACGGCGAACAGGGCCAGGGCGTGGCCGTCGACCTGCGCACCGAGAGCGCAGTGCAACAGGCCATCGAGCATGCCCGCCGCTTCGACCAGCGCGTGCTGCTGGAGAGCTACCACGAGGGCCACGACCTGCGCATCGTGGTGATCGGCTTCCAGGTGGTGGCCGCGGCCATCCGCCACCCGGCGGAGGTGATCGGCGACGGCGTGCACACCATCGGCGCGCTGATCGAGGCGCAGAGCCGCCGACGCCAGGCGGCCACCGGCGGCGAGAGCCGCATCCCGCTGGACGCGGAAACCCAGCGCACCCTGCACGACGCCGGCTACGACTATTCCAGCGTGCTGCCCAGCGGCATCCGCCTGGTGGTGCGCAAGACCGCCAACCTGCACACCGGCGGCACCCTGGAAGACGTCACCGCCCGCCTCCACCCGACCCTGCGCAAGGCGGCCACCCAGGCAGCGCGCGCGCTGGAAATCCCGGTGGTGGGCCTGGACCTGCTGGTCAAGGCGGCGGACGCCGAGGACTACGTGATCATCGAGGCCAACGAGCGCGTCGGGCTGGCCAACCACGAGCCGCAGCCGACTGCCGAGCGCTTCGTCGATCTGCTGTTCCCCCTCAGTCGCCAACACCCCTGACACGCTATTCAGGTTCCATGAGGAGGCTTCTGCCTATGCATCAACTGCCCGAACCCGACCTCGCCTACCTGCGCCAGGTGCTGCTGGAACTGCTGGCCATTCCCAGCCCCACCGGCTTCACCGATACCGTGGTGCGCTACGTGGCCGAGCGCCTGGAAGAACTCGGCATCCCCTTCGAGCTGACCCGCCGCGGCACCATCCGCGCCACCCTCAAGGGCCGCCAGTCGAGCCCGGACCGGGCGGTGTCGGCGCACCTGGACACCATCGGCGCCATCGTCCGCGAGATCAAGGACAGCGGCCGCCCGGCCCTGGCCCCGGTGGGCTGCTGGTCCAGCCGCTTCGCCGAGGGCAGCCGGGTCAGCCTGTTCACCGACAACGGCGTGCTGCGCGGCAGCGTGCTGCCGCTGATGGCCTCCGGGCACGCCTTCAACACCCAGGTCGACAGCCTGCCGGTGAGCTGGGAGCACATCGAGCTGCGCCTCGACGCGCCCTGCTACAGCCGCGCCGAATGCGAGGCGCTGGGCGTGTCGGTGGGCGACTTCGTCGCCTTCGATCCGCTGCCGGAGTTCACCGAGAGCGGCCACATCAGTGCCCGCCATCTGGACGACAAGGCCGGCGTGGCGGCGCTGCTGGCCGCGCTCAAGGCGGTCGTCGAAAGCGGGCTGGAACCGCAGATCGACTGCCACCCGCTGTTCACCATCACCGAGGAGGTCGGCTCCGGCGCGGCGGCGGCGCTGCCCTGGGACGTCAGCGAGTTCGTCGGCATCGACATCGCTCCGGTGGCGCCCGGCCAGCAGTCCAGCGAGCACGCGGTCAGCGTCGCCCTGCAGGACTCGGGCGGCCCCTACGACTACCACCTGTCCCGCCACCTGCTGCGCCTGGCCGGCGAGGGCGACATCCCGGTGCGCCGCGACCTGTTCCGCTACTACCACAGCGACGCCCAGTCGGCGGTGACCGCCGGCCACGATATCCGCGTCGCCCTGCTGGCCTTCGGCTGCGACGCCACCCACGGCTACGAGCGCACCCATATCGACAGCCTGGCCGCCCTCTCCCGCCTGATCGGCGCCTACCTGCTCAGCCCGCCGGTGTTCGCCAGCGACGCCCAGCCCGCCCGCGAGCACTCCCTGGAACGCTTCAGCCATCAGATCGAGCACGACGCGCAGATGGCCAGCGACACCCAGGTACCCACCGTGGAAAGCGTCCTCGGGGCACGCGGCGACGCTTCCGACTAAGCTTCTTCGCAGGGCCGCTCCAGGCTCTGCAACCCTCTCTTGAAGCCTGGCCGGCAACTAGGCAAAGTGCTGGCAATACCAATAAGAAGCATGAGGTTGGCGGATGCCTCGCGTGTGTCTGGCTGTGCTGCTGCTCTGCCTGAGCGGGCCGCTGTGGGCGCTTTCCCCCGCGCCACTGGACCGTGACGAGCTGCGCCTGTCGCTGACCCCCTTCATGGGCTACCACCGCGACCCGCAGGGGCTGCTCGACGCCGAGACCGTGCAGCGCCTGCCGGACAGCGCCTTCGAGCGGGTCCAGGGCGATCACGCCAACATGGGCAAGAACGACTCGGTCTGGTGGTTCAAGGTGCGCATGGTCAACAGCCGGCCGCATCCGCTCGCCGGCTACCTGGAAGTCAACTACGCCCTGCTCGACCGCATCGACGTCTACCTGCAGGACGGCGACGGCCGCCTCCACCACCAGCAGAGCGGCGACAGCTTCGCCTTCTCCCAGCGCCCGGTGCAGGTGCGCCACTTCTGGTTCCCCGTCGAGCTGCCGCACGGCAGCAACACCCTGCTGCTGCGGGTGCAGAGCACCAGCACGATCTTCGTCCCGCTGTTCTTCAGCACCTACGGCGCCAGCGCGGCGGCCCAGGAAAACCTGATGGGCATCAACGGCGCCTTCTACGGCGTGCTGTTCGCCATGTTCATCTACAACCTGTTCCTGTTCATCTCGCTGCGCGAGCGGGC
This sequence comes from Pseudomonas paralcaligenes, assembly GCF_019655855.1. GTDB lineage: Bacteria > Pseudomonadota > Gammaproteobacteria > Pseudomonadales > Pseudomonadaceae > Aquipseudomonas > Aquipseudomonas paralcaligenes. The sequence continues at coordinate 150,257 of NZ_BPFX01000005.1, read as the reverse complement.
CTACTTCTGGTACCTGGTCTACAACGTCAACGTCGGCCTGTTCGCCGCCGCGTTCGACGGCATGCTGTTCAAGCTGCTGCCCACCAGCGTGGGCATGCAGTCGGTCAGCATCTACGTGCTGATGTTCGTCCACTGCCTCACCGCGATCCAGTTCAGCCGCCACTTCCTCCACGTCCCGCAGCACTTCCCCCGGCTGGACCAGGCCCTGCGCCTGCTGATGCTGGCCGTGTTCGGCTGCCTGGCCTCGGTGCCGCTGATCGGCCTGGCCGCCTGGAACATCCTGGCCAGCGTGGCGGTGCTCGGCGTATCGCTGATCCTCCTGCTCACCGGCGTCTACACCTGGCGCAGCGGCGTGCGCCACGGCTCCTACTACGTGCTGGCCTGGAGCGTCCTGCTGATCGCCTTCATGCTGGTCACCGGCGGCTCGCTGGGCATCGACTTCTTCGGCATCTACGGCTCGGCGGTGGTCAAGATCGGCGTGGCCATCGAGCTGCTCAGCCTCTCCATCGGCCTGGCCGACCGCATCAACCTGCTCAAGGAGGAAGGCTTCCACTCGCGCCAGGCCGCCGAGCAGGCCGAGTACGAGAACCAGGCCAAGAGCCGCTTCCTGGCCAAGATGAGCCACGAGATCCGCACGCCGCTGAACGGCGTGCTGGGCATGTTGCAGCTGCTGCGCGAGACCTCCCTGGACCGCGGCCAGCGCTTCTACGTGGACACCATCGCCAGCTCTGGCAGCTCGCTGATGGCGGTGATCAACGACATCCTCGACTACGCGCGCATCGAGTCCGGCAAGCTGAACCTGGAAGACATCGACTTCGACCTGGAGCAACTGGTCTCCGAGACCCTGGCCCTGTTCACCGCCCAGGCGCTGGAGAAGCGGCTGCGCCTCTACGTCAGCCTGCAGGGCGGCGTGCCGCGCCGGATGCACGGCGACCCGACGCGGCTCAAGCAGGTGCTGATGAACCTGCTCGGCAACGCCCTCAAGTTCACCCAGGAAGGCCACGTGGCACTCACCGTCAGCCGCCGAGGCGACAGCCAGGGCCGGCTGCACCTGGTATTCGCCGTGAGCGACAGCGGGATCGGCATCCGCGACGACTCCCTGACCCAGCTGTTCAAGTCGTTCGCCCAGGGCGACTCGAGCACCACCCGCCGCTACGGCGGCAGCGGCCTGGGGCTCGCCATCAGCAAGGAACTGGTGGAAATGATGGGCGGGCGCATCGAGGTGCAGAGCACGCCCGGCCAGGGTTCGCGCTTCGCCTTCGACATCCCGCTGAGCGACGGTGTCGCCCCCCGGGACGAACTGACCGCGCTGCTGGAAAGCCGCACGGCGCTGATCTGCTCGATGGACAGCCAGGGCCTCGACTGCCTGAGCCACCTGCTGGGCCGCTGGGGCATGCGCACCCAGCGCTGCCAGGACCCGGAGCGCCTGCAGGGCTATCTCGAGGACTTCTCAGCCCCGCCCCTGCTGGTATTCATGGCGCCCTGGCCGGGCGCCAGCAGCCACTGGCTGGAGAGCCTGCGGCCCAATCTCGAACGGGGCCAGCGGGTGCTGCTGCTGAGCCCGCCGGAACCCCACCAGCAGCTGCCGGAAAGCCATGGCCTGCGCCTGCTGCACCTGGCCCTGCCGCTGTCGGTCACCGGCCTGCGCACCATCCTCGCGGAACTCTACAGCGAGCGGCGGCGGGAGAACGCCTCGCCGCCGCCGACGCTGGACAAACGCGCCGGCACGGCGCCCTGCATCCTGGTGGCCGAGGACAACCGGGTCAACCAGATGGTGGTGCAGGGCTTCCTGCACAAGCGCGGCTACTCGGTGCGCATGGTCAACAACGGACGGAGCGCCGTGGACGAGTACCGCCGCGCCCCCGGCGCCATCCAACTGGTGCTGATGGACTGCGAGATGCCCGAGCTGGACGGCTTCGAGGCCACCCGGCAGATCCGCGCCCTGGAAGCCGACCAGGGCCTGCCGGCCGTCCCCATCATCGCGCTCACCGCGCACATCCTCGAAGAACACCGCGCCCGTGGCCTGGCCGCGGGGATGGACGATTTCCTCGGCAAGCCGCTGGACTGCCAGCAGCTCTACGCCACGCTCGACCGCTACCTGCTCGCGCAGGCGCACGCAACCGAATAGGATTGCTCGCCGCCGACCAGGAGCCGCCATGCTGATCCCCCACCAGATGCTCGAAGCCGACACCCTCACCCGCCTGCTGGAAGACTTCGTCACCCGCGAGGGCACCGACAACGGCGACGACACGCCGCTGCAAACCCGCATCGAGCGGGCACGACACGCCCTGGAAAAGGGCCGGGCAGTGATCGTCTTCGACCCGGACAGCCAGCAGTGCCAGCTGGCGCTGCGCGAGGAAGTGCCGAAGGAGTGGCTGGAGGATTAGGGTCTGTTGACGTTTCGGCGCAAGCCGCGTTGCCGCGAAAAATCTCGCCAGGCTAGGCGTGGGACGCAGGCAATGGTCATCCCTTGGCAAGTCCCACAACAACGCATGGCGAGATTTTCCGCGCAACCCACAGGGACGGGCCAGTTTTTGCGCGGAACGTCGTTACTCGACGGCTCATTTGGACGACCAAACTTCGCGTCTCGCGCCTAGCTCCGCGCAAAAACTGGCTCCGTCGCGGTCGCGGCGAAACGTCAACAGACCCTATTACTGACTGGCGAAGCGCGGACCGAACAGGATGATGCCCGCGCCGATCAGGCACAGTAGCGCGCCCGCCCAGTCCGAGAGCATCGGCCGGGTGCGCTCGATCACCCCCAGCCAGAGCAGCGACGCCACGATGTACACACCGCCATAGGCGGCGTAGGCCCGCCCGGCATAAGCCGCCTCGACCCGCGTCAGCAGCAACGCGAACACCGTCAGGCTGAGCAGGCCCGGGGCGATCCACCATGCGCTCTTGCCCAGGCGGAGCCACATCCAGAACGCGTAGCAGCCGCCGATCTCGAACAGTGCGGCCAGAAAGAACCAGACGTAGTTGAGCATCGCCTCTCCCCGAAGCCGGCGGATTATCCGCGCAGGCTGCCCTCGCGTTCCCATACGCAGCGTACCCGCAGATCGTCTTCCTGCGGGCTGTGGAAGCCGCTCTCGGACTCCCAGCGGAAGGTGTGCACGCCGTTCAGCTCGGTTTCCAGGTGCACCACGGCGCTGGCCCAGTACAGGCGCTTGAGCAGCGCCTCGAACTCCTTGACCCACAGGCTCCACTCGTACTCGATGGCCTGGTAGCTGGCGCCGAAGTGGATCACCTGGGTCTGGTACAGACCCTCGCCCTGGCTCCCGCAGAAGGAGAACATCTCGCTGCCGAGGAACGGCCAGGCCTCGTCCCGGGGCAACTGTTCCAGCACCCGGCGATTGGTGGCGCGGCGCAGCTGGCGCTGCTCGCGGTCGCCGGACGGCCAGTCGCGGATGCAGCCATAGACGATGGATTCGGACTCCACGCGGGTACTCCAGAAAGTGCAGGCTGCCTTCTAACACAGGGCATGGTCGCTGCAAAGGAACCAGTCCCCCTCCGCAACGAAAACCTGCGGCAGCGCACGCAGGGTGCGCCGCGCGCACCTCACTGGGCCGGCGCCGCCGCTTCTCGGTGCGCATGGCGCACCCTACCGAAGCCTTGTTCAGCGTGCCGGGCGTGGCGTGCGCAGGGCCCAGGCGATCAGCGTCATCAGCACGCCCAGGCCGGCCAGCACCATGAAGGGCGCCTGGTAGTTGCCCGCCAGGTCGCGGCCCAGGCCGGCGAGGATCGGCGCCAGGCAGGCCATGCAGTAGCCGGCGCAGAGCATCATCGCCGTCCAGCGGCTGACCGCCAGCGGCGTGTGCACCTCGTACAGCGGCAGCACCAGCGACAGGGCGAAGGAGCCGCTGAGGGCGAAGCCCATCAGCACCGCCCACACCTCCGGCAGCAGGGTCGGCTGGAAGGTGATCATGCTCAGGCACAGGGTCAGGGTCACGCCGCAGGCCACCAGCAGCGGCTGGCGGATATCGAAGCGCTGGGCCAGCCACGGCATCAGCCACGAGCTGGGCAGGCCGACCAGCATGAACAGGCTGAACAGGCCATTGCTGTAGAGCAGGCTCAGGCCCGCCTCGTGGTAGCGCGCCACCAGCCAGGTGGCCATGGTGTAGAAGAAGCCGGCCTGGATGGCGAAGAAGCCGGTCACCAGCCACGCCCGTGGTTCGCGCCAGGGCAGCCCCTGGCCATCGCCGGCCACCGCGTCCTCGGCGCGGTTCGGCAGGCGCAGCCAGAGCAGCCCGGCGAGCAGCGCGGGCAGGAACCACGCCGCCAGCCCCAGGCTCCAGTCGTCGCCCAGGCCCTGGGTCAGCGGCACCGTCAGCACCGCGCCGCCGGCACCGCCGATCGCCATGCTGAAGGAATACCAGCCGACCACCTGGCCGACGTGGTCGCGGAAGTGCCGCTTGATGAAGCCGGACAGCAGCGGCCCGGCCACGGCGATGCCGGCGCCGAGCAACACGGCGCTGCCGATCAGCAGCGGGCTGAAGTGGCCGCCGAAGCGCAGCAACAGGGCCAGCATGATCAGCCCCAGGCAGCAGGTGATGGTGCGCTCCAGACCGAAGCGCACGGCCAGGCGCGGCGCCAGCGGGGCCAGCAGCCCCATGCACAGCACCGGCAGGGCGGTGGTCAGGCTGATCAGGCCGCGGCTCAGCGCGAGTTCCTCGGCGATGCGCTCGATCAGCGGGGCAAAGGAGGTGATGCCGGGGCGCAGGTTGATCGCCGCCAGCACCAGCGCCAGCATCAGAAAGGCCCTGGATACGGGTTTCACGGTACATCCAAACACATGGCGGCCGGTTCGGCCGGGGCAGCCACCCTACTATCCGCCGCCCGCCCCGGCAATCTTCGGGCGATTAAATCTGACCATATGGGCAAATAAAATTTCTTCGCCCCATCGATGAATCAGGGCCGGAAAAGAGTCGTCTCGTCACCAAATGAATGACGGAAAACCGACCCTGGCGGCTACCTCGAAGCACCTAAATGGCATTTCGCCATTGAACCGTCGCCAGCCCAGGCCCGACGCGGCATGAAGCCTGAAGAAGAGTCCTGATCCACCTCGAACAAAGGCGGATCGCTGTATATAGTGCTAGTGCATGTAACCAAGCATTTCCTGATAAAGACTCACTAATAAGAAAGCTGCCGCCAACAGCATGGAATGTCGACGATGAAAACAACTAAAGACAGCGATTCCACCGTTTCCGAACCGCGCACCCTCGCCCCGTCCGAGGCCGAGCCCCTGCCGGCGCCTCCGTTGCAGGCCCTGCAGGTCGGCGAGCAGTACATGTACTTCACCGAACGCGACATCGACCGCATCCTCGAGAACCTCGACGGCCTGCGCGAACGGGTATTCCCCAAGCTGCTCGGCGACGACGGCCTGGACGCCCGGCACGCCCAGCACTTCCCCTCGGTATGCCTGATCGGCCTCGGCCGCTGCGGCTCCAACATCGCCCTGGACGTCGCCTCGCTGGTGTACAACGCGCGGCGCTTCTACCTCAACGAATTCAGCGCGCAGAACGGCGCCGAGCAGCGACCGGCCGGCTGGCTGCGCAGCAACCTGCGGCTGTCCTCGGCCCGTGGCGCCAAGCCGGTGTTCCTGATCGAACCGCTGGTGATGCTGGGCGACCTGGACAAGGACATCGAGGGCCGCATCCGCTTCTCGCGCAAGGCCGAGACCGGCGGCTTCCTCGACGACTACAGCAAGATGAAGATCATGGACCTGTCCGAGGTCCACGCCGGCGGCGCCGGCAACGCGCCGATCCTCGGCCAGTACCTGGCCAAGATCATCCTCAACAAGGACACCCAGCGCTTCTCCAACGCCGACTGGAAGTTCATCCACAGCTACCTGATCGACTCCTGCGGCATCAAGGCCAACCAGTCGCGGCTGTACTTCTACATCTTCAGCGCCGGCGGCGGCACCGGCTCGGGCATGGCCTCGGAGTTCGGCCTGGCCCAGCAGTTCGCCTACATGAGCAAGACCTTCGAGACCAAGCAGGAGAGCAGCAGCGAGGACAACCGCGGCCACTCCTTCGTCTTCGAACCGATCTTCACCAGCGGCATCTGCATCCTGCCGAACATCTCCGACCAGCGCATCGAAATGTCGGAAGCCCTGCACATCAACGCCGGGCGCCTGCTGTGCAAGTACCTCGCCGAGGAGTGGGACTTCTCCTACAACTTCGACAGCGAGGAGACCGGCGAAGAGAGCGTGATGCGCCGCATCCGCCCGTGGAACGCCATGATGCTGATCTCCAACGACATCATGCGCTACGCCGAGGAGAGCGACGGCGGCAACGTGCAGAACATCGACGTGAACGCCATGGAGCGCCACGCCAACCAGTACATCTCGCAGCAGATCTTCAACATCCTCACCGCCCAGGCGGTGACCACCGACTACGACCAGAACTACTTCCGCCGCGCCGGCATCGACATCGGCGAGACCATCCGCCTCGACGCCAACGACCTGTTCATGAGCCTGGCCGGCCCGGTGGCCGTGGCCTACGCCGAGTCCGTGGTGGCCGAGCAGGCGCCGCCCGCCCCCACCGACAAGTTCAAGGTGTTCGACAAGGAGCAGCCCAGGCTCAACATCGACGACCTGTTCTTCCGCTCCATCGACCTGCCGCACTTCAACAAGACCACCCAGGCCATCGAGGGTATCAGCCTGCTGCCGATCGAGGCCAAGCGCTACCGCGCGGCCCTGGAGCAGTACAAGAAGTCCAACTTCGACGCCAGCGCCCTGAGCGACCTGCACTTCTTCAAGAACTGCTCGTCGGTGGTGTCCATCGTCTCCCTGCCGAAGGACTACAAGCTGTCCTACATGGACCTCAACCGGCTCAAGACCCATCTGAACAGCCTGTTCCCCAACACCACCCTGAAGCGCTACGCCCTGGTGATCGGCGCCTCGGCCAACCTGTCGCTGACCACTCTGATCGTCAAGAGCCCGTGCCTGTCGGACGACTTCCTGACCCTGATCGTCGCCTTCATCAAGCGCTGCTTCGCCCGCGACCAGTACCGCTACGACGAGAGCCTGGACAACGCCATGCTCGACTTCATCGTCTCCGAGGACTTCGACGAGGCGCGCATCGACGCCATGCTCAACGAATACGAGAACCCGGCGAAGATCCTCGACACCAACTGGTACGCGATCAAGCCGATGTACGAGAAGAAGTACCGTGAGCTGATCCACGACCAGGACAAGTTCGTCTCGATCAACGACATCCGCCTGTCCCGGGACAGCGTGAAGAAGGCCATCAGGTACCTGCGCGAGATCTACCGCCACCGCGTCGGCAAGACCCGGGTCATCTCGCTCAACGACTATCCCAGGGACTGAGGCAGGCGGCTCACCCGCGCCAGCCGGCTAGCCACGCCAGGCTGGCCGAGGTGTCGCCGCCCGGACGGTACTCCGCGCCCAGCCAGCCCTGGTAGCCGGTTGCCTCCAGGGCCTTCAGCAACGGCGCGAACACCAGCTCGCCCGTGCCCGGAGCGCCACGCCCCGGGCAATCGGCGAACTGGACGTGCCCGGTCCTGCCCGCCAGACGCTCGATGCAGCCGCCGACATCCAGGCCCTGGCGGGCCATGTGGTAGAGGTCGAGCTGCGCCAGGCAGTTGGGGTGATCCACCCTGCGCAGCAGTTCATCCAGCTGTTCGGCGGTATTGATCAGGAAGCCGGGCATATCCAGCGGATTGATCGCCTCGCACAGCACCCGGATGCCCAGTGCCTGGAACCGCTCCGCCGCCTCGCGCAGGTTGGTGCCCAGGGTGGCCAGCGCCTGCTCGCGGGGAACGCCTTCGGCCAGCCGTCCGGGCAACACGTTGACGCATTGCGGGCGGACCACGGCCGCGTAGTCCAGCGCCTCGCGCAAGGCGGCGTCGAACTGCGCCTGCCGCTCGGGCACGGCCGCCAACCCAGCGCCCCCGGCCATCAGGTCGCCGGCCGGCAGGTTGACCAGCACCAGCGGCATCGAACTGCGCTCCAGCACCTCGCGCAACGATGTCGCCGACACCTCGTAGGGAAACTGGATCTCCACCCCGTCGAACCCCGCCGCTGCGGCCGCCTGTGGGCGTTGCAACAGCGGCAGCTCGCCGAACAGCAGGGACAGGTTCGCGGCGATCTTCATGGCCGCTCCTCGCGGAACAGCTGGATCAGGGTCGCCGGATCGTGTTCGAGATGCCCCTGGCTACCATGCAGCCTCATCAACTGGGCGGCCAGGCCGCTCATGGGCGTGGCCCTGCCCTGCTCGTGGGCCAGCCTGACGGCGGTATCCAGGTCCTTGAGCAAGGTGCGCACGTGCCACTTGACGGGCTCGAAGCGACTCTCGGCCATCTGCGGCGCGAGTATCTGCAGCGGCCTGGAGTCCGCGAAGCCACCAGCCAGGGCGTCGGCCAGGAGATGGGTATCGACGCCGGCGCGCTCCGCCAAGGCGACGGCCTCGGCGATCACCAGTGCATTGCAGGCGACCAGCATCTGGTTGCAGACCTTGGTGACCTGGCCCGAGCCGACGCCGCCCATGTGGGTCACGCGCTGGCCCAGGTGCGCCAGGATCGGCCGCAGGGCTTCCACATCCTCGCCGCGACCGCCCGCCATGATCGCCAGCGACCCCGCCTCTGCGCCTTGGACGCCGCCGGATACCGGGGCGTCGACCCAGCGCATGCCGGTGTGTTTTTCCAGCTCCTCGGCCATCTCACGGGTCGCCGCGGGGTCCAGGCTGGAAAAATCCACCAGTAGTTGCCCCGGCCTGGCCCGCTCGACGATACCGCCTTCGCCGAAGACCACCTGGCGTACCGCCGCGGTGTCGGCCAGGCAGAGCATGACGATGTCCGATCCCGCGCCCAGCTCCGCCGGCGTCGCCACATCATGCGCGCCGGCCTCCAGCAGCGGCGCGCATTTGTCAGCCGAGCGGTTCCAGACGTTGAGGGGATAGCCGGCCTGCAGCAGGCGATGCGCCATGCGCAGCCCCATCAGGCCGATGCCGGCGAATCCCAGAGTGGGTCGTACTGGTTGCATACGAAGCGTCCGCTATAGGTTGAAGAGCGCGTGATTGTAGCGTCTGCGGACATGAAAAAAGCCGGTCTGAGACCGGCTTCAATCGGTTTGCGGGCGGCCAATGCGAACAGGCGCCGGGCTTCGGCATGCCTTGCCGTGCTTACTGCAATCGCTGCGACAACTCCGGCGCTCGGGGCCTCGGTCGCGCTGCTCGGCCGCTACCCCTTGGTCAGTTGACGCTCAGCCTGTCGCGGTTCTTCTCCAGGGTGGCCGGGCCGATGCCCTTGACCTCCAGCAGTTCGTCCACCGACGCGAACGGACCGTTGGCATCGCGATGGTCGACGATAGCCTGGGCCTTGGTCTGGCCGATGCCCACCAGCTCGGATTCGAGCGTGGCGACGTCGGCGGTATTGAGATTGACCTGGGCGATCACGACCTGATGCGCCGTCTTGCCGGGAACGGCAGTGGCTTCGGCGGCGGCGGAGGCATTGAGGGAGAAAGCGAGCAGCGAGGGGTAGATCAGTGCAGCGAGACACTTTTTCAACATGGTGGAACTCCTTTGGTTGATTGGCGCAAGTCCGGTCGCGCCAATCGCAAGGCTAGTTACCACCCACGGGCTGTCAAACCATGGAAGTTACAGATCCGTGTAACGCTGCACATGAATCCAGTCGACTATGTCACCTTCCGGCGCATAACCGCTGACGGTCTCCCTCAGCAACTGGCGAACCTTGTCGTAGTCATCACGCTCGAGGGCGCCGAGCATATTCTCCAGTACCGCCTTCATACGCTCCCAAGACAGGCGCTCCTCGCTGGCGCGCATGATCATGGGATGCTCGGTCGGCGTCACGTTGTCGCCGATCAGCAGCTCCTCATAGAGTTTCTCGCCGGGCCGCAGGCCGGTGAACTCGATGGAGATGTCGCCGAGGGGACTGCGCTCCGAACGGATGCTCAGGCCGGAAAGGTGGATCATCTTCTCGGCGAGGTCGAGAATCCGCACCGGCTGGCCCATGTCCAGCACGAATACGTCGCCGCCCTGCCCCATTGCGCCCGCCTGGATCACCAGTTGGGCCGCCTCGGAGATGGTCATGAAGTAGCGGGTGATCGACGGGTGGGTGACGGTGACCGGCCCGCCCCGCTTGATCTGCTCGCGGAACAGGGGAATCACCGAGCCCGAAGACCCCAACACGTTGCCGAAGCGCACCATGGTGAAACGGGTCTTGTTGACCTGGTGCAGCCCGCTCGGATCGCTGAACAGCACGGGCGCCGATTCCCGGCTCAGCGCCTGCAGGATCATCTCCGCGAGGCGCTTGGTGCCGCCCATCACATTGGTCGGCCGCACCGCCTTGTCGGTGGAGATCAGCACGAAATGCTCGACGCCGGCCTTCAGCGCCGCCTGGGCCGTGCTCAGGGTGCCCAGCACGTTGTTGCGCACCCCTTCGGCGATATTGTGCTCGACCATGGGCACATGCTTGTAAGCCGCCGCGTGGTAGACGGTATCGACTCGCCACGCCCGCATCACGTCCAGCATGTGCGACTGCGAGCGAACGGAGCCTAGGATGGGAACCAGCCGGATGGGCAGGGATTCGCGCTGGAGATAGCCCTCCAGCTCGGCATGGATGCTGTACAGGTTGAATTCGGCGTGGTCGATCAGCACAACCGTCCGTGGACGGCTGCCGATCAGCTGCCGGCACAGCTCCGAGCCGATGGAACCACCGGCACCGGTCACCATCACCACCTTGTCGCGGATGCAGCGCTCGAACAGCTCCACCTGGGGCGGCACGGCATCGCGGCCCAGCAGGTCGGCAATGTCGACTTCCTGGATGTCGTCGACCCGCACCCGGCCACTGGCCAGGTCCATGATCGCGGGCACCGAGCGGATATGCAGGGGGAAGGTCTCGAGATGCTGCAGGATTTCCTTGCGCCGCGCCCGGGTCGCGGAAGGAATGGCCAGAAGGATTTCCTGGGCCGCGGTCTCGTTGATCATCTGGTCGATGTGCTTGGGCTTGTACACCTTGAGCCCGGCGATGACCCGGGTGGCGATGCTGTCGTCATCGTCGATGAACGCCACAGGGCGCATGGCCCGCCCCATGCGCAACGCTGCGACCAGCTGGTTGCCGGCGGTGCCAGCGCCGTAGATCGCCACGCGCGGCAGGTCGTCGTCCTTGCCCATGAGGCTCATGGCGGCACGGACATCGAGCCAGTTGCCCATGAAGTACTGGCGCATCAGCAGGCGCACGCCCCCCGCCATCAGCAGACTCAGCCACCAGTAGTTGAACACCAGCGAACGTGGCACCAGCGCCTGGGAATCCCGGTTCCAGTAGACCACCAGTGCCAGCACCAGGGCCGAAATCGTCACCGCCTTGAAGATGCTGATCAGTGCGTCGTTGCCCAGGTAGCGCAATACGGCCCGGTACATGCCGGAGCGGATATAGATGGGAATTGCGATAGCGGGGGCCGCCAGGAACAACCAGAGATGGTCATCGAAGGGATCGACGAGCTTGTCGGACCCCAGCCTGACCCAGAATGCCAGCCACAGGGCGGCCCAACAGATCAGCACATCGACGCTGACCTGCAGAAGTCGTTTGTATCGGCGCGGCCATTTCAACAACCATGCGCGCAAATTCATGGGCTCCATGCCTCGCAACGAAATAAAGTGGTACTACTCAGCCAAACCCGCACGGTATTTCAACACCAACCAGATCAATGGCCCATAGGCCAACGGAACAACGAACCAGGCATCACCCTTCAGCACCACCCAGCAGGCCAGCGGCAGCAGCCAGAACAGATTGATCGCGGCAACCGCCGCGGTCACTGGCCGATGTGCCCGCAAACGACGCGCGGCGTGCTGATAGGCGTGCTCCCGATGAGCCTCGTATACGCGCACACCCCGCCACAGACGGCGCAACAGGGTGATGGTGGCATCCACCAGAAACACGGCCAGCAATATCAGCCAGGCCCAGAACAGATCAGGGTTGGCCCAGGCCATCTGCAACGACAGCAACCCCAGAATCAACCCGAGAAAACCGCTGCCGGCGTCCCCCATGAAGATCCTGGCTGGGGGAAGGTTCCAGTAGAGGAAGCCACCCACCGAAACAGCCAGGAGAGCGGGAAGCACCGCAGCCTGCCAATCCCCCATCAATCCGCAGATCAGCGCCACGGCGGCACAGGTGGTAACCGCCTCGACACCGGCGATACCGTCGATGCCATCCATGAAGTTGTAGAGATTGAGCATCCAGACCAGATACAGAAGCCCTACCGGAATTCCCCAGACACCCCACCGGATATATGCGTCACCGAACTGCAGGGGCGGCATGCCGCCCAGCCAGTATAGCCCCCAGGCCGCCGCCACAAAATGCACCAGAAGCCGCCAGCGGGCGGAAATGGGTCGATGATCGTCGAGAAAGCCGACCAGAGCGACGAGACTTCCCGCGCCACCGAGGGCGATGGCGTGGTGAACGTCGAGCCATCCGCCCTGGACGACCACCGGCAGGGTCGCGATGAAGCTCAGGACAATGGCCACGCCACCACCGCGCGGCGTGGGCACCACATGCGAACTCCGCTGGTTGGGAACATCCATAATGCTGTGATGAAGCGCATACGCACGCACCAGCCAGGTCCCCACCCAGGCAACGCACAGCGCAGCCGCAAGCAGCCAGCCGACCGTCAGCATGCGCGTCTCCGCAGGAAATGCTCAGCGGTTTCCCGTAGCGCCTGCTCGCTGCGCACGGGCGGAGTCCAGCCCAGGAGCTCTCGCGTCTTGTCTATATCCAGCTGCAGCGAGCCGTACAGGCGCTGGACCAGGGAATCCCTGCCCGTCGCAATCAGCAGGCGCTTCACCAGCCGGGAACCCCACAGGCGCGCCGGGCGGCCCATCGCAGCGCCCAGGCGACGCAGTAGTTCGGAGGTGGAGATATCGTCACCATCGCTGACCAGTAGCGTCTGGTTGGCCGCGGCTGGGTGGCGGACGCAGCACACCAGCAAATCGACCAGATTATCCAGCGCGACAAAACTACGGCGGTTATCCACGCCGCTAAGCGGCAGCGGGATGCCGAGGCGCAACCAACGCATCAGGCTGAGGAAGTTGGCCCGTACACCTGGCCCGTAGACCAGCGGGGGACGAACGATGACCAGTTCCATGCCGGTCTCGTCGGCGATCCTGCGCAGGCCCTGCTCGGCTTCGTACTTGGAGAGGCCATAGGGATCGCTCGGCGGCACAGGCGCGTCATCGGCGCGGATGGGCTCTCCGGGCCGGCTCGCCTCGCCATTGACCTTGACCGAACTGAGGAACACGAAACGGCGCACGCCCGCCGCCGCAGCCGCCGTAGCCAGCGCCAGCGTGCCCTGGACATTGACCCTGCGGAACTCGGCCAAGGGATCGGCGGCATGATCGTGCATCACATGCACGCGAGCGGCAGCATGCACCACTGCGGAGAGGCCTTGCAGATCCTGCGGGCTCACCCAGCAATCCTCGAGATCACCCAGTGCGAGATATTCGACAGAAGCTTCTGCTGGAGCGGGTACACGACGCACGCCCGCGACAGGCACCATGCCAGGCTCCGCGCCGAGCCTGCGCACCAACGCACCGCCGACGAAACCGGTGGCTCCTGTTACAAGCACCCGTTTCATGGGCAGATACTTCATCGAGGGTTGATCCAGATTGCAGGCAGCGTTCGACAACATCTGCAAAGGTTTAGTTGCTCTTCGCCACGGAGGAAGCGACTTGTGTTTCGCGCCTCGCGCGCGCCGAGCGTCCAGCCATCCGCCAGGCAAGAATCAGGCTGAAGAGCAGGCTGGAGAGGACACCCAGCAGGAAGGCGGCGACCAGCACCACGGAGAACGGCAGCTCCGGGGTCGCCCAGAGCAGGAACTGGAACTGCGACTGCTGGCTGTTCTGCAGGACGAACACCAGAACCAGGGCGCCGACGAGCAGCAGACCCGAAACGACGATGAAGCGCTTAATTCCGCTGAGCATGTTCAGCTTCCCAGGGCGACGGAAAAACCGTGATCTTACTCGTCATTGACGCGATCGCGCAGCTCTTTGCCAGGTTTGAAGTGCGGCACGTACTTGCCATCCAGTCGAACCGACTCACCGGTCTTCGGGTTTCTTCCGACCCGGGGAGCACGATAGTGCAGAGAGAAGCTGCCAAAGCCACGAATCTCGATCCGGTCGCCAGTCGCCAGAGCCTGGGACATCTGCTCCAGCATGGTCTTGATCGCGAGCTCCACATCCTTGGAGGACAGCAGTCCCTGGTGAGTGACAATGCGCTCGATCAACTCCGACTTGGTCATGGTTTTCCCTTCTTTTTCAAGCGGCTAGATCAACTGATAGGGTGTTTTAGCACGCCTGCCAATGTTTGGATAGCCCAAATGTCAAGAGGAAAAATACGAATCGCCCGGAAATGAAAAAGGGCGACCGAAGTCGCCCTTTTTCCAGAAGCACCGGAACTTAGTTCTGGTTCATCTGTGCACGGATCAGATCACCGATGGTGGTCGGACCAGTGGTTTCGGTTTCCTGCTTGTTACGCAGCTCTTTCATCGCATCCTTTTCGTCTTCGACGTCTTTGGACTTGACGGACAGGCTGATAACGCGGGACTTGCGGTCGATGCTGATGATCTTGGCTTCGACTTCGTCGCCTTCTTTCAGCACGTTGCGCGCGTCTTCGACGCGGTCACGGCTGATTTCGGAGGCTTTCAGGATGCCTTCGATGTCGCCGCCCAGGCTGATCACGGCGCCTTTGGCGTCCACTTCCTTGACGGTACCGCGCACGATGGTGCCTTTCTCGTTCAGGGAGGCGTAGTTGGAGAACGGATCGTCTTCCAGCTGCTTGATGCCCAGGGAGATGCGCTCACGCTCCGGATCAACGGAGAGGATGACGGTTTCCAGCTCGTCGCCCTTCTTGAAGCGACGTACGGCTTCTTCGCCCACTTCGTTCCAAGAGATGTCGGACAGGTGAACCAGACCGTCGATGCCGCCATCCAGGCCAATGAAGATACCGAAATCGGTGATCGACTTGATGGTGCCGGAGATCTTGTCGCCCTTGTTGAACTGGCCGGAGAAGTCTTCCCACGGGTTGGACTTGCACTGCTTGATGCCCAGGGAGATACGACGACGCTCCTCGTCGATGTCGAGAACCTGAACTTCCACTTCGTCGCCGACCTGAACGACCTTGGACGGGTGGATGTTCTTGTTGGTCCAATCCATCTCGGACACGTGCACCAGGCCTTCCACGCCTTCTTCCAGCTCGGCGAAGCAGCCGTAGTCGGTCAGGTTGGTGACCTTGGCGGTGACACGGGTGCCTTCCGGGTAGCGCGCCTTGATGGCGACCCACGGATCTTCGCCCAGCTGCTTCAGACCCAGGGAGACGCGGTTGCGCTCGCGGTCGTATTTCAGGACCTTGACGTCGATCTCGTCGCCGACGTTGACGATCTCGGACGGGTGCTTGATGCGCTTCCAGGCCATGTCGGTGATGTGCAGCAGACCGTCTACGCCGCCCAGGTCAACGAACGCACCGTAGTCGGTGAGGTTCTTGACGATACCTTTGACCTGCTGGCCTTCCTGCAGGGATTCCAGCAGAGCTTCGCGCTCGGCGCTGTTCTCGGCTTCCAGCACGCTGCGACGGGAAACGACAACGTTGTTGCGCTTCTGGTCCAGCTTGATGACCTTGAACTCCAGCTCTTTGCCTTCCAGGTGAGTGGTATCACGCACCGGACGGACATCGACCAGGGAGCCCGGCAGGAACGCGCGGATGCCGTTGACGTCAACGGTGAAGCCGCCTTTGACCTTGCCGTTGATGACGCCCTTGACCACTTCCTCAGCATTGAAAGCGGCTTCCAGAACCAGCCAGGACTCGGCACGCTTGGCTTTCTCGCGGGACAGCTTGGTTTCACCGAAGCCGTCTTCCACAGCGTCCAGCGCAACGTGGACTTCGTCACCGACCTTGATGGTCAGCTCGCCTTGTTCGTTGAAGAACTGGTCGAGTGGGATGACGCCCTCGGACTTCAGGCCGGCATGCACGGTGACCCAGTCACCGTCGATGTCGACCACGATGCCGGTGATGATAGCACCCGGCTGCATGTCGAGGGATTTCAGGCTTTCTTCAAAAAGTTCTGCAAAGCTTTCGCTCATGTTGATTCCTGTTGATCAAGGGCGGGGATTCGCCCAAACCACACTCCAGACAATGTGGGTTCGTTCATGTAAAAAGAGGCCTGCGGGACTATGACTGGTCTCCCGCATGCCTCCTTGCGAGCCTTTCGACTTAAGGCAGCCGTGGCTCATTGCCCGGCGAGATCGCGACTGGCGACCTCGCTGAGAATTCTTTCCATCACCTGCTCGATGGTCAGCTCGGTGGAATCCAGCTGGATGGCGTCGACCGCCGGCTTCAGCGGAGCCACCGCGCGCTGCATGTCGCGCTCGTCGCGAGCACGAATCTCGTCTAGCAGACTCGGCAGGCTAACACCTTCGACCTTGCCTTTCAACTGCAGGTAGCGGCGACGCGCTCGCTCCTCGGCGCTGGCGGTCAGGTAGATCTTCAACGGCGCGTCCGGAAACACCACGGTGCCCATGTCGCGACCGTCGGCCACCAGGCCCGGCGCCTCGCGGAAGGCGCGCTGGCGCTGCAGCAGCGCCTCGCGCACCGCCGGCAGGGACGCGACCATGGAGGCGCCGGCGCCGACCTGCTCGTTGCGGATGGCGTCGGTGACCTCCTCGCCCTCGAGGATGATACGCTTGTCGACGAACTGCACGTCCAGGTGGGCGGCCAGGGTCTTCAGCGCTTCCTCGTTGGTCAGGTCGATACCATGGTTGCCAGCAGCGAAGGCCAGCAGGCGGTACAGGGCGCCGGAGTCCAGCAGTTTCCAGCCCAGCTGGTTGGCCAGCAGGCCGGCGATGGTGCCCTTGCCCGAGCCGCTCGGCCCGTCGATGGTGATGACGACGGCGTTCATGCCTTGCTCTCTTCCGCCACGCGGATGCCGGTCTGTGCCGCCAGACCGAGGAAGTTGGGGAAGGAGGTGGCGACGTTGGCACAGTCGTGGATGCGGATCGGCGCAGTGGCACGCAGCGAGGCGACGCTGAAGGACATGGCGATGCGGTGGTCGCCATGGCTCCACACTTCGCCGCCACCGATCGGACCACCCTCGATGATGATGCCGTCCGGGGTCGGCTCGGCCTTCACACCCAGGGCGATCAGGCCATCGGCCATCACCTGGATGCGGTCGGACTCCTTGACCCGCAGCTCCTCGGCGCCACGCAGCACGGTGCGCCCTTCGGCGCAGGCGGCGGCGACGAACAGCACCGGGAATTCGTCGATGGCCAGCGGCACCAGGTCTTCGGGGATATCGATGCCCTTGAGCTTGGCGGCACGCACGCGGATGTCCGCCACCGGCTCGCCGCCGACTTCACGCTGGTTTTCCAGGGTCAGGTCGGCGCCCATCAGCTTGAGGATGTCGATCACGCCAGTACGGGTCGGGTTGATGCCGACGTGCTCCAGCACCAGCTCGGAGCCCTCGGCAATGCTCGCGGCGACCAGGAAGAAGGCGGCCGAGGAGATATCCGCCGGCACTTCGATATGGGTGGCGCTGAGCTTGTGACCGGACTCGACAGTGGCGACGTTGCCGTCGACCGTCACCGGATAGCCGAAGCCACGCAGCATGCGCTCGGTGTGGTCGCGGGTCGGCGCCGGCTCGGTCACGCTGGTCTCGCCGGCGGCGTACAGGCCGGCCAGCAGCAGGCAGGATTTGACCTGGGCGCTGGCCATCGGCATGTCGTAGCTCATGCCGGTCAGGCGCTGGCCGCCACGGATAGTCAGTGGCGGACGGCCTTCCGGACCGGTCTCAATCACTGCACCCATCTCGCGCAGCGGCTTGGCCACGCGGTTCATCGGACGCTTGGACAGCGAGGCGTCGCCACTCAGCACGGTGTCGAACGGCTGCGCGGCGAGCAGGCCGGAGAGCAGGCGCATGGAGGTGCCGGAGTTGCCCAGGTAAAGCGGGCCGGGCGGCGGCTTTAGGCCGTTCAGGCCGACGCCGTGGATAGTCACCTTGCCGTGGTGCGGGCCTTCAATCACCACGCCCATGTCGCGGAAGGCCTGCAGGGTGGCCAGGGCGTCCTCGCCTTCGAGGAAGCCTTCCACCTGGGTGGTGCCTTCGGCCAGCGAGCCGAGCATGATCGAGCGGTGCGAGATGGACTTGTCGCCGGGCACGCGGATGCGGCCGGAGAGGGAGCCACCGGGGTTGGCGAGGTAGATCAGGTCGTTCGAGTGCATGGCGTCCACATAGGCCCTGCGGGCCAGGATTTTGCTGAAATGCTCGCGGGCGTGACGGGCGCGGGTGAACACGCCCAGCAACTGATGCCCGTCCCCAGCGTCGACCGCGCCGCGCAGGGCGTCGAGGTCGTCGCGAAATGCGTCGAGGGTGCGCAGCACGGCCTCGCGGTTGGCGAGGAAGATGTCGTGCCACATCACCGGGTCGCTGCCGGCGATCCGCGTGAAGTCGCGGAAGCCGCCGGCTGCGTAGCGGAAGATTTCCAGGTTCTCGCTGCGCTTGGCCAACGAGTCGACCAGGGTGAAGGCCAGCAGGTGTGGCAGGTGGCTGGTAGCGGCCAGCACCTGATCGTGGTGCTCCACCTCCATGTGCTCCACATCGGCGCCCAGGGCGCGCCACAGGCCGTCGACCAGCGTCAGCGCGGCGGCATCGGTGCTTTCGTGCGGAGTGAGGATCACCTTATGCCGGCGGAACAGCTCGGCGTTGGAGGCCTCCACCCCGCTCTCCTCAGAGCCGGCGATGGGATGACCCGGGACGAAGCGCTCTACCCTGCCATCGAAGGCCAGGCGCGCCGCGCGCACCACGTTGCCCTTGGCGCTGCCCACGTCGGTGAGCACCGCTTCGCCCAGGTCGAGTCGCGCTAGCTGGGCCAGGACCTTTTCCATGGCCAGGATAGGCACCGCCAACTGGATCACCGCAGCGCCCTGACAGGCGGCGGCCAGTTCGGTCTCGCAGCGGTCGACCACGCCCAACTCCACCGCCAGGCGGCGCGACTCCGGGTCCAGGTCCACGCCCACCACTTCGTCGAACAGCCGTTTCTCGCGGATGCCCTTGGCGAAGGAGCCACCGATCAGGCCGAGCCCCACCACCACCAGGCGGCCGAGTCTGCCGGCCGGCATGACGTCAGCCACGGAGAATCCGCTCCAGCGCTTCGAGGAAGCGGGCGTTCTCCTGCTCGGTGCCGATGGACACGCGCAGGAAGGTCGGCATGCCGTAGCCGGCCACCGGACGCACGATCACCCCGGCCTGCAGCAGCGCCTGGTTGATCGGCGCGGCATCGCGAGCGAAGTCGACGGCGATGAAGTTGCCCTTGCTGGGAATCCAGCTCAGGCCCAGGCCACGGAAGCCCTCTTCCAGCTGCGCCATGCCGGCATCGTTGGTGCGGCGGCTGGCGGCCAGGTAGTCGGCATCGTCCAGCGCGGCGCAGGCGGCGGTCAGGGCCAGGCTGTTGACATTGAACGGCGCGCGCACGCGGTTGAGCACGTCCGCCACCTGAGGCGAGGAAAGTGCATAGCCGACCCGCAGCGAGGCCAGGCCGTAGGCCTTGGAGAAGGTGCGCGAGACCAGCAGGTTCGGGTAACGCGCCAGGTAGTCGAGGCCGTCCGGCAGCTCGTCACCCTCGGCGTACTCGATATAGGCCTCGTCCAGCACCACCAGCACGTTCTCGGGCACGCGGGCGAGGAAGCGCTCCAGCGCGTCCGGGCCGAACCAGGTGCCGGTCGGGTTGTTCGGGTTGGCGACGAACACCACGCGGGTATTGGCGTCGATGGCCGCCAGCATGGCTTCCAGGTCATGACCATAATCCCTGGCCGGCACCACCTTGCCCTGGGCGCCGACCGCCTGGGTGGCAATCGGGTACACGGCGAAGGCGTACTGGCTGAACACCGCGTTCAGGCCCGGCGCCAGCCAGGCACGGGCGACCAGGTCGAGGATGTCGTTGGAGCCGTTGCCCAGGGTCACCTGGGCCGGCGTCACGCCGCAGCGCGCGGCCAGCTTCTGCTTCAGCTCGAAGCCGTTACCGTCGGGATAACGGGTCAGCTCGGCCAGCTCGGCGCGGATCGCCTCCAGCGCCTTGGGCGACGGACCCAGCGGATTCTCGTTGCTGGCCAGCTTGACGATGCCGGCCGGATCGAGATCCAGCTCGCGGGCCAGTTCGTCGACCGGCTTGCCCGGCACGTAGGGCGAGAGTTTCTGTACACCCGGTACGGCCAGGGCGAGGAAATCGCAGCTCATGATGGCTCCTCAGAGAACCGCTTTCGGGTAGGAACCCAGCACTTTCAGGGCGACGGCTTCGCTGTTGATCTTTTCCAGCACGTCCTTAATCAGCGGGTCCTGGTGGTGGCCGACGAAGTCGATGAAGAACACGTAGGTCCACTTGCCGCTGCGCGACGGGCGGGTCTCGATGCGGGTCAGGTCGATGCCGTTGGTGTGGAACGGCACCAGCAGCTCGTGCAGGGCACCCGGCTTGTTGCGCATGGAGACGATGACCGAGGTCTTGTCATCGCCGGTCGGCGGCACTTCCTGGCTGCCGATGATGAGGAAGCGCGTGGAGTTGTCCGGGCGGTCCTCGATCTTTTCCTGCAGCTTGGTCAGGCCGTACAGGTTGGCCGCCATATCGCCGGCGATCGCCGCGCTGTTCCACTCGCTCTTCACCCGCTTGGCCGCGTCGGCGTTGCTGGAAACCGCCACCCGCTCGACGTTCGGGTAGTGCGCGTCCAGCCACTTGCGGCACTGGGCCAGGGACTGGGCGTGGGAATAGATGCGGGTGATCTTGTCGGTCTTGGTGGTCTCGCCGACCAGCAGGTGGTGGTGGATGCGCAGCTCCACCTCGCCACAGATCACCATGTCGTGCTCGAGGAAGCTGTCCAGGGTGTGGTTGATCGCACCCTCGGTGGAGTTCTCCACCGGCACCACGCCGAAGTTGACCGCGCCGGCGGCCACTTCGCGGAACACCTCGTCGATGGCGGCCATCGGCACGCTGATCACCGAGTGGCCGAAATGCTTCATCGCCGCCGCCTGGCTGAAGGTACCTTCCGGGCCGAGGTAGGCGACCTTGAGCGGCTGCTCCAGGGCCAGGCAGGAGGACATGATCTCGCGGAACAGCCGCGCGATTTCCTCGTTGTCCAGCGGCCCCTTGTTCAGCTCCATGATGTGCTTGAGCACCCAGGCCTCACGCTCGGGGCGGTAGAACACCGGCTTCTCGCCTTCCGGCAGGGAGGCCATCTTGACCCGCGCCACGTCCTGGGCGCAGCGCGCGCGCTCGCTGATCAGCTCGAGGATCTTCTCGTCGAGGCTGTCGATGCGAACCCGCAGCGCCTTGAGCTGATCGGCGTCGCTCATCAGCCGTGCTCCTTCTCGAACTCGGCCATGTAGGCCACCAGCGCCTCCACGGCGTCCAGGCCGGTGGCGTTGTAGATGGAGGCGCGCATGCCGCCCACCGAACGGTGGCCCTTGAGGTTGAGCAGGCCGCGGGCGTCGGCGCCGGCCAGGAAGGCCTTGTCCAGCTTCTCGTCGGCCAGGCGGAACGGCACGTTCATCCAGGAGCGGGCGCTCGGCTGGATCGGGTTGCTGTAGAAATCGCTGGCATCGATGGCCTTGTACAGCAGATCCTTCTTGGCCTTGTTGCGCTGCTCCATCGCGGCGACGCCGCCCTGCTCCTTCAGCCACTCGAAGACCAGGCCGGAGAGGTACCAGGAGTAGGTCGCCGGGGTGTTGTACATGGAGCCGTTGTCGGCGGCGATCTTGTAGTTGAGCATGGTCGGGCAGACGCTGCGGGCGCGGCCCAGCAGGTCTTCGCGGATGATGGCGACGACCAGGCCACTCGGGCCGATGTTCTTCTGCGCGCCGGCGTAGATCAGGCCGAACTTGGACACGTCGATCTCGCGGGAGAGGATGTCCGAGGACATGTCCACCACCAGCGGGGTGTCGCCCACCTCGGGAATCCAGTCGAACTGCAGGCCGCCGATGGTCTCGTTGCTGGCGTAGTGCACGTAGGCGGCGTCCTTCGACAACTGCCACTCGTTCTGCCCGGGAATGGCGAAGTAGTCGTAGCCCTTGGCGCTGGCGGCGATGTTGATGTTGCCGTAGCGACGCGCCTCCTCAATGGCCTTCTTCGACCAGATGCCGGTCTCGATGTAGTCGGCGGTGCCGTCTTCCGGCAGCAGGTTCAGCGGAATCTCGGCGAACTGCTGGCTGGCGCCGCCCTGCAGGAACAGCACCTTGTAGTCGTTGGGGATGCTCAGCAGGTCGCGCAGGTCCTGCTCGGCCTTCTCGGCGATGGCCACGTACTCGTCGCTACGGTGGCTCATCTCCATCACGGAGAGGCCGCGGCCCTGCCAGTCGAGCATCTCGGCCTGGGCGCGCTGCAGAACGGCGGTGGGCAGCGCGGCCGGGCCGGCGCAGAAGTTATGGGCTCGTTTGCTCACTTCGACTCTCACTCTTCGCTGTTGCCGGTATCCGCGCCCTCTTCGGCGTCGGTCACCGCGTCTTCGTTCTGCTCGCCGGCCTCGCCTTCCAGCGCCTCCAGCTCGTCCTCGTCGCCGCCGGACGGCTCCTGCACCCGCTCCAGGCCGACCAGGGTCTCGTCCTTGGCCAGCTTGATCAGGGTCACGCCCTGGGTGTTGCGCGAGGAGAACGACACTTCGTCGACGCGGGTACGCACCAAGGTGCCCTGGTCGGAGATCAGCATGATCTCCTCGCCGCCCTGCACCTGCACGGCGCCGACCAGCTTGCCGTTGCGCTCGTTGATCACCATGGCGATCACGCCCTGGCCGCCACGACCACGACGCGGGAACTTGCCCAGGCCGGTGCGTTTGCCGAAGCCACGCTCCGAGGCGGTGAGGATCTGTGCGCCGGATTCGGGGATCAGCATGGAGATCAGCTGCTGCTCCTTGCCCAGACGCATGCCGCGCACGCCGCGGGCGGTACGGCCCATGGTGCGCACCATGCTCTCGGCGAAGCGGATCACCTTGCCAGCGCTGGAGAACAGCATGACTTCCTTGGCGCCGTCGGTGATGGCGGCGGCGATCAGGGTGTCGCCCTCGTCCAGGCGCAGGGCGATCAGGCCGCTGGAGCGCGGCTTGCTGAACTGCACCAGCGGAGTCTTCTTCACGGTACCGAAGGCGGTGGCCATGAAGATGTAGGCACCGGTGGGCTCGGCCACCAGTTCCGGGGTATCGCCTTCGACTTCCTCGACTTCCGGCTCGACCACCTCGCCTTCGAGCACGGCGCCCTCGGCCTCGTCGAGTTCTTCCTCGTCGCCGGCCTCGCGTTGCAGGGCTTCCAGGTCGATCTGCAGCATGGCGGTGATGCGTTCACCCTCGTCCAGCGGCAGCAGGTTGACCAGCGGACGGCCGCGCGCGGTGCGCGAGGCTTCCGGAATCTCGAAGGTGCGCAGCCAGTAGACCTTGCCCTTGCTGGAGAACAGCAGCAGGGTCGCGTGGCTGTTGGCGACCAGCAGGTGCTCGACGTAGTCCTCGTCCTTCACCCCGGTGGCCGACTTGCCCTTGCCGCCACGGCGCTGGGCCTGGTAGGCATGCAGCGGCTGGGACTTGGCGTAGCCGCCATGGGAAATGGTGACGACGCGCTCTTCCTCGGTGATCAGGTCGGCGATGGTCAGGTCCATCTGCGAGGCCATGATCTCGGTGCGGCGGGCGTCGCCGAACTCGGCCTTGACCTTCTCCAGCTCCTCGCGGATGACTTCCATCAGGCGCTCGGGGCTGGTCAGGATGCGGATCAGCTCGCCGATCTGGACCAGGATTTCCTGGTACTCGGCCAGCAGCTTCTCGTGCTCCAGGCCGGTCAGGCGGTGCAGGCGCAGCTCGAGGATGGCCTGGGCCTGCTCGGGCGACAGGTAGTACTTGCCATCGCGCAGGCCGTACTGCGGGTCCAGGTCTTCCGGACGGCAGGAGTCGGCGCCGGCGCGCTCGACCATCGATTCCACCGCGCTGGAAGCCCAGGCGGTGGCGATCAGGCGCTCCTTGGCCTCGGCCGGGGTCGGCGAGTTCTTGATCAGCTCGATCACCGGGTCGATGTTCGACAGGGCGACGGCCTGGCCTTCGAGGATGTGGCCGCGCTCGCGGGCCTTGCGCAGCTCGTAGACGGTCCGCCGGGTCACCACTTCGCGGCGGTGGCGGACGAACACCTCGAGCATGTCCTTGAGGTTCAGCATGCGCGGCTGGCCGTCGACCAGGGCCACCACGTTGATGCCGAACACGCTCTGCATCTGGGTCTGCGCATAGAGGTTGTTCAGCACCACCTCGCCGACTTCGCCGCGGCGCAGCTCGATGACCACGCGCATGCCGTCCTTGTCGGACTCGTCGCGCAGCTCGGTGATGCCTTCGATCTTCTTCTCTTTGACCAGCTCGGCGATCTTCTCGATCAGACGCGCCTTGTTCAGCTGGTACGGCAGCTCGGTGACGATGATCTGCTGGCGGTTGCCGCCCTTCTCCATGTCTTCGATCGTCGCGCGGGCACGCATGTAGATGCGGCCACGGCCGGTGCGGTAGGCCTCGATGATGCCCGCGCGACCATTGATGATGCCGGCGGTGGGGAAATCAGGACCGGGGATGTACTGCATCAGCTCGTCGACGGTCAGCTCGGGGTTGTCGATCAGCGCCAGGCAGCCGTCGATCACCTCGGTGAGGTTGTGCGGCGGGATGTTGGTCGCCATGCCCACGGCGATACCGGACGAGCCGTTGACCAGCAGGTTGGGGATCTTGGTCGGCATGACCGCCGGGATCTGCTCGGTGCCGTCGTAGTTGGGCACCCAGTCAACGGTTTCCTTGTCCAGGTCGGCCAGCAGCTCGTGGGCCAGCTTGGCCATGCGCACTTCGGTGTATCGCATGGCCGCGGCGTTGTCGCCGTCCACCGAACCGAAGTTACCCTGGCCATCGACCAGCATGTAGCGCAGGGAGAAGGGCTGGGCCATGCGCACGATGGTGTCGTAGACAGCAATGTCGCCGTGCGGGTGGTACTTACCGATCACGTCACCGACCACACGGGCGGACTTCTTGTACGCCTTGTTCCAGTCGTTGCCCAGTTCGCTCATGGCGAAGAGCACGCGACGGTGCACCGGCTTCAGGCCGTCGCGCGCATCCGGCAGAGCACGCCCGACGATCACGCTCATGGCGTAGTCCAGATAGGACTGTTTCAGCTCGTCTTCGATATTGACCGGGAGGATTTCTTTGGCCAGTTCACCCATGAGAAGCCTGGTTCCTTATTCTGGTGAAACCCCGTCACGCCCTTCCTGGGCCGGACCGGAGTCCGCCGTTGTCGCCACAGCGGGGGCGACTCACGACAAATCAACGAGTTAAGTCGTATTGGAGCGGCCCGCACGGGGCCACCCGAGAACTGCCGGAGCTTACCACAGTCACCCGTGCAGACCTACCCCGCCGGACGCCCGGACGATGGCCTCAATGCAGGCGCTTGCGGCACATGAGCTGGGCCATTTTCGCCGCATCCGGCCGCTCGACCACGCCCTTTTCGGTGACGATCACGTCGATCAGGTCGGCCGGCGTCACGTCGAACACCGGGTTCACCGCATGCACATCGGCAGCGACGCGCTGCCCGCCGACATCCAGCAGTTCGCGGCCATCGCGCTCCTCGATGAGAATGTCCTCGCCATCCTCCAGGCTCATGTCGATGGTCGAGCTGGGCGCCACCACCATGAAGCGCACGCCGTGGTGCATGGCGTTGACGGCCAGTTGGTAGGTGCCGATCTTGTTGGCCACGTCGCCATTGGCGGTGATGCGATCGGCGCCGACGATGACCCAGGTGATGCTCTCGGTCTTCATCAGGTGGGCGGCGGCGGCGTCCACGTTCAGGCTGACCGGCACGCCCTCGCCCGCCAGCTCCCAGGCGGTCAGGCGCGAGCCCTGCAGCCAGGGCCGGGTCTCGTCGGCGTAGACCCGCTCGACCAGCCCACCCAGGTGGGCGGCGCGGATCACCCCCAGCGCGGTGCCGAAGCCGCCGGTGGCCAGGGCGCCGGTATTGCAGTGGGTGAGCAGCTTCTGCGGGCCGTCCTGGTGCTTGCGGATCAGCTCCATGCCGAACTGGGCCATGGTCAGGTTGGCCTCGCGGTCGCTGTCGAAGATGCCGATCGCCTCGGCCGCCAGCGCCGCCCGGGCGTCCTCGCCCGCCTTCAGTCGCTGCAGGCGCTCGCGCATGCGGTCCAGGGCCCAGAACAGGTTGACCGCGGTCGGCCGGGACTCGGCCAGCACGCGGAAGTCGTCTTCCAGCGCAAGCTTCCAGTCGCCGCCGTCCGCCAGGCGTGCCCGCGCGCCCAGGACCACGCCAAAGGCGGCGGCGATACCGATGGCCGGAGCCCCGCGCACCACCATGCTGCGGATCGCCTCGGCCACGCCGGCGGCCGAATCGTAGGCCAGCCAGGCCTCCTCGCGCGGCAGCAGGCGCTGGTCCAGCAGGAACAGCGTGTCATCGCGCCACTCGATGGCCTTTACCTTCTCTGCCGCCAACAGCTTGTCGCGCATGACATCCCCACCCGGTGAAACGAAAAGCCGCGGATTATAGCGAGCCGCCGCCGACATGGGTCAGTTATACTGCCGCCCTGTTTCCTTCAGCCTGGATACCACGCCATGCCCGAACCGCGCCAGCCGCTCGACCTGCTGCTCCTGCCTACCTGGCTGGTGCCCGTCGAGCCCGCTGGCGTCGTGCTGAGGGACCATGCCCTGGGCATCCGCGACGGCCGCATCGCCCTGATCGCGCCGCGCGCGGAGGCCATGCGCCACCCGGCCAGCGAAGTCCGCGAACTGCCCGATTGCCTGCTCACCCCCGGCCTGGTCAACGCCCACGGGCATGCCGCCATGACCCTGTTCCGCGGCCTGGCCGACGACCTGCCGCTGATGAGCTGGCTGCAGGACCATATCTGGCCGGCGGAAGCGCGCTGGGTGGATGAGGCGTTCGTGCGCGACGGCACCGAGCTGGCCATCGCCGAGCAGATCAAGGGCGGAATCAGCTGCTTCTCCGACATGTACTTCTTCCCGGAAGTGGCCAGCGAACTGGTACATAAGAGTGGCATCCGCGCCCAGCTGACCATCCCCGTGCTGGACTTCCCCACGCCCGGTGCCCGCGACGCCGAGGAGGCGCTGCGCAAGGGCCTGCGCCTGTTCGACGATCTCAAGCAGCACCCGCGCATCAAGGTGGCCTTCGGCCCCCACGCGCCCTACTCGGTCAGCGACGACAAGCTGCGCCAGGTGCTGATGCTGGCCGAGGAACTGGACGCCGGCATCCACATGCACGTCCACGAGACCGCCTTCGAGGTACAGCAGAGCCTGGAGCTGCACGGCGTGCGCCCGCTGCAGCGGCTGGCCGGTCTCGGCCTGCTCGGCCCGCGCTTCCAGGCCGTGCACATGACCCAGATCAGCGCCGAGGACGTGGCCCTGCTGGTGGAAAGCAACAGCAGCGTGATCCACTGCCCCGAATCCAATCTCAAGCTGGCCAGCGGCTTCTGCCCGGTGGAAAAGCTCTGGCAGGCCGGCGTCAACGTCGCCATCGGTACCGACGGCGCCGCCAGCAACAACGACCTGGACCTGCTCGGCGAGGTCCGCACAGCCGCCCTGCTGGCCAAGGCCGTGTCTGGCAGCGCCACCGCCCTCAACGCCCACGCCGCCCTGCGCATGGCCACCCTCAACGGCGCCCGCGCCCTGGGCCTGGACGACTGCACCGGCTCGCTGGAGCCGGGCAAGCTCGCCGACCTCGCCGCCTTCGACCTGTCGGGCCTGGCACAACAGCCGGTCTACGACCCGGTCTCGCAGCTGATCTACGCCGGCAGCCGCGGCTGCGTGAAGCACCTCTGGGTCGGCGGCAAGCAGTTGCTGGACGATGGCCGCCTGACCCGCCTGGACGAGTCGCGCATCATCGCCAACGCCCGCGCCTGGGGCGAGCGCATCGCCGCCAAGAATTCGCTTTGAAGAGAGTCATGCCATGAGCAACGTCGACCACGCCGAAATCGCCAAATTCGAGGCCCTCGCCCACCGCTGGTGGGACCGCGAGAGCGAGTTCAAGCCGCTGCACGACATCAACCCGCTGCGGGTCAACTGGATCGACGAGCGCGTCGGTCTGGCCGGCAAGAAGGTGCTGGACGTGGGCTGCGGCGGCGGCATCCTCAGCGAGGCCATGGCCCAGCGCGGCGCCACCGTCACCGGCATCGACATGGGTGAGGCGCCGCTGGCCGTGGCCCAGCTGCACCAGCTCGAATCCGGGGTGAGCGTCGAATACCGGCAGATCACCGCCGAGGAAATGGCCGAGGAAATGCCCGGCCAGTTCGACGTGGTCACCTGCCTGGAAATGCTCGAACACGTGCCCGATCCCTCCTCGGTGATCCGCGCCTGCCACAAGCTGGTCAAGCCGGGCGGCCAGGTGTTCTTCTCCACCATCAACCGCAACCCCAAGGCCTACCTGTTCGCGGTGGTCGGTGCCGAGTACCTGCTGCGCCTGCTGCCGCGCGGCACCCACGACTTCAAGAAGTTCATCCGCCCCTCCGAGCTGGGCGCCTGGAGCCGCGCCGCCGGCCTGCAGGTCAGGGACATCATCGGCCTGACCTACAACCCGCTGACCAAGCACTACAAGCTGGAAGCGGACGTCGACGTCAACTACATGATCCAGACCCTGCGCGAGGAGTGAAGCGCATGGCCCTGCGAGCGGTTCTCTTCGACATGGACGGTACCCTGCTGGATACCGCGCCGGACTTCATCGCCGTGTGCCAGGGCATGCGCGCCGCGCACCGCCTGGAGCCGGTGGACGACCAGCTGATCCGCGACGTGGTGTCCGGCGGCGCCCGCGCCATGGTCGCCGCCACCTTCGGCATCGCGCCCGGCGCCGAGGGCTTCGAGGCGCTGCGCCTGGAATTCCTCGAGCGCTACCAGCAGCACTGCGCCATCTACAGCAAGCCGTTCGACGGCATGACCGAGCTGCTCGCCGACATCGAGCGCGCGCGGCTGGTCTGGGGCGTGGCCACCAACAAGCCGGTGTGCTTCGCCGAGCCGATCATGCAGCAGCTGGAACTGGCCGACCGCAGCGCCGTGCTGGTCTGCCCGGACCACGTCGAGCGCAGCAAGCCGGCCCCGGACATGCTCCTGCTGGCCTGCCAGAAGATCGGCGTGAGCCCCGCCGAGACCCTCTTCGTCGGCGACGACCGGCGCGACATCGAGTCCGGCATCGCCGCCGGCTGCAGGACCGCCGCCGTCACCTACGGCTATATCCACCCCGAGGACAACCCGCGCCACTGGGGCGCCGACGTGGTGGTGGACCATCCACTGGAGCTGCGCGCCGTGCTCGAGCGCGCCCTGTGCAGCTGCTAGTCGCCGCCTGATGTCTCTCGTTTTTCCAACTTGAAGCTTGCCGCTCTCCGAAGGAGCCTCAGATGTTCGATTACCAAGCCCGTCCCGATCTGCTCAAGGGACGCGTGATCCTGATCACCGGCGCCGGCCGGGGCATCGGCGCGGCCGCCGCCAAGGCCTGCGCCGCCCACGGCGCCACGGTGCTGCTGCTGGGCAAGACCGAGGAAAACCTCAACCGGGTCTACGACGAGATCGAGGCCGCCGGCCATCCGCAGCCGGTGGTGATCCCCTTCAACCTGGAGACCGCCCTGCCGCACCAGTACGACGAACTGGCGGCCACGGTGGAGAACGAGTTCGGCCGCCTCGACGGCCTGCTGCACAACGCCGCCATCGTCGGGCCGCGCACGCCCCTGGAACAGCTGTCCGGCGACAACTTCATGCGCGTCATGCAGGTCAACGTCAACGCCATGTTCATGCTGACCAGCACCCTGCTGCCGCTGCTCAAGCTGTCGGACGACGCCTCTGTGGTGTTCACCTCCAGCAGCGTGGGCCGCAAGGGCCGCGCCTACTGGGGCGCCTATGCGGTATCCAAATTCGCCACCGAAGGCCTGATGCAGGTCGTGGCGGACGAAGTGGAAGGCATCACCCAGGTCCGCGCCAACAGCGTCAACCCGGGTGCCACCCGCACCAGCATGCGCGCCCAGGCCTATCCCGGCGAGAACCCGGCGAACAACCCGTCGCCGGAAGACATCATGCCGGTCTACCTGTATCTGCTGGGCCCGGACAGCAAAGGCACCAACGGCCAGGCACTCGACGCCCAGTAACCTTGCACACCGCCGGTTTTCCGGCGGTCGGCAGCGAAGCGGCATCAGATTGCCAGCACCGGCGTCAAGGTAGCGGCGAAAGGTTGCCGCAAAAGCCGCCCATAAACATCACAACCATTTGAAATAAAAGCACTTTCTTAAAGTGGCACAGAATTCGCTCTAGCTCTCCCAACAAGGCGCTCAAGCGCCGGAGGTCGAGCAGCATGAATTCCACCATCCCTTCCAACACCATCGATTTCGACGCCGCCAAGCTGCAGCGCCTGGGCTATGCCAGCCGCAACCAGCCGCTGCTGAAGCCGGTCACCCTGGCCCAGCTGCGCCAGCAGCTCAGCCTGCAGCTGCAGACCTCGCTGGAAGTCGATCGCATCCTCGGCCTCTTCTTCCAGCAGGTGCAGCGCCTGGTGCCGCTGAGCGCGCTGAGCTACCAGCTGGCCGCCTGCGACCTGCGCCTGGAACTCGGCGAGCGCGCCAACCACTCGACCGCCTACCGCCTGAGCCACCAGGGCGAATACCTGGGCGAGCTGACCTTCCGCCGTCACCAGCGCTTCAGCGACGAAGAACTGGGCCAGCTGGAATCCCTGCTCGCCAGCCTGCTGTTCCCCCTGCGCAACGCCCTGCTCTATCGCGCGGCCCTGCAGAGCGCCCTGCGCGACCCGCTGACCGATACCGGCAACCGCATCGCCATGAACCAGGCCCTGCAGCGTGAAGTCGACCTGGCCCGCCGCAGCATGCAGCCGCTCTCCGTGCTGATGCTGGACATCGACCACTTCAAGAGCATCAACGACCGCTTCGGCCACGCCACCGGCGACGAAGTACTGAAGGTCGTGGCCGCCGCGCTGAAGAACAGCCTGCGCAACATCGACATGGTGTTCCGCTACGGCGGCGAGGAATTCCTGGTACTGCTGGCCAATACCAGCCGCGAGGCGGCGCAACTGGTGGGCGAGCGCCTGCGCCTGGCGGTGATGGGCCTGCAATACGTCGAAGAAGGCCGCACGCTGGAAATCTCCATCAGCCTGGGTTGCGCCACCCTGCTGGCGGGCGAGTCCCCGGAAAGCCTGCAGCGCCGCGCCGACAACGCCCTGTACGTATCCAAGCGCGAGGGCCGCAACCGCCTGTCCATGGCCGGTTGAGAAACACCAGACGACAAAAGGGGCTCCGCGGAGCCCCTTTTTGTTGGCTATGCACTTCGTAGTGCGAGCTGCTGTAGGGTGCGCCGTGCGCACCAGCAAGCCCGCACATGCCCCCGGTGCGCGCAGCGCACCCTACGGTCGATCAGCGCTTGCGGCCAAAGCCCGGGCGCTGGCCGTCGCCCGCCGGCGGACGCTTGCTCGGCGTGGCCGGACGCGACTTGCGGGCCGGCCGGTCGGCCAGTTCCACGGCCGGACGCGGCGCGCGCTTCTTGTTCACCTCGGACGGACGCTCGGCCACCGGCGTGCCACGGCTGCCATGCTCGCCCGACGGCTTGCGCGGAGCGCGCTGCGGGCGATCCTCGCCTCGCGGAGCACGGGCGGGACGCGGCGGCTGGCCGGCTGCCTCGGCGCCCTCATGGGAAGAACGCAGCACGCGCTTGGTCCGCTCGCTGCGGCCCAGCGGCTTGGCCGCCTTGCGCTGCAGGCGATCGAGCTTCTCGCGCGTCTTTTCCTTCATCGCCGGCAGGGCCACCGGCTTGAGGCCGACCTCCTCGCTGAGAATGTCCACCTCGCGCTGGCCCATTTCGCGCCAGCGCCCCATGGGCAGATCGGAGGTCATGAACACCGGGCCGAAGCGCACGCGCTTGAGGCGGCTGACCACCACGCCCTGGGATTCCCACAGGCGGCGTACCTCACGGTTGCGACCTTCCATCACCACGCAGTGATACCAGTGGTTGAAACCTTCACCGCCGGGCGCTTCCTGGATGTCAGTGAACTTGGCCGGGCCGTCTTCCAGCATCACGCCAGCCTTGAGCTGCTCGATCATCTCCTCGGTGACCTCGCCACGCACGCGCACGGCGTATTCGCGGTCCATCTCGTAGGAAGGGTGCATGAGGCGGTTGGCCAGCTCGCCATCGGTGGTGAACAGCAGCAGGCCGGTGGTGTTGATGTCGAGGCGGCCGATGTTGATCCAGCGGCCCTCCTTCGGGCGCGGCAGGCGGTCGAACACGGTCGGCCGGCCTTCCGGATCGTCGCGGGTGCAGATCTCGCCTTCCGGCTTGTTGTAGATCAGCACGCGGCGGGTCACCTGGGCGTCTTCGCGCTTGAGCAGCTGGCCGTCGACGCTGATGGCGTCGCGGGCCTCGACCCGGGCTCCCAGGGTCGCCACGGCGCCGTTGACCTTGACCCTGCCGTCGGCGATCCACTGCTCGATGTCGCGGCGCGAGCCGAGGCCGGCGCGGGCCAGGACTTTCTGCAGCTTCTCGCCGCTGGGGCGGGGTTCGAATTCGGATTCACTCATCTGGGCACCTCCCGGTGTAACTGAGGATGAAAAAGGCCGCGCATCATACGCGGAACGCCGCGACCGCGCACGGCCGACTGACTATAGCCCGCTCAGCGGCTCTTGCGCCGGCCGGTGGCCTCGAAGGCCAGCAGGCGCAGGTCGGCCTCGGCCAGCAGGGCGAAGCGCTCGGCCTTGTCGAGCTTCTTCCAGGCCTTGATCTCGCGCTTGCTGCGGCCGCAGCCGACGCAGATGTCGTCGTCGAACTCGCAGACCTTGATGCAGGGACTCTTGCTCATGGCGCCAACCTGTCGGGAAAAGGCGTCGCCAGCATAGGACGGAACGAAGTCGGGCCGGGATTGAAAGTCTCAATCCGGTCAATGCAGGGAGTCGCCGGCATCCAGCGTCTCGCCCTGGCCCTCTTCCTGCTCCTCGGTCCGCGGCAGGTCGTCGAAGTCGATCTTCAGGCCCTGTTCCATCTGGTCCAGTTCGACCAGCAGGCTGCGGAAACTGGTTTCCTCGCGCGGCTCGGCCGCCTCCTGCTCTTCCCCCTCGGCATCCACCCTGGCCTGCAGCGCAGCCGGCACCGGCATGTCGTCATCCAGCGCCAGCACAGGCTCGGGTTCCAGTTCGCGCAGGACGGCCAGCGGCGGCAGTTCTTCCAGGCTCTTCAGGTTGAAGTAGTCGAGGAAGGCGCGGGTGGTGGCGAGCATGGCCGGCTTGCCCGGCACGTCGCGGTAACCGACCACGCGGATCCAGTCGCGCTCCTGCAGGGTCTTGACGATCTGGCTGTTGACCGCCACCCCGCGGATGTCCTCGATCTCGCCGCGGGTGATCGGCTGGCGGTAGGCAATCAGCGCCAGGGTCTCGAGCATCGCGCGGGAATAGCGCTGCGGGCGCTCCTCCCACAGGCGGCCGACCCAGGGGGCAAACTTATCGCGCACCTGCAGGCGGTAGCCGGAGGCCACTTCCTTCAGTTCGAAGGCCCGCCCCTCGCAGGAATTGCGCAGCACGTCCAGCGCCTCGCGGATCTGCGCGGGCTCCGGCCGCTCGCCCTCTTCGAACAGCTCGCCAAGGCGCTCCAGCGACAGCGGCCGGCCCTGGGCCAGCAGCCAGGCTTCCAGCAGGGAAGCGAGTTCCTTGGGGTCGTTCAGGTTCATCTATTCGGCTCGGGCGCGGACGTGGATGGGTGCGAAGGGCTCATTCTGCACCAGTTCCACCAGTTGTTCCTTGATCAGTTCGAGCACCGCCATGAAGGTGACCACCACGCCCAGGCGCCCTTCCTCCGCGGCGAACAGCGCGACGAACGGCACGAAACCGGCGCCCTTGAGCTTCTCCAGCACCTCGCTCATGCGCTCGCGGGTGGACAAGGCCTCGCGGGTCACCTGGTGGCTCTCGAACATGTCGGCGCGGCGCAGCACCTCGGCCATGGACAGCAGCACCTCTTCCAGGCTGACGTCCGGCAGCAGCTTGCGCGCCCGTGCCTCGGGGGCGTCGAGGCGCGGCACGCTGATGTCGCGGCCGACCCGCGGCAACTCGTCCAGGCCCTCGGCGGCGGCCTTGTAGCGCTCGTACTCCTGCAGGCGGCGGATCAGCTCGGCGCGCGGGTCGTCTTCCTCTTCCTCGATCTCGGACGAACGCGGCAGGAGCATGCGCGACTTGATCTCGGCCAGCATGGCGGCCATCACCAGGTACTCGGCGGCCAGCTCCAGGCGCACCGACTTCATCAGCTCGACATAGCCCATGTACTGCTTGGTGATCTCGGCCACCGGGATATCGAGGATGTCGATGTTCTGCTTGCGGATCAGGTACAGCAGCAGGTCCAGCGGGCCTTCGAAGGCTTCGAGGAAGACCTCCAGGGCGTCCGGCGGGATGTACAGGTCCAGCGGCAGCTCGGTGACGGCCTGGCCGTAGACGAGGGCGAACGGCAGCTCCTGCTGGGCGTTCGCCTGGCTGTCGACCTGCTCGCTCACGCCTCATCCTTCTGGAACGGCGTCGGGTCGCCACAGCCGACGCGGAATACCTCGGGCTCGCCATCGGCCAGGTTGACCACGGTGGAGGCTTCCAGGCCGCCGTAGCCGCCGTCGATCACCA
The DNA here is from genome assembly GCF_019655855.1 of Pseudomonas paralcaligenes. GTDB lineage: Bacteria > Pseudomonadota > Gammaproteobacteria > Pseudomonadales > Pseudomonadaceae > Aquipseudomonas > Aquipseudomonas paralcaligenes. The sequence continues at coordinate 115,614 of NZ_BPFX01000005.1, read as the reverse complement.
GGTCGACCTGATGTTCGAGAATCTGGCGCATCTCGTAGGGATCGCTCATCGGCAGCTCTTCGCCCGGCAGGATCAGGCTCACGCTCATCAGTGGCTCGCCGAGCTGCTCGGCCAGGGCCAGCGCAATGGGATGGGCCGGCACCCGCAGGCCGATGGTGCGGCGCTTGGGGTGCAGCAGCATGCGCGGCACCTCGCGGGTGGCGTTGAGGATGAAGGTATAGGGCCCGGGCGTGTGGGCCTTGAGCATGCGGAAGGCGCCGGTGTCGACCTTGGCGAACAGGCCGATCTGCGACAGGTCGCTGCACACCAGGGTGAAGTTGTGCTTGTCGTCCAACTGGCGCAAGCGGCGGATGCGCTCCACCGCGCCCTTGTCGCCGATCAGGCAGCCGATGGCATAGGAGGAATCGGTCGGGTACACGATCACCCCGCCGCCGCGGAGGATTTCCACCGCCTGCTTGATCAGGCGCGGTTGCGGGTTTTCCGGGTGGACCTGGAAGAACTGGCTCATGAACTCTCCCTGCTCAGGCGGTAACAGCGCGTGCATGATCGAAGCGCTCCCATAGAGGAGACAGGTCTTCCGGCAGCGGACGGTACATGCCGAGCTCCGACCAGTCGCCAGGGGCGTGGAAATCGCTGCCGACGGAGGCCAGCATGCCGAATTCGCGGGCCAGGATGGCCAGCCCGCCGACCTGCTCGGCCGGCTGCAGGCCGTTGACCACCTCCAGCGCGTGGCCGCCGGCGGCGATGAAGTCGGCCACCAGGCGGCGCCGCTTGCTGCGGGTGAAGTCGTACTGCCAGGGGTGCGCCAGGCTGATCCAGGCGCCCGAGTCCGCGAGCGTGCCGACCGTCTGCTCCAGGCTCGGCCAGTGCTGCTTCACGTCGCCCAGCTTGCCCGAGCCCAGCCACTTGCGGAACGCCTCGGCGTGGTCGCGCACATGGCCGGCGCGCACCAGAAATTCGGCGAAGTGCGGCCGTGCCGGCGCGTTGCCGCTGTCGCCCAGGCCCTGCTGCACCTCGCGGGCGCCTTCGAGGGCGCCGGACATGCCCTTGGCGGCCAGCCGGCGGGAGATTTCCTCGGCGCGCAGCCAGCGGCCCTGGTGCAGGTCCTCGATGGTCCGGCGCAGGGCCGGCGCGTCGGCGGCGAAGTCGTAGCCGAGCACATGGATGGTCGCCCCGCCCCAGGTGCAGGACAACTCGATGCCGTTGATCAGGCGCAGGCCCAGCCCGTCCGCCGTACGTCGCGCCTCGGCCAGCCCCTCGAGGGTGTCGTGGTCGGTCAGCGCCAGCACCTCGACGCCCCGGGCGTGGGCGCGCTCGACCAGCACGGACGGCGCGAGTACGCCGTCCGAGGCGGTGCTGTGGCAGTGCAGGTCGACCTTCATGCGGCGTCTTTCGTTAATGAGGTTGTTTGTTATTATGCCGCCACATCCCGCTTCTGGCTGCCGCCGTGAAACAATTCATCGATTTCATCCCGCTCATCCTCTTCTTCATCGTCTACAAGCTCGATCCCCGCACCGTCGAACTGGCCGGCCACAGCGTCGAGCTGGGCGGCATCTTCAGCGCCACGGCGGTGCTGATCATCAGCTCCCTGCTGGTCTACGGCGCCCTGTTCGTCCTCCAGCGCAAACTGGAAAAGAGCCAGTGGCTGACCCTGCTGGCCTGCCTGGTGTTCGGCAGCCTGACGCTGGCCTTCCACAGCGAGACCTTCCTCAAGTGGAAGGCGCCGGTGGTCAACTGGCTGTTCGCCCTCGGCTTCGCCGGCAGCCACTTCATCGGTGACAAGGTGCTGATCCAGCGCATCATGGGCCACGCCGTGAGCCTGCCGCAGCAGGTCTGGACCCGCCTCAACCTGGCCTGGATCGCCTTCTTCGTCTTCAGCGGCTGCGCCAACCTGTTCGTGGCCTTCACCTTTCATGACATCTGGGTCGACTTCAAAGTTTTCGGCAGCCTCGGCATGACGGTGATTTTCCTGATCGCCCAGGGCATCTACCTGGCCCGCCATATCCATGACGAAACCCCGCAGCAAAGCAAGGACTGACATGCTCTACGCCATCATTGCCAGCGATGCCCCCGAGTCCCTGGAAAAACGCCTGGCCAGCCGTCCGGCCCACCTGGCGCGCCTGGAGCAGCTGAAGGCCGAGGGCCGCCTGGTGCTGGCCGGCCCCCACCCGGCGGTGGACAGCAACGATCCCGGCCCGGCCGGCTTCTCCGGCAGCCTGATCGTCGCCGAGTTCGAATCGCTGGGCGCGGCGCAGAGCTGGGCCGACGCCGACCCCTACCGCGCCGCCGGCGTCTACGCCAGCGTGGTGGTCAAGCCGTTCAAGCGGGTACTGCCCTGATCCAACGAGCCGACGCGGGTCCATTCGCACCTTTCGGAAACCGGAGTTCCCCATGCGCCAAGGCACGTTCTACCTGCTGCTCGTCGTTCTCTGCGCGGCGCCCGCGCTGCATGCCGAAGAACCCCAACTCCCGGCAGCGCCAGGAGTTTCCACCCCCACCGACGCCGCCGAACAGATCGCCGCGCTGCAACGGGAACTGACGGAGAGCCAGCGCCTGCTCGTGGAAGCCCAGGCCGCCTCCGGCGAGCGCGAGACCGCGCAGATCGGCCGCCTGCGCCAGGACAACCAGCGCCTCAAGCTGCAGCTCAAGCAGGCCCAGGCCGAACAGCCGCCGCGCCTGCTCAGCGAGCAGCAGCTGTGGTTCGCCATCGGCGCCGGCACCGCCCTGATCGCCTTCATCGTCGGTCGTCTGAGCGCCGCCGGACGCGGCCGACGCCGCAGCGAATGGGCCTGAACGTGAGCGCCGCCATGACCGACCTGCTGCTGATCGACGACGATCGCGAACTCTGCGAGCTGCTGGCCAGCTGGCTGCACCAGGAAGGCTTCGCCGTGCGCGCCAGCCACGACGGCGTCAGCGCCCGCGCGGCGCTGGCCGAGCAGACGCCGGCGGCGGTGATCCTCGACGTGATGCTGCCCGACGGCAGCGGCCTGGAACTGCTCAAGCAACTGCGCAGCGACCACGCCGAACTGCCGGTGCTGATGCTCTCGGCCCGCGGCGAACCGCTGGACCGCATCCTCGGGCTGGAGCTGGGTGCCGACGACTACCTGGCCAAGCCCTGCGACCCCCGCGAACTGACCGCCCGCCTGCGCGCCGTGCTGCGCCGCAGCCTGCCGGTGGCCACGCCGTCGCGGCTGGAACTGGGCGACATCAGCTACAGCCCGCAACGCGGGGTGGCCTGCCTCGGCGAGCACGAGATCAGCCTGACCCTGTCCGAAGGCCGCATCCTCGAAGCCCTGCTGCAACAACCCGGCGAGCCGGTGGACAAGCAGACCCTGGCCCGGCTGGCGCTGGGCCGCAAGCTGACCCTGTACGACCGCAGCCTGGACATGCACGTCAGCAACCTGCGCAAGAAGCTCGGCCCGCACCCGGACGGCCGCCCGCGCATCGTGGCCCTGCGCAGCCGCGGCTACTACTACGCCCCCTGAACCCCGGCTTTACCCAGCCTTTACCCTCCGCTGACCGCGCCTGACCTTGCCCTCCCTAGACTGAGCTCATCCGGTAATCCACCGGCCCAGAGAAGGAGATACCCATGCGCAAGACTCTTACCGCCCTGCTGCTGGCTGCCAGCCTGCCGGCCATCGCCCTGGCCATGCCCGACGGCGCTCCGGGCAAACACGGCGGCTGTGAAAGAGGCATGCACAGCGAACACCGCGAGCACGGCAAGCGTCCTTTCAAGGACCTCGACCTCAGCGCCGAACAGCGCCAGCAGATCGGCAAGCTGATGCGCGAACAGCGCGATGCGCCGCGCGAGATCACCCGCAAGTACTTGGACAAGCTGCCCAAGGCCGAGCAGGACGCCATGAAGAAGGAGCTGGAGAACAGCCGCCTGGAACACCAGAAGGCCATCCGCGCCATCCTGACGCCCGAGCAGCAGAAGACCTTCGACGCGCACAAGGCCGAGATGGAAAAGCGCCGGGCCGAGCGCCAGGAATTCGAGGCCTGGAAAGCGGAGAAAGCCAAGAAGGCCGAGTAATATCCGACCTGCCCACGGACCCGGCCAACCGCCGGGTTCTTCTTTATATCGAGGAGTCCCCATGCGTTCGATGTTCTGGCGCATCTTCGCCAGCTTCTGGCTGGCCGTCGCCCTGGTATCGGGCTTGTCCCTGCTGCTCAGCCGGGCCCTGAACCAGGACGCATGGGTACTGGCCCACCACCCCGCGCTGGACAATCTCGCCGAGCGCTGGTCACAGAAATTCGAGGAACAGGGTGCCGAAGCCGCCCAGCGCTTCCTGGAGCAGCGCAAGAAGCGTTTCCACATCGATACCCAGGTGCTGGACGACAACGGCCAGAACCTGGTGAGCGGCACCTTCCCGGCCCGCGCCGCCGCCTACGAGGCGCGCCAGCGCAACGACAAGCGCCTGCCCTGGCGGCGCCTGACCGAGGAATACATCAGCCCGAACGGCGAGACCTACCTGTTCATCTACCGCATCCCCCATCCCGAATTGATGGAGTGGCATCGCGCCAGCCTGTTCTGGCCCTTCAGCGCCTTCGGCATCGCCCTGGTGGTGCTGACCGCCATCAGCGTGCTGCTGACGCTCTCCATCACCCGCCCGCTCGGTCGCCTGCGTGGCGCCGTGCATGACCTGGGGCAGACCGCCTACCAGCAGCACAGCCTGGAACGCCTCGCCAAGCGCGGCGACGAGCTCGGCCTGCTGGCCCGTGACTTCAACCGCATGGGCTCGCGCCTGCAGGACCTGATCGGCAGCCAGCGCCAGCTGCTGCGCGACGTTTCCCACGAACTGCGCTCGCCGCTGGCGCGCCTGCGCGTGGCGCTGGCATTGGCGGAACGAGCCGAGCCGTCCCAGCGCGAGCAGCTGTGGGGGCGCCTGTCCCAGGAATGCGATCGTCTGGAAGCCCTGATCGGCGAAATCCTCGCCCTGGCGCGCCTGGACGCCGACCCTGGCGCGGCACGGCCGATCGACCTGCGCCAGTTGCTCGACCAGTTGCAGGCCGACACCGCCCTGGCCGCGCCCGAGCAGACGCTGCAGGTCCACATGGACGAGCATCCCTTCGCGCTCTCGGGTTGGCCGGACATGCTCGCCCGCGCCCTGGACAACCTGCTGCGCAACGCCCTGCGCTTCTCCCCGCCGGACCGGCCCATCGAGGTGGACGTGAAACGGCAGGACGACCAGTTGCGCATTGCCATCCGCGACCACGGCCCCGGCGTCCCCCCGGAGCTGCTGGAGCACCTGGGCGAGCCGTTCTTCCGCGCCCCCAACCAGGCGGCGCCCGGGCATGGCCTGGGGCTGGCCATCGCCCGCCGCGCCGCGGAGCGTCACGATGGGCAACTGCTATTGGGCAATCACCCAGAAGGTGGTTTCATCGCTACCCTGGCGCTGCCACTGGCGGCCGACCAATAGGACATCCTCATGAGCCCCGACCAGTATCTCGCCCACTTGCGCGCCGTGTACGAGGCATTCGAACTGCCGTTCGAACTCATGCCGCCGGCCTCGGAACAGGAGCTGGCGGCCCTCCAGCGGGAACTCGGCCCCGTGGAGCCGGACCTCGCCGCGCTCTGGCGCATGACCCGGGGCAGCAGTGCGGACTGCCCGCAGCCTTTTTTCCAGCGCCCGGGCTTCATCGACTCGCTGGATTTCCTCACCCCGCCACAGGCCCTCGACCAGGCACGCAGCATGCAGGCGCGCGCCCAGCGCATGTGGGACCTGGCTGGCCCGGCCAGCACGGACGAACGCTTGACGGGCCACTGGTGGGAGCGGGGCTGGCTGCCGTTCGCGAGCTTCTACGGCGACATCGTGCTGCTGATCGACAACCATCCCGGCCCCGGGGGGCAGGCGGGACAGGTGATCGCCTATGTCCACGACCCCGACAAGATGAGCTGGATCGCGCCGAGCTTCGCCGAATACCTGCGGGCAGCGGCGGCCAGCATCGATGAAGACCGAGAGGAATTCCTGCTCGCCCCGCTGGACGAGCTTTGAGCGTCTGCCGCTCGCGCGGGCGTTTCAGCCCTGCCAGGCACTGACGAAATCGCCGGGCTCCAGGGCCGGCGGGACACGCCTCGCGCCCTCGAAGCTGCCGAGGTAGAGGAAGCCGACGATCTTCTCGTTGGCGGCCAGCCCCAGGCCGTGCAGCACATGAGGATGGTGGGCCAGGTCGCCGGTGCGCCAGATGCCACCGAAGCCCAGCGCCTGGGCCGCCAGCAGCAGGCTGTGGACGGCGCAGCCGGCGGATAGCACCTGCTCTTCCTGCGGCACCTTGGGGTGCTCGCTGAGGCGTGCGATCACCACCACCACCAGCGGCGCGCGTAGGGGCATGGCGCGCGCCTTGTCCAGCGCCTCGGGCCGGGTCTCCGGATCGGCGGCCAGCGCCTCCGCGTACAGCTCGCCGAGCCGCACCCGCGCCTCGCCTTCCACGGTCAGGAAGCGCCAGGGGCGCAATTGTCCGTGGTCGGGCGCACGCAGGGCGGCGCGGAACATCAGCTCGCGCTGGGCCGCATCGGGCGCAGGTGCCAGCAGGCGGCCGACGGAAACGCGGTTGAGCAGCAGATCGAGGGCTTGCATGGCCTTCTCCCGGTAGGAACAGGCCGCCATTCTAGGGTCTGTTGACGCTTAGAGTCTGTTCAAAATCTCGCGAGCTAGCGCTATGCAAGGCAAAAACAGGCGAGGAAGCGGAGTTTACTGGTGTAAATGAGCATTCCGAGCCTGTTTTTAACGCAGCAGATCCGACGCACAGCAGATTTTGAATAGGCTCTTAGAAGCGACCGCGACGGCTGGTGCAGCGTCAGGCCACCTGCTCGGGCATCAGCGGCGGGGTCAGGGGCGGTAGCCCGTAGGCCGCCCGCGCGGCATCGCAGTGGGCGTTGTGCTGGCCATCCTGCCAACTGGCGGTGAATTCCCGACAGGTGCTGGAGCGCTTCTCGTAGAGGCTGCAGCGGGTGCCGCAACCCACATCGCCGAGCAGCCCGACGCAACGCGCCGGCTTGGCGGTAGTGCCGAGCATGGCCACATGGTGCGGGCCGACCTGTTCGACTAGTTCGTCCGGCACGCTGCCGCCGGCGGAGCGGCACTCGCCCCAGAAGAAGGACACACGGAAATGCGCGCAGCAGGCGCCACAAGTAAGGCAGGGGTTGTTTTCGGACATGATGGGGAGGGCACGAAGAAACCGGACATGGCCGGCGATCGGGTGTCTATTCTATGAATCCGCCGATCGCTGTGAAGCCCCCCAGGAATGGATTTACAGAGCCTGACGCCAAGGTAGAATGGCGCGCCCATGCGCAACCGGCACCCGCCCCACCCCGCGCGCCCTCGCCTGCTCTAGAATCGACGGTACCGCAGCGCGGAAAGGAACCCGATGTCTCTGCCCACCCTACGCATCCTCGCTTTCATCAACGGCATCTTCCTGGTCACCCTGGCCGTCAGCATGCTGGTTCCCGTGGCCACGCTGCTGGTGTTCAAGCAGCCCCAGAGCATCGACGCCTTCCTCTGGTCCAGCCTGATCACCTTCGTCGCCGGCATCTCGATGGTCGCCCAAGGGCGCCCGCAGCACGGCCAGCTGCGCCCCCGCGACATGTACATGCTGACCGTCTCCAGCTGGGTGCTGGTGTCGGTCTTCGCCACCCTGCCCTTCATCTTCACCCAGCACGCCAGCTTCACGGACGCGTATTTCGAGAGCATGTCCGGCATCACCGCGACCGGCGCCACCATCTTCATCGGCCTCGACGACATGTCGCCGGGCATCCTGATCTGGCGCTCGATGCTGCACTGGCTCGGCGGCATCGGCTTCATCGCGATGGCCGTGGCGATCCTGCCGATGCTGCGCATCGGCGGCATGCGCCTGTTCCAGACCGAGTCCTCGGACCGTTCGGACAAGGTCATGCCGCGCTCGCACATGGTCGCCAAGTACATGGTGGTGGCCTACGTCGGCCTCAGCGCGCTGGCCGTGCTGGGCTTCTGGCTGGCCGGGATGAACCTGTTCGACGCCGTCAACCACGCGATGTCCGCCATCTCCACCGGCGGTTTCTCCACCTCGGACGCCTCCCTGGCCAAGTGGCAGCAGCCAGCCGTGCACTGGGTGGCAGTGGTGGTGATGATCTGCGGCAGCCTGCCGTTCGTGCTCTACGTCTCGGCCCTGCGCGGCAACGTCCGGGCGCTGATCCGCGACGAACAGGTGCGCGGCTTCATCTTCGTCCTGCTCGGCAGCTGGGTGGCGCTGGCCACCTGGTACACCCTGACCACCCAGCTGCACTGGCTGGAGGCCCTGCGCCACGTGGCGGTGAATACCACGTCGATCATGACCACCACGGGCTTCGCCCTCGGCGACTACAGCCTGTGGGGTGGCTTCTCGACCATGCTGTTCTTCTACCTCGGCTTCATCGGCGGCTGCTCCGGCTCCACCGCCGGCGGCCTCAAGGTGTTCCGCTTCCAGGTCGCCTTCATCCTGCTCAAGGCCAACCTGATGCAGCTGGTCCACCCACGCGCGGTGATCAAGCAGCAGTACAACCGCCACCGCCTGGACGAGGACATCGTCCGCTCGATCCTGGCCTTCTCCTTTTTCTTCACCATCACCATCGCCGCCCTGGCCCTGGCCCTCAGCCTGTGCGGGCTGGACTGGATCACCGCGCTGTCCGGCGCGGCCAGCACGGTGTCGGGCGTGGGCCCCGGCATGGGCCCGGTGATCGGCCCGGCCGGCACCTACGCCAGCCTGCCGGACACGGCCAAGTGGCTGCTGAGCGCCGGGATGCTGCTGGGCAGGCTGGAAATCCTCACGGTGCTGGTATTGCTCTTCCCCGCCTTCTGGCGCCACTGAAAAATCCGCTCAGACCTGCTGCGCACGCCTGAGCGGATTTTTACCGAGCCGGGCACCGCACGTCCGCACACCGGGCCGGGTCTCTCTGCCACCCTCACAAGCGCGCCCGGTATTCTCCGGGGGTGGCGTCGAACCAGCGGCGGAAGGCGCGGAAGAAATTGCTGGGGTCGGCGAAGCCGAGCAGGTAGGCGATTTCCAGCAGGGTGAGGTTGGGCTGGGCCAGGTACTGCTCGGCCAGTTCGCGGCGGGTATCGTCGAGCAGCTGCTGGTAGCTGGTGCCTTCCTCCTGCAGGCGGCGCTGCAGGGTGCGCTCGGACAGCAGCAGCGCCTGGGAGACCGCCTCGCGCTTGGGCTCACCCTGGGGCAGCAGACGGCACAGCACCTGGCGCACCTGGTGGGTCACGCGGCTCTCGGAGAAGCGCGCCAGGTATTCGCCAGCGAAACGGTCGTGCAGTTGCGCCAGCGCCTCGTTGGCAGAGGGCAGCGGCGCGTCCAGGTCGGCGCGGTCGAACAGCAGGCCGTAGTGCTCGGCGTTGAAGCGCAGCGGCGTCTGGAACACCTCGCGGTACAATTCCAGGCGCTCCGGCGGCGGCCCCTGGAAGCTGACCTGGCGCGGGGTCATCGGCTTGCCGGTCAGCCAGCGGCAGAAGGTCAGGGTATGGGCCAGCGAGGCCTCGCAGCTCTGCCTGGCGGCGGGCAGACGGTCGCCGTGGATCGCCAGGGTCAGCTCGTAGCCGTCCGGGCGCACGTGGAAGCTCAGGTCGGAGCCCTCGGCGATGATCCGCTGGTAGCGCACCAGGCGATTGAAGCCTTCCCGCAGGTTGCGGCTGGACATCAACGCGTAGCCCACCACATGGAAGGCGGTCGGCCGCACCGACAGGCGCGCCATGTTCAGGCCGATGGCCGGGTTGCCCGAGACGTCCACCGCCAGGTGCCACAGCCGGGTCATGTCGTCCTGCGGGAAGCGCGCCTCCGGGTCATCCAGCGCGGCGTAGTCCAGCCCCAGCCGGGCGAACAGCGCACGGCAATCGAGGCCCTCCAGCTCCAGCGCCTGGACGATGCTGGAGGCCCAGCTGGAAGAAGTAGTACGTTCGCTCATCGGTGGTTCTGTTCTTATATGGCTAAGCACGCTTTGGCGCCATGAGGATACTAAACTGGCCCTGTATGTCACTGGCCGCGGAAGACAGCCTGGTTAGACTGTTGTCCAACAATGACAGGAGGTATGCCATGAGCGCTGAAACCACCGCCCGCTTCAACAGCTTCGCCGAGTTCTATCCCTACTACCTGCAGGAACACAGCAACGACGTGTGCCGCCGCCTGCATTATGTCGGCAGCCTGCTGGTGCTGGGCATCCTCGCCTACGCCGTGGTCACCCAGCAATGGCTCTGGCTGCTGGCCATGCCGCTGGCCGGCTACGGCTTCGCCTGGGTCGGCCACTTCGTCTTCGAGAAGAACAAGCCGGCCACCTTCAAGTACCCGCTGTACAGCCTCATGGGCGACTGGGTGATGCTCAAGGACGCCTTCACCGGCCGTATCCGCTTCTGATCCCATCGGCGGCGGTGCGCTCCACACGCACTGCCGCCCGACCTCCTGCTCCCCTCGCGACGCCACTCGGCACTCCCTACTGGTCGTGTGACCTGCTCCTCGTTATGATCCCGCTGGCTCGGCTATTGCAGAGTCCAGATGCCCGCCAGAGGCGTCAGAAATCCAGCAGGGATAGTCCATACCGCATGAAATTCGCCGTCCAGGAAACACCCGGGGCGCAGCCTGCCCCGTTGCTCCGCGAGTATTATTCGCGAGTGCTGGCCTACATAGCCCCGGCCGCCGCCGTCGCCGCCGGCACCTACAGCCAGCACTTCGGCTACGACATCCTCTGGCTGGTGCCCTACGCCCTGCTCTATCCGCATCTGGCCTACCACCTCAGCAATCGCTTCAAACGCGACTACCCGCAGCAGACCAACCTGGTCCTGCTGTTCATCGACGCCCTGCATGCCGGCGCGGCTGCCGTGCTGATGACGTTTTCCCTCGTCCCCACCCTGATGTTCCTGCTGACGCTGAGCTTTAGCGCACTTATCGCCGGCGGCCTGCGCAAGATGGGCATGGCGCTTCTGGTGGCGACCGGCAGCATGGCCTTGAACGCCGCCCTGCTGAAGCCGGAAATCAACATTGCCACGCCGAGCCTGGTGGCCCTGGTCAGCATCCTGCTGACCACCCTGTACATCTGCATCACCGCCTTCTTCGTCAATGAGCAGGGCATGCGCCTGACCCAGGCGCGCATCGAGATCAAGCGCGAGCAGGAAAAGGCCGCGCGCCTGGCGCGCAACCTCGCCAAATACCTGTCGCCCCAGGTGTGGGAGATGATCTTCAGCGGCAAGAAGCACGTGCGCCTGGAGACCCAGCGCAAGAAGCTCACCGTGTTCTTCTCCGACATCAAGGGCTTCAGCGAACTGGCCGAGGAACTGGAAGCCGAGCAACTGACCGACCTGCTCAACACCTACCTCAACGAAATGTCGAAGATCGCCCTCAAGTACGGCGGCACTATCGACAAGTTCGTCGGCGACAGCGTGCTGGTGTTCTTCGGCGACCCCACCAGCCAGGGCGCCAAGAAGGACGCGGTGAACGCCGTGTCCATGGCCGTCGCCATGCGCAAGCACATGAAGGTGCTGCGCCAGCAGTGGCGCGCCCAGGGCATCACCAAGCCGCTGGAAATCCGCATGGGGCTCAACACGGGCTACTGCACCGTGGGCAACTTCGGCGCCGACACGCGCATGGACTACACCATCATCGGCCGCGAGGTGAACCTGGCCAGCCGCCTGGAAAGCTCCTCGGAAGCCGGCGAGATTCTCATCTCCCACGAGACCTACTCGCTGATCAAGGACGTGATCATGTGCCGCGACAAGGGCCAGATCGTGGTCAAGGGCTTCAGCCGCCCGGTGCAGATCTACCAGGTGGTGGACTTCCGCCGCGACCTGGGCGCCCGCTCCAGCTATGTCGAGCACGAACTGCCGGGCTTCTCCATGTACCTGGATACCAACGGCATCCAGAACTACGACAAGGAGAAGGTCATCCAGGCCCTCAACCAGGCCGCGGAAAAGCTGCGCGACAAGGTCATCCTGTAGGTACGCGCGCCGCCTTCGCGGCGCGCGTCACCCTCACTGGAACCTGGAGAAATCCGGCTTGCGCCGCTCCATGAAGGCCGACAGCGCCTCGACCGCCTCCGGCGAACGCAGGCGCTGGGCGAACAGGGCGCCCTCCTCCTCGATCACCTTGCGCAGTTCCTCGCGCGCCGGCGCGCGCATCAGCCGCTTGCAGTCGAGCAGCGCCGAGGGCGCCAGTTCGAGGAAGCGCAGCGCCATCTCGCGCGCCCTGGCCAGCGTGCTGGGGCCGTCCTCCAGCGCCGCGGTGGCGATGCCCCACTCGGCCGCCTGGGCACCGCTGAAGACTTCGCCCAGCAGCAGTACCTCGGACGCCTTCGCCTGGCCGAGCAGGCGCGGCAGGATCAGGCTGGAGCCGTATTCCGGACACAGGCCGAGATTGACGAAGGGCGTGCGCAGCTTGGCGTCGCGCGCCACGTACACCAGGTCGCAGTGCAGCAGCAGCGTGGTACCGATACCCACGGCGGGGCCGGCCACCGCGGCCACCACCGGCTTGGAGAAGTCGAACAGCGCGCGCATGAAGCGGAATACCGGGCTGTCCGTGCCGCTGAGCGGCGACTGCAGGAAATCGGCCACGTCGTTGCCGCTGGTGAAGCATTCCGGCCCGCCGGTGATCAGCACCGCGCGAACGCCACGATCCCCATCGGCCTCTTCCAGCACCTCGGCCATCCGGCTGTACATGGCGAGGGTCAGCGCATTCATCTTGTCCGGGCGGGCCAGGCGCAGGGTCAGCAGCCCCCCTTCGCGTTCGACCTGTATGTGTTCGCTCATCGCAGCTCCATTGTCTTCGGGGTGTCGGCCGAGGCCATGCGCCCGCGGGGAAAGGTATCCGCGCCTGCCTTGCGCTATCCGGAAACCGTCTGGCATTCCGGTGCGCGCTGGGCTAGGCGTGGGGAAGGAAGAGGTCGGCCAATACCTGGTTGCGCGGCACGCCGATCAGGAACAGACGGCGGGCGAAGGCTTCCACGCTGGCGGGCGAGCCGCAGAGTAAGGCGAGGGTCTGCCGCGAAACAAGCCGCAGTTCCGCCAAAACCGCAGCCTGCTCGGACTCTGCCACCAGCTGCACCTGGAGCTGCGGATGGGCGGCGGCCAGCGCCCGCAGCGGCTCGGCGAGGTAATGACCGACCTCGTCATTCGCCTGGTGAATGACCCTTATCGGGCCCTGATGATGCTGGCGCAGCGCCTCGCGCAGCACGCCCCACAGGGGCGCCAGGCCGGTACCGGCGGCCAGCAGCCAGAGTGGCCGCTCGCTCCAGTCCGGGTCGTAATGCAGCGCGCCACCGCGCAGCTCGCCCAGGCGCAGCGGGTTCCCCGGCCGCAGGTGGCGGGCGACGTCGCTGAAGGCGCCGCCCTGGCGGCAGTCCAGGTGGAACTCCAGCCAGGGATCGCCCGGCAGGCTGGCTAGCGAATAGGGGCGCGCCACGCCCGTGTCGGCCCACAGCACCAGGTGCTGGCCGGCCTCGTAGCGCAGCGGTCGCTCCGGCTGCACCCGCAGGCGCAACACCCGCGATCCGAGCCAGTCGAGCGACGCCACCCGCGCAGGCAGGCCGTCATGGGCGGGGTCGAACAGCCTGACCTCGACATCGCCCACCACCCGGCACTGGCAGGCCAGGCGCCAGCCCTGGTCGCGACGCTCCTCGCTCAGGGCCTCGGGCCGCTCGTCCAGCAGCTCGCCGCGCACGCAGCGCACCAGGCAGGCGTGGCAGCTGCCGGAGCGGCAGCTGTAGGGCACCCGCAGACCGGCGCCGTTGAGCGCATCGAGCAGGTTGCTGCCGGCAGGCACCGGCCAGGCTCGGCCGGCGGCATGCACCCTCGGTTCAGGCACCGGCGCCCTCCCAGGCCGCATCGCAGCGGTTGCGCCCGCCGCGCTTGGCCCGGTACAGCGCCTGGTCGGCGCGCTGCAGCGCCTCGTCGAGATCGTCGCCCTCGCAGAGCAGGGTCATGCCCGCCGAGAGGCTGAGGTTGCTGACCTGCACACCGACCGGCTCGGCGCTGGCGAAGGCCTCGCGCAGGCGCTCGCAGCAGCTGGTGAACTGGTCGGCGTCGGTGTTTGGCAGCAGCAGCACGAATTCCTCGCCGCCGTAGCGGGCCAGCACGTCGCCGTCGCGCAAGCAGGCCCGCGCCACTGCGGCGAAGGTCTGCAGCACGCGGTCGCCGGCGGCATGTCCGTACATGTCGTTGATGCGCTTGAAGTGGTCCAGATCGATCAGCGCCAGGCCGTGCTGACGGCCGTGGCCGAGGTTGTCCAGCTCGCGCAGGGCCAGGCGCAGGAAATGACGGCGGTTGAACAGGCCGGTCAGCTCGTCGGTGGCCACCAGGTCCTCGAGCTGGCGCATCATGCCGCGCAGGGTGTCCTGGTGCGCCTGCAGGGCGTAGCGCCGCTGGCGCATGCGCTGGCGCATGGCCTGCACATAGCTGGCGAACAGGCTCTGCCAGACCAGGCCGATGAACAGCGCGGAGCATTGCAGCAACGCCTGGGCCGGCTCGGCGAGGCGCATCTGGTAGCCGTCCCACAGATTGAGGCCGGCGAAGGCGAAGAAAGCGATGGCGGCGTTGCGCACGAACACCCGCGGGCGCAGCTGGAACACGCCGAACATCAGGATGACCATGTAGAACATCAGCAAGCTGCCGCGCGCGCTGTCGAGCTGCGCCAGCAAGGCGGTGTGCAGGGCGACGCCCACGAGGATCTGCGCTTCGGTCAGGCTGGGGTCGCCGAAACGCAGGTTGCGACCACTGATGAACAGCAGGAAGAACACCAGTTGGCTGACCACCGCCAGGCCGGTGCAGAACAGCGCGAATTGCAGGGTGCCGTTGTACAGGCCGGCCCAGACGGCGATCCAGAGCGTCAGAATCACCAGGGCGTAACTCGCTACCGCCATGCCGAAACGCTTCAGCAACAGGCTCTGCAGGCTTCGTCTCGTCGCCCCCGGACTACTCACGCTCATGGGCTCCATCCCGTACTGGCACCTTGCCCAACTCTACCTTCGTGATCACAAAATTGATAGCGCACCGGCCGCCACCTATCGACCATCGGCCACCGCTCGCGGACTGTGCCCACCCCTGCCGCCGCGCTATACTGCGGCGCCGTTTTTTCCGCAGTCGCGCCGGGTCGTGGTCCGGCGTTTCCTTATATAGATGTTCCCCGATAGAGGAGCGCACCATGACCGTGATCAAGCAGGATGACCTGATTCAGAGCGTCGCCGACGCCCTGCAGTTCATCTCCTACTACCACCCCGTCGACTTCATCCAGGCCATGCATGAGGCCTACCTGAAGGAAGAATCGCCCGCCGCGCGCGACTCCATGGCGCAGATCCTGATCAACTCGCGCATGTGCGCCACCGGCCACCGGCCAATCTGCCAGGACACCGGCATCGTCACCGTGTTCATCAAGGTCGGCATGGACGTGCGCTGGGACGGCGCCACCATGAGCGTCGACGACATGATCAACGAGGGCGTGCGCCGCGCCTACAACCTGCCGGAGAACGTCCTGCGCGCCTCGATCCTGGCCGACCCGGCAGGCGCCCGTAAGAACACCAAGGACAACACCCCGGCGGTGATCCACTACTCCATCGTCCCGGGCGACAAGGTCGAAGTGGACGTCGCGGCCAAGGGCGGCGGCTCCGAGAACAAGTCGAAGATGGCCATGCTCAACCCGTCCGACTCGATCGTCGACTGGGTGCTCAAGACCGTGCCGACCATGGGCGCCGGCTGGTGCCCGCCGGGCATGCTCGGCATCGGCATCGGCGGCACCGCCGAGAAGGCCGCGGTGATGGCCAAGGAAGTGCTGATGGAGCACATCGACATCCACGAACTTAAGGCCCGCGGCCCGCAGAACCGCATCGAGGAACTGCGTCTTGAGCTGTTCGACAAGGTCAACCAGCTGGGCATCGGCGCCCAGGGCCTGGGCGGCCTGACCACCGTGCTCGACGTCAAGATCATGGACTACCCGACCCACGCCGCCAGCCTGCCGGTGTGCATGATCCCCAACTGCGCCGCCACCCGCCACGCCCACTTCGTGCTCGACGGCTCCGGCCCGGCCGAGCTGGAAGCGCCGGACCTCTCCGCCTACCCGGAAATCGTCTGGGAAGCCGGCCCGAGCGCGCGCCGCGTCAATCTTGACGAGATCACCCCGGAAGAAGTGCAGAGCTGGAAACCGGGCGAGACCGTGCTGCTCAACGGCAAGATGCTCACCGGCCGCGACGCCGCGCACAAGCGCATGGTCGACATGCTGAACAAGGGCGAACCGCTGCCGGTGGACCTCAAGGGCCGCTTCATCTACTACGTCGGCCCGGTCGATCCGGTGGGTGACGAAGTGGTCGGCCCGGCCGGCCCGACCACCGCCACGCGGATGGACAAGTTCACCCGCCAGATCCTCGAAAGCACCGGCCTGCTGGGCATGATCGGCAAATCCGAGCGCGGCCCGATCGCCATCGACGCGATCAAGGACAACAAGGCCGTGTACCTGATGGCCGTCGGCGGTGCCGCCTACCTGGTCGCCCAGGCGATCAAGAAGTCCAAGGTGCTGGCCTTCGCCGAACTAGGCATGGAAGCGATCTACGAGTTCGAAGTGAAGGACATGCCGGTGACCGTCGCGGTCGACACCAACGGCGAATCGGTGCATATCACCGGCCCGGCGATCTGGCAGAAGAAGATCGCCGAGAACCTGGCGGTGGAAGTGAAGTAAGCGCCCATGCGCTGCGAAAAAGCCCGGCCCAGCGCCGGGCTTTTTCTTTTGCCCGCCCCATTACCCGAATGCCCGTCCGCGTGCCTCTAGCCATCCCCCATAAACGGCAATAACATTGACCTAATTTCTATGGCCCGCCATCACCCCGGCGGGCCATACCGCGCAACGCCCTACCCGGGCCGCGCCTGTCGCTGTGGAGATACACGATGTCTACCGATCCGGTCACCATGCTGGTGGCACGCCGCGTTCCGCGCGAGTGCTTCCACGACTTCCGCGCCTGGCTGCACGAAGGCCAGCAACTCGCCGCCGACTTCCCCGGCTACCTGGGCTCCGGCGTCCTGGCCCCGCCGCCCGGGGACGACGAATTCCAGATCGTGTTCCGCTTCGCCGATGCCGCCACCCTCGCCGCCTGGGAGCATTCCGCCTCGCGCCGCACCTGGCTGCAGCGCGGCGCCGGCCTGTTCGCCCAGCCCCACGAGCACCGCATCAGCGGCCTGGACGCCTGGTTCGGCAGCGCCGACCGCCGGCCGCCGCGCTGGAAGCAGAGCATCGCCATCTGGCTGGCCTTCTTCCCGGTATCGCTGGCCTTCAACCTGCTGTTCGGCGGCTTCATGGCCGAATGGCCGCTGGTGCTGCGCGTGCTGCTCGGCACCCTGGTGCTGACGCCACTGATGACCTACTGGTTCATCCCGCTCTCCACCCACCTGCTGGAGCCCTGGCTGCAGGGGCGTCGCGCCCGCGCCGCGGACGAGCCGCTACAGGCCCGCTGAGGCGCCTCCCCGCCAGCGCGCATGGTTGTAGCACGGCGGGGGCTGGGGTTAACTTGCCCGATCCAGCCTGATCGACGAGCCCCGCATGAACACCTCCGCCGCTCCCATCCTGATCACCGGCGCCGGCCAGCGCATCGGCCTGCACTGCGCCCTGCGCCTGCTCGACGAGGGCCAGCCGGTGATCTTCAGCTACCGCAGCGAACGCGAGGGCGTGCGCCTGCTACGCGAGCACGGCGCCACCGCCCTGCGGGCCGACTTCTCCAGTGAGGCCGGCATCCTGGCCTTCATCGAACAGCTGAAGGGCCACACCGACCGCCTGCGCGCCATCGTCCACAACGCCTCGGACTGGGAGACCGAGACGCCCGGCCACGAGGCCGAGGTGTTCCAGCGCATGGTCGGCGTGCACATGCTGGCGCCCTACCTGATCAACCTGCACTGCGAGGAACTGCTGCGCCGCAGCACGCCGGCGGACATCGTCCACCTGAGCGACGACGTGGCGCGCACCGGCAGCGCCAAGCGCCCTGCCTACTGCGCCAGCAAGGCCGGTCTGGACAGCCTGACCCTGTCCTTCGCCGCGCGCTTCGCACCGGCCATCAAGGTCAACGGCATCGCCCCGGCGCTGATCCAGTTCAACGAGGGCGACGACGACGAGTACCGCGCCCGTCGCCTGGCCGAATCGGCCCTGGGTATCGAGCCCGGCGCCGAGGTGATCTACCAGAGCCTGCGCTACCTGCTGGACAACCCCTACGTCACCGGCACCACGCTGGCGGTCAACGGCGGTCGTCATCTGCGCTGACCGCGGGTATGCTGGGCGCCCCGGCGCACGACGCGCCGGCGATACCCGCAACTGACCGGACGGAGCACTCAAATGCCGCGACTGGAACCTGGGATGGCGCGCATCCGGGTCAAGGACCTGCGCCTGCGCACCTACATCGGCATCAAGGAAGAGGAGATCAACAACAAGCAGGACGTGCTGATCAACCTCACCATCCTCTACCCCGCCGCCGAGGCGGTGCAGGGCAACGACATCGACCACGCCCTGAACTACCGCACCATCACCAAGGCGGTGATCCGCCACGTCGAGGAGAACCGCTTCGCCCTGCTCGAGCGCCTGACCCAGGAGATCCTCGACCTGGTCATGGCCAACCCGGCGGTGCGCTACGCCGAGGTGGAGGTGGACAAGCTGCACGCCCTGCGCTTCGCCGAGTCGGTGTCGATCACCCTGGCGGGCCATCGCTAGGGCGTTGCCGCTGCCGGAGCGGGCTTCTATCATCTGCCACCCAGACGACCGGGAGCCCGACCATGACCGAACAGCAACGCATCGAACTGGAGGCCGCCGCCTTCCGCAACCTGGTCCAGCACCTGCGTTCGCGCCCCGATGTGCAGAACATCGACCTGATGAACCTCTCCGGCTTCTGCCGCAACTGCCTGTCCAAGTGGTACAAGGCCGCCGCCGACGACCTCGGCGTCGAGCTGAGCCAGGACCAGGCGCGCGAGGCGATCTACGGCATGCCCTACGCCGAGTGGAAAGCCAAGCACCAGAAAGAAGCCAGCGCCGAGCAACTGGCGGCCTTCGACAAAGGACAGCAACAGCCATGAGCCTGCAAGACTTCCGCGCCCGCCTGCACGGCGAGCAGTTCCAGTTCGCCGACACCCTGGCCTTCGTCGCCGAACACTACGACTACCAGCCCAGCGCCTTCCGCAACGGCGGCGTGGAGAACGCCGCCGGACAGAACGAGGGCTCGTGCAAGACCCTCGGCCTGGCCCAGCTGGAAGGCTTCAGTCTGGAGGAAACCCTGCGCGCCTTCGGCGAGCACTACCGCGCCGTGCTGGCTACGCCGGAAGGCAGCGACCACGCCAACATCCGCGCCCTGCAGCGGACCGGCCTGGGCGGCGTGCAGTTCGAGCGGCAACCACTCACGCGCAAGTGATGCGGGCCATGAAAGGCGGTGTCCCCGTTAGATGCTGTAGTGCCCTGAGCGTTTCTGGATCCCCGCCTTCGCGGGGATGACGGTTTGGAGGATTACACCCCTACCTCGTCATCCCCGCGAAGGCGGGGACCCAAGGACAAGCAGCCGCAGTGTTCAGACAGCGGGGCTTGCCCGCGCAGCACGTAACCAGGACACAGCCATGAAAAACGCCGCGATCCGGTAGCCGGATCGCGGCGTTTTCTTTTCCCGGCGACTCAGGGACGGGCGTTGAGCTGCTGCTGCAGGTTCTGCACCTGGGCCTGCAGGCCGTTGATGTTGCGGGTGACCTGGGCGCGGAAGGCGTCGAACTCGGCGGTATTGTTCTGCGCCGCGCGGGTATCCAGTTCGCTGCGCAGCACCAGCAGGTCCTGCTCCAGGGTGCGCACGGCCTGGCTCGGGTCACCCTTCTTCTTCAGTGCCTCGATATCGGCGGACTGGCTCTTGAGCTTCTCCTGCAGCTTGCCGACGCCGGCCAGCCCGGCCTGCTGCTCGCCGGAGAGCTTCTCCAGCCGGCCGTCGAACTGGGCGACGGCGCCCTGCTGGGCCTTCAGGTCGGCGGCGACCTGCTCGATGCGCTTGTCCTGGCCACTCACCTGGCCGGCCACGGTCTGCTGCTGCTTGCCCAGCTCGGCCAGCTTCGCCTCCAGCTGCTTGACCCGCAGCTTGAGCGCCTCGCTGCCGCTGGTGACGGTGGACTCGGCCGCCACCACCTTGCCGCTGATGTCCTGGATGCGCCCGGCGGCGTCTTCGCTGATGCGGGCGAAGGTCTCCTGGGTCACCACCAGCTGGGCCTGCATCTGGGCGATCTGCTGGTAGCTCCACCAGCTCAGGCCGCCGAGGGCGATGACCAGCGCGCCGATCAGCGCCCACAGCGGGCCGGTGCCGACGCCGCGGCGGCGCTCCACCTGGACTGTGCGCCCTGCGGCACGGGGTGCGGGCTCAGGGGCGGGGGTGTAACTGTTCTGGTAGTCGTCACGGTCACGCGGATCGGTGGTCAGGCTGGGAACATGATCCAGCTCATCGTGGGCGTCGTTGCGCATAGGAACCTTCGGAAATACGGAAAGGCAGGGCGGATGGCGGCCAGTATACCGGGTCGCCGGCCGGGTCGCCGGTTCGCTTCAACGGGCGCCAGAGCGGTGCGCCATGCACCAGCTGCGTGCGACCGGCCGCCTATGGACCTGTGAACGCCCGCACAGTTCGGCGCCCGACCGCTCTGGCACGCCACTTGCCTGTGTACCCGCAGTATCCGCCGGGGGATCGGCGAGCCGAGCAACCGCTATGAGGGAGCCGCCATGGAACTGAACAAAGCCGTTCTGGATTGCATGCGTTCGCTGCGCCGCCGCCTGCGCGAAGAGATGTCCCTGGACATCCACCTCAACCAGCCCGATGCCGTGGAGGCCATGCTGCTCGCCTGCCTGCGCTCCGACGACGCGGACACCCGCGCCCTGGGCGTCCGCCTCGCCGAACTCAGCGACATGCCCCAGGCCGCCGCGCCGGCGCACCCGGTGCGCCAGTATCGCGGCCACGAACTGCCCGACGAGGCGGCGGTACCCCGGGTCGTCGACGAGGAACCGCGCAGCCATTCGGTGCGCATGTACCGCGGCCAGCGCGTCTACGCCTGAGACAAGCCTCTCTCAACTCTATCCGTGGGAGTGGCCTTGGCCACGAATTCGCGGCCGAGGCCGCTCCCACAGGTCCTCTTCAACCTGGCAAAACAAGCGGAGCGACTGGACGAGCCGGTGCCGGGCGGTTAATAGTCTGGGCAACGCGTCTCGTCAGGGAGAACCGCATGACCGCTCGCCCCGCCTGGCTGACCTGCCTGGAGTCGGACCCGCCTGCGCTATTGCGGGCGGCACTGTGGATCGCCGCCGAACACGATGCCTCGCTGCAGCCGGAACAGGTACTGCGCGAATTCGCCAACCTGCGCCAGCAGGTGGCCGCCGGCCTGCCCAACCTGGCCGGCCCCGACCTGGCCCAGCCGCTGCTGCGGCGGCTCGGCGAACTGGACTTCCACGAGGACGACGACATTCCCCTGCGCCCGCGCGCCGCGCTGCTGCATCTGGTGCTGCAGCGCCGCCGGGGCCAGCCGCTGTCGCTGGCGCTGATCGCCCTGGAGCTGGCCCAGCGCCTGGACATTCCGCTGCAGGCGGTGAACTTTCCCGGCCACCTGCTGCTGCGGGTGCCCGGCGCGGACCATCTGCTCGATCCCTGCAACGGGCGCCGCCTCTACACCCGCGACTGCCGCGAACTACTGGTGCGCGTCGCCGGCCCCGGCGCCGAGCTGGCCGCCAGCCACTTCCAGACCTGCGACGCCCGCGGCCTGATGCTGCGCCTGTCGCGCAACCTGTGCCACCTGCACGGGGCGGCGGACGACCACGTGGCGGCGCTCAAGGACGCCGAGCGCATCCTCCTGCTGGGGCCGGCGACCAGTGCCGACCACCTGCTGCGCGCCGCCATCTACCACGAACTGGAATGCCCCCAGGCCGAGCGCTTCGATCTGGAGCGGGCGCTGCTGCTGTGCGACAACGAGCGCGATCGCCTGCGACTGGCCCAGCGCATCGACCAACTGGGCCGCCAGGGCCGCACTCCGGCGCTGCATTAGCGCCCGTCAGAACTCGCCGTGGCGCCCAGTGCCGCCGGCGAAGCGGATGGCCCCGGCGCGGGTCTCGCCGCTCTCCACCACCGCCATGCCACCGCGGAACTCGGCACGCAGGGCCTCGTCCAGCGGCAGGCTCCATTGAGTGTGGACGCTGGCTCGGTCGGCGAGCATGCAGCGCTGGGGAAAACCGGCGATCTCCAACGCCAGCGCCTCGGCCACGGCCCGCGCCTGGCCCGGCGCCGTCACCCGGTTGACCAGGCCCATCTTCAGCGCCTCCTCGGCGTGCACCGGGCGGCCGGTGAGGATCAGGTCCAGCGCCCTGCCCTGGCCGACGATGCGCGGCAGGCGAACCGTACCACCGTCGATCAGCGGCACGCCGAAGCGGCGGCAGAACACGCCGAGCACAGCGTCCTCGGCCATCACCCGCAGATCCGCCAGCAGCGCCAGCTCCAGGCCGCCGGCCACGGCGTGGCCCTCGATGGCGGCAATCAGCGGCTTGCCGAGCTGCATGCGGCTCGGCCCCATCGGGCCGTCACCCTCCTCCTCCAGGCGGTTGCCGCGCTCGCCGCCCTCGGCCACCGCCCCCAGGTCGGCGCCCGCGCAGAAGGTGCCGCCGGCCCCGGTGAGCACCGCCACCCTCGCCTCGTCGTCCGCCTCGAAGGCGCGCAGGGCGTCGGCCAGGGCCTCGGCGGTGGGTCGGTCGACGGCGTTGCGTACCTGCGGACGGTCGATGATCAGGGTGGTGACGCCGGCATTCTTCTCGACCAGCACAGCCATGACGGGGCACTCCGTTCGTTTTTCGGGACGGGGCATGGGGTCAGACCATGCCCCGGTGTAGGGTGCGCCATGCGCACCAGGGGCTCTGTACGGGCTGCTGGTGCGCACGGCGCACCCTACTACGCGACAGCTCACCGGGACCTGGCCATGAAAAAGGCCGGCATCGCTGCCGGCCTTCAACTTAACGTCCCGTCGTGGAGAAAACAGCCCGCTGGCCGATTCCCCCGCCAGGCTGGCGGATCAGCCCGCGTGCTTCTGCAGGTTGGCCATCATCTCGCGCAGCGCCGTGACGTTGTCGTCCGGGTGCACGGCGCCCTCGAAGTCGCCGATCTGCTTCCAGCTGGAGGCGACGTCTTCCGGGCTGAAACCGGTCCTGGGATCGAAACCGGCGCCCAGGCTGCGCTCCCAGCGCACCTTGCCGACCCAGCCGCCGCCCACTTCGTACAGGCCGCCGGTGTCCTTGCACTGGTCGCTGCCCAGGTACACCACCAGCGGGCTGACCAGTTCCGGCTTGAGCTGGTCGAACACCTGAGGCGGGATCAGGCCCTCGGTCATGCGGGTGCCGCCCGTGGGGGCGATGGCGTTGACCAGCACGTTGTTCTTGCGACCCTCGATGGCCAGGGTGCGGGTCAGGCCGTACAGGCCGAGCTTGGCCATGCCGTAGTTGGCCTGGCCGAAGTTGCCGTAGATGCCGGAGGTCGAGGCGGTGAAGATGATGCGGCCGTACTGCTGCTCGCGCAGGTGCTCCCAGGCGGCGCGGGTGACCTTGTAGGCGCCCTCGACGTGGACCTTGTAGACCAGGTCCCAGTCGGCGTCGTCCATCTTGTGGAACGACTTGTCGCGCAGGATGCCGGCGTTGTTCACCACCACGTCGACGCGGCCGAAGCTGTCCAGCGCGCACTGCACGATCTTGTCGCCATCGGTCACCGAGTCATGGTTCGCCACCGCGGTGCCGCCGGCCGCCTGGATCTCCGCGACCACCTTGTCCGCCGCCGAGGCGTTGGCACCTTCGCCATGGGTGCTACCACCCAGGTCGTTCACCACCACCCTGGCGCCATGCTTGGCGAACAGCAGGGCGTGCGCACGGCCCAGGCCGCCGCCGGCGCCTGTGACAATCACCACTTGATCCTGGAAACGGATGGGGTCGCTCATGAGGGCTCCTAGTTTGCATTCGGGCGAAAAACCCGAGTGTCAGGCAGGTGCCGCGCCCTCCACAAGGCGCGCGGCCTGCCTGAATGACGCCCGATAATGCGACCTTATGCCCGCTTACGGCGCGGCGCCGGCGCCCGATCCGGCCCCACTGCCGCTGCTGGAAGAGCCGCTGCCGCTGGTGCCGGCACCGTTGCCGCTGCCGACGCCGCTGCCATTGCCGACCCCGTTGCCCGCGCCATTGCCGGTACCGCCTGGCGCGGTATTGCCACCATTGCTGCCCGGGGCGCTGGTGCCGTTGCCCACACCGTTATCGGTGCCCATCCCGTTGTCGGTGCCCATGCCATCGTCGGTCGGCGCGCCCGGCGTATAGGTGCCGGTGTCGCTGTCGGTGCCGTTTGGCGAGGTGTCGGCGGGCACCTCCGGCGGCGTGGGCGAGGTCGGCCCGGGCACGGTCGGGCCGGTGGAGTCGGTTTCAGCCAGGGCAGGTACGGCAAGGCCGGTCAGCAATGCGCTGAGGAACAGCGCGGAGAGGGGTTTCTTGTTCATGTGCTCACCTCGGGAAAATGGATGTCCTACGAAGCAACCGAGTGAGCGGTGTCGCGAGAGGTTCGAACAACCGGATCAGCGGCAATCCTGCCGGATATCGGCGGTAACGCCAGCGAAACGGTAGACAACGTTCCGATCGGGCGCGCCGCCGACCATGATCAGGAACATGCCGAAGCGGCTTTCGTGCAGGTCGACCCGCAGCGCCTCGCCCTCCGGCTGCAGCTTCAGTTCGCGACGGATGCGACCCCAGGCCAGCGGCGGGATGCCGTCGAAGCTGCTGGTCTGCAGGTGCAGCTCGTCTTCCTGCCAGGCGGCATCGTCGAGCGTCTCGCGCTGCTGGCATATCCCGTCGCGGTAGAGGGATGCCTCCAGCGCATGCCCGTCGCGCTGGCGAAGGTGGACCCGCGCGCCCGCCTGCGCCGGCTCGCCGGTCAGCAGCGTCCACAGGGCCTGCGGTTCGTCGCCTTCGCTGCGGTCGCGGTACCAGCCGTCGAAGGTGCGCCCCGGCTGCACCGGCGCGCTGGCGCAGCCGGCCAGCGCGAGCGCGAGCGCGGCGAACAGCAGCGAGGGGATGCGCATCGACCGTGTCAGGCCGGACGGATGAGGCTGAGGTGGTTGTACAGGTGCATCACGTGGGCCTGGGCGTATTCCTCGTGGTCGAGCACGCCGTAGGCGAAGTGCGGCTGCAACTCGCCCTCATGGCTGGCGAAGCGCTCGAAGGCCAGTTGCAGGCGCAGCAGCGCAGCCTCCTGGCTGGCCGGTTCGGCCAACGGCGCGGCGCCGGGAATGGCCTCGGTCAGCGGGTGGCGCATGGCGCCGCGGGCACTGAACACGGCGAAGGCGACCGGTCCGACACTGTGGCGGAACCAGCCCGGCTTCAGCTGCGGGTAGCCATCCAGGGAATACTCGATGCTCTGGGCGCAGTGGTTGAAGACTTCGGTCGGCGTCCAGCCCTGGACGCTGACCAGTGCGCGCCCCTTCAGCCCATCCAGCACCTGGCGCGCGCCGTCCAGGCTCAGCGCCGCTGGCGCCGCGCCGGTGGGCAGCGCCCAGAAGCCGGCGCCCAGCGCCACGACGCCGCCCACCGCGGCGCCTTTCAACAGGGTTCGTCTTTGCATGCAATGGCCTCCAGGCGCTCACGGAACTCCAGGTAATGGACGAGCACCTCTGCGGGTGCCTCGGTCTGCGGATAGTGGCCGATGGTTGGCAGCAAAACCGTGTCCGGGTTGGCGATCAGCTCGCGATAGCGCGCCACCATGTGCGCACCGGAGATCGGGTCGAGGGCGCCGTCGATCACCCGCATCGACAGCGCCGTGTCCTGCATCGCCGCGACCCAGCGCGTACGGTTGACGCGCCGGTCGGGGATGTAGCGGATCAGCCGGTGCATCACCCTCGGACCCTGGTTGTGCACGATCAGCTCCCAGAAGGCGTCCAGCTCCGCCTCGCTGGGCGGCGTGTACGGGCCGAACACCTTGTGCAGGTTGGCCTTCAGCTTGCCGCGCGAGAACAGCCGCCCGAGCAGCGGGCCGACCGGGCTGAGCAGCAGCTTCTGCATCAGCACCGGGTGGTGGGTCTCGGGGAACAGGCCGCCATTGAGGAACACGCAGCTGGCCAGGCGGATGCGCCCTTCCTGATGGCGGGCGACCAGCTCCTGGGCCACGCTGTCGCCGTAGTCGTGGGCCAGCACGTGCACCGGCTCCTCGACATTGAGATGCGCCAGCAGCGCCTGCTGCAGGTCGGCCTGCTCCAGCAGGCTGTAGGCGTGGCCGCGCGGCTTGGCCGAGTAGCCGAAGCCGAGCATGTCGCAGGCGATCACCCGGTATTTCGCCGCCAGCGGCCGCCACACGTAGTGCCAGTCCCAGCTCGCCGTGGGGAAGCCATGGATCAGCAGCAGCGGCTCGCCCTCGCCCGCCGTCCAGTAGCGGATGGCGTGGCCCTTGAAGCTGAAGCCGCGCCCCTGCGCCCGCCATTCGTCCAGGGCGATGCCCGGCAACGCCGTCACTGGTCGTAGCCCGGCATCTGCGCATCGAGTTTGCGCAGCAGCGCCGGCCAGGGCAGCGAGCCGCCCATGCCCTGCGGGCTCTTCATCACCCCGGCGATCATCGCCCGGGCGCCGTCGAGGACCTGCTGCGGGATGTGGATCAGTTCGCCGCCGCCGCTCTGCGCCATCACCTGGATCTCGCAGGCGCGCTGCAGGGTGAACATGCCGAGGAAGGCATCGGCGATGGTGCCGAAGGCGGTGAGCAGGCCGTGGTTGGGCAGGATCATGAAGTTCTTGTCGCCCAGGTCCGCCTGCAGGCGCGACTTCTCGTCATGGTTCAGGGCGACGCCCTCGTAGCCGTGGTAGGCCAGGCTGGCGAGCACGAACAGCGACTGCTGCGACAGCGGCAGCAGGCCCTGCTTCTGCGCCGACACGGCGATGCCGGCCGGGGTGTGGATGTGCAGCACGCAGCCCGCGTCGTGGCGCGCCTCGTGCACGGCGCTGTGGATGGTGTAGCCGGCCGGGTTGATGTCGAACGGGCCGTCCATCAGCTTCTTGCCGGCCAGGTCGATCTTCACCAGGCTCGACGCGGTGATCTCATGGAACATCAGCCCGTAGGGGTTTATGAGGAAGTCCTCGGTGCCCGGCACCTTGGCCGAGATGTGGGTGAAGATCAGGTCGTCCCAGCCGTACAGGGCGATCAGCCTGTAGCAGGCGGCGAGGTCCACGCGGGTCCGCCATTCGGCCTCGGACACCTGGTTCTTCACGTTGGGGAGATTGAGCGGTGCGTTCACGGTAGATCACCTCGGCGTTTTTGTTGTGCCGAGCAGTCTAGCGAGCGGTTGCCGGGCTACCAGTCGCCTTGCAGGCCAGCGCACTGGCCTTGCGGGTCACAACAGGGCCGGCAGCAGCGGCGCGGCGAACAGGTTGAGCAGCCCCATCAGCACCATCACCAGGCCCGCCACGGTGCCCTCCTCGCGGCCCACCTCCTGGGCCCGCGCGACGCCGGCGCCATGGGCGCCGACGCCGAACAGCGCGCCCCGGGCCAGCGCCGTGCGCAGTGGCAGCCACTTCAGCAGCAGGCCGCCGAGCAGCGCGCCGAAGGTGCCAGTGAGCATGACGAAGATCGCCGCCAGCTCCGGCACGCCGCCCAGGCGCTGGGCCACCGGCATGGCGAAGGGCGTGGTTATCGAACGCGGCACCAGCGAGCGGCTCACCTCGCCGTCCAGGGCCAGGGCGTTGGCCAGCCACCAGGAACTGGCGATGGCCACCGCGCTGCCGGCCAGCATGCCCAGCAGCAGCGCCGGCCAGTGCCGGGCCAGCAACGCGCGCTGCTGCCAGATGGGCACGGCGAAGGCCACGGTGGCCGGGCCGAGCAGCGCCATCAGCAGGTGGGTGTAGCCGGAATACTCGGCGTAGTCGGTATGCAGCGGCACGGCCACCGCCAGCAGCACGCCCGGTACCAGCAGCAGCGGCGACAGCAGGTAGCGCCCGCTGCGCCGGTAGGCCCAGCGGCTCAGCAGGTAGGCGGCCAGGGTCAGGCCCAGCCAGAACAGCGGCATCGGCTCAAGCCTCATGGCGCGTCCTCCAGCGGCACACCAGCTCCACGGTCAGCGCCGTGGCCAGCATCACCAGCAGGGTGCTGCAACCGATCACCAGCAGGATGCGCCAGCCCTCCTCGCGCAGCAGCGCGCCGTAGTCGAGCAGGCTCATCAGCGCCGGGATGAAGAACAGCAGCATCTCCGCCATCAGCAGGCCGGCGCCGAGCTGCAGCGCGGCCGGCTCCACCCGGCCGCTGGCGAAGGCCGCCAGCAGCAGACCCAGGCCGATCACCCCGCCGGGAATCGGCCAGCCCAGCCAGGCGGCAAACTGGCAGCCGGCCAGGTACAGCCCCAGCAGCGCCGCCAGCTCAGCGCCCAGGCGAAACAGATGACGAACACGCGCGCGATTCACGATGACAACCCTCTTGCACTGGCAAGCAGGTTAAGCGCCGGCCTATCATCCCAAAAGCGAATTATCCGACTGAAAGGCATTCCAGAATGGAATTCAAACAGCTGCGCGCCTTCGCCGAAGTGGTGCGCCAGGGCGGCTTCACCCAGGCCGCTGCCGTGCTCCACGCCAGCCAGTCGGCGATCAGCAAGCAGGTGGCGCAGCTGGAGCAACGCCTCGGCGTACGCCTGCTCGAGCGCAGCGGCCCGCACCTGCGCCTGACCGATGCCGGTCGCGTGGTGCAGCGCCGCGCCGAGGATTTCCTGCGCCTGCGCCAGGAGCTGCAGCGGGAACTCGACGACCTCGGCCAGCTCGCCCGCGGCGAACTACGCCTGGGCCTGCCCATGCTCGGCAGCGACGCGCTGTTCGCCGGCCTGTTCGCCGAATACCGGCGGCGCTACCCGAACATCGTGGTGCACCTGCAGGAAGGCGGCAGCAAGCTGGTCGAGCAACTGGTGCTGAGCGGCGAACTGGAGCTGGGCGCCGGCCTGCAGCCGGACGACCCCGCCTTCGACAGCCAGCCGTTCTGCAACGAGCCGCTGGACGTCCTGCTGCCGGCCGCCCATCCGCTGTCGGGCGCCGACGGGGTGAGCCTGGCGCAGCTCGCCGACACGCCCTTCCTGCTCTACCAGCAGAGCTTCACCCTCAACGACCGCCTCCTGCGCGCCTGTCAGGAGGCCGGCTTCACTCCGATCGAGGGCGGGCGCAGCGGCCAGGCCGACTTCCTCGGCGCGCTGGTCGCCGCCGGCCAGGGCGTGGTGCTGCTGCCGCGGATCGTGGCGCGCGAACTGGAACGGCCGGGGGTGGTGCGCCTGGCCCTGGACGAACCGGACCTGCGCTGGGACATCGCCTTCATCTGGCGGCGCGGCGCCTACCTGTCGCGGGCGGCGCAGGCCTGGCTCGACCTGATCGGCGAGAGCGCCGCTCAGAGCAGCTCGGGGTAATCCGCCGCCAGGCGTGGCCAGGCGGCCAGCGCAGCCGGATCGTCGGCCAGCAGGCGGAAATCCTCGAAGCGGAACTCCGGCGCCACGGTGCAGCCGACCAAGGTGAAGTCGCCCAGGCTGCGCGCCGCCTGCCAGGCGCAGGCCGGCACCACGCGCTGCGGCAGCTGCCCGGCGGCGACCGGGCCGAGGCATTCGCGGCGCACCGCGGCCGGCGTCTCGCCGATCAGCAGTTCCAGCGGCGCGCCCTCATGGAAGTGCCACAACTCGTCCGCGTCGATCCGGTGCCAGCGGCTGGCCACCCCGCCCGGCAGGAGGAACAGGATCGCGCTGGAGGCGGCGCGGCCCTCGGCGTCCCGGCGGCCGGCGGTGAACAGGCGGCGGTAGTAGCCGCCCTCGGGATGGGGCGCCAGCTGCAGCTCGCGAATCAGTTCGGCGGCACGCGGGTGCATCAGGATTTCAGCGCCGCGGCCAGCTCGGCCAGCCAGGGCATGGCGTCCTCGTCCGGGGTGACGCTCTCGCTGGCGTCCAGGCGCAGCATCGGCAGCACCTCGCGCACGCCCAGCTCCAGCAGCAGCTCGCGCATCTGCTCACCGCCGCCGCAGAACACGTCATAGCTGGAATCGCCCAGGGCGATCACCGCGCCGGGCAGGCCGCTCCAGGCCGGGAAACGGTCGCGAATGGCGTAGTAGAGGTTCTGGATATTGCCGGGCAGCTCGCCCATGCCGGTGGTGGAAGTGATCACCAGCAGCGCCTCGGGGGCGAAGGCCAGCACTTCGTCGAGGACCACGCCGGGCTTGTGCCAGGCTTCGCAACCGGCGCCCTCCAGCACCTGGACGGCGCGGCGTGCGACTTCTTCGGCGGCTCCGTAGACCGAGCCGGACAGGATGGCGACTTTCATGCAGCACTCCGCGAGAGTTCGAAAAAACGCCGCGCATTATGCCGCATGTCGCCCTCGGGGGAACTCGCCGCCGGTGCGGTCGTCACACCTGGGTGATCGCCCGTGCGCGTGACGCACTTCACGTTTTGCGATCACCCGAAGTCGCCCGCGGAGGGCCGCCCCGATGTCCGACCACCCCACCCTCTCCAGCGAAGAACTGGACTTCATCCGAGAGGTCTTCCACAGCCAGTTCATCGGCAAGCCGCTGCCCATTCCCGCCTTCAAGGTGGATGGCGGGCCGCTGGCCAACGCCCTGCTGGCGCGCCTCGGCGTCCACGCCAGGCTGAGCTTGGAAGCGCGGATGGACGATTGCAGCATGACCTTCCCGCTGCAGATGGTGGAGGACGAGCTGCACGGCCTGCAGCTGGAGATGGGCGCGCCCAGCATCTACGAGGACGGCGAGGTGCGCCGCCCCTGGCGCCTGGAGCTGGACGAGCCGCTGGCGCTGCGCGACGGCAGCGGCGAGGAGAGCGACCTGCTGGTGTACGAACTGGCCCCCAGAAGCCTGGTGCTCGGCACCCCGCTACGCCAGCCGCCGGAGCAGTTCAACCTCTGGCTGTGCCTGCCCGGCGGCGAGAGCATGCCGGTGCAGGGCCGGCGCATCCGGCGCATAGGCCGGCATCGCGCGGCCTACGGCCTGACGCTGCAGCACGGCGAGCACGCCGAACGCATCCGCCAGTTCATCTTCGAGCAGTACCGCCGACGCCATCCGCAGCTGCAAGTCGCCAGCTGAAGACCCGTCGCCTATCATGCGGCGACCCGGTCGGGCTGCGCCTCATAGGCCATGGCAATCGATTCAATGACCGCAATCAATTAAGCAATCTGGACCAATGCGGCTAATATGCCCACCGTCAACTTTCCAAACCCACTTCCAAACCCACCAGGAGTTATTCAATGTCCCTGATCAACACCCAGGTTCAGCCGTTCAAGGCCAACGCTTTCCACAACGGCGAGTTCATCGAGGTCACCGAGCAGAGCCTGAAAGGCAAGTGGTCGGTTCTGATCTTCATGCCCGCGGCCTTCACCTTCAACTGCCCGACCGAGATCGAGGACGCCGCCAACAACTACGCCGATTTCCAGAAAGCCGGCGCCGAAGTGTACATCGTCACCACTGACACCCACTTCTCCCACAAGGTCTGGCACGAAACCTCCCCGGCCGTCGGCAAGGCCCAGTTCCCGCTGGTCGGCGACCCCACCCACCAGCTGACCAACGCCTTCGGCGTACACATCGCCGACGAAGGCCTGGCTCTGCGTGGCACCTTCATCATCAACCCGGAAGGCGTGATCAAGACTCTGGAAATCCACTCCAACGAGATCGCCCGTGACGTTTCCGAGACCCTGCGCAAGCTGAAGGCCGCCCAGTACACCGCCGCTCACCCGGGTGAAGTCTGCCCGGCCAAGTGGAAAGAAGGCGAGAAGACCCTGGCTCCGTCCCTGGACCTCGTCGGCAAGATCTAAAAATGGGCGTAGCGCTGCTGCGCTAGGCATTGCTGCGTTGAAATCAGGCTCGGGCTGCTCATTTACAGCTCGTAAACTGCGCGCCCTCGCCTGATTTCGCCTTGCACTGCCGTCGCTCGCGACGCTCTACATCCCATTTTTCGCCTCAAGAAGTCCCACAGGACTTCTCAAAGGTGCCCGAACGCCCGGGCGCGATCCGCCCGGGCGTTTGTTTGTCCGAAATTCGCACTGAAGGAACTCCGTCATGTTGGACGCCACTCTGAAAACCCAGTTGCAGGCCTACCTCGAGAAGGTCACCCAGCCGTTCGAGATCGTCGCGTCCCTCGATGACAGCGCGAAATCCCAGGAGCTGCTCGGACTGCTCAACGACATCGTCGGCCTGACCGACAAGATCACCCTCAAGACCGACGGCAACGACGCACGCCGTCCGTCCTTCGCCCTGAACCGTCCGGGCGCGGATATCGGCATCACCTTCGCCGGCATCCCCATGGGCCACGAGTTCACCTCGCTGGTGCTGGCACTGCTGCAGGTCGGCGGCCACCCGTCCAAGCTGGACGCCGAGACCATTGCGCAGGTCCAGGCCATCGAAGGCCGTTTCGAGTTCGAGACCTACTTCTCGCTGTCCTGCCAGAACTGCCCGGACGTGGTCCAGGCGCTGAACCTGATGGCCGTGCTCAACCCCAACATCCGCAACGTGTCGATCGACGGCGCGCTGTTCCAGGAAGAAGTCGAGCGC
This sequence comes from Pseudomonas paralcaligenes, assembly GCF_019655855.1. Taxonomy (GTDB): domain Bacteria; phylum Pseudomonadota; class Gammaproteobacteria; order Pseudomonadales; family Pseudomonadaceae; genus Aquipseudomonas; species Aquipseudomonas paralcaligenes. Next base: position 83,093 of record NZ_BPFX01000005.1, on the reverse strand, counting down.
CGCCAGGTCATGGCCGTGCCGAGCGTCTACCTGAACGGCGAGGTATTCGCCTCCGGCCGCATGGAAGTGAAGGAAATCCTCGCCAAGATCGACACCGGCGCCGCCAGCCGCGACGCCGAGAAGATGAGCGCCAAGGAAGCCTTCGACGTGCTGGTGGTCGGCGGTGGCCCGGCCGGCGCCGCGGCGGCCGTGTACGCCGCGCGCAAGGGCATCCGCACCGGCGTTGCCGCCGAGCGCTTCGGCGGCCAAGTGCTGGACACCATGGCCATCGAGAACTTCATCTCGGTGAAGGAGACCGAAGGCCCGAAACTGGCCCGCGCCCTGGAAGAGCACGTCCGCGAGTACGAGGTCGACATCATGAACCTGCAGCGCGCCAGCCAACTGGTGCCGGCCACCGAGGGCGGCCTGCACGAGGTGCGCTTCGAGAACGGCGGCAGCCTCAAGGCCAAGACCGTGATCCTCTCCACCGGCGCCCGCTGGCGCGAGATGGGCGTGCCCGGCGAGCAGGAATACAAGGCCAAGGGCGTGTGCTTCTGCCCGCACTGCGACGGCCCGCTGTTCAAGGGCAAGCGCGTGGCGGTGATCGGCGGCGGCAACTCCGGCGTCGAGGCGGCCATCGACCTGGCCGGCATCGTCGCCCATGTGACCCTGCTGGAGTTCGCCGACACCCTGCGCGCCGACGCCGTGCTGCAGAACAAGCTGTACAGCCTGCCGAACGTCACCGTGATCAAGAGCGCGCAGACCACCGAGGTCAAGGGCGACGGCCAGAAGGTCACCGGCCTGGTCTACAAGGACCGCGCCACCGAGCAGGTCCACGAAGTGGCGCTGGAAGGCATCTTCGTGCAGATCGGCCTGCTGCCCAACAGCGAGTGGCTGAAAGGCACCCTGGAGCTGTCGCGCTTCGGCGAGATCGTGGTCGACGCCAAGGGCCAGACCAGCATCCCCGGCGTGTTCGCCGCCGGCGACGTGACCACCGTGCCGTACAAGCAGATCGTCATCGCCCTGGGCGAAGGCTCGAAGGCCTCGCTGTCCGCCTTCGACTACCTGATCCGCCACAGCTGATCGACGCGGCAACGATAAAGCCGGGCTCGTGAGAGACCCGGCTTTTTCATGTCCGGCGCTTTACCCTTCGCTACACAGTAGGGTGCGCCATGCGCACCACAGGCAAACTGGCTGCTCGCGGTGCGCGCGGCGTACCCTACTGGGCGGTGAGTACCCGGTGCTCGTCCTCGGCCAGCTGGTCGGTCAGGCCGCTGACGAAGTCCAGCAGCAGGCGCGCGCGGTGGTAGAACTCCCACAGCGCGGCGTCCCCGTCCTCGTGCCCGGCCACCGCCACCCGGTACGCGGCCAGCAGGTGGGTGGGCAGGCGCCGCGCCAGCATGCGCAGGTCGGCGCGGCCCTTGCCGTCCAGCACGGCGGCGAAATCCTCGCTGCTCAGGCCGAGCAGCGCGCCGTAGCCGTCCAGCAATCCTTGCAGGATGCGCAGGCCGCGTAGGTGCAGGGTCTCCACCTCGCGGTGGCAATACACGTGGCCAGCGCCGATGTCCTTGAAGGTCTGCACCACCACACTGGCCGGGCTGTCGTCCTCCAGCAGGGCACGTTCCAGGTTGCCAGCGAACACCGCGTCCAGGTGCTCGACGAACTGGGCGGCCGCATGCTGAACCAACGGGTGGATCAGGTTGACGCGCAGGCGGATGAAGAACTTGCCGACCTTGTCCACCGGCTCGCTCTCGGCGGCCTCGCAGGCGTCGTCGAGCAACGCCGCGAAGCTGCGCCCCTGCTCGTCGATCACGCAGTCCAGCGGCAGGCGCTTGGCGAAGGTTTCGCGCAACAACTCGTCCAGCCGCCTCAGGTCGAGCATCCGCTTGACCACCGCGTCCTCCAGGTCGGCCAGGCAGTAGGAGATATCGTCCGCCGCCTCCATCACGTACACCAGCGGATGGCGCGTGCCGGGCGCCATGCCCAGCGCCTGCCACAGCTCGGCGACGAAGCCCTCCTCGCTCAGGTAGTAACCGGGCTTCTTGGCCAGGTAGGAACCGGCCGGGCGCGGCTGGTAGGCCGCGCGCACGTACTTGAGCATGCAGGCGGTCTGGCTGTAGGTCAGGTTCATGTCGTGCAGGCGGTGCACCAGGCGGATGGCCTGGGCGTTGCCTTCGAAGGCGGCGAGGTCGGCCAGCATGCGCTGGCGCAGCTCGGCGTCGCCCTCCGGCACCGCCCTGGCGAACAGCCCGTCGAGATGACGCGCGCACCAGTCGCCGATGGCGAACTCGCCGAAGTGGCCGAACGGCGGGTTGCCGATGTCGTGGGTCAGGCAGGCCATTTCCACCAGGGTTTCCAGCTCCCGCTCCAGGCCGCCCAGGCCGTAGTCGGCGGCGCGCGGGCCGAGCCTCTGGAACAGCGTGCGGACGATGTGCCGGCCGACCTGCTGCACTTCCAGCGAATGGGTCAGGCGGCTGCGCACCGCGGCGTTGCGCTCCAGCGGGAACACCTGGGTCTTCTGCTGCAGGCGGCGCACCGCCGCCGAGTTGACGATGCGCCCGCGGTCGCTCTCCAGCCGCTCGCCCAGCTCGAACTGCCAACCCGCGTCGCCGGGCCGGGGCACCGTACCCTTCTCACGGGCACGGCGCAGGGAAATCTTCGCCTTGAAATCCAACACCTTCGCTCCTCGCCGATCAGACCGCAGCCTACCGCGTCGGCCGGCGCTTCGGCTAGGCGGCCTGCGCACCCTGCAGGCGCTGCCAGAGGCGGCCGCCGAACACGTTGACCAGCAGGCCGAGCATCACCAGCGCCGCGCCCACCCACTGCAGGGTGCTCAGTCGCTCGCCCAGCAGCCAGGCCGACGAACTCAGGCCCACCACCGGCACCAGCAGCGAGAATGGCGCCACCTGCCCTGCCGGGTAACGCGACAGCAGGCGGCTCCACAGGCCGTAGCCGAGCAGCGTGGCGACCAGCACCAGGTACAGCAGGGCGAGAATCGAGCTGGTGCCGATGTTGAGCAGGGCGTGCTCGATGCGCTGCGGCCCTTCCAGCCACAGAGACAGGAGGAAGAACGGCACCGGCGGGATCAGGCTGCCCCAGATCACCAGCCCCATCAGGTTGATCTTGCCGAACTTGCGGGTGAGCACATTGCCCATCGCCCACATGGAGGCCGCGACCAGGGTCAGCACGATGCCCAGCAGCGAGGTGGAATGACCGGTCTGCAGACCGATCAGCAGCAGCCCGCCGCCGGCGATCAGCAGGCCCAGCACGCTGGCGCCGCGCATCCGCTCGCCGAGGAACAGGGCGGCGAAGGCCAGGGTGAAGAACGCCTGCGACTGCAGCACCAGCGAGGCCAGCCCGGCCGGCATGCCGTTGGCCATGGCCTCGAAGAGGAACACGAACTGGCCCAGGGAGATGGTCGCGCCGTAGGCGATCAGCCAGCGCCAGGGCAGGTTCGGCCGGCGCACCAGGAATACCGGCAGCGCCGCCAGGACGAAGCGCAGGGCGCCGAGCAGCATCGGCGGCAGGCCGTCGAGGCCGACGCGGATCACCACGAAGTTGAGGCCCCAGGCGACGATCACCACCAGCGCCAGCAGCAGGTCCTTGGGCGACATCGGAGCACTCCGCGACAACAGGGAAACGGCGATTAAAGCGCGCCGCGCCCGCGCCACGGGCATACAGCTGGTGACGACTGTGGCCGTACAGTGCGCTAGTCGGGTTATCCTGCGCGCATCTTCCGCACCACCGATACCGCCATGAATCCCGAAGACCTCCTCCTGCTGGTCACCCGCACCATGCCCTTCGGCAAGTATCAGGGCAGGCTGATCGCCGACCTGCCGGGCAACTACCTGAACTGGTTCGCCCGCGAGGGCTTCCCCAAGGGCGAGATCGGCCGCCTGCTGGCGCTGATGCAGGAGATCGACCACAACGGCCTGAAGCCATTGCTGGAGCCGCTGCGCCAGGGCAAGCGCTGATGCCCCGGCATTTGCGCCGGCTATAAGCACCACATCCGCCGGCCACCTCGATTAGGGTATGGGCTCGTTCCCATTGCCCCGAGGAGTTTCCATGCACCCCTATTTCAGCCTGCAGGGCCGCACCGCCCTGGTCACCGGCGGCAGCCGCGGCATCGGCCGGATGATCGCCCTGGGCCTGCTCGAGGCAGGCGCCCGGGTGTTCATCTGCGCCCGCGACGGCGACGCCTGCCGCCAGGTGGCCGAGGAGCTGTCGGCCTACGGCGAATGCATCGGCCTGGCCGCCGACCTGTCCGGCGAGGAAGGCGCCCGCGCCCTGGCCGAAGAACTGAACGGCCGCATCGAACACCTCGACATCCTGGTCAACAACGCCGGCACCACTTGGGGCGCGCCGCTGGAGAGCTACCCGGCCAAGGGCTGGGAGAAGGTCATGCAGCTCAACGTCACCGCCGTGTTCAGCTGCATCCAGCAGCTGCTGCCACTGCTGCGCAAGGCCGGCAGCGAGGCCAGCCCGGCGCGGGTGATCAACATCGGCTCGGTGGCCGGCATCAGCTCGTTCGGCGAACAGGCCTACGCCTACGGCCCGAGCAAGGCCGCGCTGCATCAGCTGTCACGCCTGCTGGCCCGGGAGCTGGTGGGCGAGCACATCAACGTCAACGTGATCGCCCCCGGCCGTTTCCCGAGCAAGATGACCCGGCACATCGCCGGCGACGAGGCGGCCATGGCCGAGGACGTGGCCCACATCCCGATGCGCCGCTGGGGCCGCGAGGAGGAAATGTCCGCCCTCGCCATCAGCCTGTGCAGCGCGGCCGGCGCCTACATGACCGGCACCATCATCCCCATCGACGGCGGCTTCAGCCTCTAGCCGTTCCCGCCCCAGGTAACAGCCAGACCTTCGCCTCGCAGGCCTGGCTGGCGCGGGTGTAGACAAGGTTCGTCCAGCGGCTCGCCGAGGGAGCAAGCGCCTCCAGCAGCGAGCCCTCCCACGCGCCCGGCATCGGGCGCCGCCTGCTTTGCGCCGATCTCGACGCCACCCGCGGCCCAGCTCCGCAACAAGAACCTGAACCTTACCGACTGACGCTCTCACTAACCCATAGGAGCCGGCGATGTGCCGTCCCCGCAGTGGGTTTTTCCGTCCAAGTAAGGATAAAAAAATGATCACCACACCCGATCTTGCTGCAACTGCCCTGGATGAATCCGCCAGCACCTCTGGTGTTTCCTGGGCCGCGATCTTCGCCGGCGCCATCGCCGCGGCGGCGTTGTCGCTCATTCTCATCCTGCTCGGCTTCGGCCTTGGCTTCAGTGCGGTCTCGCCCTGGAGCAACGAGGGTATCAGCGCCGAAGGATTGGGCATCTCCACGATCATCTGGCTTGCCCTGACCCAGATTATCGCGGCGGGAATGGGCGGCTACCTTGCCGGCCGCCTGCGCGTGAAGTGGACCACGCTGCATGGCGACGAGGTGTTTTTCCGCGACACCGCGCACGGTTTCCTGGCGTGGGCCGTGGCGACCCTGCTCACCGCGACCGTGCTGGTGGGCTCGGTGAGCGGCATCGTCGGTGCCGGCGTACAGGCCAGCGCACAGGTCGCATCCGGCGCGGCACCAGCGGCCCTGGCCGGAGCCGAAGAAGAATACGGCTACTACATCGACGGCCTATTCCGTGATGATCGCCCGGCGCCCAGCGCGGATGATGCCGCCCATGGCGTGGTCGCGCGCATCCTGGCGCGCAGCCTGGACAACGACGGCGAACTCTCCGCGGCCGACCGCGCCTACCTCATACAGCTGGTGTCGCAACGCACCAACCTCTCACCCACCGAGGCCCAGGCGCGTGTCGACGAGGTCTATGCCCAGGCCCGTGAGAGCGTGGTGCAGGCCAAACAGGCCGCCGATGAAGCCCGCAAGGCGGCCGCGCACGCCACCTTGTGGATGTTCGTCGCGCTGTTGATCGGCGCCTTCGTCGGCAGTTTCGCCGCCACCTTCGGTGGTCGCAGCCGTGACGCCGTGGTGGTGGTCGTCAGCGACTACCGCACCACCACCGCCCCGCTTCGCTGATAACAAGGAGAACAGACATGCGCTCACTTCTGCTGTGGTTCCTCGGTGTACCGATCCCGCTGATCATTCTGATCGCCGTGCTGACCTGATCGTCCCCCGCCGGAAAAAAGGCCGCTCCCCCGATGGGGGAGCGGCCTTTTTCATGGTTATGTCTTCGTTACGTGTTGCGCGGTCAAGCTCCGCCATCTGAACGCTGCACCCTGCCTGCGCCTGGCTCCCCGCCTGCGCGGGGATGACGAGATAGGGTGGAAGTTTCTTCCGAAACCGTCATTCCCGCGCAGGCGGGAACCCAGAAGAGCTCAGGGCACTACAACACCTGACGGGGACATCGCTTTTTTCATGCGTAGCGCGACACGGTGCGGCGCGCAGTTCACTCGTCCTGGGCGGCCTTCAGCGCCTCATAGGCCGGGGCTGCGTAAATGCCGACATCGACCGCCAGCTCCAGCACCCGCGGCAGGTCGCTGGTGTAGACCAGCACGCACTGCAGCTCGTCGTCCAGCGGCTCGCTGAGGTCCACCAGCACGTAGCCGCCCTTCTCCTTGTACAGCGCCGAGAGCTGCACCTGGATGCGGTTGAGGGCCTTCAGCGGCTCGACCTTCACCAGTTGCTTGGGCTTGATGTTGAAGCTCACCTGCGGGCCGAAGGAGTCGATGATCTGCTGCAACAGTTCGTCATAGGAATCGGCCTGGAACAGCACGGTCTCGGGCAGGCTGCCGACCACCACCCACTCGCCCAGCGGGATGGGGAAATCGTCGTCGTAGTTGACGTCCGTGTTGGCGGCGAGGAAGGCGGCCGGGTCGGCGTAGGCCTGGGCCGCCTCGTCGGCGATACGGGCGATCTCCTCGTCGGTCATGCAGCCGGAGCTGATCAGGGTGACGAGTTCGAGGAGCTGGGCTTTCATGGGGCGGTCCTGAGCGGTCGAGACGGGCGTATAGGATACGTCCGGGCTAGTCGTGGCGCACGCCCAACTGGGTGAACTGCACTTCGCCCACATCGTCGTCACCGTCGCCCTCGTCGTCCTGCACGTAGGCGCCGGCCTTGAAGTAGAAGCCCACCTGGCGCCAGGCCGGGTCCGCCGCGTAGAAGTCGTGGTCGATGCGCTCGCCGTTGACCTCCACCGCCAGCACGCCGTCGCGCACCTCGATGCTGTAGGAGAACAGGTCGTTGTCCACCGGGGTGGCGAAGACGTGGCGGATGTCCTCGTTGCTGCCCTGCGGGTGGCGCTTGATTAGCGCCTTGAGCCGGCCCTTCTCCCACTGCAGCTTGACCAGCGGGCGCGCGTCGAAGCCATGAACCTGGCCGACGATGATCTTCTGCGTGCTCGGCGCGCGCAGCACCCGCGCGCTGGCGCTGAGCCGGTGGTGGCCGGCGCCGTTCCAGTTGCGGTTGTCGTCGGCAGGGTCGAGCAGTTCGCGCAGCTCGGCGCGCGGGTAGTCGGAGTTCTTGGTGCTGCCCGCGCCGGCGGGGGCTATGAACACCATGGCGCCGTTGTCGGCCAGGTGGAAGTAGCGCGAGGCGTAGCCGGCGCGCAGCTCCGCGCTGGGCACCTCGCTGGCCTTGGCGTCCGGCAGGGTGAGCTTCCAGTGCGACAGGTCGTAGTTGGCCCCCGGCGCCTGGAAGGGGCCGTCGTCCTGGTCCTTGCTGCAGCCGGCCAGCACCAGCAGGCCACAGCCCAGGCAGAGTAGTGATCGATGCATCGCCGCGCTCCCGGATCGCTCGTCGCGCCCTCTGTACAGGCTCTGTGCAGACAACGCGGGCGCCGGCCGGGTTCACGGCCGGCGTCCAGGGACTCACCGAAACAATCGTCATTCCCGCGCAGGCGGGAAACCAGAGGCACCCGGACTCACGCCTGCGCGGGCGTGACAAGGAAGAGGTTCTTCAGCGCCCTAGCGCAGCTTCTCCAGCATCTGGTAGTACCACATGCCGGCGGCCAGCATCGGGTTGCCGAACACGTCGCCCAGCGGCACCTTGATGTGCTTGCAGGCGGCGAAGGTGTCGTAGTGGCCCAGGGTGCCGGTCAGCGCGTTGGCCATGATCTCGCCCATGATGTGGGTGGTGGCGACACCGTGGCCCGAATAGCCCTGGCAGTACCAGACGTTGGGCGACAGCTTGCCCAGCTGCGGGATGCGGTTCATCACGATGCCCATCGCGCAGCTCCACTGGAAGTCGATCTTCACGCCCTTGAGCTGGGGGAAGGTGCGCTCGATGCACGGGCGCAGCTCGCCGGCGATGTCGCGCGAGTCGCGCCCGGAATAGTTGGCGCCGCCGCCGAACAGCAGGCGACCGTCGGCAGTCATGCGGTAGTAGTCGAGCACGAAGCGGCAGTCGTACACGGCCAGGTCCTGCGGGTTTATCTGCTTCGCCCGTTCGCCCAGCGGCTCGGTGGTGACGATGCCGCCCATGGCCGGGAAGATCATGCCCTTGAGCTGCTTGCGCTCCAGCTTGTGGTACACGTCGCCGGCCAGCAGCACCTGCGCCGCGTCGATGCGGCCGTGGGCGGTGACCACCGCCGGCCGCGCGCCGTGGACGATGTCGAGCACCTCGGAATGCTCGAAGATCAGCGCGCCCAGGCTCTCGGCCGCCCTGGCCTCGCCGATGCACAGGTTGAGCGGGTGCAGGTGCATGTTGCGGGTGTTCTTCACCGCGCCCAGGTACAGGTCGCTGGCCAGGTGCTCGCGCACCCCGGCGGCGTCGAGCAGGGTCACCTCGTCGCCCATGCCGCGGCGCACCGCTTCTTCATAGGCGCCGCGCAGCTCGTCCATGTGGCTGGGCTTCATCGCCGCGTGCAGGTGGCCGTGCTTGAGGTCGCAGCGGATGCCGTACTTCTCCACCCGGTTCCTGATGATCTCGTGGCCGCGCCAGCGCAGGTGCCAGATGAAGTCGTCCACTTCCGCGCCGAGGCGGTCGCGCATCTGCTTGCGCATGGCCTCGTCGCCGGACAGGCTGCCGGTGACCTGGCCGCCGTTGCGCCCGGTGGCGCCCCAGCCGATCTTGTGGGTCTCGACGATGGCCACCTTGAGGCCGCGCTCGGCCAGCTCCACGGCGGTGGCGACACCGGTGAAGCCACCGCCGATGATGGCGACGTCGACGCTGACCTGGCCCTGCAGGGTCGGGTAGTCGGTCTCGACGTTGAGGGATGCCGAGTAGTAGGACGGCGCACGTTCGGCGGCCGCTCTGATGGGTTGGTTGATGGCGTTCATTGCAGAATCCTTGTGGCGGTCGCCGCCGTAGGGTGCGCGGGGCCGCCCAGGCCGCGCGCACCGATGAATCCGGGTGCTTCGCGGCCAAGGCCGCTCCCACAAGGTATGCCCGATGTGGGAGCGGCCTTGGCCGCGAAGCTTCTATTCCTCAGGCGTTGGTCAGGTACCAGCGCCAGTCCTGCTCGCCCACCTCGCCCATGAACTGGCGGTATTCGGCGCGCTTCACCGCCAGGTAGACGCCCAGGAACTCGGCGCCGAAGGCCTCGCGCGCCCAGTCGGAGCGCTCCAGGGCGCGCAGCGAGGCCAGCCAGTCGGTGGGCAGGTGCTCGGTGGCCTGGGCGTAGCCGTTGCCCTCCACCGGCGCGCCGGGATCGAGGCGCTCACGGATGCCGCGGTGGATGCCGGCGAGGATGGCCGCGGCGGCCAGGTAGGGGTTGGCGTCGGCGCCGCAGATGCGGTGCTCGACATGCCGGGTCGGCGCCGGGCCACCCGGCACGCGCAGCGACACAGTGCGGTTGTCCACGCCCCAGGTCGGCGCCAGCGGCGCGTAGCTGTTGGCCTGGAAGCGCCGGTAGGAGTTGGCGTTGGGGCAGAACAGCAGCAGCGAGTCGAGCAGGCTGGCAAGCATGCCGCCAACCGCCTGGCGCAGCAGCGGGCTGCCCTCCTTCGCCTCGCTGGCGAACAGATTGTCGCCCTGCCCGTCCGCCAGGCTCACGTGCATATGCATGCCGGTGCCGGCCAGATGGTCGAACGGCTTGGCCATGAAGCAGGCCTGCATCCCGTGCCGGTGCGCCACGCCCTTGACCAGGCGCTTGTAGCGCACGGCCTGGTCCATGGCCAGCAGGGCGTCGCCGTGCTCCAGGGTGATCTCCACCTGGCCCGGCGCGTATTCCGAGATCGCCGTGCGCGCCGGAATGCCCTGGGCCTTGCAGGCGGCGTAGAGGTCGGCGAGGAAGGGTTCGATCTGCTCCAGCTCGCGCAGGCCGTACACCTGGGTGCTGCGCGGGCGGCCGCCGTCGGCGTCCAGCGCCGGTTGCGGGCGTCCCTGTGCATCGCGCTGCTGGTCGAGCAGGTAGAACTCCAGCTCGCAGGCCATCACCGGGTGGTAGCCGTCGGCCTTCAACCCGTCGATCACCCGTACCAGCAGGTGGCGCGGGTCGGCGACCGTGGCCGGCATGCCCTCGGTGGGGTGCAGGCTGACCTGCACGGCGGCGGTGGGGATGCGCCGCCAGGGCATGCGCTGCAGGCTGCCGGACAGCGGGTAGGCACGGCAGTCGATGTCGCCCACCTCCCAGACCAGGCCGGAGTCTTCCACGTCCTCGCCATGCAGGGTCAGGCCGAGCATGGTGCTGGGCAGCGGCCGGCCGCTCTCGTAGAGCGCCGGCAACTCCTCGCGGTGCAGCAGCTTGCCGCGCGGCACGCCGTTGGCGTCGAGGACGAAGAGTTCGAACAGTTCGATATCGGGGTTGGCTTCGAGGAAGGCCTGGGCCTCCTCGAGGGGGGCGAATCGCATGGAGCCTCGCTTTGCGCCAGGGGGCGCTCTGTCTGGAATGACGGCAGACAAGAAGTCAGGTGGCGGCCGCGTGCATGGCGCGGCCGCGTTGTTCAGACGATAGCGGGGCGGGCGTCCGGTGGCCGGGCGTGGCGGCAGTGCCAGAGCGCCCAGAAGGCCAGGATCTCGGGGAGCAGCACGTCGGCGCCGACGGCCCTGAGCAGGCACGGGCGGAGGCAACGACGGGAATGGAGGCGGGACAAGCTCATGGCGGTGAGACTCGCATGGCCGCGAACCGCGGTTAAATCGGATTTTCTACACACTCAGTTCAGCGCCGGCTAAACAATCCGCGGCGCCCCCTGAAACGACAACCGCCCCGTGAGGGGCGGTTGCCTGAGCGTGGCGGTCAGCCACGCTCCAGATCACGCTGCCGGGTGAAGAATTCCTCCTCCAGCAGCGAATCGGTGGATTCCGCCTCGGCCGGCTCGGCGATGCGACCGGTGGAAACGCCCCTGGCCTCCAGGCGGCCAGCCAGGTGTTCCAGGGCGTGGCGCATCTTCTCGGCGGCGCCGTCGATGGCCGCCCCCACGGCGTCGGCCTTGTGGCTCACGGAGAGGGGCTGGTGCCCCTTCAGCCGGGCCTCGATCTGGCAGCGCTTGTCGTCGCTGCCGGATTTCTGCGCGTTCTCGTCGCTGATGTGCACGACCACCCGGGTCAGCATCTCGTCGAAGTGTTCCAGCCGGTCCGCCATCTCGGCGCTGACCCATTCCTGAAGCCTGGCGCTACCTTCGATCTGGTTCGTGTGAACTTGAACTTGCATAGGGCTTCCTCGCTTTCCTGAGGTCGGCGGCCGCAAGGTCCGGGCGGGTTAAGCGTCTCCTCTGTGGCTGCCTGCCCGGTATCGCGCGTCGCCGTCGACGCGCTCCCCCACCATGCCGCACAACCGAAAACGGACCGGGACGATCCCGGTCCGGATGAATCGCTGTGTCCAGTCTTACTACACCCGCCCGGCCGGAGCAAACCCGATCCGCCGGGGAGTGTTTCATCTGGTTGCATCGGTCGGTGCGCTAGCGCAGGCCGTCCAGGGCCTGGCGGCTGCGCTCGAACCAGCCCAGCAGGTAGTCGGCCAGCGCCCGCGTGCGGCGCGGCAGGCCGCCCTGCCAGGGATGGACGAGGAACACCGGGGTACTGCGCGTCTGGTAGTCGCGCAGCAGCCAGACCAGGCGGCCGTCGGCCAGTTCCTCCTGGACCATGTAGGACGGCAGGCGGGCCACCCCGGCGCCGCTCAGCGCCGCCTTCTTCAGCAGGCTGTAGTGGTTGCTGGCCAGCTGGCCGGACACCCGCACCCGCTCCAACTGGTGCTGGCGGTGGTACAGCCACTCCTCGAAGCCGCTGTAGTGAGTGTTGAGCAGGCAGTTGTGCCCGGCCAGCTCGGCCGGCGTGCGCGGCACCGGCTGACGCGCCAGATAGGCCGGCGCCGCGCAGGTGATCTCCTGCAGGGCAAACAGCGGCCGGGCCACCAGGCGCTCGTCCGGCTGCTGGCTGGAGCGGATGGCCAGGTCGAAGCCCTCGGCCAGCAGGTCGCGATAGGCGTTGGCCAGGTCCAGTTCGACCCGCACCTGCGGGTGGCGGCTGGCGAAGTCCAGCAGCAGCCCATCGAAGAAGGTCTCGCCGAGGGACACCGGCACGGTCAGCCGCACCGTGCCGCTGACCTCTTCCTGCAGGCCGCGCACCACCTGGCGCGCGCGCTGGGCCTGGGCCTGCAGCGCCTGCGCCTCGGGCAGCAGGGCGGCGCCGGCGGCGGTCAGGTGCAGGCGCCGGGTGGTGCGGTGCAGCAACTGGCTGCCGAGGCCGCGCTCCAGGGCGCTGATGCGCTTGGACAGCTGGCCCTTGCTGCAGCCCAGGCGCTCGGCGGCGGCGGTGAAGCTGCCGGCCTCCATCAGCAGGGCGAAGGCGGCCAGGTCTTCCAGATCGCTCATGGCGGGCCCTCATTGTTTCCTGATGAGAACCAAATGTTTCACATTACCCGGATTATTGGCAACAGAACCTCGCCTAAGCTGGTCCCCGTCATCCACCCGCACGGGAGTTTCACCATGAAGATCATCCTCATCGGCGCCAGCGGCACCATCGGCCGCGCCATCGACCACGAGCTGAAGGACCGCCACCAGATCATCCGCGTCGGCCGCACCAGCGGCGAGCTGCAGGTCGACATCGCCGACCCCGGCTCCATCCGCCGCCTGTTCGAACGTACCGGCCGCTTCGATGCGCTGATCAGCGCCGCCGGCAACGGCCACTTCGGCCCGCTGGAGGAACTGACCGCCAGGGAATTCGCCGTCGGCCTGGACGACAAACTGATGGGCCAGGTCAACCTGGTGCTGATCGGCCGCGAGTTCGCCAACGACGGCGCCTCCTTCACCCTCACCTCCGGCGTGCTCAGCGAGGACCCGATTCGCCACGGCAGCGCCCTGAGCATGGTCAACGCAGCGGTCGACGGCTTCATCCGCGGGGCCGCCATCGAGCTGCCGCGCGGCCTGCGCATCAACAGCGTGAGCCCGACCGTGCTGGAAGAGTCGCTGCCCGCCTACGGTGCCTACTTCCGTGGCTTCAGGGCGGTGCCGGCGGCCACCGTGGCGCTGGCCTACGCCAAGAGCGCCGAGGGCCGGCAGACCGGGCAGGTGTATCGCGTATTGTGACCGGGGCGGTTGCCTGGGCGAGCCGACGGTGGCACGGTGGGGGCCTGTTCCAGCTGCCAAGGACGTCCGCCATGCCCCGCATCCATCCCCTCCCCGCCCTGCTCCTCGCCGGCCTGCTGGCCGGCTGCGCCTCCTCCCCGGACCAGGACGGGCCGGCCGCCGCCAAGGGCGACGGCCGCTGCGACGCAGAGGCGGTGCAGCACCTGGTGGACAAGCGCATCACCACCGAGATGGCCGAGGAAGCCCGCGTGGAATCCGGCGCCGAGCACCTGCGCGTGACCGCGCCCAACCAGGCGGTCACCCTGGAGTACAACCCGCGGCGCCTGAACATCGACATCGACGAGGACGACACCATCATCCGCCTGAGCTGCGGCTGATGCGCGCCCTGCTCTGCGGCCTGCTCGGCCTCTGCATCGCCGGCCAGGCCATGGCCCTGGGCCGGGAAGTCGGCTACGACGAGGCCCGCGAGCGCTTCGCCAACCTGCGCCAGGTGGTCGAATGCGGCACCTGGGAACAGGGCGAGCAGTTCAACGAACTGCGCCTGCTGCGCTTCACGATGTACGCCCAGGACCTGATCTTCGTCGACCGCGTCACCCCCGACCACGCCGGCGAAACCTGGCAAGTCGAACGGGGCTACGGCTTCGCCGAAGTCAACAACGACCACGCCGAGCTGAGCTTCTCCCGCCTCACCTGCTCCAGCGATGGCGGTTCGCAGCTGCAGATCGAGGGGCAGGTCGAGAACGGCCACGACCAGAGCCAGTGGAACGTCCGTATCGAGCTGAATCTGGACAGCGGCGCCTACCGCTACGACGCCAGCGCGGTGGAGTAGCGCTCCACCCGCATCTCCATGTGCCGCACCAGACCGCCGCTCACCAGTCGGCCGAGCAACTGCAGGGGCGGCAACCGCAAGTGCGCCTCCAGCGCCTGCTCGGACGTCCAGTACCCCCTCAGCCGCCAGGTGTCGCCGGCCGACTCGCGCAACAGCTCACAGCCGAGGCAGGCCGCATCGCCACGGGCCAGCGCCTGAAGCTCGCGCAGGCAACGGCCCAGTTCCTCGCCGGCACCGTCCCGGGCCTGGAAGCGGGCCAGGCTGGTGACTGCCGCGGCTCCGCCCGGCCATGACCAGGCCGGCTGCCCGGCGGCGCGTCGTCTTTCTGCAATCGATGCCATGGCATGCTTCTCCTCGCACGGGCGCCTTCGACGATGCAGAGCATGGAGCCCGCAGCACCGGCCACGTTAGCCGGAAACTGCACGCCGTTTGCCCGATCCTGCCGATGCTCCGACTCCCCCGGCCGGTTGCACGGGCGGCCCGGAAGCTGCACTCTGCCGCCATCCCCGAACCGCCGAGACCGGTCTTGAAAAGCCTGCTGACCACCCTGCTGATGCTCGTCCTGCTCCCGGCACACGGGGCGGACTGGCAGGTCTACACCCACAGCCTGGGCAACCAGGCCCGCGCCGTCGACAGCACCCTGCACGGCGTTGCCCATGCCGGCAAGCGCGCCTTCCACGTCGAGCTGGTGCGCGAGCTGCTGAAGGAAGTGGGGTTGCCCGACGAGATGGTCGAGGTGCCGCTGGCGCGCGGCCTCCTGCTGGTGCAGTCGCGCCCCCGCGTGGTGCTGTTCAACCTCAGCCGCGCGCCGGATCGCGAACACCTAGTGCATTGGGTCGGCCCCACCCTGGAAGAGACCGACTACCTGTACGAACTGAAGGCGCAGCCGACCGGCATCCGCGAGATCGGCGACGCCGCGGGGCTGACGGTGTGCGTGCTCAACGGCAGCTCGCACGACCGCCTGCTTGGCGAGCGCGGCTTCACCCGGTTGCGCCGCGCCAACTCCTATGCCGGCTGCTTCCGCATGCTGGCCGCCGGCCGGGTGCGGCTGGTGGCCTCCGCCGACAGTGACCTGGCGAGCAAGCTGGCGGACGCCGGGATGAACGCCGACGAGGTGACGCCGAGCGCGGTGTCGCTGGGCCAGGACCGGGGCTACATCGCCCTGTCGCGGCAGACCTCGGCAGAGGACGTGCAACGCTGGCGCGACGCACTGGAGCGCCTGAAGGGGGATGGACGCTACCAACGGCTGCATGGCGCATTCGCCCACTGAGGCGATCTGCACAAAACTGCGGGCGCCTTGCCCATTCCTGCCGATATCGCCGACGAGGCAGGATTTCCCCCGCTGCGCGGATTAAGCTGCGGGCAACCGGAGACCCGCCATGCCAGCACCCGTTACCGAGCCCCATGTGGAAACCCAGCGCCAGGAACTGGCCAGGCTGATTGCCCAGTTCTGCCCTGCAGACGGCGTCGTCGAGACGGCCGTGCCCAACCTGGCGCTGTTCCGCGCCGCCGAGCCCTCGCCCATCACCCACACCCTGTACCGCCCGGCCCTGTGCATCATGGCCCAGGGCCAGAAGAAGGTGCGCCTGGAGGACGAGGTCTACTGCTACGACCCGCTGCACTACCTGGTGACCTCGGTCACCCTGCCGGTCAAGGGCGAGGTCACCCTGGCCTCGCCGGAGGCGCCCTACCTCAGCCTGCGCCTGGACATCGTCCCCGGCGAGCTGGGCAGCCTGCTGGCCTCCGCCGGCCCGCTCGGGGTGCCCAACCGCAGCGGCGGCCGCGGCCTGCACGTCGACCCCATCGACGCCCCGCTGCTGGACGCCGTGCTGCGTCTGCTGCGCCTGCTGGAAACCCCGCGCGACATCGCCATGCTCGCCCCGCTGGTGCAGCGGGAAATCCTCTACCGCCTGCTGCAGAGCCCCCAGGGCCAGCTGCTGCGCGACATCGCCACCGCCGACAGCCAGGCGCACCGGGTCAACCGTGCCATCGAGTGGCTGAACCGCCACTTCGACGAGCCGCTGCGCATCGACGAACTGGCCCGGGTCGCCAACCTCAGCACCTCCACCCTGCACCACCGCTTCAAGGCGGTCACCGCCATGAGCCCCCTGCAGTACCAGAAGCAGCTGCGCCTGCAGGAAGCGCGGCGGCTGATGCTGTGCGAGAACCTGGACGTTTCCAGCGCCGGCTACAAGGTCGGCTACGAGAGCCCTTCCCAGTTCAGCCGCGAATACAGCCGCCTGTTCGGCGAACCGCCGGTGCGCGACCTGGCGCGGCTGCGCGCGGGCTGACTACCACTCCAGCTCGATGCGGCTCTCGAAGCGGCGCAGCTCGCCGCTCAGCGGGTCGGCGAAGGCCAGGCTGTGGGCGAGCAGCTTGAGCGGCCGCGCGAAGTCGTCCACGCCCTTCTCGTCGACGAGTTCGGGGTAGAAGGTGTCGTTGAGGATCGGCGCGCCCAGGGCGGCCATGTGCACGCGTAGCTGGTGCTGCTTGCCGGTGACCGGGAACAGCCGGTAGCGCCACAGGTCGCCGCGCCGCTCCAGCACTTCCAGCAGGGTCTCGCTGTTCGGCTCGCCCGCCACCTCGCGCATGCGGAAGAACGGCTCGCCCTTCTCCAGGCGGCTGTGCCGGCGTAGCGGGAATGCGTGCTGCGGCAATGCCGGGGCAATGGCCTGGTAGCGCTTGTCGATGCGTTTCTCGCGGAACAGCGCCTGGTAGGCGCCGCGGCTGGCCGGGTCGGCGGAGAACAGCACCAGCCCGGCGGTGTGCCGGTCGATGCGGTGCAGCGGCGCCAGGTGCGGATTGCCGGTGTCGCGCACCAGGCGGGTGAGCAGGGTTTCCTCGGCGTAGTCGCCGGCCGGCATCACCGGCAGGAAGTGCGGCTTGTCCGCCACCAGCAGGTGCCGGTCCTGGTGCAGCACCTGGGCCTCGAAGGGTATCCGGCGCTCGTTGTCGATCTCGCGGAAGTAGCGCACGCGCATGGCTTCGCGGTACGGCGTCGCGGCGTCCAGCGGGTTGTCCCGGTCGTCCAGCACCAGGCCGCGCGCCATGCGCGCCTCCCAGGTCTGCCGGGGTATCCGCGGGAAGCGCGCACACAGGCAGTCGAGCACGGTCGGCCAGTCGCCCGGCGGCAGGTGCAGGTAGCTGGGACGGACGTGCAGGGGTGGCTGGAACATGCTGGGAGCCTGACGGGAAAGCCGCGCATTATTCCTCAGGCGGGAGAAAAATGCCGCCCGTCCGTCCAGGGACTGTAGGCCCGGATTCGTCGCCCACTGTAGCTGCCCGACGAGGCCATGCCGACGCACCATGGCGGCTCGACCCACGAGGAGACAGCGATGAAGACCATGGGCCTGATCGGCGGCATGAGCTGGGAATCCACCCTGCCCTACTACCGCCATGTCAACGAAGCGGTGAAGGCCGAGCTGGGCGGCCTGCATTCGGCGCGCCTGGTGCTGTACAGCGTGGATTTCCACGAGATCGAGCAATTGCAGCGCAGCGGCGAGTGGGACCGGGCCGGCGCGCTGCTGGGCGAGGCGGCGGCGGCGCTGGAACGGGCCGGCGCGGACTTCCTGGTGCTCTGCACCAACACCATGCACAAGGTGGCCGACGGCATCGAGCGGGCCGTGGCCATCCCCCTGCTGCATATCGCCGACCCGACCGCCGCGGCGATCCACGAGGCGGGCCTGCGCCGGGTCGGCCTGCTCGGCACCCGCTTCACCATGGAGCAGCCGTTCTACCGCGAGCGCCTGGAGAACCACCACGGCATCGAGGTGCTGGTGCCCGACGAGGCGGACCGCGACCTGGTGCACCGGGTGATCTACGACGAACTGTGCCTGGGCCAGGTGCGCGAGACATCGCGCCAGGCCTACCGCCAGGTGATCGAGCGCCTGGTCGAGCGGGGCGCCGAAGCGGTGATCCTCGGCTGCACCGAGATCGGCCTGCTGGTGGACGACGCGGACGCCCGCGTGCCGCTGTTCGACACCACCCTGATGCACGCCCGGGCGGCGGCGAAGGCGGCGCTGGCGGAGTAATCGCTCGCCGGCGCCAATGGCTCAGCCGATTGGCTGATCGACCTTGTCTTCGTGCAGCACCACGCGGTCGCGGCCGGCCGCCTTGGCCGCGTAGAGCGCCCTGTCGGCGCCCTGGATCAACCGCTCGGGGCCGCCGTCGTCGGGTTCGTCCGGGGACGGCTGGCAGACGGCCACGCCGGCGCTCATGCTGACGCGCTTCCAGGGCGAGCCGGCGTGCTCCAGGGCCCGCTCCCCAAGCGCCAGGCGGATCTTCTCCGCCACCTGCAGCGCGCCCTGGGCGTCGGTTTCCGGCAGCAGCAGGCAGAACTCCTCGCCACCGTAGCGGGCGGCCAGGTCGGCGGGGCGCCGCTGGCCGCCACGGATCACTTCGGCCACCTGGCGCAGGCATTCGTCGCCGACGACGTGGCCGTAGAGGTCGTTGTACTGCTTGAAGTAGTCCACGTCGAACAGTACCAGGGCCAGCGGCTTGCGGCTGCGCACGGCGCGTGCGAATTCCTCGCTGAGGGCGCGCAGGAAGCGGCGGCGGTTGGCCAGGCGGGTCAGTTCGTCCTCCAGCGCCTGCTGTTCCAGGCGCTTGTTGAAGCTGCGCAGCGCGTCGCGCGTGGCCATCAGCTCCACCTCGGCCTTCTGGCTCTGCTTGATCAGGTACAGCAGGTAGAAGCCGAACAGCGCCAGGAGGCTGGCCAGCAGGATCACCACGAACAGCTGGCGGTTGGTGTCCTCGCGCCAGTCCGCCAGGATGTCGCGCTCGGCCAGCGCGGCCACCACCACCAGTGGGTATTCCTCCAGCTGCCGGTAGCTGTACACCCGCCGTACGCCGTCGACGATCGACGGGAACACCGAGGTGCCGGACGGACTGTGCGGCAGCAGTTGGCTGAAGATCGGCCCGTGGGCCAGGCTGGAGCCGATGGAGGCGTCGGTGTAGGGCACGCGGATCAGCACGGTGCCGTTGTTCAGCGCCAGGTTGATGGAGCCGCTCTCGCGGATGTCGAAGGTGCCGTAGAAGCGGCGGAAGAAGTCGATGGAAATGGTCGCCAGCGCCACGCCGAGGAAATTGCCCTGGTCGTCCTCGACCCGCCGCGACAGCGGGATGATCCAGTCGCCGGTGGTGCGGCTGCGCACTGGCACGCCGACGTGGGCGCCGTGGTCGTCCGGATGTTCTCGGTGGTAGATGAAGTATTCGCGGTCAGCGTTGTTGGCGCCGGGCGGGATCTCGCCGAACGAGTTGGCCAGCCAGTTGCCGTCCCGGTCGTAGGCGAACAGGCCGTGCAGCTCGACCTGCTGCTGCACCTGCTGGCGCATCAGCCCCTGCAGACGCTGCAGTTGCCCGTGCCGGGTGCCATCCACCTGCAGGCGCTCGACCAGGTCGAGCAGCACGATGTCGGCCTTCTTCAGGGTATCGCCGGCCTGCCGTGCCAGCGCCGCCGCCAGGTTCGAGGTCTCGATCTCGGCGTCGCGCAGCTGCACCTGGCGGGCCTTCCAGATCAGCCAGCCATCGGTCGCCACCAGCGAGACGCAGACCAGAACGACGAAGATCCGGGCCAGCGAAAGGATCGTCGGCCTCTGCCACCAACGGCGCAAACTTCCTCCGCTGTCCGTAGAAATATTCATCGATACCGCAGTCCGACTTCGGCTGGTTTGCTTCAACTATAGAAAAGCCTGGCGCGGGTCAACAGGGAAGCCCGCCATCGAAACCCCGCGAGGACGAACGCCGGCCCCGAGGGGCATTGCGGCGACGGCATGACGATTGGCATCTTCGGCCGGGACTTGGCCCGCCTGGATGCATACACTAGCCGCCAGTTTTTCCCGACGCCCGAGGCCACCATGACAGACGCTGCTTCCTCCACCGCCATCATCATCGGCGCCGGCCATGCCGGCGGCGAACTGGCCATCGCCCTGCGCAACGAGGGCTGGGAGGGCCGCATCCTGCTGCTCAGCGAGGAGGCGCACCTGCCCTACCATCGCCCGCCCCTGTCCAAGGCCTACCTGGCGGGCAGCGTGGAGAAGACCAGCCTGTCGATCCGCCCGCAGCTGGCGTACGACAAGGCCAACGTGGAGTTCTTCGGCAACGTGCGGGTGGTGCGCATCGACCGCGCCAACAAGCGCCTGGAGCTGGCCGACGGCAAGCAGCTGGCCTACGACAAGCTGGCCATCGCCACCGGCGGCCGCCCGCGCCCGCTGGCCGTGCCGAATGCCGCGGCGGCCGAGCGCTGCGCCAACTTCCACTACCTGCGCACCCTGGACGACGTCGAGCTGATCCGCGCGCAGATGGCCCCCGGCAAGCGCCTGGCCATCGTCGGCGGCGGCTACATCGGCCTGGAGGTGGCGGCCGCCGCCGTCGCCCAGGGCCTGCAGGTCACCGTGCTGGAGGCCCTGCCGCGGGTGCTGCAGCGGGTCACCGCCGCCGAGCTGTCGGCCTACTACGAGCGCAAGCACCGCGAGGCCGGGGTGGACATCCGCACTGGCGTGCTGGTGGCCGACCTGGAACTGACCGACGGCGCCGTGAGCGCCGTACTCTGCGCCGATGGCAGCCGCCTGGAGGCCGATCTGGTGGTGGTCGGCATCGGCCTGATCGCCAACACCGAACTCGCCGCCGAGGCCGGCCTGGCGGTGGACAACGGCATCCTGGTCGACGAGTACGCCCGCACCGACGACCCGGACATCCACGCCGCCGGCGACTGCACCAACCACCCCAACCCGCTGCTGGGCCGGCGCCTGCGTCTGGAGTCGGTGCCCAACGCTCTGGAACAGTCCCGAGTGGCCGCCGCCGCCATGGCCGGCAAGCTCCACAAGAGCTACGCCTCGGTGCCCTGGTTCTGGTCCGACCAGTACGAGCTGAAACTGAAGATGGTCGGCCTGTCGGAAGGCTTCGAGCGCCTGGTGCTGCGCGGCGACCCGCTGAGCGACAGTTTCAGCGCCTTCTACCTCAAGGACGGCAAAGTGCTGGCCGCCGACACGGTGAACCGCCCGCAGGATTTCATCGCCGCCAAGCGCCTGGTCGCCGAGGGCATCCCCGTGACCGCCGAGCAGCTGGCCGACGACAGCCGGCCGCTGAAGGAGCTGCTGCCCGTTCCGGCGGCCTGATCGCCGACGCAAACGAAAACACCGGCCGAGGCCGGTGTTTTTCGTAGGGTGCGCCGTGCGCACCTGAAGGTTTTTGCGGTGCGCGCGGCGCACCCTACCAGGCTCGGTCTGGTCCGTAGCCCGGATGCAATCCGGGGACAGAGCCGCCAGCCTCCCCGGATTTCATCCGGGCTACGGGTTCAGGGAATCCACGACCACAGCTCCACGTCGATGAAGCGGAAGATCGCCCGGGTGAAGGCCTTCCACACCGGCAGAGTCTCGCCGGCCGCCTTGGCGTAGCCGGTCATGCCCGACTTCAGTTCGCCGGCCGGGTTGTCGATGGTGGTGAGCACCTTGACATACTTGCCGGTGGCCTTCTCGATCACGTTGGCGTCGATCTGCGTCACCGTGCCGTCGAACAACCGCTCGGAATAGGCCAGCGGCTTGACCTTGAGCACCGCGCCCGGCTGCACGTAGCCGATCTCGGTCTCCGGCACCTCGATCTCGGCGAACACCCGGTCGGCCTTCTCCACCACGGCGAAGGGCTCGCCCGGCGGCTGGAACTTGCCGACCTTCTGCCGCAGCAGCAGGGTGATCAGCTTGCCGTCCATGGGCGCGCGCAGCTGGGAGCGCTCGATCTTCGCCAGGTACAGGTCGCGCTCGCTGTTCCAGCGCTGCACCTGGGCCTCGGCGGCGGCGATGGTATCGGGCGTGGCGCCGGTCCTGGCCAGGGCCAGGTTGGCCTCGGCCACCTTGACCGCCATCAGGTCCACCTCGTACTGGCGGCGGGCCTGGTCGGCCTGCTGGGCGGAGACGCCGCCCTTGGCCAGCAGGGTCATGTGGCGCTGGTGATTGGTCTGGCTGAACTGGGTCTGGGTACGCGCCATGTCCAGGCTGCGCTGGGCAACCTCCACTTCCTCGAGGCGCGGACGCGACTTCAGCTCGGCGACGGTCGCCATTTCCTCGGCGATGCGCGCCTCGGCGATCTTCACGTGGCCGGCGTAGTCGCCGGTGGCCAGGCGCGCCAGCACCTGGCCGGCCTTGACCTGCTCGCCGCCTTCCACCAGCACTTCGGTGATGATCCCGCCGATGTCGCTGGCCACCTGCTGCTGCTCGGTCGGCAGGATCACGAAGGAGCCGCCCGGCTCGTAGGGATAGGGCAGGAACAGGCAGATCAGCAGGGACAGCGCCAGCACCCGGCCGGTATAGCGGGCCGTCTTGTTCGAGGGCTGGGCGCCGACCTTCTGTTCGAGGTTCTCGGGCAGGCGGCGACGCTTCCAGCGCTCGAACTGCACGGCGCGCTCGTACATCTCGTTGGCCGACTTGAACTTGCGGTAGGTCAACACGCTCAGGTAGCCGATCAGCACCACGGCGGCGAGCACGCCGGTGCCGCCGAAATGCACCTTGAGCCAGCTGCCGATCAGCATCAGCGCGACCACGAACAGCAGCACCGAGTACAGCACCGAGGCCAGGCCGTAGGCCATCAGCGCGGTGTCGTTGGCCTCGCGATAGGCGTTGCCCCTGATCCGCCCGAACAGCGCCTTGAAGGCCTTGCCGCGCAGCTGCGGTTCATCCACCAGCACGGCGATCAGGTGATAGCCGCTGCTCTTCGACAGCGGGTTGAGGGTCAGCAGCAGGGCCACCGCGCTGGTCAGCGCCAGGGCCAGACCGGCGGCCGGCAGCAGGCCGTTGGAGGCGCGGGTCAGGTACCAGGTGAACACGCCCAGGCTGAACAGCGCCAGGCGCATCAGCACCGGCCCGCCATGCAGCCACAGGCGCTCGCGCCGGCTCAGGCCGACCAGGTGGCGGATGCGCGGCATGAAGCGCGGCAGGAAGCCGAGCATGAACGCCAGCGATAGGCTGTACACCGTGCCCCGGTACTTCTGCGCGGTCAGCGCCAGGGTCAGGGTACACAGCAGGTTGACGGTGAACAGGCTGAACACCACATGGCCGAGCGCCCCCATGCCGGACAGCATGGTCGTCGCGTCGAGCCGGGCCAGGGCGAAGTTGTTGATCAGGGTGCCCAGCGCCATGGCGAACAGCAGTGGCAGGACGAACACCCCGTACTTCAGCGGCTCGGTCCAGCCCTGCATGGACTTGAGCAGGCGGTGCGGGTTGAACAGGTGCAGCACCGGGATGCGCAGGGTGTCGTCCATGCCCGCGGAATCGCGCACGCCGGCCTGCAGATGGTCGGCGTCGCCGCGCCGGGCGTCGTTGGAGGCCCCGGCGCCCGGCTGCTGCGCCGCGCCACCGGCGGGCGCCGCGGCCTGCACCGGCACGGCGGTGATGGTCACCGGCGCCGGCGCGGGAGACTGGCGCTTGGCCGGCGGCGCGGCCTTGTCGCGGAAGCGCGCCACCTTCTCCTCCAGCAGGCGCTGCAGGTCTTCCTGCAACTGCTCGCGGTACTGCGCCACCAGCGGATGGGCGGCGGCGGCCAGGCCCAGCAGGCGCTGGTCGATCAGCCCGACCAGCAGCGCGTCCAAGTCGCCACGGCTGAGCATCCGCGAGAAGCGCCGCTCGTAGCTGGCGGCGATGGCGACGAATTCCTCGTCCACCTGGAGCATTTCCAGGACGAAGAACTGGTGCGTCTCCAGCTCCCACTGCTGCTGGCTGGCCGGGTCGACGATCACGTACAGCGGCTCCTGCCGGCCGTTGCGCAGGAACACCTGCAGGCCCTTGCGCAGCAGCAGCGGCGTGGCGATCTTGCGGGCGTCGCCCAGGTCCGATTCTTTCTTCGCGGAAATGTTGCCGTTCATAGCACGGGGCTTCCTTTCGACCGGTCACGGATACCGGCACTGGGTGCGGCCGAGGTCATCTGCTTGCGCGGGGCGAAGAACACTTCGCAGCCGCCGCGCGGGTTGTCGATGTAGCGGTCCCCGCCCAGCGGCCAGACCTTGGGGCCGAAGGGGTTGGCGGCGCCGAGGAACAGGCCGTAGGGCGAGGAAACGATGGTGCGCATGCCGATGTTGTAGGGGTTGCCCATGCCGTCGGTGGTCACCGGCACCCAGTTCTCGCCGTCGTAGCTGCGGTACAGGTCGAAGCCCGACTGGCGCTCGAAGATGAATTTCTCGCCGACCTCGTTGACGATGTTGAGGAACGGCTCCGGCCAGCTGTCGCGCCGGGCGTAGCCGAGCAGGCCGCTCCAGTCGAAGGTCGACAGGTAGAGCCAGCCCTCGTGCTCGGCCATGCGCCAGAAGTAGCCGTTGAAAAAGTTGTCGAAGCCTGCCATGTAGCCGGACAGCGGTTCCTTCCAGCCGCCCTCGGTCTGCCGCGCGTCGCCCACCAGCAGGTCCCAGCTCTTGTCCGGGCGGATGCGGATCAGCTCGGGCGGCGCCGGGCCGACGCCGTTCTGCCGGTCGATGCCGCCGCCCTGGATGGCGCTGCCGACGTAGAGCGCGTCCTTGAACGGGTACATGCTCAGCACCGACTGGTTGAGCGGGCCGCGCCCGGCGCCGTCGGCGATCACTTGCTCCCACTGGTAGGGCTTGCGGTCGCAGGTGCTGCGCCAGACCTGGTAGCCCTTGAGGTTGAAGGTGCCGACGTAGAGGTGGTCGCCAAAGGCGCACATCTCGAAGATGGTTTTGTTGCCCTCGTCACCGAAACCGAAGTCGCTGACCGGCTCCCAGTGCCCCTCCTCCGGCGCCTCGCTCTCGTAGACGATGGAGTGGGACGAGACGTTGGGGTTGCCGCCGCGCGAGCCGGCCGGGGTGGTGTACATGCGCCCCTTGAAGCTGACCATGGTGCGGATGGTGGTCACCGGCAGGCCCATCAGGCCCGGCTCGCAGCTGGGGGTGAACTTCAGCCCGTCCTCGCTGCGCAGCAGCAGCGGGCCGGGCCCCTTGGCCGGCGACCAGGTGCTGACGAACAGCGACGGCTTGCGCCCGGCGCTGCCGGGGTACACGCACATGCCGCGAAAACCCAGCTCGCGGGGAATCCGCGAACCGTCGCTGCCGACGATGGTGGGCGCCTTGAACACCCGTTTCCACTCGTCCGTGCGCGGGTTGTAGCGCCAGATCTCGGCGTGCAGGTCGAGATCGAAGGGGTTGGCCGGGCACTCCACCGGCCAGGGGTCCATGCTGATCGGCAGGCGCGCCTTCATCAGCGGGAAATTGCCGCGGGTGGTGCCCACGTACAGGTAGTCGTTGAACCAGGCCATGGCGTGGGCGTAGGCGTTGACCCCGTCGCCGAAGCCGTTGCGGGCGATCAGGCGGAAGTCGTCCTCGCCGAGCCCGGCCGGCACGCGGACCTTGCTCGACAGGTTGAACATCGAGCCGGCCCGGGTCTTGCGCGCCAACACCTCGGCGATGAAGGCGTTGAGGTGGTCGAGCGCCTCCTCGAAGCCGTCGAACGGCCCCTGCTCCCGGCCCTCGCGGGTGGCGTAGAACCACTGTTCGGCGCGGCTGTAGATACGGTCGCTGCGGAAGTAGGGTCTGGCCTCGGCGTCGTCGGCGCGGCCCTGGCGCCGGCCGCTGACGCTGCGCAGGAAGAAGGTGAAGGAGCGGATCAGCTTCTGCGGCCGCGAGGCCGGGAAGAAATGCCCGGCGCCGCGCACCAGGCGGAAGTCCGCCCGTGGCCAGACGGTCAGCAGCAGCTCGCCGGTGGTCACCGCCTGGGAACGCTCGCCGTAGATCGCCAGCAGCGGGAAATCGAGCTGGCGCAGGCGCTCCACCACCAGGCCGTCGTCGCCCATCAGCTCGTCCTGGGCGGCGGTGGTCTCCAGCAGTTTCACCCACTGGTCGGCGGTGCGCTTGCCGGACGCGCCCATCAGCGGGTTGATCAGCTCGCGCAGGGCCTCGGGCAGCTCGCGCTGGTTCAGTTGCAGGGTCGCCGCCTCCTTGAGCAGGCGGTAGCCGAAATAGGGTTCGCGGGTGTTCAGCGGGATGCCGTTGTCATCCAGGATGCGCTGGATATGGTCGGCATAGCGCCAGTCACAACCGACGTTGCGGATGGCGGCGATGTGGGTGTCGGCGATGGTCAGGCTGCGAAAGCGCTGGGGCTGCTCGCAGGCCAGGTTCAGCGCGATGGTGCCGCCGAAGCTGTGGGCGATGAAGTGCGCCCGGCCGATGCCCAGCCAGTCGAGCAACTGGCGCAGGTCCTCGGCCTGCTCGGCCGGGGTGTAGCCGCGCAACGGCATGCTCGAGCGACCATGGCCGCGCAGGTCGTACATGGTCACCCGGTAGTGCTTGGCCAGGGCATGGCCGATCTGCATGTACCAGAACGCCAGGTTGGCGGCGAGGCCGTGGATCAGCACCACGTCCTCGACCTCCCCCTCCGTGCGTTCGCAGGACAGCTGTTGATAATGCAGCCGGACTCCGTTGACCTCGGCCATCGCCATCGCGCGTTACTCCATGTAGCCGAGCATCTGCAGCTGGGCCATCAGCTTGTCCTTCTCGTCGTCGGCCATGCCTTCGGCGTTCTCGTCCTTGTTCACCCCGCGGGTCGATTCGCCGATGCGGATCGGGTTCTGGTTCAGCCACGGCTTGATGAACATGTCGGCCGGGACCTTGCCCTCGAAGTCACCGGGCACTTCCAGTCCCTGGCTGTAAAGCAGGGTCGCGCCGACGTCGCAGATGTGCCGGCGGTCGATCTGCACGCCCTTGCGGATGCCCGGGCCGCAGGCGATGAAGATGCCGTCCGGGTGGTGGGTGCCGGCCGGCTCCTCGCGCGGCTCGACGATCGGCAGCTTGTTCTTGATCGAGACGAAGCCGAAGTCACGCAGCACCAGCAGCAGGTCCGGCGCGTCCATCATCGCCGGGCCGGCGAAGACTTCCTCGCGCAGGTGGATCTCGCTGACGATGCTCTCGCCGGTGACCGGGTCCTTGAGCGCCTTGATGTCGATGATCAGCTGCTCGCGGAAGGCCTCGTAGTCTTCCGGCTTGATCCCGGTCTCGCCCGGATTGCGCGCCACGCGGATGTTGATGCCATTACTGGAGGGAGTCCGGCAGTAGGCGGTGGTCTTGGTCCAGTCGAGGTTGGCGAACATGCTTTCCTCGCGACGCTTGGCGGCCTCGGAGTCCGGATCGAGCACTTCCTTCCAGTGCAGGTAGCCCTTCTCGAACAGCCAGGCGTTGATCCGCACCACCTCGGTGGTGGCGGTGAAGCCGTGGTCGGAGGCCATGAACACCTGCACGTCCGGGCCGGCCATGGTCACCAGCTCCTCGATGAAGCCATCGAGCTGGCGGAAGTAGTCCAGGCACAGCTTGCGCATGCGCTTGTGGTAATCGCTGACACCGTCGTGCTGCAGGGCCGGATCGAGGAACAGCCAGGCCTGGTGCTGCAGCTTGTCGACGCCGTCGAACATCACCGCCATCAGCTCGGGCGCCTCTTCCTTGAGCAGGAACTTGGCAATCTCGAACCACTGTTTCTCGCGTGGCAGGTGGTAGCGCACCCAGTTCTCGCGGTCTTCGTCGGTGAGGTCGTTGACCGCCTGCTTCTCCTGCTCGAAGTCCCAGGCCAGCTCCTTCGGATCGAAGCCCGGCAGGTCCTGCTTGAGGCGATCGTAGAAGTTGGCCGGCACGGTGTTGCGGCGCAGGTGCCGCCACGGGATGAAGCCCGGCACCATGAAGCCGTTGAGGTCCTTGGGCGGCGGCGCGGTGAACGGCAGGTTTAGCACGGCGACGCGACGATCCTGGCGGCTGGCGATCGACCAGATGGTCTCGGCGCGGTTGTCACGCGAATCGTAGAGGGTGAAGAACACGTCCCCGTTCTTTTCCTCGGCGCGGATGAAGTCCAGCAGCCCGTGGTTGCCCGGGCTGCGCCCGGTCATCAGCGAGACCCAGGCCGGCGGGGTCAGCGGGTTGGGCGTCGAGCGCAGCTTGGAGCGGGTGCCGCGGGCCATGAGGCTACCGAGGAAGGGCATCACGGCCGGCTGGCCGTCCTTCTCCACGCAGAGGTCGTCGAGGATGGTGAAGGTGCAGCCATCCATGCCAATGAAGAGGGTACGAGTGGTCATGCCGGCACTCCTGTGAGTTTTTCGTGAACGAAATCGATCAGCTGTCCGATGGAGAGATCGTCGACGTAACTGCCGTCGTTCATCAGCAGATCCTGGAAGCCCATTTTCGGGCGGTTGTAGTGCTCTTCGATGGCGACGATCAGCTGGATGATGTCGACCGAGGCGAACTCCATGTCCGCCACCAGCCGGGTCTTGGCGCTCAGCGGCTCGTCCAGCTCGATGCCCCAGTCCTGGGTCAGGTCGGCGGCGATGTGGATCAGGGTTTGCTCGATTGCGCTCTTGCTCTCAGCCATTGGCCACTCCGTATTCCTGTACAGACAACTCGCTCTCGGCCCCGGCCAGGGCGATCAGCCGATCGCCGTGGACCTCGAAGGCCACGTTCACATGCGCCGGCGCCAGGCTGGCGTCCCCGGCGAAACTCACTTCGGCCAGGTCGCCGGTCTCGGCGAACTGCACCTCGAAATCCTGCGGCGCACCGCGCAGGCCGCAGCCCAGGTACTTGGCGGCGGCCTCCTTGGCACACCAGGTACGCAGGGTCAGCTCGCCCTGCCAGGCCGGGTCGACCGCGGCCAGCACCTGTTGCTCATGGGCGGTGAACGAGCCGGCCACCAGTTCGGACCGCTGCAGGCGGTCCAGGCGCTCGGCGTCCACACCCACGGCGCCGGCCGGCACCAGCGCGGCCAGGCAGCCATCGCGATCGTGGCTCAGCGACACGCCCGGCGCGGCCAGCCAGTGGCCGTTCCACCAGCCATCGACGAAGGGCGCGCCCAGGGCGTCGTGGCGGACGATCACGTCCGCCGGGCAGAGCAGCTCGCCGGTCTGCTGGTAGATGAAGTAGCGGGTCGCTTCCTTCAGGCACAGGCGACCATGCAGCCACTCGCGGGCGCGGCGGGTCTGGCGCACGGATTCCCACTCCTCGCGCTCGTCTGAGGCCAGCACGGCATGGGCGAGGATGCGCAGGAAGATCGCCGCCGACTGCTTGCAGAAGTCCTCGGGCAGCTGCTCCAGCTGCCACAGCAATGCCTGCGGTGCCGCACTGGCCAGCGGCGCGCCAAGCCAGCCGTTCATGGGCTCGCGACGCAGCTGGTAGAAGGCGTTGGGCACGGGGAAGAACAGGTTGGCGAAGCCGCTGGCATGCAGCAGCAGGCGGCCCTCGTGCAGGCAGTCGAAGGTCCAGGTGCGCGGTGCATCCAGGCCACTGTTGGCCGTGTCGACCGGGCGCTGGCGGCCACGCAGCCAGGCGCCGGACAGGTCGGCCGGAGCCGGCGCGTGCAGCTCGATGCGGGCGATGTGCGAGGGGAAGCTGTTGAAGTCGGTGCCGACCTGCTGGGCCAGCCAGTAGGCGGCCAGCTGGCCGAGGGCGTCCAGCAGCACCGGGTTGAGCACCAGGGCACAGGGCTCGCCGTCCTGCACGAAGCCGTCGATGGAGCAGGACGCCAGTTGCGCGTCGATGCCCTCCTCCGCCCAGGCGCCGACGCTGGCGATGCTCTGGAACAGCGGGCCGTGGAACATGCCGGTGCTGTACAACTCGTGGTCCGGCCAGCGGTAGCCGACGCCGCCCTGCAGCTCGGCCAGGGGCGCGCCGACCAGCGTCGCGGCGAAGCGGAATTCGGCGCTCATCACCAGGCTGCCGGCATTGTGCAACTCGGCCCGGTAGTGGTTGTCGGCGACGCGCTCGGCCTGCACCTGCAGGGTCAGCTCGCCGCGATCCAGGGCCACCCAGTCGAAGGCGCGGACGTTCTCGATCAGGTTGATCGCCACGCTGCCGGCCAGCAGCGCACAGGCCTCGGCCATGATCTCCAGGCTGGCCATCATCGCCACGCAGGCCAGGCCCTGCAGCTCGGGCTGATGGTAGGAGCCGGGACCGGACAGCACGTGGTCGGCGAGGAAGCGGTCGGTGGACCACAGCGGGCACTGGGCGCTGAGCCGATCGCCCTGGCGCTGGATATCCACCAGCAGCGGCGCAGTCGGGCTGGCAGCCAGCGGCTGCGCTGGCACGGCCGCGACCGGCTGGAACAGTTCGCGCAGCAACTGGCCGAGCGATTCGTTCACATGCACCACCGGCATGGTGTTCTTCACCAGCATGCCGCGCCTGGGCTGCGGCAACGGCTGGTCGAGGTCGAGCACGCGGCAGGCGATGCCGCGATAAAGCTTGCCGAGGTCCACCGGCTTGCCGCTGGCGAACAGGCTGCCGAGCAGGTTGAACAGCTGCTCCACACCGCTGCGCTTGCGTGCGTTGGAGGCGATAGCCAGGTATTCCTCGCCGCCGAGGATGTCGTTGACGAAACCGGTCAGGTTGCCCGAGGGGCCGACCTCGACGAAGTAGCGCACGCCGTCGCGGTGCATGTGGGCGACGGTCTCGCGGAAGCGCACGGTGCTCGACCACTGTACCGCCGCCAGCTCGCACACCGCCGCCGGCTCGGCCGGGAACAGGTCGGCGCTGGCGCAGGAGTACAGCGCGGTCTTCGGCGCCTGCAGGCCGACGCGCCGATAGTACTGGTGGAAGGCCGCGGTCACCGCGGCGAACAGCGGCGTGTGGTAGGCGCGGTCGAAGGGAAGGATCGAGCAGATGCCGCCCTCCTCGCTCAGCGTCTTGAGCAGGCCCTCGATGGTGGTGCGGTCGGCGAACAGCACCAGCTGGTTCTGGCAGTTGTCCATGGCCACCGCCACCGGCTCGGCGCAGGCGGCGATGTGGCGGTCCACCACCTCGCGCTTGAGCGCGCCAACGGTGAGCAGCACACCGGTGGCGATGCCGCCGTCGTCCAGCACGCCGCGGTAGACCTGGTTCAGCTCGCGGATGAAGTCGGCCAGCTGCTCCCTGTCGGCGAAGGCGATGGCGCCGCTGGCGGCCAGGGCCGAGGACTCGCCGGTGCTGTGGCCGAGCATGGCGTCCGGCTCCACGCCCAGGGCGCCGAGCAGGCTGAACAGGGCCTGGCTGGCGACGAACACCGCCTCGGAACCCACGTCCATGTCGAACAGGCGCGCCTCCAGGCGCTGGCGCAGTTCGTCGTCCAATTCGCTGGCCGGCGGGAACAGGATGTCGGTGCGGGTCGAGCCGGGCTGTTCGTCGTACAGGCCCTGCCAGAAATCGAACCACTCGCGCACCTCGGGAAACTGCTGGGCCAGATCGGCCAGCATGTTCAGGTATTGCGAGCCCTCGCCGGGGAACAGGAAGGCCAGCTTGCCCTGCAGCGGCTGGCGGCTGAACACCAGCCCGGTGCGGGTCATCCAGCGCGGGCTCTTGGCCTCGGCGATCTTCTTCGCCGCCTGCTGCAGCTTCTTCGCCAGCTCGGCCACGTCGCCGGCCAGCACGGCCAGGCGTACCGGTTTGTCGGCGCACTCGCGGGCGGCCAGGGTGGCGGCCAGGTCCATCAGCGCCACGCCGGGGTTGCTCTCTATGTACTGCTGCACCTGCTGCAGCTGGGCCAGCAGCTCGGTCTCGGAGGTGGCGGCAAACACGCACAGCTCGCACTCGCGACGGGCGAAGCTCAACGGGCGCTGGGCGGCGGCCGGCGCCTCTTCCAGCACCGCATGGGTATTGATCCCGCCGAAGCCGAACGAGTTGATGCCGGCGCGGCGCGGGTTCTGCGGCTTGGCTATCCAGGGCTTGCTGGCGGTGTTGACGTACAGCGGCGTGGCGTCGATGCCCAGGGCCGGATTGACCGTGCCGCACAGGGTCGGCGGCAGCACCTTGTGGTGCAGGGCCAGGCTGGTCTTGATCAGGCCGGCGATGCCGGCGGCGGGGATGCAGTGGCTGATCATCGACTTCACCGAGCCGATGGCCACGCTGCCAAGCAGGCCCTGGCGCTCGCCGAGCACGCTGCGCAGGGCGGCGATCTCGGTCTTGTCGCCGAGCGGAATGCCGGTGCCGTGGGCCTCGACCAGGGAAATGCTGGCCGGGTCGACGCCGCTGCTCTCGTAGGCGCGGCGGATCGACAGGGCCTCGCCCTCCTCGCTCGGCGCCAGCAGACCGGTGCCGCGGCCATCGCTGGCCTGGCCGATGCCACGCAGCACGGCATAGATGCGGTCGCCGTCGGCCAGGGCGTCATCCACGCGCTTGAGCACCACCATGCCCAGGCCTTCGCCGAGCAGAGTGCCATCGCTGCCCTGCTCGAACGGACGCACCTTGCCGCGCCCGCTGAGGGCGCCGAGCTGGGTGAAGATCACCGAGACCTCGGCCGGCAGCGAGGCGTTGACCCCACCGGCGATCATCAGGCGGCTGCGCCCGCTGCGCAGTTCGTCCATGGCGGCGTTGACCGCCAGCAACGAGGACGAGCAGGCGGCGTCGACGATGTAGTTCGGCCCCTTGAGGTTGAGGCGGTTGGCGATGCGCCCGGTCATCACGTTGGGTACCAGGCCCGGGGCGATGTCGGTATTGGACGGCGGCAGCTGCTTCTGCAGGGCCGTGCGCAGGCGCGCCAGGTCGTCCTCGCTCAGGCTCGGCTGGGCGGCCTTGAGCAGCTCCAGGGTCTGGTCGAGGACGATGTGGTTCTGGATATGGCTGACCTGGCCGCGGTGCAGGTAGGTGCTGTGGCCAAGGATGATGCCGGTATCGCGATGATCGACGCCGTCGCCCGCGTAGCCGGCATCCTGCAGGGCATCGAAAGCCACCTTGAGGGCGAGGAACTGGTCCGGCTCACCGCCATCCACCGAGTTGGGCATGATGCCGAACTCGCGTGGGTCGAAGCGGTACAGGTCGTTCAGGTAGCCGCCGTGCTGGGTGTTGATGCGCCCCGAGTCCAGGTAGCGCTGCGCCTCCCACTCGTCCTGCGGCTCGCCGACGGCGTCGGTGCCGGCCAGGATGTTGCGCCAGAAGCCGGCCAGGTCCGGGGCCTGCGGAAAGATGCAGGCCATGCCGATGATGGCGATAGGCGCGTTGCTCATCACTCGGTTTCCTTGCGCAGGTGGGTGCCGCCCAGGCGGTTGAGGCGCGCATCGACGATGCATTGCAGGTCTTCGATCAGCAGCAGCAGGCGGCCCTCGTCGTCGCTGAAGAACACGTTGGCGCGCACCTGTTGGGCTTCGCCGGGCAGGCACTGGAAGTCCATGTGGAAGCGCTCGGGCAGCTGCTCGACGTAGCGGATCACCCGGCCGAACTGCGCCGGCAGCGCCGAGCCGTCGTGGAAGGTGCGGGCCCAGAGCAAGGCCATCTGCGGCGCGGCGTCGAGCACCGCCGGGTCGATGATCCACTGTTGTTCGGCACGACCACCGGCCAGCCACTGCTGCGGCGAGCTGGGGCACATCAGCGCCGCCGCACCCTGGCTGGACAGGCCGCTGATGCCGCGGATGACCTGGAAGCGCGGGCCGTGGAACAGCCACTCCTGGTAGGCCTTAGCCACCGGCAGCTCGCGCTCGCGGTACTCGCCAATCGCGTGGCGCGGCGCCTCGGGCAGCTGCTGGGCCATCTGCACCGCGGCGCGGTAGTGCATGCGCTGCTGCTGGCCGCTGCCGGAACGGATGCTGATGCTGGCGTCGAAGCCTTCGCTGCTGGCGTAGGTCGGCGGGTTGATCAGCACCGACAGGGCCTGGGTCGGCTCGCTCAGCTGCACGCCCTTGAGCAGGCGCAGCTCGGCCACTTCGGCGACCAGCCAGCCCGGCCACATCAGGGTGGCGGCCTCGGCGATGATCTCCAGGGCCACGGCCGCCGGCAGCACCGGGATGCCGTCGATGCAGTGTTCCTGCAGGTAGCCGTGGCTGGCGTCGAGGGTGAAATGCAGGACCTGGGTACCCTTCTCGCCATCCTCGATGCGGCACTGGGTCAGCAACGGCTGGCGGGCGGTCTGCGGGGCGTCACCGGCGTCTTCCTGCCAGCGGCCGACCTCCGCCTCGTGACGCTCCCAGGGACCATCGCCGGCCACCACTTCCACCGCATGGCCAGCCTTCAGGCGCAAGGCCTCGTCGAACAGGCGACGCCCCTGGGCGGCGCCGACCAAGGCCACGCCCTTGTCGGCGAATTTCTTCTCGGTCTCGGCGGTGACCATGCCGGCGCCGAACAGGGTTGGCCCCCAGGGCCCCCAGTTCAGCGACAGCAGCTTGACCTTGTCGCCCCACAGACTCTGCAGCTGGCTGCACAGGCGGCTCATCAGCTCGTTGGCGGTGGCGTAGTCGAGCTGGCCGCTGTTGCCGTAGCGCCCGGCCACCGAGCTGAACACACAGAAGAACTCCAGTTCCTCTACCCGCACCAGCTTCTGCAGCAGGAGCATGCCGAACACCTTGGTGCCAACCACACGCATCCAGCTGTCGGGCGTCTTGTCTTCCAGCAGCTTGTCTTCGATCACTCCGGCGCCGTGGACCACGCCGCTGAGCTTGCCGTGGCGCTGACGGATGCCGTCTATCGCGGCAGCCAGGGCCACCTCGTCGGTGGTATCCACCGCCAGGTATTCGACCGTCGCGCCGCGGGCGCGCAGGTCGGCGATATTGCTGTGCATCTCGCGCAGTCCGACCAGTGCGGCGATGCGCTTCTGCATCTCGGCCGGGGTCAGCTTGAGGCGGCCGGCGCGTACCTCGCCGATAAAGTGCTGGCGCAATTGCCCCTCATCTTTCAGAGCTGCGGTATCAGCACCTTCTTCCTGCAGCGGGCTACGCCCGGTCAGCACCAGCACGTTGCCGGAACGGGCAATCTCGCGCAGCACCTCGGCGGTGATGCCGCGGGCACCGCCGGTGGCCAGTACCACGGCGTTTTCCACGGCGGGCAGCAGGTCCTCGGCGGCGACTTCGTCCGCCCGGGTGCGGAACACGGTGCGGCGGCCGGCCGGGTAGCCGACCTCCTGGCGCCCGCCGACCAACTGCAGCTCGGTGGTGATGATCGCCAGTTGCTGGGCGTCGCCGAGCGTCGGGTCGAGGTCGATGGCGCGGGTGCGCAGCTCCGGGCGCTCCTCGCGGATCGACTTGACCAGCCCGCTGCCGCCGCCCTGCAGGGTCACAGCCTGGCGCTGCTCGTCGAGGCCACGGGCGAACAGGCCGCCGAGGGCGCTGAGCGTCACCACGTGGGCGTCGTCGCGCAGCTGGGCAGCCAGGGCGTGGAGGATCAGGTACAGCGACTTCTCGTTGACCAGCAGCTCGCGCTGCCATGCGTCCAGCCCGGCATCCACCGGCAGGGCATGCGCGCCGAGAGCGGCCAGGTGGATCACGCCGGCGATCTGCTTGTCCGGGTTGGCCGCCGTCTCGCGGCACCAGGCGGCCAGCGCCGCCTCGTCGGCCAGCAGCCCCGGGCTCAGCAGGGACACCGTGCAGCCGCGCTGCTCCAGCCATTCCTGCAGGCGCAGGGCGAGGCCGTGGTCGTCGGCGGTGAGGATGAAGTAGCCGGGCTCGAACTGGCGCAGGGCCTGCTCGGGGATCGCTTCTTCCTCGGGCACCACGATATGCCGGGGCGAGTGGCTGGCCTGGACAGGCGCAGTCTTCGGGCTCGCCCCGGCGGACTCAAAAGGGACGGCCACCTCGCCGACTTCGAGACCTTCGAGCATCTTCAGCATGTCCGCCAGGGTCGCTCGGGTATTGAGCTGGCTGCGCGCCTCGCCCAGGGCGCTGCCGTAGGCCGGCGGCAGGGTCTGCAGCAAGGCGCCGACGATTTCCACGCGCTTGATCGAGTCGATGCCGAGGTCGGCTTCCAGGTTCTGCTCCAGGCCGACCATGTCGCTCGGGTAGCCGGTGCGCTCCTCGACGATGGACAGCAGGATGTCCTTGATCCGACCGCCCTCCACCTGGGCTGCCGGCGCAGCCGCAGGGGCCGGAGAGGCAGCGGGCGCGGCAGCGGCGGCCACCGGTGCAGCAACGGGTGCGGGCGCGGTGGCGACCGGAGCCGGCGCTGCAACAGGCGCCGCAACGGGGGCCGGGGCCACACGCGCGGCCGGCGCGACGGCCACCGGGCGGCGCGACGCAGGCGCGGCGGCCGGCATCGACGGCAGGCCACGGGACAGCGCCGGGGCGGCGGCGCCGACCATGTAGGCGTTGAGGACGCGCTCCTGGGTCTCCAGGAACTGGCGCATGGTGGCGAAGTATTCCGCCATCACCGATGACGTTTCGTCACCTTGGATTGCCATGGGTTCGGACATGACCAGCCTCTCCTTGTGTCGCGGGGCAGCCGGGGCTGCGCTGTGGGGCGGGGTTGCGGGATTGCGGTTGAGCGGCACCACCACCGGGTGCGACTCGGTTTTCGGTTCGGCGGCCGGCAGCAGGTCGCCCTGCAGCACGCCGATCTGGCGTGGCGCCTCGCTGGCGCGGCGGGCGCCACTGCCGTTGAGCAGCCAGGCCTGCCGGGGCAGGCTGGCTTCGCGCCACAGCCCTTCGAGGCGGCCGTTGGCACTGGGCTGGCAGGCGCGACCGGCGAACAGGCGCCGGGGCTCGAAGGCCACGCCCAGGGCATGCAGGCGCGCCAGGGCCAGCAGCAGGCTGGCGAGGCCGCCGCCGCGCTCGTCCAAGGCCACGGCCTGGTGCGGCTTGCCGTCGAGGATGCGGCCGACCAGGCGGCTGAGCACTGCCTTGGGCCCGACCTCGATGAACACCCGGGCGCCGGCGGCGTGCATCGCCTCGATCTGTTTGACGAACTCCACCGGCCTGACCAGATGCTCGGCCATGGCCTGCCGGACCCGGGCCGGCTCGACGTCGTGCAGGGCGGCGCCGGCGTTGGAGTAGACCGGCAGGCGCCCGGCCTGCCAGGGCGTGGCCTCGATGGCGGCAGCCAGCAGGCCCTGGGCCGGGGCGACGAAGGGTGAATGGAAGGCGGCGGCCACCGGGATCGGGCTGGCGTTGACGCCGACCTGCTGCAAGGCCTCCAGGGCGCGGGCGATGCCGGCCGTGGAGCCGCTGATGATGCTCTGCTCCGGCGCGTTGTGGTTGGCCACCAGCAGGTCCGGGATGGCCGCGATGGCCCGCTCCACCTGCTCGCGCGGCGCCTGCACCATGGCCATGCCGCCCAGTTCGCTGCCGGCGCTGGCGGCGGCTTCGACGATGAAGCGGCCACGGGCCTCGGACAGGCTCATTAGGCCAGCGAAGTCGATCTGCCCGGCGGCGTACAGGGCAACGAACTCGCCGTAGCTGTGGCCGGCGAGCATGTCGCCGTCGATGCCCAGCTCGCGCAGCAGGCGCAGCAGGCCGGCCTCCACCGCACCGAGGGCCGGCTGGGCCACGTCGGTGCTGGTCAGGGCGGCGCTGGCCGCCTGCCTGGCGGCCTCGTCGTAGCAGGCGCGCGGGTGGATGAAGCGGCTCAGCGGCCTGGCGGCGAAGCGCTCGGTGCCGGCCGCCAGCAGCGCGTCGGCCTCGGCCAGGGTCTCGGCGACGGCCGGGAACAGCACCGCCAGTTCGCACAGCATGTTGATGTTCTGCGAGCCCTGGCCGGGGAACAGCAGGGCGACCTGGCCAGGCTCGACGCGGCTGTCGCCGAGCACCACGGCCGGGTCGATCAGCGCCTCGCCGGCCAGGCGGCGCTGGGCCTTGTCCAGCTTGTCGGCCAGTTCGTCCAGGCTGCCGGCGACGATCGCCAGGCTGTGCTCGCCCTGGCCCAGCTCGCCGGCCAGATGGGCGGCGATGTCACGCAGCGCCACCTTGCCCGGCGCCGCCAGCTGCGCCTGCAACTGGCCCACCTGGACCTGCAGCTGCTCGCGGCTGCCGGCGCGCCAAAGCAGCAGCTCGGCGCTCCAGGCGTCGCTGACGCCCTGCTCCAGCCAGGGCCGGTACTCGCCGGCGTACTCCTCGAGCACCGCGTGGAAGTTGGTGCCGCCGAAGCCGAAGGCGCTGACCGCCGCGCGCCGCGGCACGTCGCCACGGGCCAGCCAGGGCTGCGCCTCGTCGAGCACGCAGAGCGGGCTGTCGGCCTGCTTCAGCACGGCGTTGGGCGACTGCACGCCCAGATGCGGCGGCAGCACCTTGTAGTGCAGGGCCAGGGCCGCCTTGATCATGCCGGCCACGCCGGCGGTGGCCTTGGTGTGGCCGATCATGGTCTTGACCGAACCGACCACCGCCTGGGCCGGGCGGCTGCCAGCCTCGCGCAGCAGCGCGGTGGTGCTGTCCAGCTCGGCGGTGTCGCCGGCCACGGTGCCGGTGCCGTGAGCCTCGAACAGGCCGACGCTATCCGGGCCGAAGCCGGCCTGGCGATAGGCGCGGCGCATGGCGCGCAGCTGGCCGGCGGGCAGCGGCGCGGTGAGACCCTTGGCCTTGCCGTCGCTGCTGCCGGCCATGCCCTTGATCACCGCATAGACGCGGTCGCCGTCGCGCTCGGCGTCGCTCAGGCGCTTGAGCGCCAGCATGGCGATGCCTTCGGAAATCACGATGCCGTCGGCCGACTCGTCGAAGGTGCGGCAGCGGCCGCGCGGCGACAGGGCCTGGGTCTTGCTGAAGCACAGGTAGCCGAACGGCCCCTGCACGGTGTCCACGCCACCGGCGATGACCAGGTCGCTGCGCCCGGCCATCAGTTCGTTGATGCCCTGGTAGACGGCGGCCAGGGACGAGGCGCAGGCCGCGTCGGTGGCGAAGTTGACGCCGCCGAAGTCCAGGCGGTTGGCGATGCGCCCGGCCATCACGTTGATCAGGATGCCGGCGAAGGTGTCCTCGGTCCATTGCGGCAGGCGCCCGGCGATCTCGCCCGGCAGGTCACCCTTGAAGCGCGGCAGCTCCGAGCGCAGGCCGTACTGCATGCCGACGTCGCCGGCGCCGCCGCTGGCGCCGATGATCACCGAGGCCTTCTCGCGGTCGAAGCCGCGCTGCTCATAACCGGCGTCGGCCAGGGTCTGGCGGGCGATATCGAGGGCCATCAGCTGCATCGGGTCGACCGACTCGATGGACTTGGGCGGCATGCCGTAGCGGGTCGGGTCGAACACCAGGTCGTCGAGGAAGCCGCCCCAGCGCGAGTAGATCTTGTCCGGCGCGCTGCGGTTCTCGTCGAAGTACAGGCGCCAGTCCCAGCGGTGCGAGGGGATCTCGGTGATGGCGTCGACCTTGGCCAGGATGTTCTGCCAGTACTCGCGGGTAGTGCTGGAGCCGGGCAGGATCGAGCCCATGCCGATGATCGCGATATCGGCCGGCGCGCCGGGCTCGACAGCCGTTTCGAGCTGGGCCTGCTGGTAGTCCTCCAGCAGCGCCAGCGAGTCATCGGTGACACCGCGGTGCAGGCTGGCGATGTCGGTGATGGCGTCACGCAGGGTGGCGACCTGGCCGATCATGTACATGCCGTCGGCCACCTGCTCGGCGGCCTCGAAGGTCTTGAGCGTGCCCTCCTCGCCCACCCGCATGCTGCCTTTGGAGGCCAGGCGCAGGCGACCAAGGATCAGGTCGTCGAGCTGTTCGCGGGCCTCGTCGGCTGGCACCGCCTGCTGCTTGAGTTCGTTGCGGCGGGCGAAGAAGGCGGCGGCGAAGGGCGTGTAGGCGCAGCGGCTGGCGTGGCCGGTGCCGGACTCCAGGTTGACCGTGCGGGCGCACTCGATGGCCTGCCGCTGGAAGGTGTCGACGATGGCGCCGGCCTCGACGATCTCGCGGGTGAACAGGTAGGCGCTGCCCATCAGCAAGCCGACCTTGACGCCCCTGGCCAGCAGCGGCGCAGCCATGGCCTGGACCATGGCCGAGGAGCGGGCGTCGTGGATGCCGCCGGCGAACAGCACCTGGATTTCCTCGCCCGGCACGCCCTGGGCGATTTCCTCCAGCAGGCGGTCGATCATACTGCTCCACAGCACGAAACTGCTCAGCGGGCCGACGTGGCCGCCGCACTCGCGGCCCTCGAAGATGAAGCGCCGCGCGCCTTCCTTGAGGAACATCGGGATCAGGTTGGACGACGGCACGTGGAGAAACGAGGGGATGCCGGACTGCTCCAGGCGCACCGCCTGATCCGGGCGGCCGCCGGCGATGATCGCGTAGCTGGGCCGGTGCGGCCGGGCGGCGGCGATCTGCTCGTCGAGCAGGGTCTGCGGGGCGAAGCCGAGCAGGCCGATGCCCCAGGGACGGCCGGCCAGCAGCTCGGCGGTCTTCTCCAGCAGGGCGGCCAGCGGCTTGCCCTTGAGCAGGGCCAGGGCCAGCATCGGCAGCGCACCGCCCGCGGCCACCGCGGCGGCGAATTCGGCCTTGTCCGAGACCCGGCTCATCGGCCCCTGCACCAGCGGCAGGTCCAGGCCCAGGGCGTCGGCCAGCGGCGCCCGCTCGCCGCGCAGGGCGCGGGCGCTCAGGGCGATCTGCGGGTTGTGCCGCACGGCCGCATCGATGGCCTGGAACAGTTGGGCGACGCTGCCATGCTGCTTCTGCCAGGCGGCGGCGAAGGCCACATCCTGGCCCAGCGGCAACAGGCCGGCGGCCGGGTTGCGCCATTCCACCTCGGCCAGCAGGCGCTCGCGCATCTGCCGGGGGGTCAGTGCCTCGGCATCGGCGACGAAGGCACGGGCACGGGCGAAACCGGGGCGCGAGAGGACGCGGCAGTAGCGGCCGGACTCGCCGTTGCCGGCGGCGACCGTCTCGCTGCCCGACAGGCTGCGCAGGTGCGGCTGGAGATCGGCGGCCACCGGCGATTCCTGCAGCAGCAGGACCTGGCTGTCCAGCGCGACGCCGGCGAAACCGGCCAGTGCGGCGGCCGCGGCAGTGTGCGGGGTGATGCCGCCGCGCAGGTACAGCGGCAGGTCGCTGGTCGCCCGCCAGTGCTGGGCGAGGATGAAGGCACTGCTCTCGCCGACGAAGCCGGCGGCCTCGTGGCCCTTGAGCAGCAGGCCATCGATGCGGGCGGCGATGGCGGTATCGAGGGGATCGTTATCGCTCAGCTCGAGCAGCAGGTCCGGCCCTTCGTCCGCCAGCCCGGCGAGCCAGCCCTGCCAGTCGCTCCACTGCTCGCGCCCGAGCACCAGCATGCGCAGGCCGCTCTCCAGGTAACCGGCGAGCTGCGCGGCGAGCGCGGCATCGAAGTCGCCCAGGCGCACGCCGAAGCCGGAGTCGCCGGCATGGCGACGCAGCAGTTCCAGTTGGGCGGCGAGCGAGGCGGCACCCAGCTCCAGATCCAGCACCCCCAGGCCGCCGGCGCGGGACGCGGCGATGGCGAGTGCGGGATGGCCCAGGCCCTCGGGCGACAGCAGCAGCTTGGTGAGACCGACGTGAGCGCGGGTGACTTGCATGTTCGTAGCCCTTTCCGAGGCCAAAAAACCCCGTGCGGCGGATGTCCGCTCACGCTCGGGGGCCAATTAGCTTGCAGCGGCTACACGAAGAGTCGAACGCGGACAGCGGGCGGATGCCCGGCCGGCGTATGACTCGACCCTCCCCACAGCACTCCCTTGCACCGGCCTCGACGACACCCTATTCGGCGGGCGGCGGCGTGGCACGTCAGACAGATCCATGACGCAAGGCAACAGCACAGTTTTATTTTTCTTTGAATTTTCAATTACCTGAACCGATACAGTGCGACTCGGTACACATCAAGGCAAAAACTCTGCTGCTGGCTACTTAACACCAGCGCTCAAATAATGTCAAAATTCCATCCAGATACACAACACAAAAATAAATAAGTCAAAAAACCAGCACTCGATTGAATCAGAATTCCGGCGTGTCGCACCCCTTCCCCGGGAGGGGCACGGCCACATCGGTGGTTCTGTCCTGCGCCGGGCCCGGCAGCCGCCGGCTCGGCGCGGCCCAACGAGCACTTAAGGAGCAAGGTATGGACGCCCCAACCCCTCATCGCCGTCCCCTGGCCTGCCAGGCGGTCCCGCCGACCGCTCCCCCGTCACCCGCCCGCCGCAGCGCCCCGCGCTGACCCATCCCCGTTGAATCAGCCCAGAGAGGACAACCCCATGAGCGCGCCCATCAACCACATCGTCTTCATCATCATGGACAGCTGCCGCTACGACTCCTGCATGGCGGCCAGCACCCCGAACATCGAGCGCGTCGGCCAGGTGGAGAAGCGCTATTCCTATGCCTCCTGGACGGCGCCGTCGCACTACGCCTTCACCATGGGCATGCTGCCGCACAGCACACCGCGCGAGGTCTATGCCTCGGAGGTGTACAAGGAGGAGTTCGTGCAGTGGGTGGAGCGCACCGGCATCGCCGACGTGTCGTTCCGCGACTTCATCCCGGAGCTGTCGCTGCCCAAGGTGCTCGGCCAGCTGGGCTACCGCACCGTGGCCCGGGTGTCGATGCCGGTGCTCAACCAGCAGACCGCGATCAACCAGCACTTCGACGACTACAAGCTGATGAGCAACCACAACGACTTCGCCGGCATGGTCGAGGAGATGACCTTCCCCGAGGACGAGCCGCACTATTACTTCCTCAACCTGGGCGAGACCCACTACCCCTACATGCTCAAGGACGAGAACCTGCCGCGCATTTCCGGCGTGCACGGGGTATTCAAGACCCTGGGCGGCGAGGCCCAGCACAACGCCGCGGACAGCGACGCGTTCTTCGATCAGGAGCAGATGGAGATGCTGCGCCAGCAGCAGGTGCGCTGCGTGGAGTACGTCGACGGCCTGATCGGCAAGCTGATGGAGAAGGCGCCGGAGAACACCTGGTTCATCATCACCGCCGACCACGGCGAGCTGTTCGGCGAGGACGGCTACTTCGGCCACGGCCCGATCATGCACGAGAAGTGCTTCGAGGTTCCCTTCGTCGAAGGTTTCGCGGGCAAGGCCTGATGCGTCAGCCGCTGTTCATCCTGGCGCTGCCGAGGTCCTACACCTCGCTGATCGCCGGCATGCTCGGCCAGCATCCGCAGGCCTACGGCCTGCCGGAGCTGAACCTGTTCACCGTCGACCGGCTCATCGAGATGTGGCAGGACGGCCAGGACAAGACCGGCATGTCGCGCTTCCAGCGCCACGGCATCCTGCGCGCGGTGGCGGAGATCTACGCCGGCGAGCAGAGCAGCGCCGCCGTGGTGATGGCCAACCACTGGGTAGCCGCGCGGCAGAACCGCAGCGGCATCCAGGTGTTCCGCGAGATCGTCGACGCGGTGTCGCCGCTGATGGCCATCGACAAGAGCCCCGCCCACGTGGTCAGCCCGGTGTACCTGCAGCGCATCTACGAGAACTACCCGGACGCCTTCTACCTGCACCTGACCCGCCACCCGACCAACCAGGGCAACTCGGTGATGAAGATCCAGGATGGCGGCTACGCGCTGTCGGTGAACTCCATCGACTACTGCGACGGCCAGGCGCTGATCGACCCGCAGATCGCCTGGCACGACATCAATCTGAACATCATGGAGCTGCTGGAGAAGGTCCCGCCCCGGCAGAAGATGCACGTGCGCGGCGAGGACGCCATGGCCGATCCGCTGCAGTGCCTGCCGCGCATCTGCCGCTGGCTCGGCCTGCGCGACGACTTCGAGGCGCTGGAGGACATGCTCCACCCGGAGCTGTCGCCCTTCGCCACCGTCGGCCCGATCAACGCGCTGTTCGGCAACGACCCGAACTACCTGCGCAACCCGGTGTTCGAACCGCACCGGCCGAAACAACCGCCGCTGCGCGCGCCCCTGCCCTGGCGCATGGACGGCGCCTGCCTGAAACCGGAAGTCCAGCGCCTCGCGCTCGAGTTCGGTTACTCCCACTGAGCGAGACGAGCCATGCCAACCCGTACCCGGCTGGGCAACATCAGCACCCCGAGCGACCTGCTCCCCGAACTGCCAGCGCACCTGCAGGTGCTGCGCGACGACCTGCAGAAACGCGTGCAGGCCAGCCGCGTGCGCCACTACCTGGACCGCGAGCTGTCCCACCTCAGCGGCAACCGCGAAATCGCCGCCAGCGTGCGCCTGCTGTTCGACGGCCAGGGGCGGCCCTCGGAAAACCTCAGCCTCAAGGAAATCGTCAAGTTCCGCCAGAAGATCGAGACGGACATCCAGTGGCTGGAGGCGGTGCTGGTCGAGCTGCGCAGCGACCTCGGCGTGGTGCTCGAACTGGAAGACGCGGCCATGGACGTGGCCAGCGTCCAGCGGGCCGAAGAAGACTACTGAGGAGAGCGCCATGCGCCTGATTCCCCTGTTCATCCTCGGGCTGGCGCTGTGCGCCAGCCGGGCCACAGCCGCCGAGGGCGAGCTGTACCGCATGCAGATCGCCGGCGCGGAACGCAGCTACAAGCTGTTCGTGCCCAAGGGCTCGGGCCAGGAAGCGATGCCGTTGATGATCGTGATGCACGGCGGC
Source organism: Pseudomonas paralcaligenes (assembly GCF_019655855.1). GTDB lineage: Bacteria > Pseudomonadota > Gammaproteobacteria > Pseudomonadales > Pseudomonadaceae > Aquipseudomonas > Aquipseudomonas paralcaligenes. Next base: position 38,753 of record NZ_BPFX01000005.1, on the reverse strand, counting down.
CTGGGCAACGCCGACGAGACCGAACGCACCACCGGCATGAACAAGGTGGCCCAGGCCAGCGGGTTCCTGGTGGTCTACCCCAACGGCACCGGCGCCCGCCTGCTGCCCAACCGGCGCACCTGGAACGCCGGGCGCTGCTGCGGCCAGGCGGTGGAGCGCAAGGTCGACGACGTCGCCTTCATCCACGCCATGCTGGCCGACATCGCCAGCCACCACAGCTTCGACCGCTCGCGGGTCTATGCCACCGGCATCTCCAACGGCGCCATGATGGCCTACCGCCTGGCCTGCGAACTGCCCGACGACATCGCCGCCATCGTGCCGGTGTCCGGCACCCTGGCGCTGAACAGCTGTCCCGGGGCGAAGAACATCCCCGTGCTGCACATCCACGGCGGCAAGGACAGCAACGTGCCCTTCAAGGGTGGCCGGGGCGAGAACGCCATCGCCGGAGTCGACCACCGCTCGGTGCCGGATTCGCTGCGGATGATCGCCAGCGCCCACGGCTGCAACGCGGACGCCAGCGAGAAGGATCTGCCGGACGGCTCCGAGCTGACCACCTGGAACTGCAAGGGCAAGGCCGCGCTGCAGCTGCGCCTGATCCCCAACGGCGAGCACGTCTGGCCGGGCGGCGACAGCCGGCGCAACCGCAAGCTGTACGGCGGTAACTTCTCCGCCAGCCAGGCCGCCTGGGAATTCGCCCGGCAATTCAAAAAGAACGACTGAGCCCCCGCGCGGCGGCCACGGCCGCCGCGCCTTTTCCTGCCCAACGCCGCTCCCGCCTCTTCAGGACGAAGGGACGGGCGGTACTCCATGAACAGCAGTCCCGGCCACCATGAGGCACCCGACATGCCCCTGACCCATCTTGAACGCCTGGAGGCGGAGAGCATCGACATCTTCCGCGAAGCGGTTTCCGAGGCGGAAAACCCCGTGATGCTCTACTCCATCGGCAAGGACAGCGCGGTGATGCTGCACCTGGCGCGCAAGGCCTTCTTCCCCTCGCGCCCGCCCTTCCCGCTGCTGCACGTGGACACCACCTGGAAATTCCGCGCCATGTACGAGATGCGCGAGCGAATGGCCCGCGAATCGGGCATGGAGCTGCTGGTCCACCATAACCAGGAGGCCCTGTCCCGCGGCATCAACCCCTTCACCCATGGCTCGGCCCTGCACACCGACCTGTGGAAGACCGAGGGCCTGAAGCAGGCCCTGGACAAGTACGGCTTCGACCTGGCGTTCGGCGGCGCCCGCCGCGACGAGGAGAAGTCCCGGGCCAAGGAGCGGGTATTCTCCTTCCGCAGCGCCCAGCACCGCTGGGAGCCCAAGGCCCAGCGTCCGGAACTCTGGCGCCTGTACAACGCTCGCAAGCACAAGGGCGAGAGCATCCGCGCCTTTCCCCTGTCGAACTGGACCGAACTGGACATCTGGCAGTACATCTACCTGGAACGGATTCCGATCGTGCCGCTGTACTTTGCCGAGCGACGCCCCGTGGTGGAGCGCGACGGCGTGCTGATCATGGTCGACGACGAGCGCATGCCGCTGCGCGGCGGCGAACGACCCGAGCTGAGGAGTGTGCGCTTCCGTACACTGGGCTGCTACCCGCTGACAGGTGCGGTAGAGTCACAGGCGGACAGCCTGCCGGCGATCATCCGCGAGATGCTGCTGGCCACCACCAGCGAACGCCAGGGCCGGGTGATCGACCACGACAGCGCCGGCTCCATGGAAAAGAAGAAAGTCGAGGGGTACTTCTGATGAACGCGCAGACCCAGCTCATCGAAGAAGACATCGAGCAGTACCTCCGGGCACACCAGGACAAGACCCTGCTGCGCTTCATCACCTGCGGCAGCGTCGACGACGGCAAGAGCACATTGATCGGCCGCCTGCTGTACGAGGCCAAGGCCCTGCTGGAAGACCAGCTCAGCGCCCTGGAGAGCGACTCGAAGAAACACGGCACCCAGGGCGGCGAACTGGACTTCGCCCTGCTGGTGGACGGCCTCTCCGCCGAGCGCGAGCAGGGCATCACCATCGACGTGGCCTACCGCTTCTTCGCCACCGAGAAGCGCAAGTTCATCGTCGCCGACACCCCCGGCCACGAGCAGTACACCCGCAACATGATCACCGGCGCCTCCACCGCCGACGTGGCGGTGATCCTGATCGACGCGCGCAAGGGCATGCTGACCCAGACCCGCCGGCACAGCTACCTGGTCTCGCTGATCGGCATCCGCCGGGTGGTGCTGGCGATCAACAAGCTGGACATGGTCGATTATTCCCAGGAAGTGTTCGAGCAGATCGACGCCGACTACCGGGCCTTCGCCAGCAAGCTCGGCATCGAGCACATCCAGAGCATCCCGCTGTCCGCCCTGCGCGGCGACAACATCACCGAGCCCAGCCCAAACACCCCCTGGTATCGCGGCCCCAGTCTGATGCAGTTTCTCGAGACGGTGGATCTGGAGCAGTCCCGCGAGGACGCGCCGCTGCGCATGCCGGTGCAATGGGTGAACCGTCCGGACCTGGATTTCCGCGGCTTCTCCGGGCGCATCCTCGGCGGCAGCGTATGTCCGGGCGATGCCATCCGCGTGCTGCCCTCGGGCAAGACCAGCCGGGTACGGCGCATCGTCACCCTCGGCGGCGACCTCGAACGGGCCATCGCCGGCCAGTCGGTGACCCTGACCCTGGAAGACGAGATCGACATCAGCCGGGGCGATGTGATCGCCGCCGCCGACGCTCCGCCAGCGGTGGCGGACCAGTTCGAGGCCACCGTGGTATGGATGAGCGAGGAAGCCATGCTTCCAGGGCGGCCGTACCTGATCAAGCTGGGCGCCAGCAGCATCGGCGGCGCGCTCGGCCAGCCGAAGTACCAGATCGACGTCAACAGCCTCGACCAGCTGCCGTGCCGCACCCTCGGTCTGAACGAGGTCGGCGTCTGCACCCTGAGCCTGGACCGCGCCGCGCCCTTCGACCCCTACGCGGAAAACCGCGACATGGGCAGCTTCATCGTCATCGACCGCTTCACCCACCAGACCGTGGGTGCCGGCATGCTGCACTTCGCCCTGCGCCGCTCGCAGAACATCCACTGGCAGGCCCTGGAGGTGGACAAGGCGGCGCGCACCCGGCTCAACGGCCACAAGCCCTGCGTGATCTGGCTCACCGGCCTGTCCGGCGCCGGCAAGTCGACCATCGCCAACCTGCTGGAACGGCGCCTGCACGCCCTGGGCGTGCACACCTACCTGCTGGACGGCGACAACGTGCGCCACGGCCTGAACAAGGACCTGGGCTTCACCGCTGCCGACCGGGTGGAGAACATCCGCCGCATCGGCGAAGTCGCCAGACTGATGGTGGATGCCGGGCTGATGGTGGTCACCGCCTTCATCTCGCCGTTCCGCTCCGAGCGCCAGCTGGCCCGGGACTTGGTGACGGAAGGGGAGTTCGTCGAAGTATTCGTCGACACGCCTCTGGATGAAGTGGAGAAGCGCGACCCCAAGGGACTCTACAAGAAGGCGCGGCGAGGCGAACTGAAGAACTTCACCGGCATCGACTCGCCCTACGAGGCGCCGGAAAATCCCGAAATCCGCATCGAAACACTGAAACACAGCGCCGAGGAAGCCGCCGATCTCATCGTCGGACAACTTCGCGAACTCGGTCTGCTCGGCTGACTATATAAATGTGCATTGTCAGGGCGGTATTCGATCACGCGCCCTGACAATGCAAAAGAGACAACTCGCCCAGATGGGCAATATGGCTCGACGCCACTAATCATCAGGCCTTCGCCGGTATCCAGCGCGCACAGGAACGCACTGTACGGCAGCAATAATCCATGAACTCGCCGCGCTCCAGCGCCTCTCAGAAAGTACGGCCGCATATCAAGACCGCCTCTGACAATGTCCGAGGCTGTCGCTATAATCGCGCCGCTCTCATACTTTCCAGAACTTCTGGCAATACTCATGGCTGCAGGCGATTCCCGCAGCCCGAATGGTGAACATGTGACGAAAGACGAATTGCGCGCGGAATTGGATCGCCAGGCGCAACGTTACAAGGATGTCTATGGCGGCGAAGTGGTGACCTACGCCGCCCAGCCCGATCCGGAGCGCAAGCCCTGGAAAAAGAGGCCCAGTCTGCTGGACCAGGCGTTCCAGCAGGAACTGCAGAAGATCGAAAAGGCCCGCGAGACGGAATAGGCCGGACGCCCGGCCCTTCCAGCGCCGCTCAGCGGCGGCGACTGCCGCCCAGCAATGACCCCATCAGGCCGCGAACCAGCTGCCGACCAATCTGGTTGGCGGCCTGGCGCACGGCCGTCTTCATCACCTGGCTGGCCAGGCCGCCCAGCAGCTCGCCCGCCATGTCGCCCAGCCCCTGGTCGGCGTTCTTGCCGGCCTTGCCCTTCGCCACCGGCGCTTCCGTAGGCGCCTCGGCGGCACGAGCCATGAGAATCTCGTAGGCCGACTCGCGGTCCACCGGCTTGTCGTAGCGGCCGGCCTGCGGCGAACTGCGCAACAGTGCCGCCCGCTCCGACTCGCTCAGCGGCCCGATGCGCGACTGCGGCGGGGCGATGGCGACCCGCTGCACCACGGCCGGAGTGCCCTTCTCTTCCAGGGTGCCGACCAGCGCCTCGCCGATGCCCAGTTCGGTGAGCACGCTCAGGCTGTCGAACGCAGGGTTCGGCCTGAAACCGTCGGCCACCGCGCGCAGCGACTTCTGCTCCTTGGCGGTGAAGGCGCGCAGGCCGTGCTGAATGCGCAGGCCGAGCTGGGCCAGCACCTGGTCCGGCAAATCGCTCGGCGACTGGGTGACGAAGTACACACCCACGCCCTTGGAACGGATCAGCCGCACCACCTGTTCCAGACGCTCCTGCAGCGCCTTCGGCGTGCCAGAGAAGAGCAGGTGCGCCTCGTCGAAGAACAGCGCCAGCACCGGCTTGTCGGCATCGCCGCGCTCCGGCAGTTGCTCGAACAGCTCGGCCAGCAGCCACAGCAGGAAGGTCGCGTAGACCTTGGGGGCTTCGTGGACCAGGCGGCTGGCGTCCAGCAGATGGATGCGACCACGGCCGTCGCGATCAGGTTGAAGGATGTCCTCCAGTTGCAACGCCGGCTCACCGAACAGTGCCTCCGCCCCCTGCTGCTCCAGGGTCGCCAGGCGGCGTAGCAGCGCCTGGGCGGACGCGCCGGCGAACAGGGCGCGGTCCTCGCCCAACAGCTCGGGATTGTCCTTGAGGTGGTTGAGCAGGGCCTTGAGGTCCTTGAGGTCGAGCAGCAGCAGACCCTCGCGGTCGGCCACCTGGAACGCGGCGTAGAGCGCGGCCTGCTGGCTGTCGGTCAGCTCCAGCAGGTTGCCCAGCAGCAGCGGCCCCATCTCGCTCAGGGTAGTGCGCAGGGGATGGCCGCTCTTGCCCGCCACGTCCCACAGGGTGACCGGGTAGGCCTGGGGATGGTGCTCCAGCCAGGGCATGCCGGCGATGCGCTCGGCCACCTTGCCCTGAGGATTGCCGGCGGCGCCCAGGCCGCACAGGTCGCCCTTGATGTCGGCGGCGAACACCGCCACGCCGGCATCGCTGAACAGCTCCGCCAGGCGCTGCAGGGTCACCGTCTTGCCGGTCCCGGTGGCGCCGGCCACCAGTCCGTGGCGGTTGGCCAGGCGCAACGCCTGAGCGATCGGCTGCCCCTGCGGGTCGGCGCCGAGAATCAAAGAATCGGATACAGGCATCTTGCCATCCCTCGAGCTAAAGCTTTACTGCAATAAGGTCGTTATAAATAGGGTGCCACTCAATAACTCGAGCACCCACTGCTTACAAGACTGCTGCCAGACCTTACCGGACGCAAGTGACCATGACCCAGAATCTGAAGTTCAGCCACAAGATCCTCCTCGCCGCGTCACTTGTCGTGATCGCCGCGTTCTCGCTGTTCACCCTGTACAACGACTACCTGCAGCGAAGCGCCATCCGACAGGACCTGGAGAGCTACCTCCAGGAGATGGGCAGCGTCACCGCCAGCAACATCCAGCACTGGCTCTCCGGGCGCATCCTGCTGGTGGAGAGCGTGGCCCAGTCGGTTTCGGCGGATACCTCGCCGGACGAGCTGGCGTCGATCCTCGAACGCCCCGCGCTCAAATCGACCTTCGCCTTCACCTACCTGGGCTCTCCGCAGGGCGACTTCACCATGCGCCCGGAGGACGAGATGCCGGCCGACTACGACCCGCGCACCCGCCCCTGGTACAAGGACGCGGTCAGCGCCGGCGGTTCGACCCTCACCGAACCCTACATCGATGCGGCCACCGGCAACCTGATCATCACCATCGCCACCCCGGCGGGCAACGCCGGCGTGGTCGGCGGCGACCTCAGCCTGAACACCCTGGTCGAAATCATCAACTCGCTGGACTTCGACGGCATCGGCTATGCCTTCCTGGTCAGCGCCGATGGCAAGATCCTCGTTCACCCGAACAAGGACATGGTGATGAAGACGATCAGGGACGTCTATCCCAAGGACACCCCGCGCATCAGCTCGGAGTTCAGCGAGTCCGAACTCGACGGCGAGACCCGCATCCTCACCTTCGCCCACGTCCAGGGCCTGCCCTCGGTCGACTGGTACATCGGCCTGTCGGTCAGCAAGTCCGCCGCCTACGCCATGCTCACCGAATTCCGCGCCTCGGCCATCATCGCCACGGTGATCGCCGTGGTGATCATCATCCTGCTGCTGGGCATGCTGATCCGCGTGCTGATGCAGCCGCTGCACCTGATGGGCCGCGCCATGAGCGACATCGCCAAGGGCGAAGGCGACCTGACCAAGCGCCTGAGCGTGCACAGCCGCGACGAATTCGGCGAACTGGCATCCTCCTTCAACCAGTTCGTCGAGCGTATCCACGGCTCGATCCGCGAGGTGTCCTCCGCCACCCAGCAGCTCAACGAAGTGGCCAAGCTGGTGGTCAACGCCTCCAACTCGTCGATGGCCAACTCCGACGAACAGGCCAGCCGCACCAACAGCGTGGCGGCGGCGATCAACCAGCTGGGCGCCGCCGCCCAGGAAATCGCCCGCAACGCCGCCGACGCCTCGCACCAGGCCTCCGACGCCCGTCACCTGGCCGAGGACGGCAGCCAGGTGCTGGAGAAGACCATCACCGCGATGAACGAGCTGTCGGAGAAGATCAGCGCCTCGTGCCGCAACATCGAGACGCTCAACGGCAAGACCGTGAACATCGGCCAGATCCTTGAGGTGATCAAGAGCATTTCCGAGCAGACCAACCTGCTGGCGCTCAACGCGGCCATCGAGGCGGCCCGCGCCGGCGAGGCCGGTCGCGGTTTCGCGGTGGTGGCGGACGAAGTGCGCAACTTGGCGCACCGCACCCAGGAGTCGGCGCAGGAAATCCAGAAGATGATCGAGGAGCTGCAGGTGGGCGCTCGCGAATCGGTCACCACCATGACCGAGAGCCAGCGCTACAGCGAGGAGAGCGTGACCATCGCCAACCAGGCCGGCGAGCGCCTGGGCAGCGTGACCCAGCGCATCGGCGAGATCGACGGGATGAACCAGTCGGTGGCCACCGCGACCGAGGAACAGACCGCCGTGGTCGACTCGCTGAACATGGACATCACCGAGATCAACACCCTCAACCAGGAAGGCGTGGAGAACCTGCAGGCCACCTTGCGCGCCTGCGGCGACCTGGAGCAGCAGGCCTCGCGCCTGAAGCACCTGGTCGACAGCTTCCGTATCTAAGAGCTCGTTTACGACCTTTTGAGCAGCACGGCTCTTGTACTGAAGCCTTGATTTCCAACCCGTCACCCCGGCGCAGGCCGGGGTCCAGAAAACCATCAGGCGACTCGGCGCGGGCAACTGGATACCGGCCTACACCGGCATGACGGGCCTATAGCTCAAGCCTTAGGGACAAACCGAGCGGCTAGTCAGGCTCGGAAAGACCGTAAACAGGTTCCAGGGTCTGTACGAAAAGTCGTCGAGCGAAGGTCAGGCAAGGGCTAGGCGCCCCCACAAAAACAGGTGAGGAAGCGGACTGGGCTCGCATGCGAGTTTACGTGCTGTAAATGAGCATTCCGAACCCGTTTTTAACGAAGCATCACCGAGCACAGGCAATTTTCGTACAGAGCCTAGGCCTCATCCGCCGCGGGCAAGTCCTGCGCCGCATCTTCCTCCTCGGCGACTTGCCGCAGTCGCCGCCAGAGTTCGGCGGCACCGGGGAACTCGGTGCCGTCGGTCTCGCTCAGGACCTCAGGGTCGTAACGCTGCAGGCAGCCCTCGCCGAGCGTGGGCGGCGGTATCGCCTCGCCCCGTTTCATCCTCGCCTCCTGACGGTCAGTCGAACACCACCGTCTTGTTGTCGTGAATCAGCACACGGTCTTCCAGGTGGAAGCGCAGGCCCCGCGACAGCGCGATCTTCTCCACGTCCTTGCCGAGCCGCACCATGTCCTCGATGCTGTCGCGGTGGCTCACGCGCACCACGTCCTGTTCGATGATAGGCCCGGCATCCAGCTCCTCGGTCACGTAGTGACAGGTGGCGCCGATCAGCTTGACGCCGCGCATGGACGCCTGGTGGTAGGGCTTGGCCCCGACGAAGGACGGCAGGAAACTGTGGTGGATGTTGATCACCCGGCCAGCGTAGTCCTGGCACAGCTGCGGCGGCAGGATCTGCATGTAGCGGGCGAGTACCACCACATCGGCCTGGTATTCGCCGACCAGGCGCGAAACCTCGGCGAAAGCCGGAGCCTTGTCCCTGGAGTCGACCGGTACGTGGTGGAACGGGATGCCATGCCACTCGACCATGCTGCGCAGGTCGTTGTGGTTGGAAATGACGCAGGGAATCTCGCAGTCCAGCTCGTCGCTATGCCAGCGGTGCAGCAGGTCGGCCAGGCAGTGGGACTCCCGGCTGGCCATCAGCACCACGCGCTTCTTCGCCTGCGAATCGGTGACGCGCCACTCCATCGAGAATTCCTTGGCGATGGGCGCGAAGGCCTGGCGGAAACCATCGAGATCAAAAGGCAGCGAGTCGGCGCGAATCTCGTGGCGCATGAAGAACCAGCCACTCTGATTGTCCGAGTGATGACTGGCCTCGGTGATCCAGCCGTTATAGGTAGCCAGGAAATTACTGACCTTGGCGACAATGCCGACGCGGTCCGGGCAGGCGATCACCAGCCGAAAGGTACGCATGAAAGAGAACTCCAGAAACTTCGCGAGGGCGCCATTCTAGCCGCAGCCGGGAAAACTTCATATCTGACCGGGCCACCAACTACGAAGACACTTCGATCTCGGCTGCTCCGCCGTTACGTATGCAAATGCTGCAACAATTCCGACATCACCACGGGATAAGCCGCCCATACGCCGCGGAGCATGCACATTAGAACACTCGAAACTTATTCTGCTTGTTTACTTTGCCGACTTGGCCTGTCTATTATCTCGTTACTTACAACTGCAACTGGCCATCGGGTAGAACACATCATGTCTCTGATCAACGAATATCGCGCGACGGAAGAAGCCATCAAAGAGCTGCAAGAGCGCCTGAAGAATCTGTCGCAAGACGACAAACTGAAGAAAGAACTCGAATTCGAAGGCAAGCTGCGCACCCTGATGGGCGAATACCAGAAGTCCCTGCGCGACGTTATCGCTCTGCTCGACCCGGAAGGCGCCAAGGGCGGCAAGACCACCCGCGCAGCCAAGCCGACCACCAGCAAGCGCGCGCGCAAGGTCAAGCAATACAAGAACCCGAACACCGGTGAAGTGATCGAAACCAAAGGCGGCAACCACAAGACTCTGAAAGAGTGGAAAGCCAAGTGGGGCGCCGATACCGTGGAAAGCTGGGCCACCCTGCTCGGTTAATCCATCGGAAGACAAGAATGCCGGCAATCGCCGGCATTTTTTATTTCAGCGAAAAGCTAAACGGCGCAATAACGATCCCGCAGCCATTGCGCATGCTCGCGCCAACCCTGCAGCACTTGCTGCTGTTCGGGAGAGGCCTGCGACCACTCCACTTGCAGAGCCTGCTCGAAGTCGGCCAGGGTATTGGGCGCCCCGGCAGCACGGTTGTTCAATCTATCCCGACAGAACTCCTGCCAGTTCACTCGCTCGACATCGCTCAATGAGTCCGGGAAATTCCTCGCCCGATAGCGGAAAAACAATTCCGGCAGACGTTCATCCTCGAAAGCCCAGTTGCCTCGCGCCAGTTGTTCTGCGGTCGAGTGCCTGACCTGCTCGCAGAACCTGCGATCACGATCACCGAGAAAACCTTCATACAGTCGTTGTTCCGGGTCCTGCTGCGACTCGAAGTCATCCGCGGCGTAGAGTTCGGACAACTTGCCCGTCCACTGCGTCCGCGCGCCACGCAAGGTTTCGGCGCGTTGCTCGCACAGCCCCAGGTCGATTTGCAGGCGTTCGATATCGTTCGACCGTAGCACCTTGAGCGGCGCCACCACCGGGCACTTGTTGATATGCAGGAGCTTGAGCGGCACCGGCAGTTCACCCTCGACCAGTTCGTCGCGCCGGGTATACAGGCGCCGCCGGAGCCCCTTGACATCCATCTCCAGCAGCGGCTGGGGATCGGACTGCAGGTCGCAGACGATCAGGGCGTTGCGGTTGCGTGGATGCCAGGCCAGCGGCAGCACTACCGCCAAGTAACTGCGCGCGCCGGCGAAGCGTCCCGAGACATGCACCAGCGGCTGCAGCAGCTGGATCTGTTCCGAGACGCGGGCCTTGCTGCGCAGCTGATAGAAGAAGTCGTACAAGCGCGGCTGCCGGTCCCGGATCAGGCGTGCCAGGCCGATCGTGGCGCGCACGTCGGACAACGCATCGTGGGCCTGACCATGTTCGATGCCGTTGGCCACCGTGAGTCGCTCCAGTCGCAGCGATACCCTGCCCTCCTCGTCCCGCGGCCACTCGATACCTTCGGGGCGTAGCGCATAGGCCGCGCGAACCAGGTCGATCAGGTCCCAACGGCTGTTGCCCCCCTGCCACTCCCGGGCGTAGGGGTCGTAGAAATTGCGGTACAGGGCGTAGCGGGTCACCTCGTCATCGAAGCGGATGCTGTTGTAGCCCGCGCCACAGGTGCCCGGCAGCGCCAGTTCGGCATGCACGCGCGCCACGAACTCCGCCTCGGTCAGCCCCTTGTCGCGCAGCACCCGGGGCGTGATCCCGGTGATCCGGCAGGCGGCCGGATGCGGCAGTATGTCGTCGGAAGGACGGCAGTAGAGATTCAGCGGCTCGCCGATTTCGTTCAACTGCTCGTCGGTGCGGATGCCCGCCACCTGCAGCGGCCGATCGCAGCGCGGGTTGATACCCGTGGTTTCGTAGTCGTACCAGAAGATACTTGCGGACAAGATGAAGCTCCCCGGAAAACATGCCGCGGCAGTCTAGCATCCGCTTCACGAGAATCCCGGGCGAAAGCTTGAAGTAGCTCACGCCGCCCGGCTTGTGGGCGATTGCCTGCGGTTATAGGATGCTTCGGTCAGGAAATTCCCCTCCCAGCAAGGACCGTCATCTCATGAGTGATACTACCGCTCCCAATCCCTACGCCGCCCCCAGCAGCAACCTGCAGGAAACCCCGAGCGGCCAGGTTCCAACCATCGCCGAGGCACTCAGCCGCGGATATGACTTCAGCATCGGCGACCTGATCAGCGAATCCTGGCAGCGCGTCAAGGGCACCAAGGGCATCATCTTCGGCGGCTTCATCGTCTTCTACGTGGTGATGCTGATCGCCACCACCGTGCTCGGCTTCATCTTCGGCGCGCTGGGCATCATCTCCGAAACCAGTGTCACCAGCATGATGGTCGGCCAGATCATCGTCTCCATCCTGGGCTCCGCGCTGACCTACCCCTTCCTGGCCGGCGTCAACCTGGTCGGCATCCGCCGCGCGGCGGACCTGCCCATCAGCTTCAACGACGTGTTCAAGGGCCTGGGCCTGTTCGTACCGCTGCTGATCACCGCGCTGCTGTTGAACGTGCTGATCTACGCCGGCATGCTGCTGCTGATCATTCCCGGTATCTACCTCAGCATCGCCTACATCCTGGCCATCCCGCTGGTGATCGAGCGTGGTCTGTCGCCTTGGGAAGCGCTGGAAACCTCCCGCAAGGCCATCACCCAGCACTGGTTCAAGGTCTTCGGCCTGTTCATCGTCCTCGGCCTGATCATGCTGGTCAGCATGATTCCGCTGGGCATCGGCCTGATCTGGACCCTGCCGCTGTGCATCATCACCATCGGCGCCCTGTACCGCACCATCTTCGGCGTGCTGCCTGCGTCCAACTGATCCGCTACAGAAGTTCGGGCCGCCTCTGGCGGCCCGATTGCTTTAGTGCCCCGCTGCTGGCTAGCATCGGGGCTTTCCTCGATGCAGTCGACCGATGCAGCCCAACTCCCCGCTTCAGTCGGAGCTTTCCGACCTGCCACTCCTGGACACCCGCCGACAGGTGGAAACCCCGGAAGGCATCGACCTGATTCTCCGCCCCGCCGGCCTGATGCCGAGGGCTCTCGCGTTCGGCATCGATCTGCTCATCCGCGGCGCCATCCTCCTGGGCGCCTTCATCGTGCTCGGCATCCTCGGCCAGTTCGGCATGGGGCTGGGGACCATCCTGTATTTCCTGATCAACTGGTGGTACCCGGTGCTGTTCGAGGTGCTCTACCAGGGCCGCACTCCCGGCAAGAAGGCCATGAGCCTGCGCGTGGTCCACGATGACGGAACCCCCGTGGGCTGGGCCGCCTCGCTGACCCGCAACCTGCTGCGCGCTGTGGACATGCTGCCGTTCGCCTATTGCGTCGGCGCCATCAGCAGCCTCAGCCACCCCTCGTTCAAGCGCCTCGGCGATCTCGCCGCCGGCACCCTGGTGGTCTATCAGGAAGATGAACTCAAGCGCCCGCAGATTCCCGAGGCCGATGTCGAGCGCGCACCCTTCCCGTTGAGCCTGGCCGAGCAACGCGCCGTGATGGATTTCGCCGAGCGCCACACCAGCCTGTCCGGCGCACGCCGCGCCGAGCTGGCCGGCATCCTCGCCGAACCGCTGGAAAGCCTGCCCGAACACGCCGAAGCGCGCCTGCACGGCATCGCGCGCGGCCTGGTGGGCACGGCATGAAACAACACCTGTTCGAACAGCGCCACGGCACCGACTGGCAACGCTTCGCCGAACGCCTGGACACGCTGGAGAAGGGCAAGGCCGAGCGCCGCGACTGCGAGAGCTTCGCCGCCGACTACCGGCACCTCTGCCAGCACCTGGCCCTGGCCCAGGAGCGCGGCTACAGCAGCCACCTCATCGACCAGCTGCAGCGGCTGGCCATGCGCGGCCACCAGCAGTTCTACCGCCACCGCAGCCACCTGGGCGCACAGATCATCAGCTTCATCCTGGCCGGCTTCCCGCAACTGGTGCGCCGCGAATGGCGGGCCGTGCTGGCCGGCAGCGCGTTGTTCTTCGGCTCGCTGATCGGCATGGGGCTGCTGACCTGGCTGTTCCCTGACCTCATCTACAGCCTGATGGACCCCGAGCAGGTGAGGCAGATGGAGGAAATGTACGACCCCTCCGCGCGACGCGTCGGCCGCTTCGCCGAACGCGACTCCGGGGACGACTGGATGATGTTCGGCTACTACATCATGAACAACATCGGCATCGCCTTTCAGACCTTCGCCGGCGGCCTGATCTTCGGCCTCGGCAGCCTGTTCTTCCTGCTCTACAACGGTCTGGTGATCGGCGCCGTCGCCGGCCACCTGACCCGCATCGGCTACAGCGAGACGTTCTGGTCCTTCGTCATCGGCCACGGCGCCTTCGAACTCACCGCCATCGCCTTCGCCGGCGCCGCCGGCCTCAAGCTCGGCTGGGCCCTGCTCTCCCCCGGCCGCCTGGGCCGCGGAGAGGCGTTGCGCCAGGCCGCCGGCAAGGCCATCCAGCTGGTCGCAGGCGTCATCCTGTTCCTGTTGATCGCCGCCTTCGTCGAGGCCTACTGGTCGTCCATGACCTACACCACCCCCACCGTCAAGTACTGGGTGGGCGCGGGCCTGTGGCTGCTGGTGATCGCCTACTTCGTGTTCGCCGGACGGAAACGCCATGCGCCTGACTGACGCCAGCGTCGCCATCCGCCCGCGCAGCGCCTGGGAGGCCATCGACCTGGGCGTGCTCCTGGCGCGCCGTCACGCCGGCCTGCTGATGGCCAGCTGGGCCATCGTGACCCTGCCGCTGTTCGCCGTGCTCACGGCGCTGTTCTGGCAGTACCCGACCGTCGTGGGCATCCTGCTCTGGTGGCTGAAACCGGCCTGGGAACGGCTGCCCCTGCACATCCTCTCGCGCTCGCTGTTCGGCGACGTCCCGACACTCAAGGAGGCGCTCAAGGCCTTCCCGCGCCTGCTCAAGCCACAGTTGCTCGCCAGTCTGACCTGGCGCCGCCTGAGCCCCACCCGCAGCTTCGACCTGCCGGTGCTGCAGCTCGAAGGCCTGGGCGGAGAAGCCCGCAGCAAGCGCCTGATGGTGCTTGGCCAGCGTCATGCGGGCAGCGCGGCCTGGCTGACCATCCTCGGCGTGCATCTGGAAATGCTGCTGTGGATGGGCGTGATCACCCTGATCTGGCTCATGGTGCCGCAGCAGGTGGAAATCCAGCTGGACTGGGACACCCTGGTCGAAGCCAGCAGCGGCAAATGGGTCTGGGTCGAGCACCTGTCCAACCTGTTCTACGCCCTGGTGCTGGTGTTCTGGGAGCCGATCTACGTCGCCTGCGGCTTCACCCTCTACCTCAACCGGCGCACCGAACTCGAGGCATGGGACATCGAGCTGACCTTCCGCCGCCTGCGCCAGCGCCTCGTCGGCAGCGCCTACGCCCTGCTGATGGCCTGCGCCGCGCTGATGCTCGTCCTGCCGGCGACCAATGCGCTGGCCGCCAAGGCTCCGACCGCCTGCCCCGTGCCCATCGACGACCCTTTGGGGCCGGAATCCGAGCGCCTGCTCAACCAGCCGCTGAGCAGCAAGGCCGCCAAGGACAGCATCGGCAAGATGCTCGAAGCGCCACCCTTCGAGAACAACGAGACGGTGACCCTGTGGCGCTTCGGCGAGGAGGAGAAGACCGAGGAGCCCAGCGACGAGGATGTGCAGAGCTTCATCGACATGATCAAGAAGCTGCTCAAACTCGGCGAGTTCTGGAGCAAGCTCGACGTGGTGGCGCACGGCTTCGAGATACTGCTGTGGACCCTGCTGTTCCTCGCCATCGGCCTGCTGCTGTGGCGCTACCGGGAATGGCTGGAGACCTTCGCCAGCCACCTGGGCCTGCAGCGCCACCGCATGCACGAGATGCCGAGCCAGCTGTTCGGCCTGGAGGTCGCGCCGGAAAGCCTGCCCGACGATGTGGCGAGCGAAGCCGAGAGGCTCTGGAACGAACACCCGCGCGAGGCGCTCGGCCTCCTCTACCGCGCCCTGCTCAGCCGTTTGCTGCATGACTTCCGCCTGCCGCTGAAGGGCTCGCATACCGAGGGCGAGGTGCTGCGCATGGTCGAGCGCCTGGATCGCGAGGAGCTGAGCCGGTTCAGCGGCGTGCTGACCCGCCATTGGCAGAACCTCGCCTACGGCCACCGCCCACCGCCGGAAACGCTCAAGCGCGGCCTGTGCGAAGCCTGGCGGCGCCTGTTCGCAGCGGGGGCCGCCGCATGAGCCGCCCGCTCAAGATCGGCCTCATGGGCCTCCTGCTGGTCGTGTCCCTCTGGGTGGGCCTGCTGGTCGTGCAGCGCCTGGAACCCTACGAGCAGACCATCAAGCATGGTCCCTCGCCCGAAGCCCGCGCCAACGAATACCTGGCGGCGGAAATGTTCCTGCGCGAGCAGAAGATCACGGTCCAGCGAGCGGACGGCCTGGACGTGCTCAATGGCCTGCCCTCGACCGGGCAGACGCTGATGCTGTTCGCCCCGCGCCACAACATGACGCCGCGCCAGGCCCGCCAGGTTCTGGACTGGGCATCCCAGGGCGGCCACCTGGTGTTCGTCGCCGAAGAGATCTGGGACGAAGAGGACGGCCGCAGCGGCGACCTGCTGCTGGACAGCCTCGGCATCCGCCAGACCAGCATCTACGAAGAAGACGACTACGAGGACGACGAGGAAGCCGAATCCGACGACGGCGAGGCCATCGAGGAAGAAGACAAGGCCGTGGAAGACGAGGCCGAAACGGAGCAAGCGCCCGAAGAAGAGCAGGCCGAAGAAGAAGACCGCTACCCCGAGCTGACCAAGATCTACCTGGAGAACGAGGAAGCGCCGGCCTACGTCGAGTTCGATACCGGCTATCACCTGCTGGACGGCGAGAACCGGGCCTACGCCTGGGCCAACAGCGCCGAGGCCACCCACATGCTGCAGCTGGAGCACGGCAAGGGCCTGGTCACGGTGCTCACCGACGCCTGGCTCTGGCAGAACGACAGCATCGGCGACTACGACAACGCCTGGCTGCTCTGGTACCTGGGACAGGACAGCGCGGTGACTCTGGTCTACAACGCCGAGCGCGACGGCCTCTTCAGCCAGCTGCTGAAACACTACCCGGCCGCCCTCGCCGCGCTGGCGCTGCTGATCGGCCTGCTGCTGTGGCACGTGGGCATGCGCCACGGCCCGCTGCTCGCACCGCCGGTCCACGCGCGCCGCCAGCTCGAAGAACACCTGCGCGCCGGCGCCGACTTCCTCCTGCGCCGCGCCGGCCAGCAGCACCTGCTGGGCAGCCTGCAGCGCGACATCCTGCGCCGCGCCCGCCATCGCCACCCCGGCTTCGAGCGGCTGCCGGTCGCCGACCAGTGGCAGGTGCTCGGCCGCCTCACCCGCCTGCCCAGCGGCGCGGTAAGCGCCGCCATGCGTCCGCTGCCGACCCGCCGCCTTTCCGCCGCCGACTTCACCCGCCAGGTCGCCAACCTGCAAACCCTCAGGAATGCCCTATGAGCGAACAAATTCCGCAGCAACCCGATACCGGCGCAGAAGCGCCCCCAGCCCCGGCCGCCGCGCCGGCTACCGCAGCGGCGGCGCCCGCCAACCCTGCGGGCCAGCAGCGCCAGCGCGCCAGCCAGATGCTCCAGGCCCTGCGCCTGGAACTGCAGAAGGCCGTGGTCGGCCAGCGCGAGGTGGTGGACGACGTGCTCACCGCCCTGATCGCCGGCGGCCACGTGCTGGTCGAGGGCGTGCCCGGCCTGGGCAAGACCCTGCTGGTGCGCGCCCTGGCCCGCTGCTTCGGCGGCGAGTTCGCGCGTATCCAGTTCACCCCGGACCTGATGCCCAGCGACGTCACCGGCCATGCCGTGTACGACCTGCAGAGCGAGCAGTTCAAGCTGCGCAAGGGGCCGGCCTTCACCAACCTGCTGCTGGCCGACGAGATCAACCGCGCCCCGGCCAAGACCCAGGCCGCCCTGCTGGAAGTGATGCAGGAGCGCCAGATCACCCTGGAAGGGCGCGCCCTGCCGGTGCCCCAACCGTTCCTGGTGCTGGCCACCCAGAACCCCATCGAGCAGGAAGGCACCTACCCGCTGCCGGAAGCCGAGCTCGACCGCTTCATGCTCAAGCTGCGCATGGACTACCCACAGGCCGACGAGGAGCTGAGCCTGGTGCGCCAGGTGACCCGTTCGGCCAGGGCCGACATGCTTGAGGTCGCGCCGCTGCGCACCCTGCTGCAGGCCAAGGACGTGCTGGCGCTGCAGAAGATCGCCAGCGAATTGCCGATCGACGACCAGGTGCTCGACTACGCCGTGCGCCTGGCCCGCGCCACCCGCACCTGGCCAGGCCTGGCCATGGGCGCCGGCCCGCGCGCCTCCATCGCCCTGGTACGTGGCGGTCGCGCCCGTGCGCTGCTGCGTGGCGGCGATTTCGTCCTGCCGGATGACGTCAAGGCCTGCGCCCTGGCCGTGCTGCGCCATCGTGTGCGCCTGGCGCCGGAACTGGATATCGAGGGCCTCTCCGTGGACCAGGTGCTACAGCAACTGCTGGACCAGGTTCCGGCCCCGCGCCTGTGATCGCATGAAGCCATCCCGCCTGTTCCTCGGCCTGCTCGGCGGCCTGCTCGCCCTGGCCATCGTCCTCGGCAGCCTGCCTTTGCTCGGCACCAAGCTGCCGGCGACCCTGCAGCCACTGTGGTGGGGGCTGCTGCTCGCCCTGCTGCTGGTCGCGGCACTGGACGCCGCCTGGCTGCACCGCCTGCCCTCTCCGCGCATGGAGCGCCAGCTGCCGGGCAACCTGCCGCTGGGGCGCTGGAGCGAGGTGCGCCTGACCCTGCACCATGACTATCGCCAGTCCCTGGCCGTGCAGGCATTCGACCACCTGCCCGAGCACATGGACTTCGAGTTCCTGCCGCAGCGGGTGGAACTGCATCCGGGCGAACAGACCGAGTTCGGCTACCGGGTACGCCCGCTCAAGCGCGGCCATTTCCGCTTTCCGCGCTGCGAACTGCTGCTGCCGAGCCCGCTGCGCCTGTGGCAGTCGCGGCGCTTCCTCGACCAGGCCAGCGAGACCCGCGTCTACCCCGACTTCGCCCGCCTCTACGGCGCCCAGCTGATGGCCGTCGACGACTGGCTCAGCCAGATGGGCGTGCGCCAGCGCCAGCGGCGGGGCCTCGGCATGGAATTCCACCAGCTGCGCGAATTCCGCGACGGCGACACGCTGCGCCAGATCGACTGGAAGGCCACCGCACGCAAACGCACTCCCATCGCCCGCGAGTATCAGGACGAACGCGACCAGCAGATCGTTTTCCTGATCGACTGCGGCCGGCGCATGCGCAGCCAGGACGACGAGCTGTCGCACTTCGATCACGCGCTCAACGCCTGCCTGCTGCTCAGCTACGTCGCCCTGCGCCAGGGCGACGCCGTGGGCCTGGCCACCTTCGCCGGCAACCAGGACCAGTACGTCGCGCCGGTCAAGGGCCAGGCTCATATCAGCAGCCTGCTCAACGCCGTCTACGCCCTCGACAGCACCCGGCGGCCGGCGGACTACGCCGCCGCCATCAACGCCCTGCTCGCCCGCCAGCGCCGCCGCGCCCTGGTGGTGCTGGTGACCAACCTGCGCGACGAGGACGACGAGGAACTGCTCGGCGCGGTCAAGCGCCTGGGCCGTCAGCACCGCGTGCTGATCGCCAGCCTGCGCGAGGAAGTGCTGGATCGCCTGCGCCACGCCCAGGTGCAGAACTACGAACAGGCCCTGGCCTACTGCGGCACGGTGGACTACCTCAACGCCCGCGCCGGCCTGCACGAGCGCCTGCTCGCCCACGGCGTGCCCGTACTGGACGCGCGCCCCAACGAACTGGGACCGGAGCTGGTCGGCCGCTACCTGGCCTGGAAGAAGGCCGGCGTCCTGTAGGGCGGGTGAAACCCGCACGCGCATCGAGGACGATGCGCGTCGCGGATGGACGTAGGGTGCGCCACGCGCACCGGGCCCGACTCACCCCAGCAGGATGATGCCCCAGACCAACGCGATCACCGCCAGCGAGGTGAGCTGCGCGGCACTGCCCATGTCCTTGGCGTTCTTCGACAGCGGATGGCGCTCCAGGGAAATGCGGTCGATCGCCGCCTCCACCGCCGAGTTGAGCAGCTCAACGATCAGCGACAGCATGCTCACCCCCACCATCAGCGCCCGCTCCACGGGGCTGACGTCGAGCCAGAAGGCCAGGGGAATCAGTACCACGTTGAGCAGCACCAACTGGCGGAAGGCGGCTTCGCCGACAAAAGCCGCGCGCAGGCCGTCGAAGGAATAGCCGGCGGCGTTGAGGATACGTTTCAGGCCGGTCTGGCCCTTGAATGGCGACATGGAAGAATGGCTGTCCTGAGCGATGAAGCGCGGCACCTTAGGGACCACACCGTCAAAAATGCGTGAAGGCTCTATGAACCTGTTTGTGATCTTGCGAGCAAGGAGATACGCAACGTTGTAGGAGCGGCCTCGGCCGCGAAGCTTTCTCCTGCCTTGCCCGATTCGCGGCCAAGGCCGCTCCCACGGTCAGTTCTGAACAGGCTCATGACCCCGGGATCGACTCCATCTGCTGCAGCAACAGGGCCGCCTGGGTGCGGGTGCGTACGCCCAGCTTGCGGAAGATGGCGGTGACGTGGGCCTTGATGGTGGCCTCGGAGACGCTCAGCTCGAAAGCGATCTGCTTGTTCAGCAGCCCTTCGCAGACCATGGTCAGCACACGGAACTGCTGCGGCGTCAGGCTCGCCAGACCCGCGCTGGCGGCCTTCGCCTCGGCCGAGACAGCGGCGGCGGCGGAAACCTGCGGCGGCCACCAGACATCGCCATCGAGCACCTGGCGCACGGCCTGCTGGATGATCTCCAGCGGGCTGGACTTGGGAATGAAGCCACTGGCACCGAACTCCCGCGAGCGCGCCACCACGGCCGCCTCTTCCTGCGCCGAGATCATCACCACCGGAATCTGCGGATACTGGCCGCGCAACAACACCAGGCCGGAAAAGCCATAGGCGCCGGGCATGTTGAGGTCGAGCAGGACCAGGTCCCAGTCGCTCTTCTCGCCCAGGCAGGCTTCCAGCTCGGCGATGCTGGCCGCCTCGACCAGGCGTACTTCCGAGCCCAGCCCCAGGGTCAGCGCCTGCTGCAGGGCGCTGCGAAACAGCGGATGGTCGTCAGCGATGAGAATCTCGTATGCGGCCATGTACTTTCCTGTTGTTGTTGTCGGAGCGGGCCAGCGAGGCGGCGCTCAGCATGCCCAGCCGTGACGGGGTGGTCAAGTTCCGTGCTTTGCGGCAAAGTCGCCAGCTTTTCCCGCCGAGAACCACCATGCGAAGCCAAGCCCTGCGCGCCGACCTGTTGATGTTGCTGACCGCGATGATCTGGGGTTCCTCCTTCGTCGCCCAGCGCCTGGGCATGGACGCCATCGGGCCCTTCCTCTATACCGGCCTGCGTTTCGCCCTCGCCACCCTGGCGCTGCTGCCACTGGTGCTCTGGCTCGGCCGCCGCGCGACCAGCAGACCCGAACCGCTCAACCGAAGCCTGCTGCTGGGCGGCCTGGCGATGGGCCTGGCACTGTCGCTGGGGATCAACCTGCAGCAGGTCGGCCTGCTGTTCACCAGCGTGACCAACTCCGGCTTCATCACCGGCCTGTACGTCATAGTAGTACCGCTGCTCGGCCTGCTGATCGGCCAGCGCACCGGCCTGGGCACCTGGTTGGGCGCGGGCCTGGCGGTGGTCGGCATGTTCCTGCTCAGCGTCGGCGAGGGCTTCCACGTCGCCTCCGGCGACTGGCTGCAGCTCGCCGGCGCCTTCGTCTGGGGCATCCACGTGCTGATGGTGAGCTTCTTCGCCAGCCGCCACAACCCGTTGCGCCTGGCGCTGCTGCAGTTCGCCACCTGCGCGGTGCTAAGCCTGGTCCTGGCAGTGGTGTTCGAAGAGATACGGCTGGACGCCATTCTCGCCGCCGGCCCGGCCATCCTTTATGGGGGCCTGCTCGGCGTGGCCGTGGGCTTCACCCTGCAGGTCGTCGCGCAGAAGCACGCCATCGCCTCCCACGCCGCCATCATCCTCTCCCTGGAGGCCGTGTTCGCCGCCATCGCCGGAGCGCTGCTGCTCGGCGAAGCACTGGCCCTGAAAGGCTACGCCGGTTGCGCGCTGATGTTCGCCGGCATGCTGCTGGCACAGCTGTGGCCAAGAAAGGCCTGAACGCCCGCCACGGCCACGTGGTGAATCACTGTGGGAGCGGCCTTGGCCGCGAAGCGGGGTAGAAAAAGCTTCGCGGCCAAGGCCGCTCCCACAGCGGAGTTTTCCCCAACACGCAGCGAATCGATGTCTACAGGAAGGGCCGGAGCGCTACATGCGCCGCACTGTGCTCATCCAGCACCCAGCGGTGCTTGGCACTCAGGTAGCGCTCGGTGAACAGGTCCAGCCAGGCATCCAGGGCCACCGCCGCTTGCGGTTCGCCGGCCAGTTCGAGACACAGGGCCGCGACCTCGGCGGTACACAGATGCTCGTCGCGCTTAGAGCGGCGCAGGCGGTAGCGCGAGAGCTGCTCCGGCTTCAGGCTGAGCACGGGGAAACGATTCAGATAGGGGCTCTTGCGGAACATCTTGCGCGCCTCCGTCCAGGTGGCGTCGAGCAGGATGAACAGTGGCCGCTTGCCGGACGGCAGCAGCGGCAACTCCTCGACCACCCGCCCAGGCTCGGCGTACTCGCCGGGAAACACCACGCAGGGCGCATATTGCGGATCGTCCAGCAACTCCAGCAGGCGCGGGTCGACGGCGGTGCGCTGCCAGCCGAAGGCATGGGTGTCGGCGACCAGATCGGCGATCAGCCAGCCGGTGTTGCTCGGTTTCAGCGCCTCCACGTCGTACATCAGCAGACACACGCCGGCCTGCACCTCGACCTTCGGCCGCCAGGCGCACAGGCAATAGCTGGGGATCACCCTGCATCCCGGGCAGCGCTCGGCGCGCGAGCCGCGGGACACGAAAGGTTTCAGGCTGCGCGCCAGGCGCTCGGCGCGCAGGCGGGCGACGGCATGGCTCATGATCGACTCCAGGGGAAAGGCGCGCAGTCTACCCTCGCCACGGGCCAGGAGTAAGATGGAGACCTGCTGAACCCGCACCCGACACGCCGGTCGAAGGCAGCATCGTTCATCTGGAGATCGCCATGTCCCGCCTCATCGCCCTGTTCGTCCTCGCCGCCTTCCTGCCCGCCGCCCAGGCCGCTTCGCTGCAGGAGCACGAGCTGACCCGGATGCTCGAACAGGTCGCGAAGGAGAGCAGCGTCGGCACACCACGTGCAATCAACGAGGACATTCTCGACCAGGGCTATACCGTGGAAGGCAATGAACTGATCAACCACCTGAGCGTGCGTCCCGCCCACGCCGCACAGATGCGCGGCAATCCCGACAGTGTGCGCAACCAACTGGCGGCCAGTGTCTGCAAGAACACCGGCTACCGCCGGCTACTGGCCAGCGGCGCCGTGCTGCGCTACCAGTTCAGCGAGTACAAGAGCAACCTGCCGATCATCACCGAGCGCTTCGCCAAGGCCGACTGCGGCCTGTAGCAATCCTGCCCCTGCCGTCCTCCCCATCCCCCTGATCTCCTCGTAGTTCCCGTCGCATGACCTGGGTCAACCAGGGAGAGCCCGTTCGCCCGCCAAAGCGTCACCGGTCGGGTCATACTCTCCCCTGAGGCCCGGCGCTGCGGGAAATGGCGGCAGCGCCGTCAGCAGAAGGAGACCTTCATGCCTTATGAATCGGACGATTACCTGTCCCGGCACTTTCATACCAGCGGCGTCGACCTGACCAGCAAGGTGGAGGAACTGGTTTCCCTGGTGGTTCCCGCGGCCAGCCCGAACCTGCCGCTGTACCAGGAAATGCTCACCACCGTGATCCGCATGGCCCAGGCCGACCGCAATCGCTGGGACGCCAAGATCATGCTGCAGACGCTGCGCGAGATGGAGCTGGCCTTCAGCACCCTCGAACAGTTCAAGCGCCGGCGCAAGGTCACGGTGTTCGGCTCCGCCCGCACGCCGACCGACCACCCCGTGTACGACCTGGCCCGCGAACTCGGCCGAACCCTCGCCCATCTCGACCTGATGGTGATCACCGGCGCTGGCGGTGGCGTGATGGCCGCGGCCCACGAAGGCGCCGGGCTGGAGAACAGCCTGGGCTTCAACATCACCCTGCCCTTCGAGCAGGGCGCCAATGCCACCGTGCAGGGCACCGCCAACCTGCTGTCGTTCCATTTCTTCTTCCTGCGCAAGCTGTTCTTCGTCAAGGAAGCCGATGCTCTGGTGCTCTGCCCGGGCGGTTTCGGCACACTCGACGAGGCGCTGGAAGTGATGACGCTGGTACAGACCGGCAAGAGCCCGCTGGTGCCCATCGTCCTGCTCGACGAGCCCGGCAGCGACTATTGGGAGAGCTTCCTGCAACTGATCCGCGAACAACTGCAGGACCGCCACTACATACTGCCCAGCGACATGCAGCTGGTGCGCCTGGTGCACAGCGCCGAAGAAGCCGGCCAGGAGATCGCCCGCTTCTATCGCAACTACCACTCCTCGCGCTGGCTCAAGGATCTGTTCGCGATCCGCATGAACCACCCGCTCAACGAGGCCGCCATGGCCACCCTGCACCAGGAATTCGCCGACCTGTGCCTGAGCGGTGGCTATCGACAAGAGGCGGCCCATGAAAAGGAGCGCGACGAACCGGAGCTGTTCGACCTGCACCGGCTGAGGTTCCAGTTCAACGCCCGCCACTACGGCCGCCTGCGCGAACTGGTGGACTTCATCAACCTGCCGCAGAACTGGGCACGGAACGGTTGAGAGCCTGCGTGATTGATCAGGTGCGAGGTGTCAGAAAGTTTCCGGGCGTCAGGCGGGTTGCCGCGGCTCGACGGTGATCCACCAGGGCAGGCGGCGCACCACGCGCACCGGCAGGCTGGCCTCCAGCGCCGCGTAGATGCGTTCCGGCTCGGCCAGGGGGAAGGCGCCGACCAGGCGCAGGTCGGCCACCCGCGGGTCGCAGCCCAGGTGGCCACGCTGATGGCGGGCCAGCTCGGCGACGAACTCGCCCAGCGCCATGTCGTCGGCCTGGAGGATGCCGTGGACCCAGGCCTGCATGCCCGGACGCAACGGCGCCGGCGCCTCCACCCGCAGGCCGTCGAAGTGCGTCTGCTGCCCCGCCGCCAGGGCCTGGCGGCGGACGCCGACGATCTCCAGCGCTCCGCTCTGGGCCGACACCAGGTAGCCGCCGCCCTGCTCGCGCACGGCGAAGCGGCCGGCCGCCACGCGCAGGCGCGCATGCTGCGTCTCCAGCCAGAGCGGCCGGGCGTCCTCGGCCACCTCGACCAGCACCTCGCCGCGGTACAGCGCCAGGCGCCGCAGACCGGAGCCGAAGTCCACGTCCAGCGCGCTGTCGGTGTTCAGCCACAGGCGGCTGCCATCCGCCAGCTGGCGACCGCGCACCTCACCCACCGCCGTGCGCTGGTCGGCCCGCCATTGCTGCCAGGGCAACGAACGGCCGGCGAGCGCCAGCATGCTGCCGCCACCGATGACCGACAGCACCTTGACCGCCTGGCGCCGGTCCATGCCGCGCGTTTGCAGGGCCGAGCGCGCCGCCTGGCGCTGGGGCAGGCGCTCGAACTGGCCGCTGATCGTCTCCACCCGCTGCCAGGCCTGGCGGTGCTGCGGCTGGGCCTCCAGCCAGCACTGCCAGGCGAGGCGGTCCTGCTCGCTGGCGCGCTCGTCGCGCAGCCGGGCGAACCAGTCGGCGGCCTGCTGCAGCACGGCGAAATCGATCTGGCTAGCCATGGCTCAGTCCTCGGCCAGGGTCAGGCAGTGGAGCATGGCCTGGGCCATGTACTTCTTCACCATACGCTCCGACACGCCGAGCCGGCCGGCGATCGTCGCGTAGGTCAGGCCGTCGAGCTGGGCCATCAGGAAGGCGTCGCGCACCTTGCCCGGCAGGCGGCGCAGCATGGCGTCGATCTGCAGCAGGGTGGCCATGATCAGCTCGCGTTCCTCCGGCGAGGGCGCGTAGCGCTCGGGCTGCAGGGCCAGGGATTCCAGGTAGGCGCGCTCGACGGCCAGGCGCCGCCAGTGGTTGACCAGCAGCGAGTGGGCGATGGTCGAGAGATAGGCGCGCGGATCGCGCAGCGGCGCCGGGTCGCGCTCCTTGCCGAGCAGCCGCAGGAAGGTGTCCTGGGCCAGGTCCGCGGCGCCCTGGCTGCAATCCATGCGTTTGCGCAGCCAGCCCTGCAGCCAGCCGTGGTGGTCGTGGTAGAGCCGTTGCAGGTCCTGCTGCCGGGAAGTCGCACTGCCTGTCATGAAAAGCGTTCGCCGCTCGCGCCCAATGAGGCGCGAATGGTAATGCTTCTCAAGTCATTTTGAACAGGGGCGCGGCGCCATCAGCCGTTGATCGGCCGGCGCCCCGCCAGGGCATGGGCCAGGGTGCCGCCGTCGACCAGTTCCAGCTCGCCGCCCAAGGGCACGCCATGGGCGATGCGCGACAGCACGATGCCCTTGCCGGTGAGCATCTGGGCGATGTAGTGGGCGGTGGCCTCGCCCTCCACCGTCGGGTTGGTGGCGAGGATCACTTCGCCGAACTGGCTGGCGCCGATGTGCGCCAGCAGCTCGGGGATGCCGATGGCCTCGGGGCCCAGGCCGTCGAGTGGGGACAGGTGCCCCTTGAGCACGAAGTAGCGGCCGCGGTAGCCGGTCTGCTCCACGGCGAACACGTCCAGCGGCCCTTCCACCACACACAGCAGCGAGTCGTCCCGGCGCGGGTCGCTGCACTGCGGGCACAGCTCGTCCTCGCTCAGGGTGCGGCAGCGCTTGCAGTGCCCCACCCCCTCCATCGCCGCCGCCAGCGCCTGCGACAGGCGCATGCCACCACTGCGGTCGCGCTCCAGCAACTGCAGCGCCATGCGCTGCGCGGTCTTCTGCCCCACGCCGGGCAGCAGACGCAGCGAGTCGATCAGTTGGCGGATCAGCGGGCTGAAGCTCATGGGATCATCCGGGAAAAACGCGTAGAAGCGACTCGGTGCAAGTGGCGACCAGGCGCTGTGCAGAGCAAGGCGCGCTTCGGGCCGGGCAGCGGAGTTTACTGCCCGTAAATGAGCATGCCCGGCCCGGAGCGCAACGCCGCTATGTGCAGTGACTGGGCGTCACGGATTCAGAAAGGCATTTTGAAGCCGGGTGGGAGTTGCATGCCTGCGGTCATGCCCGACATCTTCTCCTGGCTGTTCTGCTCGACCTTGCGCACCGCATCGTTCACCGCCGCGGCGATCAGGTCTTCCAGCACTTCCTTGTCTTCCTGCATCAGGCTGTCGTCCAGGGTGATGCGCTTGACGTCGTGGCGACCGGTCATCACCACGCTGACCAGGCCAGCGCCGGACTGGCCGGTGACCTCGGCGTTGGCCAGCTCTTCCTGCATCTTCTGCATCTTTTCCTGCATCTGCTGGGCCTGTTTCATCAGGCCTGCCATGCCACCTTTCATCATGATGCTGTCCTCAAGTGTTCAGGGGTTCGATGGAGTCCGCGCGGATCGCCGCGCCGAACTGTTGGATCATCTGCTGCACCAGCGGGTCGTCGTGGATCGACTGCTCGGCCTGGCG
Organism: Pseudomonas paralcaligenes; assembly: GCF_019655855.1. Taxonomy (GTDB): domain Bacteria; phylum Pseudomonadota; class Gammaproteobacteria; order Pseudomonadales; family Pseudomonadaceae; genus Aquipseudomonas; species Aquipseudomonas paralcaligenes. Next base: position 11,793 of record NZ_BPFX01000005.1, on the reverse strand, counting down.
CTGACGCTCGGCGCGCTTGCGCGCGGCGGCCTGGGCCGGGGTTTCCTGCTCGGGGCGGATCAGCTCGATGCGCAGCTTCAGGCTGCGCCCCAGGTGCTGGTTCAGCGCCTCGTTCAGACGACGCTGCTGGGTGGCATTGAACAGCGCGCTGTGCGCCGGGTCCAAGTGCAGCAACCAGTCGTCGTCGTTGGCCTCAACCAGGGTGCAGTTGGCGCCGATGCTGCCGGTCATGCCGGACAGCCCCAGGCGCGGGAACAGGTCCAACCACTCGGCAGCCAGACCGGTGGCCGGCTGCGCCGCCGGAAGCGGCTCGGGCTCGACCGGCGCCGCGGCGGGCACGTCGAAATCGTAGTCGAGGCTATCGGCGTCGGCCTCGTAGTAGTCGTAGTCGCCGGGCGGCGGCTCGTCGTCCTCGGCGTCAGCGGCCAGCTCGACGACCTGCCCCGCCGACTCGCCCAGGGGCAGCGCCACGAGTGCTTCGGCAGGCCCGTCGACGACCCCGGCACACGGTTCGGCAGGCTCCGGCTCTGGCGGCGCAGGCGGACTCGGCTCGGCCACGGCGGCCGGCTCGCTCTCGGCCCAGGGCACGTCGACCGTCACGGCGGACTCGGGCACCACCTCCAGCATGGCCGCTGACTCGGCCGGCGGCATGGTGACGACAACGGGCTCCGGCTCGGGCGCCGGCGCAGCGCTGACCGCCGGAGCCGGAGCCGGAGCCGGAGCCGGAGCCGGAGCCGGAGCCGGAGCCGGAGCCGGAGCCGGAGCCGGAGCCGGGACAGGTTCGGCCGATGGCGAGGGTTGCGCAACAACCGGAGCAACCGGAGCAACCGGAGCAACGATAGCGGCCGGCGCGGCGACGGGGGCCGGGCCGGCCACCGGGGTCTGGTCGGAATCAGCTGTGGCCTTGCTGATCCCCAGGTCCTTTAAAGGTGACCTCGGCGCCCCGTCGGCATCGGCCGGGCGGAACGCCAGCATGCGCAGCAGCACCATCTCGAAGCCGCCGCGCGGGTCCGGCGCCAGCGGCAGGTCGCGGCGGCCGATCAGGCCCATCTGGTAGTAGAACTGCACGTCCTCGGCCGGCAACGCGCGGGCCAGGGCCAGCACCCTGTCGCGGTCGCCCTGACCGTTGTCCACCGCCTCCGGCAGGGCCTGAGCGATGGCCACTCGGTGCAGCACATTGAGCATTTCCGACAGCACGCCGTTCCAGTCCGGCCCCTGCTCGGCCAGCTGGCGCACGGCCTCCAGCAGCGCACGGGCGTCGCCCTCCAGCAGCGCGTGCAGCACGCCGTAGACCTGGCCATGGTCGAGGGTTCCGAGCATCGCGCGCACGTCGGCCGCCAGCACCTTACCCTCGCCGAAGGCGATGGCCTGGTCGGTCAGGCTCATGGCATCGCGCATCGAGCCGTCGGCGGCGCGGCCCAGCAGCCACAGGGCGTCCTCCTCGAAGGGAATGTTCTCGGCGGTCAGCACATGGGTCAGGTGCTCGACCACCCGCTCCGGCGGCATGTTCTTCAGGGAGAACTGCAGGCAGCGCGAGAGGATGGTGACCGGCAGCTTCTGCGGGTCGGTGGTGGCGAGCAGGAACTTGACGTGAGGCGGCGGCTCCTCAAGGGTCTTGAGCAGCGCGTTGAACGAGTGCGTGGACAGCATGTGCACTTCGTCGATCAGGTAGACCTTGTAGCGACCGCGGGTCGGCGCGTACTGCACGTTCTCCAGCAGCTCGCGGGTGTCCTCGACCTTGGTGCGGCTCGCGGCGTCCACCTCGATCAGGTCGACGAAGCGGCCCTCATCGATCTCCCGACACACCGAGCACTGCCCGCACGGGCTGGCGCTGATGCCGGTCTCGCAGTTCAGACATTTGGCGATGATCCGCGCGATGGTGGTCTTGCCCACGCCTCGGGTGCCGGTGAACAGGTAGGCATGGTGCAGGCGCTGGCTGTCCAGCGCGTTGATCAGGGCCTTGAGCACATGGGTCTGGCCGACCATCTCGCGGAAGCTGCGCGGGCGCCATTTACGTGCAAGAACCTGATAACTCATGAAAAACCGTCGCGGCTGGGAGAGCGGAAGTGGCTAATCCTAGCGGAGCACCGGGCAAATTGCACCCGCCGGCCAATCGAGGGCCGAACCGAGGCGCGCCGCCATGGATAGCAACAAAGACAGAATGGGGAGGAGATTGGAGGCGGCCCCACCAGCCACACCCCGGCACACGATGTCACCGCTACGGCTGCTCCCTTCCGGGCCTGACCGGGTTCACGGCTGATCGTTGCGGGGGGACCGATGGGACCACCATAACGAAGCCCGTCGAACGACGGGCCGCGCCATTGTACTGGTAAACCGATAACTTACAACCGCTTCAACCACTTACACGCGGAAGCGGCCGACCAGCTGGGCCAGTCCGTGGGACAGCTCGGACAGCCGGGCGCTGGCCTGGGTGCTTTGCTCCGAGGTCTGCGCCGCCTCGTTGGACAGGTCGCGGATGTCGCTGATGTTGCGGGCGATCTCCTCGGTCACGCTGCTCTGCTCCTCGCAGGCAGTGGCGATCTGCGCGGCCATGTCGTTGATCCGGGCGACCGAATCGCCGGTGGCCGACAGCGCGCCGTCCACGCCGGCGGCGCGCTCCACACTGTCGCGGGCCTTGGCGCTGCCCGAATGCATAGCAGTGACCGCATTCTGCACGCCGGACTGCAGGCGCTCGATCATCTGCTGGATGTCCTTGGTCGAGTCCTGGGTGCGCGCGGCCAGGGCGCGCACCTCATCGGCCACCACGGCAAAGCCGCGGCCCTGCTCGCCGGCCCGCGCCGCCTCGATGGCGGCGTTGAGGGCGAGCAGGTTGGTCTGTTCGGCGATGCCCTTGATCACCGCCAGCACGGCGCCGATGTTAGCGGTTTCCTGCTCCAGGGTCTGGATGGAATCGGAGGCACTCTCGACCTCGTGGGCCAGCTGACGGATGGCATGGATGGTCGCGCCGACCACCTGGGCGCCCTCGCGTGACTGCACCTCGGCGCTGCGCGCGGCATCGGCCGCGTTCTGCGCGTTGCGCGCCACCTCGTTCACCGCCGCGCTCATCTCGGTGGCGGCGGTGCTGACCTGATCGACCGCCGCGTGCTCGCTGCTGATCAGCCGGTCGTTGGCCGCCGCCATGCCGGCCAGCGACTGGGCCGAGTCGGCCACCTCGCCGGTGACCCGGCCGACCTCGCGGATCAGCGGTTGCAGCTTGTCGAGGAAGCGGTTGAAGGCATCGCTGAGCTGGCCCAGTTCGTCCCGCGACAGCACTTCCAGGCGCACGCGCAGGTCGCCATCGCCCTCGGCGATCTGCTCGATGCGATGGAGCAGATTGTGCAGCGGACGGGTCACCAGCACCGGGAAGCCCAGCACCAGCACCACGCAGAGCAGCAGGCCGATGGCGATCACCATGCCCTGCTGCCAGCTGCGCCGGTCGCCCAGCTCGATGGCGGCGGCGCCCTCGGCGTTGGCCGCACCGTCCTCCAGCTCGCCGAGCTGGTCGATGGGCGCGCGCGCCGCCTCGAAGTGCGCCTCGCTGTCGCCGTAGCTGAGCGTCGAGGCCGCCGTCGGGTCGCTGGCGGAAAGCTCGACCACCCGACTGGAAGTGGCCTTCCACTGGGCGAAGCCCCGGTCGAAGTCGGCCACCAGCCTTTCCGCCTCCGGCCCCGGCTGCATCTGCGCATACTTGTGGACGCGGTCGTAGGCCTGCTGCAGGTTCTCCGCATGGGAGGTCTTCAGCGCATCGGCGTACTGCCCCGCGGCCTCGTCGAGCAGGCTGCGTTCGGCGACGAAAGCCTGGTAGAGGTCGCGGTCGGCATTGAGCAGCAGGCTGATGGCGGGCAGGTAGCGGTTGGTCAGGCGGGTACTGGAGTCGGCCACCTGGCCGATACCCTGCATGCCCAGCCCGCCCATCACCAGCAGCAGCACGGCGAGCAGCAGGATCGGCAGGGCGATTTTCCAGCGGAAACCGAGATCGGCGAACAGACGCGGCATGATCGACTCCGAGGCAGATGATGTTGTTATGCCTCCAGCATAGTCGCCCTCATTCTTCGCCGCTTTGTGGTAGCGTGCCCGCCTCGAAGCCCGCCCCCGGGCACTTTCTCACCTCCAGGGAGCGCCCCATGGCCATCACCAAAGACCAGCTGATTTCCGACCTCGCCGAAGCCACCGATCTGCAGAAGAGCGACGTGCGCGCCCTGCTCGAACAACTCGGCGACATCGTGGCCGACGCCCTGGAAAACGACGGCGAGATCAGCCTGCCCGGTATCGGCAAGCTCAAGGTGGCCGAGCGCCCGGCACGCACCGGGCGCAATCCGGCGACCGGCAAGGCGATCCAGATTGCGGCGAAGCGGGCGGTCAAGCTGGTGCCGGCCAAGGCCCTGGTCGACGGGCTGAACTGAGCGTCCAGCCCGCCCCGTTTCAGGGCGCGATACCGTACTCGCCCAGCAGGGCGAGGAACTGCGCCTCGTCCAGCACCTTCACGCCCAGCTCGTTGGCCTTGGTCAGCTTGGAACCGGCCCCCGGCCCCGCCACCACGCAGGCGGTCTTGGCCGAGACCGAGCCAGCAACCTTGGCGCCGAGGCTTTCCAGCTTCTCCTTGCCGACGTCGCGGCTCATAGCCTCGAGGGTGCCGGTCAGCACCCAGGTCTGCCCGGCCAGCGGCAGGCCTTCTGCCACCTTCTTCTCGCTCGCCCAGTGCATGCCGAAGTCGCGCAGTTGCGCCTCGATGGCGCTGGCTCGGGCGATGTTGAGCGGATCGGCGAAGAACTCGCGCAGCGACTGCTTGGCCCGCTCGTTGAGGCCCTTGAGCACCGACAGTTCCAGCCAGTCCTGGGCGAGCGCGATCACGCCCTCCAGGCTGCCGGCCTTGTCCGCCAGCTTCTGCGCGCCGGTGGCGGCGATGAAGGGGATGTCGAGGCGGTCAAGGAATTCGCCCAGGGTGGCGCAGGCGGCGAACTCTGCGTGCAGCTCACCCTCCTCCTGCAGCTCCACGCCACGCTCCAGCAGCTGGGCGATGACCGTGCGGTTGTGCTCGTCGGCGAAGAAGTTGCTGATCTCGTAAGCCACCTCGGCGCCCACATCCGGCAGCCAGGTGAGCACCTCGGGCAGCGCCACCTGGATGCGCCGCAGCGAGCCCAGGGCGCGGGCCAGCAGCTTGGCTGTCTCCTCGCCCACGTCGGGAATGCCGAGGGCGAAGATGAAACGCGCCAGCGGCGGCCGCTTGCTGCCCTCAATGGCCGCCAGCAGGTTGCGGGTGGAGAGGTCGGCAAAACCCTCCAGGGCCACCACCTGCTCATAAGTCAGGGTGTAGAGGTCGGCCGGCGAGGCGATCAGTCCGGTGTCCACCAGTTGTTCGACGATCTTGTCGCCGAGCCCGTCGATGTCCATGGCACGGCGCGACACGTAGTGGATGATCGCCTGCTTGAGCTGGGCCTGGCAGCTGAGGCGGCCGACGCAACGGTACACCGCGCCTTCGCTGACGCTCTCCCGCCCCTTGCTGCGCTTGACCAGCTGGGTGCGCTCGACGTGGGAGCCGCACACCGGGCACAGCTCGGGAATGCACACCGGGCGCGCATCGGCCGGGCGGCGCTCGGCGACCACCTGCATCACCTGCGGGATCACGTCGCCAGCGCGGCGGATGATCACCGTGTCGCCGATCATCAGGCCGAGGCGCGCCACCTCATCCATGTTGTGCAGGGTGGCGTTGGACACGGTGACGCCGGCCACCTTGACCGGCCGGAGCCGGGCCACCGGGGTCACGGCGCCGGTGCGGCCGACCTGGAACTCTACGTCGAGCAGCTCGGTCAGCTCCTCGCTGGCCGGGAACTTGTGGGCAATGGCCCAGCGCGGCTCGCGGGCGCGGAAGCCCAGCTCGCGCTGCTGGCCGATGCTGTTGACCTTGAACACCACGCCGTCGATCTCGTACGCCAGGCCCTGGCGCCGGTCGCCGATGTCCCGGTAATAGGCCAGGCACTCGTCGGCGCCCTTGGCCAGCTTCAGCTCGCGGCTGATCGGCAGCCCCCAGGCCTTGAGCTGGTGCAGCATGTCGAACTGGGTGGCCGGCAACGCGCTGTCGACCTGGCCGACGCCGTAGCAGCAGAACTCCAGCGGGCGGCTGGCGGTGATCCTCGAATCCAGCTGGCGCAGGCTGCCGGCCGCGGCGTTGCGCGGGTTGGCGAAGGTCTTGCCGCCCTGCTCCGCCTGGCTGGCGTTGAGCTTCTCGAAGCCGGCCCGGGACATGAATACCTCGCCGCGCACCTCCAGCAGCGCCGGCCAGCCCTGGCCCTGCAGCTTCAGCGGCACGTTGCGGATGGTGCGCACGTTGGCGCTGATGTCCTCGCCGGTGGTGCCGTCGCCGCGGGTAGCGCCTCGCACCAGTTGGCCGTTCTCGTACAGCAGGCTGACCGCCAGGCCATCCAGCTTGGGCTCGCAGCTGTACTCCACCGCGGCGCCGAACAGGTCGTCGGCGGGCAGGTCCAGCCCCTCGCGCACCCGCCGGTCGAAGTCGAGCAGGTCGGCCTCCTCGAAGGCGTTGCCCAGGCTGAGCATCGGGATCTCGTGGCGGATCTGGCCGAAGGCGCTGAGCGCCGCGCCGCCCACGCGCTGGGTCGGCGAGTCGGGCGTCACCAGTTCGGGATGCTCGGCCTCCAGCGCTTTCAACTCGTTGAACAGACGGTCGTACTCGGCGTCCGGGATGCTCGGCTCGTCCAGCACGTAGTAGCGGTAGTTGTGCTCGTCCAGTTCGGCGCGAAGCTCGAGAACGCGTCGGGCAGCGATCTGTCGGGCTGCGGTCTGGGAGTCGGTCATGGTGCGCGTGTCCTTGGAAACGACAAGAGCAGCCTAGGCTGCTCTTGGAGGGTATGTGGCGAAGCGGTCAGCGCTTGCCGGCGAGCTGCTGCTTGCGCTCGAACTCGACGATGCGCTGGCGATAGTGCTCGATGGTCTGCGCGGTCATCACGCTGCGCTGGTCGTCCTTCAGCTCGCCGTTCAGCTCGTGGGCCAGCTTGCGGGCGGCGGCGATCATCACGTCGAAGGCCTGCTTGGGATGACGCGGGCCCGGCAGGCCGAGGAAGAAACTCACCGCCGGGGTGTAGAACAGTTCGAAATCGTCCAGATCGAAAGTGCCCGGCTTGACGCCGTTGGCCATGGAGAACAGCACCTCGCCGTTGCCGGCCATGCTTTCGTGGCGGTGGAAGATGTCCATCTCGCCGAAGCGCAGGCCGCTTTCCAGAATGTTCTGCAACAGTGCTGGGCCCTTGAAGCCATCGGCGTCGCGGGCAATCACATTGATCACCAGCACTTCCTCCACCGGCAGTGGCTCCCTGGCCGGTTTGGCGGGCTCTTCGTCCTCTTCCTCGACCGGGGTCAGCAGGGTCGGCACCGGCTCGTCGGTGTCCAGTGCCAGGTCGCCCTGCTTCGGCTCGATGTTGCGCCGGCGATTGATCTCGCTGGCGCTGACGGTCGGCATGTCCGCTTCGTTGAATTCGGGTTCGAGCTTGCGATCGATGACTCGCGCAGGGCCGAGCAGGTCGGGATCGGTATCGTCGTCGGGCAGGTTACTGAAACTGTGGTCCAGCTTGAACTTCAGCTTGCCGCTGCCGCCGCGCATGCGGCGCCAGCCATCAAATAGAATGCCAACGATGACGATGACTCCCACGACGATCAGCCAATAGCGCAGCTCCATGAAACTCCCAAGCCCCTGAACGATGAAAATGTAATGAAAATAAGGGCTTCCTGCCCCTTTGGAACGCGAACAACCCTATGTTTCTGCAGTCGTTTTCGCGCGTAACAAAAGTGTGGTCTAAGCTAGCACGACGAACGGTAAATGTGCACCGCCGCAAGGCATTTCCTGAAGTTTCACGCCTCCACGAGGTTCATCGCCTCTTCCACATCCACCGCCACCAGACGCGAGCATCCCGGTTCGTGCATGGTCACGCCCATCAACTGGTCGGCCATCTCCATGGCGATCTTGTTGTGGGTGATATAGATGAACTGCACCGTCTCCGACATTTCCTTGACCAGGCGTGCATAACGACCGACGTTGGCGTCGTCGAGCGGCGCGTCCACTTCATCGAGCATGCAGAAGGGTGCTGGGTTCAATTTGAAAATCGCGAATACCAGGGCCAGGGCGGTCAACGCCTTCTCGCCGCCCGACAGCAGGTGAATGGTGCTGTTCTTCTTGCCCGGTGGGCGGGCCATGATGGCCACGCCGGTGTCCAGCAGATCCTCGCCCGTCAACTCCAGATAGGCGTGGCCGCCGCCGAACACCTTGGGGAACAGCGCCTGCAGGCCCGAGTTGATCTGGTCGAAGGTCTCCTTGAAGCGGTTGCGGGTCTCCCGGTCGATCTTGCGGATGACGTTTTCCAGGGTGTCGAGCGCCTCCACCAGGTCGGCGTCCTGGGCGTCGAGGTAGCGCTTGCGCTCGGACTGCTGCTGGTATTCGTCGATCGCCGCCAGGTTGATCGGCCCGAGCCGGCCGATGCGCGCGGCCAGGCGCTCCAGCTCCTCCTCCCAGGCCTGCTCGCCAGCCTCGGATGGCAGGGTCGCCAGCACGCCGTGCAGGTCGTAGCCCTCTTCCAACAGTTGCTCCTGCAAGGCCTTGCGACGTACGCTCAGCGCTTGCCAGTCCATACGCTGCTGTTCGAGCTGGCCGCGTAGCAGCTGCGCCTGCTGCTCGGCCTGGCTGCGGCGCTTCTCGGCTTCGCGCAGCTCACGGTCGGCATCTTCCAGGGCCAGGCGGGCGAGCTTCAGCTCGTCCTCCACGCCCATGCGCTTCTCCAGCAGTTCCTCGAGCTTCATGCGCAGCTCTTCCAGCGGCGCGGCGCCCTCCTCCAGATTGAGGCTGAGCTGCTCGCGCCGCTCGATGGCGCGCTCGAACTGCATTTCCAGGCGTTCCAAGGCCTGGCGCGTGGATTCGTGCTGGGCCTTGATCGAACCGAGGCGCACCGCCAGCTGATGGGCATGGTCCTTGTGCTGGCGGGCCTCCTGGCGCACCCGGTCGAGGCGCTCGCGCAACTGGTCCCGCGTGATCAGCAAGGCCTCGCGCTGCTCAGTGTCGGTCGCCATGGTATCCAGTGCGTCCTGCAGCACCAGGCGCGACTCACCCAGTTGCTCCTGCTCCAGTTCGCGCTGCTCGGCGGTCTCGCCCTGTTCTTCCTCCAGGCGGCGGCGACGCAAGGCCAGTTGCTCGGCCTTGGCCTGGCCGGCGGACAGCCTGGCCTTCAATTCGCCCTGGCGACGTGACTCGTCCTGGACCAGGCGACGCTGCTGCTCACGCGCCTCTTCCTGCTCGCGCTGGCGGGTGCGCAGTCGTTGCAGGCGCTCGTCCAGATCGGCCAGGACCGCTTCGCGCTCCTCGCGCTCCCCCTGCAGACGCTCCAGCTCCTGGCCACGAGCCAGCACGCCGCTTTCGGCCTCACTGGCCCGGCGTACCCGCAGAAAGTGGCGACCGACCCAGTAGCCATCGCGGCTGATCAGCGATTCGCCATCGCCGAGCTGCAGACGCAGAGCCAGGGCCTGCTCCAGGCTCTCCACGGGGCGCACCCGGGCCAGCCAGGGCGCCAGATCGATGGCGGACTCGACCTTGTCCAGCAGGCTGCCGGCCACCCGCGAACCGCCACCCTGCGGGTTGATCAGGCGCAGCTCGCCCTGGTCGAAGCCGCCCAGGTCCAGACCTGCGAAATCGTCCAGCAGCACGGCCTGCAGGTCCGCCCCGAGCACGGTCTCGACCGCCAGCTCCCAGCCGCTCTCCACGCGCAGCCCCTCGGCCAGGCGGGGACGATGACTCAACTGCTGGTCCTTCAACCATTCGGCGGCGCCCTTGCCCGGGTTCAGCGCGGCTTGCTGCAGCGCCTCCAGCGAAGCGAGGCGACCGTTCAGCCGTTGCAGTTCGCCCTGGGCCTGCTGCTGGGCCTGAGTAGCCTCCTGCAGTTCAGTGCGTAGCCGTTCCAGGCCCTCGGCCTGGTCGACCTCGGCAGCCTGTAGCTCTTCCAGCTGCAATTCGCTGGCGGCCAGCTGCTCGGCCAGTTCGAGAATGGCGGCGTCTTCCGGGTCGGCGGACAGCTGGCTCAGTTCGTCCCCGAGACGGCGCTGGCGCTCGACCAGACGCTCCAGGCTCTGTTCGAGCTGGGCGATGCGGGCCTGCTGCACTTCGGCCTGGCGACGCGGTTCGGCGCTGCGCTGGTTGAAGCCCTCCCACTGCTCCTGCCAGCCATGCATGGCGCTTTCCGCTTCTTCCAGAGCAGCAGCGGATTCCTCGGCGGCGGCACTGGTGATCTCCTGCTCCGGCTCGAGCATGGCCAACTCTTCGCCCAGCGTTGCCAGCAGGGTGCGGTCATGGCCGAGGTGGGATTCGGTTTCCAGGCGTGCCCGTTCAGCCTCGTTGAGATCATCCTGCAACTGGCGCAGGCGCTGCTGCCCGTGCTGGATGCTCTGCTCGACCCGGGCGATGTCGCCGCCGACGGAATAGAAACGGGCCTGGACCTGGTTGAAGCGTTCGGACAACTCATGATGACCGTCACGCAGCCGCTCGATGCTTGCGTCGGCACTGCGCTGCTCAGCCACCAGCGCCTCGTAGGCCACTTCCTGGTCGCCTATCACCTGCTCGCGGCCGCCCACCTGCTGATTTAGCGCCTGCCAGCGCAGAGCCGAGAGCTGAGCCTTGAGCTGGCGCTCTTCGGCCCTGTACTCCTGATACTTCTCGGCGGCCTGGGCCTGGCGGTGCAGGCGTTCGAGCTGGCGCTCCAGCTCCTCGCGTAGGTCAGTCAGGCGTGCCAGATTCTCCTGGGTGCGGCGGATTCGGCTCTCGGTTTCCCGGCGACGCTCCTTGTACTTGGAGATGCCGGCAGCTTCCTCGATGAAATTGCGCAGGTCTTCCGGCTTGGCCTCGATCAGCTTGGAAATCATGCCCTGCTCGATGATCGAGTAGCTGCGTGGCCCCAGACCGGTGCCGAGGAAGATATCGGTGATGTCGCGGCGACGGCACTTGGTGCCGTTGAGGAAATAGGTGTTCTGCCCGTCCCGAGTGACCCGGCGGCGGATGGAAATCTCCGCGAAGGCCGCGTATTCGCCTACCAGGGTGTTGTCGCTGTTGTCGAAGATCAGCTCGATGGACGCCTGGGTCACCGGCTTGCGGGTGTTGGAGCCGTTGAAGATGACGTCGGTCATCGACTCGCCACGAAGGTTCTTCGCCGAACTCTCGCCCATCACCCAGCGTACGGCGTCGATGATGTTCGACTTGCCGCAGCCATTGGGGCCGACCACAGCCGCCATGTTGCTCGGGAAACTGACTGTCGTGGGATCGACGAAGGATTTGAAACCTGCCAGCTTGATGCACTTGAGCCGCATATCGGGGTTGTTCCTCAACCTCTAGTTCAGGCTGCGCAGGCAGCGGACCAATTCATGGGACAAACGATCCTTCAAGCGTACCGCAAGCGCCCTCTTCCCGCATGCCTGTCAGGAGTTTGCGAATTTCCCAAGCCCATAAAAGCCCAAACCCCCACCCGATTGCTCGGATGGGGGTTTGGGTGATAGGAGCTTGACGATGACCTACTCTCACATGGGGAAACCCCACACTACCATCGGCGATGCGTCGTTTCACTACTGAGTTCGGGATGGGATCAGGTGGTTCCAACGCTCTATGGTCGTCAAGCAATTCGGTTGCTGTATCGGTGTTTAGTCGCTACAGCGAATTGGGTATGTGATGTCTTGGTTTTGCGGTTCTTAGCGAACTTTCGGTTCGTTTGTCGACTTCACCATCGACCCACAATCGTCAGATTGTTTGGGTGTTAT
>NZ_BPFX01000004.1 GCF_019655855.1 Pseudomonas paralcaligenes | reverse complement strand
CTGCAGGTCTACAACCCCGGCGAGGACGCCGTGTTCGCGGTCAGCTCGACCCTGATCAGCGGCGAGCGCGAGGCCCTGCTGGTGGACGCCCAGTTCTCCAGCAAGGAGGCCGCCGAACTGGTGAAGCGGGTCGAGGCCAGCGGCAAGCGCCTGACCACCATTTACATCAGCCACGGCGACCCGGATTTCTACTTCGGCCTGCAGACCCTAAAGCGCGCGTTCCCCGAGGCCCGGGTGGTCGCCACCGCCGCCACCGTCGAGCATATCCGCGCCACCCAGGCGGCCAAGCTGGCCTATTGGGGACCGATCCTCGGCGACGGCGCGCCGACCGAGATCATCATCCCCGAGCCCCTGGCCGGCGACCGCCTGAGCCTGGAAGGGCACGAGCTGCAGGTGATCGGCCTCGACCCGCTGCGCACCGCCCTGTGGATTCCCTCGCGCAAGGCCGTGGTCGGCGGCGTGCTGGTGGAGGCCGGCGAGCACGTGTGGACGGCCGACACCCAGACCACCGAAGCGCGCCGCACCTGGCTGGCGACGCTGGACCGGATCGAGGCTCTGCGCCCCGACGTGGTGGTGCCCGGCCACTACCTGGGCGACGCGGCCCACGACCTCGGCGCCCTGCGTTTCACCCGCGACTACCTGATCGCCCTGGAAGCGGAGCTGCCCGAGGCCGGCGATGCCGCCGCGCTGGTCGACGCCATGCGCCGTCGCTATCCGGGCCTGCCGGGGGAGGCTGGCCTGGAGCTGAGCGCCAAGGTGCTCAAGGGCGAGATGCCGTGGCCCTGAGCGGCCGCGCCGGGTAATCGCCGAACGGCGGCTTGCCTTCCGCCGGGATGCCCCCATAACACGGGGATGAACCGAGGAGGTCCCATGAGCAAGCTGTCCAACCTGCCGTTCTCCGTGCTCGACCTGGCACCCATGCGCGACGATGACAACGGCGCCGCGCCCGCCCTGCAACGTTCCCTCGACCTGGCCCGGCACGTGGAGAAGCTCGGCTTCTCGCGCCTGTGGGTGGCCGAACACCACAACATGGAGGGCATCGCCAGTTCCGCCACCGCCGTGCTGCTCGGCTACCTGGCGGCCAATACCTCCACCCTGCGCCTGGGCTCCGGCGGCATCATGCTGCCCAACCACGCGCCGCTGGTGGTGGCCGAACAGTTCGGCACCCTGGCCGCGCTGTACCCGGGGCGCATCGAACTGGGCCTGGGCCGCGCGCCCGGCGCCGACCAGGCCACCGCCCGCGCGCTGCGCCGCGACCGCCTGGGCAGCGCGGACGACTTCCCGCAGGACGTCGAGGAGCTGGAGCGCCTGCTCGGCCCGCGCCAGCCCGGCCAGTCGGTGATCGCGGTGCCCGGCGTCGACAGCGACGTGCCGATCTGGCTGCTCGGCTCCAGCCTGTTCAGCGCCCAACTGGCGGCGCAGAAGGGCCTGCCCTACGCATTCGCCTCGCACTTCGCGCCGCGCTACCTGCACCAGGCGCTGCGCATCTACCGCGAGAACTTCCAGCCCTCGGCCGTGCTCGACAAGCCCTACGCCATGATCGGCGTGCCGCTGATCGCCGCGCCCACCGACGAGGAAGCCGAGTTCCTCGCCACCACCGCCTACCAGCGGGTGCTGGCGCTGATGCGCGGCGAGAGCCTGGTGCTGCGCCCGCCGGTCGAGAGCATGGTCGGCCGCTGGCAGCCCCACGAGCAGCAGGCGGTCGGCGATTTCCTCGGCCTGGCGGTGATCGGCGGGCCGGAGAAGGTCCGCGCGCGACTGGAGATCCTGCTGGAGCAGAGCGGCGCCGACGAGCTGATCTTCACCTGCGACCTCTACCAGCCCGAGCATCGCCTGCGCAGCTTCGAGATCGTCGCCGGGCTGCGCTGAAAACAGACGAACTTTGCCGCGCTCGCGTTCCTCTCAACTGGAGTACCCATTTGCGGAGGAACGCGACATGACCATCAAGAAGACGGCGTCGGCCCACTGGCAGGGCGGCATCAAGGACGGCAAGGGCCACATCTCCACCCAGAGCGGCGCGCTGCAGGAGCAGCCCTACGGCTTCAACACCCGCTTCGAGGATCGCCCCGGCACCAACCCCGAGGAGCTGATCGGCGCCGCCCACGCGGGCTGCTTCTCCATGGCCCTGTCCAAGGAGCTGGGCGAGCGCGACATGACGGCGGAAAGCATCGACACCCAGGCCGAGGTTTCCCTGGAGAAGGAGGAAGGCGGCTTCCGCATCAGCGCGGTGCACCTGAGCCTCAAGGCCAAGGTGCCGGGCGCCAACCGGGAGGTCTTCGAGCAAGCGGTGGAGGCGGCCAAGACCGGCTGCCCGGTCTCCAAGCTGCTGAACGCCGAGATCACCCTGCAGGCCACTCTCGAAAGCTAGGCGCCGATCCTGTACCCGAAGAGGCGGCAGATCGCTGTAGGGTGCGCCGTGCGCACCGGCCAAGCCCGCACATGGCTCCGGTGCGCACGGCGCACCCTACAGAGCGACCGCCGTGAGCTATTCAGAACGTCCCGCAACGCACGACCTGGGCGCGCGCCAGCAGGTTGCGCTGGTCGTCGTACAGCCAGCCCTGGGCCTTGAGCTGCTGCGGCCTGGCTTCGAAGCGGTAGCGCTGGCCGGCGACGAAGCCGTCGTGGCGCACGCGCAGGTAGCAGGTGACCTGGCGCGGCTCGCTGAAACTGGCCACCGGCCCGTGGGTCAGTTCGAACTGGTAGCGCACCTCCAGTTCGTGGGCGCCCGGGACGACTTCGAAGAAGCGGCCGTCGTCGACGCGGCGGTCATCCAGCTTGTGCGCCATCAGCAGTTCGCTGCCCGAGGCCCACAGATCGACCCAGGCCTTGTCCGGCGATGGCGGCGGCAGCGGGCTCGCGCAGGCGCCGAGGGCGAGCAGGGTGGACAGCAGCAGGGGCAGGCGCATGGGACGATCCTCGGGAAACCTTTCAGAATCTGTTACGAGCTTGCGCGCCAGAGATAAGCGGCTGAGGAAGCGGAGCCTAGCGTGGCACATGAGCAAGACGCTTCCGCCACCGCTTGGCCGACGCGCCGCTGCTCGTGGACAGGTTCTCAGCATAACGCCGATCAGACGGCCCCGCAGCGCCCCTCGCGCGCCTGCGCCAGGTCCTCGCCGCGCTCGTCCTGCAGCTGCGCCCAGGGGCGGAAGCCACGGCTGCCGGCCTTCAGCCGGTAGCGCTGGCCGGCAGCGAAGTCATCGTAGTCCAGGGTCAGCAGGCAGGTCCTCGGCAGGGCCTGGTCGGCGCCGACGTTGGCGGCGTCCACCTCGAAGCGCAGGCGCACCTGCAGTTCGTGGCGGCCGGGCGGTATCTGGAAGTAGCGGTCGTCGTCCAGGTCCTTGCCGTCCACCCGGACGGCTTCGAGGCGGCCGTCATCGCGTTCGTGCAGTTCGATCCAGGCCTGGTCCGGGTCGTGCCGGGGCATCAGCAGCGAACAGCCGGAGAGCAGGACGGGCAGGCAGAGCAGCAGGGCAGGGCGCATGGCGGGCTTCCTAGGCAGAGGGGCAATGCAATAGGCTCGCGGAATGCCTATCGCCCTACTCGACCGCCCCGCTCGGCGCCTGGTTCCGCTACTGCTCGGCGCCCTGCTGAGCGGTTGCGCCAGCCTCGACTACTACGCCCAGCTCGGCCGCGGCCAGCTCGACCTGCTCGCCGCGCGCCAGCCGGTGGACGCGCTGCTCGCCGACCCCGCCACCGACGCCGCGCTCAAGCGCCGCCTGGCGCTGGCCCAGCAGGCCCGCGACTTCGCCAGCGCGCGGCTGGCCCTGCCGGACAACCGCAGCTACCGCCTGTACGCCGACCTGGGCCGGCCCTACGTGGTGTGGAACGTGTTCGCCACCCCGGAGCTGTCCCTGGAGCCGCTGACCCACTGCTTCCCCATCGCCGGCTGCGTCGCCTACCGCGGCTTCTACCGCCAGGGTCGCGCGCGTGGCGCCGCCGCCCTGCTGCGGCAGGAGGGCCTGGACACCTACGTCGCCGGCATCGAGGCCTATTCGACCCTGGGCTGGTTCGACGACCCCCTCCTCAACACCATGCTGCGCTGGGACGACGAACGCCTGGCCGCGCTGATCTTTCACGAACTGGCCCACCAGCAGCTGTACGTGGCGGACGACACCGCGTTCAACGAATCCTTCGCCAGCTTCGTCGAGCGGGAGGGCCTGCGCCAGTGGCGGAGCGCGCGCGGCCTGGCGCCGGTCGATGCCCGCCACGAGGGCCGCCGGCGCCAGTTCACCGAGCTGGTCCTGGCCAGCCGCGAGCGCCTGCAGGCTCTTTACGCGAGTCCCGTCGCGGACGTGGACAAGCGCACCGGCAAGGCGGCAGAGTTCGAGCGGCTGCGCGCCGAATACCGGGCGCTGCGCGACGGCCCGTGGGGCGGTGATCGCCGCTACGACGCCTGGATGGCCCAGCCTCTGAACAACGCCCACCTGCTGCCCTTCGGCTTGTACGACCGCTGGGTGGAGGCCTTAGCCGGCCTGTTCCGCGAGGCGGACGGGGACTGGGCGGCGTTCTACCGCCGCGCCGCCGCCCTCGGCGAGCTGCCGACGGACGAACGCGAGCGGGCGCTGCAGGCGCTGGTCGAACGGAAACAGGACACTCCAAGGAGCATGCGATGAAACGCTGGTGTGCGGCCGTCACGGCCATCCTTCTGTGCGGCGGCGCCATCGCCGCGCCCAAGCCCTGCGAGGAACTCAAGCAGGAGATCGAGGTGAAGATCCAGGCCGCCAAGGTCACCAGCTACACGCTGGAGATCGTGCCGACGGCGGACGTGGAAGATCCCAACATGGTGGTCGGCAGTTGCGAGGGTGGCAGCCGCAAGATCATCTACCAGAAGAACGACTGACGGGGCCGCCCTTGCGCGGCGGCGCGTTTTCGGACGAAAATGATAGCAATTATCATTTAACACCGAAGCCACACCCGTGCACTCCGACCACGCCGCCGCCGATAGCGCCACCCAGCAGTCCGTGCAGGCCCTGTATCGGGAGCACCACGACTGGCTGCGTCTGTGGTTGCGCAAGCGCCTGCCCTGCGCGGAGCACGCCGCCGACCTGGCCCAGGACACCTTCGTCCGGGTCCTGGCCAGCCGCCAGGCCTGCGACCTGCGCGAGCCGCGCGCCTACCTCAGCAGCATCGCCCGCAGCCTGATGATCGACGGCTTCCGCCGGCGCAACCTCGAACAGGCCTACCTCGACGCCCTCGCCGCCCGGCCCGAGCCGCTGGACATCTCGCCGGAGCAGCGGGCGCTGGTGATCGAGACCCTGGTCGAGATCGACCGCATGCTCGACGGCCTCGGCGCGCGCTGCCGGGAAATCTTCCTGCTGGCCCAGCTCGACGGCCTCAGCCACGTGGAGATCGGCCGGCGCCTGGGCCTGTCGACCAACACCGTGCGCAAGTACGTGGTGCGGGCGCTGACCCACTGCATGCTGCTGATCGAGGATGCGCCGTGAGCGCCGCGCCGCCGATCGCCGCCCTGCGCGCCGCCGCCAACTGGCACTTGGACCTGCTCGCCGCGCCGGGCTGCGCGGCCACCTGCGCGGCCCACCGGCGCTGGCTGGAGGCCGACGCGGCGCACCGCCAGGCCTGGAGCCGGCTGGAGAAGCTGCAGGGCAAGCTGGCCGGCCTGCCGGAGGTGGCGCCGTCCGCCCTGCGCGGCGTCGATGGCCGCCGCCGCGCCAGCCTCAAGCTGCTCGGCCTGCTGGTGCTGGGCAGCGGCCTGGCCGGGCTTGGCTGGCAGTCGGCGCCGATGCGCAGCCTGCGCGCCGACCAGTGCAGCGGCGTCGGCGAGCGCCGCGAGCTGCGCCTTCCGGACGGCAGCCGGGTGCAGCTGAACAGCGACACCGCCCTCGACCTGGCCTACGGCGCGCACATGCGCGAACTGCGCCTGCTGCGCGGTGAGATCCATGTGCAGACCGCAGCAGACGCGCTCGGCCGGCCCTTCGTCGTGCACACCGCCCAGGGCAGCATCCGCGCGCTCGGCACCCGCTTCCTGGTGCGCCAGGACGACGAACGCACCCAGGTGCGGGTGCTGCAGCACGCGGTGGAGGTGCGCCCGCTGGACGCGCCGGGCCGGCCACGGCGCGTCGAGAGCGGCCAGCAGCTGTGGTACGGCGCCGCCGACTGGGCCGCGCCGGAGCCGCTGGAGGCCCATGCCGACGCCTGGATGCGCGGCATGCTGGTGGTCAGCGACTGGCCGCTGCCGCGCTTCATCGACGAACTGGCGCGCTACCGCCCCGGCCTGCTGACCTGCGACCCGGCGCTGGGCGAGCTGCGCATCTCCGGCGCCTTCCAGCTGGCCGACAGCGACGCGGTGCTGGACAACCTCAGCGACACCCTGCCGCTGTGCGTGCATCGCCTCAGCCGCTACTGGGTGCGCGTGGTGCCGGCCTGAAGCGATGAGCGCCGAACAAGATTTTTTCGTCCCGGGTGTTGTCGATTTCGATTCTCATTCGACTTGGAAGGAAAGCGCCCGCAGCGGCGCACCCTTGCCAACCACTCAGGAACCTTCCATGTCGCGCCACAACGCTTCACGCCGCACGTCGTCGCCTCGCCGCTTCCCCCTCCTCAGCCCGCTGGGGCTGGCCGTCAACCGCGCGCTGCTGGGCGCGGCGCTGGCGCTGCCGGTCGCCGGCGTGCTGCTGGTCGAGCCGGCCTGGGCGCAGAACGTGGTGGCGGAATACGACTTCGCCATCGCCTCGGGTTCCCTGGAGTCGGCGCTGAACGGCTTCGCCGCAACCACCGGGGTCAGCCTGTCCTACTCGCCGGACACCGTGCGCGGCCTGCGCTCGCCCGGCGTGCAGGGCCGCCTGCCGGCGGACCAGGCCCTGCAGCGCCTGCTGGCCGGCAGCGGCGTGCAGGTGGTGCGCCAGGCCAGCGGCAACTACTCGCTGCTGCCGCCGGCCGAGAGCGGCGCCTCGCTGCAGCTGGACGCCACCAGCATCACCGGTGCCGGCCTCGGCGGCACCACCGAGGGCACCGGCTCCTACACCAGCGGCGCGACCCGCAGCGCCACCAAGCTCGACCTGTCGCTGCGCGAGACCCCGCAGTCGGTCACCGTGATGACCCGCCAGCGCATGGATGACCAAAACCTCACCAGCGTCGGCGCGGTGATGGAGCAGGCCCCCGGCATCAGCCGCCGCCAGTACGGCGACGACGGCGCCGGCTACGTGAGCTTCTATTCCCGCGGCTTCGCCATCAACAACTACCAGTTGAACGGCGTGGTCACCTCGTCCGGCGCCCTGCAGGGCCTGAGCGGCAGCATCGGCAGCATGGACACGGCGATCTACGACCAGATCACCGTGGTGCGTGGCGCCACCGGCCTGCTGACCGGCGCCGGCGACCCCAGCGCCAGCATCAACCTGGTGCGCAAGAAGCCCACTGCCGAGTTCCAGGCCCACGTCCTCGGCAGCGCCGGCACCTGGGACCGCTACCGGGTCGAGGCCGATGTCTCCGGCCCGCTGGACAGCCAGGGCAACCTGCGCGGCCGGATGGTCGCGGTGCACAACGAAGGCCGTTCGTGGAAGGACCGCTACAGCGGCGAGAGCGACATCTTCTACGGCGTGGTCGAGCTGGACCTGACCGACGCCACGTTGCTCAGCGTGGGCCTGGAGGCGAACCGCAGCGACTACGACGAGGCCTCGCCGCACAACTTCTCGCTGGCCGACAACGCCGGCAACAAGACCCACCACTCCCGCTCGGACAGCGCGGTCACCCGCTGGTCCTACCTCGACCTGGAGCGCTACACCCTGTTCGCTTCCCTCGAACACCAGTTCGGCAACGGCTGGCAGAGCACCCTGTCGGCCAACCGCACCTGGCTGGACACCGAGCAGAACTACGGCGTCGCCGCGCCGGACCCGAACGCCGTGACCCGCGCCGGCACCGTGACCACCGGCCGCTCGGAACAGACCCCGCAGCAGAACGCCCTGGACTTCTTCGCCAGCGGCCCCTACCAGCTGTTCGGCCGCGAGCACGAACTGATGCTGGGCATGAACTACTTCGACCTCGAACGCGACGACCCGGCGTTCCGGCGAGTGGTGGTGCCGATCGCCAACGCGGACGAGTTCGATGGCGACATCCCGCTGCCCAACTTCCCCTCCGCCGGCCGCGACTGGCGCGACAGCCGCCAGCTCGGCGGCTACCTGGCCACCCGCCTGCGCCCCACCGACGACCTCTCGGTGATCCTCGGCGCGCGGGTGACCGACTGGAAGAACCGCACCCAGACCCAGGACCTGGTCGAGACCGGCGTGACCATCCCCTACGTCGGCGTGGTCTACGACCTCAACGACTGGCTCTCCACCTACGCCAGCTACACCAGCATCTTCAACCCGCAGAGCAACGAGGACCGGGACGGCAAGACGCTGGAGCCGGAAGAGGGCGACAACTACGAGCTGGGCCTGAAGAGCGAGTTCTTCGACGGCCGGCTGAACGCCAGCGTGGCCGTGTTCGAGGTGCGCAAGGACAACCTGGCCGTGCGCGACGGCAACGAGCTGACCCCCTCCGGCGGCAACGCCTACGTGGCCGAGAGCAACACCAAGGCGCGCGGCTACGAACTGGAGGTTTCCGGCGAGCTGACCCCCGGCTGGAACCTGGCCGGCGGCTTCACCCAGGTGGTCACCCGCAACAAGGCCGGCGACCGCATCAACCCGGACCAGCCGCGCCATCAGTTCAAGCTGTTCACCACCTACCGCCTGCCCGGCGCGCTGGAGAAGCTGACCGTCGGCGGCGGCGTCAACTGGCAGAGCGAGATCCACGCCAGCGGCCAGACCGGCAACTACCGCAAGTCCTTCGCCCAGGACGCCTACACCGTGGTCGGCCTGATGGCCCGCTACCAGGCCACCGAGCAGCTGGCGGTCAGCCTCAACCTGGACAACCTGCTGGACGAGAAATACCTGCTCAACACCGGCGGCCACACCTACGGCGCCCCGCGCAACCTGATGGCCACCGCCAAGTACCAGTTCTGATACCACCACGACGATAAGGAAGACGACTCGATGAAAGCCAAACTCCTGCTGACCGCCCTCGGCCTCTGCGCCGTGTCCAACCTCGCCCAGGCCCACATGGTGTGGCTGGAGCGCGAAGCCCAGGGCGAGACCCGCGCCTACTTCGGCGAGTGGCCGGACGACCTGCGCGAAACCCGCGAAGGCCCGCTGAAGATGCTCGACGGCAGCCAGGCCGTGCTGGCCGGCAAGCCCTTCGCCGGCACCCAGGCCAACGACCACCTGGCGTTCGCCACCCAGGGCCAGGGCGACGTGCGCCTGACCAAGGAACTGGTGCGCAACGACAACCGCGTGGTCTTCGTGGCCAAGACCGGCCGCAGCGAAACCAAAGCCGCCAGCGCCTTCGAACTGGTCCCGGCCAAGGCCGGCGACAACACCTTCACCCTCCTGCTGGACGGCAAGCCGGTGCCCAAGGCCGAAGTGATGGCCTTCTCGCCGCAGAAGTGGGGCAAGCCGTTCCACACCGACGACAAGGGCCAGGTCACCCTGACCCTGCCGTGGAAGGGCCAGTACCTGCTGGAAGTCGCCCACGGCGTGGACGGCAAGGGCGAGTTCGACGGCAAGCCGTACGAGAAGACCCGCTACGTCCACACCCTGGGCTTCAGCGTGGAATGAAACCCGTCGCCCTCGACTGGCGCTACCGCATGGCGGTAGCGTCCCGCGCCCTGGCCGCCATCTTCGGCGGCTACGGCCTGGCCGTGGCGGCGACCTTGCTGCTGTCCCAGATACTGCCGATGGCCCGCTCCGAGGCAGTGGTCACCGCCAGCATGCTCGGCTTCGTGGTCTACGCCGCCGCCGTCTGCTGGGCGTTCGCCGTGCACAGCGGCCGCCAGGCCTGGCTGGGCCTGCTGCTGCCCGCCCTGCTGATGGCCGGCCTGGCCTGGTGGCTCAAGGGCGCCGCGTCATGAGCCAGGCAACGCAAGCGCGCGAGGTGCTGGCGCGCGAAGGCTTCCGCCAGTCGCAGGCGTGGCTGCATACCTGGGCCGGCCTGCTGCTGGTCTGGCTGCTCTACGCCATCTTCCTAACCGGCACGGTGAGCTACTTCAAGGACGAGCTGGATCACTGGATGCATCCGGAGCGTCACGGCCTGGACGCGGGCGCGGTGCCGAACTGGGACAACGTCCTGGCGACCCTGCAGGAACAGGCGCCGGCCAACGCGCCGAGCTGGATCGTCCAGCTGCCGGACGCGCGCAACCCGACCCTGCAGGCGCGCTGGTTCGGCCCCGGCATCCCGTTCGGCCGGATGACCCTGGACCCCGCCAGCGGCGCGCAGCTGAAGGAGGCCGACACCCAGGGCGGGGAGTTCTTCTACCGCTTCCACTTCCAGCTCTGGCACCTCGATGCGCTGACCGGGCGAATCATCGTCGGCATCGCCACCATGTTCATGTTCGTGGCGATCATCAGCGGCATCGTCACTCACAAGAAGATCTTCAAGGACTTCTTCACCTTCCGCCCGCGCAAGGGCCAGCGCAGCTGGCTGGACGGCCACAACGTGGTCTCGGTGCTGGCGCTGCCCTTCCACCTGATGATCACCTACAGCGGCCTGGTCATCTTCATCCTGATCTACCTGCCCTGGGCGGTGCAGTTCGAGTACGGCAAGGACCGCGAGCTGCTGTTCGACGAAGTGTTCCCCCACGCCCACGGCGAACCGCGCAGCGGCACGCCGGCGCCGATGCCCGACCTGGCCGCGCTGATCCGCCAGGCCGAGACGCACTGGGGCGACGGCAGCCGGGTTGGCTCGCTGACCCTGTTCACCCCGGGCGACAGCGCCGCCCGCGTGGAGCTGCGCCGTGACCGCAGCGCCAGCATCTCCGGCGTCGGCGGCGGCCTGCTGCTGGACGCCAGCGACGGTCGGGTGCTGGAGGAAATCGGCCAGCTCAAGCCCGCCGCCCAGTTCAACCGCACCCTGGTCGGCCTGCACCTCGGCCACTTCGCCGCGCCGCTGCTGCGCTGGCTGTACTTCCTCTGCGGCCTCGGTGGCTGCGTGATGATCGCCAGCGGCGCGGTGCTCTGGCTGGTCAAGCGCGCGCCGCCGCCGGCCAAGGCGGGCGCGAAGACGCCCTTCGGCCACCGCCTGGTGCAGGTGCTCAACGTGGCGGCCATCGCCGGCCTGCCGCTGGCCATGGCCGCCTACCTGTGGGCCAACCGCCTGCTGGCGGCCGGCCTGGAGGGCCGCGCGGCCTGGGAAATCCACGTCTTCTTCGCGGTCTGGGGCCTGACCCTGGCGCATGCCGCCGTGCGCCCGCACCGCCGCGCCTGGGTCGAGCAGTGGGCCGGCGTCGCCCTGCTGCTGTGCCTGCTGCCGCTGTTCGAGCTGGTCATGGGGCGCTGGCCGCTGCCGGGTGGCCTGGCCTACGGCGACTGGCTGGTGGCGGGGTTCGACGCCGGCCTGCTCGGGCTCGGTCTGCTGTGCGCCTGGCTGAGCTGGAAGATCCACAGCCATCGGCCGGTGGTGCGCCCGGCGCGCGCGCCCCGGCCGGAGAAGGCGGCGCCGACGAGCCGGGCGGAGACCCGGTCGGAAGCTCGAACGGATACCCGGCCGGAAACCCAAGTGGATGCCCTGGAGACTCGCGGATGAGCACCCTCGCCCTGGCGGCCGCCTACTGCGGCCTGACCGGCCTCAGCCTGGCCATGAACCGCCACCACCAGGACGTGTTCGGCCAGGCGCCGTCCGCCCTCCGCGCGCGCCTGCTGCGGGCTGGCGGCTGGCTCTCGCTGGCCCTCAGCCTAGCCGCCTGCCTGTTCCAGCAGGGCTGGGCGTTCGGCTCGGTGCTCTGGGTCGGCCTGCTGGCGGCGGCGGGCTACGCCCTGGTCCTGCTGCACAGCTACCGGCCACGCTGGATACCGCGCGTGGCCGTGGCGGCACCAGCACTCGGCCTGCTGGCCCTGGCAATGACCTGACCTCGCTCCTGGCCTGCGAGGCACCGTGGGAGCGGCCTTGGCCGCGAATGCTCGTGCGCTGAAACAAGAGCTTGCGGCCAAGGCCGCTCCCACAATGGTGCATATCGTCTCGCCCGCGAGATCGTGAGCGGGCTCTGACACAATCTGTTGCAGTTCGCCGACCAGCGGCATGCAGGTTTTGCCGCGCTCGTTCGTCATGAACAGTGATATATGGCAGCTTTCGTCGCGTGCGCCCGCCCACCGCCGCGCTCGCCTGCCCATGTTCCCGCCAGCCAGTGATTACCCATGAAACCTCTCGCTTCACCTTCCGGGGCGACGCTCGCCCTCCTGTCGCGCGTCGCCGCAGCGATTCTCGGCGGCTATGCCCTCACCTGCGCCAGCGTCATCTTCCTCGGCGCGATCCTGCCGCTGCCCAAGACCCAGGCCGTGCTCGCCTCGTCGCTGGCCAGCTTCGCGGTCTACACCGCGGTGATCGTGTGGGCGTTCGCCACACCCAACCTGCGGCGCATCTGGCTGATCCTGGCGATCGCCTCGCTGGTGCTGACCGGCGCCGGCCTGCTGCTCGGAGGTGACGCATGAGCAAGGCACAGAACGGCGCCGCCGAGGGCGGCTTCCGCCAGGCCATGGCCTGGCTGCACACCTGGGGCGGGCTGTGGGCCTGCTGGGTACTGTTCGTCATCTTCCTCACCGGCAGCCTGGGCGTGTTCGACGACCCCATCACCCGCTGGATGAAACCGCACCTGCCCCAGGCCAGCGAAGCCACCGGCGAGTCCGGCCTGGACGACGGCTTCGACCGGCCGCAGGCGGTGCGCACAGGCATGGCCTGGCTCGCCGAGAATGCGCCAGACGGCCACTTCTGGGGCATCGGTTTACCGTCGGACGAAGACCCCAATATCCGCCTGTTCTGGGAAGACGCCCAGGAGGTCTTCCACAACAAGAGCATCGACGCGGTCAGCGGCGAACTGGTGGACACCTCGCACGAGCGGGACAGCGAAGGCGGCCACCACTTCGTGCACATGCACTTCGAATTCCACGGCGGCACCGCCGGCATCTGGTTCGTCGGCGCCTTCACCATGGCCATGCTGGTGGCGCTGGTCAGCGGCATCGTCATCCACAAGCGCATCTTCAAGGACTTCTTCACCTTCCGCCCCGGCAAGGGCCAGCGCAGCTGGCTGGACGCCCACAACGCGCTGTCGGTGCTGAGCCTGCCGTTCCAGCTGATGATCGCCTACACCGGCCTGGCGACCTTCTACTCGCTGTATATGCCGGCGGGGGTCATGGCCCACTACGAGAGCGACGAGGCCTACTTCGCCGAGCTGATGGCGCGCCCGGCGCCCCAGGAACTGACCGGCATCGCCGCCCCGCTGACGGCGATGGACGAGCTGCTGGTTCACGCCGAGGAAGGCCTCGGCCGCCCGGTGAGCTTCATCAGCATCGAACACCCCAACGACAGCAGCGCCAGCGTGCGCGTGTTCGGCCGCTTCATCGAGAAGCCCGGCGAGTACCGCCTGCTGGGCGACGGCGGCGGCCAGGTGTTCTTCAACGGCGTGACCGGTGAGCAGACCGACATCCAGATGCCCGGCGAACTGCGCGGCGGCTCGGCCCAGGACGTGCAATCGGTGATGGCCAACCTGCACTTCGCCGGCTTCGGCGGCAACCTGGTGCGCTGGCTGTACTTCTTCAGCGGCCTGGCCGGCGCGGCGATGCTGGCCACCGGCGCCCTGCTGTTCATGGTCAAGCGCCGGCAGCGCTCGCTGAACGAGTTCGGCGCCGCCACGCCGCGGGTCTACCGGCTGATCGAGGTGCTCAACATCGGCACCCTCACCGGCCTGAGCATCGCCTGCATCGCCTTCTTCTGGGCCAACCGCCTGCTGCCGCTGAGCCTGCCGGACCGGCCGGAATGGGAGATCGCCGCGTTCTTCGCGGTCTGGCTGCTCGGCTTCGTCCACGCCGCCCTGCGCCCGCCGCAGCGCGCCTGGATCGAGCAACTGCTGGCGCTGGCCGCCCTGTGCGCACTGCTGCCGCTGCTCAATTGGCTGACCGTCGGCGAGCACCTGTTCGTCTATCTGCAGCGCGGCGACGGCGAGCGGGCGGGCGTCGAGCTGGTCGCCCTCGGCTTCGGCGCGCTCTCGCTGTGGGTCGCCTGGCGCCTGAGCCGGCCGCGCACGGCGCCGGTGCGCAGCCGCCAGCGGGCCGCCGCCCTGGAGGCCCAGTGATGACCCTGATCCTCGCCGCGACCCTGGCCATTGCGCTCTGCTATGCCGGCATGGCCGGCCTGTGCCTGGCCATGGACCGCCACCATTCCCAGGTGTGGAAACACAAGGCGCCCACCCGCCAGCGCCTGCTGCGGGTAGCCGGCTGGCTGCTGCTGGCCGTTGCCGTGTGGCCCTGCGTGCTGATCTGGGGCGGCGCCGTCGGCCCGGTGGTCTGGCTGGGCATGCTCAGCGTCGGCGCGTTCGCCCTGGTCCTGCTGCTGCCCTACCGCCCCCGCACCGCCGCCCTGCTGGCCGCCATCGCGGCCGGCGCCGGCCTGCCGGCGTTGCTGCTGACCGCCGGCTGAGCCGGCACCGTGCAAGGATGTGTCGATGACCCCGCGTTTCCCCCCGCTCCTGCGTCGTGGCCTGACGGCCGCCGTGATCCTCTGCGTGCCGACGGCGGCCTGGCTGTGGTGGGGCCAGCCGGCCGCCGCCTATGACACCGCGCCCATCGGCCGGGGCGACCTGCAGGCCACGGTGGTCGCCATCGGCACCCTGAAGCCGCGTCACTCGGTGGACGTCGGCGCCCAGGTCTCGGGCCAGGTCACCCGCCTGCACGTCGAGGCCGGCGACCGGGTCGAGAAGGGACAGCTGCTCGCGGAAATCGACGCCAGCCTGCACCAGGCCGAAGTCGAGGCCGACCGCGCCGCGCTCGACGGCCTGCGCGCCGAACTGGCCGACCAGCAGGCCCAGCTCGACCTGGCGCGCCAGCAGCACCAGCGCCAGCAGCGCCTGGCCGCCGCCGAGGCGACCCGCGACGAGGACGTGCAGACCGCCGTTGCCAACCTGCGCTCGGCCGAGGCGCGGCTGAAGCAGCTGCGCGCGCGCATCGCCGAAGCCCAGGCCCGCCTGCGCGGCAACGAGGCGCAGCTCAGCTACACCCGCCTGTACGCGCCCATCGACGGCACCGTGCTGGGCATCGACGTGAAACAGGGCCAGACCCTCAACGCCACCTACCAGACCCCCACCGTGATGCGCATCGCCGACCTCGGCCAGATGACCGCCTGGGTCAAGGTCTCCGAGGCCGACATCCGCGCCCTGAAGCCGGCCATGCCGCTGTACTTCTCCACCCTGGGCGGCGACGAGCGCCGCTGGGAAGGGCAGATCCGCCAGATCCTGCCGGCGCCGCCGGTGGAAGTCTCCGCCTCGGGCGACAGCGCCCCGGCGAGCGCCACCCAGGCCGTGCAGTACACCGTGCTGTTCGACGTGGACAACGGCGACGGCGAGCTGCTGCCGCAGATGACCGCCCAGGTGACCTTCATCACCGCCGCCGCCCGCGGCGTGCTCACCGCGCCCCTCGAAGCGCTCGACCCGCTGCCCGGCAAGCCCGGCGTGTTCTCCGCCCGGGTGCTCGACGGCGACGGCCATGCGCAGCTACGCGAGGTGCACGTCGGCGCGCGCAGCCGGCAGAGCGCCGAGGTGATCGACGGGCTGGCCGAGGGCGAGCGCCTGATCACCGGCGAGCGCGTCGACGAGCGTCCGTCGAGGTTCCAGTGGTAGCGACGCCGCTGATCGAACTGGAAGGCATCCGCCGCCGCTACGGTGGCGAAGGCGGCGCGCCGGAAGTCGAAGTGCTGCGCGGCATCGACCTGCGCATCCACGCCGGCGAATTCGTCGCCATCGTCGGCGCCAGCGGCTCGGGCAAATCCACCCTGATGAACCTGCTCGGCTGCCTCGACCGCCCCAGCGCCGGCCGCTACCGCTTCTCCGGCCGCGACGTGGCCGAGATGAACACCGACGAACTGGCCTGGCTGCGCCGTGAGGCGTTCGGCTTCGTGTTCCAGGGCTACCACCTGATCGCCACCGAATCGGCCCGCGAGAACGTCGAGGTGCCGGCGATCTACGCCGGCGTGCCGCCGGCCGAGCGCTACGCCAGGGCCAGCAGCCTGCTCGGACGCCTCGGCCTCGGCGAGCGCCTGGAGCACCGCCCCGGCCAGCTCTCCGGCGGTCAGCAGCAGCGCGTGTCGATCGCCCGGGCGCTGATGAACGGCGGCCGCATCATCCTCGCCGACGAACCCACCGGCGCCCTCGACAGCCACAGCGGCCGCGAGGTCATGGCGCTGCTGCGCGAGCTGGCCGACACCGGCCACACCATCATCCTGATCACCCACGACCGCGGCGTCGCCGAACAGGCGCGGCGGGTGATCGAGATCCGCGACGGCCAGATCGTCGCCGACAGCGGCAGCCATGAAACCAGCGCCACGCTGCCGCCGCCGGACCCGAGCCAGGCGGGGCTGGACGCCGGCGCCAGTTTCCTCGGCGAACTGGGCGAGATGCTCCGCTCGGCCTGGCGGGTGATGGGCCTGAACCGCTTCCGCACCGCCCTGACCCTGCTCGGCATCGTCATCGGCGTCGCCTCGGTGATCGTCATGCTGTCCATCGGCCTCGGCACCAAGCAGCGGGTCGTGGCGCAGATGGCCTCCATGGGTGCCACCATGATGTACCTCGGCGGCATCCAGCCGGCGGACGGCGGCCCGGAGGGTGTGGTCACCGTGGAAGACCTGGAGGCCATCGCCGAACTGCCCGAAGTGCGCGCCGCCATGCCGGTGATCGGCGACCCGCTGAGCGTGCGCCACGGCAACGTCTCGCGTAGCGTCTACACCCTGGCCGGCAGCGCGGAGCTGCCGCGCATCCACCACTGGGCGGTGGCCGCCGGGCGCTTCTTCAGCGACGCCGAGGACCGCGCCATGGCCCCGGTGGTGGTGCTCGGACACAAGGCCCGCCAGCAGTTCTTCGGCAGCGACGACCCGATCGGGCGCCAGCTGCTGATCGCCGATTCGCCCTTCGAAGTGATCGGCGTGATGGCCGAGAAGGGCGCCGACTCCGGCAACGAAAGCTACGACGAAATGGTCCTCATCCCCTACCGTTCGGCGCGCATCCGCGTGTTCCAGGCCTTCGGCAAGCCCGACTACTCGGTGATCGACGCCGTCTCCACCAGCCGGGTGCTGGACGCCGAGGCGGCCATCCGCGACCTCATGCGCGCGCGCCACGGCCGTGACGACATCGGCATCGGCAACGCCGCCGCCAAGCTGCAGGCCGAGGCCAAGACCCAGGACAGCATGACCCTGATGCTCGGCCTGATCGCCGCCGTATCCCTGCTGGTGGGCGGCATCGGCGTGATGAACGTGATGCTGATGACGGTGCGCGAACGCACCCGCGAGATCGGCATCCGCATGGCCACCGGCGCGCGCCAGCGCGACATCCTGCGCCAGTTCCTCACCGAGGCGGTGCTGGTCACCGTGGTCGGCGGCAGCGCCGGCGTGCTGATCGGCCTGGTCGTCGGCGCCGGCCTGCTGCTGGCCGGCGTGCCGCTGATCTTCTCGCTGTCGGCGATGCTGCTGGCCTTCGCCTGCGCGGTGGGCACCGGTCTGCTGTTCGGCTACCTGCCGGCGAAGACCGCCGCCGCCCTCGACCCGGTCGCCGCCCTGGCCAGCGAATGAATGAGATGCCGATGACCCGATACCTGCCGCTTCCGCTGATCCTCCTGCTCGCCGCTTGCAGCCACGCGCCAGATGCGGCGGACACCCTGCCCGAGGCGCCGCAGGCCTGGCGCCACGCCCCGCTCGCCGGCGAGGCGCCGAACCAGGACTGGTGGCGCGGCTTCGCCAGCGCCGAGCTGGACGCCCTGATCGAACAGGCCCTGGCCGGCAACCACGACCTGGCCGCCGCCGCCGCCCGCCTGCGCCAGGCCGAGGCCTCCGCCCGCGCCGCCGGCGCGCCCCTGCTGCCGAGGCTGGACGGCACTCTCGGCGCCAACCGCGAAGGACGCCTCGGCGGCGACGCGGAGACTGTGGGCACCCGGTACAGCGGCGGCCTGGCCGCCAGCTACGAAGTCGACCTGTGGGGGCGCCTGGCCGCCGACCACGACGCCGCGCTGGCCGAACTAGCCGCCAGCCGCTTCGACCGCGATGCCCTGCGCCTGACCCTCACCGCCAGCGTCGCCGACGCCTGGCTGCGCCAGATCGCCCTGGGCGAACGCCTGCGCCTGGCCGGGCTCAACCTGGCCAACGCCGAGCGGGTGCTGGCCACCGTGGAAGCCCGCCAGGCGGCCGGCGCCGCCACGCCGCTGGAACTGGCCCAGCAGCGCGGCCTGGTCGCCGAGCAGCGGCGGATTCGCGAGGAACTGCGCCAGCAGGTGGACGACGTGCGCAGCCAGCTGGCCGTGCTGCTCGGCCAGGGCGAACCGGCGGAACAGGCCCGCAGCGCCCTGGCCAGCCTGGACGTGCCGACGCTGGACGGCGGCCTGCCCAGCGAACTGCTGCTGCGCCGCCCGGACCTGGCCCGCGCCGAAGCCCGCCTGAGCGCCGCCGACGCCGACCTGCGCGCGGCGCGGGCCGCGCTGCTGCCACGGCTGAACCTATCGGCGGGCGCCAGCGGCTCGGCCAACCGCCTGAGCCGGCTCTTCGCCGACCCGGTGTACTCCCTGGCCGCCGCCCTGGCCGCGCCGATCTTCGACGGCGGCGCCCTGGCCGCCGAACGCGACCGCAGCGCCGCGCGCCGCGAGGAACTGCTGGCCGACTACCGCAAGAGCATCGTCGAGGCCTTCGCCGACGTGCAGGTGGCGCTCAACGCCGGCGCCGGCGTCGACGCCCAGTGGCAGGCCCAGCAGGAAGTCCAGGCCCAGGCCGAACGCGCCCTGCGCCTGGCCGAACAACGCTACCGCGCCGGTGCCGACGACCTGCTCAACCTCCTCGACGCCCAGCGCACCCTCTACGCCGCCGAAGACCAGAGCGCCCAACTCCGCCTGGCCCGCCTACAGACCGGCGTGGCCCTGGCCCGGGCCTTGGGCGGTGGCTGGCGGTAGGAGGGAGGTGGTCACTAAGGGTCAAGGGCTGCCTATACGGCAGTGAAGCGCCCGGCTCAATCACCCGCGGGGGATTCAAGTTTCTGAGCTGCCTATACGGCAGTGAAGGAAACCCAGCTGGAACGTAGTCGGAATAGAACTTTCTGAGCTGCCTACACGGCAGTCCGTAGGGCGGGTGAAACCCGCGCGAGCACCACACCCCTGGCCAAGCTCGCGGGTTGTACCCGCCCTACTTGCTGAGCACCTACCGCATTTCCATCTCTCAACTACCAAGACGGACGACTCCGGCGGAAACGGCAAAAGATTTACCGAATTTACAGGTTCCGCCACTCCTCGCGCCTGTTCCCAAAGCGCGTCCGTCTCCCTACAATTGCGATCAATTCTTATCCGCAATCAAGCAAGGCTGGGAGATCCGGGTGTCCAGCGCTCCGCCCCCCTCATCGCTGCACGATGACCTGCATGGCCTCTATCGCGACCACCATGGCTGGCTGAACGGCTGGCTGCGCCGGCGGCTGGGGGATCGCGAGCGGGCCGCCGACCTGGCCCAGGACACCTTCCTGCGCCTGCTGGTGACCCGCCGCCTGCCCGAGCTGGGCGAGGGGCGCCGCTACCTGGTGCAGATCGCCAGGAACCTGGTCATCGACCAGTGGCGCCGCCAGCGCATCGAGCAGGCCTATCTCGACAGCCTCGCCGCCCTGCCCGAGCTGGAAACGCCTTCGCTGGAGACCCGCGCCATGGTCATCGAAACCCTGATGCAGATAGACGCCATGCTCGACAGCATGCCGGGCAAGGCGCGCGAAGCCTTCCTGCTGTCCCAGTTCGAGGGGCTGACCTACGCGCAGATCGCCGAGCGCTTGCAGGTCAGCGTCAGCTCGGTGCAGAAGTACATGCTGCGCGCCATCGCCGCCTGCTACCAAGTGCTGTACGCCGAATGAAGCCCGCCGCCGACGCGCCCATCGCGCTAGCCATCGTCGAACAGGCCAGCCACTGGCTGATGCTGCACTGGGGCGAGCCGCTGGACGACGAGCAGCGTCGGCGCTTCGCCGAGTGGCAGGCCGCCGACCCCGAGCATCGCCGCGCCTGGCAGCGCCTGGAGCGCTTGCAGGGCACCCTGGCCGCGGTGCCGGCCGACACCGCCCGCACCGTACTGCGCGACCTGCCCGACGCGCGCCGGCGCCAGGCGCTCAAGCTGCTCGGCCTGCTGCTGATGGCGGGTGGCGGCGGCTACCTGGCCCAGTCGCGGCTGCCCTGGCGCGAAGCCATGGCCGACCTGCGCAGCGGCACCGGCGAGCGCCTGCAGCGCACCCTGCCGGACGGCAGCCGGCTCGACCTGAACAGCGGCAGCACCGTGGACATCCGCTTCAGCGACAGCGAACGGCGCATCCGCCTGCTCGCCGGCGAGCTGCTGCTCGACAGCGGCCACGACCCGGCCCGCCGCCCGCTGATCGTGGAGACCCCGGCCGGCGAGATCCAGGCGCTGGGGACGCGCTTCTCGGTCTATGAAGTCGATGGTGGCAGCCGCGTGGAGCTGTACGAGGGCGAACTGGAGCTGCGCCCGCGCCTGCTCCCCGCCTCGCGCCTGCAGGCCGGCCAGCGCCGTTGGTTCTCCGCCGAGCGCCTGGAGGTGGCCGGGCCCGCCGACCCCAACGCCATCGCCTGGCGGGAGGGTCGCCTGGTGGCCGAACGCATGCCGCTCGGCCGCTTCCTCGCCGAGCTGTCCCGCCATCGCCCGGGTGTGCTGCGCTGCGACCCGGCGGTGGCCGAGCTGCCGCTGACCGGCGTGTTCCCCCTGGCCGACACCGACCGCGTGCTGATGGCGCTGCAGCAGTCGCTGCCGGTCAAGGTGCACAGCCTGACCCGCTACTGGGTGACGGTCGGCCCGGCATAGGGTGCGCCGTGCGCACCATCGGCCAATCGGTGCGCCCGGCGCATCCTACGGGCAGGCAGCGCAGCGGCTGCGAATGCGTCGTGAAAATTTTTGGCGAAGCCTTGTCGGTTTTGCCGGCTCGCTCGGGATACCTCTTGAACTCACTCAGAACGCATTCTCAAGAGGACGTCCCAGAATGCCGCAGGCAAGCTCTTTCCGCCGTACCCCGCTGACCCGCTCGGTTCGCCACGCCCTGTTCGCCGGCCTGCTGGCCGCCGGTGCGCTGCCGTTCCTGCCCGTCGCCCAGGCCCAGCCGGCCGCCAGCGAGCAGGCGCGCGCCTACGCCATTCCCGCCGGCAACCTGGACCAGGCGCTGAACCGCTTCGCCAGCGAGGCCGGCATCCTGCTCTCGGTGGACGCCCAGCTCACCGCCGGCAAGCACAGCCCTGGGCTCAATGGCAGCTATTCAGTTAACGAGGGCCTGTCCCGCTTGCTGGCCGGTACTGGCCTGCGCGCGCTCAATGCCGGCGGCAACTATGCGCTGGAGGTGGCCGTGGACAGCGCTGGTGCGTTGGAACTGGGGGCGACTACCGTGACTGGCACGCAACTGGGCGCTACTACCGAGGGTACCGGTTCGTACACTACAGGCTCGGTAACCGTAGGAAGCAAGGTAGCCAAGTCACTGCGTGAGGTGCCGCACTCGGTCTCGGTGATGACGCGGCAGCGCATCGAAGATCAAAACCTCACCAGCCTGACTGATGTAATGGACAGGACGACCGGTGTTACCCATTCCCGCGCCACACAAACCGCAGGTTCGTCATTGGGTAACGACAGCAACTTCTATTCGCGTGGCTTCCAGGTCAACAACATCCAGATCGACGGCGGCGCGCCGATGGACACCGTCATGGTGGGCTTCGGTTCGGTCAGCCAACTGGACATGGTGCAGTTCGACCATGTGGAATTCCTGCGCGGTGTCGATGGCCTGTACTCGGGTTCGGGTGATCCGGGGGGCACCATCAACCTGGTGCGCAAGCGCGCGCTTGATCACAACCAGCTGACCTTCTCCACGTCAGCGGGAAGCTGGGACAACTACCGTTCCGAACTGGACGCGACCGGTTCGCTGACCGAGTCCGGCAATGTCCGGGGACGGCTGGGCGCCGCCTACCAGGATCGCAAGTTCTTCTATAGCCCCGGCAACATGAAAACCAAGATCCTCTATGGCTCCATGGAATTCGATGTCACACCCGACACCCTGCTGACCGTCGGAGGTAGCTACCAGGAACAGGATGGGGTGAGTAACTTTGCTGGCCTGCCCCGTTATGCCGACGGTGCAGATCTGAAGTTGTCGCGTAAAACCTCTCTGACTACCGACTGGAACCACACCCACGAAACCACCAAGCAAGGTTTCCTCAAACTGCAGCACAATTTCACCGACGACTGGGGCATCACACTGGATGCCATGCGCATGGAGATGGATCGCGATGCGATGGGTGCCTATACCATCGGCGCGGTCGACCCCTCAGACAACAGCGGACATACCTTCTGGGCCTTCCCGGCCAAGACCGGCATGGATCGCACGGGCTACAGTGCCACCGTCAAGGGCGGTTTCACTTTGTTCGACTTGCAGCATGACGTCGTTTTCGGTGCCGACTACCAGAAGGGTAATTCCTGGACGGAGCAGTTCACGACGACTGCGAACGGCACGCCGGTCAATGTCTTCGATCCGCGACTACCGACCGATACCAGTTTCTACCCGACCAAGGACGACTACCACATCACCAAGAAGCGGTCGATGTTCGCGATGACGCGTTTGAGCCTGACCGACTCGCTGCAGCTGTCCATTGGCGGACGCCTGTCGAACTACTCGTATGAAAGCAACAGCCCGTTCAAGAAACCTGATGGCAGCCCGAACGGCGAACTGGGGCTGCGCGAGCTGGAGGATACGGGTGTATTCACACCCTATGCCGGCCTGACCTACAACATCAACGAGAACTGGACGGCCTACACCAGCTATGCCGAGACCTTCCGCCCCCAGTATCAGCAACGCACCCGTGACAATGGCACGCTCGCCCCGGTCGAATCGAAGAACTACGAGATCGGTCTCAAAGGCGAGTTCTTCGATAGCCGCCTGAACACCTCTGTCGCCATTTATCGCGCTGTGCAAGAAAACGTCGCGGTTGCGGATGGCCCTGTCGAGTACAACCGCTACAAAGGCTACCTGTGCTGCTACATCAACCAGGGCGAGACAGTCAGCCAGGGTATCGATGCCGAGGTCAGCGGCGAACTGGCGCCAGGTTGGCAGCTGATTGCCGGCTATACCTACAATCACAGCCGTGACAAGGACTCCAGCACCTCCAACTATCGCAACATCACCCCCAAACACCTGTTCAAGCTATGGACCACCTATCAGTTGCCCGGGCGCTTGCACGACTGGAAAGTCGGTGGTGGCGCCATTGCTCAGAGCTCGAACTTCGTTAGCGGCACTACCTACGCGTACAACCCTGCATCCGGGCGTTTCGATGGTGATGAACAGGAATTCAAGTTCATCCAGGCGGGCTATACGATCTGGAGCGGCAGCGTGGACTACAAGATCGATGAACATTGGTCGGCCACCTTCAATGCCAACAATCTCTTCGATAAGCGCTACTACCAGACCGTCGGCAATACCGATGCCGGCAACTTCTATGGAGAACCACGTAACTTCGCACTCACCATCCGTAGCAAGTTCTGACCTGTTCGTCTAACAAGCAGGTGAGTGCTGCGAAGCGTTTTCCACCAACAGGATGCGCGATACCCCAAAGCACCGTAACAACCGCTGGATAAACATCGTTTGTCCAGCAGGCCACTCGTTCCGGTGCAGCTTGTTGCTTCGATCGTCCCCACGCTCTGTGCTCATTGTTCTACCTACGCCTCGATGGGCACAGAGCGTGGGGATCGTCAAAACGCTTTCCACCCCTGCCTGCCCACCTTGCCCATTCCCAACCGCCCATTCTCCCCCGTAGAATTGCGATGAATTCTTATTCGCAACCTCTACAGGAATCGGGATGTCCACGCTGCTCCCCGACGCGGCCCGCCATGCCCAACTGGATACGCTCTACCGCGAGCATCACGGCTGGCTCACTGGCTGGTTGCGCCAGCGCCTGAACAATTCCGCCGATGCCGCCGACCTGGCCCAGGACACCTTCGTCCGCGTGCTGCTGGCACGCACCGCCGGCGGCCTGCGCGAGCCGAGGCACTACCTGACGACCATCGCCCGCGGCTTGGTGATCGACTTGTATCGTCGCCGCTCGCTGGAGCAGGCCTATCGCGACGCCCTGGCCAGCCTGCCGGAGGCGGTGCATCCGTCGCTGGAGGAACAGGCGATCCTGTTCGAGGCCCTGCTGGAGATCGACCGCCTCCTCGACGGGCTGGGCGCGAAGGTCCGGCAGACCTTCGTCCTCTCCCAGTGCGAGGGGCTGACCTACGCGCAGATCGCCGAGCGCCTGGGCATCTCCCTGCGCACGGTGAACAACCACATGGCCAGGGCGATGGAGCACTGCTGCCTGGTGCTGGCCGGCCTGTCATGAGCGATGCGCGGCAGCTCGGCGCGGCCGAGCGCGAGGCGATCCGGGCGGCGGCGCAGTGGTATGCGCGGTTGGCCGCGGAAACCGCCGGCGAGCGGGAGCGCCTCGCCTGGCAGCGCTGGCTGGAGGCCGACCCCGCACACCGCGACGCCTGGCAGCGCATCGAGTCGGTGCGCCAGCAGATGGGCCAGGTACCCGGCCGGCTGGCCGCCAGCACCCTGACCGCCGCTGGCCATTCCCGCCGCCGCGTGCTGCTGGGCGCGGCGCTGCTGGTATCGGCCAGCGGTGTCGCCGCCCTGGGCTGGCGCAGCGATGCGGGCCGGCGCCTGACCGCAGACTTCCGCACCTCGGTGGGCGAGCGCCAGCGCTTCACCCTGGCCGATGGCAGCCAGCTGCTGCTCGACACCGACAGCGCCGTGGACGCCCGCTTCGACGAACGCCAGCGCCTGCTGCTGCTGCGTGGCGGCGAAGTGCTGGTGGAAACCGCGCCCGCCCCCCTCGGTCGCCCGTTCAGCGTGGCCACCGCGCACGGCCGCGTGCGGGCCCTGGGCACTCGCTTCACGGTGCGGGTCGACGATCACGGCAGCGAGGTGGCGGTGCTGGAGAAGGCCGTCGAGGTCGAGGCGCCCGGCATGGCCGCGCCCCTGCGGCTGGAGGCCGGCCAGCGCACGCGCTTCACCCGCGACGGCGCGCAGCCGCCACAGGCCAACGATGCCTCCGTGGCCGCCTGGCAGCAGGGCAGCCTGATCGCCATCGACCGGCCGCTGGGCGAGCTGATCGACGAACTGGCGCGCTACCGCAGCGGCTGGCTGCGCTGCGATCCGCGCATCGCCGGCATCAAGGTGTCCGGCGCCTTCCCGCTGGATGACACGGAGCGCGCGCTGGACGCGCTGGAGAAGGGCTTCCCCGTGCGGGTGATCCGCCGCACGCGCTACTGGGTGACGGTGGTTCCGCGCACGACCTAGAGGGCCAGGGCCGCCAAGGTTGCACGTGCCGTGCCGGTCTGAAGAAGCCGGTGCACATGGCGCACCCCACGGAATGATCCGTGTTGCCATGATGCGAACACGCAAAAAATTTTCCGGCGCTTTGCACTTTCACTACCCCTGGTTCGGCTCTCGCTGCATCAGTGGCCCGCTTGGCCACCCACACAAGGGGGGAAACACCATGTCGCATCCATTCAACCGTCACCGCCTGGCGCGGCACCTGCAGGCCGCGCTGCTCGGCGTCGGCGCGCTGACCGCAGCGACGCTGCAGGCCGCCGAGCCGGTGTCCCCGGCCGCGGTCGAGGACGTCCGCCAGTACGACATCGCCGCCGGCCCGCTCGCCGAAGTGCTCGGCCGCTTCGCCAGCGCGGCGGGAGTGGCGCTGTCGTTCGACGCGGCGCAGACCGGCGGCCGCCGCTCCGATGGACTGCGCGGCGCCTACTCGGTCGACGCCGGCTTCGCCAGGCTGCTGGAGGGCAGCGGTCTGCGTGCGATCGATGCCGGCGGCAGCTATGTGCTGGAAAAGAGAGTCGACAGCGGCGATGCGCTGGAGCTGGGGGCGACCAGTATCAGTGCCGGCGGCCTGGGCAGCACCACCGAGGGAACCGGCAGCTACACCACGGGCTCGACCAGCACCGCGACCAAGCTGAACCTGTCGCTGCGCGAGACGCCGCAGTCGGTGACCGTGATTACTCGTCAGCGCATGGACGACCAGTCCATGAGAAGCCTGGACGATGTGGTCCAGGCCACCCCAGGTTTGCGGATGGCTGCAGCACGACCGGCGAACAGCGAATACTTTTCCCGTGGCTTCCCCATCGGCAACCTCATGTTCGATGGACTGCCCACCACCTACCACGCCGACTGGGTGGCTGCCGCCGACATGGCGCCCTATGACCGGGTCGAGGTGGTGCGAGGTGCCACCGGTCTGATGCAGGGAGCCGGCAACCCGTCTGCCGCGATCAACATGATTCGCAAGCGCCCGACTCAGGCCTTCCAG
Organism: Pseudomonas paralcaligenes; assembly: GCF_019655855.1. Taxonomy (GTDB): domain Bacteria; phylum Pseudomonadota; class Gammaproteobacteria; order Pseudomonadales; family Pseudomonadaceae; genus Aquipseudomonas; species Aquipseudomonas paralcaligenes. The sequence goes on along the minus strand of NZ_BPFX01000004.1, from coordinate 424,404 downwards.
GGCAGCCTCACGGGCTCCGTGGGCAGTTGGGACAACTACCGGGGTGAACTCGACCTGAGTGGCCCGCTCGGCGCAAGCGACCGCGTGCGCGGACGCTTCGTCGGGGCCTACAGCGACAAGGACAGCTTTCAGGACTATGCCGGGCGCAGCCGCGATCTGTTCTACGGCATCACCGAAATCGACCTCACCGACGATACGACCCTGACGCTCGGGGCCTCCAACCAGGACGACAAGAACAACATCAACTGGGGTGGATTGCCGGTCAATCCGGATGGCAGCCATGTGGGCTTCTCGCGTGCCAAGACGGTGGGCTACGACTGGAGCTATCAGGATGTCTACAACACCACGGCGTTCGCCGAGCTGGACCAGCGTTTCGCCAATGATTGGCGCCTGCACCTGGGCGCGTCGAAGAGTTGGTCCGACTTCAAGATGACCGGTGCCGTGCTTGAGCACTACGCGACCTATCAGCAGCGTGTGTTCAACCAGCGCCGAGACTATGACCAGTCCACCTACGACATCTACGCCAGCGGCCCCTTCAGCCTGTTCGACCGTACTCACGAGCTGGTGCTTGGCGCCAGCAAGCGCGAGGTGGAGACTGCGGCCAACGGCAGCACCCTCTTCATTCCGGTCGCCGACATCTTCGATTTCGACCCCAGCGGCCTGCCCAAGCCCGATGTTCCCGACAGCTACAGCCTCAGCGAGCACGTCGAGCAGGAAGGTGCCTATCTGACCACACGCCTGAGCGTCGTCGACAGGCTGAAGATCATCCTCGGCGCGCGACTCGACTGGTACGACAACACGTCCGTCTACAACGCCATCAGCGACGGCTATTACACCGACAGTGACTACAAGGTGACCCGCAATGTCACCCGCTATGCCGGGGCGATCTACGACCTCGATGAGCGGCACTCGGTATACGCCAGTTACACCGACATCTTCATGCCGCAGAGCGAGACCGGCCGGGATCGCCAGATCATCCGCCCGATCGAGGGCAAGAACTACGAACTGGGCATAAAAGGCGAATACTTCGGCGGCGCCTTGAACGCCAGCGCTGCACTCTTCCAGATCGACCAGCAGAACCGCGCCGCCGAGCTGGACGACCAGACCGGCTGCGTCGACTTCACCTGCTACGGCGCTTCGGGCAAGGTGCGCGCCCAAGGCATCGATCTGGAACTGATGGGTGCCATCACTCCCGACTGGCAGGTCGGCGCGGGCTACACCTTCTCCCAGACCAAGTACCGCAAGGATGCCAACAAGGCGAAGGAAGGCCGGCTGTTCGACACCGATCTGCCACGCCATCTGTTCAAGCTCAACACCGTCTACACCTTGCCGGGCGAGCTGAGCCGCTGGCGCGTGGGGGCCAATCTGTACGGCCAGAGCAGCATCTTCAACAAGGGCTCGAACTCCACCTTCGGCGCCTACCATATCGAGCAGGACGCCTATCTGCTGGTGGGGCTGATGGCGGGCTTCAAGGTCAGCGAACACCTCGATACCCGCTTGAACGTCAACAACCTCTTCGACAAGAAGTACTACCAGGGGATTGCGAGCAATAGCACCTGGAGCCCGTACGACGTTTATGGCGAACCTCGCAACTTCGTCCTGTCGGCCAAGTACAGCTTCTGATGTGATTCGCGAAGGGGGCGGCGTGTACGCGCACCAGACCCCCTCCACCGCCCACCCCGGTTTCACTGGCGTGGGCGTTCCCCATTCCCAATCCCGCCGCCGCTCATTAGAATTGCGACAAATTCTTATTTGCATCGGTTTCTGGGGGAAGCGGAATGTCCATGGCGCTTGCCGATACGTCATCGCACGAAGGGCTGGACGCGCTCTACCGCGAGCACAACGGCTGGCTGCGTGGCTGGTTGCGCCAGCGCCTGAACAATTCCGCCGATGCCGCCGACCTGGCCCAGGACACTTTCGTCCGCGTGCTGCTGGCGCGTAGCGCCGAGGGCCTGCGCGAGCCGCGCCACTACCTGGCGACCGTGGCCCGGGGCCTGGTCATCGACCTGTACCGTCGCCGCTCGCTGGAGCAGGCCTACCTGGAAGTGCTGGCTACGCAGCCGGAGCGCCATGCGCCGTCCGCCGAGGTGCGCGCGGAAATCCTCGACAGCCTGCTGGCCATCGACCGCCTGCTCGACGGCCTGGGCGCGCGCACCCGCGCCATCTTCCTCGCCGTGCAGCTCGACGGCCTGAGCTACGAGAAGGCCGCCGAGCGGACCGGCGTCTCTGTCACCACGGTGCGCAAGCACCTGGCCCGGGCGCTGATGCACTGCCTGCTGCTGGAAGGCGTGTGAAGACCGTCCTCAACGAGGCCGTCGCCTGGTACGTGCGCCTCAACGACAGCGCCGTCACCGAGCTGCAGCGCGCGCACTGGCGCCGCTGGCTGGAGGCCGACCCGAGGCACGCCCAGGCCTGGGCGCGGATCGAGCAGCTCGAACGCCGCTTCGAGCAGGCGCCGCGCGGGGTGACGTCGCGCACCCTGGAGAGCGCCCGCCGCGACCGGCGCGCCGCGATCAAGACCCTGGCGCTGCTGTTCGGCGTCGGTGTGGTCGGCTGGCAGGGCTACCGGGCGTCACCCTGGAGCGCCGACTACGCCACCCGGGTCGGCGAGCGCCGCCGCGTCACCCTGGCCGATGGCAGCCATCTGCACCTGGATACCGACACCCGGGTGGACGTGCGTTTCGACGCGGACCAGCGGCTGATCCGGCTGGGCCGGGGCGAGATCCTGGTGGAGATCGGCCGCGACAGCCGCCCGCTCGGCGTGCAGACCGGGGAAGGCCGGATCTTCGCTCGGGACGGCCGTTTCGTGGTGCGGCGCAGCGACGGCCTCAGCCGCGTCACGGTGGAGACGGCGCGGGTCGAGGTGCGCCCGCTGCGGGCCGCCCTGCCGCCCGTGCCGGTGGCGGCGGGCCAGCGGCTGAGCTTCGCCGCCGACGCGGTCGGCACCCTGCACGCCGCGCCGGCCGACGCCAGCGCCTGGACGCGCGGCATGCTGGTGGCCGTCGACTGGCGCCTGGAGGACTTCCTCGCCGAGCTGTCGCGCTACCGCCACGGCTACCTCGGCTGCGACCGGGAAATCGCCGGCCTGCGCCTGTCCGGCGCCTTCACCCTCGACGATACCGACGCGGTGCTGGCCAACCTCGAGGCGTCCCTGCCGGTGCAGGTGCACCGCCGCACGCGCTACTGGGTACGCCTGGATCGCCGGGAGCCGGCCACGGGCGCCTGAGCCGGACTTCGAGAATTTTTTCGGCGCGGGGGTTACAGATTTGCGCGCCTGGTTCGGCTCCACCCCGAACGCTCGAATCCCCCCGCCCACAGGAGCCCCGAACAGCATGCCCCCACGCCCGTCGCACCTCGCCCGCCGCCTGCTTCCCTCCACACTCGCCCTCGGTCTGCTGGCGACCGTTGCCACCGGCGCCTGGGCCCAGGCGCTGCACTACGACATCTCCGCCGGCCCGCTGGACAGCGCCATCAGCCGCTTCGCCGCCGCCAGCGGGGTGATGATCAGCTTCAGCGCCGAGGATGCCGCCGGCCTGCAGAGCGCCGGTCTGCGCGGCGAGTACGAGCTGGAGCAGGGCTTCGCCCGGCTGCTCCAGGGCAGCGGCCTGCAGGTGCAGCAGATCGGCGACAAGCGCTACGTGCTGGTCCGGGCGCCCCAGGGCGATGCCGTCGAGCTGGGCGCCACCAGCATCGACGCCGTCGGCCTCGGCAGCACCACCGAGGGCAGCGGCTCCTACACCACCGGCAGCATGCAGACGGCCACCCGGCTGTCGCTGTCGATCCGCGAGACGCCCCAGGCGGTCACCGTGATGACCCGCCAGCGCATGGACGACCAGGCCATGACCAGCATCACCGACGTGGTGCAGAACACCCCCGGCCTGTTCCTCAGCCATGCCGACGGCCCCGGCCGACCGTCGTTCAGCGCGCGCGGCTTCGACATCGACAACGTGATGTACGACGGCCTGCCGAGCAGCTACCAGGGCTGGGTGGTGGGCGTGCAGCCCAACCTGGCGATGTTCGACCGGGTGGAGGTGATCCGCGGCGCCACCGGCCTGGTCACCGGCAGCGGCAACCCCTCCGCCGCCATCAACCTGGTGCGCAAGCGCCCGACCCGCGAGGCCCAGGTCAGCCTCACCGGCGGCGCCGGGCGCTGGGACGACTACCGCGGCGAGATAGACGCCTCCAGCCCGCTCAACGCGAGCGGCACCCTGCGCGGCCGCGTGGTGGGTTCCTACCGCGACGCGCACAGCTTCCGCGACGAGGAACAGCACGACCACGGGCTGATCTACGCCATCGGCGAGGCCGACCTGGGCGACAGCACCACCCTGGCCGTCGGCTTCTCCCGCCAGGAGGACCAGACCAACCTGTTCTGGGGCGGCCTGCCGATCGGCATCGACGGCCGCCACATGGACCTGCCCCGCTCCACCTACCCCGGCACCGACTGGGAGAACAAGAAGCAGGAAGTGAACACCCTGTTCGGCGATCTGGAGCACCGCTTCGACAACGACTGGAAACTGCGCCTGGCTGCGACGGGTTCCTGGCAGGACGGCCTGTTCTCCGGCACCTACGTGCGCCGCGACGCCGCGCTGGATCTGTACCACTCGGCCTACCAGGCGCGCTACGACGAGGACCAGAACGCCCTCGACCTGTTCCTCGGCGGCCCGGTCGAGCTGTTCGGGCGCAGCCACGAGGTGGTGGCGGGCGTCAGCCGCCGCGAGTACGACAAGACCACCCACCAGTACCAGGGCGGCGGCCTGATCCCGTTCGGCGCGGCCAAGCCCGACTTCGTCCGCAGCGGCCGCTCGCAGGAAGTCATCACCCAGGAAGGCGCCTACCTGACCACCCGCCTGAGCCTGGCGGACCCGCTGACGCTGATCCTCGGCGGTCGCCTGGACTGGTACGAGTACGACAACCGCAGCGGCGAGGGCGACTACAAGGTGACCCGCAACGTCACCCGCTACACCGGCCTGGTCTACGACCTGGACGCGCACCACTCGCTGTACGCCAGCTATACCGACATCTTCCAGCCGCAGACGCAGAAGGATGTATCGCTGAAGCTGATCGAGCCGATCGTCGGCAAGAACTACGAGGTCGGCATCAAGGGCGAGTACTTCGACGGCGCGCTGAACGCCAGCCTGGCGCTGTTCCAGATCGACCAGCAGAACCGCGCGGCCATCGACACCTCGGTGGGCATGGTCTGCGAAGGCAGCTTCTGCTACGTCGCCTCGGGCAAGGTGCGCAGCCAGGGCGTGGACATGGAACTGCAGGGCGCCCTGACCGAGGCCTGGCAGATCGGCGCCGGCTACACCTACACCCGCGCCCGCTACCGCCAGGACGCCGACGAGTCCCTGGAAGGCGAGCGCTTCGACAGCGATTCGCCCGAGCACCTGTTCAAGCTGACCACCCTCTACCGCCTCGGCGGCGAACTGGAGCGGTGGCGCGTGGGCGGCAGCGCCTACTGGCAGAGCCGCGTCTACAACGACGTGACCATTCCCGATGGCAGCTACCGCCTCGAACAGGGTGGCTATGCCCTCGTCGACCTGCTGGTCGGCTACCGCGCCACCGAGCAGCTCGACCTGCAGCTGAACGTCAACAACGTCTTCGACCGCAGCTACTACTCGGGCATCGGCTACGACCTCTACTGGGGCTCGACCGATACCTACGGCACGCCGCGCAGCTACCTGCTGACGGCGAAGTACGACTTCTGACCGTCAGGAGCGCCGCTCGATGCGGTGACCCACGCCGGAGGTGGAGATCGCCGGCTCCTCGCCGGACCAGTCGAGCTGGTGGTCCGCGCCGTTGATCTCCATCTCGACGGCGCTTTCCAGCTTCAGCTGCAGCACCTGCTCGGCGCCGTCGACCTGGACCCGGGCCGGCGGCGTGGCGGCCTTGATGGTGGCCTCGACGCGGTTGTCGCTGGTGTCGACCACCAGCCCGCCGACATGGCCCTTGGCGACCACCTGGTTGTCGATGCCGGAGACGCCGAGGTTCTCCGCGCTGTCCAGGGTCACCCGGTGCTGCGAGCCGTAGACGCTGACCGCGCCGCAGTCGCCCGTCAGCCGGATGTGGTTGCCGTTGCCGGTGATGTTCACGTCGCGGCTGTTGCAGGGCACGTCCCGCGAGATGCCGACGCCGTCCAGTTCCAGCGGCTCGGCGGCGTGGGCGGCGGCGATGTTGAGGGTGGCCAGCAGGCCGATACGGACCATGTGCTTGTGCATGGGAGCGTCCTTATCCAGCGATGAGGGTGCCCGGCGCGCCGCAGCGAAGCGGCGACCGGGGTGCTGGTGTGACTGGACGTGCCGGGGAAAATTCGTCCCCGGCCGGTGCGGAGTCGTCGCTTTGCGACGGAGGCCTCAGTCCGGCCGGCCGCCACGCAGCTCCGCGCCGAGCCATCGCGCCAGGCGCTCGGCGCGCGCGTTGCGACCGCGACCGGGCACCCACAGGGCCAGGCGCGCGGGCGTCTCGACGAACCCCCAGGGCGCGATCAGGCGGCCGGCCTCCAGGTCGTCCGCCACCAGCTGCTGCGGCGCGATGGCCACGCCGAGGCCGGCGGCGGCGGCCTCCAGCAGGTAGTAGAGATGCTCGAAGCCCTGGCCGTGGCGCAGCAGGCGCGGGTCCAGGCCCTGGGCCTGCGCCCACTGCGGCCAGGCCTGGGGCCGCGACGCGGTGTGCAGCAGCGGCTCGCCGAGCAGCGCGGCGACGGGCCGCCCGGCCAGCTCGGCGAAACGGGCGTAGCGCGGGCTGAGCACCGGCCCGATGCATTCCGCGTCGAGTTCGTGGACCTGCATGTCCGCCGGCCAGGGCGGCGTGGCGAAGCACAGGGTGGCGTCCACGCCGGGCCGGCGCGGGTCCAGCTCGCCCTCGCTGGAGGACAGTTGCAGGCGCAGCTCCGGCAGCTCGCGGTTGAGCCGGTCCAGGCGCGGGATGAACCAGCGCGCCAGCAGGCTGCCCGGGCAGCCGAGGACGAACGGCGCGTCGTCCTGGCGCTGGCGCAGCTCGCCGCAGGCCGTGCGCAGGCGCTCGAAGGCGTCGGAGGCGGCGTCCCGCAGGCGCACGCCGGCATCGGTGAGTTTCACGCCGCGGCCATCCTTGTCGAACAGGCTCAGGCCGAGCTGTTCCTCCAGTACGCGGATCTGCCGGCTCACCGCGCCGTGGGTCACATGCAGCTCGGCCGCCGCCTGGCTGATGCTCTGCAGGCGGGCGGCGGCCTCGAAGGCGCGCAGGGCGTTCAGCGGGGGCAGTTCTCGGCTCATGGATTGGTGAGTTTTCCTGACGTGTCAGGGCAATCTAATCGCTTTTCCCCGGCCCGGCCAGGGGTAGAATGGCGGCCATGTCCTTCTCCCGCCGGGAGAAGGTGGCCGCAGGCCGGATGAGGGTGCCCCCCTGCCGAGCCGACCCTCACCCCGGCCCCTCTCCCAGCGGGAGAGGGGAGCAAAGCAGGAGCCCAGCCATGACTTCACTACGTACCGGCCCGGACAGCACCGGCCTGTTCGGCGCCTTCGGCGGACAATACGTCGCCGAGACCCTGATGCCGCTGATCCACGACCTCGCCGCCGAATACGAGAAGGCCAAGGCCGACCCGGAATTCGCCAGGGAGCTGGCCTACTTCCAGCGCGACTATGTGGGCCGGCCGAGCCCGCTGTACTTCGCCGAGCGCCTGACCGAGCACTGCGGCGGCGCGAAGATCTACCTCAAGCGCGAGGAGCTGAACCACACCGGCGCGCACAAGATCAACAACTGCATCGGCCAGATCCTGCTGGCCAAGCGTATGGGCAAGAAGCGCATCATTGCCGAGACCGGCGCCGGCATGCACGGCGTGGCCACCGCCACCGTGGCCGCGCGCTTCGGCATGGAATGCGTGATCTTCATGGGCACCACCGACATCGATCGGCAGCAGGCCAACGTGTTCCGCATGAAGCTGTTGGGCGCCACCGTGATCCCGGTCACCGCCGGCACCGGCACCCTCAAGGACGCGATGAACGAGGCGCTGCGCGACTGGGTGACCAACGTCCACAACACCTTCTACCTGATCGGCACCGTCGCCGGCCCGCACCCCTACCCGGCCATGGTCCGCGACTTCCAGGCGGTGATCGGCAAGGAGACCCGCGAGCAGTTGCAGGAGAAGGAAGGCCGCCTGCCCGACAGCCTGGTCGCCTGCATCGGCGGCGGCTCCAACGCCATGGGCCTGTTCCACCCGTTCCTCGACGACCAGAGTGTGAAGATCGTCGGCGTGGAAGCCGCCGGCCACGGCATCGAGACCGGCAAGCACGCGGCCAGCCTCAACGGCGGCGTACCCGGCGTGCTGCACGGCAACCGCACCTTCCTGCTGCAGGACGACGACGGCCAGATCATCGACGCCCACTCCATCTCCGCCGGCCTCGACTACCCGGGCATCGGCCCCGAGCACGCCTGGCTGCACGACATCGGCCGCGTCGAGTACTGCTCGATCACCGACGACGAGGCCCTGGCCGCCTTCCACCAGTGCTGCCGCCTGGAGGGCATCATCCCGGCGCTGGAAAGCTCCCACGCCCTGGCCGAAGCCTTCAAGCGCGCGCCCACGCTGCCCAAGGACCACCTCATGGTGATCAACCTTTCCGGCCGCGGCGACAAGGACATGCAGACCGTCATGCACCACCTCGACCTGTCCAAATCGGAGAACAACTGATGAGCCGTCTGCAGAGCCGATTTGCCGAGCTGAAGCAACAGAACCGCGCCGCCCTGGTCACCTTCGTCACCGGCGGCGACCCGGACTACGACACCTCGCTGGCCATCCTCAAGGGCCTGCCTTCCGCCGGCGCCGACGTGATCGAGCTGGGCATGCCCTTCACCGACCCGATGGCCGACGGCCCGGCCATCCAGCTGGCCAACATCCGCGCCCTGGCCGGCAAGCAGACCCTGGCCAGAACCCTGCAGATGGTCCGCGAATTCCGTGCAGGCGAGCAGAACACCCCGCTGGTGCTGATGGGCTACTTCAACCCCATCCACTACTACGGCGTGGACCGCTTCATCGCCGACGCCAAGGAAGCCGGCGTGGACGGCCTGATCGTGGTCGACCTGCCGCCGGAACATAACCCGGACCTGTGCGAGCCGGCCCAGGCCGCCGGCATCGACTTCATCCGCCTGACCACCCCGACCACCGACGACAAGCGCCTGCCGACGGTGCTCGCCGGCAGCTCGGGCTTCGTCTACTACGTCTCGGTGGCCGGCGTGACCGGCGCCGGTTCCGCCACCCTGGACCATGTGGAGGAGGCCCACGCGCGCCTGCGCCGCCACACCGACCTGCCGGTGTGCATCGGCTTCGGCATCCGCACCCCGGAGCACGCCGCCGACGTGGCGCGCCGCGCCGAGGGCGTGGTGGTGGGCTCGGCCCTGGTCGACCAGATCGCCAAGGCGTCCACGCCGAAGCAGGCCGTCGAAGGCGTGCTCAACCTCTGCGCCCAGCTGGCCGAGGGCGTGCGCGGCGCCCGCCGCTGAGGCCGCTGTTTCGCGCAGCCCCGGCGGCTGCGCGAATTCCTCCCAAACTTTCTCCAGCGCTGCCGGTCGCAAGTCAGGCGCGGGCTATACTGGCTCGAAGCCATTGCGGCCCTGGTGATCCAGGCCTGTCATCACGATCCCGTAGGTGCATGGATGCCTTCTTCGTTGCCCGGTCATGGACGTATGCGCAAGAGAGCCGGTATGCGCGAGACCGGGCGCTCGCTTGCCGGCCTGTTCCTGCTGACCGTCGTCCTGACCCTGTTCGGGGTGTTGACGCGGGGCGTCGAGACCCTCTCCCTGTTCTGGCCGGTCAACGCCATCCTGCTCGGGCTGCTGCTGCGTCGGCCGCGGCTGACCCGTCCGGCGGGCTGGGCGGTGCTCTACGCGGGCATGGTCCTCACCGACCTGGCCATGGGCACCGCGTGGCCGGCCGCGCTCTGGCTGAATTTCTGCAACATGGGGCTGATCGGTAGCGGCTGGCTGATCCTGCGGCGGGAGAAGCCGGCGCGCCTGCGCCTCCGGCAGCATGAGGGGCTGCTCTCGCTGTTCGCCGCCAGCAGCGTGGGCGCCGCCGTCGCCGCCACCCTCGCCTGCCTGCCGGCGGACGATCCGCACGAACTCTGGCTGTCCTGGTTCTGCGAGCAGTTCTCCACCACCCTGCTGCTGTTGCCGGTGATGCTGACCGCCCCCCTGCACCTGAAGCGCGGCTGGAGCCGGCCGCGCCTGCCCGAGCCGCGGCAGGTGGCGCCGCTGGTCGGCCTGCTGCTGGCGTTGCTGGCCATGGTGGTCATCGGCGGGCCGGGTGGCATCGTCTTCCCGGTGCTGCCGATGCTGTGGTGCGCCATGCGTTTCCGCCTGTTCACGGTCGCCATGCTGGGGCTGTTCATCGCCATGCTGGAAATCGTGCTGGTGGCCAGTTACCCCGCGTATTTCGGCGTGTCGGCCGGCGCCACGGGGATCGATACCCTGAACTCGGCGCGCCTCGGCATCGCCGTGCTGGCGCTGGGGCCGCTGATGGTGGCGTCGGCCAGCACCGTGAGCCGCCGCCTGCTGCTGCGCCTGCTCTACCGCAGCGACCGCGACTTCCTGACGGGCATGCTGAACCGCAGCGCCTTCTCGCGGCGTACCGAGGGCCTGCTCGAACGCCGCCGGCAGCAGGAGGTGCAGCACGTGGCCGTGCTGATGCTCGACCTCGACCACTTCAAGTCGATCAACGACCACCACGGCCACGCCACCGGCGACCGGGTGCTGCGCCGGGTCGCCGAGCTGCTGCGCCAGCAGCTCCGCCAGGAGGACCTGCTGTGCCGCCTGGGCGGCGAGGAGTTCACCGCGCTGCTGCCCGGCATCTCCATGGACGAGGCCTCGCACATTGCGGAGCGGCTGCGCGGCCAGGTCGAGCAGCTGCAACTGACCACCCAGCACGACGAGCCTCTGCGCGTGACCATCAGCATCGGGGTCGGCCAGCTGGGCGACAGCGCCGACGAACTGGCCCTCGAACACGCCCTGGCCCGCGCCGACGAGGCGCTCTACCGGGCCAAGGCCCAGGGTCGCAACCGGGTGGCGCTGGCGGGCTAGGTCCGGCCATCGCCGCTCGCCTACCGCCTGGGTGCTCGGCTCTTTGCCGCGTGCGTGCCCGATGGCCACTATCGCGCCATGTCCTCCTCGCTCAACAAGGTCTTCGGCCAGGTACTCGACGGCGCCCTCGCGGCGACCGGCGCCAGCGCGTTCGCCCGGGTCGCGCCAGGCGGCGGCCCCACGCTGCGCCGCTACTTCGCCCGGGACGGGCAGCGGCAGATGGAGATCGCGGTCTACCGCGACAAATGGTGGAGCGCCGAAGGCGGCACCCTGCACGCCGACGCCTACTGCCTGGCGGACGACTACCAGCAGGCCCTCGGTGGCGTCGCCCAGGACTGGCTCAAGCCTGACTACGCGCAGCCGCTGCATCACTTCCAGCTGGTCTTCGACGACCAGGCCCGGCGCTTCTCCATGGCCCTGCGCAGCCCTGCCGACGCCGCCGCGCTGGCTGATGCCTGGCAGGCCTGGCTGAAGCAGGAGGCACTGCCTTGGCTGGAGCGTCTGGAAACGGCGGACGGCGTGCTGGACTGGCTGGCACGCCGCGGCCTGCACGCCCAACGCGGGCATTACCTGCTGCACTTAGGCCGCCCGGAACAGGCCGTCGACGCCTTGCACGACTACCTGCTCACGCTGCCGCGCAATATCGAACAGCCGCTGCGACAGCTACGTGAGGCCGGCCTGCTGAGCGAGCAGGACGAGGCGCTCCTGCTGCGCGCCAGTCTCCAGCACGAGGACCGCTACCGGGAGGCGGTCGAACGTTGGCTGAGCGAAGGCTGAAGGTGCCGTCCACCGGAAGCTGACATCACCCCTGCGACGCCTGGCTCATCGAGCGGTACGGCCTTCCGCTGCTACGGCGAGGCGAGTACCCGCAGGCGTACCTGCTGTATCCACTCGCCGGTGTCGCGCTGGAAGTCCAGCATGTGCGGCGAGGCCAGGTGCGCCTGCCGATGCTTCAGGCTCTGCCACTGCTCCAGCACCACCAGGCCGTCGCCGTCCTGCTGCTGCTCGGGCAGGCCGGCGGCCACGTCGACCAGCGGGCGGTAGGCCACGCAGCCCACCTCCGCCTGCACCCGCGCCTGGTTGGCCAGCACGGCCTCGAGTACCTGCTGGCGCCGGCCCGGCTGGCAGGCGATTTCCACCACGACATCGATCATCCTGCTTCCTCCTGTGCCCGTGAGCGCGTGGGCGATACCTGTTCGGACAGCTCGCCCCGGCGTTCGTCCGGTCCGCGTTCGGCGGCGCGGGTGTGCATTTGCGGCGGATCGCGCCAGACTTCACCGGCGATAGTTGCCGTGGAGTCACGAATGAAGACGACCCTGGACGAGCTGCAGGCCTTCACCCGGGTGGTGGACGGCGGCTCCATCACCGCCGCCGCCGAGCAGCTCGGGCAGACCGCCTCGGGCATCAGCCGCGCGCTCGGCCGCCTGGAAGACAAGCTCGAAGTCACCCTGCTGCGCCGCACCACCCGGCGCCTGGAGCTGACCGAGGAAGGCGCGGCCTTCCTCGCCCAGGCCCGGCGCATACTCGCCGCGGTGGAAGAGGCCGAGGAGCAGATGGCCCTGCGCCGCCAGGTGCCGGCCGGGCGCCTGCGGGTCAACGCCGCCTCGCCCTTCATGCTGCATGTGCTGGTGCCGCTGGTGGCGGACTTCCGCGCGCGCTTTCCGCAGATCGAGCTGGAGCTGAACAGCAACGACCAGATCATCGACCTGCTGGAGCAGCGCACCGACCTGGCCATCCGCATCGGCCCGCTGCGCGACTCCAGCCTGCATGCGCGGCCGCTCGGCGCCAGCCGCATCCGCGTGCTGGCCAGCCCGGCCTACCTGGCCGCGCGCGGCACGCCGGCGAGCCCGGCGGACCTGGGCGGTCACGAACTGCTCGGCTTCACCCAGCCGGAGAGCCTCAACACCTGGCCGCTGCGCCACCTGCATGGCGATGGACTGGTCGTCGCGCCGACGATCAAGGCCTCCAGCGGCGAGACCCTGCGCCAGCTCGCGCTGGCCGGCGCCGGGCTGGTCTGCCTGTCGGACTTCATGACCGACCGCGACCGCGCGGACGGCGCGCTGGTGGAGGTGCTGGCCGACCACAACGTCGATACCCGCCAGCCGATCAACGCCGTGTACTACCGCAACACCGCGCTGTCGGCGCGGATCGCCTGCTTCCTCGACTACCTGGGCGAACGCCTGGCTGGGCAGGATTGGGTGCAGGGCTGATCCGGGGAGTCGGCTAAAGGGCCCCATGCGCAAAGGGTCGGCAGGAATCCCGTCATTCCCGCGCAGGCGGGAATCCATGTGCAACACGCCGCGTCCCTGGGTCCCCGCCTGCGCGGGGACGACGTGGAGATGTGTAGGATTCCTGGGCGCCGACCACCTGGCCTTGGCCAAATGAAATTAATTGTGTATTTTTTCATGAAAATACAAATCAAGAATTTCATGAGGCCGCCATGTTCAAGCAATCCGCCCAGCACATCGGAACCTACTACGCCGGCACCTATGGCCAGATTCCCCTGCGCCCGCGCCTGCAGGAGCGGACCGACTGCGACGTGCTGATCGTCGGCGGCGGCTTCAGCGGCTTGCACACCGGGCTGCGCCTGGCGCTCGCCGGCAAAAAGGTGGTGATCCTCGAAGCCAGCCGCGTCGCCTGGGCCGCTTCCGGGCGCAACGGCGGCCAGGCCCTGCCGGGCTGGTCCTGCGACATGCCGCCGCTGGAAAAGGCCCTGGGCCTCGAACGCGCCCGCCGGCTGTGGGACAGCATGATCTGGGCCGCCGAGGAAATGCGCGAGCTGCCCGAACGCCACCGCTTCGACATCGACTATCGCACCGGCGCCCTCTACACCGCCGTGCTGCCGCGCCGGGTGCGGCAACTGCAGGAAAGCCTGGACGAGGCCAAGCGCAAGTACGGCTACCAGCGGCTGAGCTTCATCCCTAGGGAGGAACTGCCGGAGTGGATCGCCAGCCCGCGCTACCTGGCCGCGCTGCACGATTCCGGCGCCGCCCACCTCAACCCGCTGAAACTGGCCCAGGGCCTGGCCGGCGCCATCGAGGCCGCCGGCGGCCGGATCTTCGAGCAGACCCGGGCGCTCGACTACCGCGAGACCGATGCCGGCTTCGTCGCCCGCACCGAGCAGGGCGAGGTTCGCAGCGACGTGCTGGTGCTGGCCTGCAACGCCTACCTCGACCGCCTCGACCCGGAGCTGTCCCGGCGCCTGCTGCCGGTCGGCTCCTACCAGGTCGCCACCGCGCCGCTGGAGCCGGAGCTGGCGCGCTCGCTGTTCCCGCGCGGCACCTGCGCCATCGACAACCAGTTCGTGCCGGACTACTTCCGCGTCACCCCGGACAACCGCCTGCTGTTCGGCGGCGGCTGCACCTACCTGGGCGGCATCCCGGCGGACGTGCCGGCGGCCACCCGGCCCTACCTCGAACGGGTCTTCCCGCAGCTGCGCGGGGTGCAGATCGACTACGGCTGGGGCGGCCACATCGACTGCACCATGCACCGCACGCCGGACGTCGGCCGCCAGGGCCACAAGTTCTGGCTGCAGGGCTTCTCCGGCCACGGCATCCTGCCGACCCTGGCCGCCGCCCGCGCGGTGAGCGATGCGATCCTCGGCGACGAACAGCTGCTCGGCCTGTACCAGGGCCTGAGCAACCCGCGCTTCCCCGGCGGCGACCTGCTGGCCGCGCCGATCGAGGCCGTGGGCAAGGCCTGGTACCGTCTGCGCGATGTGATCTGAACTCAACCGGATACGGAATCGGCATGGACAAGCAGGAAGAAATCGAAGGCCTCGCGATCCTGGTGCGCGACCTGCGCAAGCACAAGAACCTCACCCTCAACGAACTGGCCGAGCGCATCGGCCGCTCGGTGGGCTTCCTGTCCCAGGTCGAGCGCGGCCTGTCGCGCCCGACGGTGGCCGACCTCACCGCCATCAGCGAGGCGCTGGGCGTGCCCACCACCTACTTCTACAACCCGGGCCACCCGCGCGCGGTGCGCTGGGTGACCCGCCCGGACGAGCGCCGCACCCTGTACTACGCCGGCGGCATCACCGACGTGCTGGCCTCGCCGGGCATGTCCGGCGGCTTCGCCATGCTGGAAAGTTTTCTCGAGCCCGGCGCCACCAGTGGCGAAGGCCATCTCGACGACAGTTCCGAACAGGGCGGCTTCGTCCTCGAAGGCGAACTGACCGTGTGGTACGGCGACGCCGCCGAGCCGGTCACCCTCGGCCCGCGCGACAGCTTCCAGCTGCCGCCCCACGCCAAGTTCCGCTACGCCAACCTCACCGATTTCCCTACACGAGTGCTCTGGGTCTTCACCTGAAATGCGGCCAGAACCTGCTGCGCTCGGCCATGCTGCGTTGAAAGCTGTCCTTCGCTCGCGACGGTTTGATCCGCATTTGACGGGTACTGATGAAAACAAGGACAAGAACATGATCTCGCCATTTCCCGACCTGCTCAGCGAAGTCCGCGCCTTCCGTGCCGCCCATCCCGAGGTGCGCTACGTCGACCTGATCTGCCTGGATCTGCCCGGGCACTTCTACGGCAAGCGCTACCCCCTCGACATGCTGGAGAAGGTCGCCGCCGGCGGCCCGCTCAAGCTGCCGCAGAACTGCGTGCTGCTCGGCGCCCAGGGCGGCCTGCACCCGATCGGCGACTACTGCTTCAACGATGGCGACCCGGACGCGCCGCGCCGGCTGATTCCCGGCACCCTCAAGCCGGTGCGCTGGGAGAACCAGCCGCTGGGCCAGATGCTGATCAGCTCCGACGGCACCGAGGCGCCCATCGAGTTCGAGCCGCGCGAGGTGCTGGCCCGCGTTCTGCGGCGCCTGCAGGCGCGGGGCATCCGCCCGGTGGTGGCGTTCGAGCTGGAGTTCTACCTGTTCGACCGCAAGCTGGAGCACGGCCTGCCGCGCTTCCCCCGCGACCCGTTGACCGACGACGAGGACGACCAGCCGAACATGCACATCGAGCGCCTGTCGCGCTTCTCCGACGTGCTCCACGGCATGGTCGAGGCGGCCCAGGAACAGGGCGTGGACGCCAACGTGATCACCGCCGAGATCGGCCCCGGCCAGTTCGAGATCAATTTCGCCCACTGCGACGACGGCCTGCGCGCCGCCGACCAGGCCGCCCTGTTCTGCCGCAGCACCCGTGGCGTGGCGATGCAGCACGGCTACCGCGCCAGCTTCATGAGCAAGCCCTACCTGGACGCCCCGGGCAGCGGCATGCACGTGCACGTCAGCCTGTACGACGAGGCGGGCCGCAACCTGCTCGACGGCGACGGTCAGCGCCCGCTGCGCAACGCCGTGGCCGGCTGCCTGGAGCTGCTGCCGCACTGCATGCCGATCTTCGCCGCCAACCACAACGCCTACCGCCGCTACGGCTCCCGGGTGAACGCGGCGAGCCAGGCCAGCTGGGGCTTCGAGGACCGCGACGCGTGCATCCGCATCCCCGAGTCGGACGGCCGCAACCTGCGCATCGAACACCGCCTGGCCGGCGCCGACGCCAACCCCTACCTGGTGCTGGCGGCCATCCTCAGCGGCATGGAGCACGGCCTGGACCAGGCGCTGGAGCCGATCCCCTCGCTGAACGAGGACCGTGCCAGCGGCGTGGCCTTCCCCAAGGACATGCTCACCGCGGTGGCGGCGATGGAGTCCCACGCGGTGGTGAAGGACAAGCTGGGTGCCGAGTTCGTGTTCGTCTACTGCGAGAACAAGCGCCACGACCACCTGGACTTCATGAACGAGGTCAGCGCGCGGGAATACCGCTGGTTCCTGTGACCCGGCGCCCCGGCCGTACGCTGGTCGGCTCGCCGGGGCGCCTATTGCTCGTTATTTGACCTTCATCACGTTTTTCGACCTGGCAGCGCAAAATCACCCACTAGACTGCGTGGTAATTGACCAGGGCAAACCTGTGCGAAAGCCAGGGACGCAAAGCCACCGATCTAACGTCTGCAAAGACCATGACCGCGGGGTTGCCAAGCGAGGCGTCGTTCGACGCTCGTTCTGCCATTCCCCGCCTGATGGTCTCTTCCGCACGCCACGTCCGGCCCCTGATCAAGCCTGATGCATGGACCGCCCGTAGGGCCTGCTGCGTGGAGAGGTATCGGTGATGAGTCAGCCAGTCGAGAGTCTGTACACCTATGGCTTCGCGCACATGAGCCTGCGCGATCAGGTCGTGTTCAAGTCCATCGTCGGCCTGCTCGGCGGGCGCACCCGGGCCCGCTGGCAGCACGTGGAACAGGGCCCGGCGGACCTGCTGGTGGAAGGCGAAGAAGACCACGGCGCCGCCTCGACCCGCATCGCCCCCTCGCAACTGCTCCTGCATGTCGGCGGCCACCCCACCAGCGAGTGCCTGCAGGTGCATTGGCCCCTGCGTGCCAGCGAAGTGTTCGAGTGCCTGCAGCAGGCGGCGGCGCGCATCGGCCAGCGCCGCGCCCCCGCGGACATGCCCCTGCGTCTGACGCGCTGGCCGACGACCGAACACCTGCGCGGCGATGCGCGCTTCATCCGCCTGGCCACGCTGCTCCTGGGGCGCAGCATGAGCCTGCAGGAACTCGTCGCCCGTTCGGGCGTGGAGCCGGGTACCTGCGAGGCCTTCGTCGCCGCCCTGGCCGGCGCCGACCTGCTGCGCGAGGAGCAGGCTGCCGCCGCGCCCGTGGCCGCGGCAACGCCTCTGCCGGGCCTGTTCGCCCGCATCCGTCGCCACCTGGGGCTGCACGAGACGGAGCAGAAGCGCGCATGAAGGAGCACAAGATCCTCTTCACCGGCACCATGGGCGCCGGCAAGACCACGGCCATCGCCGCGATCAGCGACATCGCGCCGGTCAGCACCGATGTGCAGAACAACGACCCCGAGCTGGACAAGGCGCGCACCACCGTCGGCCTCGACTACGGCGAGCTGCGCCTGGGCGACGACGAGCGCCTGCGCCTGTACGGCACCCCGGGGCAGGAACGCTTCGCCTTCATGTGGAAGATCCTCGCCAAGGGCGCCCTCGGCCTGGTGATCCTGATCGACAACACCCGCCCCGCGCCGCTGACGGACCTGAGCACCTACCTGGAAAACTTCGCCGAGCTGATCGCCGCGAGCGCCTGCGTGATCGGCGTCGGCCGCCTGGATACCTGTCCGCAACCCGCGCTCGACGACTACGCCGGCTTTCTCGAGCAGCGGGCGCTGCGCTGCCCGGTGGTGGCCGTGGACGTGCGCGAGGCGGAGCAGGTTCGCATGCTGCTGGACCTGCTCCTGCTGCAACTCGAATGCCGAGAATACCTGGGAGAGTGAGTGCCGATGGACAAGATGCTGCCGGCCATGCCGGAAAGCCTGCGCCACGATGGCGAGCGGGCGCTGGACGAACTGATGAACGCCCTGGGCGGCCTGAACGCGGCGGTGATCGCCACCAGCGACGGCTTCGAGGTCGCCGCCCGGGCACGCTTCGGCCTGGAGGTGACCAAGCTGGCCGCCATGGCCTGCTCGCTCTCGGCGCTTGGCGCCATGGCCGGCGAGGAAAGCTCGGTGGGCCTTCAGCAGAGCCTGATCATCGAGGCCAGCGAGGGCTACGTCGTGATCATCGATGTGCCGCACCCACGCTTTCCGATGATCCTCAACCTGGTGGCCGAGCGCGAGGAAACGCTCGGCCAGCTGATCTATCAGGCCAAGCGCATGGCAACCCGGCTGGCCGCCTGCAGCTGAACGGATCTTCGCGTCCCGGTGGTCTGCGCAGCCACGGGCGTCATACACCGCGCGCACTGAGGGAGTAATAGAGATGGCCGCAATTCAACAATCGCTGGAAGAACTGCTGACCCTGGATGGTGCCATGGCGTCGGCCCTGGTGGACGCCAACAGCGGCATGCTGATGGGGCAGGCGGGGGCGGGCGTGGATCTGGAGCTGGCCGCGGCGGGCAATACCGAGGTCGTACGCGCCAAGATCAAGACCATGAAATCCCTGGACCTGAACGACGTGATCGAGGACATGCTGATCACGCTGGGCAAGCAGTACCACATCATCCGCCCGATCGTGAAACACGAGGGCGTCTTCCTCTACTACGTGCTGGACAAGGTCAAGGCCAACCTGGCCCTGGCCCGGCGCAAGCTGCAGGACGTGGAAGGCAAGCTGGCGATCTGAGCCTGCGTTCCCGCACGGAAAAAAGCCCGGCATCCAGGCCGGGCTCTCTGTGCGAGGCAGTCATTGCGCCGCTCACCGGCACGGGCTTGTATGCGGGGTTGCACTCTTGGCTGGGCGCGAGACAACTGCGGCAATGGAACGCTTAGACTTCGCGCTCGGCCGCAATCATGCTGTGCCGCCAATCCTTCTCGAGAGTAATGCTGGATGCTATCCACTCTTCTGCGCCGTTGGCCGCATGGAGCCCTGCTGGCCTTGTTGTTCGTGGTTTCGCTGGCTACGCGTTTTGCGTTCTTCGGCCATCCCGACTCGGCGGTGATCGACGAGGTCTATTTCGCCCAGTACCTGTCGGCCTATTTCACCGGGGAGTTCTATTTCGATACCCACCCGCCGCTGGGGCGCCTGCTGGTGGCGGGGTTCGTCGGCCTGTTCGATTTCCAGCCGGTGGCCTTGTCGACGCCCTGGAACATCCAGTACCAGGGCCATGACTACCTGCTGCTGCGCTTTCTCCCCGGCCTGGTCGGCAGCCTGTTGCCGCTGCTGGGCTATGGACTGGCCTGGAAGCTGTTCAGCCGGCGACGCCTGGCGCTGCTCTGCGCCGGCCTGCTGATCCTAGACAACGCGCTGCTGGTGCAGTCGCGCTTCCTGTTCTTCGACGTGTTCCTGCTCGCCGCCGGTTTCGCATCGCTGCTGTGCTACCTGTACTTCCGCGATTCGCGTCGCCCGGGCTGGTTGCTGGCGAGCGGTCTTCTGGCCGGCGCGGCGGTATCGGTCAAATGGGTGGCACTGACCTTCGTGGTGCTGCCGATCCTGCTCGACTACCTCGCCTTCATGCTGGGCGAGCGTCGCCTGCGGGACGTGGCGAAGACCGCCCTGTTCATGCTGGCGGGGGCTTCGCTGGTCTACCTGCTGACCTTCGCCGTGCATCTGCAGCTATTGCCGGGTGCCGGCAACAGCGCCGGTTACGTATCCGCCGAGTTTCAGAAGACGCTGGAGGGTTCGCCCTACGCCGGGCGCGAGGACATCCAGCCGTTGTCCTGGATGGGGCGCTTCCTGGAGCTGAACAAGGTGATGTTCGAGGCCAACCAGCGCATGAGCGATCACCCCTATGCCAGCCGCTGGTATCAGTGGCCGCTCAACGAAAAGCCCCTGGGATACTGGCGCCAGGGCAATCTCGACATCGTCCTGGCCGGCAACGACCTGTTGTGGTGGAGCGCCTCGCTGGCCATGGCCGGGCTGGCGCTGGCGTTTCTGCTGCGGCCGACGCTGTGGCGCGATCGGCGCTGGCCGCCGTTGTTGCTCGGCTATCTGATCAACTGGCTGCCGTTCATGCTGATTGGCCGGGTGATGTTCATCCACCATTACCTGTCGGCACTGATTTTCAGCGTGCTGGCACTGTGCAGCCTGTTCCTCTGCTGGCCGCGCCTGGAGCGTCATGCCCTGTGGCTGCTGCTGCCGATGGCGGCGGGTTTCCTCTGGCAGGCGCCACTCAGCTACGGGTTGGCGCCCTGGTAGTCGGCCCCAGGGCACCGGAGCGCATCACTGCGCCGCCTGCATGCTCCTGGCGCGCTCGGCCTGCTTGTGCTGCTTGTAGGCCAGCGCCGCGGGGGCGACCTTGGTGACCTGACCGGTTTCCAGCCAGCGCTTGAGGCGGTTGGCGTCGGCCATGTGGGTGTATTTGCCGAAGGCGTCCAGCACTACGAAGGCCACCGGCTTGCCGGCCATCTGGGTGCGCATCACCAGACAGTGGCCGGCGGCGTTGGTGAAGCCGGTCTTGGTCAGCTGGATGCTCCAGTTGTCCTTGTGCACCAGGCTGTTGGTGTTGCGGAAGCCCAGGCTGTAGCGCGGCTTGGCGAACTGCTGGACGTGCTCGCGGGTACTGCTGAACTGGCCGATCAGCGGGTACTGGCCGGCGGCCTTGACCAGCTTGACCAGGTCGTTGGCGGTGGAGACGTTCTTCTCCGACAGGCCGGTCGGCTCGCGGTAGCGGGTGTGGGTCATGCCCAGGGCACGGGCCTTGGCGTTCATCGCCGCGACGAACGCCGGCACGCCGCCCGGGTAATGGTGGGCCAGGCTGGCGGCGGCGCGGTTCTCCGAACTCATAAGGGTCAGCAGGAGCATGTCGCGACGGCTCAGCTGGCTGCCGATGCGCACGCGGGAATAGACGCCGCGCATCTCCGCCACGTCCTGGATGACGATGGGCAACTGCTCGTCCAGGGACGACTTGGCGTCCAGCACCACCATAGCGGTCATCAGCTTGGTCACCGAGGCGATGGGCACCTGCAGGTCCGGGTTGCTGGAGTAGAGGACCTGGTTGGTCTTGAGGTCGACCAGCAGGGCGCTGCCGGAGGCGAGTTCCTGGGTCTGGGGTGCCGCCTGGCCGATGGGAGCAATCAGGGTCAGGCAGGCCAGCAAGAGGCCGGCAAGGGAAGAGGTCTTTTTCACGAGTAGAGTCCGCACCGATTGAAAGATGCCTGGGCGCTCCCTGCCGGCGAATGGGCGGAGTATATGTGTGCGGCGGTTCTCAGGCGAGCGCGCGGGCCAGACGGCTCAGTCTTCCCACTCCCGGCCGGCCAGTTCCAGCAGGGTACTGGCCTGTTCCGGGCCGTTGCTGCCGGCCGGATAGGGGCGCGGGTCCTGGTAGTTGTCCTGCCAGCCCTTGATGATCGGATCGACCCAGGCCCAGGCGGCCTCGACCTCGTCGCGGCGCATGAACAGGGTGGAGTCGCCCTCGATCACGTCCAGCAGCAGGCGCTCGTAGGCGTCCCAGCGGCGCTTCTGCGGGAATACCCGGGCCAGGTTCAGGTCCAGTTCCATGGGGGTCAGGCGCATGCCCTTGCCGGGGCTCTTGCCCATCAGTTGCAGGGTGATGCGCTCCTCCGGCTGCAGGCTGATGACCAGGCGGTTGGCCTGGCTGCCGTCGAACAGGCGGTGCGGCACCGGCTTGAACTGGATGACGATCTCCGAGCGCTTCTTCGCCATGCGCTTGCCGGTGCGCAGGTAGAAGGGCACGCCGGCCCAGCGCCAGTTGTCGATCTCCGCCTGCAGGGCGACGAAGGTCTCGGTGTCGCTGTCGTTGTCGACGTGCTTCTCGAAGTAGTAGGCCGGC
Organism: Pseudomonas paralcaligenes; assembly: GCF_019655855.1. Lineage (GTDB taxonomy): Bacteria > Pseudomonadota > Gammaproteobacteria > Pseudomonadales > Pseudomonadaceae > Aquipseudomonas > Aquipseudomonas paralcaligenes. The sequence goes on along the minus strand of NZ_BPFX01000004.1, from coordinate 402,144 downwards.
ACTTCCTGGCCGCCGATCTTGCCGGCCACGTACTGGCCGCGCACGGTCTTGTCGTGCACGTCGAGACCGGCGATGGGCTTGAGCGCCTCGAGGATCTTCACCTTCTCGTTGCGCACAGACTCGGCATCGAAGCGCACCGGCGCCTCCATCGCCACCAGGCAGAGCAGCTGCAGCAGGTGGTTCTGCACCATGTCGCGCATGGCGCCGGCGTGGTCGTAGTAGGCGCCGCGGTTCTCGACGCCGAGGGTCTCGTTGACGCTGATCTGCACGTGGTCGATGTGGCCGGCGCGCCAGATCGGCTCGAACAGGGCGTTGGCGAAGCGCAGTGCCATCAGGTTCTGCACCGTCTCCTTGCCCAGGTAGTGGTCGATGCGGAACACCTGGGCTTCGCTGAACACCGCGCCGATGGCGGCGTTGATCTCGCGGGCGGATTCCAGCGAGCGGCCGATCGGCTTCTCCAGCACGATGCGCGTGTCGCTGCCGGCCAGCCCGGCGATGGCCAGGTTCTCGGCGATGGATTCGAACAGGTCGGGGGCGGTGGCCAGGTAGTAGATGCGCCCACGCTGGCAGGCACTGGTGCCGAGGAACTTGCCCAGCCGGCCGAATTCGGCGGTGTGCGACAAGTCCATGGCGAAGTAGTCGAGGCGCGCGGCGAAGCTCGCCCAGGTGTCGTTGTCGAAGTCACTGCGCGCCACCTGGGCACGCACCCGGCGTTCGGCCAGGGACTGGTATTCGGCGCGGTTCAGCACGTTGCGCGCCACCGCCAGGATGCGCATCTCCGGGTTCAGGCGGCCATCGCGGTGCAGGTGGTAGAGCGCCGGCAGCAGCTTGTGCAGGGCCAGGTCGCCGGTGCCGCCAAACACCAGCATGTCGCAAGAGCTGTTCAACGGAGGGCCTCCAGCCGGTTTGCCTGTGCGGGATGGGCGTTCTTGTAGTATAACTACAAGGTCACTACAACCCGATCATAACAGGCCGGGTGAAACCGCAGCGAGCCGGCTGGCCGTCGCACGGCGGTTTCCACCGGGCTGCCAACAGAGCCCTGCCCGTGAATCTTCTGCAGCATATCGCCCAGTCCCGTCACCTGCTCCGCAAGTCCGAACTGAAGGTCGCCGATCACGTCCTGCAGGACCCTTCCGCGGTGATGCACAGCTCCATGGCCGACCTGGCCCACGAGGTGGGCATCAGCGAGCCGACCATCGTCCGCTTCTGCCGCGCCATCGGCTGCAGCGGTTTCCAGGACCTCAAGCTGAAGCTGGCGCAGAGCCTGGCGGCAGGGGCCAGCTTCGGCCAGTTCGCCATCAACGAGAACGACTCGGTGGCGGACTTCAGCCTGAAGATCTTCGACACCACGCTGCACACTCTGATGGAGGTGCGCGAGCGCCTCGATCCGCGTGAGCTGGAGCGCGCCGTCAACGCCATCGCCAACGCCCAGCGCATCGAGTTCTACGGCTTCGGCGCCTCCGGCGCGGTGGCCGCCGACGCCCAGCACAAGTTCTTCCGCCTGCTGCTGACCGCCGCCGCCTACTCGGACCCGCACATGCAGGCGATGAGCGCAGTGACGCTGAAGCCCAGCGACGTGGCCATCTGCATCTCCCAGTCCGGCCGCTCCAAGGACCTGCTGATCACCGCCAACCTGGTGCGCGAGTCCGGCGCCACGCTGATCACCCTGTGCCCGAGCCAGACCCCGCTGGCCGACCTGGCCACGGTCAACCTGGCCATCGACGTGCAGGAAGACACCGAGATCTACACCCCGCTCACGTCGCGCATCGCCCACCTCGTGGTGATCGACGTGCTGGCCATGGGCGTGGCCATGGCCCGCGGCCCGGACCTGGTCAACCACCTCAAGAGCGTCAAGCGCAGCTTGCGTAGCCTGCGGCTGTCGCCGAAGTCGGTGCGCAGCGCGGAGGATTGATCGGCATCGGCCACGGTGGACAAGCGCAGCCTTGCCCACCTGCCTGCCGGCGCGAGTGCTACAGGTCGTATCGAACCGTCAGGTTGAAGTTGCGCGGGTCGCCGAACCTGCCGTAGCCGTAGGAAATGCCGGTGTAGTAGGTCTTGTCGAACAGGTTGTTGATATTGGCCTGGAGGCTGATGTCGTCCGTGACCTGATACTTGCCGAAGAGATGGACGAGCTCGTAGCTGTCCTGCTCCGAGTCGATCCCGCCCGGTCCCCGGCCTTTCTCGTAGATCCGGCTTTGCCAGCTCAGGTGCCCACCCACGGTGAACCTGTCCAGGGCGCCCGACAGGCGATACGAGCTGGTCAGGCGCAGCATGTTCTGCGGCTCGGTGGTCTGGATGGCCTGGCCGTCCCCGCCCCTGGCGATGTGCCGGGTAAAGCCGCCGGCCATGTTCCAGCCGGGCAGGATCTCGCCGGAGGCCTCCAGCTCGTAGCCGCGAATCCTGGCGCCGTCGACCGCCTTGTAGCGGTATTCGTCGTTCACGATGATGTCGAATTCGGCGAGGTTGTCCTGCTTGATCAGGAACGCGGCTGCCGAGAGGTTGAGCCTGCCCCCGTAGAACTCGCCTTTCAGACCTGCCTCGTAGTTGCTGCCGAGCACCGGCTCCAGCAGGGCTCCGTTGCGGTCCCGGGCGGTCTGGGTCTGGAAGATGTCGGTGTAGCTGACATAGGCCGAGTAGTGCTCGGAAATGTCGTAGACCAGGCCGGCGTAAGGCGTCAGTTCGCTGCTGTATCGGGCCTTGCTGGTGATGCCCCAGTCGGTCAGCTCGTAATCGACGTTGCTGACCCGCAGCCCGGTGATCAGCTTGAGTGCGTCGGCCAGGTTCCACCGGCTGGCGAGGTAGAAGGCGTCCTGCCGTTCCTTGATGTCGATCGGGTTATCCGTTCTGTACCACTCGCCGAATTCGGGGCCTTCGTAGCCTGGCAGGTCGTAGAAGCTGTTCAGCGGCGGCGTATTGATGCGCGGGTGGAATCTGCGGTGTTCCACATGATCCTGATACGAGTAGCCGAGGACCAGCTCGTGCTCGCGTCCGAGCAGCGCGAACGGGCCGGTGGCGGAAAAGTCGACGGCGTTCTGTCTTTCGTCGATGTCGTAGTAGGTGCCGCCCACCCAGAGATTGCCCGCCCCGCTGGTCCGGTCGAAGAAACCGTCTATGTAGCGCAGCTTCGGCGTCGCCTCGTTTTCCCGGTAGGTGTATTGCAAGCGGGCTTTCCAGTCATTGGCGAAGGTCTTTTCCAGGCTGGCGAAGCTGGCGATGCGTTCGGCGTCGAGATAGGCCCAGTCCGCGGCGGTGGTGGTCGAGCGCGAGAGGTGGGTACGGCTGCCGTCGGAGTAGTACATGGGCACGGGCGCGCCATGCGTGGCGCCATTGGTGTGGCTGGTGCTGTAGTCCAGCCCGACGGTGAACAGCATATCCGCCGCCAGGTCCGCCTCGAGGATGCCGTACAGCCCGGTCTGGTCCTTGCTGTAGTGATCCAGGTAGGAATGGCGGTCGCCATGGGTGGCGACCATCCGGCCACGGACATTGCCCTCGGCCACCAGGGGGCCCGACAGGTCCAGTTCGCCTCGATAGGTGTCCCAGCTACCCGCGCTGGCCTGGACATGGCCCTGGAAGTCGGCGGTGGGTCGCTTGCGGACGAGGTTGATGGCGGCGGAGGGTTCGCCGGTGCCTGTCATCAGGCCGGTCGCCCCGCGGACTATCTCCACTCGGTCATAGATGGCCGTGTCGGACTGCCAGTCGGTCTCGTAGCCGAACCCGTCGTCCAGGGACGACAGCCCGTCGTACTGGATCTTGGTGATCGGGAAGCCCCGCGCGGTGGCATTGAGACGGTCGCTCTCGTAGTGGTTCAGGGAGATGCCGGGGCTTCTTTCGAGCACGCTGGCAATGCTGTTGAGGTTCTGATCGTCCATTTGCCGGCGCGTCACGACCGTGACGGATTGCGGGGTTTCCCTGATCGACAGCGGCAGCCTGGTCGCCGTCTGCATTGCGCCGGTGGTGTAGGCGCCGCTGCCTTCGGTGGTGGCGCCCAGCCCTCCCGCGTTGACGTTGGTCGCACCCAGCTCCACCGCCGTTCCGTCGCCCGCCGGGTACAGTGCCCAGGAGCCATCGCCCGCTGGGCTGGCGCGCAGGCCGGTGCCCTGCAGCAAGCGCTGCATGCCTTCCGCAATGCCGGTGGCGGCGTCCAGGCCTGGGCTGCGCTTGCCTTCCACCAGCGCCGGGTCGATCGGCAGGGTGATGCCGGCCTGGCCGGCGAATTCGGCCAGCGCGGCGCTCAGCGAGCCTGCCGGGATGTGATAGTGGCGGACTTGTTGCTGGTCGGCCGGCTCCGCCAGCAGGGGCTGAGCGGTCAGGCCCGTGCCAACGACCAGCAGGCCGAGGGCGGCGCCGCGGATGGCGCGGGCCAGTGGCCGGGTGGGTTGGAGAGGGTGGTGCTGGTCGTGGCGCATCGTGTGTTCCCCGTCGATCGGTGTTGGCTGTGTTTACGGGGAGGACACGCCAGTGGCAGAAAAGGCGACAACGATTCCCGTTTGCCGGCCCGATCAGCCTTCGCGCGGCGCGATGGTCACCCAGTAGCGGGTGCGGTAGCGGATGTCCACGGGCAGGGTACGGGCCAGCGCGGCCAGCGCCAGGTCGGTGTCGGCGAGCTGGAAGGCGCCGGAGATGCGCAGCTCGGCCACCTCCGGGTCGCAGCGCAGCAGGCCGGGGCGGTAGCGGCCAAGCTCGGCGGCGAAATCCGCCAGGCGCATCTTCTCGGCGCGCAGCACGCCGTGGCTCCAGTCGCTGGCCTGGCTTTGCAGCGCCTCCGGTGGCTCGACCCGGCTGTCGTCGAAGCGGGCCTGGCTGCCGGCCGGCAGCAGGGTCGGCTGGGACGCGTGGAGCGGGCGCAGCTCGACGGCGCCTTCGAGCACCGCAACCCGCGTCTCGCCGTCGAGCTGGCGCACGGTGAACGTCGTGCCCACCGGGCGCAGCGTACCTTCGGCGGTCGCCACCAGCAGCGGACGCCCGGCGGCGTCCGCCGCGCTGTCCACGCGGATTTCGCCGGCCCACAGGCGCAGCAGGCGCCGGGTCTCGTCGTAGACCACGTCCAGGGCGCTGTCGGTGTTGAGCCGGACGCGTGTGCCGTCGGGCAGGGGCAGTTCGCGCGATTCGCCGACGGCGGTTCGCTCGTCGGCGGTCCAGGTGCGCCAGGGCAGGCCGCGATAGCCGGCCACGCCGAGAGGTGCGGCGACGATCAGCAGCGTCAGCAGCTTGAGGGTTTCGCGACGGTCCGCCTGCGGGCGGTCCAGCGCCTGCACGCCGAGCTCGGTGGGGATCTCGCCCAGGCGCGCATGGAAGCGCGCGGCCAGCTGCCAGGCGCGTTCGTGGTCGGCGTGGCTGGCGCGCCAGCGCTCGCAGTCGGCGCGGTCCTGCTCGCTGGCCGCGCCCTACAGGTGCACGAACCAGCGCGCGGCCTCGCGTGCGATGCGGCGGTCGAGGGGCTGGGCGCTCACGGCAGCTCCGCGGCGAGCATGATGCATTCCTCGTAGGCCCGTGCCAGGTGGCGCTGTACCGAGCGCACGTGGATGCCCAGGTGTGCGGCGATCTCTTCCTGGGTATGGCCTTCCAGCTGCGACATCAGGAAGGCCTTGCGCACGTTGGCCGGCAGGCGCGCGAGCACCCGGTCCACCTCGTGCAGGGCTTCCAGTATCAGCGCCTGGCTTTCCAGGCAGGGACCCTCGTCTTCCGCCAGGCTGGCCAGTGCGTCGAGGTAGGCCTGTTCCAGCGAGCGGCGGCGATACAGGTTGATCAGCAGGCGGTTGGCCACGGTGGCCAGGTAGGCGCGTGGCGCGGCGATGTCGACCGGCCGTGAGGTGAGCAGGCGGATGAACGTGTCCTGCGCCAGGTCGGCCGCATCGGCGGTGTTGCCCAGGCGCTGGCGCAACCAGTTGCGCAGCCAGCCGTGGTGGTCGCTGTAGAGTTGACGGAAGCGGTGGTCGGGCGACGTATCGGCGGGGCACATGACGGACATCCCTGGCGGCCTGCGCCGGCCGATCAAATGAGAATTTATCTCATTCTATGCGTGCGCCGTGGACGAGGGCAACGGTGGACGTTGTCGCGAAGTATTCATGCCGGCTTCACCGTAGCGTCATGCGGCCCGCGCAAGCTGAGCTCCCGGTAAACGGACCAAGAGCGCCGCGATGAACCTGCATCTCGAAGGACCCGTCCACGACAGCAAGACCCGCCGCAAGCTGGAAGACCAGCGCCGCATGGCTTTCCGCCGTGCCATCGAGGACTACGCCGAACAGCGCCGGCTGCAGCAGGAGCTCGGTGGCTATCCCGATCTGATCCCCGCCGATTTCCTGCCCATTGCGCGCGGCCCGCAGCGTCACGCGGCTTGAGCCATTCGCGCGGTGTGCCGAATTCGGCATGCCGTGCGTGCAAGGCATCAAGCCTCGGCGGCCCGACGGCTCAGAGTAACGGGCAGACTGCAGCCCGTGACCCGATTGACCCCTCCAGAACTCGCTATTGCTCGTTGAGGTGAGACGGGTCTGCATGAGACTGTCAGTGATAGCGAGCGGATGGAATCCCCAAGATTTTCAATGGTGGAATCACGATTCACCATGTATGCCGCAGGAGCGGGTCCTCGGGATTGATGGACTGCAGGCCATGAACAAGCGCCTGCACCTTGTCCCGATCACCGGCGCGTTGCGCGTAGGCCAGCAGGGCCTGGCGTATAGTCCTATTGGAAGGATCTTCTGCCAGCCCCTGCTCAAGCAGCTCGATGGCCTGTTCAGGCTGCCCGCTTTCATACAACCCAAGCGCGTAGGCATAGCGATACTCGGCCTGCTCGCGTTCCTGTTCATGGGCACGGCGCAAGGCTGCCAGCGCTTTGGCTGGTTGTCGTTGCCGCACCCAGGTCATGCCGATGGCATATTGCAACGCCGCGCTGTCACCTTGTTGCAAGCCCTCTTGCAGCAACGCCTGGGCGGCCTGAACACGTCCCTGGTCCTCCAGTAGCTGGGCCAATGCAGTGCGAACGGGATGAAAGCCCGCATCGCGCAGCAAGGCCTCGCGCAACGCCGGCTCCACCTGATGCAACTCGCCGCGCGCCTGATAGAGCATGGCCAGATTCAGAAGGGCGTCTGGCCGCTCGCGCAACGCCTGCTGCACCTGCTCGTATTCGTCCAGCGCCTGGGCGAAGCCTTCAGGCTCATGGCCGGCTGGCAGCGGCAACTGAGCCAGCGCCCATGCCGAGGCGATACGTACCGCCTTGACCGGATCGGTCAGCAGCGGGGCCAGGGTCTTGCTCAGTTGCCTATCCGGCAACAGCCTGCTCAGCGCCTCCACGGCCTGCTCACGCACCTGCGGCGCTTCATTGCGCAGCGCCTCGCGAGCGGCCAGCGTCGCGCGCGCGGATGGGTAGCGGGGCAATTCAACCAGTAGGGTAGCCCTGCGAATGGCCGGCAGGTCGCTGCGCGCCAACTGCTCCAGCAGCACCTTGGTCGCCCCTGCCTGCCCATGCCTGACACTGAACAGGGCTGCCGCATAGCCACCATCGCGAGGCGCGGGGTTGTCGAAGAGCCGCCCGAACTGTTCGGCCAGCCTTTCCCCAGGCATGTCCTGGTGACAATTCAGGCAGGCATCCTTGTGCCCCAGCACTATCGCCTGCACGGGATTCGGCACGCTGAAGCTATGATCATGGCGCAGATCATTGACCATGTAGTAGCGGCCCGGCATATGGCAACTGATGCACTGGGCTGCGGTCGTTCCCTGCGCATGCTTGTGGTGAGCCGGCGAGTCGTAATCCCTGGCGCTCAGGCCGTCGGCGGTAATACCTCCGCGGACAGCCTGCCCCGAGGGGTTGTGGCACTGGGTACAAAGCGCATTACCGGTGGCCCGCAAAGTTCCGGCATGCGGGTCGTGGCAGTCCGAGCAGCGCACCCCGGCGGCGTACATGCGACTCTGGACGAAAGAGCCGTACTCGAAGACTTCGTCCTTGATCTTGCCATCGATCTCATTGAGAACCGGGGTGAGGACATGGGGCAGGAAATCGTCCATCAGACGTCCAGCATGCCGATAGCCATCCCCCAGTGCCGCACGCCGGCTATGGCAGCGACCGCAGGTTTCCACCTCCTGCAGCGTGTCCCCGCTCTTCAGAGACCTGGCAAATCCATAACGGCCATCGGCATCCGCCTTGCGTGTCCACTCCAGGTGGCCGGACGCCGGCCCGTGGCAACTCTGGCAACCTACTCCAAGCGCCTGCCAATGGCTGGAATAGCTCTGTGTGGCCGCGTCATAGTTACGCCGGAAGCCTGTGCTGTGGCAGTCGATGCACATGAAGTTCGCGTTCTGGTTCAAGCCGGCCCAATGCAGCATTTCGCCAGGTCTGGCCTGTTGATCGGGGTAGAGATCGAACCAGCGTTGCTCCCGCGTATCCCACGCCATGGTGAATGCCTGGAGGTGCCCGCCTGGCAGTTCCAGCAAATACTGTTGCAGGGGTTCCACCCCTATTGCATAGGCGACGCGGAAGTCCGCCTTCAGGCCGTCCGCTCCCGTGGTGTTTATCCAGAAACCATCATCCTTGCGGAAAAACCGGCTGCCGCCATCCACCCCGGAGACCTGCCGATCGGCGAAGTCGCCAAGCACCGCCTGCTCGCTGGCCGGTTGCATGGCCAACTGGTGATGGGACCCCAGCCAGGCTTGGTGTTGTGGTTGGTGACAGCTCTGACAACTGCTTTCCGCAACCCACTCAGCAGCCGGCACTGAGGGTTCCGGCCGGGATGAGTCGGCTCCGAACCATAACCCTAGGCTCGCCGCCAGCAGCAACAGGACGAAGCCGTACGCCAGCCACCGCCACCCTTTCATCAGGCGTTCCACTCAAGGTGCACCCATCACACTCCTGGGCAGAGTTCCGCAATCAGGTCGGGCAGGCCATACCCCTCTTGCTCCGGCAGCAGGAGTTTATTGATGGCTATCGGCTTGCCCAGCACCTCGCCGAGATATGGACGCGCGCCATCGACTCCACTTCCGATATAGGTAGGGTTGGCAAGCCCCTGGCCTGATCCGGGCCGCTGCAAGACACGCTCGCTGTCGAGCAGTACGTGGCCATTCCAGTACAAGGCGAGTCGGGAGCTGGCTGGACCGGGGAAGGGAAAGGTGCTGGCAGGCTTCACGTGCACGCTGACCACCAGGCTGTTGCAGGCACTGTGGGCAGCTTGCAGGGGCTCGCTGATTTGCTCGACATCGCCATGTGCTACCAGGAGCCGGCCGTCGGCAAGCAAGTCCAGGCGCCAGATCCCTTCTTGCTCCAGTAACGTCTGCACCTGGGGTGTCCTTGCCGGCTTACCGAGTGCAAAGCCCATGCTGAAACCACCGAAGACCGGGGCGCGCTGGAAGTCCCTGCCCGTCAACATCGCAGGCTGCCCGTTGCCGGCTGGCTGCCAGTTGAAAGACGGCTCACGCAATTTGCGCTCCTCCTTCTTCATCAAGGCATTGGCCTGGGGCTGGTCGAGCGAGTCGGGTACGTTCCCGCTTGGCTGCGGGGCGCCAATGGCGGCAGTCATCCGGCCATCTTTAAAACCACCGAGAACGTCCCTGTAGAAGATCGATGCCCGATCAAAGAGATGCCCCCCATACGCCATGCCCAGGCGCCCACTGTCCGACATCCAGTAGTAGCCTCTCGGCTCGGGCAAGGAAGAGCCCTCCAGTAGAGGTCGCAGGCTTCTTCCCATGATTCCTTCCGGAGCGGTGCCACCTGCCAGGGTCAGGAGCGTCGGGTAGAGATCGGTGATATGGGTTGGCGCAACGATATCGGCATTTTCATAGTGATGAGGCCAGATCAACCACAACGGACTGCGAACGCCGCCCTCCGTGTAGGTGGCCTTCTTGCCGAGCAGAGGGAAGTTATTGTCTCGCGCAATATTGGGGCCGCCATTGTCGCTGGCGAAAACCACAATCGTGTTTTCTGCCAGCCCACGCTCTTCGAGCGCTTTCAGCAAGCGCTGGACATTGTGATCGAGCTGCTTCAACACCGCCTGAAAGCGCCCCTCGGGCGTATCGGGAAACTGTTGGGCAAACGTTGGAGACGGTTGATAGGGCGTATGGGGCGAATAGAGCCAGAGGTTGATGAACCAGGGCTGTCCTTCGCCGGCATCCATAAGCTCAATGGCTTTATCGATCAGCAGGTCATCGAGATAGCCCTGATACTGTTGTGGCGGAGCGCCATTTTCCTGCAGCCATGGATCGACATGGGTCGGTTGCCGTTGAAGAATTTCCCCGTTCTCCCCAGGGCCACGGAGGATGAAGTGATTGAGCATGCCGAACCAGTAATCGAAGCCATGATGGCCTGGCTGAATTTCCGGGTACTCAAGCGCTTCCCCTACATGCCACTTGCCGACATGGGCTGTTCGATAGCCCAGCGTTCGCAGGCTTTCGGGCAGCGTTTCAAGGTCGCTGGAGAGTCCGAGTCCATCCGCCTGGAAGCCGATGCTGACGGGATGCCGGCCCGTCAGCAGGGCCGCTCGGCTGGGCGAGCAGGTGCTATCGGTATAGTGTCTGCGAAATCGCACGGACTGTCGGCTAAATTCGTCGAGACTTGGAGTAGGAGCGCTATCATCGCCCCAGCTTGATATATCGTTATTACCCAGATCGTCCGTAAGGATAAATAGAATATTGGGCCGTTCGGCATCATTATTATCCGAGCATCCCGCCAGTAGCAGCACCCCTAGCAACGCAGTGCAAGCGAAGCCGCGCAAGGTCAAGCCGCCAACATTCCACATGAGTCGAATCCTATCCAATGAGTAGCGCATTATTCCCCAAGCTCACCCACACGCAAAACCAGCCGCATGGCCCGGCTGGCACGCTACTCGACTACACCGCACTGCAAGCCGCCGAGGCCCAACTTGCCTCGCTCTACCAGCACAATCAGCCTTTCTCCCATATCGTCATCGACGACTTCCTGCCGGAGGCGACACTGGCCCGCCTGCTGGCCGAATACCCCCAGGACCAGAGCCTGCCGATCTGGAACGAGGCCACGCACAAGGACAAGCAGACCGGCGAGTACGTGCAGAAGGACAAGCGCAACATCCGCGACCTGATGAGCATGCCTCCCACCTACCGGCAACTGATCTGGGAACTGAACTCGCACTACTTTCTCGATTTCCTCGCCGGCATGACGGGCATCGCTGACCTGATTCCCGACCCCAAGCTGCGTGGCGCCGGCATCCACCAGATCGGTCGCGGCGGCTTTCTCAAGGTACATGCCGATTTCGCCAGCCACCGCGATTTCGGCCTGGATCGCCGGCTCAACTTCCTGCTCTACCTGAACCAGGACTGGCTCCAGGAGTACGGCGGGGAGCTGGAGCTCTGGGATCCGGCCATGCAAGGGCCACCCAAGCGCGTGCTGCCGATCCTCAATCGCTGCGTGGTCTTCAGCACGACGGCGACCTCCTTCCACGGCCATCCCAAACCCCTGACCTGTCCCGAGGGGGTCTACCGCAAATCGCTGGCACTCTACTACTACACCAACGGCCGCCCTGCCGGGGAAGCCGAACCGGGCTTCGCCACGCTTTGGCAGGATGTCCCTGACGCCTATCGTTGAGCGCCCTCACGGATGAGTGACACAAGCATGTCCCGCAATTCGGGCCTGGATTATCTGCGCTCGCTCGCAGTCGTCATTGTTCTGGCGAATCATTGTTTTCTTTGGTTTTTCGTCTCGACGGGCAAGATCGTCTGGCAGGGCGGCCCGGCCTATCTGAGTGCCAGCGCTGTCATTTCCATCGAATGGTTGTTTGTGCTGAGCGGCTACCTCATCGGCACGATGATGATCCGGATCTTCGAAAAGGAGCAGAATCATCTTTCGGCCTGCCGGGACTTCTGGCTGCGTCGCTGGTTCCGGACATTGCCCTGTTACTACCTGTTCCTTCTGGTCAATGTGGGACTGAGCATGGTGCTGGCCGATGCCGGCAGCTTCGACTGGAGCTATGTCTTCTTCCTGCAAAACCTGGCCTACCCGGAGAAGCTGCCGCATTTCTTCGGGGAGTCCTGGTCACTGGCGGTGGACGAATGGTTCTACCTGATCATGCCGATCCTGGTGCTCGTGAGCGCTCGGCTGATGAGGCTCTCGGTCCGGAATGCCTTCCTGCTCTCCTCGCTTCTGCTGATCACCCTGCCCTTCTGGATGCGGCTGATGCATGAGGTGCCAAGAGGGTTCTTCCAGTGGGATGCCGAAATCAGAAGACTCACGATCTATCATCTGGATGCGACTGGCTGGGGAGTGCTGGCTGCCACACTGAGCCGTTGGGCACCAGAGTGGTGGCAGCGTCAGGTCGCTGGCAAGGCCGCGCTTGGTCTGGTCATAACGGTGCTGGGGCTTGCCGCTATCTGGAAGCTTGTACATAGCGGCTGGGGCAGCTCCGCAACCTACTCGCTCATCAACGCTGGTACCCTCTCGTTGCTGGGGCTGGGAACACTGCTGCTGCTGCCCGCCATCGTCCGGCTGAAAGCGCAGAAGGGTTGGGCGCATACCGCCGTTGCCCGGATCAGCCTGTATTCCTACACGCTTTACCTAAGCCATTTTCCATTGTTGCTTGGCATCAGAGCCGTGTTGGGCTTGCAAGCGAATAGTCCTTGGCCTGTCATGGCGCTGGCAGTCCTGCTCTGGCTGGCCTTGGTGTGGCTGGTATCGGTGCTGGTGTTCCACTTCTTCGAAAAACCCGTTGCGGATGTGCGGGAGAAGATCACCCGGCGCGTGGATGCCACCCCATTCGGAGCACGGGCATGACGGTTATCTGCATACAGGCTGGTAGCCGCTTCGGCCCCGCATTGTCGGCAGGTGTGCCTTGAGTCTGAGGAATGGTCGCTCGACCAGTCGGTAGCACAGGAGCGAAAGCCCCCAGGCAGCCAGGAAGCTGGCGGCAATGGTCGCGAGCAGGGGTGGCGTCCAAGGCGAGCCATTGGTCTGCTTGAGCAGTGGATAGAGCAGGTAGAACTGCACCGGTAGATGCACCAGGTACAGGGAATAGGAAATGGTGCCGAGGTGGCTGAACAGCGGGTTGATAAACAGTGCTTTCATTCTGCCGGCGGTACCCAGGCTGCAAAGCAGCAACCCGCCCCACAACAACGCTTCCACGCTATGGTAGAACGGCATGGCCATGAGCGCTGGCGTCTGTCCCGACATGCCATACCAGCGCAATAGCCAGAGCAGCGTGACCAGCAACAGTACAGCCAGCGATGCTACGCGTCGAGGGGAGTCGGTCAGCCAGGTGAAGCCTCTGCTCAGATAGAGCCAGCTACATAGACCGCCAATCAGAAAGGCCGGCCCACGCCCGAATAGCGAAGCCTGCAACGAGGCATTGCGATGGTCGCCCAGCCACTGGGGTTGAAGAAAAAGATACGCATGCAATCCCAGCCAGCACAGACCGCCAACCAGCACCAGCCAGCGTCCCAGGCGGTGGCCCAGCCCCAGCATGACCCAAGGCAGCAGCATGTAGAACTGCACCTCGGTGCACAGCGACCACCACGGTACGCTGAAGGGGAAGGCATCGAAACCTATCGGTATGAACAGCAGCGCCTTGAATGCTGAAGCGTTGGCCGTGGCCAGCCAGGCCACCAGTATTACCAGGTAATAGAGTGGTATGACCCTCAGCAAGCGTGCCATGTAGAAGCGGGTGATATTCACCTGCTCGCCATTGCGCAGCGCCAGGATGAATGGCTGAACCAGCAGAAAACCGCTCAGCACGAAAAATAGCGTGACCCCGGTATTGCCGGCGCCCAGAACTTGTAACCAGGCGGGCTGAAGCTCCGACGGCCCCAGCCCCCCGTCCATGTTGAGGATGCCGACATAGTGGAACAGCACTACCAGCAGGATGGCCCAGCCACGCAAGGACTCGAGTTGAGGAAGATAGGCAGCAGGCTGGCGCAGGCCGGACAATACTTTTGGCATTTTTGAACCTGTTATCTACAAGGCTCTAAACCATCGACGCAAACGGAGGCTACGGTACGCTCCATGGCCGCCCGCTTTCTGCGTGCTTATCCGCATCCTCAGCACAGCACGGGAATTTGTCCAAGCGGGTAGGATGACGGAGCGAAGAACCAGGCCTCAATGGCATAACGGTCACGGGTCATGCCATCGTCCACCGCCGTGCGATGCAGATTCATCTCATCGAAGAAGATCGCATCCCCTGCCGAAAATTTAAGCCTGACCGGAGCCACCCCGGCACTTCCAGCAGCAATAAACTCGTGGCCCACGGACCAGTTGAAATCGGCGTCGTTTTCCCCTGTGGGGACGATCCGATCGAGCCGTGCCGGAATCATGTCCATCGAGGGGGCATCGATCCCGCAATCGCTCAAGGCAATCCATAAATTAAGGGTTCGAATACCGTTCCCGAGAAACGCGCCATCCTGATGCCAGCCACTCTTGCTTGCAGGCGAAACGCGTCGTAGCGTGGTCTTCTTGAGCGACAGCGCCGGCGGCTCGCCCAGATATGCCTCGATCACCGGCAGAATCCGCTCTCGCTTGAGCGTCGAGATCAGTAGCTCCATGGCCTTAGGCGAGTCCGCCGCCAGCACGCCACCACCCTCACGCACCCACTTTCTGGCGACCCGTACCTCACCATTTTCCGCGCATGGCCTCAATGGTGTGTACCACTGGCAAGATTCGCCATGGTCATAGGCCGCCATCGCCTGATCCACCGCCTCGATCAGTGCCTGTGTATCTTCGTGGCCCAGCAGATTGCGCACGATCAGCGAGCCGTGTCGCATCACGCCCTGCTCCAGCATCCGGGCATCGAGCTGCCGAGCTGGTATCTGGGGAATTTCCCCAAGCGGCCAGCCCAGATCCACCGGTGCGGGTGGCCATGAGCTTCGGGCAGCAGCTGGTTCGCGCCGAAAGAAACCACTGTGGCGGAATTGCATCAGCCTGGTCAGTTTTTCCGGCGTTTCCTCACATGCGATATCTGCCTCGAGAGCAGTGATCGCGTCAGCAATCTTGCCTTCGGCGAACAGTTTCTCCGCAGTGCTCAATGCATTCATAAGAGCGCAGTCCCTGCAATCCTAGGTCTTTGCCGCTTGGTTAAGAGCAGCGGCGCTTTGATTGGGGTCCTGGGCCTTCATCTGCCGCTTCAGCTTGCGGGTGTTTTCCAGGTGCTTGCTGGCATGCACATAGAACGCACGCAGGCGGGCTGCTCCCTCGTCCGAGCCGGATTCGAACAACAGCTTGAGCAGTTCGTGGTCGTTGCCACGTTCACCACCTGGCTTGCGCAGCACGCCCAGGCCGAAGCCATGGTTGAAGGTAAAGGTCTCGTGCTGGCCGCGAATCTCTTCCCAGAACTTCCATGCACCGAAATCCTGCAAGCGTGCCTGCACATCGTGGAACAGGATGATGCCGCCTGGCCTGACCTTGGGATACCAGCTGGCGAAGTCCTCGCTGACCGCCTCATAGGTATGGAAGCCGTCGATGTGCAGCAGGTCGATGCTGTCTTCGTTGAAATGGCGCAGGGCATCGTTGAAGAACATGCGCATCAGGTAGGAAAAGCCGTGGTAATTCTGGCGATTGTGGCCGTTGACCGCGTTGAACACCGATTCGTCGTACTTGTCGGTGTGCTCGTCCCCCTCGAAGGTATCGACTGCATAGCACAGGCCGTCGATCTCGTTTTCCTTCATCGACTGGCAGAAGGTGAAGTAGGAAAGTCCCTTGTGCGTTCCCAGCTCGACCAGCATCTTCGGCCTGATGGCCGCTACCAGGTCATAACCGAACGGCAGATGATCGACCCAGGTGCTGAACACCATGTGCAGGGGTTCGAAGTGTCGGATCGACGGCGGCATGTAGACATGAGTCATTCTTGAATTCCCTGTTCAGTCTCTGGATGGTTTTCGACCGGACAAACGTCCGATCATTACCTCATGCTTTCCACTGCGACAGGGCCGTCTGTCGCACTTGCAGCGGATTGTCTGTCGTGCGCCTTGGCGCGCTCGTCAGCATACATATCCTCATTGCGCTCGGCGCAACGCTGTACACGGTGCATGCCTCGCTCGACCGAGTGTTTCAAGTAACGCAAGGCTGGTCCCGGTACTTTTCCAAGCAGAACCGGCTCGACCGTCGGTGAGCGGAACGGCTGCCCAAGCAGCTCGCACAGTTGCTCGCTCTGTCGGCGCAGGATGGACTCGCGGGTGTCCACCTCCGAGGTCGTCACCCCGCCGTGCAACTGATGGAACGAGCCTTCGCCCGCCAGCATGAAGGCCCGCGTGCGCGGGTGCATGGCCACCTTGCGATAGATGAACAGGTTGAGTGCACCGCCGCCGGGCAGATCGAAGCGCTCGTCGGCCTGGCCTATATCGCGGAAGATGTCCGCCGCCATGAACAGGCAATTGCACTCCATGAACGGATGGAAGATGCCATTGGGGTTGGCTCCGCTCAGGCAGGAAATATCGAACAGGCGGTAGCCATTGCGCTGCCAGTCGATCTCGTCGAGCAGTGCCTGTTCCTTTTCCTCGGTGTAACCGTGGCTCAGGTGGAACTGCTGTTCGTTCTCCCCCAGGTGATAACCGGGCACTACCACCATGGCATCCGCTGTCATCCGGAACGCCATCAGCACGTTCAGCACCACGCCCGGCGTGACCATTCGCGCCCCGTCGATCATCAGGCCGACGAATTGCCCCCTGACCTGGGCGAAGGCAAAGTTGATCGCGGCGGCTGGTGAAACACCCGGTTCGTCACGCAGGAAATAACGAAAGTTGCCCGGTAGCGCCGCAATCGCTTCGGCGTCCATGTTTCGCCGCGAACGGTTCTCTACCACGATGACTTCATAGTCCTCGGGGTCCACTTCCTGCTGGTAGCCCGGGCTCAGGCTGACCAGGGTATTGAGCGCCTGGCGCGGCATGTCGTAGGCGATCACGATGATCGACAGCAGCGGCCGGCGGCTCATTGCGGCTGCACCTTGTCCAGTGAGTGGCGAATGAAGCGGTAGACGCTCGGATGCGGTGTGCCGAACAGGATCGGTCGCACGCTCGGCGGCGCGCGGTCATCGCCGCGCAAGGCGCGATCCTGATCGTCCAGTTGCTTGTAGATCACATCCCGTTCGGCCTTGCGCGTACCCGTGGTGACCCCGCCATGGAACTGGTGGAATGACCCTTCGCCGAACAGCATGTAGAACGGTGTATTGGGGAACTCCAGGAGGCGCTTGTACAGATCCAGGTTGGCATTGCCGCCGCCGAAGTCGTTGTAGCGCGAGTCCATGCCACCCAGCGCCTTCCACTTCTTCAGGGACATGGCGATAAAGTTGCTCTCGTAGTTGCTCTGGAAGAAACCGCCCTGGCAAGAGCCGCTGAGCACCGCGATATCGAACAGGCGGTAGCCGTCCCGAGGCCAGTCGATGCTGCCAAGCAGCTCCGCTTCGGCCGCCTCGTCATAGCCTTCGTTGACTGCCACCTGCTGCAGCTTGTGGCCGATGTGGTATCCCGGTGCCGAAACGGCAGCGTCGGGAGCGATGCGGAAGGCATCCAGGGCGAGCCTGAGCGCTCCCGGAGTCAGCATGCGCGCGCCGTCGATCATGATCGCCACATGGCTGCCCCTGGCCTGCGCGGCCCCGAAGTTGATGGCATGCACCGGCGTGCGCTGGGTTTCCTGGCGGTGGAAATAACGGACATTGCCCGCATGGCGCGTCGCCCGCTCGCCACCCAGGAGCCGATCGGAGTGGTTCTCGACCACGATCACCTCGTAATCCCGCTCGCTTACTCCCTGCTGGTACAGAGGGCTGAGGGAATACAGGGTTTTCTCCGCCTGATCCGGCATCTTGTACACGATCACCACGATGGAAAGCCGTGGCCTACGCTGGAAGAAAGCCATGCTCACTCCCCCTTAGCGTGCATAAGCACGGAGTTGCTTATACATATCCTGCAAATCCGCAGGCAATGGCCGCTCCAGTTGCTCGTGGTGCTTCAGTTCGGCGCTGAAAAAGCGCTCATCGGTCAACGGCTCCAGCCCAAGCTCCAGCAGCACAGCATCGAGCTTGTCGTGCAGGATGGCCTCGTCTTCGTCGAAGCAGAGCAAGGGGAACGGCTGCTGCCGGTACAGCGCCAGCAGCCGCGCGTTGTAGGCGGCCCACAGCGCCAGGGCCTGTTCTTCGGGCATGCCGCCGCGTGCATGCAGGGACTGCGCGACGGCGGTGGGGTGGCGGAAGATGCCGACGAAGCGCAGATCGGGAATCAGTTCCTGCCAGCCCTCGACCAGCAGTAGCGAGCGCGGGTCCTTGAAGCCCCAGCGCCGTTCGCCGGTGAAGTCGGCGATCAGGGCGCGGGCCTGTTCGCGCTCCTGCTCCGTCCATTCCACCCTGGCCACGGGTGGCTTGTCCCAGGCATAGCCACGAGCACCCAGCACGGCATCGTTGAATGCCACGATATCGAGGTTTTCCCGGTTGCCCTTGAGATTATGCGGATTCCAGGCGCTGAACTTGCCAAGTTCCAGGCCCGCCTGCTGCAGCGAGCCGGTCAGAAAGCTGGTACCGCTGCGGTGCATGCCTACCACCATGACCGGCTCATCCTGGCGTGGCCTGGCCACGGGCTCGCGAGAAGCGAAAGAAAATAGATTCCGAATGAACCGCATCGATGCCTCTTTATTATTGGTATGCACGCGCTCGTCGAATAGTAACGGCGGCTATCTTGCTGAAAACGTGAGGCATTGTGTTTAAATGTGCGCCTCTTTTCAATCAGACCCGTAAGACGATGAACTACCGCGAAATCGTACTGTATGGCGTGTACAGCGACCTGCGCACGGAGATCGCCCGGCGCTTCCTCGGTTTTCTTTGGTGGATCATCGAGCCGATCATGTACATGGCCGTGTTCTACGTGGTTTTCGGCATGGCGCTACGCCAGGGCGGCCCGGACTACGTGCCCTTCCTCCTCTGCGGCATGATCGCCTGGAAATGGTTCGATGGCTCGGTACGCCAGGCCAGCCAGTCGATCATGATGAATGCCGGGCTGGTTCAGCAGATCTATGTGCCCAAGAGTCTGTTTGCGCTGATCCAGATTTTCAGCAACACCTTCAAGTTCGCCATCGTGCTCCTGCTGCTGCTCGGCTTCCTGCTGATGACCGGCAAGTCCCCCAGCCTGGAGTGGCTGGGCCTGCTGCCGGTGATCCTGACGCAGCTGCTTTTGATTGTCGCCGTCGGCCTGTTGCTGGCTGCGATCATCCCCTTCGCCCATGACCTGAAAATGGTCGTCGACAACCTGCTGATGCTGATGATGTTCATGTCCGGGATTTTCTTCAGCGCCGAACAGGTGCCGGAAAACATGCGCAGTGCCTTCGAATACAACCCGATGGTGCTGCTGATCAGTACCTACCGCGACGTGCTGCTACACAACCACTGGCCTCAATGGTCGGCGCTCGGCTATTGCCTGGCGCTGTCGGTGCCTATCCTGGCCGTGGCCCTGCTGATCCTGGCGCGCAACGAGCGTCGTTACCCGAAACTCCTGTACTGAGAGCGCGCATGACCGAGCAGGTAATTCTCGAGGCCCGCAACGTCGGCCTGTCGTACCGCCAGCGCACCGGCGTTCTGCGCTACAACCATTTCTGGGCGCTGGACGATGTCAGCTTCACCCTCAACACCGGCGAAACCCTGGGTGTGATCGGCGCCAACGGCGCGGGCAAGAGCACCCTGCTGCGCCTGATCGCGGGCATTACCGAGCCGGATCGTGGCACGCTCTGGCGCCAGCCGGGCCTCAGCGCCAGCCTGCTGGCACTGAGCGTTGGCTTCAAGCCCGAGCTATCCGGCCGAGAGAACGTGGTGATCGGCGGGCTGTTGCTCGGCCTGAGCCTCAAGCGCGTCCGGGCGCTGATGGATGAGATTCACGCCTTCAGCGAGCTCGGCACGTTCTTCGAGCGTCCGGTGGGCACATACTCCACCGGCATGCGCGCGCGTCTGGGTTTCGCCGTGGCCATCCATGCCGACCCCGACATCATGCTGATCGACGAAGTGCTCGGTGTGGGTGATGAAAGCTTCAAGATGAAGTCCCACCAGGCCATGCGTGACAAGATCCGCGCCAAGAAGACCGTGGTACTGGTCTCTCACAGCATGGAGGCGATCCAATCGCTCTGCGACCGGGTGCTGTGGATACATGAAGGGCGCAGCCTGTACTGTGGCCCCACGGGCGAAGTCATTGGCAATTACCTTGAGGCCATCCGCATGGCAGTAAAGCAAGAACAAGCCAGGGAACGTGCGGCCAAACGACAACCAGCCATCTGATTGTCTCCACGACCAAATTCGACAATAACAAGAAGGCCGGGACATGGCCTTGGTTGAGGTTTATATGAGCGTTGGCCTGACAAGGGTTTTCGTTGTACTCGGCATGCACCGCAGTGGAACCAGCGTCATCACCCGAGCCTTGAAGGCGCTGGGCGTTGAACTTGGCGACAACCTGATGCCCGCCGCCGAGAACAACAACGAGAAGGGATTCTTCGAAGATCTGGATATTCACGAGCTCAACACCCGCTTGCTCCACGCGCTGGGAACGAGTTGGGACAGGCTCGGCGAAATCGATCTGGCACACTGTCTGGATTCGGAGCTGGCGCCTTGGCGGGACGAGGCCTTGGCGATTCTGCGTGCCAAGCTGCCAGAACACGGCCTGTTCGCCTTCAAGGACCCACAGACCTGCCTGCTGTTGCCCTTCTGGCAGCGTGTGCTGGCCGAACTGTCGCTTGAGCCTTGCTACCTGATTTGCCTGCGCAATCCGTTGAGCGTCGCAGCCTCGCTGCACAAGCGCGACGACATAACCCCCGCGCGCGCGCAACTGCTATGGGCGCACTACCAGCTGGCGGCGCTGCGCTACAGCGAAGGCGCACGACGCATAGTGGTCGACTACGACGCCATGCTCGATCAACCGCTGCAACAGTTGGCGCGTATTGCCACTGCCTTCGATATGCCGCTGCCGGAGGCCGACTCCGACGAAATGCGTGAGTTCGAACAGGACTTTCTCAGTCAGGGGCTCCGTCACACTCGTCACTCAGCCGAACAGCTGGGTGACCGCGCACAAGTGCCGCAGCCCGTTGCAGCCCTGTACCAGTTGCTGCGTCGCGTCGCCACCGACCAGCTGGACCTTCAGGATGTCGGCTTCAGCCAGGGCTGCACGGAGCTGGCCGCTGCCCTGCATGAACTCAAGCCGCTCGCCCAGGCGCTCGACGCAGTCGATCATGAGCGCCTTCAAATCATCGGCAGCGAGAACGAGACCATTCTGGGCCTGAACGGCACCATCCAGGCTCTGGACAGTGACTGCCAGCAGTTGCGCGACCAGCTCGTCGCCTGCAACGTCGAACGCGAAAACGCCTGGAACATGCACGGCCAGGTTCTTCAGGATCGCCATGAACTGGCCGGCAAGCTGAACGACAGTCTGTCTCAGCAGGATGAGTTGCGTACCGAGCTGATGCGGATTCAGGCCAGTCATCTGGAGCTGAACGAAACCATCCGGGATCTGAGCGAGACCACCCAGGCTCTGAACGAAACCATCCGGGTTCTGGATAACGAACGCCACCAGCTGAACGACCAACTCGCTGCCAGCAATGCCGAGTGCGAAAACGCCTGGCACATGCACGCCCAAGCCCTGCAGCACCGCCATGAACTGGCCGGCGAACTGAATGACTGCCTGTTGCGCCAGGATCAGCTGCGTGCCGAACTGGCGCAGGTGTATGCCGGCCATTCATGGCGCCTGACCCGTCCGATCCGGGGGCTGCGACGGCATTATCAGAACCCGGGCCTGCTGGTGCGTGCCCTGGGCTCCGAAAGCGTCCGCTGGCTGTGGCGGCTCCTGCCTCTGTCCACGGGGAGCAAGCAGGCCTTCAAGCACCGGCTGTTCACTCATGCCGGCCCGCTGTTGCGCAAGACCAGGGCCTATCAGAACTGGCAGTGGAGCCAGGAACAGGGCCGGCAGCCCGAACGCTCCCTCGACGACACGCAACTCCAGTGGATTGACGAACCCGTCGAGGCCGTCCCGCAGCTACAGTCCCATGCACAGCCTGTCGACAGCCCGGTTCGGCTGATCGCCTTCTACCTGCCCCAGTTCCACCCCATTCCCGAGAACGACGCCTGGTGGGGCGAAGGCTTTACCGAGTGGACCAATGTCCGCCCGGCCCAGCCGCTCTATGAAGGGCACTACCAGCCCCATGTACCTGGCGACCTCGGCTATTACGACCTGCTTGACGGACAGACCCAGCGGCGTCAGGTCGAGCTGGCCAAACAATATGGCCTCGGCGGTTTCTGCTTCTATTTCTACTGGTTCGGTGGCAAACGTCTGCTGGAGACCCCGGTGGAGCGCTATCTCGCAGACGCAAGCCTCGACCTGCCGTTCTGCCTGTGCTGGGCCAACGAGAACTGGAGCCGTCGTTGGGACGGGCTGGATCACGAGATCCTCATCGGCCAGGACCACAGTCCCGAGGATGACCTGGCGTTTATCGCCCACATTGCCCAGTACATGCGTGATAGCCGCTATATCCGTATCGATGGCAAGCCATTGCTGCTGGTCTACCGCCCCAGCCTGCTCCCGGATGCCAAGGCCACCGCATTGCGTTGGCGCACCTGGTGTCGAGAAAACGGTATCGGCGAGATCTACCTGGCCTATACCCAGTCCTTCGACAACCCGCCTCCTTCCCGCTTCGGCTTCGATGCGGCGATCGAGTTCCCGCCCAATGCCACCAATCCGCCTTCCGTCACCGGGCTGATCAAGCCGCTGCAGGAGGACTTCCAGGGGCAGGTATACGACTGGAGCATCTATCTCAAGCGCTGCCTCCAGTACGGCAAGCCTGGCTACAAGCTGTTCCGCAGTGTCTGCCCCTCTTGGGACAATACCGCCCGGCGGCGCAATTGCAGCATCTCCTTCGTCAACAGTTCGCCACGTGGTTACCAGCAGTGGCTGCTGGAAGCCATGCGCGAGACGCTGGGGCGTGAGCAGAACCCGGATGAGCGCATAGTTTTCATCAACGCGTGGAACGAATGGGCTGAAGGTGCTCATCTGGAGCCGGATCAACGCTACGGCTACGGCTTCCTCGAAGCCACCCGCATGGCCAGCCTGCGGGCCAGCCTGCCGGCTCCGGCAGCGCCGGCCCGGGAGACTCTGGCCGTGGTGATTCACGCCTATTACCCCGAGGTCTTGCAGGAAATCCTCGGCTATCTGCAGCAGATCGAGGGGCTTGCGCTACAGTTCTACCTGTCCTGCCCGCCCGACAAGGCGCAGCAGGTCAGAAAGATATTGGCCGACTGCCGACACCCGTGGACCCTGGAAGAAACACCCAATCGCGGTCGTGACGTGCTGCCGTTCATGAAGCTGCTGCCCCGTATCGTCGCCGATGGGCATACCCTGTTGCTCAAGGTGCATACCAAGAAGTCCACCCACCGAGAGGATGGTGATGTCTGGCGTCGTGACCTCTACGACAAACTGCTGACGGGGCAGGCCATGCGCCAGGCGCTGGAAACCTTTGCCCTCTCGCCCAGCACCGGCATTCTCGGCCCTGCCGGACATCTGGTACCCATGAGTTTCTATTGGGGGTCGAATGCCCGCCGTGTCGAGGGACTCGCCTGCCGCTTGGGTATCAGCCCCGCCGACCTGAGCGAAATGAACTTCGTTGCCGGTACCATGTTCTTCGCCCAGACTCGCACATTCCTGCCCCTGCTCAACCTGGCACTGAGCGAGGATGACTTCGAGGAAGAAGCCGGCCAGGTCGATGGTACTCTGGCCCATGCCCTGGAGCGTACCTTCAGCATCAGTGCCCGGGCGGTAGGGCTGGACGTGAGCAGCGGAGAAAGTCGTCCCGCGAACCAGGCCTACGCCTTCGCCGATGCCACGCCCTGACGACTGAAGCCATGCTGCCCGATACCTCGCCAATGCGGCCCATCACAATAAACGGGGAAGGCGCGATGTATAAAGAAGCCATGCTGGAGACAGGCGGTTATCGGCAAGGCCTCGAATCTACTCAGCGCACCTTGGACGCCACGAAAGTGGCGATCCTGCTCGCCGCCTACAACGGTGATCGGTTTCTCGACGACCAGTTGCAATCGATCATCCACCAAAGCCATGAAAACTGGCTGATCGTGGTGTCGGACGATGGCTCCACGGACAGCACCCGGGCGCTGCTGCAACGCTATCAGAGGCAGATAGGCGAGCAGCGCCTGCGCGTGGTCGAAGGGCCGCGGCGGGGATTCGTCAGCAATTTCATGGCCATGGCCAGCGATCCAGAGATTGAGGCCGATTACTTCGCTTTCAGCGACCAGGACGATATCTGGCACAGGGATCATCTCGAGCGTGCGCTGGCCTGGCTGCAAACCGTTGATCCCGCGATCCCGGCCCTACACTGCGGGCGAACCCGGCTGGTTCACGAGGACGGCCGGCCATTCGGCATGTCTCCGCTTTTCCCCAAGGCCCCGCACTTCAAGAACGCATTGGTGCAGAGCCTGGCTGGCGGCAACACCATGGTATTCAACCGCAGCGCCCGGCAATTGCTCAGTCATACGGCGGAGCTGCCCATCGTTTCCCATGACTGGTGGCTCTACATGCTGGTAAGCGGCACGACAGGGCGCATTCGATACTGCGAGCAGCCATCGGTAGACTACCGCCAGCACAGCAATAACCTGGTCGGCTCCAATTCCGACCTGAAGGATCGCCTGCATCGTATCCGGCGCATGCTCGCCGGACATTTTCACACCTGGAACACCATCAACGTCGACGCCCTGAGCCAATGCCGGGACCTGTTGAGCGACGAAAGCTGCCATACCTTCCATACCTTTGCCGCCGCGCGCCGGGCCGGATTGTTGTCTCGTCTGCACGGCATGCAGCGCTGTGGCGTATATCGCCAGACCCTGCCAGGCAACATGGCCCTGATACTGGCCGCTCTACTTGGCAAGCTCTAGCCTCATTTCAGGGCCACATCATGAGTCGAGAAGACACCGTCAAGAACCTGGTCTGGCAGCACACCCAGGTAGCGTCTACCGAGCGTCACGCCCTGCTTCGCCAGTTGCCCGTGACCTTGTGGATGACCGGACTGAGCGGTGCGGGAAAATCCACCCTCGCCTTTGCTCTGGAGAAACGCCTTACCGAACTGGGCCACGCATGCTTCGTTCTCGATGGTGACAATGTTCGCCATGGCCTGAACCGCGACCTGGGCTTTTCCCCCGAGGCCCGCACCGAGAACATCCGGCGCATCGCGGAAGTGGCCAAGCTGATGAACGCCGCTGGCCTGATCGTCATAACCTCGTTCATTTCCCCCTACCGCTCGGACCGGCAAATGGCGGAGGAAATAATCGGCCATGAACGTTTTCGTGAAATCCACATCAGCACTGCCCTGCAACATTGCGAGCAGCGCGATCCCAAAGGTCTTTATCAGAAGGCACGCGCCGGGTTGATCCCGGAGTTCACCGGCATCTCCGCTCCCTACGAACCTCCTCTGGCGGCGTGCCTGAGCCTGGATACCTCGGTTTCGTCACTCGAGGTCTGCACGGACGGTCTGCTGGAGGTCATGCGGCCTTTTCTGCAGAAAGCGCCCTTGTCCGAGCCACTTGAAAACATGAGGGGCTGAACGATCGGCCAGGCGCGTCCGCCTGCCGGACTACCCGTTCATCGTTCGATCAGAACAGCCCCTGTACCAGGAAGGCCACCGCCGCGCCGACCACCAGGCCGGCAATGATCTCGACCTTGCTGTGGCCCATGCGCTCGCGCAGCACTTTCCCCTCCGGTTCACTCTTGCCCAGCCGGTTGATCGCCTCGGCGTGCAGGCCGACCTGGCGCCGCAGGCTGTTGGCGTCCAGCAGGACGATGAAGGCCAGGGTCAGGGCGACGCCGAAGGCAGGATGGCCGATGCCTTCGCGCAGGGCGATCAGGGCGGCCATGCTGCTCACGATCGCGCTGTGGTTGCTCGGCAACCCGCCGTAGCCGATCAGGCCGAAGGCCGGTCGCCCGGCCTTCAGGCTGTTGATGGCGAACTTCAGCGAGCCGGCCGTCAGCCAGGCGGCAAAGGGCGTGATCAGGTAGGCAAGATCCATGGACGGCCTCCGCTTACAGCGACCAGGCGCAGGCGCCGGCCCACAGCAGGGCGACCAGCATCAGTTGCCAGTCGGTGAGGAGCGCGTCGGTAGGCGACTCGCCACCGCCCTGTTCCACCACGAACCAGTAGCGGAACAGGCCATAGAGCACCAGGGGAATGCTGATGATCAGCTCGGGGCGGCCGGTGATGACGAACAGGCTGTAGAACAGCAGGGCGCCAATGGCCGACATCTCGGCATAGCGGTCCACCAGCGTGATGGAATAGTGGCGCAGGACTTCCCGGCTCTCGCTGCCGTTGCTGCTCAGCTCCTGGCGACGCTTGATCGAGGCCAGGTAGAGGGCCAGGCACAGGGTGGTGACGAACATCCATCCCGACACCGGCACCGACAGCGCCATGGCGCCGCCATACACGCGCAGGACGAAGCCCAGGGCGATGGTGAAGATATCCAGTACCGGCTGGTGCTTGAGCACGAAGGTATAGGCGAGGTTGAGCAGCAGGTAGCCGAGGATCACATGGATCACGGCCGGGAAATGGAACCAGGCGGTTATCAGCACACCGTAGAGCGCGGCCAGGAGGACCAGGGCGGCCTGGGGCGTGACCAGGCCCGAGGCCAGTGGGCGGGTCAGGGACTTGCGCGGGTGTCGGCGGTCGTGCTCGATGTCGCGCAGGTCATTGACGATATAGGTCGCCGACGACGCGATGCAGAACAGGCCTGCCGCGATCAGCGCCGCAACGATGGAGTCGGGGTCGTGGAATTCGCCGGAGAACAGCAAGGGGGCGAGGACGAACGCATTCTTCACCCATTGCCGGGGGCGCATCAGCGCTAGGAGTCCTTTCAGCCGGGCTAGAGGGGAGTGGGTCCGTGAGGTAGCATGCATGCCATTTAACTCCGCATGGCTTCTGGTGGGTTCTTGATGAGAGTTGCGCTGATCTACTCGTTATTGGCCGCGATCGCTACCGCGACCAATATCTTTTCCCAGGATATGGTCGTCAGGGCCTATCACGGCCCTTATGCCATCCTGCTATCAGTGCTGGTGGGGACTGGGGTGGGGCTCATTGTCAAATACGTGCTGGATAAACGCTACATCTTTAGCTTTACCGCACAGGATATCGCCCACGATGGGCGTGTTTTTTTCCTTTATGCGCTGATGGGACTCGTCACCACCGCGATCTTCTGGAGCTTCGAGTTCGGCTTCCATCACCTGTTCGAGAGCAAGGAAATGCGTTATCTCGGCGGTGTCATCGGCCTGGCCATCGGCTATTACGCCAAGTACCTGCTGGACCGTCGCTTCGTCTTTCCCCAGGAGTCGACGCCATGCTGATCAGCGGCTGGGGGCGATACCCGACCATCGACGCGCAGCTGCAGGAACTGACCACCCCGACCCGCGCCGCCGAGCATCTGGCGGCCGATGGTCCGGTGATCGCTCGCGGCATGGGGCGCAGCTATGGCGACAGCGCCCTGGCCCCCCATATTCTCTCGACTCGCTCGCTCGACCGCCTGCATACGTTCGACCCCGACGAGGGCACGGTCGACTGCGATGCCGGGGTCACCCTGGCCGAGTTGATCGATGTCTTCCTGCCGCGCGGCTGGTTCCTGCCGGTGACGCCCGGGACGCGCTTCGTCAGCGTCGGCGGCGCCATCGCCAGCGACGTGCATGGCAAGAACCACCACCTCGACGGCTGTTTCAGCGCCTTCGTCGATTCCTTCGACCTGCTGACGGCCAGCGGCGAGGTGCTGACCTGCTCCGCCGACAGCCACGCCGAGCTGTTCCGCGCCACCTGTGGCGGCATGGGGCTGACCGGCGTGATCCTCCGGGCCCGCCTGCGCCTGCGTCGGGTGCACAGCGCCTTCATCGACCAGGTGACGCTCAAGGCTGCCAACCTGGACGAAGCGCTCGACCTCTTCGAGGCCCATGGCGCCAGCACCTATTCGGTGGCCTGGATCGACTGCCTGGCGAGCGGCGATTCGCTGGGCCGCTCGCTGCTTATGCTGGGCGAGCACGCCCGTAACGGCGCCCTCGACCTGGCGCCGTCGCGAACCCTGGGGGTACCGGTGGACATGCCCGGCATGCTGCTCAACCGCCATTCGATCAAGGCGTTCAACAGCCTGTATTTCCACCGCATCCGCCAGCCCCGTACGGAGCAGCGCATCGACTACCGGCCGTTCTTCTATCCGCTGGACGGCATCGCCCAATGGAACCGCCTGTATGGCCGCGACGGCTTCCTCCAATACCAGTTCGTGATCCCCCGCGAGGCGGGACGCGAAGGCATGCGGGCGATTCTCCAGCGCATCGCGGCCTCGGGGCGCGGCTCGTTCCTGGCGGTGCTCAAGGCCTTCGGCGCGGCCAACGACAACCCGCTGTCGTTCCCGATCGAGGGCTACACCCTGGCGCTGGATTTCAAGAATGAGCGCGGCCTGACGGCACTGCTGGACGAGCTGGACCGCATGGTCCTGGCCCATGGTGGCCGCCTCTACCTCACCAAGGATGCGCGGATGAGCGCGGAAACCTTCCGCCAGAGCTACCCGCGCTGGGAAGAATTCCAGGCGCTGCGCGAGCGCTACGGCGCCCTGGGCAGATTCGTATCGCTGCAAGCACAACGACTGGGACTGGAATGACCACCATGCAGAAACTGCTGATCATCGGCGCCACCTCCGCCATCGCCGAGGCCACCGCTCGCCGCTTCGCCCGGCGCGGCTGTCACCTCCACCTGCTGGGGCGCAACGGCGAACGCCTGAGCAGCCTGGCGGAAGACCTGAAGGTGCGTGGCGCCGGCGCCGCGAGCCACGCCTTCTTCGACGCCAACGATCTGGACAGCCATCCCGCCGTGCTGGAAGCCGCCATCGCCGAACTGGGCGGGCTGGACATAGTGCTGATCGCCCACGGCACCCTGGGCGACCAGAAGGCCTGCGAACAGAGCGTCGAGCTGACGCTGCAGGAGCTGAAGACCAACGCCCTGAGCGTGATCGGCCTGCTCACCTCGCTGGCGATCCATTTCGAGAACCAGGGCCACGGCACCATCGCCGTGATCGGCTCGGTGGCCGGCGACCGCGGCCGCCAGTCCAACTACGTCTACGGCACGGCCAAGGGCGCGCTGGCGCTGTTCCTGCAGGGACTGCGCAACCGCCTGAGCAAGCGCGGCGTGCAGGTGCTGACGATCAAGCCCGGCTTCGTCGACACGCCGATGACCGCGGCCTTTCCCAAGGGCCCGCTGTGGGCGACCCCGGACAAGGTCGCCGCGGACATCGAGAAGGCCATCGACAAGCGCCGCGACGTGCTCTACACGCCGGGCTTCTGGCGCCTGATCATGCTGATCATCAAGAGCGTTCCGGAGACGATCTTCAAGCGACTGTCGCTTTGATCCCGACTGTCCGGCCCCGCTGACGGCGCCTGTTCTGCGGGCCGCCTGTCGGTGGCTTTCACGGTCTGAAAGCGCTGCACCAGTGGTATGCTGCCCGCCTCTTCTGACCCGCCCGGAACCATGCCGTGACCGAACGCACCCAGGCCGTGAAGGCCTACCTGCTCGACCTGCAGGACCGTATCTGCGCCGCCCTCGAAGCCGAGGACGGTTCCGCCCGCTTCTTCGAGGATGCCTGGGAGCGCCCCGCCGGTGGTGGCGGGCGTACCCGGGTGATCGAGAACGGCGCCCTGATCGAGAAGGGCGGTGTCAACTTCTCCCACGTCTTCGGCGACAGCCTGCCGCCGTCGGCCAGCGCCCACCGGCCCGAACTGGCCGGTCGTGGCTTCGAGGCCATGGGCGTGTCGCTGGTGATCCACCCGGAAAACCCGCACGTGCCCACCTCCCACGCCAACGTCCGCCTGTTCAGCGCGGAGAAGGCCGGCGAGGAGCCGGTCTGGTGGTTCGGCGGCGGTTTCGACCTGACGCCCTACTACGCCGTCGAGGAAGATTGCGTGTACTGGCACCAGGTCGCCCGCGAGGCCTGCGCGCCCTTCGGCGCGGATGTCTATCCCCGGTTCAAGGAATGGTGCGACCGCTATTTCCACCTCAAGCACCGCGGCGAGCCGCGCGGCATCGGCGGGCTGTTCTTCGACGACCTCAACGAGTGGGACTTCGACACCAGCTTCGCCTTCCTGCGGGCCGTGGGCGACGCCTACATCAAGGCCTACCTGCCGATCATCCAGCGCCGCAAGGCCACGCCCTTCACCGAGGCGCAGCGCGAGTTCCAGGCCTTCCGCCGCGGGCGCTACGTCGAGTTCAACCTGGTGTTCGACCGTGGCACCCTGTTCGGCCTGCAGTCCGGCGGGCGCACCGAGTCCATCCTCATGTCCCTGCCGCCACACGTGCGCTGGGGTTATGACTGGAAGCCCGAGCCGGGCACCGCGGAAGCGCGCCTGACCGACTACTTCCTCCAGGACCGCGACTGGCTGGCCGGCGCGTAGGGCGGGTGCAACCCGCGTATCCGTGGCGCGGGTTGCACCCGCCCTGCTCACAGAAGGACATGCAATGGACCGTTACGGCGTGTTCGGCAACCCCATCGGCCACAGCAAGTCGCCGCTGATCCATCGTCTGTTCGCCGAGCAGACCGGCCAGGACCTGAGCTACGAGGCGCTGCTGGCGCCGCTGGACGACTTCGCCGGCTACGCCCGCGCGTTCTTCGCCACCGGGCTGGGCGGCAACGTCACCGTGCCGTTCAAGGAGGAGGCCTTTCGCCTGGCCGACGAACTGACCGAGCGGGCCCGCCGCGCCGGCGCGGTGAACACCCTGAAGAAGCTCGACAATGGCCGCCTGCTCGGCGACAACACCGACGGCGCCGGTCTGGTCCGCGACCTGACGGTGAACGCCGGCATCGACCTGACCGACAAGCGGATCCTCCTGCTCGGCGCCGGCGGTGCCGTGCGCGGCGTGCTGGCGCCGATGCTGGCGCACCGGCCGCAGGCGCTGGTGATCGCCAACCGCACGGTGGAGAAGGCCGAGCAGCTGGCCCGCGAGTTCGCCGACCTGGGGCCGGTCGCGGCTAGCGGTTTCGACTGGCTGAGCGAGCCGGTCGACCTGATCGTCAACGGCACCTCGGCCAGCCTGGCCGGCGAGCTGCCGCCCCTGGAGCCGAACCTGATACGGCCCGGCCACACCCTCTGCTACGACATGATGTACGGCCGGGAACCGACGGCTTTCAACCGCTGGGCCGCCGAGCAGGGCGCCGCGCGCTGCATCGACGGCCTGGGCATGTTGGTGGAGCAGGCCGCCGAGGCCTTCCTGCTGTGGCGCGGCGTGCGCCCGGACAGCGCGCCTGTGCTGGCGGAGCTGAGGCGCCAGCTGGGCTGAGTCGTAGGAGCGGGCGCGGCCCGCGAAGCGCCTTGCGGGTCTGATTCGCGGACAAGGTCCGCTCCCACAAGGTTTCGGGCAGCGCTTTCGTGAAGAAGCATAGGCGGGCGCTCAGCCGAAGAACCAGTAGCAGACCAGGATCGAGGCAACGACGCCGACCATGTCGGCGAACAGGGCGCAGCCCACCGCGTGGCGGGCGCGCTGGATGCCCACCGCGCCGAAGTACACGGCCAGCACGTAGAAGGTGGTCTCGGTGCTGCCCTGCATGGTCGCCGCCACCAGCGCGGGGAAGCTGTCCACGCCCTGGCTCTGCATGGTCTCGATCAGCATCGCCCGCGCCGCGCTGCCGGAGAAGGGCTTGACCAGGCCCGTCGGCAGGGCCTCGACGAAGCGGGTGTCCCAGCCCAGGCCCTGGACGCACCAGCGGATGCCGTCGAGCAGCACGTCGAGCGCGCCGGAGGCCCGCAGCACGCCCACCGCGCAGAGCATGGCGACCAAGTAGGGCAAAAGATTCCTGGCGACCTCGAAGCCCTCCTTGGCGCCCTCGACGAAGCTCTCGTACACCGGCACCTTCTTCAGCGCGCCGAGCAGCAGGAAGCTGAGGATCAGGCCGAACAGGGTCAGGTTGCCGAGCAGCGAGGACAGGGCGGTCAGCGCCGTGGCCGAGAGGCCCGCCAGCACCGCCATGAAGGTGCCGATGGCCAGCGCGGCGCCGCCGAGCCAGGCCAGCAGCACCGGGTCCCACAGGCGCAGGCGCTGCATCACCGCCACCGACAGCAGGGCGCTGGCGCTGGACACGGCATTGGCCAGCAGGATCGGCAGGAACACCAGTGCCGGGTCCTCGGCGCCCTGCTGGGCGCGGTACATGAAGATCGACACCGGCAGCAGGACGAAGGACGAGGCGTTCATCACCATGAACAGCACCTGGGCGTTGCTCGCCGAGGTGCTGCTCGGATTGAGCTCCTGCAGGGCCTTCATCGCGCGCAGGCCGATCGGCGTGGCGGCGTTGTCCAGGCCGAGGCCGTTGGCGGTGAAGCTGAGGGTGACCAGGCCGAGGGAGTGGTGGCCGCGCGGCACTTCCGGCATCAGCCGGGCGAACAGCGGGGACAGCAGGCGGGCCAGCATCTCGACCAGGCCGGCCTTTTCGGCGATGCGCAGGAAGCCCAGCCAGAGGGTGAGGGTGCCGAACAGCAGGATCATCACGTCGACCGACGTCCTGGCCATGGTGAACAGGCTTTCCACCATGGACGCCCACACCGTGGGGTCGCCGCCGATCCAGCGCAGCGCGGCGGCCAGCGCGGCCACCACGAAGAATCCCAGCCACAAGCCATTGAGCATCGTCAGTCCCCCCGGTCGGAGGCCGATGATAGCGGCCATGCCGGAGCGGGGCGAGCGATGCGCAGGCTTCAGCTCATGAAACGAGACGTGGAAATGAACGTGGCGGAAGCGTCGTCACCCTCGTGAGGTGACGGCGCTTCCGCCATCGTTGCTGCCTGACCCGGTCCTTGCGGAGGCACTCCCTGTACCCCTAGGTCGCTCCGTCGGCAGAGCATCCCGACCCCCTGGTCACGCGCCTGTCCCCGCGCGGTTTTTCAAAACAAGACCTGTTGACGCGTTGTCGCTCCCCGAATTGCCGCACCAACGTCACCGTTCGCGCACAACCCGTCACGTGCGTGACAAGGCGTCGACAGGCCCTGGTCGAGCGTCAGGGCGCCCGACGACCGAAGACCATGGATACGATGAACATCACCAGGAAGACCACGAAGAGAATCTTCGCGATACCCGTGGCGGTGCCGGCGATACCACCGAAGCCCAGAACCGCGGCGATGATGGCGATGATCAGGAATGTAATGGCCCAACTCAGCATGATGACGTCTCCTTCTTCTATTCAACGTTCCGGAGGCCGGCCAGGCGGTCAACCGCTGGCTCGTCCTCGGATTCGGTATCCAGACTGAAGAACATGGCCCGGCCCAGACTCAGCGCACTGCCCAGGACACCTAGCACGGCGATCAGCAACGCAAAGATCAGGGTGAGCATTTCCATTTCTCCTCTGAATGATTGGGGGCGTTTTCACGCGCCTTGGTTCAAGCTTCTTTTCAGTTCACGCATACGGTCGTGGCAGGCCCGTACCGTCGGCATCTCGGATTCCAGCAAGGCGCGCTCCTCGGGAGCAGCTTCCGGCAGGGCCTCTTCGAAGGCTTTCAGCAGGCGGTCTTCCGTCGATTCCAGTTCGGCGACATAGGCGGCGTCGCCATCGCGGGAAAGACGCGCCTTGGTGTCCGCGTACAGCTGGCGCAATGCACCGCTGAGGGTGCCGCCTTCGGCGGGATGCTCGCGCTCCTCCGCCACTTTCAGCGCCAGCGCCTGGAGAATCCGGGTCTTGGCCTCGGCCATGTCGTGGAACACCGCCTTCAGCCGCGGGTCCTGCACCTCGGCTGCGGCGTGCTGATAGAAGCGCTCACCGTCTCGGGTGATCTCTATCAGCTCGTTGAGCACGTTGGATTGGCTGTTCATCGCGGTCTCCGCTATCCGTCTTTCGCATCGCGGGAATTTCCCGGTCTGTGATCTTTCTTTCTCAAATTGCGTGCCAGCCGTATTTGACTTAATTTTCCTTATATTTCAATAAGATAAATATCATGCAAACCAGGCGGGGCGTGCAGCATGCAGGATTGCGCAAAAATTTCCGTGCAACTTGCACGAAACTTACGACACTAACCCTCCAGGCCGACGCACCAAGAGAAGAAACGATGCAAGAAGAAGCTGCCGCCAAGGGACGCATCCTGCTGGTGGATGATGAGTCCGCGATCCTGCGTACATTCCGCTACTGCCTGGAGGATGACGGCTACGTGGTCGCCACGGCCGGCAGCGCCGCCCAGGCCGACAACCTGTTGCTGCGCCAGGTGTTCGACCTGTGCTTCCTCGACCTGCGCCTGGGCGAGGACAACGGCCTGGACCTGCTGGCACAGATGCGCATCCAGGCGCCCTGGATGCGGGTGGTGATCGTCACCGCCCACTCCGCCGTAGACACCGCCGTCGATGCGATCCAGGCCGGCGCCGCCGATTACCTGGTCAAGCCCTGCTCGCCGGACCAGCTGCGCCTGGCCGCCGCCAAGCAGCTGGAAGTGCGCGCGCTGGCGGCGCGGCTGGAGGCTCTGGAGGGTGAGGTGCGCAAGTCCAAGGACGGCCTCGACTCGCACAGCCCGGCGATGATGGCGATCCTGGAAACCGCCCGCCAGGTGGCGACCACCGACGCCAACATCCTCATCCTCGGCGAGTCCGGCACCGGCAAGGGCGAACTGGCCCGCGCCATCCACGGCTGGAGCCGCCGCGCCAAGCGTACCTGCGTGACCATCAACTGCCCGTCGCTGACCGCCGAGCTGATGGAAAGCGAGCTGTTCGGCCACGCCCGCGGCTCCTTCACCGGCGCCAGCGAGAGCACCCAGGGCCGGGTCAGCCAGGCCGACGGCGGCACCCTGTTCCTCGACGAGATCGGCGACTTCCCGCTGACCCTGCAGCCCAAGCTGCTGCGCTTCATCCAGGACAAGGAGTACGAGCGGGTCGGCGACCCGGTCACCCGGCGCGCCGACGTGCGCATCGTCGCCGCCACCAACCTGGACCTGGACGACATGGTCCGCGAGGGCCGCTTCCGCGAGGACCTGCTCTACCGCCTCAACGTCATCACCCTCAAGCTGCCGCCGCTGCGCGAGCGCCATGAGGACGTGCTGTCCCTGGCCGAGCGCTTCCTCGCCCGCTTCGTCAGCGACTACGGCCGCCCGGCCTGCGGCTTCAGCCCAGAGGCCGTGGCCGCCCTGCAGGCCTACCACTGGCCGGGCAACATCCGCGAGCTGCGCAACGTCATCGAGCGCGCCAGCATCATCTGCCAGCAGGAGACGGTGGAAATCGTCCACCTCGGACTCGGTGGCGGTGGCGAGGCACCGAGCGGCGCCGTGCGGGTGGGGGCATCCATGAGTCTCGAAGAGCTGGAGAAGGCCCACATCGCCGCCGTCCTGGCCAGCAGCAACACCCTGGACATGGCGGCCAAGACACTGGGCATAGACGCTTCGACCCTCTACCGCAAACGCAAGCAGTACAACCTTTGACCATGGGGTCACCATGAAGCTGCCGATGAAGCTTCGCACCCGGCTGTTCCTGAGCATTTCCGCGCTGATCACCGTGGCGCTGATGGGCCTGCTGCTCGGGCTGTACAGCGTCACCCAGATGGCGCGCGGCCAGAGCGAGCTGATCCAGCGCGGCTTCACCGCCGTGCAGGTCGGCCAGAAGCTGCGCCAGCACCTGGGCGATGAACTGATCGTGCTGATCGACCAGAACCCGGACCCGGACGGCCTCGCGAGCATTCGCCAGGCCTTCCGCTCGACCCTCGCCGAGGGGCTCGGCGCCGACCTGGGAGAGCGCTACAAGCGTGGACTCGAGGAAGCCGCGACGCTCTACGACCAGATGGAGCAGGCGGCCGCCAGCGGCACGCCCGCCGGCGAGACGCCGCACAACCTGGCCACCCACAAGCCCTTCACCGAGGCCTTCAAGCGGTTGCGCAACCACCTGCTCGACGAGCAGGACCAGGTGGTGGAGCGGGTCATCGAGGCCGAGAAGAAGGCCGGCGAACGTTCCCAGCTGATCGCCGTGCTGCTCGCCCTCATGGGCCTGTCGGTGCTGGCGATCGGCGTGCTCACCGCCAACGGCATCGCCCGCCGCTTCGGCGCCCCCATCGACCTGCTGGCGCGGGCCGCCGACCAGGTCGGCCGCGGCCAGTACGACGTGGTGCTGCCGGTGTCGCCGGTGGTCGAGCTGGCGGTGCTGAGCCGGCGCTTCGGCCTGATGACCGAGGCCCTGCGCCAGTACCATTCGAGCAACCTCAACCAGGTGCTCAACAGCGAGGGCCGCCTGAAGGCGGTGCTCGACAGCATCGACGACGGCTTGGTCATCCTCGACGCCCAGGGCCGCGTCGAACACGCCAACCCGGTGGCGCTGCGCCAGCTGTCGTGGAGCGTGGACATCCAGGACCAGCCCATCGGCCCGTTGCTGCCCGGCCACGCGGTGGACGAGGCGCTGCGCCAGGTGCTCGCCGGTGAGCTGATGCGCGAGCCGCCGGCCGACCTGCAGATCGGTCGCGACGGCGAGGTGCGCCTGCTGGCCTGGGCCCTGACCCCGGTGCAGCTGCGCGAGGGCGGCAGCGTGGGGGCGGTGATGGTGCTGCGCGACGTCACCGAGCAGCGCACCTTCGAGCGGGTGCGCAACGAGTTCGTCCTGCGCGCCTCCCACGAGCTGCGCACGCCGATCACCGGCATGCACATGGCCTTCAGCCTGCTGCGCGAGCGGCTGTCGCTGGAGCCGGGCGGGCGCGAGCAGGAGCTGATGCGCACCGTCGACGAGGAAATGCGCCGGCTGGTGCAACTGATCGACGACCTGCTGGAGTTCTCGCGCTACCAGAACGGCCTGCAGACCCTGCAGCGCAACCCGTACGACCTGACCGCGATGGTCGACCAGACCCACGAGCGCTTCGCCGAAGAGGCGGTGGAGCGCGGCGTGACCCTTGTCTGCGAGGCCCACGAGCCGCTGCCACGCCTCAACCTCGACGCCGGGCAGCTGGAGCGGGTGCTCAACAACCTGGTCAGCAACGCCCTGCGCCACAGCAACCCGGGCGGCAAGGTGCAGCTGCAGGCGCGCCGTCATGGCGAACAGGTGATCGTCAGCGTGCAGGACGAGGGCGAGGGCATTCCCTTCGGCCAGCAGGCGCGCATCTTCGAGCCGTTCGTGCAGGTGGGGCGGCGCAAGGGCGGGGTCGGGCTGGGGCTGGCGCTGGCGCGGGAGATCGTCCAGTTGCACGGCGGCCGGCTAGGCGTCTACTCGCGCCCCGGCGAGGGCGCCAACTTCTACTTCAGCCTGCCGGTCTGACGGCCGGCGAAAGGCTGCCTGCGGCGCGATGGGTCGGGATTGCGGTGTAGGGTGTCGCGGGGTCGCCCAGGCCGTGCGTACCTCATGAGGTTCCGCTTGGCTATGTCCCCGTTAGTTGTTGTACACCTTGTGGGAGCGGATTTATCCGCGAATTTCGCGGCCAATCGGAATGCCGCCCAGCCGCTCCCACAAAAGCAGGATTGCGCCACCAACACGTAACGTGGACATAGCCTTCCGCTTTGGCGTCCGGTGCGCGCGACCTGGGCGACCCCGCGACACCCTGCGAATCAGACGGGATCGGTTTCAGCGCAGGATCGGATCGAACTTGAAGCGGCGGCCCGCCATCAGCGCCACCAGGAAGGCCAGGCCGAAGAAGCCTGCGGCACATTTGAGCGCCAGCGCGGGGATCTCTTCCAGGCCGGGGTTCAGCCACAGGGTGAACAGGCTCAACAGAGTCATGATCAGCAGGAAGATGGCGCTTCTGGACATGGCGGGATTCCTGGTCGGTCAGAGTCGTCAGAACACCCAGCGCGGGGTGCTGTCTGCGGGACTCGGCTGGCGCGTGGCGGTGTCGGTCTCGCCCTGGTCGGAAATGCGCAGCCACTGGCCATCCTCGCGAGCGGCGCGGGAGGCCTGCCGGCGCAGCTCGCCGAAGCCTTCCAGCAGCGCGCTGGTGCGAGTGTCACTGACCATGGAGGTGGAGACGGTAAGTTCGGCGGTCTTGGCGGCGGCGCCGGCCGAACCGGTGAGATCGGTGGCGTAAGCTCCGTTGACCAGCAATGCAGCGGCGCAGAACAGGCTCAGTCGGACAGTGTGCATGGCGCTTCTCCATTAGCGATCAGTCGGGGCTTACGTGACTGATGTTGCAGCGCTCGTGCCAGTCTTTTGCTGGCCTTAATCTCCTTTAAAATCAAGTAGTTATATTTATTCGCACCAGCATGTGCCATGCGCTTTGCAAGATGCACGATGCATGGCGCATGCAATTTGCACGATCAGGCCCGGTGCGGCAGCACGACGGTGAAGCACGAGCCCTCGCCGAGGCGGCTGCTCAGCTCGATGCGCCCGCCGTGGGCCTGGACGATCTGTTCGCTGATGAACAGGCCCAGCCCCAGCCCCTGGGCGACACTGGTGCCGGCCACCCGCTCGAACTGCTCGAATACCCGCCGCTGGTCCGCCTCGGAGATGCCCATGCCCTGGTCGCGCACCTCGGCGCGGACGAAATCGTCCTCCACCTTGACCCGCACCGACACCGGCTTGCCGTCACCGTAGCGCAGCGCGTTGGTCAACAGGTTGGCCAGCACCTGCTCGATGCGGAACTCGTCCATCAGCACCGGCGCGGGCCCTTCCACCTCCAGTTCGATATGGCTGCCGGCGCTGGCGAACTGCGCGGCCAGGCTTTCCACCACGTTGCCGGCCAGCACGCCGAGGTCGGCCGGCTGCGGGCGTACGGACAGCTTGCCGGTGCGGATGCGCGAGACATCGAGCATGTCGTCGATCAGCCGGGTCAGGCTGCGGATCTGCCGCTCGTCGCGGGCGACCATCTCGCGCAGCTTCTCCAGGGTGAAGGCATCGTCGCGGCCCTGCTGCAGGCGCAGCTTGCGCAGCTGCACGTCGAGGATCAGGCCGTTGAGCGGCGTGCGCAGCTCGTGGGAGGCGATGGACATGAACACGTCGCGCATCTGCACCGCCTTCTGCAGCTCGGCCTGGGTCTCGCGCAGCTCGGCGAGCAGCGCTTCCTGCTCGCGGCGCCCGGCCTCCAGGTCCTCCAGCTGCAGGCTCAGGGCCTTGCGGTGGCGGTACAGCTCGACGAACATCGCCACCTTGCTGCGCACCTCGTAGGGCGACAGCGGCTTGTGCAGGAAGTCCACCGCGCCGCTCTCGTAGCCCTTGAAGGCGTAGTCCATCTCTCGGCCGACGGCGCTGACGAAGATGATCGGGATGTGCTTGGTCTTCTCCGTGCCGCGCATCAGCTCGGCCAGCTCGAAGCCGTTCATGCCCGGCATCTTGACGTCGAGAATGGCCAGGGCGAACTCGTGTTCGAGCAGCAGCGACAGCGCCTCGTCGGCGCTGCTGGCCTGGAACACCGTGCGGTCCTCGCCCTGTATCAGCGACTGCAGGGCCAGCAGGTTCTCCGGCAGGTCGTCGACGATCAACAGCTTGGCTTCAATCTTCCTCAGCATGGCAGGGCATCCAGTTCGGCCAGCAGCGGGCGCATGGTGGCGATGGGCAGGAGAAAGTCCGGTTGCAGCAGCGCCAGCGCCGCCTCCGGCATGGTGGGTACCTGAGCGTCGGACGGCTCCTGCACCAGAGTCAAGCCACCGGCTCGCTGGATCGCCAGCATTCCGGCCGCGCCATCCTCGTTGGCGCCGGTGAGCAGGGCGCCGGCAAGCCGCTCGCCATAGGCGTCGGCGGCGGACTCGAAGAGGATATCGATCGACGGGCGCGAGAAATGCCGCGGCTCCTCGCGGCTGAGCGAGAAGCTGCGATCGGTCTCGATGGACAGGTGGTAGCCGGCCGGCGCCACATAGACCACACCGCCGCGCAGGCCTTCCTTGTCCTCGGCCTCCTTGGCCGGCAGCGCCAGGCGCTGGGCGAGCAGCTCGGCGAGCAGGCTGTCGCTGCGGTCCGGCAGGTGCAGCAGGCAGACCACCGGCAGCCGGTAGTCCGCAGGCAGCTCAGCGAGCAGCTGCAACAGCGCTTCCACGCCGCCGGCCGAGGCGCCGATCACAAGCGCCTCCAGCGGGGCCCGGGCGCGGCCGCGCAGGATGATCCGCCGCTGGCCGTTCATCGCTTGCGGAAGATCCGCTCGGGGCGC
This sequence comes from Pseudomonas paralcaligenes, assembly GCF_019655855.1. GTDB lineage: Bacteria > Pseudomonadota > Gammaproteobacteria > Pseudomonadales > Pseudomonadaceae > Aquipseudomonas > Aquipseudomonas paralcaligenes. Next base: position 362,182 of record NZ_BPFX01000004.1, on the reverse strand, counting down.
GCAAGCGCCTCGAACTGCTTGGCGTAGGCGGAGAAGTCGATGCTTTCCTTGCTGCCCAGGCCGAGGAAGCCACGGTGGCAGAGCGAGTCGTGGAACAGGCCGAGCGCGCGGTCCTGCAGGTCGCGGTTGAAGTAGATCAGCACGTTGCGGCAGGACACCAGATGAGTCTCGGCGAACACGCTGTCGGTAGCCAGGCTGTGATCGGCGAAGGTCACGTTGGCGCGCAGCGACTTGTCGAACAGCACCCGGTCGTAGGCCGCCGAGTAGTAGTCGGAGAACGCCCGCTTGCCGCCGGAGAGCTGGTAGTTCTGGGTGTAGGTGCGCAAGTTGTCGAGGGCGAAGATGCCCTGCTCGGCCTTTTCCAGCGAGTGCGGGTTGATGTCCGTGGCGTAGATCATGGTGCGCTCCAGCAGGCCTTCCTCGCGCAGCAGGATGGCCAGCGAATACACCTCCTCGCCGGTGCTGCAGCCAGCCACCCAGACTTTCAGCGACGGGTAGGTGTGCAGCAGCGGCACCACCTGCTCGCGCAGGGCCAGGAAGTAGCTCGGGTCGCGGAACATCTCGCTGACCGGGATGGTGAGGTACTGCAGCAACTGCATGAACGCCTTGGGGTCGTGCAGGATGCGCTCCTGCAGCGCCGAGATGGTCGGGCAATCCAGCTGGGCCTGCGCCTGGCGCACCCGGCGCTTCAGCGAGGCCCCCGCGTAGTCGCGGAAGTCGTAGCTGTAGCGCAGGTAGATCGCCTCGATCAGCAGGCGCAGTTCGATCTCGTCGGGCATCAGAGGCGTTCCAGCTTGGGCATCCATACGCGGATCAGAGAGAACAGGCGGTCGAGGTCGATGGGCTTGGCCAGGTAGTCGTTGGCGCCGGCCTCGCGGCAGCGCTCCTGGTCGTCCTTCATCGCCTTGGCCGTCACCGCGATGATCGGCAGGTTCTTCCAGCGCGCCTCCTGGCGAATCTGCCGGGTGGCCTCGTAGCCGTCCATCTCCGGCATCATCACGTCCATCAGCACCAGGTCGATGTCGTCGTGCTCGCGCAGCTTGGCCAGCGCCTCGATGCCGTTGCGCGCCACCTCCACCGCCGCGCCCTTCTGCTCCAGCGCGCTGGACAGGGCGAAGATGTTGCGCACGTCGTCGTCCACCAGCAGCAGGCGGCGGCCCTCGAACACCTTGTCGCGGCTGCGCGCGGTCTTGAGCATGCGCTGGCGCTCGCTGGACAGCTCGGCCTCGACCTTGTGCAGGAACAGGGTGACTTCGTCCAGCAGCCGTTCCGGCGAGCGCGCGCCCTTGATGATGATCGAGCGCGAGTACTTGAGCAGCTCGGCTTCTTCGTCGCGGGTCAGGTTGCGCCCGGTGTAGACGATCACCGGCGGGAACGAGCAGATGTCCTCCTCGGCCATGCGCCGCAGCAGCTCGTTGCCCTGCATGTCGGGCAGCTTGAGGTCGATGATCATGCAGTCGAACACCGTCTCGCGCAGCTTCTCCAGCGCCTCGCCGGCGAATGCCACGGCGGTGATCTCGATGTCCTCGTCGCCGATCAGGCGGGCGATGCTGTCGCGCTGCAGCGGGTCGTCCTCCACCAGCAGCACGCGCTTGACCTGCTGGTTGAGCTTGGCCTCGAGCTTGCCGAACACCTCCTTGAGCTGCTCGCGGCTGGTGGGCTTGAGCGCATAACCCACCGCGCCCAGGTGCAGGGCCGCCTCGCTGTGGTCCTCCACCGACACCCCGTGGACCGGGATGTGGCGGGTCTGTGCGTCGTCCTTCAGGCGCTGCAGCACGCCGAGGCCGGAGCCGTCGGGCAGGTGCATGTCGAGCAGGATGGCGTCCGGGCGGAACTGGCGGGCCAGCTCCAGGCCCTCGTCGGCGCAGGTGGCCACCAGGCAGGCATAGCCCAGCTCGTGGGCCAGGTCGAAGAGGATGCGGGCGAAGCGCTCCTCGTCCTCCACCACCAGCACGCGCCGGCCGCCGCGTTCGGCCAGGTGCTCGCGGTCGTCCTCGAACGGCGCCTGCGGGCGCGGCGCGGCGGGCACCGCAGCCGGCGCGGCTGGCGCGACCGGGGTCGGCAGCGGGGCCAGGGCGAGTGGCGCCGGCTCGGCATGGCGGCCCTCCACCAGCCGCTCCGGCAGCAGCAGGGTGAAGGTGCTGCCCTCGCCGGCCACGCTGCTCACGCCGATGGAGCCGCCGAGCAGGCGGGCCAGGTCGCGGGAAATCGACAGGCCCAGGCCGGTGCCGCCGTAGCGCCGATTGGTGGTGCCGTCGGCCTGGCGGAAGGCCTGGAAGATCACTTCCTGCTGGTCCGCGGCGATGCCGATGCCGGTATCGCGCACGGCGAAGGCCAGGGTCTGGTCGTCGTGGCGCGACACGCTCAGGGTCACGCCGCCGTGCTCGGTGAACTTGAAGGCGTTGGCCAGCAGGTTGCGCAGGATCTGCTCGGCGCGCTGGCGGTCGGTGAACAGCACCTCCGGCACGCCGGCGTGCAGCTCCACTTCGAAGCTCAGGCCGCGTTCGCGGGCCTGCGGCCCGAACACGTCGCGCAGGCCTTCGAGCATGCTGGCCAGTGGCGTGCGCTCGGGGCGCACCTCGAGCTTGCCGGCCTCGACCTTGGCGATGTCGAGGATGTCGTTGATCAGGTTGAGCAAGTCGTTGCCGGCCGAGTAGATCGACTCGGCGAACTTGACCTGCTCGGCGTCCAGGTTGCCCTGCGGGTTCTCCGCCAGCAGCTTGGCCAGGATCAGCGAGCTGTTCAGCGGCGTGCGCAGCTCGTGGCTCATGTTGGCGAGGAATTCGGACTTGTAGCGGCTGGCGCGCTGCAGTTCCTCGGCGCGCTCCTCCAGCTGGGCCTGAATGCGGCCGAGGGTGGTATTGCGCTGGTCCAGCTCGTCGCGCTGGTCGGCCAGCACCTGGGTCTGCTCGGACAGCTTCTCGTTGGTCTGCTCCAGCTCGGCCTGCTGGGTCTCCAGATGGGCCTGGGACTCCTTGAGCACGCGGGCCTGCTGTTCCAGTTCCTCGTTGGCGGCGCGTAGCTCCTCCTGCTGGGTCTGCAACTCCTCGTTGAGCTGCTGGGTTTCGGCCAGCACTTCCTGCAGGCGCTGGCGATAGCGCGAGGCCTCCAGCGAGGTGCCGACGCTGCCGGCGATGGCTTCGAGGAACTCGCGCTCGCGCGGCTCCAGCACACGCATGAAGGCCAGCTCGACCACGCCGTTGACCCGGTCCTCCGATTGCAGCGGCACCAGGGCGACGCTGACCGGCTGGCCTTCGCCGAGGCTGGAGGCGACCTTGATGTAGTCCTCCGGCAGGTTGTCCAGGCACACCAGGCGGCGACTCAGGGCGACCTGCCCGACCAGGCCCTCGCCGCGGTAGAACTGTTCCTTGAGGGTGGCGTCGCCGCTGAAGCCGTAGCCGGCGACGCGCTGCAGGTCGCCGGTCTGGGCGTCGCGCAGGTACAGCGCGGCCACCACGCAGCCGAGGTAGTCGGCGAGGAACTCCAGGGAGCGGTCGGCCAGTTCCTGGACCTGCTGCTGGCCGAGCAGACGCTCCGATAGCTGGGTCTGGCCGCCGCGCAGCCAGGCGCGCTGGCGCTGTTCCTCGGCGTAGTCGGCCTGCTTGGCCATGGCGATCGAGTAGGTGCGCGACAGGTTCAGCAGCTCGCGGCGGCCGAACAGGGCCAGCAGGCCGCTGAACAGGATGCTGACCAGCAGGTAGGCGCCGGTGCCCCAGGTGGTGGTGGTGCTGACCTCGGTGCTGCGCTGCTGGCGCAGGTCGCGCTCGGTGCCGATAAAGTTGTCCAGTTCGCGACGCATGCCGTCGGTGAGACTCTTGCCGCGGCCGCGACCCACTTCCTCGAGGAAGTCGCCACCACCGCGCCGGCTGCCGATCACCTCCTGGGCGTACAGGTCCCACTGCTCCTGCAGGGCCAGCACGCGCTGGGCGCGCTGTACCTGGGGCGGGTTGTCGGCCACCAGTTCGGCGAGCTGTTCGGTCAGCGGGCGGAACTTGCCGCGGGCCAGCTCGTAGGGCGCGAGGTAGTCCTCGTTGCCGCTGAGCAGGAAACCGCGCATGCCGGTCTCCATGTCGAGGCTCAGCTTGTACACCTCGCTGGCCTTGTTCAGCACCTGGTCGGTGTGCTCGACCCAGCGGATCACATTGAGCAGGTAGCCGATCACCGCGGCGAAGAACAGGGCGCCGACCAGTCCCAGGCCAAGCGGCAGTCCGACGTTGCGGCTGAGAATTCGGCGGAAACTTTCCTCGTCCATTGCGGACTCATTCGACATTGGGACGTCCATTCACTGATTGTCTCGCTGCTTCTTATCCGGGGTGCGTGTGGCACACTGACAGCGTGCGTCTCCCGAAAGTTTGCCAAACATTTGCGCATTCCGCGCGCCGAAACAGAGAACCCCATGACCGAGACCGACTCCACCGCCGCAAAGACCGTTCTGCTGGTCGAAGACGATGACGTCGTCCGCCAACTCACCGTGGAGGTGCTCGAAGAGTTCGGCTACCGCGTCCATGCCCTGCGCGACGGCCCCAGCGCGCTCGAAGTGCTGCGCGGGGACCAGCCGTTCGACCTGCTGATGAGCGACATCGGCCTGCCCGGCATGGACGGGCGCGCGCTGGTCGAGGCCGCGCGCCAACTGCGGCCGACCCTGCCGGTGCTGTTCGCCAGCGGCTACAGCGAGCGCGAACTGCTCGATGAGGTGCGTGCCCGCGACACCGCCGCTGCCACCGACAGCATCGTCAAGCCCTACGACCTCAACCTGCTGGCCAGTCGTCTGGGCGAACTGGCGGGAGGCTAGCCGCGCCTGGCGGGGCGGCGGAGCGGCATCTAGGCTGGACGGACGCCCCCGGACAGGAGAGTCCGCCGATGCGCCACGCCAATCCGCTTTGCCTGGGTCTGCTCGCCGGCGTTCTGCTGGCCGGCTGCGCCAGCCAGACCACCCAACCCTCCCAGTACTCAGGCTTCCTCGCCGACTATTCGCAGCTGCGGCCAACGACCTCGGCCAGCGGCGCGCCGGTGCTGCGCTGGGTCTCGCCGGACTTCAAGGACGCCGACTACCGCTCGGTCTACGTGGAGCAGCCGGTGTTCCACCCGGCGCCCAGGCCCAGCGACCAGGTCAGCCAGGACACCCTCGAGCGGATCGCCGACTACCTGCGGCAGGCCATCGCGCGCGAGGTTTCCCAGCGCATGCCAGTGGTCGACACGCCCGACCGGGACAGCCTGGTGCTGCGCAGCGCCATCACCGGGGTGGACGTCTCGGCCGAGGGCCTGCATGCCTACGAGGTGATCCCCATCGCCCTGGTGCTGGCCGCCGCCAACACGGCCGCCGGCACGCGGGACCGCGACACCGTGATCTACGTGGAAATGGAGGCCGTCGCCGCGCGCGACGGCCAGCCCATGGTGCGCGTGGTGCGCAAGGGCCACGGTCTGCAGCTGGAGAACAGCGACACGAGGCTGACCCTGGACGACCTCAAGCCGGCCCTCGATACCTGGGCCAGGGACGCGCGCAGCTTCAAGCCCTGATCGGACTCTGTGTAGGGTGCGCTGCGCGCACCGCCTCGGCATCATCGCGGTGCGCACGGCGCACCCTACCGGTGGGGCCTAGGGCTGCAGCACCTGAAGAATCGCCGCGCTCTCCGCGTCCGGCTCGCCGTCGTAGCGCGCCGGGCGGTACTTCATCTGGAAGGCGATCAGCACGTTGCGGGTGGCCTGGTCGAGGATACCGGTGCGCGGCACCGCGTAGCCGAGCTTGTGCAGCTGCTCCTGGAACCAGATCACCTCCGGCAGCGCGGCGGCGAAGCGGGCCTGCTCGCGGACCACGGCGGCGGGCTCCGGCCAGCGGATCAGGCCGGCATCCGCCAGGCGCTTCCAGGGGAACAGCGGGCCCGGGTCGACCTTGCGCTGGGGGGCGATGTCGCTGTGCCCGATGATGCTGTCGACCGGCAGGTCGTGGCGCTTCACCAGGTCCTTGAGCAGGGCGATCAGCGTTTCGATCTGCGCCTCGCCATAGGGTTGCCAGTAGCGCCCGGCCGGGCCTTCGTAATAGCCCTGGTTGACCAGCTCGATGCCGATGGTGCTCGCGTTGAGCCAGGTGCGGCCCTGCCATTCGCTGTCGCCGGCGTGCCAGGCGCGGCGGTCCTCGTCGACCAGGCGGTAGATCCTCGCCGAGCCGTCGTCGATCAGGTAGTGCGCGCTGACCTCGCCCCGGGTCAGCAGCGCGAGGGAGCGCAGCAGGTCGGTGGAGGTGTAGTGCAGCACGATGTACTGCACCCGGCTGCTCTGGCCCTGGGCGCGCAGGCTGTCGTCGATACGCAGGCCGCTGGCGCAGCCGGCGAGGAGCAGGGCGGAGAGGACGAGGGCGACGGCTTTCATCGGCAACGGGTCATCTGTTCGGTATCAGGGGGCGATGTGCAGGATGCTCTGCAGGTTATCCAGCAGCATGTCGACGCTGAGCATGATCAGCAACATGCCGGTCAGCCGCTCCACGGCGGTGAGGCCGCGCGGGCCGAGGAACTTCTGCAGCCAGGAGGCCTGCAGCAGGATGCTGGCGGTGGCCAGCCAGGCCAGGCCGACCGCCAGGTACAGCTCCCAGATCGGGCCTTCGTAGGTGCTGCGCAGGGTCATCAGGATCGCCAGCGCCGAGGGGCCGGCCACCGCCGGCGTGGCCAGCGGCACCAGCAGCGGCTCGCCGTCCGGCAGGTCGCCCAGCACGCCCTCCGGGCGGGGGAAGATCAGGCGCATGGCGATGACGAACAGGATGATCCCGCCGGCGATGGCCGTGGCCTCGCGCGACAGGCCCAGGCCGCTGAGCAGCTTCTCGCCGAAGGTGAGGAAGATCATCAGCAGCACCAGCGCCAGCAGCAGCTCGCGCAGCGCCACGCGCACGCGCCGCTCCGGGGCGACGTTCTTCAGGGCGGCCAGGAAGATGGCGATGTTGCCGAACGGGTCGGTGACCAGAAACACCAGTACGGCGATGCCGAATAGATCCATGGGTGACTCTCGGATGATGGGCGGGGCCGGCGAGGTGGAGAGGGTGACCGGCAGTGAACAGGATGCAGTTTACCGGCTGGGGCGCGTCTGGGTCCGACTTTCGCTCCCTCACAGACCGCCCGGCTTAAGCGCCACCCCGGCTCGGCAAGTTATGGGTAGATGCCATGATATGAAGAGAAGGCCTCCTGTTCGATATCGGAATAGGAGGTCTGGGACGGATCATGTTATCCCGATCTGATCCCCGCCGATTTCCTGCTCGATCACGCCGCGCCCCGTCGCCAGGCGGCCTGAGCCCTGCCATCGGTGTGCCGAATTCGGCATGCCGGGTGTGCAAAGCGATCAAGCCTCGGCGGCGTCGAGAGGCCACTGTAACGGGCAGACTGCCAGGAGCCCGTTATGACCCGATTGACCCTGACCGAGGCCCATGAGCTGGCCGCCGACATCCTGCGCCACGCCGGTTTCAGTGAGGCCTTCGTGCAGGCCATCGCCACCACCGTGACCGCCGGCGAGCGTGATGGCTGCACCTCCCATGGCCTGTGGCGCCTGCTGGGCATCGTGCGCACGCTCAAGTCCGGCAAGGCGGTGGCTGACGCCGAGCCTGAGCTGATCGACCAGGCGCCGTCGCTGGTGCGGGTCGACGCCCATGGCGGCTTCTCCCAGCTGGCGTTCGCCGCCGGCCTGCCGCTGCTGGCGGAGAAGGCCCGGCGCAACGGCATCGCCGCCATGGCGATAAACCGCTGCGTGCATTTCTCTGCGCTGTGGGTGGAGATGGAGGCGCTGACCGAGCTGGGCCTGGTGGCGCTGGCATGCAACCCGACCCAGGCCTATGTAGCGCCCGCCGGTGGCAGCCGCCCGCTGTTCGGCACCAATCCCATCGCCTTCGGCTGGCCGCGCGCCGGCAGCCATCCCTTCGTCTTCGACTTCGCCACCGCCGCCATCGCCCGTGGCGAGATCGAACTGCACCGGCGCTCCGGCGAGCCGCTGCCGGCCGGCTGGGGCGTGGATCGCGACGGCCGGCCGTGCAGCGACGCCGCCGAGGTGCTCGACCATGGCGCGATGCTGACCTTCGGCGGGCACAAGGGCTCGGCCCTGTCGGCGATGATCGAGCTGATCGCCGGGCCGCTGATCGGCGATCTGACCAGCCCAGAGTCCGGCGCCTTCGACGAGGGCCATAATGCCCTGCCGTACCACGGCGAGCTGATCATTGCCCTCGACCCGCAGCGCTTCCTCGGCGAGCAGGCCGACCAGCACCTGGCCCGCGCCGAAGCCATGTTCGAGGCGATCCAGGGCCAGGGCGCGCGGCTGCCGTCCCAGCGCCGCTACGAGGCGCGGGCCAGGAGCCTGGTGGATGGCGTGGAGATCGACGACGGTCTGTACCGCGATCTGCAGGCGCTACTGGCCTAGAACGTCGTTTGACGTAGCGCGTAGCCCGGATGAAATCCGGGAGGCAGGCGACTCCGATCCCGGATGCATCCGGGCTACAGGGCTGCTGGTGTAGGGCGGGTGAAACCCGCGTAAGACCGCTCGCGGGTTTCACCCGCCCTACCCGTGATGCAAAAAAAGCCCCGGCGAACCGGGGCTGAGGGAGGGAATCGCCGGTTGCTGAGCCGACACACTTTTCAGGCCAGCGATTCCCGCGTGGTGATACCGTCGACCAGCCGGGCCAGGCCCAGCGGGTTGGCGTTCTTCAGGGCGTCCGGCAGCAGCGCATCCGGGCAGTTCTGGTAGCACACCGGGCGCAGGAAGCGGTCGATCGCCAGGCTGCCGACCGAGGTGCCGCGGGCGTCCGAGGTGGCCGGGTAGGGGCCGCCGTGGACCATGGCGTCGCACACTTCCACGCCGGTCGGGTAGCCGTTGAACAGCACCCGGCCGACCTTCTGTTCGAGCAGCGGCAACAGATCACCGTAGGCTTCCAGATCGGCCGGCTCGGCGGTCAGGGTGGCGGTCAACTGGCCGCGCAGGCCGTGCAGCGCGCGGACCAGCTCGGCCTTGTCGGCCACTTCCACCACCACGGTCACCGGACCGAACACCTCCTCCTGCAACAGTTCGTCGCCGCCCAGCAGCAGCGAGACGTCGGCCTGGAACAGTTGCGGACGGGCCTGGCGGCCTTCCTGCGGCTGGCCGGCCAGGTGCTTCACCCCTGGGTGAGCGTGCAGCGCGGCCAGGCCGTGCTCGTAGCTGCTCAGGGTGCCGGCGTTGAGCATGGTTTGCGCCGGACGCTGGCCGATCTCGGCGATCAGGCTGGCGGTGAACACGCTGAAGGCCGGCGAGGCGATGCCGATGACCAGGCCGGGGTTGGTGCAGAACTGGCCGCAGCCGAGTATCACCGAGTCGGCCAGTTCGCGGGCGATCTTCTCGCCACGGGCTTCGAGTGCCGCGGGCAGCACCAGCACCGGGTTGATCGAACTCATCTCGGCGAATACCGGGATCGGCTGCGATCGCGCGGCTGCCATGTCGCACAGGGCACGGCCGCCCTTCAGCGAGCCGGTGAAGCCGACCGCCTGGATCGCCGGGTGCTTGACCAGCCATTCGCCGACCCCGCCGCCGTAGACCATGTTGAACACGCCGGCCGGCATGCCGGTCTTTTCCGCCGCGCGGACGATCGCCTGGGCTACCAGCTCGGCGGTGGCCATGTGGCCGCTGTGGGCCTTGAACACCACGGGGCAGCCGGAGGCCAGCGCGGCGGCGGTGTCGCCGCCGGCGGTGGAGAAGGCCAGCGGGAAGTTGCTGGCGCCGAACACCGCCACCGGGCCGACGCCGGTGCGGTACTGGCGCAGGTCCGGGCGCGGCAGCGGCTGGCGCTCGGGCAGGGCGCGGTCGATGCGCGCGCCGAGGAAGTCGCCGCGGCGCAGCACCTTGGCGAACAGGCGCATCTGCCCGCTGGTACGGCCACGCTCGCCCTGGATGCGCGCGGCTGGCAGGGCGGTCTCGCGACATACCAGCTGGACGAAGTCGTCGCCGAGAGCGTCGATCTCGTCGGCGATGGCGTCGAGGAACTGGGCGCGGCGCTCCGGGCTCAGGGCGCGGTAGGCCGGGTAGGCGGCCTCGGCGGCACGGGCGGCGGCGTCCACCTCGGCCTCGGTGGCCTGGTGGAAGCGGTAGGGCAGCGCCTCGCCGGTGGTGGCGTCGAGGCTCTGCAGGATGGTCTGACCTGCGGCGCTACGGCCGCCGGCGATGAAGTTGTGGCCGATGGTGGCGGGCATTGTTAGCTCCTGTCGGGGGCCTGTGAACAGATCAACGTGGCCATGGCATGCCAGCGGCCGGATGCACTGGAAGCATCCGGTCGCAGTACAGCGATTACGCGGCCGACCAGTTGGCGTACCACTGGCGGAACAGCCTGTACTGGGTCTCGGCGTAGTTGCGCTGGGCGTCGCTGAGCGCATCGGTTTCGTTGAAGTGCAGGGTGTATTCCTGGTCGCCGTTGAGCACCATCAGGTACTTGTAGTAGAGGACCAGATCGCAGCCTTCGTCGAAGGACGACAGCACGTTGAGCGCCTCGGACAGCTCCAGCGCACGGCGGCGGGCGACGGCGTCGCCCTTGGCGGCCTGCTTGCTCAGTTCGACCAACTGCAGCACTTCGCGCGGCAGGGCATTGCCGATACCGGTGATGGCGCCGGTGGCACCGCAATTGACGAAGCCATGCACCACCTGGGTATCGACCCCGGCCATGAGAATCACATCGTCATCCTGCGAGGTGATGTGTTCGGCGGCGTAGCGCATGTCGGCGGCGCCGCCGAATTCCTTGAAGCCGATCAGGTTGGGGTACTTGCGGCGCAGCTTGAAGAACAGCTCAGCGCGGGTGGCGAAGCCGTAGTAAGGGCTGTTGTAGATCACCGCCGGCAGCTTCGGCGCCGCTTCGAGGATGGCAGAGAAGTGCGCTTCCTGGGCGGCCGGCGAAGCGCCACGGGACAGCACGCGCGGGATGACCATCAGGCCATGGGCGCCGACCTTGGCCGCGTGGGCGGCGTGGGACACCGCTTCGCGGCTGTTCACCGCGCCCGTGCCGACGATGGTCGGGATGCCGGCGGCGACCAGGCGCGCCACCCCTTCCTGGCGTTCGGCCTCGGTGAGCAACGGCCAGTCGCCCATGGAGCCGCAGTAGACCACGGCGCTCATGCCGGCCTGGATCAGCTCGTGGCCCTTGCGCACCAGGGCGTCGAAGTCCGGCTTGCGCTCGGCGGTGCAAGGGGTCATCAGGGCGGGGATGGTGCCGGTGAAGATGTTGCTGCTCATGGTGTTGCCTCCTGGGCAGGGTCAAAGTATTTCGTATACGAAAACAAGAGAGCGTTATAGACCCTTGTTTCCATGGGTTGGGCCTGGGCCCGGTTCATAGCGCCGGCGAGGCGGCGGTTTTCAAGTTTTTCCGAGCACCTGCGGGGATGGTTGCGCCTGAAAGATCGCGGACAAGTCCGCTCCCACGATGATTGGCTCGGTTTTCCTGTCGCATTCCTACAGCTTCAACTCCACCGGCCAAGTATCCGAGAGGCGGTAGCCGGTCGGCCACGGGTCGCTCGGGTCGAGCAGGTGCTGGTGCGTACCGGTGATCCAGGCGCGGCCGGACAGGCAGGGGTAGATGGCCGGGCGCCCGGCGACTTCGGTCAGCGAGTCGATGCGGCAATGGAACTCCGAGCCGATGATCGAGCGGCCGATGAAGCGCTCGCCCACCGCCAGCTGGCCCTTGGCGTGCAGTACCGCCATGCGCGCCGAACAGCCGGTGCCGCAGGGCGAACGGTCGATCTTGCCGGGGCGGATCACCACCGCGTTGGCGGCGGTCAGCACGCCGTCGATGCGCTCCACCGGCGCGGCGATCTGGCAGAACGAGATGTGCGCCCAGTCCTTGTTCAGCGGATGCACGAAGCCGAGCTGCTCGTTGGCCGCATGGGTAATCTTCAGGCCGGTGGCGACCAGGTCGGCGGCCTCGTCGGCGGTCAGGGCGAAGCCCAGGGTGCGCGCGTCGGCGATGACGAAGCTGTCGCCGCCGTAGGCGGTGTCGACCTTGAGGCTGCCGAGGCCCTCGACCTCGATCATGGCGTCCAGCCTGTCGGCGAAGGACGGCACGTTCTTCACCTCCACCCGCTGCACCTTGCCGTCGCGGCACTGGGCCACGGCCTCGATCAGGCCGCCCGGCGCCTCCAGCACCAGACGGGTCTCCGGCTCGGTCATCGGCAGGATGCCGCTGTCGAGCAGCACGGTGGACACGCACAGCGAGTTGGAACCGGACATGGGCGGCGTATCGGCCGGCTCCATGATGATCCAGGCCATCTGCGCGCGCGGGTCCTTGGCCGGCACCAGCAGGTTGACGTGGCGGAACACACCGCCGCGCGGTTCGTTCAGCACGAAGTTGCGCAGCTCCTCGTCGCGGGCGATCCAGCGCGACTGTTCCCAGACGGTGTCGCCGGGCGGCGGGGCGACGCCGCCGACGATGACGTCGCCGACCTCGCCCTCGGCGTGGCAGCTGACCACGTGGATGATCTTGCTCGAACGCATGTGTTTCTCCTGTATCGCGAGGGCCTGTAACACCCTCACCCCATCCCTCTCCCAAGGGGAGAGGGGGCTTAAAGCACCGACTTCAGGAAGTCCGCGGTCTCCGGCTTCTGCGGGTTGCCGATGACCTGGTCGGGTGAGCCGATCTCGTGCACCAGACCGTTGCGGAAGAACGCCACGCGGTCGGACACATCGCGGGCGAAGCGGATTTCGTGGGTCACCAGGATCATGGTCATGCCTTCCTCGGCGAGCAGGCGCATGGTGTCCAGCACCTCGCCCACCAGCTGCGGGTCGAGGGCGCTGGTGGCCTCGTCGAACAGCATGTAGTCCGGGCTCATGGCCAGGGCGCGGGCGATCGCCATGCGCTGCTGCTGGCCGCCGGAGAGCTTGCCGGGGAAGACCTTGAGCTTCTCCGCCAGGCCCACGTGGGTGAGCTGCTTGACGGCCATCGCCTCGGCCTCCTCCTTGCTCAGGCCGAGCACCTTGCGCGGCGCCAGCATGACGTTCTCCAGCACGGTCAGGTGGGGGAAGGCGTTCCACTGCTGGAACACGATGCCGATCTTCTGCCGCAGCTTGTTCAGGTCGGTGCCCGGGGCGTGCACCTCGGTGCCGTCGACGCGGATGCTGCCCTTCTGGATCGGCTCCAGACCGTTGATGCACATCAGCAGGGTGCTCTTGCCGGAGCCGGAGCCGCCGATGATCGACACCACTTCGCCTTTTTCCACCGTCAGGCTGACGCCCTTGATGACTTCGAGGTCGCCGAAGGATTTATGGACGTTGTCGATCTCAATCATTTTCCTGCCACCTTTTCTCCAGCCGGGCGCCCAGCTGGGCCACCACCAGGCTCATGACGTAGTAGATGAGGCCGGCGATGCACAGCACCAGCAGCGGCTCCTGAATGCGCGTGACGATGGTCTGCGAGGCGCGCAGCAGCTCGACGATGCCGATCCACATGACCAGCGCGGTGTCCTTCATCACGCTGAGCGCCAGGTTGAGCCAGCCGGGGAAGGCCACCCGGGTGGCGATCGGCAGCACGATGTAGCGCAGGTCCTGGAAGTAGCTCAGGCCCAGCGAGCGCGAAGCACGACGCAGGTTCGGCGGCACCGCCAGTACGCCGCTGCGGACCACCTCGGTGCAGAAGGCCGCGGCGTATACGCCGAGCACGACGCAGCCGACGGTGAAGGCGCTGATGTTCAGCCCGGCGATGCTCTTGAGCGCGTTGAACAGGACGAACTGGATCAGCAGCGGCACGCTGCGGAACACGTCGAGCACCCAGGCCAGCGGCAGGGTGAGGCGCGGCAGGGTGGCGCGCAGCAGGCCGAACAGCACGCCGGCGACGGTGCCGATCAGCATCGCGCCGACGGTCAGCTTGAGGGTGATCCAGGCGCCCTGCAGCATGAACAGCAGGTCGTTGGAGGTGAGGCTGGTTTCGAACATGCCCGGCCCTCCCTCAGTAGCGGAACAGACGCCAGGCCATCAGGCGCGCGACGAGCACGATGGTCTTGGCGATCAGGTAATAGAGCACCGCCGCCATGGCGAAGTACTCGAAGGTGCGGAAGGTCTTCACGTTGTAGTCCTGGGTGACGCCGGTGAGGTCGTTGTTGAGGCCGACGATCACGCCCAGCGAGGTCATCAGCACGGCCCACACCATCTGGTTGGAAAGCGGGTGGAAGACGATGCGCAGCAGCTGCGGGACGATGATCATCCGGTAGGCCTGGAAGGCGCTCATGCCCAGCGAGCGGGCCGCCTTCATCTGCGTCTCCGGCACCGCCTTGAGGCCGCCGCGGAAGTTCTCCGCCAGGTAGCCGGCGTTGTTGAAGGTGATGCCGGCGAGCAGGGCGACCCAGGAGCTGACGTGCAGGCCGAAGCTGCCGAGGCCGAAGTAGAGGATGTAGATCTGAAACAGCGAGGGCGTGTTGCGGGCGATGGAGACCCAGGTGTTGGCGAAGTGCCGGGGCACCGGGTTCTTCATCTGCCGCATCACCGTCAGCAGCAGGGCGATCAGGGTGCCGAGGAGCATCGACAGGGCTGCCGTCTCCAGGGTGACCCAGGCGCCCGCCAGCATGTCGGGCAGTGCCTTGAACGCCGAGCGCCAGTGGAAGGTGTAATCGAACATCGATCAGCGATTCCCTTGGGGTTGATGTTGACCCAGCCAGGCCGGGAGTTGTCCCTGGTTGCGCCCGGTGCAGGCGGCCTCGACGCAGGCGGCGAGGCTGCCGAAGTGCACGCGCCGGCCGACCAGGCCGGGGGCGTAGTGGGCGTACTTGCCCGAGTTGGTCATCAGGGTGGTGCTGCCCGGCGGCACCACCGGCTCGCCGAGCATGCACCAGCAGGTGTCGGTCACCAGGCGCGCGCCGAATGCTTCCAGCGTAGCCACATGGCCGGCCGCCGTTGCGCGCTCGTGCACGGCGCGCCCGCAGGTGATCACCAGGTGCGTGTCCGGGTGCCGGCGGCGGCCTTCGCAGAGCTGGGCCAGCACGGCCAGTTCCGAGGCGGAACAGTGCGGGTTGCCCAGGGCCACCAGCTGCACGCCGGGCGATTCGGCGCTGTTCAGTTCCCACCAGCTGTCGAGCAGGTCGGCGATGGTCACCCGCAGGTGCTTGGCCGGCGCCTTGCCGCCGAGGGCGGTGGCCACGTCCGGCGCCTCAGGGGTGATCCCGGCGATGTGGAACATGGGCGCCGCCGAGGTGGTGGCGAAGGCGGCGCCGAAGGCCTTGAGCGCGTCGGAATCGGCGGCACTCAGCTCCAGCCCGCAGAGCAACGGGATGTCGCTGCCGGCGAGCAGGCCGACGTGGTAGCCGAGCAGCGGCCAGAAGCTGTCGTCCACCTGCCGGGGCGCCTCGACCTCGATCAGCAGGCCGGCGTGGCGGCCCTCGTCCAGGTGGCTGCCGCTGCGTGGCGCACGGCCGGTGAGGGCGATGCAGATGTCCAGGTAGTCCGGGTACTTGAGGGTGCGCGCGCCGAGCACGCTGTTGGCGTAGACCACGGCGTTGGATTCGGCCCAGACGATCTGCTCGCCCAGCGCCGGCGCGCTGTCCAGCAGGTAGGGCGCGCAGGTGTAGCTGAGCGCCGCGCCCATGGCCATGTACACGTCGCCGAGGGCACTGGCCGGCTCGCCGAACGCCGGGTCGATGCCGAGGGCGCGCCACTGGCGCTGGTCCACCGAGATCGAGTTGAGCGTGGTCGGCACGCAGACCCTGGCGCCCCAGTCCAGCAACTGCTGGGCGAAGCGCAGGCAGGCCGGGCCGGTGTAGATGCAGCCGTCGATGTGCGCCTGGGTCACGTCGATCAGCTCGCGGGCGCCCTGTAGCTCGGCCATGCGCAGCACCAGCTGCATCGCCACCTGGGCGGCCCTGCCATGTTCGCCGGCGAGGATGGCGCGGTCGTGGTCGCTCAGGGCAATGCTGCTTGGCTGGGTGTGGTCATGGGCGAGCGGCTCGGCGCGCCAGTCGTCGTCCGGCGCGTCAGGGAACAGTTGCAGGTGCCCGCCGTCGACCCGGGCGGTGGCGCCGGCGTGGCGTTCCAGCTGGGCGAAGGCCGCGTGGCCGATGCACAGCACCGGCAGCTGGACGTCGAACACATGCTCGGCGACCAGGGCGCCGAGGGTGAGGATCTCGTCGGGTTCGGCCAGCACCAGCGCCGCCGGTGCCGGGCCGTTGAGGATCAGTTCCAGCAGGACGCTGCTGCCGGTGCAGGAGCCGCGCCCGCTGGGAATGGCCAGGACGCGCCCGGCCAGGGATTGTCCGCTCAGCGGGTGGTGACGGTCGATCACCTCGCCGCTGAACGGATCGACGCCGCCCCAGAAGCTGAGGCCCAGGTCGGCGTACAGCAGAGGCCCCTGGCCCCTGCCCGCCACCAGGCTGCGGCCGTCGATCCGGACTGCGGTCATCGTCATCGGCCTGTCAGTAGTACACGCCGGGAACGGTCAGGTTGGCCGGCTTGATCTCGTCGCCGACCCACTTCTTCCACAGCTCGTCGTAGCGGCCGTTGCGCACCTGCTGGTTGACGAACAGGTTGAGGTAGTTGATCAGGCCGTACTCGTTGCGCTTGGCGGCCAGGGACACGTAGTCGACCACGTAGGGCGCGTCGCCGGCGACCTTCAGGCCCTTGTACTTGCCGGACTTGAGGGTGGCGGCGGCCACGGTGTTGGTCACCACGGTGGCGTCGATGTGGCCCTGGGCCACGGCGAGAATGGTGTCGTTCTGCGACTGGTAGGCGCGGAAGCTGCCCTCGCCCCAGGCCTTCTGGTCCTTCTCCAGGGCGATGGCCTCGTAGGTGCCGCTGGTGTTGCCCAGCTTCTTGCCCTTGAGGTCGGCGTAGCTGTTCACGCCGGCGTCCTCGCGGGTCAGCACGACCATCTGGAAGGCGAAGTAGGGCACGGTCATGCCCACGGTCTTGGCGCGTTCCAGGGTGTCGGAGGTGGAGGCGACGATCACGTCGGCGCGGCCGGAGACCAGCGCGGGGATGCGGTCCGGGAACGGTGTCTCGACCACTTCGGCATCGACGCCGAGGACCTTGGCCAGGTCGTTGCAGTAGTCCACATCGAAGCCGGCCGGCTTGTTGCTCTCGTCGCGGAAGCCCATGGGCGGGAAGTCGAGGGTCACGGCGCAACGCAGCTTGCCGGATTCGATGATGTCGTCGAGCTTGTCGGCCTGGGCGGTGGCGGCGAGAGATGCGCTGAGGGCAGCGCCCAGGGCGATGGCGAGGGTCTTTCTATTCATGTGCAGCCTCATGGTGTGATGGTTGGCAGATGAAACAGAGGTATCTTGAATTTCGTATACGATATTTACTTTGCAAGCCCTATGCCGGATCGCTCGTCGCAGGCGCGCGAATGTTCCAGCCCCCGCCGCGCTGGGCCGGGGCATCCTGCGAAGGGGTGAGAATCAGACTAGTCGGGCACTTTCGTGACCGCTTGGTGTTACATAACGAAGCATGGGCGCACCCGCGTGCCCCCAAACGGAACACGCAGGCTCAGCGGGTGCGGTGGGAGTCGCGGTACTGGCTGGGAGAGAGGCCGGTGAGGGCCTTGAACTGGCGGCTGAAGGCGCTGTGGTCGGTATAGCCGCAGCGCAGGGCGATCTCGGTAATCGGCAGTTCGCCCAGTAGCAGCTGCGAGGCGGCGCCGAGGCGCGCCTTGTGGATCATCTGCCGCGGGGTGAGCTGGAAGATGCGCTTGCAGTGGCGTTCCAGCTGCGCCACCGAGAGCCCGGCGATGGCGGTCAGCTCGGCCAGGCTGATCGGCTGGGCGTAGTGGCGGCGGATGTGCTCGTCCACCGCCGCCAGCTTCTGGTAGGCCGGGTGCGCCGCCTGGGCGGCCTGCAGGTCGCAGGAGATGCCGGCCATGCCGATGATGGTGCCGTCGGCATCGCGCAGGGCCAGCTTGTGGGTCAGGCACCAGCCGGGCTGGCGGCCGGGATAGAGGTGCAGCTCCAGCTGGTCCTCGAGGCCGCCGCCCTCGCCCAGCACCTGCATGTCCTGGGCGGTGTAGAGCGGGCCGAAGCGCGAGGGGAAGACGTCCTCGGCGGTGCGCCCGAGCAGCTCGCGCTTGTCCTTGAAGCCGCAGCGGGTGGCCAGGGTCTGGTTGACCAGCACGTAGCGCGCCTGCGGGTCCTTGACGAAGAACACCACGCCGGGCATCGCGTCGAGCAGCGGCGCGATGGCGCCTAGACTGGCAAGCAGGCTGGGCAGGTCGGCGGGGGCGGATGGCGGCAGCAGGTCGAGCATGAGGTGGTCGCGTGCGGGCCCGGGGCGCCCATTGTGCGCAGCGCGGTGGACGGCGGACAAGCGCCCCGCCCGCCGCCTCATTCTCCGCCGAGCCGCAGCAGGGTCTCGATGCGCGTCGGGCTGAACGGTGGGCGCGGCGCCGGCGGCTGCCAGCCGAACAGGGCCTGGGCGGCGGCGCCGCAGACGCGGCCCTGGCAGGCGCCCATGCCGCAGCGGCTGGCCATCTTCGCCTGGCTCCAGCCGCCGTGATCGGCGAGGGCGGCCAGCGGCACGTCCTCGCAGCGGCAGATCAGGGTGTCCGGCCGGGCCAGTCGCTTCACCTCGTCGCCCAGGGCGAAGGCATCGTTCAGCGTCTTCGCGAAGCCGTGCCAGCGCCTGCGCTGTGGCCACAAGCGCTGCGCCGCCTCGCGCTCGCCGACCGCCGCGTGGCCGGCGATGGCGCCTTCCACCAGGGCCTTCTCGCTGCCGCCGAAACCGGTGCTCTCGCCGGCGGCGTAGACCCCATCCAGGTCGGTGGCCTGCCAGGGGTCGACGGCGATGGCGCCGCTGTCGATGCGGCAGCCCAGGGCCTGGGCGAGCTGCAGGTTGGGGACCAGGCCGAAGCCACAGGCCAGGCGCTCGCAGGCGATCTCCCTGGTGCGCCCGCTGATGTTCAGGCGCACCGCTTCCAGGCGGCCGTCGCCCAGTGCTTCGACAACATGGCTGCCGGCCCGGTAGCCGGGATGGAACAGGCCGAACGACTGCAGCAGCTTGTGCGGCCAGCGTGGCAGTTGCGCGGCAAAGCCGGCCACGGCCGCCCAGCTCGCCTGTTCGGCAATGTGCAGCACCCGCGCGCCGTTGTCCCTCGCCGTGGCGGCGCTGGCCAGCAGCAGTGGGCCGCTGCCGGCGATGACGATGCGCTCGCCCGCCACCGGCATGCCACCCTTGATCAGCGCCTGCAGGCCGCCGGCGCCGGTGACGCCGGGCAGGGTCCAGCCGGGAAAGGGCAGCAGCAGCTCGCGGGCGCCGGTGCAGAGGATCAGTGTGTCGTAGCGGATGACGCGGCCCTGCTCGGGGTCTTCCACCAGCAGCGCTTTTGGCCCGGCCAGGGCGACCACGCGGGTGGCCGGCAGCAGCTCGATATTGGCCTGCGCCTCCAGGCGCCGGCGATGCTCGCGAGCCAGCGGCGGCAGGTGCGCCTGCGGGCCGTCGCGCCAGATCTGCCCGCCTGCGGCGGGATTGTCGTCGAGCACGGCGATGCGCGCGCCGCTCGGCGCGGCGGCCAGCGCCGCGGCCATGCCGGCGGGGCCGGCGCCGACGATCAGGATGTCCACCTTCATGGCCGGCTCTCCACGCGCATGCCGTCGCGGCACAGGGTCTGGCAGGCCAGGCGGCGCTGGCCGTCGATGGTCACCCGGCACTCCTGGCAGACGCCCATGCCGCACACCGGCGCGCGGCGCTGGCCGGTCACCGAGGTGCGGCTGGTGCCGTCGCCGCCTAGCATCAGCGCGGCGGCTACCGTGGTGCCCTCGGCCACCCGCAGCGGACGGCCGTCGAGAATCAGTTCAGGCATGCACGCACTCCCGGGAAGCGTTGCGGCAGATAGGGCTCCGGCGCCAGCGGCGCGGCTTCGCCGAACAGCTGGGCGACCAGCAGGTCGGCGCTGCCCGGCGCGGTGGTGACGCCCAGGCCCTCGTGGCCGACCGCCATCCACAGGCCCGGCCGCTGGGGATGTTCGCCGAGCAGCGGCAGGCCATCCGGGCTGGCGGCGCGAAAGCCGGTCCAGGCGCGGATGCCGTTGAGCCTGGCCAGCCCCGGCATGTAGTCGACGGCGCGTTGCAGCAGCTTCGCCAGCATCCACGGCTCGACCTCCGGATCGGTGGTGCCGAACTGGCGCGAGGCGCCGATGAACAGCTGGCCCGTCGGCCTGGGCTGGATATTGGCGGCGGTCGAGGGGCCGCTGGCGTTGTGTGCGCTGGTGACGTAGCCCAGTTCGACCAGGGTGTGGTCGATGCGCCCGGGGTAGCGGTCGGTGATCAGCAGGTGGCCCTTCTTCGGTTCGATGGGCAGTTCGGGGCACAGCTCGTTGGCGTGGATGCCGCCGGCCAGGATCACCGCCTGGGCGCTCAGCCAGGCGCCGCCTTGCAGACGCACGCGGGTGCCGTCGACCTCGGTCGCGCGGCCCTGGCGGACTTCGATCAGCGGATGATCGAGCAGCCAGCGCGCGGCGTTGGGTGCATAGAGGATGCCGTCCCCGATCACCCGCAGGCCGCCGTGCAGGCCGTCGCGCAGCTCCGGCTCGGCGCTGCGCAGGGCCTCGGCGCCGAGCAGCTCGCAGTCCAGGCCGTGCTCGCGCAGCACCTGGTACTTGGCCTCGGCCACCGCCATCTCCTCGGCGCTGGCGGCCAGCCACAGGGTGCCGTTCTGTCGGTAGGCGCAGTCCTCCGGCATGTCGCGGGACCAGTCGCGCCAGCGTTGCACCGAGTACTGGCTGAGGGCGAGTTCCGCCGGGTTGTCGTCGAGCACGATCAGGTGGCCCATGCCGGCGGCGGTGGCGGCGCGCAGGCCGGCGTCCAGCACCAGCACGCGCTGGCCGCGCAGGGCCAGCTCATGGGCGCAGGCGGCGCCGACGATGCCGGCACCGATGACGATGACGTCGGCGCCGTCACTCACAGGCGGATGCCCCAGGCGAAGGGGTCGTCTTCCTCGATCAGCAGAGTGGCCTCGGCGCTGATGTGCGCGCGGCCGCGAATGGTGGGGATGATGCGGCCGCCTTCGGCGTGCTCGTAGCTGCCCTCGAACTGGCTGCCGATCACGCTGGCCTGGCGCCACAGCTGGCCCGGCTGCAGCTTGCCGTCGGCTGCCAGGCAGGCCAGCTTGGCGCTGGTGCCGGTGCCGCAGGGCGAGCGGTCGTAGGCCTTGCCGGGGCACAACACGAAGTTGCGGCTGTCGGCCTCGGCGTCATCGGCGAACAGCTCGATGTGGTCGATCAGGCCGCCGTCCTCGCCGCGGATGCCCTGGTCTTCCAGCGCCTGCTGCACGGCCACCGAGTAGGCGGTGAGCACGTCCAGGTTGTCGCCGGCCACGTGCAGGCCGTGGTCGCTGATCAGGAAGAACCAGTTGCCGCCCCAGGCGATGTCGCCGACCACCTTGCCGTGGCCCGGAACTTCCACGTCCACCGCCTTGCGGTAACGGTAGGCCGGCACGTTACGCACGCTCACCGAGCGGTCGTCGTGCAGGGTTGCCTCGACGGTGCCGACCGGGGTCTCGATCCTGTGCACGCCCGGGCCGATACGCCCCAAGTGGGCTAGCGACACCACCAGGCCGATGGTGCCGTGGCCGCACATGCCGAGGTAGCCGGTGTTGTTGAAGAAGATGACTCCGGCACAGGCGCCCGGGTCGACCGGCTCGCACAGCAGGGCGCCGACCAGCACGTCGCTGCCACGCGGTTCCAGCACGCTGGCAGCGCGCCACTGGTCGAAGCGCTCGGCCAGCACCTGGCGGCGTTCGGCCATGCTGCCCTTGCCGAGGTCGGGAAATCCTTCGAGGACCAGGCGGGTGGGTTCGCCGCCAGTGTGCGAGTCGAGTACGCGGATGCGTTGCATGAAGTCCCCTGCCGATGAATGGTTTTGGCAAGGGTGCCGCCGGAGCGAGGTCGGCGGCTTGAGCCATTTCAGCCGGGGTGATGACGAAATCGGCACAGCCTCAGACGCGATTGGGCAAGTGCTCGTAGAGTGTCTGGCACACGCCGTTGATGTGCTCCTCGATCAGTCGCGCGGCGGCCTCGGCGTCGCCCGCGCGGCAGGCGGCGATGATGTCGCGGTGCTCGTGGTCGGCGCGGTCCTTGCCTTCGGACAGGCTCATCTGCATGCGCAGGTAGCGCTCCAGCTTGTCGTGGATCGAGCGGATCAGGTTGACCAGGAAGGGGCGCTGCGCCGGCTCGTAGAGGCAGGCGTGCAGCTGCCAGTTGAGTTCGGCCCAGCGGCCGACGTCCTCCTCGCCGAGGAAGGCCTCGCAGATGCGTTCGGCGGCGGCGAAGGTCTCCTCGGTCATGTTCGGCACCGCCAGGCGGATGGCGCGCATTTCCAGCAGCACCCGCACCTCGAACATCTGCGCCATCTCCGGCTCGGAGATGCGCGTGACCACCGCGCCCTTGTTGCGCTGGAACATCACCAGCCCCTCGGCCTCCAGGCGCTTGAGCGCCTCGCGCACGGGAATCTTGCTGACATTGAACAGATGGGCGATGTCGTCCTGGCGGATCGGCTCGTCCTCGGCGAAATGGCCGGAGATGATCGCGTCGCGCAGGTGTTTGGCGATGACCTCGGATGCGGCGGGAACTATCCCCAGATTGGGAGCGTTGAATCGAGGTAGAGGCACGGCGCGTCACCGAGTCGGGCTGGCTGATGCGAATATCATATACGAAATTCCCCTGGCTGCCGGGCTCAGCCCGCCCGGCTGAAGCGCTGTTCCAGTTCGGCGATCTGCGCACGCTCGCCGCGGATGAAGTCGCGGAAGGCCTGGGCCACCGGCGACAGGCGCTTGCCGCGGCCGTGCACCACGCACCAGCTGCGCTGCAGCGGCAGCTCTTCCACAGGCAATTCGCGCAGCAAGCCCCGGGCCAGTTCCAGGCGCACGGCGTGGCGCGGCAGCAGGGCCAGGCCGAGGCCGGCGATGGTCGCCTCCACCTGGGCTTCGGTGGAACCTATCTCCACCGTCTGGGCGAAGTGCGCGCGCTTCTGGTGACAATACTCCTCGCAGGCCCGGCGGGTGCCCGATCCGGGCTCGCGGACCAGCAGCGGGAACGGCGTGAGGTCGCTCAGGCGCAGCTTCTCCAGGGCACACAGCGGGTGTTGTGGCGGCGCCACGGCGACGATCGGGTTGTTGAGGAAGGGGAAGAAATCCAGCGGCTGGTCGCCAGGCGGCTGCGACATGATCAGCAGGTCGTCGCGGCTCGCCGACAGGCGGCGCACCGCCTGGCCGTGGTTGACCACCACCAGTTGCAGGCCGACCTCCGGGTGCTGTTCGCGGAAGGCGGCGAACAGGTGCGGCACCAGGTACTTGGCGCTGGACTCCACGGCCAGGGTGAGCTGGCCCTGCAGCGAGCCCTGCAGGTCGGAGAGCTGCATGTCCAGTGCCTCCAGGCGGCCGAACACGTCCTCGCTGGCGCGTAGCAGGGCCTCGGCGGCGGGGGTCAGGTAGAGCTTCTTGGCGACGTAGTCGAACAGCGGTTGGCCGACCAGCTCTTCCAGTTGGCGAATCTGCAGGCTCACCGCCGGCTGGGTCAGCGCCATTTCCTCGGCGGCGCGGCTGTACGAACGGCTCTCGCACACCGCGCGGAAAATCTGCAGCTGGCGAAATGTCATTCGCATCAATGACTTGCGCATTTCTATCGACTCGGAAGCGGCTCATTTCGCCACGACTATAAGTCTTTGCTAATGGTCATCCAAATGATTATTGATTTTGGGTAATTCATCGACGGCGCTACCTTGAAAGCAAGACCGCCTCGGGCTGCGCGGTCATTCGTGGACCGCTCTGTCGCGGTCCTTTGCTCACGTGATCGAGGAACCAGGCTCGTGATCAAGAAGATTCTCATCGCCAACCGGGGCGAGATCGCGGTGCGCATCGTGCGCGCTTGCGCCGAGATGGGCATCCGCTCGGTGGCCGTCTACTCCGAGGCGGACCGCCAGGCGCTGCACGTCAAGCGTGCCGACGAGGCACACAGCGTCGGCGACGACCCGCTGGCCGGCTACCTCAACCCGCGCAAGCTGGTGAACCTGGCCGTGGAAACCGGCTGCGACGCCCTCCACCCGGGCTATGGCTTCCTCTCGGAGAATGCCGAGCTGGCGGAAATCTGCGCCGAGCGCGGCATCAAGTTCATCGGCCCGAGCGCGGAAGTGATCCGCCGCATGGGTGACAAGACCGAGGCGCGGCGCAGCATGATCGCCGCTGGCGTGCCCTGCACCCCGGGCACCGAGGGCAACGTCGCCGACATCGCCGAGGCGCTGTCCGAGGCCGAGCGTATCGGCTATCCGGTGATGCTCAAGGCTACTTCCGGCGGCGGCGGCCGCGGCATCCGCCGCTGCAACAGCCGCGAGGAACTGGAGTCGGCCTTCCCCCGGGTGATCTCCGAGGCGACCAAGGCGTTCGGCTCGGCCGAGGTGTTTCTGGAGAAGTGCATCGTCAATCCGAAGCACATCGAGGCGCAGATTCTCGCCGACAGCTTCGGCAACACCGTGCACCTGTTCGAGCGCGATTGCTCGATCCAGCGCCGCAACCAAAAGCTGATCGAGATCGCCCCCAGCCCGCAGCTGACCCCTGAGCAACGCGCCTACATCGGCGACCTGGCGGTGCGCGCGGCCAAGGCGGTGGGCTACGAGAACGCCGGCACCGTGGAGTTCCTGCTCGCCGACGGCGAGGTGTACTTCATGGAGATGAACACCCGGGTCCAGGTGGAGCACACCATCACCGAGGAAATCACCGGCATCGACATCGTTCGCGAGCAGATCCGCATCGCCTCCGGGCTGGAGCTGTCGGTGAAGCAGGAAGACATCTTCCACCGCGGCTTCGCCCTGCAGTTCCGCATCAACGCCGAGGACCCGAAGAACAACTTCCTGCCCTCGTTCGGCAAGATCACCCGCTACTACGCGCCCGGCGGCCCCGGCGTGCGCACCGACACGGCGATCTACACCGGCTACACCATCCCGCCGTACTACGACTCCATGTGCCTGAAGCTGATCGTCTGGGCGCTGACCTGGGAAGAGGCGCTGGACCGCGGCCTGCGCGCGCTGGACGACATGCGCGTGCAGGGCGTGCGCACCACCGCGCCCTACTACCAGGAAATCCTGCGCAACCCCGAGTTCCGCAGCGGCCAGTTCAACACCAGCTTCGTCGAGAGCCACCCGGAGCTGACCCAGTATTCGATCAAGCGCGAACCGTCGCACCTGGCCCTCGCCATCGCCACCGCCATCGCCGCGCACGCCGGCCTGTGAGGAACGAACAATGAGCAAGAAGATCACCGTTACCGACACCATCCTGCGCGACGCCCACCAGTCGCTGATCGCCACGCGCATGCGCACCGAGGACATGCTGCCGATCTGCGACAAGCTGGACCGGGTCGGCTACTGGTCGCTGGAAGTCTGGGGCGGCGCCACCTTCGACGCCTGCGTGCGCTTCCTCAAGGAAGACCCGTGGGAGCGCCTGCGCCAGCTCAAGGCCGCGCTGCCCAACACCCGCCTGCAGATGCTCCTGCGCGGGCAGAACCTGCTCGGCTACCGCCACTACAGCGACGACGTGGTGCGCGCCTTCGTGGCCAAGGCCGCGGTCAACGGCATCGACGTGTTCCGCATCTTCGACGCGATGAACGACGTGCGTAACCTGCGCGTCTCCATCGAGGCGGTGAAGGCCGCCGGCAAGCACGCCCAGGGCACCATCAGCTACACCACCAGCCCGGTGCACACGGTCGAGGCCTTCGTCGCCCAGGCCCGGGCCATGCAGGCGATGGGCATCGACTCCATCGCGATCAAGGACATGGCCGGCCTGCTCACGCCCTACGCCACCGCCGATCTGGTCAAGGCGCTCAAGGCCGAGGTCGACCTGCCGGTGTTCGTGCACAGCCACGACACCGCCGGCATGGGCTCGATGTGCCAGCTCAAGGCCATCGAGGCCGGCGCCGACCACATCGACACGGCCATCTCCAGCTTCGCCTGGGGCACCAGCCACCCGGGCACCGAGTCGATGGTCGCCGCCCTGCGCGGCAGCGAGTACGACACCGGCCTGGACCTGGCGCTGATCCAGGAGATCGGCATGTACTTCCACGCCGTGCGCAAGAAGTACCACCAGTTCGAGAGCGAATTCACCGCCGTGGACACCCGCGTGCAGGTCAACCAGGTGCCGGGCGGGATGATGTCCAACCTGGCCAACCAGCTGAAGGAACAGGGCGCGCTCAATCGCATCAACGAGGTGTTTGCCGAGATTCCGCGCGTGCGCGAAGACCTTGGCTTCCCGCCCCTGGTCACCCCGACCTCGCAGATCGTCGGCACCCAGGCGGTGTTCAACGTGCTCGCCGGCGCCCGCTACAAGACCATCACCAACGAGGTGAAGCTGTACCTGCAGGGCCGCTACGGCAAGGCGCCGGGCAAGGTCAACGAGGCGCTGCGCAAGCAGGCCATCGGCAGCGAGGAAGTGATCGACGTGCGCCCGGCCGACCTGCTCAAGCCGGAGATGGCCAAGCTGCGCACGGAGATCGGCAGCCTCGCCAAGAGCGAGGAGGACGTGCTGACCTTCGCCATGTTCCCGGACATCGGCCGCAAGTTCCTCGAGGAACGCGCCGCCGGCACCCTGACCCCGGAAGTGCTGCTGCCGATCCCCGAGGCCGGCGGCGTGGCTGCGGCCGGCGGCGAGGGCGTGCCGACCGAGTTCGTGGTCGACGTGCATGGCGAGAGCTACCGCGTGGACATCACCGGCGTGGGCGTGAAGGGCGACGGCAAGCGCCACTTCTACCTGTCCATCGACGGCATGCCGGAAGAGGTGGTGTTCGAGCCGCTCAACGACTTCGTCGCCGGCGCGGGTGGCAAGCGCAAGCATGCCAGCGAGCCGGGCGATGTCAGCACCACCATGCCGGGCAACATCGTCGATGTGCTGGTGAAGGAGGGTGACCAGGTCAAGGCCGGCCAGGCCGTGCTGATCACCGAGGCGATGAAGATGGAAACCGAGGTCCAGGCGCCGATCGCCGGCACCGTCAAGGCCATCCACGTGGCCAAGGGCGACCGGGTCAACCCCGGCGAGGTGCTGGTGGAGATCGCCTGACGGCGCAGGGTTAGTCCCATTGGGGGGAGCATCGGGCTCCCCCTTTTTTATGGCTGTGTCCCCGTTACGTGTTGCGCGATCAGGCCCTCTATCTGAGCGCTGCAGCGGCCGTCCCCTGGATTCCCGCCTTCGCGGGAATGACGGTTCCGGAAGAATTTCACCCCTACCTCGTCATCCCCGCGCAGGCGGGGATCCAGAAGAGGTCAGGGCACGACAACATCGTAGCGGCTGGCAAAAAGCGTCAAGCAACTCGGAGCCGGAGTCCCCGTCAGGAGGCCGAGTGGAGGTGTTGCGCAGGAGGATGAGCCGCATGGATGCGGCGAGAGAACCAGGCGTCCCCCGCTTGAATATCTATGGATGGCCCTTCAAGCCGGCCCCCGGAGGGCTCCGGAGAAAGGACAGTCCGTGCGTAGCCCGGACCCGGATGCCGGGGTGGTCTTCTCTTTGGTTGCTTTCTCCTGGTCCGGGCGGCAGTCCGCAGACAGGAGCAACGAAGCGGAGTAACAGCCGCAGGCGGGCCCGATGGGCGAGCGTAGCGAGTCAAGCGACTCGCCCTGGAGAGCGAAACCAACACTTTCATGCAGTTGGGTAAACAGCTGAGCATCGGTTTGCCAGCTTATCGGTGCGCGCGGCGCACCCTACCATGCCTCCATCCAGGACTGATAAATAGCCTCCTTATGGACCGTAGAGCGCTTCGGCCAGGCGTCGGGCCGCCGTGGCGCTGTGCGCGCCGGGGAACAGGTGGGCGATGGGCACGGAGACGAAGCGTTCCTCGCGCACAGCGCGCAGCCGCGAGAGCAACGGGTCGGCGCGCAGAGCGGCGATCTTCTCCGGCGCCGGCGACCACACCGCGTCGGCCAGCAGGATGACGTCCGGGTCTTCCGCCAGCAGCAGCTCCGGGCTGACCACGAAGCCGCGTCGGGCGATGTGGTCGAACGGGTTGCGTGCCCCGGCTGCGCGCATCAGTTCGCCGATGAAGCCTTGCCCGCCCTGGGTGTCCAGGCCTTGGTCCAGGCTGTCGAGGTAGAACACCCGCAGCGGTTCGTGTCCCCGTGCCAGCTCGGCGGCGCGCGCCAGTTCCCGCTGCTGCTCGGCGATCAGCGCGCGGGCCCGCTCCGCTTGGCCGACCAGGCGGCCCAGAGTGGTCAGGTCCCGCTCGATGCCGGCGAAGAAGGTCTCCGCCCGTTGCGCGCAGGCCGCGTCCAGCAGGTAGCTGGGCATGCCGTTGGCGTCCAGTTCGCCGCGCGACAGCAGGCCCTGGCCGAAGGCCGAGGCAAAGCCGCCGATCACCAGGTCCGGCCGCAGGGCATAGACGATCTCGGCGGAGGGGTATTTCTCGGCGATCACCGGGATGCCGTGGTAGCGCCCCTGGCGCAGCGCCTCCGGGTCGTCGTCGATGTAGGCGACGCCCAGCACCTGGCGGCTGGCGCCGAGGGCGATCAGCAGGTCGGCGGCGTGCTGGTTGAGCACCAGGATGCGCTGCGCCGGCGCCGCCAGGGTGGCGTCCTGGCCGCAACTGCTGAAGGCGATGGCCGCCTGCAGCGGCGGGCAGGCCAGCGCGAGCAGCAGCGCCAGCAAGGTGGGCCTGGTCATTCGGCCTCCACCAGCAGTTCGGCCACCGGCCGGCCTTCCTGCAGGTGCTCCTGCACCAGGCGCCACACCTGCTCGGAGTCGCGCAGCGAATACCAGCAGCGGTCCGGGTACACCGTGAGGATCGGCCCCCGGTTGCAGGGGAACTGGCAGCCGCTGCGGCTCATCAGCACGCCGTCCGGGGTTTCGATCAGGTCGCGGCTGGCCAGCTCGCGGCGCAGGGTCTTCCACAGCGGCAGGGCGCCGCGCCGCACGCAACGCGGACCGGTGCAGAGGAACAGGTGGCGCCGGTGCGGCGGCGGCCGCGACCAGTCGGGTTGCGCCGGAATCTCGCCGACGTCCCGGCAGTCCAGCAGCTGGCTCTCGTCCTCCAGCGCGGCGCAGGCGACGCGGGCGTCCAGGCCCTGGCGGCCCAGCGCCGAGCCGGTGACGCGCAGGCGCGGCGCGTGCTCGAACTCGGCGGCGATCGCCGCCAGTTCGCCGCGCAGCCAGTCGAGGTAGGCGCTGTCCGCCGCCGGTTCCAGGTCCGCCACCCGCAGCTCGGTCGCGCCCGCCGCGAGGCAGGCGCGGACCCGTCGCCACAGGGCGTCGAAGGCGTCGCCGGTGTCGACCACGTCCTCGGCGGCGGCCGGGCCGCGCAACTCCAGCAGCTGGCGGCGGAAGGCCTCGCCCTGGGCGCCGCCGAGCGGGCCGGCGAAGATCAGGCTGCGCACGCCGGCCTCAGAAGCGGTAGGTGTAGCGCAGCTCGGCGGTGCGCGGCCGGCCCAGGTTGTCCACCTGGCGGGTGCCGTTGGTGATCCGGCTGGTGGCGTAGTCGCGGTCCAGCAGGTTCTCCAGCAGCAGGCTGACGCGGTGCTGCTGGGCGGCGTCCAGGTAGTGGTAGGCGTCGGCGTCCAGCACGGTGTAGTGACCGTAGTCGTCGCCGGCCGCGCTGACTACCGAGCGCACGTAGCGGGCGGCGGCGCCCACGCCCCAGGCGTCGGCGTCGTAGCCCAGACGGGTGCGGGCGAAGAAGCTGGGGATGTTGTGAATGGTCACGCCTTCCCGGGTCTCGATCAGGTTGCGCGTGGCGTCGCCGCTCCAGCTCCAGCCCGGGGCGAAGCGCCACTGGGCGTCGACTTCGACGCCGCGCACCTCGATCTCGCCGTCGCCGTTGACCCATTGCTCGCCGTGCAGGCTGATCAGATCGGTGATGTCGCGGCGGAACAGGGTGGCGCTGGCGGTCAGCGCGCCGCCGTCGAAGTCCAGGCCCAGTTCGGCGTTGCGGCTGCGTTCCGGCTTGAGGTCGGGGTTGCCCATCTCCGAGCCGGGCTCGTTGACGTAGAGCTGCTCGGCGTTGGGCAGCTTGAAGGCGGTGCCGAACTGGCCGCGCAGCTTCCACTGCTCGTTCAGGTCGTACAGCGAGGTGAGCATCCACACGGTGGCGCCTTCGCCGCCGGACATCTTCTCGCGGCGCACACCCAGGCTGGGGTGCCAGTCCGGCAGCGCGTCGATCCGCGGGCGCAGCTGGGCGTAGAAGGCGTGGGCCTCGGCCTCGTTGTTGTCGATGATCAGTACATCGTCCTGGCCCTCGAACCACTGGTTGTCGTTGCCGAACACCAGTTCGTGGCCGCCGGCGAGGATCGCCTTGCCCTCGATCTGCGCGCCCCAGTCGGTGAAGCCCCAGTAGTCGTTGCGGTTGAGCGTGCGGGTGCCGCCGCCCTGCAGGTTGTAGATCCGCGTGTAGCGGGTGTCCCAGTCGTTGATGTGGGTCTTGGCGAACCAGCTGAAGTCGTCGCTCAGGCGCTGCTGGAAGGTGGCCGTGGCGATCTGGTGGACGCGGTCGTTGGTGGTGCTGCGGTTGGAGGTGGGGCGGGCGAAGTCCAGGTCGGCCTCGCTGTACTGGTAGAACAGCTCCAGCCGCGCGTCCTCGCCGAAGGCCTGGATCGCCTTGCCGCCCAGGGTGGTCACGTCGTAGGAGCGGCGCTCGTCGCTGACGGTGGCGGTCATGTCGCGGTCGCGGTAGGGCTGGTAGCCCTGCGAGCGGTGGCGGCTGGCGTAGCCGAGCAGGCCGAGGTCGCCGAAGCCGTTGGCGAGCACCCTTTCCACCCGCGCGTCGCCGTTGCGGCCCTTGAAGCTGTCCAGGCCGAGGTTGACCTCGCCGCTGGCGTCGCGGCTCTGCGGGCGCCGGGTGACGATGTTGATGACGCCGGACACCGCCTGGGTGCCGAACAGGATGCCCTGGCCGCCCTTGAGCACCTCGATGCGCTCCACCGCGGTGGTCGGCAGGGTGTCCAGGTAGATGCCGCCGTACAGGCGGTTGTTCAGGCGCACGCCGTCCAGCAGGATCAGGGTGTCGTCGTTGCGGCCGCCGAGCAGGGAGAAGGTGCCGGTGTCGAACGGGCCGTTCTTCGGTGCCACGTACAGGCCGGGGACGTACATCTGCAGGACGCGGGACAGGTCGGCGCTGGGGCCGGCGCGTTCGATCTGCTCGCGCTCGATGATGTTCAGGTGGCTACCGTAGCGGGCCATCTCCGCCACGGCGGTGGATTCCACCGAGGGCGCGCTGATGGTCAGCGTGTCCAGGCCCAGGGGCTGCGCCGCCAGGGGCGCGGCGAGGCCGCACAGGAGGGTGCCGGTCGCCAGCGGCGCACGGCGGAACAGGGAAGAACGGGAAAGAGCCAAGGTGATCGCCTCGAAACGGGTTTCGCAGGCGCGCGCAGACAAGGGCCTCCCGTGCGGGCGGACCATCGGTTACGCCCGCCCACCGCGGGTTTGCCAACAAGGGTCCAGGCCGGTCTCCGGGCTTGCGAGACTTGGGGCGTTCGCCTTCCCATGCCGAAGCACAGTGGCAGAGTGAACACCCGGCTCGCATACCGTTGCGGGGGCAGCGCCGGACTGGCTCGCCGAGGGGCGGAGCATTACCGGCTTCCCGTTTAACCTCGCGCGCGGCGGCGCGAGACACCTGGATCGGCGCGCATGAGACCAGCGTGCCGGCGGCGGGTCAAGTCGCGGTGGGCGTGGCGAGGGTTGTCAGTCCCCGAGAAACAGGGTGGGCGGGGCGATTCGTGGCACTCAAGGGCTATGTGCCAATTTGTTGCGTGGGGTGTGCCGTGCGCACCGGGCCCTGCGGAGGCTTGCTGGTGCGCACGGCGCACCCTACGAAGCGGGCATAAAAAAGGGAAGCGCTCGGCTTCCCTTGGTGACGGCGGGTGTCGCGGCTCAGCGCCAGAACGGCTTGTCGATCTCGATGGCGCGGTCGTAGGTGCTGATGCCGGCATCGGCCAGCAGGCGCTCGTCCAGGCGGGCGAGTTCGCGGCGGCTGCTGATGCGGCGCTGCCAGAGCAGCAGGGTGCCCAGGACGCGCAGGGGCAGGTTGCCGCCGCTGGCCGGGCTCTGTTGTTGGAACATGAGGTCGGAACCGAGTATGCGTTCCATGGTGGTGCTTCCTTCCGCTTCGCGCGGGGTTAGAGGGTGTCCTACTGGAAGCATATTTTCCTGACTGGATAGTCGATTTTATAGACACAGCTGGGCTAAATTGCAGGGCTATTAGTTAGGCGGCTTTGTAACTGTTCTGCTTCTATGGCTGCAACTGTACTGGTCATAAGTGGAAAGTCCTGCTGTTTCAAAGCCTGCGCGAATTTCGACCAGTTGATGTCATGCCAGCGAGAAATAGTTGGCGGTACAGTTTTTCGATGGCCTCTTTTCAAGTCGAATCTGTTATTGCCCCAAATCGCTCGACTGTCGCTGCCGGACGCCACGGCGCTGGCGTACAGTTGAGCGACTGCCCTGCCAGGAAGCA
Source organism: Pseudomonas paralcaligenes (assembly GCF_019655855.1). Taxonomy (GTDB): domain Bacteria; phylum Pseudomonadota; class Gammaproteobacteria; order Pseudomonadales; family Pseudomonadaceae; genus Aquipseudomonas; species Aquipseudomonas paralcaligenes. Next base: position 329,835 of record NZ_BPFX01000004.1, on the reverse strand, counting down.
CACACCATGACCGACCATACCCAGCAATTCGCCAGCGACAACTATTCGGGCATCTGCCCCGAAGCCTGGGCCGCCATGGCTGAGGCCAACCGCGGCCATGAGCGCGCCTATGGCGAGGACAGCTGGACGGCCCGTGCCGCGGACCGCTTCCGCCAGCTGTTCGAGACCGATTGCGAGGTGTTCTTCGCCTTCAACGGCACCGCGGCCAACTCCCTGGCCCTCTCCTCCCTGTGCCAGAGCTACCACAGCGTGATCTGCTCCGAGACCGCCCACGTCGAGACCGACGAGTGCGGCGCGCCGGAGTTCTTCTCCAACGGCTCCAAGCTGCTCACCGCCCGTACCCTGGCCGGCAAGCTGACCCCGGACTCGATCCGCGAGGTGGCGCTCAAGCGGCAGGACATCCACTACCCGAAGCCGCGTGTGGTGACCCTGACCCAGGCCACCGAGGTGGGCACCGTGTACCGCCCCGACGAGGTCGCTGCCATCAGCGAGGCTTGCAAGGCGCTGCGGCTCAACCTGCACATGGATGGCGCGCGTTTTTCCAACGCCTGCGCTTTCCTCGGTTGCAGCCCGGCCGAGCTGACCTGGAAGGCCGGCGTCGACGTGCTGTGCTTCGGCGGTACCAAGAACGGCATGGCGGTGGGCGAGGCCATCCTGTTCTTCAACAAGGCGCTGGCCGAGGACTTCGACTACCGCTGCAAGCAGGCTGGCCAGCTGGCCTCGAAGATGCGCTACCTGTCCGCGCCCTGGGTCGGCCTGTTGCAGGACGATGCCTGGCTGCGCTACGCCAGCCATGCCAATCGCTGCGCCCGCCTGCTCGCCGAGCTGGTGGCCGACGTGCCGGGGGTGAGCCTGATGTTCCCGGTGGAGGCCAACGGCGTGTTCCTCCAGCTCTCGGAGCCGGCCATCGAGCGCCTGCGCGACTGGGGCTGGCGCTTCTACACCTTCATCGGCGCCGGTGGCGCGCGCTTCATGTGCTCGTGGGACACCGAGGAGGAGCGGGTGCGCGAACTGGCGGCGGACATCCGCCGCGCCATGGCCTGAAACGGAAACCGGCCCTGACGGGCCGGTGCTGGATCAGTTGCCGGTCTTGATCTTGCTCCAGGCCCGGGTACGCGCCCGCTCGGCGGCGCGCGGCAGCGGCTCCAGGGTGTAGAGCGTCTTCATCGCCTCGGCGGTCGGGTACAGGTTCGGGTTGCTGCGGATCGACTCGGCCACCTGCGCGGTGGCGTCCTTGTTCGGGTTGGGGTAGCCGACGAAGTCGGAGATCGGCGCGATCACTTCCGGGCGCAGTAGGAAATCGATGAAGGCGTGGGCCTCGTCGATGTTCTTGGCGTCCTTCGGAATCGCCATCATGTCGAACCAGATCGGCGCGCCCTCCTTGGGCAGGCGCATGTCCACCACCACGCCGTTCTTCGCCTGGATGGCGTTGTTGGCGGCCTGGGAGAAGCTGCCGGAGTAGCCGACCGCCACGCAGATCTCGCCGTTGGCGATGTCGCTCATGTACTTGGAGCTGTGGAAGTAGCGCACGTGGGGGCGGACCTTGCTCAGCAGCGCTTCGGCCTTGGCGTAGTCGGCCGGCTCCTTGCTGTTCGGCGGCAGGCCCAGGTAGTGCAGGGCCAGCGGCAGGATCTCGGACGGCGAGTCGAGCAGGGCCACGCCGCACTGCTGCAGTTTGGCGATGTTCTCTTCCTTGAAGATCAGGTCCCAGCTGTCCACCGGCGCGTCGTCGCCGAGGGCGGCCTTGACCTTGGCCGGGTTGAAGCCGATCAGCACGGTGCCGTACATATAGGGCACGGCGTACTGGTTGCCCGGGTCGTTGGCCTCGATCAGCTTCATCAGCTGCGGGTCGAGGTGCTGCCAGTTGGGCAGCTTGCTGCGGTCGAGCTTCTGGAACACCCCGGCCTCGATCTGCTTGGCGAGGAACACGTTGGACGGCACCACCAGGTCGTAGCCGGAGTTGCCGGTGAGCAGCTTGGCCTCCAGCGCCTCGTTGGTGTCGAAGATGTCGTAGGTCAGCTTGATGCCGCTGTCCTGCTTGAACTTCGTCAGCGTTTCCGGGGTGATGTAGTCGAACCAGTTGTAGACCTTGAGTTCGCGGTCGGCGGCCTGGGCGGTGCCGGCCAGGGTCAGGCCGCAGAGTGCGGCGGCGAGCAGTTTCTTCATTTTTGTCGTTCTCCTGTATGGGCTCAGGCGCCCTGGAAACCTTCGAGCACATTGACGGCGTTGATGCCGATTTCGGCGACCGCGTAGCCGCCTTCCATGACGAACAGGGTCGGCCTGCCCAGCGCGGCGATGCGTTCGCCCATGCGCAGGTAGTCCGGGCTGTCCAGCTTGAAGCTGGAGATCGGGTCGTTCTGATAGGTGTCGACGCCGAGGGACACCAGCACCACGTCCGGGTCGTAGGCGGCGATACGCCGGCAGGCGGTCTCCAGCGCGGCGCCGTAAACGTCCCAGGCGCTGCCGGCGGCCAGCGGCAGGTTGAGGTTGAAGCCCTCGCCGCGGCCTTCGCCGGTCTCGTCGGCGTAGCCGAGGAAGTGTGGGTACTCGAAGCTGGGGCTGCCGTGGAGATTGGCCACCAGCACGTCGTCGCGGTCGTAGAAGATCGACTGGGTGCCGTTGCCGTGGTGGTAGTCGACGTCGAGGATCGCCACCCGCGCAGCGCCCTGGTCGAGGAACGCCTGGGCGGCGATGGCCACGTTGTTCAGGTAGCAGTAGCCGCCCATCACGTCGGCGCTGGCGTGGTGGCCTGGCGGCCGGCACAGGGCGAAGGCGCAGTGGGCGCCGGCGGCGATCTCGGCCTGGCCGCTCAGGGCCACCTGCGCCGAGGTATGGACGGCCTGCCAGGTGCCGGCGGTGATCGGCGCGAAGCAGTCGAAGCTGTGGAAACCGTACTGGCCGTAGAGGTCATCCGGGCGCTTGGCGCGCAGGTGGCGGGCCGGGAACACGCCGGGCAGGAAGTCGGCCGTTTTGCCCTGGGCGGCCCAGCCGGACCAGGCGTCCTGCAGGAACTGCAGGTAGTCGCCGGTATGGATGCGGGCGATGGGCGCCAGGCCGAAGTCGCGCGGCGCCAGTACCTCGCCGAGCTGGCGCTCGTGCACCCGGGCCAGCACGTGGTCGGCGCGCGCCGGCATCTCGAAGCAGGGTTTGAACTCGCCGCCGACCATCTCGCCCTGGGCATGGTGCAGGCGGTGGTCGTCGCTGTAGTAGGTCAGCATCTTGTTGTTCTCCTCGATGGGCTGGGCGCATTGTTGGCGCCCCGGGCTGGCGGGGAGAACGATAACGGCGGCCAAGAAAGGGATAATTCCGGCCATTGTGGCGCCGTCGTGACCGGTTGCGGTGCTCGGCGAAAGTCGAGCCAGAGGCGAGGAGTAGAGGAAAGGGACGTAGGGTGCGCCGCGCGCACCTCCACATAGGCGCCAAGGTGAGCGCCATGAGCCGAGGCCCGCACTTGGCGGGCCTTGCTTGCTGTCGCCGGAGCGGATCAGCGGTTGCGCAAAGTGCCTCTAGGGGCCATCAGTCTCCGGCTGCGTGCCCTAGAACTCCAGTACGACACGTCCCTCGATCTGCCCGGCGCGCATCTGGTCGAGCACCTGGTTGATGTTTTCCAGCTTGTCGCCGTGGATGGTCGCCTTGACCAGCCCTTCGCCAGCGAAGTCCAGCGCCTCCTGCAGGTCCGCCCGGGTGCCGACGATGGAACCGGTGATGTGCAGGCCCTTGAGCACCACGTCGAAGATCGGTGTGGGGAAGTCGCCCGGCGGCAAACCGACCAGGGAGATGGTGCCGCCGCGCCTGGCCATGTCGATGGCCTGGCCGAAGGCGCTGTTGGACACGGCGGTCACCACCACGCCGTGGGCGCCGCCGATGTCGCGCTGGATCACCGTCGCCGGGTCTTCCCGGCGGGCATTGACGGTCAGGCTGGCGCCCAGTTTGCGCGCCAGTTCCAGCTTGGCGTCGTCGATGTCCACGGCCGCAACGTGCAGGCCCATGGCGCGGGCGTACTGCACAGCCACGTGGCCGAGCCCGCCGATGCCGGAGATGGCCACCCACTGGCCGGGGCGCGCCCTGGTCTCCTTCAGCGCCTTGTAGACGGTGACGCCGGCGCAGAGGATCGGTGCGATCTCGGTGAAGGACACCTTGTCCGGCAGCAGGCCGACGTAGTTGGGATCGGCCAGCACGTACTCGGCATAGCCGCCGTTGATCGAGTAGCCGGTGTTCTGCTGGCTCTCGCAGAGGGTTTCCCAGCCGGTCAGGCAGTGTTCGCAGCAGCCGCAGGCGGTGTACAGCCAGGGCACGCCGACCCGGTCGCCTTCCTTGACCCGACTGACCCCGGCGCCCACCGCGGCGACGTAGCCGACGCCCTCGTGGCCGGGGATGAACGGCAGGCTCGGCTTCACCGGCCAGTCGCCCTCGGCGGCGTGCAGGTCGGTGTGGCAGACGCCGGAGGCCTCGATCTTCACCAGTACCTGCCCGGGGCCGGGCAGCGGCACCTTCACTTCCTCGATGCGCAGGGGCTCGCCGAAGGCGTGTACCACGGCGGCTTTCATCGTTGTGTCCATGACGGTTCTCCTCTACGTGCGGCAAGGGGATCGTCAGTCTGGACCCGTGGCGCGGCAATGCATTGAGCTGGGACAACGAATCCGGCGATGCCGGCGGGGCAGACGGACGGTCACGGCGAGGGCGCGACACCCCGGGCTTTGCGGTATACTGCGCCGCCTCCGGGCCACCCTGGCCCGAACCCTCACATGACAAGCCACGCCGAATGCGTGGCTTGTTGGTTTTTGCCGCGCCGCCAGGCGCCCGAACTAGAGGCACGACGATGAGCGCACTGGTTGGCGTGATCATGGGCTCCAAGTCCGATTGGAGCACCCTCAGTCACACCGCTGACATGCTGGAAAAGCTGGGCATTCCCTACGAAGTGCAGGTGGTTTCCGCCCACCGCACGCCGGACCTGCTGTTCCAGTACGCCGAACAGGCCGAGAGCCGCGGCATCCAGGTGATCATCGCCGGCGCCGGCGGCGCCGCCCACCTGCCGGGCATGTGCGCGGCCAAGACCCACCTGCCGGTGCTCGGCGTGCCGGTGCAGTCGGCCGTGCTCTCCGGTGTCGACTCGCTGCTGTCCATCGTGCAGATGCCGGCCGGCATCCCCGTCGCCACCCTCGCCATCGGCAAGGCCGGCGCGGTCAACGCCGCGCTGCTGGCCGCCAGCATCCTCGGCCACCAGCACCCGCAGTTCCACGACAAGCTGAAGCAGTTCCGCGACGAGCAGACCCGGACCGTGCTCGACAACCCGGACCCGCGTTCCTGATCGAGGCCCAACAGATGAAGATCGGCGTAATCGGTGGCGGCCAGCTGGGCCGCATGATGGCCCTGGCGGGCACCCCGCTGGGCATGCAGTTCGCCTTCCTCGACCCGGCGCCGGATGCCTGCGCGCAGGCCCTGGGCGAGCATATCCGCGCCGACTACGGCGACCAGGACCACCTGCGTCAGCTGGCCGACGAAGTGGACCTGGTGACCTTCGAGTTCGAGAGCGTGCCGGCCGAGACCGTGGCCTTCCTCTCCCAGTTCGTGCCGGTCTACCCGGGCGCCGAGGCGCTGCGCATCGCCCGCGACCGCTGGTTCGAAAAGTCCATGTTCAAGGAGTTGGGCATCCCCACTCCCGAATTCGCCGACATCCAGTCCCAGGCCGACCTGGACGCCGCCGTGGCCGCCATCGGCCTGCCGGCCGTGCTGAAGACCCGCACCCTGGGCTACGACGGCAAGGGCCAGAAGGTCCTGCGCCAGCCGGCGGACGCGGCCAGCGCCTTCGCCGAGCTGGGCAGCGTGCCGTGCATCCTCGAGGGCTTCGTGCCCTTCACCGGTGAGGTGTCGCTGGTGGCTGTGCGCGCCCGTGACGGCGAGACCCGCTTCTACCCGCTGGTGCACAACCGCCACGACGGCGGCGTGCTGGCCCTGTCCGTCGCCAGCACCGACCACCCGCTGCAGGCCCTGGCCGAGGACTACGTCGGCCGCGTGCTGCAGAAGCTCGACTACGTCGGCGTGCTGGCCTTCGAGTTCTTCGAGGTGGATGGCGGCCTCAAGGCCAACGAGATCGCCCCGCGCGTGCACAACTCCGGGCACTGGACCATCGAAGGCGCCGAGTGCAGCCAGTTCGAGAACCACCTGCGCGCCGTCGCCGGCCTGCCGCTGGGCTCCACCGCCAAGGTGGGCGAGAGCGCCATGCTCAACTTCCTCGGCTCGGTGCCGGACGTGGCCAAGGTCGCCGCCGTCGCCGACTGCCACCTGCACCACTACGGCAAGGCCTTCAAGGCCGGACGCAAGGTCGGCCACGCCACCCTGCGCTGTGCCGATATGGCGACCCTGAAGGCGCGCATCGCCGAGGTCGAAGCCCTGATCGGAAGTTGAACGGCTGGTCTATGCTCAGGTCACAACGAGGCGTGCCGGGGTCTGTTCCCACTTCGTTCACGGCCGCGACAGAGCCAGTTTTTGCGCGGAGCTAGGCGCGAGACGCGAAGTTTGGTCGTCCAAATGAGCCGTCGAGCAACGACGTTCCGCGCAAAAACCGGCCCGTCCCTGCGGGTTGCGCGGAAAATCTCGCCACGCGGCGTTGCGGGACTTGGCAAGGGATCACCATTGCCTGCGTCCCGCGCCTATCGTGGCGAGATTTTCCGCAGCAACGCGGCTCGCGAACGAAGTGGGAACAGACCCTAAAGCACGTCTCGTTCGTTCCGGTTCATACAAGGAGTTCACCATGAGCATCATCGGCACCATCATCATCGGCCTGATCGTCGGTCTGATCGCGCGCTTCCTCAAACCCGGCGACGACAGCATGGGCTGGATCATGACCATCCTGCTCGGCATCGGTGGCTCGCTGGCAGCCACCTACGGTGGCCAGGCCCTGGGTATCTACCAGGCCGGCGAGACGGCGGGCTTCATCGGCGCCGTGGTCGGTGCGGTGATCCTGCTGGTGATCTACGGCCTGATCAAGCGGGACTGACAGGCCGGCCCCGGAGCCGGTAGGCTAGGCGGCCCATGCGATTGCGAGACCGACCATGCGCCGCCTGCTGCTTGCCCTGCTGCTGTTCCCCCTGCTGGCCCACGCCGAGCCCGCCGAACTGGACTGGCTGGAGCTGATGCCGCCCGAGGACCGCAAGGCCCTGGAGGCCATGCCGGAGATCAGCCACGACAGCCCCGAGGCGGTCGGCACCTTCGGCCAGCAGGGCGGCCTGAAGCAGGAGCAGGGCCTGCCGGCGGTGATGTATTCGAAGAAGACCGTGGCCCGCCTGGACGGCAAGCACGTCCGTCTCGGCGGCTACCCGGTGCCGCTGGAGAGCGACGTCGGCGGCAAGACCACCCTGCTGTTCCTGGTGCCCTACCCGGGTGCCTGCATCCACGTTCCCCCGCCACCGCCGAACCAGATCGTGCTGGTGCGCTATCCCAAGGGCATCGTGCTCGACGATATCTACGAACCGCTGTGGGTCGATGGCACCCTGCGCATCGAAGCGGTGGACAACGACCTGGCCGACGCCTCCTACGCCCTGGATGCCCGCTCCGTGCGGCTGGTAGAGGAAGGCGACCTGTAGGGTGCGCTGCGCGCACCGGAACCCTTGGTGCGCACGGCGCACCCTACGGCTCTTGTGGGCTTTTGGGGGTCCGGCTAGCCAGGAAGGTTCTGCAGAGGCCATTTCCGTCACTCCCGCGCAGGCGGGAGCCCAGGTGGGGCGCCTCTGGATTGCCGCATGCGCGGCAATGACGGTTGCTTGAGGGCGCGGGTGATGCGGCGGAAGGCGACTCGCAGGTCAACGCGGGTTTCACCCGCCCTACGTCGGTTCGCTCCACAGGCTCAGGCCGAGCCTGTGGCTTTCGCCAGGGGGGAGTTCCACGCAGTCGTCCCAGATATTGGCGGTCTCGATGCACAGCATGCGCTGCCAGGCATCCTCGGCGAAGCTGGACAGGCGCCGGGCCTTGTCGATCCACGGGTTCCACAGCACCGCCGAGCGCGAGCCGCGGGTTTCCAGGTGCAGGTCGCGGTTCCAGCCGGCGTCGTGCAGGCGCAGGCGCGGCGGCACGTCGAGGTAGATGCGGTCGGTCTCGCCGGCGAAGCTCAGCTCGCCCTGCTGGGAACGTACCTGCCAGTCTTCCAGGGTTTCGATGTAGCGGCTGCCGTCCAGTCCATGCACCGCCACCTGGCGGATGTCGCTGACGGCGAAGTAGCTGTGTAGCGCCTGGCTCAGGATCAGCGGCTCACTGCCGAGGTTGTGGCTGGTCAGGTCGAGGTGCAGGCGTTCGTCCAGGCGGATGTCCAGCCGCAGCTCGGCGGCGTGGGGCCAGTCGGGGAGGGGATGCTGGCGGGTGTCGAAGGCGAACTGCAGGTGGATGGCCTCGCCTTCGCTGTCGATGCCCAGCAGTTGCCAGTCGAGGGCGCGCACGCCACCGTGGAAGGGCGCGGCGCCCGGGTTGTCGTGCTGCGCCTGCAGCGGGTGCGGGTTGCGCCCGAGGTCGCCGAACCAGGGCCAGCAGATCGGCACGCCGCCGCGTACAGACTGCTGGCGGCGGTAGTCGGCCTGCTCGCTCAGCCAGATCAGCGGCTGCTGCTCGCCCTGCTGGAAACTGAGTATCTGGGCGCCCTGCTGGGCCACCAGCAGCTCGGCGCTGCCGCGGCGCACGCGCCAGCAGGTCAGTTCGTCCAGTTCGATGCGTTCGATGTGGGCCTGGGTCATGGTCCGCCTCCCTGAAGATTCAGGCATTTGACCGCAGGCCGGTGGAAAAGGCCAAGCGCCATGAAAAAGGCTATGTCCCCATTGGTTGTTGCACACCTTGTGGGAACGGATTCATCCGCGAAATTCGCGGCCAATCGGAATGCCGCCCAGCCGCTCCCACAAACGCAGGATTGCGCCACCAACACGTAACGGGGACATCGCCATGAAAAACGCCGCCTCATGGGCGGCGTTTTCGGCGCGGGCATCAGCCCCGGCGCGGCGGAACCGGGCGGGTGCGGCCGCTGCCGTCGATGGCGACGAACACGAACACCGCCTCGGTGACCTTGCGCCACTCGCTGGACAGCGGGTCGTCGCTCCACACCTCGACCAGCATCTGGATCGAGCTGCGGCCGACCTCCAGCGCCTGGGTATAGAAGGAAAGCTGGGCGCCCACCGCCACGGGTACCAGGAAGGCCATGCGGTCGATGGCCACGGTGGCGACACGGCCGCCGGCGACCTTGCTGGCCATCGCGGTGCCGGCCAGGTCCATCTGCGAGACCAGCCAGCCGCCGTAGATGTCGCCGAAGCCGTTGGTCTCGCGCGGCAGGGCGGTGATCTGAAGGGCCAGATCGCCCTGGGGGATGGGGTCTTCCTGTTCGAGTTCGATCATGTGCGGGGCCCCGCTGGTGGATTCTTATCGTTGGCTGTTCGATGGCTGGCCATGCCCCGCCGTAGACGGGTCGTGCGCAGTATATAGAGGCCGGCGTCAAAGGACGACCGTGCGGTCCCGCTTTTGCCGCCGAAAGCTGCGGCGCGGAACGCGATTTGCTATCGTGCCGCAGCCCTTGCCCCCTCTAATAAAACAACGAAGCCTCTATGTCCGCCGAGCATGCCAGCCTCGCGCCCGCGGCGCGCCCTCTCAACCGCAGCGACTACAAGACCCTCTCGCTTTCCGCCCTCGGCGGCGCCCTGGAGTTCTACGACTTCATCATCTTCGTGTTCTTCGCGGCGGTGGTCGGCAAGCTGTTCTTCCCGGCCGAGATGCCGGAATGGCTGCGCCAGCTGCAGACCTTCGGCATCTTCGCCGCCGGCTACCTGGCGCGACCGCTGGGCGGCGTCATCATGGCCCACTTCGGCGACCTGCTCGGGCGCAAGCGCATGTTCACCCTGAGCATCTTCATGATGGCAGTGCCGACGCTGATCATGGGCCTGCTGCCGACCTACGCGCAGATCGGCATCTGGGCGCCGCTGGCGCTGCTCGGCCTGCGCGTGATCCAGGGCGCGGCGATCGGTGGCGAGGTGCCGGGCGCCTGGGTGTTCGTCGCCGAGCACGTGCCGCCCAGGCACATCGGCTACGCCTGCGGCACGCTGACCTCGGGGCTGACCTTCGGCATCCTCCTCGGCTCGTTGATGGCGACCCTGATCAACACCGTCTACAGCCCGGCCGAAGTGCTCGACTGGGCCTGGCGCATCCCTTTCCTGATCGGCGGCGTGTTCGGCCTGTTCTCCGTCTACCTGCGCCAGTGGTTGCACGAGACGCCGGTGTTCGCCGAGCTGCAGCAGCGCAAGGCGCTGGCCGACGAGGTGCCGCTGAAGACCGTGCTGCGCGAGCACCGCTCGGCCATCGTGCTGTCGATGCTGCTGACCTGGGTGCTGTCGGCCGGCATCGTGGTGGTGATCCTGATGACGCCGACCGTGCTGCAGACCGTGTACGGCTTCGATGCCGCCACCGCGCTGCGGGCCAACAGCCTGGCCATCGTCTGCCTGACCCTGGGCTGCATCCTCTCCGGCATGGCGGCCGACCGCTTCGGCGCCGGACGCACCTTCCTGGTCGGCGGCCTGCTGCTGGCGCTCAGCTCCTGGACCTTCTACACCCGCCTAGCCGAGCACCCGGACTGGCTGTTCCCGTTGTACGCGGTGACCGGCCTGCTGGTCGGCACCATCGGCGCGGTGCCCTACGTGATGGTCAAGGCCTTCCCGCCGGTGGTGCGCTTCTCAGGGCTGTCGTTCTCCTACAACCTGGCATACGCCATCTTCGGCGGGCTGACGCCGATGGTGGTGGCCCTGCTGATGAAGTGGGACCCGCTCGGCCCGGCCTACTACGTGGCGGCGCTGTGCGGCCTGGCGATGCTGATCGGCCTGTACCTGCTCCGGCAGCGTCGCTGAGCGGGCGCCGCCTCACTGGGCGGGCGTCACCCGCCAGACCTTGTTGCCGACGTCGTCGGTCACCAGCAGCGCTCCCTGCCTGTCGAGCTTGACGTCGACCGGCCGCCCCTGGGCGTCGCCGTCTTGATCGAGGAAGCCGCTGAGCACGTCGACCGGCGGGCCACTGGGCTTGCCGTCGGCGAAGGGCACGAAGATCACCTTGTAGCCGCTGTGCGGCTTGCGGTTCCAAGAACCGTGCTGGCCGACGAACAGGCCGTCCTGGAACGCCGGCAGCGCGCCGCCCTGGCCGAAGGCGATGCCCAGCGAGGCGGTGTGCGGGCCCAGGGCATAGTCGGGTACCAGCGCCTTGGCCACCAACTCCGGGCGCGGCGGCTGGACGCGCTGGTCGACGTGCTGGCCGTAGTAGCTGTAGGGCCAGCCGTAGAAGCCGCCGTCGCGCACCGAGGTGATGTAGTCCGGCACCAGGTCGCTGCCGATCTCGTCGCGCTCGTTGACCGCCGTCCACAGCGCGCCGGTCTGCGGCTCCCAGGCCAGGCCGTTGGGGTTACGCAGGCCGCTGGCGAACAGGCGCTTCGCGCCGCTGGCGCGGTCCACCTCCCAGATCGCCGCGCGGCCCTCCTCGGCCTCCATGCCGTTCTCGCCGACGTTGCTGTTGGAGCCGACCGTGACGTAGAGCCGGCTGCCGTCCTGGCTGGCGATGACGTTCTTGGTCCAGTGGTGGTTGATGCCGGCGGGCAGGTCGGTGACCTTCTCGGGCGCGGCATCGATCCGGGTCTCGCCCCCGGTGTAGGGGAAGCGCACCAGGGCGTCGGCGTTGGCCACGTAGAAGTCGTTGCCGACCAGCGCCATGCCGAAGGGCGAGTGCAGGTTTTCCAGGAATGCCGTGCGCAGGTCGGCGACGCCGTCGCCATCGGTGTCGCGCAGCAGGGTGATGCGGTTGGCGCTGGGCACCCCGGCGCCCGCGCGCTTCATCACCAGGCCGGAGACCCAACCCTTGAGGCTGAACGGCTTGTCGGTCTTCGGCGCGTTGCTCTCGGCCACCAGCACGTCGCCGTTGGGCAGCACGTACAGCCAGCGCGGGTGGTCCAGGTTCTCGGCGAAGGCATTCACCCGGGTGCCCTGCGCCGCCACCGGCCTGGCGCCCTCGGCCCAGCCCCGGGCGGGGGCGATGTTGACGGTCGGCAACAGCGTCTCGTTCGGCTCGGGCAGCCGCGGGTCGGTGCCGGTGCCGTCGCTCACGTTGAGGGCGGCTTGCTCGCCGCAGGCGCTGCAGGCGAGCGCCAGGGCGGTGACGGACAGCAGGTGCAGACGATTCATGGAGCGATCTCCGGGATGGACGGGGTGCGGAATTTTTTCGACAGCCATGATGGCCATTCATCCAATTGTCATATTCCGTTCATAGAGTGTTCATCAGGCCTGCAGATACTGGGCCCCGTTCCATCCAACCCCTTCCTGCTAGGAGCAAGGCATGAAACTCAAGCGTTTGATGGCGGCCCTGACCTTCGCCGCCGCCGGCGTAGGCGCTGCAACCGCGTTCGCCGCCGTCGACCCGGCCATCCCCGGCTACGAAAAGACCACCGGTGTCTCGGGCAACCTGTCCAGCGTGGGTTCCGACTCCCTGGCCAACCTGATGACCCTGTGGGCCGAGGAATACAAGAAGCAGTACCCGAACGTGAACATCCAGATCCAGGCCGCCGGTTCCTCCACCGCGCCGCCCGCTCTGACCGAAGGTACTGCCAACCTGGGCCCGATGTCCCGTCCGATGAAGGACAACGAGCTGCAGGCATTCGAAGAGAAGTACGGCTACAAGCCGACCGCCGTGCCGGTCGCCATCGATGCCCTGGCCGTGTTCGTGCACAAGGACAACCCGATCAAGTCTCTGGACATCGCCCAGGTCGACGCCATCTTCTCCAGCACCCGCCTGTGCGGCGGCGCCCAGGACATCAAGACCTGGGGCGACCTGGGCCTGACCGGCGAGTGGGCGAGCAAGCCGATCCAGCTGTTCGGTCGCAACTCGGTATCCGGCACCTACGGTTACTTCAAGGAAGAAGCCCTGTGCAAAGGCGACTTCAAGTCCAACGTCAACGAGCAGCCGGGTTCGGCCTCGGTGGTGCAGTCCATCTCCAGCACCGTCAACGCCATCGGCTACTCGGGCATCGGCTACAAGACCGCCAGCGTCCGCGCCGTGCCCCTGTCGAAGAAGGGCGGTGAGGCGTTCGAGGCTTCCGAAGAAAACGCCCTGGCAGGCAAGTTCCCGCTGGCCCGCTTCTTCTACGTCTATGTGAACAAGGCGCCGAACAAGCCGCTGAGCCCGCTGGACGCCGAGTTCCTCAAGCTCGTCCTGTCCAAGCAGGGTCAGGAAGTCGTGGTCAAGGACGGCTACATCCCGCTGCCGGCCAAGGTCATCGACAAGGCCAAGCAGGAACTGGGTCTGTAAGGAACTCCCCCTCTCCCTCTGGGAGAGGGGGCGGGGGTGAGGGTGCTTCGCATTACCCTATAGCCCCTCACCCCAGCCCTCTCCCGGATGGAGAGGGAGCGCAACGCCCGCCACTCTTCCCGAGTCGCGGGCGTCGTCGCGTCACCGCGCTGTAATTTTTCTGTCACACAAGACGGATAGATTGAAGTACCTCACATTGAGCGGGCTGTGTCCGCCGCGCCCGAGAACTCCTCATGAATGACCTGGCCAACAACAGCATGAGCGCCTCCGCGAACAACCAAAGGGTGGATTTCAACACGCCCGCCCTGCTGCGCAAGCGCCGCATCCGCGCCCTCAAGGACCGCATGGCACGCTGGTACGTGTCCATCGGCGGCCTGGCGGTGCTGGCGTGCATCACCCTGATCTTCTTCTACCTCGCCTATGTCGTCGCGCCGATCTTCGGCGGCGCCGACATGGAGGCGCGCGATGCCCAGCAGCCGGCCTGGCTGGCCGGCCAGGGCGAGGCGCTGCTGCTCTCCGTCGAGGAGCAGAACAAGGTGGCCATGCGCCTGAGCCGCAGTGGCCAGGTGCAGTTCTTCGGTCTGCGCGATGGCAAGCCGATGAACGCCTACCAGCTGGCCCTGCCGGAAGGCAGCAGCATCGCTTCGGTCAGCCAGGACCAGCCCGGCAGCCGCCGCGTGGTGCTCGGCCTGTCCAACGGCCAGGTGCTGGTGTTCGAGCACGCCTACAAGGTGACCTACCCGGACAACGTCAAGACCATCACCCCCGAGCTGGACTACCCGTTCGGCGAGTCGCCCATCACCCTCGACGCCCAGGGCCGGCCGCTGGAGCACGTGGCGATCAGCCAGAACGGCAGCAACCTGATGCTCAGCGGCTCCACCGGCGCCGAGCTGCAGCTGCTGGCGCTCGGCCGCGAAGAGAACCTGATGACCGGCGAGGTGACCCTCAGCGAGGAGCGCATCGCCCTGCCGCAGATCGCCGAGCCGATCAAGGCGATGATCATCGACCCGCGCCAGCAGTGGCTGTTCGTGATCAACGGCAAGGCCACCGCCGACGTCTTCGACCTGCGCAGCAAGACCCTCAACGGCCGCTACAAGCTGCTCAACGGCGATGCCGAGGTGACCACGGTCAACCCGCTGCTCGGCGGCATCTCGCTGATGATCGGCGACAGCAAGGGCGGCATCGGCCAGTGGTTCATGGTCCGCGACGGCGACGGCAAGGCCGCGCTGACCCACATCCGCGGCTTCCAGCTGGGCAAGGCGGCTATCACCCAGATCCTCCCCGAGGAGCGCCGCAAGGGCTTCCTGGCGCTGGACGCCGAAGGCCGCCTGGGCATCTTCCACAGCACCGCGCACCGCACCCTGCTGACCGAGAAGGTCGCCGAGGGCGCCGGTGTCGCCGCCCTGTCGCCGCGCGCCAACCGCGTGCTGGTCGAGTCCGGCGGCCAGCTGCAGCGCTTCGTCATCGACAACCCGCACCCGGAGATTTCCTGGAGTTCGCTGTGGGGCAAGGTCTGGTACGAGAGCTACGACGAGCCGCGCCACGTCTGGCAGTCCACCTCCGCCAACACCGACTTCGAACCGAAGATGAGCCTGGCGCCGCTGACCTTCGGCACCCTCAAGGCCGCCTTCTACGCCATGCTGCTGGCCGCCCCGCTGGCCATCTGCGCGGCGATCTACACCGCCTACTTCATGGCGCCGTCCATGCGTCGCAAGGTCAAGCCGGTGATCGAGCTGATGGAAGCGCTGCCGACGGTGATTCTCGGCTTCTTCGCCGGCCTGTTCCTGGCGCCCTACGTGGAAGGCCACCTGCCGGGCATCTTCAGCCTGCTGTTGCTGACGCCGATCGGCGTGCTGCTGACCGCCTACCTGTGGAGCCGCCTGCCGGAGCGCATCCGCCTGGTGATCCCGGACGGCTGGGAAGCGGCGCTGCTGATCCCGGTGATCCTGATGATCGGCGCCTTCGCCCTGAGCATGAGCGGCCACCTGGAGAACTGGTTCTTCGGCGGCGACATGCGCCTGTGGATCAGCAACGACCTCGGCATCGCCTTCGACCAGCGCAACGCCCTGGTAGTCGGCCTGGCCATGGGCTTCGCGGTGATCCCGAACATCTACTCGATCGCCGAGGACGCCGTGTTCAGCGTGCCCAAGAGCCTCACCTTCGGCTCCCTGGCCCTGGGCGCCACGCCGTGGCAGACCCTGACCCGCGTGGTGATCCTCACCGCCAGCCCGGGCATCTTCTCGGCGCTGATGATCGGCATGGGCCGCGCGGTGGGCGAGACCATGATCGTGCTGATGGCCACCGGCAACACGCCGATCATGGACATGAACATCTTCCAGGGCCTGCGCACCCTGGCCGCCAACGTGGCGGTGGAGATGCCGGAATCCGAGGTGGGCAGTACCCACTATCGCGTGCTGTTCCTCTCGGCGCTGGTGTTGCTGGCCTTCACCTTCGTGATGAACACCCTGGCGGAGCTGATCCGCACCCGCCTGCGCAAGAAATATGCGTCGCTCTGAGAACTGGGGAAGGTAGACGTCCGTGAAAACCAAAGAGCAAAACTTCAGTACCTGGTTCAAGAGTGGTTCGCCCTGGGTCTGGATGACCGCCAGCGGCGTGTCCATCGCCGTGATCATGACCATCGGCCTGCTCGCCGTGATCGCCGTGCGCGGCCTGGGCCACTTCTGGCCCGCCGACGTGGTCGAGGCCAGGTACCAGGTGCCGGGCGAGGCCGCCCGCGTCATGGCCGGCGAGCTGGTGCAGGAAGAACAGGTGCCGCGCGCCCGCCTGGCCGCCGCCGGCATGCCGGTGGATGTGAAGGGCGGCGAGTTCATGACCCGCGAGCTGTTCAAGGTCGGCAACCGCGAGGTCTACGGCGCCGACTTCAGTTGGGTGGTGGCCGAGTGGACGAGCGAGCCGCGCACCCCGGAGAACCTGGTGGTCATGGAGCGCCGCGAGTGGGGCAACTTCTACGGCTACCTGGTCGACGTCAAGGAAGGCGGCCAGGTGGTCGCCCGGGGCGATGATGCGTGGGGCGAGCTGCAGAACCGCATCGCCCGGGTCGATGACCTGCACGCGCAACTGGTGCGGCTGGAGAAGAAGGAGATCGGCCACATCAACCACGGCCTCGAGCAGCTGCGCCTGGAAGGTCGCCGCCTGGAACTGCGGGATCGCCTGGACGCCGCCGCCCAGGCCGACCTCGACGCCCAGCGCGCCGAGCTGGACGCCCGCTACAAGGTGCTGGAGGGCAAGCTGGTCGAGCTGAACCAGCAACTCGCCCGCGACAGCGTGACGGTGAAGACCGTCGACGGTCGCGAGCAGGAGATCGCCCTGAGCAAGGTGGTTCGCGCCTTCCAGCCGAACGCCATGGGCGTCGGCGCCAAGCTGGGCTTCTACTTCGCCAAGCTGTGGGAGTTCGTCAGCGACGAGCCGCGCGAGGCCAACACCGAGGGCGGCATCTTCCCGGCCATCTTCGGCACCGTGATGATGACCCTGATCATGGCCGTGATCGTCACCCCGTTCGGCGTGCTGGCGGCCATCTACCTGCGCGAGTACGCCAAGCAGGGCCCGCTGACCCGCATCATCCGCATCGCCGTGAACAACCTGGCCGGCGTGCCGGCCATCGTCTACGGCGTGTTCGGCCTGGGCTTCTTCGTCTACGTGCTGGGCGGCTCGATCGACCGGCTGTTCTTCGCCGAGGCCGCGCCGGCGCCGACCTTCGGCACGCCGGGCCTGATGTGGGCCTCGCTGACCCTGGCGATCCTCGCGGTGCCGGTGGTGATCGTCGCCACCGAGGAAGGCCTGGCGCGCATCCCGCGCGCCCTGCGCGAAGGCTCCCTGGCACTCGGCGCGACCAAGGCCGAGACCCTGTGGAAGGTGGTGCTGCCGATGGCCAGCCCGGCCATGATGACCGGCATGATCCTCGCCGTGGCCCGCGCGGCCGGCGAAGTGGCGCCGCTGATGCTGGTCGGCGTGGTCAAGCTGGCCCCGGCGCTGCCGGTGGACGGCAACTACCCGTACCTGCACCTGGACCAGAAGATCATGCACCTGGGCTTCCACATCTACGACGTCGGCTTCCAGAGCCCCAACGTCGAGGCCGCCCGCCCGCTGGTGTACGCCACTGCGCTGCTGCTGGTGCTGGTGATCGCGCTGCTCAACCTGAGCGCGGTGTTCATCCGCAACCACCTGCGCGAGAAGTACAAGGCGCTGGATCATTGATTAATGGCGTCGCCCGGCCTGGCCGGGCGACCTGAACGAATTGTTAGCGTAGGGAGCCTCCCATGCAGCACGAAGTACACACCCACGGTATCGACATGGCCGCCCTCGGCCGGCAGAAGCAGGGCCTCAACCTGGCGGACGAGACCGTCGCGCTGGAAGTGCCCGGCCTCAACCTGTTCTACGGCGACAAGCAGGCGCTGTTCGACGTGTCGATGAACATCCCCAAGCAGCGCGTGACCGCCTTCATCGGCCCGTCCGGCTGCGGCAAGTCGACCCTGCTGCGCACCTTCAACCGGATGAACGACCTGGTCGACGGCTGCCGCGTGGAAGGCGAGATCCGCCTCGACGGCCACGACATCTACAAGAAGGGGGTGGACGTCGCCGAGCTGCGCCGCCGCGTTGGCATGGTGTTCCAGAAGCCCAACCCATTCCCCAAGAGCATCTACGAGAACGTGGTCTACGGCCTGCGCATCCAGGGCGTGAACCAGAAGCGCGTGCTCGACGAGACCGTGGAGTGGGCGCTGAAGAGCGCCGCCCTGTGGGACGAAGTGAAGGACCGCCTGCACGACTCCGCCCTCGGCCTGTCCGGCGGCCAGCAGCAGCGCCTGGTGATCGCCCGTACCGTGGCGGTGCAGCCGGAAGTGCTGCTGCTCGACGAACCCTGCTCGGCGCTCGACCCGATCTCCACCCTCAAGGTCGAGGAGCTGATCTACGAGCTGAAGAGCAAGTACACCATCGTCATCGTCACCCACAACATGCAGCAGGCGGCGCGCGTCTCCGACTACACCGCGTTCATGTACATGGGCAAGCTGATCGAGTTCGGCGACACCGACACCCTGTTCACCAACCCGGCGAAGAAACAGACGGAAGACTACATCACCGGCCGTTACGGCTGACGCAGGACAGTCCCCTCTCCCCTTGGGAGAGGGTTAGGGTGAGGGAGTGCCAGGCGCCTGGAACCCCCTCACCCCCGGCCCCTCTCCCGGTGGGAGAGGGGAGACAGATGCACTGCCAAGGACTTCAAGATGATCAACAAAGACAGCCTCACCCATCACATCTCCCAGCAGTTCAACGCCGAGCTGGAGGAAGTGCGCAGCCACCTCCTGGCGATGGGCGGCCTGGTCGAGAAACAGGTCAACGACGCGGTCACCGCGCTGATCGAGGCCGACTCCGGCCTGGCCCAGCAGGTGCGCGAGATCGACGACCAGATCAACCAGATGGAAACCAACATCGACGAGGAATGCCTGCGCATCCTCGCCCGCCGCCAGCCGGCCGCCTCCGACCTGCGCCTGATCATCAGCGTGTCGAAGTCGGTGATCGACCTCGAGCGCATCGGCGACGAAGCCTCGAAGATCGCCAAGCGCGCCATCGAGCTGTGCGAGAGCGGCGAGGCGCCGCGCGGCTACGTCGAGGTGCGCCACATCGGCGACCAGGTGCGCAAGATGGTGCAGGAGTCGCTGGACGCCTTCGCCCGTTTCGACGCCGAACTGGCCCTGTCCGTGGCCCAGTACGACAAGACCATCGACCGCGAGTACAAGAGCGCCCTGCGCGAACTGGTCACCTACATGATGGAAGATCCGCGCTCGATCACCCGCGTGCTGTCGATCATCTGGGTGCTGCGTTCGCTGGAGCGCATCGGCGACCACGCGCGCAACATCGCCGAACTGGTCATCTACCTGGTGCGCGGCACCGACGTGCGCCACATGGGGCTGGCCCGCATGCAGGAAGAAGTGCAGGGCGGCAAGAGCGAGTGAGGTTGCCGGGCGGCTTCGTGCCGCCCGGATGACCATCGGGGCGACTCGTTGGCCTTGAGCCACCATCCGCAGCTATGCTTGTCGGCATCGTTGTCGGGAGTGGTCGATGAGCAAAGTCAGTGTGCTGGTGGTGGACGACGCCACCTTTATCCGTGATCTGGTGAAGAAGGGCCTGCGCGACCACTTCCCCGGCATCCAGATCGACGAAGCGATCAACGGCCGCAAGGCCCAGCAGATGCTCGCCCGCCAGCCGGCCGACCTGATCCTCTGCGATTGGGAAATGCCGGAGCTTTCCGGCCTCGAACTGCTCACCTGGTGCCGCGAGCAGGACGAACTCAAGACCACCCCGTTCATCATGGTCACCAGCCGCGGCGACAAGGAGAACGTGGTCCAGGCCATCCAGGCCGGGGTCTCCGACTACATCGGCAAGCCGTTCTCCAACGACCAGCTGGTGACCAAGGTCAAGAAGGCCCTGCACCGCGCCGGCAAGCTGCAGGCCCTGGCCGCCAGCGCGCCGCCGAAGATGCTCAGCAGCGGCGCCTTCGCCAACGACTCCCTGGCCGCCCTGACCGGCGGCAAGGCCGAGGTGGTGCAGCCCGCCGCCAAGCCGGCCACCGCGCCCAGGGCGGCGCCCGCCCCGGCTCCCGCCAGCGCGTCGAAGCCCTCGGCCAGCAGCGGCGGCCGCGGCCAGGGCCAGCTGCGCCTGCCCTCCGGCAGCATGGCCTGCGTGATCAAGGCGCTGAGCCTCAAGGAGGCCCTGCTGGTGGTCCGACGCACCGAGCAGCTGCCCCAGGTGCTGGAGAGCGCCGTGCTCGACCTGGAGCAGGGCGAGGCCGCCGAGACCGCGCGCCTCAACGGCTACCTGCACGCCGTGGCGGCGCTGGAGCCAAAGCCGGACAGCGAATGGCTGCAGCTGACCTTCAAGTTCGTCGACCGCGACCCGCAGAAGCTCGACTACCTGTCCCGCCTGATCGCCCGCGGCACCGCACAGAAGCACTTCGTCCCGGGCGCGTAACCCCGCCGCACTTCCCGTAGGGTGCGCCGTGCGCACCGATGACGCCGAGACGGTGCGCGCGGCGCACCCTACGGCACCGGCCATCGATAAAAAAAGCCGCTTCCGGTCGTGGCGGAAGCGGCTTCGGGCATCCGGGCCGAGGCCCGAAATCAGCTCGCCATCATGCGTCCGGTTTCTTCCAGGTTGATGTGCCACTGCAGCGCCTCGCGCAGCAGGTGCGGGGTGTGGCCGCCGCGGGCGCAGGCGCGGGCGAAGTAGTCGTTCAGCGGGCCGCGGAAGTCCGGGTGCACGCAATTGTCGATGATTGCCCGGGCGCGTTCGCGCGGCGCCAGGCCGCGCAGATCGGCCAGGCCCTGCTCGGTGACTAGGATGTCGACGTCGTGCTCGCTGTGGTCCACGTGGCTGACCATCGGTACCACGCTGGAGATCGCGCCGCCCTTGGCGATGGATTTGGTGACGAAGATCGCCAGGTGGGCGTTGCGGGCGAAGTCGCCGGAGCCGCCGATACCGTTCATCATCCGGGTGCCGCCCACGTGGGTGGAGTTGACGTTGCCGTACAGGTCGAACTCCAGCGCGGTGTTGATGCCGATGATGCCCAGCCGGCGCACCAGCTCGGGGTGGTTGGAGATTTCCTGCGGGCGCAGTACCAGCTTGTCCTTGTAGCGCTCCAGGTTGCCGAACACCCGCTCGTTGCAGCGTGCCGACAGGGTGATCGAGCAGCCGGAGGCGAAGCGCATCTTGCCGGCGTCGATCAGCTCGAAGGTGGAGTCCTGCAGCACCTCGGAGTACATCACCAGGTCCTCGAAGGGCGACTCCAGCAGGCCACACATCACCGCGTTGGCGATGCTGCCGATGCCGGCCTGCAGCGGGCCGAGGTTCTTCGGCAGGCGGCCGGCTTCCACCTCGCGGCCGAAGAAGGCGATCAGGTGGTCGGCGATGGCCTGGGTGTCGGCGTCCGGCGGGGTGACCGTGGAATAGGAGTCGGCCTGGTCGGTGACGACGATGGCGACGATCTTCTCCGGCGGGATCGGGATGGCGCCGCTGCCGATGCGCTGGTCGGCGCGCACCAGCGGGATCGGCGTGCGCGTCGGCCGGTAGGTCGGGATATAGATGTCGTGCAGGCCTTCGAGGTTGGGGTTGTGCGCCAGGTTGATCTCGACGATCACCTTGTCGGCGAAGATCGCGAAGCTGGCCGAATTGCCCACCGAGGTGGTCGGCACGATGTGGCCTTCCTCGGTGATGGACACCGCCTCGATCACCGCGATGTCCGGCTTCTTCAGCTGCAGGTTGCGGATCTGCTCGACGGTGTCGGACAGGTGCTGGTCGATGAACATCACGCTGCCGTCGTTGATCGCCTTGCGCAGGGTCGAGTCGACCTGGAACGGCATGCGCCGGGCCAGCACGCCGGCCTCGGTGAGCTGCTTGTCGAGGTCGTTGCCCAGGCTGGCGCCGGTCATCAGGCTGATCCGCAGCGGCTGGGTCCTGGCCCGCTCGGCCAGCGCGCGGGGCACCGCCTTGGCCTCGCCGGCGCGGGTGAAGCCGCTCATGCCGACGGTCATGCCGTCTTCGATCAGGGCCGCGGCCTCGGCCGCACTCATCAGCTTGTCCAGCAGGGCTGGCAGGCGCACGCGATCAGAATACATGGGGGCTTACTCGGCGGCGGAAAGAACAGCGGCGGAGTCTAGGGGCTGGGTCCGGCCGTGCCAGTTCGACCAAGGTCGGATTGAGCGCCTTTCGTCGGCGGGTGTGGATTTCCTCGCAGCCTGGCGCCCCGGCGCTCGCATGCTCCCCGCCGCGCTGCTAGTCTTGCCGATCCCGGGGATTCAACGACACATTCGAAGTTATGCTAGGGCGTTCATTCGTTTTCGGCGCATTGCTGCTGCTCGCCGGCCAGGCCAGTGCGCTGACCATCTACAAGTATGTCGACAAGCACGGCACCGTGACCTACAGCGACAAGGCCATGCCCGGTGCCCAGGTGCTGGTGTTCCGCGACCGCATGGTCGAGAAGCTGGACAGCCAGGTGAAGCTGGAGACCAAGAAGCACGACGGCGGCGAGACCCTGCAGGTGCGCAACGACCTGTACGCGCCGGTGGAGGTCGAGTTGCGCCTGGACGCGGTGGTCAACGCCGTGGGCGCGCCGGACGAGCCGATCCGCTGGGTGCTGCCGCCGCGCAGCGCCATCCGCCTGGCGACCCTCGCCCCGCGCGAGGGCGACAAGCCCATGAGCTACAAGCCGAAGCTGCGCTATGCCATGGGCGACCCGCGCCAGCTGCCGCAGTTGTACAACTATCCGCTGCCCTGGCGCGGCGGCCCGTTCCGCCTGACCCAGGGGGCCAACGGCAAGTACAGCCACTTCACGCCCAAGGGCCGCTATGCCATGGACATCGCCATGCCCGAGGGCACGCCGATCGTCGCGGCGCGCCGCGGCACGGTGGTGAAGACCGAGAACCAGCAGAGCGGGCGCGGCAACAACCCCTCCGGCAACTACGTGCGCATCCTGCACGACGACGGCACCATGGGCGTCTACCTGCACCTGATGCGCGGCTCGGTGGAAGTCAGCGAAGGCCAGTGGGTCGAGGCCGGCAGCCAGATTGCCCGTTCCGGCAACACCGGCAACAGCACCGGCCCGCACCTGCACTTCGTGGTGCAGCGCAACATCGGCCTGGCGCTGGAGTCCATCCCGTTCGACTTCGCCCAGCCGGTGGACAGCCTGCCCAACTTCGCCGTCGGCGGCGAATAGCCCTACCGGCGCCACTCCCCGAATCGCCCCACCGCGGCGCGCACTGAAAACAGGCGCCTGCCAGCCGGTGGTGCGCCCACGCCCGCCCGCCGGCCCGCGCGCGGCACATCGCCCACGCCGGCATCGCGGACGCAAGTCCCTGAATGCCGGCGATTTTCTTAACTGCTCCGGCAGATTTCCGATGCCTGGCACCGGACTTGCAAAATCCTCTCCGAACGGGATGAGTCACCCGCGCCGGCCGCAGTCGGCTGGCGCTCATGACGCTTTGCACATCGGAGCTGCATCACAGGCGAACTAGGGTTCCGGTCCACGGCAGTGGATGGCTGGTCCGAGAGTTTTCCGGCCCTAGGGAGCAGGGCTACACGGCGGGAGAAAAGCCCGGGAGACGTGACGTCATCCCGTGCCCGATTCCCCACGTGTAGGAGCAATGCCATGAACCCGATGCTGTCCCCGCGTTTCCTGCGCAAGACCCTGCTCGGCGCCTGCTTCGCCAGCCTCGCCGCCCTGCTTCCGCTTTCTGCCCAGGCCGTCGAGAAGATGAAGATCGGCACCGTGGTGTGGGCCGGCTACGGCCCGTTCTACGTCGCTGACGCCCTCGACCTGTACAAGGCCCACGACCTCAAGGTCGAACTGCAATTCTTCAACGACCCGGCGCTGATCCCCTCGGCGCTGGCCGGCAACGCCCTCGACGGCGGCATGCTGACCTACGACCAGGTGGTCGGCGGCGTGGCCAAGGGCCTCAAGCACCGGGTGGTGATGCCCATCGACTTCTCCAACGGCGGCGATGCCATCGTCGCCGACAAGTCGGTCGCCTCGGTGGCCAACTTCAAGGGCAAGAAGGTCGGCTTCAACCCGCTGTCGCCGTCTGACTTCCTGCTGGCCTATGCGCTGAAGAGCAACGGCCTGTCGGAGAAGGACATCAGCCCGGTGAACATGACCCCCGAGGGCATTCCCGGCGCGATGGCCAGCGGCAGCCTGCCGGTGGGCGTGACCTACGAGCCGAACGTGTCGCAGATCCTCGGCATGCCCGGCGACAAGTTCCACGTCGTGTACTCCTCCAAGGACGCTCCCGGCCTGATCACCGACGTGCTGGTGTTCGACGAGAAGGTCATTGCCAAGCGCCCGGCGGCGATCAAGGCGCTGATGCAGGGCTACCTGGACGGCCTGGCCTACATGCAGAGCCACCCGGAAGAGGCCGCCGGGATCATCGGCAAGGTGCTCGGCGTCAGCGCCGAGGAAGCCAAGGAACAGATGAGCGGCGTGTACAACATCCCGCTGGCCGAGATGGGCAGGAACTTCGAGCCGTCCGAGGCCACCAGCTCGTTCTTCGGCAGCGGCGCAGTGATCGGAAAGCTGCTCAAGGACAACGGCCAGATTCCCGCCATTCCCGACTTTGCCAGCACCTTCGACGCCCAGTTCGTCGAGGCCCTGGCCAAGTAACGGCAAAGGTTCGCCTGGCCACTCCACCACCGTCATCCCCACGCAAGCGGGGACCCAGCCAGGCGACGCCACTGGATTCCCGCCTGCGCGGGAATGACGAGGATGCAAGAAGGGCGGTTATCCACCCGCCTCTGTGTTGCCCCAGACCGTCGTCCCCGCGCAGGCGGGGACCCAGCCAGGCAATGCAACTGGACTCCCGCCCGTGCGGGAATGACGAGGATGAAAGAGGCGCCGGGCTATCCCGTCGCCATGACGCCACCCGGTATCCGGAGGAACCCATGTCCACCCAGATCTACCGCTATGCCGACGGCCGTGTGCCCAACAGCCTGGCCATCGCCTACGCCCTCGGCGGCTACGCGCTCGGTATCGGCCTGCTGCTGGCCGACAGCTGGCTGCTCAACGCCGCCGGCACCCTGCTGCTCGGCCACGCGATGATCGTCGCCGCCTACCTGATCCACGAGTTCGCCCACGGGACCATCTTCGCCAAACCCAAGCACAACGAGTGGGCCGGCGAGGTCGCCAGCTGGATTTGCGGCAGCTGCTACGCCGGCTTCCAGGACCTGCGCAAGAAGCACATGCGCCACCACGTCGACCGCGCCGACGTGATCACCTTCGACACCAAGCAGTTCCTCAACCAGAAGTGCCCGGGCTGGCTGCGCAGTCTGGTGCTGGCCGCCGAATGGGCCTACGTGCCGGCGGTGGAGCTGATCATGCACTGGTACGTGATCGTGCTGCCGTTCATCACCACCAACGAGAAGCACCGCGCGCACCGGCGCAAGGTGGCGCTGACCCTGCTGGTGCGCCTGGCGCTGTTCGGCCTGCTCGCGGTGGTGTCGCCGAAGGCGGCGATCCTCTACTTCGTGGCCTGGTCGATCATGCTCACCGTGCTGCGTTTCACCGATGCCTACCAGCACACCTACGACGCCTTCGCGGTGCTCGAGGACGGCGGCAAGATTCCCGCCGACAAGCAGCGCGACCGCGCCTACGAGCAGATGAACACCTACACCAACGTGGTCTCGGTGCGCTGGCCGGTGCTCGACCTGCTGCTGCTCAACTTCGCCTACCACAACGCCCACCACGAGAAGCCGGTGGCGCCCTGGTACCGCCTGCGCAGGCTGCACCACGAGCTGTACGGCGACGACTACGGCCAGGTGCTGCCGATGCGCCTGCTGCTCAAGAGCTTCCACCAGCACCGCCTGCGCCGGGTCGTCGACGACAACTATGGCGCGGTCGAGCCGAGCGGCGCGCAGCGCGCGGACGGCTTCTACGGCGCGGTCGGCGTGTCCTTCCTGACGGCGGTGTGACGATGATCGACTATCGCGGCAAACGCGTGCTGCTCACCGGCGCCGCCAGCGGTATCGGCCGCGGCCTGGCGCGGGCTTTCGCCGAGGCCGGCGCGACGCTGGAACTGCTCGACCGTAATGCCGAGGCCCTGGCCGCGGTGGCCGACGAACTGGCGCCGCTGACCGACGTGGCCTGGGCCTGCGTCGAGCTGGGCGACAGCGCCGCCGTGGCGGCCTACGTCGAACGGTGCGGCCACCTGCCGCTCGACGTGCTGATCAACAACGCCGGGGTGGAGTACGCCACCCCGCTGGCCGAGACCGGCACCGAGGCCGACGCCCGCTGGCAGGCGCTGCTGGACAACAACGTGGCCTCGATGCTGCGCCTGACCCGTGCCCTGCAGGGGCAGTTGCGCGACGGCGCCAGCGTGATCAACCAGGCCTCGATCTGGGGCCTCAAGGGCGTGCCGGGCTTCTCCGCCTATGTTGCCAGCAAGCACGCGGTGATCGGCCTGACCCGCTCGCTGGCCTGGGAGCTGGGGCCACGGCGCATTCGCGTCAACGCGGTGTGCCCGGGCTGGATCGGCACTGACGCGGCGATGCGCTCGCTGGCGGTAATGGCTCAGGCCAACGGCCGCAGCGAGGCCGACGAACTGGCGCTGATCCTCGCCGCCCAGGCGGTGCCCGAGCTGCTCACCCCGGCCGACCTGGCCGGCACCTTCCTGTTCCTCGGCAGTGCGCTGGCCGCGCCCGTCACCGGCCAGGCGCTGTCGGTCAGCCACGGCGAGGTGATGCACTGATGAAACCCCTGGCAGGCAAGACCGCGCTGGTCACCGGCGCCACCCAGGGCATCGGCCGGGCCATCGTCCTGGCGCTGGCCGACGCCGGGGCGACGGTGTGGATCAACCACCTCGACCAGCCCGAGGCGGCCGCCGCGCTGGTGGCGCGCATCGCCGCCGATGGCGGCCGGGCGCACGCGGTGCAGGCCGACGTCGCCTCGCCGGTGCAGGTCGCCGACATGTTCGGCTGGGTGCTCGCCGAAGACGACCTGGACATCCTGGTCAACAACGCCGGGATCATCCTGGAGAAACCCTTTCTCGACATCGGCGAGGAGGAGTGGGCGCAGGTGCTCGGGGTCGACCTGCACGCGGTGTACCGCTGCTGCCGCCACGCCCTGGCGCATATGCAGGCGCGCGGCGAGGGCTGCATCGTCAACATCGCCTCGGAACTCGGGCAGATCGGCCGCGAGCGCTATGCCGCCTACTGCGCGGCCAAGGCCGGGGTGATCGGCCTGACCAAGGCGCTGGCCCGCGAATTCGCCCCGGCCATCCGCATCAACGCGGTGGCCCCGGGGCCGGTGGACACGCCGATGGTCTCGGTGGAGCACATGAGCGCGGAGATGGTCGCGCGCGAGACGGCGATCCCCGCCGGGCGCCTCGGCCGCCCGGAGGAGATCGCCGCCGCCGTGCTGTTCCTGGCCTCGGCCGGGGCCGGCTTCTTCCACGGCCAGACCCTGGGCGCCAACGGCGGCGCCTGGATGGGCGGCTGAGATGCGCCCCCTCTTCAGACCTGAGCTGGTCCTGCTGCTCGGCGCCAGCTTCTGGGGCCTGGGCTGGCTACCGCTGGAGCACCTTGCCGGCCAGGGCCTGCGCGGCATGCCGGTGGTGCTCTACACCTACGGCCTGCTGTGCCTGGTGGCGCTGCCGGTCATGGCCGCCCAGCAGCGCGCCTGGTGGCCGCAGCGTCGCGCCCTGGCGGTGATCTGCCTGTGCGGCGGCTGGGCCACCGCCGGGCTGGTCGGTGCGCTGTCCGAGGGCGACGTGGTGCGCGCCATGCTGCTGTTCTACCTGGCGCCGGTGTGGGGCCTGCTCGGCGGCTGGCTGCTGCTCGGCGAGCGGCTCAGCGCCAGCCGCGTCGGTGCCCTGGCGCTGGCGATGATCGGCATCGCCCTGACCCTGGGCGTCAGCGCCGACACCTTCCGCCCACTCGCCGGCAGCGACTGGCTGGCGCTGTCCGCCGGTCTGGCCTTCGCCTGCAACAACCTGGCGACCCGCGCCGCCGACCGCGTGCCGCTGGCCAGCAAGGCGGTGGTGGCCTTCGTCGGCGCGGCGTTGCTCGGCGGCCTGCTGTGCCTGCTGCAGGACACCGTGCTGCCACCGGCCGGGCCCGGCCTGTGGCTGCAGATCGCCCTGTTCGGCCTGTTCTGGCTGCTCGCCATGGGCGCAGCGCAATACGGCTTCAGCCACGTCGAGGCCAGCCGCGCGGCGGTGCTGGTGGTGATCGAGCTGGTGGTGGCGGTGCTCACCGCCGCCTGGTTCGGCGAGCGCGAGCTGGGCCTGCGCGAATGGAGCGGCGGCGCCCTGGTGCTGATCGCCGCGCTGCTCGCCGAGCGGCCGAGCCGACCTTCTTCTTCCGTTCTCTGTGAGGCCAAGTCATGACCGTACGCATGGACCAGCTCAGCTGGGTCGAATACGCGCGCCGCGTGCGCGAACTGTCGCCGGTGGTGTTCCTGCCCTGCGGCGCCACCGAGCAGCACGGCCCGCACCTGCCGCTGGGCACCGACGCGCTGCTTGCCAGCGCCATCTGCGAGGACGCCGCCGCGCGTGTCGGCGGCCTGGTCGCCCCGGCGCTGTCCTACGGCTACAAGTCGCAGCCCAAGTGCGGCGGCGGCAACCACTTCTGCGGCACCACCAGCCTCGACGGGCAGACCCTGATCGCCCTGGTGCGCGACGCCGTGCGCGAGTTCGCCCGCCACGGCGTGACCCGCCTGGTGCTGGTCGACGGCCACTACGAGAACCAGTGGTTCGTCACCGAGGGCATCGAGCTGGCGATCCGCGAGCTGGGGCCGCAGAGCGCGCTGCGGGTGATGCGCCTGGAGCACTGGGACTTCTGCACCGAGCAGACCCTGGCCGACGTGTTCCCCGACGGCTTCCCCGGCTTCGCCCTGGAACACGCGGCGGTGATCGAGACCTCGCTGATGCTGCACTACCTGCCGCAGCTGGTGCGCCTCGACCTGATTCCCGACGACGGCCCGGCCGACTTCCCGCCCTACGACATGTACCCGCCGCGTACCGAATGGGTGCCGCCGTCCGGCGTGCTGTCCTCGGCCAGGGGCTCGACGGCGGAGAAGGGCGCGCTGATGGCCGCCGACATCGCCGGTGGCATCGCCAGCGCGGTGCGCAAGGAGTTCGCCCTGTGAGCACCGCGCTGATCGTGATCGACATGCAGCGCGATTTCTGCGCGCCGGGCGGCTACGCCGACCGCGCCGGCCTCGACGTCGGCCGCCTGCGCGCGCCGATCCCGGCGATCCAGCGCCTGCTGGCCGGCGCCCGCGCCCGTGGCCTGCTGGTGCTGCACACCCGCGAGGGCCATCGCCCGGACCTGTCCGACCTGCCGGCACTCAAGCGCCGCCGCGCCGAGGCCGCCGGTGCGCCCATCGGCGGGCGTGGCCCGCTCGGCCGCCTGCTGGTGCGTGGCGAATTCGGCCACGACCTGATCGACGAGCTGCGCCCGGAGCCGGGCGAGCCGGTGATCGACAAGCCCGGCTATAGCGCCTTCGCCGCCACCGACCTGGAACTGCTGCTGCGCAATCGCGGCATCACCGAGCTGATCATCACCGGGGTGACCACCGAGGTCTGCGTGTCCTCGACCCTGCGCAGCGCGGTGGACCTCGGCTACGCCTGCACCCTGGTCTCCGACGCCTGCGCCTCGGCCGACCCGGCGCTGCACGCCGCGGCCCTGGCCATGGTCGCGGTGGAAGGCGGCATCTTCGGCCGCGTGCTCGACAGCGCCGCACTGCTGGCCGAGTGGGAGGGCGCATGAAGTCCGTACCCGAGCATTACCTGGGCGTGTGGCAGCGCACCCTGCTGACCACCACCGATGGCGTGCACGACACCGCCACCGCCGTGTACTGGCTGCAGACCGCCAGCCTGTTCGCCGACCTGCGCATTCCCCAGCCCGGCCCGCGGGACGCCGCCGGGCG
Organism: Pseudomonas paralcaligenes; assembly: GCF_019655855.1. Taxonomy (GTDB): domain Bacteria; phylum Pseudomonadota; class Gammaproteobacteria; order Pseudomonadales; family Pseudomonadaceae; genus Aquipseudomonas; species Aquipseudomonas paralcaligenes. The sequence continues at coordinate 300,107 of NZ_BPFX01000004.1, read as the reverse complement.
CGCGCTGCAGGCCGGTTTCGCCGGCGTCACCGCCATCGATGGCGACATCTGCCAGTGGCACCGGGCGATCGACTTCCAGCCGCCCAGCGGCCGCGACGACATCGGCCGCATGCGCTTCGAGCGCGCCGACTACCTGCTCGAGGACGGTCTCGACGGCAGCTACCACGAGGTCTGGGAGCGCCTGCCGGAATCGCTCGGGCGCAACTGGGGCGTGTGGCTCGTGGCGAACGGCGGCCGCCAGGGCTGCCTGCTGCTGGCCGGCGACTATTTCCTGTTCGCCGCCGGGCGCGGGGCCATACTGCCGCCCGCCGAGTCGCTCAGCGCGCTGCTGGCGGAGGGCGACGCCAAGGCGCTGCTGGCCTTCGAGCTGTCCTTCGGCCGTCACCGGGGCGGCGCCACGCCCTGGGCCATCGAGCTTTCCACCCTGGCCGGCCGCGCCGGCCAGGCCCTGTTGCCGGCGACGGTCGATCCGGACGGACTCGACCGGGCCCTGACTACCGCCGTGCTGGCCGAACTCGGTGCGCTGCCTCCCGCAGGCGGATGGCAGCGCCGCGAGTCGCCCCTGTTCGCCGAGGAGGTGACGCCATGACCGCCCATCAACCCCTGCCCGAGAGCCGCCCCAGCGTCGCGCCGCCCCGTCCGCGCTGGTGGGTCATCCGCGGCGAGCTGCCGCGCGGCGCGATCTGGGGCCTGGCCGCCGCCGGCCTGCTGCTGCCGCTGTTGCTGTGGTGGGTGGCGAGCGCTGCCGGGGTCTCCAACCCGATGTTCCTGCCCGGCCCGGACGCGGTGCTGGCGCGGGTCGGCCGCTGGTGGAGCGAGGAGGGCCTGCTTGCCGACATCGGCATCAGCGTGTACCGGGTCATGGCCGGCTTCGCCGCCTCGGCGCTGATCGCCCTGCCGCTGGGCCTGTACATCGGCACCTATCGCCCGGTACAGGCGTTCCTCGAGCCGCTCACCGACTTCATCCGCTACATGCCGGCGGTGGCCTTCATCCCGCTGATCATGCTGTGGGTCGGCATCGACGAGGGCTCCAAGGTGCTGATCATCTTCATCGGCACCTTCTTCCAGATGGTGCTGATGGTGGCCGAGGACGTGCGCCGGGTGCCCATGGCGCAGATCGAGGCGGCGCAGACCATGGGCGCCTCGCGCGGCGAGATCGTCAAGCTGGTGATCCTGCCCTCGGCGCGCCCGGCGCTGCTCGACACCCTGCGCATCACCTGCGGCTGGGCCTGGACCTACCTGGTGGTGGCCGAGCTGGTGGCGGCCAATTCCGGCCTCGGCTACGCCATCCTCAAGGCGCAGCGCTACATGCACACCGACAAGATCTTCGCCGGCATCATCCTGATCGGCGTCATCGGCCTGCTCACCGACCAGGCGTTCCGCTGGCTCGGCCGGGTGGCCTTCCCCTGGATGAAGAGGTAAGCGCCATGAACGAGAGCAAGATCCAAGTGCGCCGCGTGGGCAAGCTGTTCAAGAGCAAGGGCCGCGAGGTGCAGGCGCTGCAGGATGTCAGCCTGGACATCCGCGCCAACGAGTTCATCACCTTCGTCGGCGCCTCCGGCTGCGGCAAGTCGACCCTGCTGCGCAGCATCGGCGGCCTGGAGCAGCACAGCGCCGGCGAGATACTGGTCGACGGCCGGCCGATCCACGGCCCCGGCATCGACCGCGCCATGGTGTTCCAGCACTACAGCCTGTACCCCTGGCTGACGGTGATGGAGAACATCAGGTTCTGCCGCCAGCTCAAGGTGGTCAGCGACACTGTGCGCGGCGACGCCGACGTCGAGGTGGCCAGCGGCCGCGCCGACGCGCTGCTCAACCTGATGGGCCTGTCGGCCTTCGCCGGGGCCTATCCCAACCAGCTCTCCGGCGGCATGCAGCAGCGCGTGGCGATCGCCCGCGCGCTGATGCCCAAGCCGCAGATCCTGCTGATGGACGAGCCGTTCGGCGCCCTCGACGCGCAGACCCGCGAGGTGATGCACGACCTGATCCGCCATGTGCACCGGCTGGAGAAGAGCACCATCCTGTTCGTCACCCACGACGTCGAGGAGGCGATCTACCTCGGCGGCCGGGTGGTGCTGATGGCGCCGCGCCCGGGGCGCATCGACACCGTCTACGAGGTACCGTTGCCGGCCGAGCGCCACCAGGACATGAAGTTGTCCGCCGAATTCCTCGCCCTCAAGAAGGAAATCCTCGCCCGCATCCGCGAGACCTCGGGCATGAACACCGACCTGGAACTGCTGGAACAGCTGACCCGCGGCGTGCCGGCCTGAGCCGGCGCCGTCCCCGTGGCGGCGCCTTGCGCGCCGTCAGTGCAGCTCGCGGCCCTGGTCCAGATGCTGGTCCACCAGCCATTTGCCGTGGGCGATGGAGGCGTGCTGGGCCTTGTCCAGGTCGCCGAGGAAGCCGAGCTGCAACGGCAGCGGCATGCGCCGCAGCGTCTCACCGGTAGGAGTGGTGATCAGGCAGCCGCCCGCCCAGGGGGTGGGAATGCCCGGATGTTCGACGACCGCCGCCTTGATCTGGTAGTTGCGATGGACACAGTGCAGGTTCATGGCGATACCTCGTGGCTTGCCGGCGCCGCCTTCTTCGGCGCGCAGCGGGGCTGGGGTGGGTGCGCGGGGCGTCCGTTGCCCACATCCACCATAAGCCCGTCGCTGCCCCGCGCCGCGGCGAGCCGACGAAGGGCGCGCGGCCAGCTTTTTCCTCGCCAGCGAGCACAAAAAACATAATTTCGCGAATCCCCGGCGCTGAACAGAATGCGGCCATAACCCGGCGACAGCCGAGCCACTCCGTTCAGAGCCCGAGGAAAGCAACCCATGGCCGAGCCGCAGCAACCCACCCTCCAGAGTCTCACCGGCCGGCCGGTCGAAAAGATCGAGATCGATACCCTGGTGGTCGGCGCCGGGCAGGCCGGCGTGGCCATGAGCGAACACCTGGGCAAGCTCGGCATTCCCCACCTGGTGCTGGAGAAGAACCGCATCGCCGAGGCCTGGCGCACCTGCCGCTGGGACTCGCTGGTGGCCAACGGCCCGGCCTGGCACGACCGCTTCCCCGGCCTGGAATTCGCCATCGACCCCGACGCCTTCCCGCACAAGGACATGGTCGCCGACTACTTCGAGGCCTATGCCCGCCAGATCGACGCGCCGATCCGCACCGGCGTGGAGGTGAAGCGGGTGCTGCGCAACGCCGACCGCCCCGGCTTCACCGTGGAGACCTCGATCGGCACGATCCAGGCCAACCGGGTGGTGGCCGCCACCGGCCCGTTCCAGCGCCCGGTGATCCCGGCCATCGCGCCGCGGGACGGCGCGGTCCTGCAGCTGCACTCCGCCGACTACCGCAACCCGCAGCAGCTGCCCGAGGGGGCGGTGCTGGTGATCGGCGCCGGCTCCTCCGGCGTGCAGATCGCCGACGAGCTGAACCGCGCCGGGCGCCGCGTCTACCTCTCGGTCGGCGCCCACGACCGGCCGCCGCGCAGCTATCGGGGTCGTGACTTCGTCTGGTGGCTGGGCGTGCTCGGCCTGTGGGACATGGAGGCCGCCCAGCCGGGCAAGGAACACGTGACCATCGCCGTGAGCGGCGCCCGCGGCGGCGAGACCATCGACTTCCGCCGGCTGGCCGGCGAGGGCATCACCCTGGTCGGCCTGACCCGCGCCTTCGACGGCGACCGGGTGCGCTTCCAGGACGACCTGGCGGACAACCTGGCGCGCGGCGACGAGAACTACCTGTCGCTGCTGGACGCCGCCGACGCCTACATCGCCCGCAACGGCCTCGACCTGCCGGAGGAGCCGGAGGCGCGCAAAACTTTCCCCGAGCCGGAGTGCGTGAGCCAGCCGATCCTCGAACTGGACCTGCGGGCCGCCGGGATCACCTCGATCATCTGGGCCACCGGCTACGCCACGGACTTCTCCTGGCTGCAGGTGGCGGCCTTCGACGAGCGGGGCAAGCCCAGGCACCAGCGCGGCGTGTCCAGCGAGCCGGGGGTGTACTTCGTCGGCCTGCCCTGGCTGTCGCGCCGTGGCTCCACCTTCATCTGGGGCGTGTGGCATGACGCCAAGCACGTCGCCGACCACATCGCCACCCAGCGCAAGTACCAGGCCTACCGCGACGCCACGCAGCGCGAAGCGCAGGCCCCACAGAAAGTCAGCCTTCCGGGAGTCCGCTGATGCCCACCCATACCCGCATCCGCATGTTCAACACCAGGGACACCTACCCCAACCAGACCCTGGACAACGACCTGTGCCAGGCCGTGCGCGCCGGCAACACGGTGTACGTGCGCGGCCAGGTCGGCACCGACTTCGAGGGCCGGCTGGTCGGCCTCGGCGACCCGCGCGCGCAGGCCGAGCAGGCCATGAAGAATGTCAAGCAGCTGCTGGAAGAGGCCGGCAGCGACCTCTCGCACATCGTTAAGACCACCACCTACCTCATCGACCCGCGCTACCGCGAGCCGGTCTACCAGGAGGTCGGCAAGTGGCTCAAGGGCGTGTTCCCGATCTCCACCGGGCTGGTGGTGTCGGCCCTCGGCCAGCCGCAGTGGCTGATGGAGATCGACGTGATCGCGGTCATCCCCGACGACTGGGAGGCGCGCCCATGACCTTCTCCATCGTCGGCCGCTGCGCCGAGACCGGCCAGCTGGGCATCGCCATCAGCTCGTCGAGCATCGCCGTCGGCGCCCGCTGTCCCTGGCTGCGGGCCGGGGTCGGCGCGGTGTCGACGCAGAACATCACCCTGCCGGCGCTCGGGCCGCAGGTGCTCGACCTGCTGGAAGCCGGCGAGGCGCCCGCGGCGGCGCTGGACAAGGCGCTGACGCGCAACGGCTACGGCCAGTACCGCCAGGTGACGGTGATCGACAGCCACGGCGCCTGCGCCCACTTCACCGGCAGCGAGGCGCTCGGCGTGCACCACGCCCGCGCCGGCGAGCAGTGCGTGGCGGCCGGCAACCTGCTGAGCACGCCGGCGGTGATCGACGCCATGGTCGAGGCCTTCGAGCAGAGCGGCGGCGGCCTGCCGGACCGCCTGCTGGCCGCCATGCACGCGGCGATGGCCGCCGGCGGCGAGGCCGGGCCGGTGCATTCGGCGGCGCTCTCGGTGGTCGGCGATCTGGTGTGGCCGGTGGTCGACCTGCGCGTCGACTGGGCCGACGAGGACCCGATCGGTGCGCTGGACGACCTCTGGCGCGCCTACGAGCCGCAGCTGCACGACTACATCACCCGTGCCCTCGACCCGACCCAGGCGCCGAGCTACGGCGTGCCGGGCGACGAGTGAACGGTTCCCCTGGTGCGCGCGGCTACCCGTAGGGTGCGCCGCGCGCACCGCTTGCTTCCACGGTAGCCGACCATGCCCTCCAGCCGCGACCTGCTCGCCGACCTGATCGCCTTCGACACCACCAGCCGCCTGTCCAACCTGGCGCTGATCGACCATGTGCGCGCCTACCTGGCCGGCCTGGGCGTCGAGAGCGATCTGCTGTTCAACCACGACCGCAGCAAGGCCAACCTGTACGCCCGCATCGGCCCCTCCGGGCCGGGTGGGGTGATGCTCTCCGGCCACAGCGACGTGGTGCCGGCGGACGGCCAGCCGTGGACGCTGCCGGCCTTCGAGCTGACCGAGCGCGACGTCCGCCTGTACGGCCGCGGCACGGCCGATATGAAGGGCTACATCGCCTGCGTGCTGGCCGCCGTCCCGGCCTTCCTCGCCCGGCCGCTGCGCCTGCCGCTGCACATCGCCATCTCCTACGACGAGGAGGTCGGCTGCCTCGGCGTGCGCAGCCTGGTTGAGCGCCTGCGCGCCAGCCCGGAGCGGCCGGCCATCTGCATCATCGGCGAACCCACCGCCATGCGCCCGGTGCTCGGCCACAAGGGCAAGCTGGCGATGCGCTGCGAGGTGCACGGCGCGGCCTGCCACTCGGCCTACGCGCCGCAGGGGGTCAACGCCATCGAATACGCGGCCAGGCTGATCGGCCGCCTCGGCGAGATCGGCACGCGCCTGGCGGCCCCCGAGCGCCACGACGCGCGCTTCGACCCGCCGTTCTCGACCGTGCAGACCGGCGTCATCCAGGGCGGCCGGGCGCTCAACATCGTCCCGGCCGAATGCCGCTTCGACTTCGAGATACGCGCCCTGCCGGCCGACGATCCGCAACGGGTCTCCGCCGAGCTGCGCGACTACGCCGAGCGCGAGCTGCTGCCGCGCATGCGCGCGGTGAGCGCGACCAGCGACATCCGCTTCAGCGAACTCTCCAGCTACCCCGGCCTGCTCACCGGGCCGGCCAGTGAGGCGGCGCGCCTGCTGGCGCTGCTCTGCGGCCACGAGAACTTCTCCACCGTGGCCTTCGGCACCGAGGGCGGCCTGTTCGACGAGGCCGGTATCGCCACCGTCATCTGCGGCCCCGGCAGCATGGATCAGGGCCACAAGGCGGACGAGTACGTCAGCCTCGATCAATTGGCGCAGTGCGATGCGCTGCTGGCGCGGTTGGTGGAGTGGATGCGGGTGCCTGCGGCCTAGGCTGCTGCGGGGGCGTCGCTGGATTCCCGCCTGCGCGGGAATGACGGGTAGGGATCGGGAATGACGGGGTAGGGGATTTGGCGCTGTGCCGTCCCACCCACTCCGTCATTCCCGCGAAGGCGGGAACCCAAACAAAAGCCAACAAGCCTCAAGCCCGCCCCACGATCTCCTCCCACAAGTCCCGCCACCCAGGGTTGCCCGCTTCGATCAGATGCAGCTTCCATTCCCGTCGCCACTTCTTCAGCCGCTTCTCGTGCTCGATGGCGGCGGGCATGTTCTCGTGCATCTCGTAGTAGACCAGTTGGTGCACGCCATAGCGGCGGGTGAAGCCCTCGACGCAGTCGTTGCGGTGCTCCCAGATGCGTTTGAGCAGGTGGCTGGTGACGCCGATATAGAGCGTGCCATTGCGCTGGCTGGCGAGGATGTAGACGGCAGGTTGCCTGGGCATGGGTGTCCTTCCTGGACGTTGGTGTTCCTTTGGCGGCGAGTCTAGTCGCTGGTGGCCGGGGTTGCCTCGTTGTTCAGGTGGGGGGAGGAGTTGCCTGTCTGGGTTCCCGCCTGCGCGGGAATGACGAGGTAGGGGGTTTGGCACATGTCTTCCCACCCACTCCGTCATTCCCGCGCAGGCGGGAATCCAGCGGGGCCACGCACAAGCAGCATGCCTCCAACCCTCCTCACCTCACCCCAACTGCTCCTTGCAGTAATCGACGAACAACTGCGCCGGCTTGGTCAGGTGGGCGCGCTTGAGCCAGCCGGCGACCAGGCCGGAGCCGGTGACGTCCTCGACGATGTTCACGCAGACCACCTTGCGGCCGTCGTAGGTGGTGTTGCAGTGCGGGCGGGTGACCAGAACCGAGAAGCCGAAGCCCTGGCCGACCATGCCGCGCACCATCTCGATCGACGGCGAGCTGAAGACGATGTTCGGCGACAGCCCCAGCTCCTCGAAGATGCTCACGAAGTAGGTGCGGCTGGGTAGCACGTCGAGCAGGATCATCGGCTCCAGCGCCAGGTCGCGCAGCGAGACTTCCTTCTGCCCGGCGAAGCGGTGGTCCTCCGGCAGCAGGGCGTAGGGGCGCTGCGGCGGCATCAGCGGCTCGGTCTCAATGGTGCCGTCGAGGTCGTGCTCGTAGAAGATCGCCAGGTCGAAGCGGCCGCCGGTCAGCCCCTGCACCAGCTCCTGCTGTTCGCCGTCGTGCAGGCGGATCTCCACCCCCGGGTAGCGTTCGCGGAAGCCGGCGATCAGGCGTGGCAGGTACAGCGGCGCGACCGTCTCGAAGCAGCCGATGTCGATCTGCCCGGCCACCACGTCGTTGTCGGCCAGGGCGTTCTGCTCGAACTCCCGGGCCATGCGCAGCAGCTCCTGGGCCTTGCGGTAGAAGCGCGCGCCGCCCGGGGTGAGCGACACGCCCTGGGCGTGATGGCGGATCAGCAGCTGCACGCCGAAGCTCTCCTCCAGGCCCTTGACCGCGGTGGAGATGGAGGGCTGGGCGATGTACAGCTTGCGCGACGCCTCGGCGACGCTGCCGCACTCCACGGTGGTGACGAAATACCTCAATTGACGCAGGGTGTAAGAAGCCACGCAAAACCTCGGACGATCTTGTTTTTCGCCCACCTTAGCCGCAGACCAGGATGTGACGAGTGAACATTTTGCTCGGCAGCGACGACATTTTTCCTGGCTCGTCGATGCCGGCCGGTGGGTATCCTGCTTGCAAGAGCCGTACACGACCGACGACAGGAGACCCACTGATGCGCCTCGCCCTCTGGCAGACCCAAGGCTTTCCCGCCGACATCGAGGCCAACCTGGTGGCCCTCGAACCGCAGTTGCGCGCCGCGGCCGCTGCGGGTGCGCAACTGTTGTTATGCCCCGAGCTGTGGCTGGGTGGCTACCACGTGCCACAGCAGATGGCGGCGCTGGCCGAGGCCGCCGATGGTGCGGCGGCGCAGCGTATCGCCGCGCTGTGCCGCGAGCATGGCGTGGCGCTCTGCTATGGCTACGCCGAGCGCGATGCGGCCGGCGGCAAGCCGTTCAACTCGGCGCAGGTGATCGACGCCGCGGGCCGACGCGTCGCGCATTACCGCAAGACCCACCTGTTCGGGGCGATGGAGCACGAGCTGTTCCAGGCCGGCGACCGCCTGGAGGCGCCCTTCGAGCTGGATGGCTGGCGCATTGCCCTGCTGATCTGCTTCGACGTGGAGTTCCCCGAGAACGTGCGCAGCCACGCCCTGGCCGGCGCCGAGCTGGTGCTGATTCCCACCGCGCTGACCCCGGAATACCGCGCCGTGCCGGAGCTGATCGTGCCGACCCGTGCGGTGGAGAATCAGCTGTTCGTTGCCTACTGCAACCACAGTGGCGTGGAGAACGGCCTGCCGTTCCTCGGCGGCTCCTGCGTGGCCGCGCCGGACGGCCAGCGCCTGGGCGCGGTGGCCGGTGGTGAGACGCTGTTCATGGTCGATCTGGATCGTTCGCAGCGGTCGCAGTGGACGGAAACCTTTCCCTATCTGCAGGGCCGCCGCCCGCAGCTGTATGGCGCCCTGGTCGAGGGTTGATGCGCTTCGAACTGGTGCGCCGGTGTCGTGGCTGGGCATCTCGGTGGCGACAGCGCTGATTGCCATCGCCGCCCCGGCGTTCGGCGTCAAAGCCAGGTCTGGTAAGGGCTGGACGTCAACGCGTTAGGCGCACGCCCACAGCGCATTTCGGCCTGGAGCGGGACTGTGCACGCAAAGCTGGCGCGCTGCGCTGATCTGGTGCGTCGATAACCAGCTTTTTCGTATGTCCCGATGACATTTTTAATAATTTTCCTAACCCCTGCCTTGGGCCACCATCGGTTCGCATCAAGCCACAGGATCGGTTCGGGAGAATCAGGGTGCTGCAACTCAACGACTGGCAACGGCGCGCAAGCGAACAGCGTTTCATCGACCAGGCCATCATCGGCGGTCATCGTGTCGCCGCCACCTCCGGCGCCACCTTCGCCTCCATCGATCCGGCCACCGGCCGCCTGCTGGCCAATGTTGCCGCCTGCGGCGAGGCCGAGGTCGACCTGGCGGTACGCGCCGCCCGCGCCAGCTTCGAGTCCGGTGTCTGGTCGCGCTGCGCACCGCGCGAGCGCCAGCAGAAGCTGCTGCGCCTGGCCGAGCTGATCCTGGCCAACCGTGACGAACTGGCCCTGCTCGACTCGCTGAACATGGGCAAGCCGGTGATGGACGCCTGGAACATCGACGTGCCCGGCGCCGCCGGCGTGTTCCGCTGGTACGCCGAGAGCATCGACAAACTCTACGACCAGGTCGCGCCGACTGCGCCGGACGCCCTCGCCACCATCACCCGCGAAGCGCTCGGCGTAGTCGCCGCCGTGGTGCCGTGGAACTTCCCGCTGGACATGGCCGCCTGGAAGCTGGCTCCGGCCCTGGCCGCCGGCAACTCGGTGGTACTCAAGCCCGCCGAGCAGTCGCCGTTCTCCGCCTTGCGCCTGGCCGAACTGGCTCTTGAAGCCGGTATTCCAGAAGGCGTGCTGAACGTGGTGCCCGGGCTCGGCGAGAGCGCCGGCAAGGCCCTGGGCCTGCACATGGACGTCGACTGCCTGGCCTTCACCGGCTCCACCGAAGTCGGCAAATACTTCATGGGCTACTCGGCGCAGTCCAACCTCAAGCAGGTCTGGCTGGAGTGCGGCGGCAAGAGCGCCAACCTGGTGTTCGCCGACTGCCAGGACCTCGATCTGGCGGCGAGCAAGGCCGCCTTCGGCATCTTCTTCAACCAGGGCGAAGTCTGCTCGGCCAACTCGCGCCTGCTGGTGCAGCGCTCGATCCACGACGAGTTCGTCGAGCGCCTGCAGGCCAAGGCCCGCGACTGGCAGCCGGGTGACCCACTGGACCCGGCCAGCCGCGCCGGCGCCATCGTCGATACGCGGCAGACCGCGCGGGTCATGGACTTCATTCGTGGCGCCCAGGCCGAGGGCGCGAGCCTGGTCTGCGGCGGCAAGCAGCTGAGCTTCAACGGTTCGGACAATTTCGTCGCGCCGACCATCTTCACCGGCGTGGCCGCCGACAGCCGCCTGGCCCGCGACGAAGTGTTCGGCCCGGTGCTCGCCGTGCTGCCGTTCGACTCCGAGGACGAGGCCGTGGCCCTGGCCAACGACAGCATCTACGGCCTGGCCGCCTCGCTGTGGAGCGACGACCTCAACCGCGCCCATCGCGTGGCCCGTCGTTTGCGTGCCGGCACCGTGTCGGTCAACACCGTCGATGCCCTCGATCCCTGCACCCCCTTTGGTGGCGGCAAGCAATCCGGCTTCGGCCGCGACCTGTCGCTGCATTCCTTCGACAAATACACCCAGTTGAAAACCACCTGGTTCCAATTGCGCTAAGCAGCGGCCATAGAGCCGGAACCCGGATAAGGAGCCTTGCGATGACTGCCCAGAAACACACCACCAAGGAATACCAGGCGCTGGATGCGGCCCACCACATCCATGCCTTCCTCGATCAGAAGGCGCTCAACGAGAAGGGCGCCCTGGTGATCGCCAAGGGTCAGGGCCTGAACCTGTGGGACACCGAGGGCAAGCGTTACCTCGACGGCATGTCCGGCCTGTGGTGCACCGCGCTGGGCTATGGCCGCGAAGACCTGAATGCCGCAGCCACCCGCCAGCTGGCCGAGCTGCCGTACTACAACCTGTTCTTCCACACCACGCACCCGCGCGTGGTCGAGCTGTCCGAGCTGCTCTTCAGCCTGCTGCCCAAGCACTACAGCCACGCCATCTACACCAACTCCGGCTCCGAGGCCAACGAGGTGCTGATCCGCGCCGTGCGTCGCTACTGGCAGGTGGTCGGCAAGCCGCAGAAGAAAATCATGATCGGCCGCTGGAACGGCTACCACGGCTCCACCCTGGGCAGCACCGCGCTCGGCGGCATGGGCTTCATGCACGAGATGGGCGGCATGCTGCCGGACTTCGCCCACATTGGTGAACCGTACTACTTCGCCGAGGGCGGTGAGCTGTCCGAAGAGGCCTTCGGCCTCAAGGCCGCCCGCGAGCTGGAAGCCAAGATCCTCGAACTGGGCGCCGAGAACGTCGCCGCCTTCGTCGCCGAACCCTTCCAGGGTGCCGGCGGCATGATCTTCCCGCCGGCCAGCTACTGGGCCGAAGTGCAACGCATCTGCCGCCAGTACGACGTGCTGCTGTGTGCCGATGAAGTGATCGGCGGCTTCGGCCGTACCGGCGAGTGGTTCGCCCACCAGCACTTTGGCTTCGAGCCGGACACCCTGACCATCGCCAAGGGCCTCACCTCCGGCTACATCCCCATGGGCGGCCTGGTACTGGGCAAGCGCATCGCCGACGCGCTGGTACAGGAGGGCGGCGTGTTCGCCCACGGCCTGACCTACGCCGGCCACCCGGTGGCCGCTGCCGTGGCCATCGCCAACCTCACCGCGCTGCGCGACGAGAAGATCGTCGACACGGTGAAAGCTGACACCGGCCCCTACCTGCAGCAGCTGCTGCGCGAGACCTTCAAGGACCACCCGCTGATCGGTGACGTGCAGGGCGCCGGCCTGGTCGCCGCGCTGCAGTTCGCCGAGGACAAGGGCAGCCGCAAGCGCTTCGCCAACGAGAACGACATCGCCTGGCACTGCCGCACCGTCGGCTTCGACGAGGGCCTGATCATTCGCTCCACCCTTGGCCGCATGATCATGGCTCCGGCCCTGGTCGCCACCCGCTCCGAACTGGAGGAGCTGGTCGACAAGACCCGCCGCGCGGTGGACCGCACCGGCCGCGAACTGAATCTGCTGTAACGCCATATCCGCTGTAAGTCAGAAAAGCCCCGCAGAGGGCGCTGCAACGAAGAGAGCCGCCGGCCGTTTGCGGGCCGGCGTGGGGATGCATTCGGCCACTGGCCAGCCCTGCCACACATACACCAACAAATCTGCCGTCAGGCTGTGGAGAGCTCCATGATCAACACCTTGCGCAACCGTTTCGCCCGTACCGCCCTCGGCGCCGGCCTGGCCCTGGGCCTGGCCGCCACCGCGCAGGCGGGCACCCTGTCCCTCGGTCACACCACCTGGGTTGGCTACGGCACCCTGTACCTGGCTCGCGACCTTGGCTACTTCAAGGAGCAGGGCCTGGACGTGGAGTTCACCGTGATCGAGGAGTCGGCCATGTACATGGCGGCCCAGGCCTCCGGCAAGATTTCCGGCTCCGCCTCGACCATCGACGAGATCCTCAAGTACCGCTCCAAGGACTTCTGCTTCAAAGCAGTGGCCGCGCTCGACGAATCCCACGGCGGCGACGGCGTGCTGGTGGGCAAGGATGTGACCAGCCTGGACCAGCTGAAAGGCCAGGCCGTGGCGGTCAACGAAGGTTCGGTGTCGCAGTTCTGGCTGAGCTACCTGCTCAAGCAGAAGGGCATGAACATGAGCGACCTGGAAGTGCAGAACATGACCGCCGACGACGCGGCCACTGCCTTCATCGCCGGCCGCGTACCGGCGGCGGTGACCTGGGAGCCGCACCTGTCGCTGGTCAAGCAGAAGGGCCAGGGCAAGGTGCTGATCGACTCCAGCGAAACCCCTGGCGTGATCGTCGACGTGGTGGCGCTGTCCTGCGATGTCATCGACAAGCAGCCTGAGGATGTGAAGGCGCTGGTCAAGGGCCTGTACAAGGCGGTCGAGTTCGCCAAGAACAACCCGGACAAGGCCCACGAGATCATGGCCAAGGGCGTCGGCGGCTACCTGGCCGATCCCAAGGACCTGGCCGAAGCCGCCAAGGGCGTGAAGTTCTACGACCAGGCGATGAGCGAGAAGCTGCTCGGCACCCCGGGTAAAGAGGGCGACATCGCCGGCATCATCAAGCTGGCCAACGAGACCTGGACCCAGCTGCAGGGCAAGACCTACGACGTGAAATACGACGAGCTGGTCGACACCCGCTTCGTCACGCCGTAACGCGCCACCGGGGGCGGCCGCGCGCCGCTCCCGTCGTTCAATTTTCGCTTCGAGAGGTGGCAGCATGGCCACGCAAAAATCCTGGCTGCAGCGCTGCCTGACCCCCAAGGTCGAGCTGCCCGGCCGACTCATTGTTGGCGCCAGCACGCTGTGCTGGCTGCTGGTGATCGGCCTGTGGGCCGGTCTGTCCTACGGCGGCGTGGTGCAGTCGATGTTCCTGCCGACGCCCGGCGCGGTGGTCGATGCCGCCGTGCGCCTGGGCTCCGATGGCACCCTGGGCAAGCATGTGTGGGCGAGCATCGAGGTGGTGATGATCGGCTTCATCGTCTCCTCGCTGGTGGCGGTGCCGCTGGGCCTGCTGATGGGCAGCTTCCGCATCGTTCAGGCCTTCATCGAGCCGCTGGTGAACTTCATCCGCTACCTGCCGGTGACCAGCTTCGTGCCGCTGTTCATCCTGTGGATCGGCATCGGCCTGGAACAGCGCGTGGCGGTGATCATCTTCGGCGTGTTCTTCCAGCAACTGGTGATGATCGCCGACGTGTCCAAGGGCGTATCCAAGGACCTGATCAACGCCAGCTACACCCTCGGCGCCAGCCGCCGCGACGTGGTCCTCCACGTGCTCGGCCCGGCTTCGCTGCCCGGCGTGCTCGACACCCTGCGGGTGACCATGGGCTGGGCCTGGACCTACCTGGTGGTGGCCGAACTGGTCGCCGCATCCAGCGGCCTGGGCTACATCAGCCTGAAGGCCATGCGCGGCTTCCAGGTCGACGTGATCTTCCTCGCGATCGCCATCATCGGCCTGCTCGGGCTGATCACCGACCAGCTGTTCCGTCTGCTTCGACTGAGGATTGCCGCATGGGCGCAGTAGCCACCAAACCCTACATCATGCCGGCGCTGGACCAGTACGCCGACGTTACCGCGCGGCTCAAGGTCGAGAACGTCAGCCTGCGCTACCAGTCGCCCAAGGGCGAGACCTTCACCGCGCTGGACAACGTGTCCTTCGAGGTGCCGGACCAGCAGTTCGCGGTCATCGTCGGCCCGTCCGGCTGTGGCAAGTCGAGCCTGTTGTACCTCACCGCCGGCCTCGCCGAGCCAAGCGAAGGTGCCATCTACGTCGGCGGGCAGAAGGTCGACGGCCCTGGCGCCGACCGTGGCATGGTGTTCCAGAGCTACACCCTGTTCCCCTGGCTGACGGTACGCCAGAACGTCGAGTTCGGCCTCAAGCGCCGTGGGCTTCCGCAGGACGAAATCCGCACCATCGTCGAGTTCTACCTGGGCGAAGTCGGCCTGGCCCGCTTCGCCGAGCATTATCCCAAGCAGCTCTCCGGCGGCATGATGCAGCGTGTGGCCATCGCCCGCGCGCTGGCCAACGACCCGCAGATCCTGCTGATGGACGAGCCGTTCGGCGCCCTCGACAGCCAGACCCGCCTGCAGATGCAGCAACTGCTGTTGCAGGTGTGGGGCAACAGCAAGAAGACCGTGGTGTTCGTCACCCACGACATCGACGAGGCCATCCTGCTGGCCGACCGCATCTACGTGATGGGCGCGCGCCCGGGGCGGATCAAGGAAATCCTCCAGGTGCCGATCGAGCGCCCGCGCAGCCTGGAGGTGGTGATGGAGCCGGAATTCATCCGCATGAAGCGGCACATCCTCGAACTGCTCCACGACGACCTCGAAGAGGTGCACTGAGGGGCCACGCAGCGCGTAGGGCGGGTGAAACCCGCGTCGGGGCCCTCCGGTGCACGCGGGTTTCACCCGCCCTACCTTGATCCCCGCGCAGACGGGAGCGTCCATGGAGGTTGCCATGACAGAAAACCAATACGACTACCTGATCGTCGGCGCCGGCTCGGCCGGCTGCGTGCTGGCCAACCGCCTGAGCGCCGACCCCGCCGTGCGCGTGTGCCTGATCGAGGCCGGCGGCAGCGACGCCAGCCCGCGGGTGCAGGTGCCGGCCGGCACCATCACCCTGTACAAGAGCAAGGTGTTCAGCTGGAACTACTTCTCCGCGCCGCAGAAGCACCTGGCCGGGCGTCGCCTGCACACCCCGCGCGGCCGGGCGCTGGGCGGCTCCAGCTCGATGAACAGCATGATCTACATTCGCGGCGACGCCAGCGACTACGACCGCTGGGAGGCCGCCGGCTGCCCCGGCTGGGGCTGGAGCGACGTGCTGCCTTATTTCAAAAAGTCCGAAGGCAACCGCCTCGGCCAGTCGCTGCAGTACCACGGCACTCAGGGCGAGCTGCTGGTGGACAGGCCGCGCGACCCCAACCCGCTGTCCGAGCGCTATATCCGCGCCGCCGAGCACATCGGCCTCAGGCGCAACGACGACTTCAACGGCGGCACGCTGGAAGGCGTGGGCCTGTACAACGTCACCCAGAAGGACGCCAGGCGCCTGTCCAGCTACCGCGCCTTCGTCGCGCCGGTGCGCCAGCGTGAGAACCTCACCGTGCTGACCGGCTGCGAGGTGGAGCGTCTGCTGCTCGACGGCGGGCGTGTCACCGGCGTGGAGCTGCGCGAGAACGGCCAGTGGCGCACCCTGCGGTGCGACCGCGAGACCATCCTCTGCGCGGGCTCGCTGGGTTCGCCGCACCTCCTGCTCAAGTCCGGCATCGGCCCCAGGGCCGAGCTGGAGGCCGCCGGCGTGGCCTGCAAGGTCGACCTGCCCGGCGTGGGCAAGAACCTCCAGGACCACATCGACGGGCTGGTCACCGTGCGCTCGAAGAGCCCGCTGTCGCTGGGCTTCTCCCTCGGCGCGCTGCCGAAGATCATCGCCTCGCCGTTCAAGTACCTGGCGCAGAAGATGGGCTGGCTGACCACCAACTACGTCGAGGCCGGCGGCTTCGCCCGCACGCCGCTGGCCGACGGCCTGCCCGACGTGCAGATGCACTTCGTGCCCGGCTATCGCAGCCACCGCGGCCGCCTGTTCGAGTGGGGCCACGGCTACGCCATCCACACCTGCGTGCTGCGGCCGAAGAGCATCGGCGAGGTGCGCCTGGGCGAGGGCAGGAGCCTGGCTGTCGACTTCAACTTCTTCAGCGACGAGGCCGATGCCCGGGTGCTGGTGGAGGGAGTCAAGCTGGCTCGCAGCATCCTCGCCCAGCCGGAGTTCGACGCCATTCGCGGCGAGGAAATGCTGCCGGGGCCGCAGGTGCGCAGCGACGAGCAGCTGCTGGCGCACCTGCGCGACTGCGCCGCCACCGTGTTCCACCCGGTGGGCACCTGCAAGATGGGCACGGACGACGCGGCGGTGGTGACGCCGGAGCTGAAGGTGCGCGGCCTGGACAACCTGCGCGTGGCAGACGCCTCGATCATGCCGACGCTGATCAGCGGCAACACCAACGCGCCGTGCATCATGATCGGCGAGAAGGCCGCCGACCTCATCCGCGCCACTGCCGCGCCGCGTGAGGCGGCGAGCCGGGAGGCCGCGCTCAGTCCAGCTTGAGCACCTTGGCCAGGACGATCTTGGGCCCCTTCATCTTCTTCACGGTGATGCGCAGGCCCTCGGTCTCCAGTACCTCGTCCTCTTCCGGGACGCGGCTCAGGCTCTCGTAGACCAGCCCGGCCAGGGTTTCGGCCTCGATGTGGTCGAGGTCGATGCCCAGCAGGCGCTCGATCTTGAACAGCGGGGTGTCGCCGCGCACCAGCAGCTTGCCCGGCTGGTAGGCGAGCAGGCCGCGCTCGGCCTTGTGGTGCTCGTCCTGGATGTCGCCGACCAGCACTTCCAGCACGTCCTCCATGGTCAGGAAGCCGACCACCTTGCCGTCGGCCTCCTCGACCAGGGCGAAGTGCGCGCCGCCCTTGCGGAACTGCTCCAGCAGGGCGGACAGCGGCATGTGCTTGGTGACCCGCTCCAGCGGGCGCATCAGCTCGGCCAGGTTGAACTTCGACGGCAGCATCTCGAACAGCGACAGCTGCAGCAGCAGGTCCTTGATGTGCAGCACGCCGACGAAGCTGGCGCTGTCCTCGTCGTACACCGGGTAGCGGCTGAACTTGTGCCGGCGGAACAGGGTGAACACCTCGTCCAGTCGGGCGCCCAGGTCGAGGTAGACCAGGTCCTCGCGGGAATTGGCCCAGTCCACCACCTCCAGTTCGCCCATCTCCACGGCCGAGGCCAGCACGCGCATGTCCTGGTCGCTGGGGTCGCGGGCGCGGCTGGAGTGGAGGATCAGCTTCAGCTCGTCGCGGCTGTAGTGGTGCTCGTGGTGCGGCCCCGGCTCGCCCTGGCCGGCGACGCGCAGGATGGCGTTGGCGCTGGCGTTGAGCAGGTAGATGGCCGGGTACATCAGCCAGTAGAAGGTGTACAGCGGCGCGGCGGTCCACAGCGACAGCAGCTCTGGCTTGCGGATCGCCCAGGACTTGGGCGCCAGCTCGCCGACCACGATGTGCAGGTAGGAAATGATGAAGAAGGCGATGAAGAAGGCGATGCCGTGGATCAGCTTCTCCGACTCGATGCCGATCATGCCCAACAGCGGCGTGAGCAGCTCGGCGAAGGCCGGCTCGCCGACCCAGCCCAGGCCCAGGGAGGCCAGGGTGATGCCCAGCTGGCAGGCGGAGAGGTAGGCGTCCAGCTGGTTGTGCACAGTGCGCAGAATGTTGCCGCGCCAGCCATGCTGCTCGGCGATGGCTTCCACCTTGGTCGCGCGCAGCTTGACCATGGCGAACTCGGCGGCCACGAAGAAGCCGTTGAGCAGAACGAGGAAGAGGGCGAACAGGACGAGGCCGATGTCGGCGAACAACGCGGAAGTGGAAAGACTCGAGGAAGGGTCCATGGTGGTCGGGGCTGGCGGAAGATCGCTACAGGTTGGCGGCTGGCAAGGGCGATTGCAAGCCGCCGCCGAGCATCAGCCGCGTCGGCTTACCTGCTGGGCCGGGAAATGGCAGGTGAAGGTGCTGCCCTTGCCCGGCACGCTGGCGATGTCCAGCCGGGCCCGGTGGCGCAGCAGCACGTGCTTGACGATGGCCAGGCCGAGGCCGGTGCCGCCGGTGTTGGAGGCGCGGCTGGAGTCGACCCGGTAGAAGCGCTCGGTCAGACGCGGCAGGTGCTTGGCCTCGATGCCGATGCCGCTGTCGGCCACGCTGAAATGGGCGCCCTGTTCGTCGCCCCACCAGCGGATGCGGATTTCGCTCTCGTCGGGGCTGTACTTCACCGCGTTGAAGATCAGGTTGGAGAAGGCGCTGCGCAGTTCCGCCTCGCTGCCCTTGAGGCGGATCTGGTTGTCCGCCTCCAGGCTGATCCGGTGGCTGCGCGCGCCGGAGAGCGCCTGGGCGTCGTTGCGGATGCTCAGCAGCAGCAGGTCGACGGCCACCGGCTGGTTGTCCGACGGATAGTCGGTGGCCTCCAGCTTGGCCAGCAGGAGCAGGTCGTTGAGCAGGTTCTGCATGCGCGCGCCCTGCTGCTGCATCTGCTGCAGGGCACGCAGCCAGCGCGGATTCACGTCCTCGACGTTGTCGAGCAGGGTCTCCAGATAACCAGTGATCACCGTCAGCGGGGTGCGCAGCTCATGGGACACGTTGGCCACGAAGTCCTTGCGCATCTGCTCCAGCTGGTAGAGGCGGGTGACGTCACGGACCAGCATCAGGTGTTCGTGGTTGCCGTACTGGGTGATCTGCAGTTGCAGGCGCTGGCGGTCGTTGACCGGCGACGGAAGCTCCAGCGCCTCCTGGTACTGGCCGGCCTCGAAGTAGTCCTTGAAACGCGGGTGGCGCACCAGGTTGGTGATCGACTGGCCGCTGTCCTGGGGCGTCTTCAGGCCCAGCAACTGCTCGGCGGCGAGGTTCCACCACTCCAGATTACCTTCGGCGTCGAGCATGATCACCGCGTCGCGCAGGGCGGCGGTGGATTCCTGCACCCGGTCGATCACCGCCTGCAGGCGGCCGCGCACGCGCTGGTCGCGGCGTTGCAGGTGGTAGATGTTGTCGAACACCTCGCCCCACAGACCGTAGCCTTCGGGCGGCGCCTCGTCCGGCTGGCGCTCGCGCAGCCATTTGTGTAGGCGCAGCAGCTGCTTGAGGTGCCACAACAGGTAGCCGCCGATACCGACGACCAGGGCCCAGGCGTACTCGCCGGTGATCAGGCCGAGCAGGCCGCAGGCCATCAGCAGCAGCAACAGATGGCGGCCGATGGCGCCACGCCAGTTCTGGTTCAACGCAGGGCGTCCTTGATCGGGTCAGCTCTTAGTGGAGAAACGATAGCCGGTGCCGCGCACCGTCTGCACCAGATTCTCGTAGGCCTCGCCGAGCGCCTTGCGCAGGCGGCGGATATGCACGTCGACGGTGCGCTCCTCGACGTAGACGTTGCCGCCCCAGACCTGGTCGAGCAACTGGCCGCGGGTGTAGGCGCGCTCCTGGTGGGTCATGAAGAACTGCAGCAGGCGGTATTCGGTGGGGCCCATCTCGGCCGGCTTGCCGTCGATGGTGACGCGGTGGCTGATCGGGTCGAGCAGCAGGCCGCCGACCTCGATCGGCGCCTCGCCGTCGCTCGGGCCGGTGCGGCGCAGCACGGCCTTGAGGCGGGCCACCAGCTCGCGCGGCGAGAAGGGCTTGGTGATGTAGTCGTCGGCGCCGACCTCCAGGCCCTGGATCTTGTTGTCCTCTTCGCCCTTGGCGGTGAGCATGATGATCGGGATGTCGTCGGTCAGCTCGTCGCGCTTGAGGCGGCGGGCCAGCTCAATGCCGCTGGTGCCCGGCAGCATCCAGTCGAGCAGGATCAGGTCCGGTTTGCGGTCCACGATCAGGGCGTGGGCCTGCTGGGTGTTCTCCGCCTCCAGGCAATCGTAGCCGGCCATCTCCAGGGCCACCGCGATCATCTCCCGGATGGGCGCTTCGTCGTCAACGATCAGGATGTTCTTGCCAACCATGGGTCGAGCCTCGGGTCGTCTGTCTTGCGCCGCATTAGATAACAGAATTATTGCAGCTATGTGACAGGTGTGAGGGCCCTCATGATGTCCCTCTTGCACATGCAAGGCGTAACTCCTTGCGAAGAAATCTCCCAAAACAGGCGTTGCTCAGCATTTTTGTCAGAGGGTGATGGGTAAGCTGGGTGCAATGTATCTCGGGGTGCATTAAGAACGGATTTGGACAAGGACGTTTATATGACAGGGTATAAAGTGCCGGGGCCGGAGGGGATCGAGGATTTTGGCGATAGGAAGAACTACAGGGAGTTTGGATTGAATCGGCCAGGCCCGCTTGGCATAGAAGACATGGGTATTGCGTTCAATCCATTGGATCAAGAAGTCGTTGCGCCTTTTGTTTCTGCCCCGAAGTCATTGACTTCGTTCTCTTTTGAAATATCAAAGGGCATTTTCATTATTGACTCTCCTGAGTTTAAAGGAGCCATGTCCGCTACCAGCGGGCGCCCAGAGTCATGCATGAATAAAGCAGAGCTTTTATGTCAGATGATGGAAAGTACAGGGCCTATACCTGTTGGGATCTATTTTATTTATTCCGATGAGTTGAGTGCTCCGGGGTTGCTGGGGAGTACCTATAGGTTGTTGCGTCGGCGTGCTGATTGGGGGTCTTTTCGAGTCCCTCTTCATCCAGCACCACAGACAATCACTTATGGGCGGACAGGCTTCTTCCTGCATGGAGGCAGCTGGCCTGGGTCGGCGGGCTGTATTGATGTAGGAGGGGGTTTGGCTGGGGATGAGGCTGTTCAGAGGCTTATAGAGTTAATTCGGAACAGTAAGGAACGCATCGTGATGGAGGTGCGTGTATGAAATCGTTCATCTATTCGCTCGCCTATACATTAACTTCAGCTTTGGTTTATTCGCTTGTGCGTTTTCTCGGACCGGCTAATAACCTTGCCTATGCTGATCTATCTGCCTTCTGGTTCGGTTTCGTCTTCGCCGCCTACTGGGCGCCGAACCTGGGTGCGATCCTGCTGAGCGCGGTGATGTTCAGCGTGCTGTTCGTCGTCGACACCCATGGCGGCTTCTTCTGGCTGAGTGGCCCGAAGTCCGCCGAATCCTACTGGCTGATTCCCCTGGCGGGCATCGGCTGGGTGATCCCGCTCGGGATCACCTGGCTGGGCCGGCTGCTCTGGCGAAAGGCCGCGAGGCTCGGCGGCGCCTAGCGCACGGCGTAGTCCACCACGATGCCGGCGAAGATCGCCAGCCCGGCCCAGTGGTTGTGCAGGAAGGCGGCGAAGCACTTCTGCGGGTCGCGGTCGCGGGTGCTCCAGAACTCCCAGGCGAAGCAGGCGGCGGCGGCGAACAGGCCGAACAGGAACCAGATGCCCAAACTGAAGCGTGCGCCGGCCATGGCCAGGCACAGCAGGGCCAGGCCCTGCAGGGTCAGGATGATGATGCGGTCGGCGTCGCCGAACAGGATGGCGGTGGACTTCACCCCGATCTTCAGGTCGTCCTCGCGGTCGGTCATCGCGTAATAGGTGTCGTAGGCCACCGTCCACAGCAGGTTGGCGATGTACAGCAGCCAGGCCTCGGCCGGCGGCAATTCGCCGGTCACCGCGCTGAAGGCCATCGGCATGCCCCAGGAGAAGGCCGCGCCCAGCACCACCTGGGGGTAGTAGGTGTAGCGCTTCATGAAGGGATAGCACGCCGCCAGGGCCAGGCCGCCGAAGGACAGCAGGAAGGTGGTCAGGTTGGTGAACAGCACCAGTACGAAGCTCATGCCCACCAGCACGGCGAACAGGATCAGCGCCTCGCGCGGCGTCACCCGGCCGTCGGCCAGCGGCCGCGCCTTGGTGCGTGCCACGTGGCCGTCGAAGTGGCGGTCGGCGTAGTCGTTGATCACGCAGCCGGCGGCGCGCATGAACAGGGTGCCGAGGACGAAGATCAGCAGCAGCTTGAGGCTCGGTACGCCCTTGCTGGCCACCCACAGGGCCCAGAGGGTCGGCCACAGCAGCAGGTAGATGCCGATGGGCTTGTCCAGGCGCATCAGCTGGACGAAGTCCCAGGTGCGCGGGTGCAGGCGGTTGAGGGCGAGCAGGAAGGATTGGTACATCGGCGGGTCTCCATGCCAGGAGCGCCGATTATACGAGCAGTGGCACGGCCCGTAGCGAGGGCGGCGTCTGGTTTCGGGACGCGCGCTCCCAGGGCGATCGGGTGGGGCGATGGCGGTACGCACATCCCCACGCTCCGTCGTCCCCGCGCAGGCGGGGACCCAGGCGCGCGGTGTTTCGACCTGAGCATGGATTCCCGCCTGCGCGGGAATGACGGGGTTTTGTCCGGATAGGGGGCTTATCCGATGGCCTGCGCCTGCTCCCAGAACGCCGGCAGGAACACCTCGGCCACCAGCACGCCGAGGCCGTCGCGGCGGAAGCAGGAGCGCCGTCCCCAGAGCTGCTCGGCGCGCACCTCGGCCGGCAGCCAGGCCGCCGGGTAGCGGCAGGCCTGCAGCTCGCCGCGGGCGAAGGCGCGGTCGCTGAACAGCAGCTCGCCCAGGGAACGGCTGCCCAGCTTGCCCAGCTCGAAGCCGGAGCCTTCCAGCGCATGGCGCGCCGCCACGCTGCGGGCGAACACCCAGGGCTGGCCGGCGCCGAGCAGGAACACCTCGCGCACCCAGCCCAGGCTGCCGGCCGGCACCTGCAGGGCGGCGCATTCGTCGGCGCGCAGCACCTGCCAGCCCTGCTCCAGCGGTTGCACGGCGAAGCGGTCCGCACTGAGGGCGGTGAGGCGGCGGGTCAGCGAGCCCTGGTCGAACAGCCAGTCGCGCAGCAGCGGCACCGGCACCGGGTGCAATTGGGCGGCGTTGAGCCAGCGGGGTGGGTGGGCGAGGGCGGAGGTGGGCACGACAACGGCTTCGGCTAACCTGTGGAAGGCGGCGAGCTTAACACGACGGACGCCCGTGCCAGGCACTTGCACACCGGCCTCCATACCAGTACAAAGCCTGCTGATTTTTTAACCAGGGCAAGCGTCCACCAGAAGACGGCCCGCGATGAGGTAGACGATGAAGAAGTGGCAATGTGTGGTCTGTGGCCTGATCTACGACGAGAGCCTGGGTTGGCCCGATGACGACATCGCACCCGGCACCCGTTGGGAAGACGTGCCGGCGGACTGGCTGTGCCCGGACTGTGGCGTGGGCAAGGCCGACTTCGAGATGATCGAGATCGGCTGATCCAAGGCGTTATCCACCGGTAACGGCGGCCTGCGGGCCGCCGTTTGCATTTGTGGGCCGTTTGCCGGAGGCGCCCGGTCGATGGCTGAAATGGCGGCTGCTCTGTCCGTTTCGTCCTGTGATCGACCCGGCAAACCGGCGGGCAGTACTGGCGCGGTGCCGGATGGCATGCCATTCTCCCCGGGTCTGCCGCAGCGCAGAGCCGTTGCGGCGCCTTTGGCGCTGTTCTGGACGGACAGCACGGACACAACAACAACAAACCGTCAAAGAGGCATCTATGCGCAAACCTGAACTCGCCGCGGCCATCGCCGAAAAGGCCGATCTGACCAAAGACCAGGCCAATCGCGTACTCAACGCCGTGCTCGAAGAAATCACCAGTGCGCTGAACCGCAAGGACAGTGTCACCCTGGTCGGCTTCGGCACCTTCCTCCAACGCCATCGCGGTGCCCGTACCGGCAAGAACCCGCAGACCGGCGCCCCGGTCAAGATCAAGGCCAGCAACACCGTGGCCTTCAAGCCGGGCAAGTCCCTGAAGGACGCCGTCAACTGATCCGTTGCTGCAGCCCGGAGCCTCGTCGCTCCGGGCTGCGTTCCCCGGGCATCCCTGCCCTTCGCATCACTTCCCTGTCCTTATGTCACCGATCTGGCGTCACTGCGCATAGATCTGGTCGAACACGCCACCATCGTTGAAGTGGGTCTTCTGGATGCTCGGCCAGTCGCCGAAGGTTTCGTTCACGTTGAGGAAAGTGACCTTCGGGAAGCGGTCGGAGAACTCGGCGAGGATCTTCTCGTTGCGCGGGCGCAGGTAGTTGTTGGCGGCGATGCGCTGGCCCTCTTCGGACCACAGGTATTTCAGATAGGCCTCGGCTTCGGCACGGGTGCCCTTGCGATCGACCACCTTGTCGACCACCGTCACCGGCGGCTCGGCCTGGGCGGACACGGTCGGGTAGACCACTTCGAAGCCGCCGCGGCCGAATTCGCGGGCGATCATCTCGGCCTCGTTCTCGAAGGTCACCAGCACGTCGCCGATCTGGTTCTGGATGAAGGTGGTGGTGGCGGCGCGGCCGCCGGTGTCCAGCACCGGCGCCTGCTTGAACAGCTTGCCGACGAAGTCCTTGGCCTTGTTCTCGTCACCGCCGTTCTGCAGCACGTAGCCCCAGGCGGAGAGGTAGGTGTAGCGGCCGTTGCCCGAGGTCTTGGGGTTGGGCACCACCACCTGCACGCCGTCCTTGAGCAGGTCCGGCCAGTCGTTCAGGGCCTTGGGGTTGCCCTTGCGCACGATGAACACGGTGGCGGAGGTGAAGGGCGCGCTGTTGTCGGGCAGGCGCGCGGCCCAGTCCTGGGGCACCAGGCCGCCGTTGTCGGCCAGCGCGTTGATGTCGGTGGCCATGTTCATGGTGATCACGTCGGCCGGCAGGCCGTCGATCACGGCGCGGGCCTGCTTGCTAGAGCCGCCGTGGGACATCTGGATGGTCAGCGGCTTGCCGCCCTCGGCCTGCCAGTGTTTCTGGAAGGCGGCGTTGTAGTCCTTGTAGAAGTCGCGCATCACGTCGTAGGAGACGTTGAGTAGGTTCGCCGCCTGGGCGGAGGCGGCGAAGGCGAAGCTGGCGGCCAGCAGGGAGAGAGGCAGTAGGCGTTTCATCGGACGTCCTTGGAATGGAAGAGCGGTGCTGACTATATGGGCTGCTGCTTATTCATTGAAAGAATAATTGATTAGATGCTTATGCGTTTATGCATGAAATGCATATCTTAAAATGGAATAAATAAATCATTATTTATTCTTTTTCTTCCTTTTCGTTCCTGCGCATAGTGAGCCCCACGCAACGAACCTGAAGGAACACCACCATGAGCATCCGCCTGGGCGACATCGCCCCCGACTTCGAGCAGGACTCCAGCGAGGGTCGCATCCGTTTCCACGACTGGCTGGGCGACAGCTGGGGCGTGCTGTTTTCCCACCCCGCCGACTTCACCCCGGTGTGCACCACCGAGCTGGGCTTCACCGCCAAGCTGAAGGACGAGTTCGCCCAGCGCGGGGTGAAGGCCATCGCCCTCTCCGTGGACCCGGTGGATTCGCACCTGCGCTGGATCGACGACATCAACGAGACCCAGAACACCCTGGTCAACTTCCCGATCCTGGCCGACGCCGACCGCAAGGTATCCGGCCTGTACGACCTGATCCACCCGAACGCCAACGATACCCTCACCGTGCGCTCGCTGTTCATTATCGACCCGAACAAGAAGGTGCGCCTGATCATCACCTACCCGGCCAGCACCGGGCGCAACTTCAACGAGATCCTGCGGGTGATCGACTCGCTGCAGCTCACCGACAACCACAAGGTCGCCACCCCGGCCAACTGGCAGGACGGCGACGAGGTGGTGATCGTGCCCTCGCTGAAGGACGAGGAAGAGATCGCCCGCCGCTTCCCGAAAGGCTACCGCGCGGTGAAGCCGTACTTGCGCCTGACGCCGCAGCCGAACCGTTAAGGAAGTCATCATGCTGGTAGTTTCACTGGGCGGCAGCCCGAGCCAGAAGTCCCGTTCCAACGGTCTTCTCGACTATGCCCGGCGCCGCCTGGAGTTGCGTGGCGTGGAGGTGGTTTCCTACCAGGTCCGCGACTTTCCGGCGGAAGACCTGCTGTACGCCAACTTCGCCAGCCCGCAGATCCGTCACTTCATCGAGCAGGTCTCCCTGGCCGATGGCCTGCTGGTGGCGACGCCGGTGTACAAGGCCTCGTTCTCCGGGGCGCTGAAGACGCTGCTGGACGTGCTCCCCGAGCGCGCCCTGCAGCACAAGGTGGCGCTGCCCATCGCCAGCGGTGGCAGCCCCGCCCACATGCTGGCGGTGGACTACGCGCTGAAGCCGGTGCTGGCCGCGCTCAAGGCCCAGGAAGTGCTGCACGGCGTGTTCGCCGACGACAGCCAGATCCAGTACCTGGAAGAGTGCGTGCGGCTGGTGCCGGACCTGGAGCTGCGCCTGAACGATGCGCTGGAGCAGTTCCTCGCCGCCCTGGCCCGCCGGCCGAAACCGATCGACCCGCAATTGTTGAACGACCGGCTGGTGAACGCCCGCTGGAGCATTTGAAGAGCAGCTACGAGCTTCAAGCTACAAGCTGCAAGTAAAGGCCAGAGCAAGAGCGGGCACGTCCGCTTGCCGCTTGAGGCTTGTAGCTTGCCGCTGATTATCCCGCCTTACTCGCCCGCCAACGGGCAAGCAGGTAGCCAACCTAGAAAAACCACAGCAAAGGGAGAGCGCCATGCGCACCATTACTTTGCGTCGGAGCCTGGTCGCCCTGTTTGCCGCGGCCATCTCCTTCGGCGCCATCACTCAAGCACAGGCCGAGACCCTGCGGATCGGCTATCAGAAATACGGCACCCTGGTGCTGCTCAAGGCCAAGGGCACGCTGGAGAAGCGTCTGGCCGAGCAGGGCGTCGAGGTGAAGTGGACCGAGTTCCCGGGCGGCCCGCAGCTGCTCGAAGGGCTCAACGTCGGCTCGGTGGACTTCGGCGTCACCGGCGAGACCCCGCCGGTGTTCGCCCAGGCCGCCGGCGCAGACCTGCTCTACGTGGCCCACGAGCCGCCCGCCCCGACCGGCGAGGCGATTCTGGTGCCGAAGGACTCGCCGATCAAATCGGTCGCCGAGCTGAAGGGCAAGAAGGTCGCGCTGAACAAGGGTTCCAACGTGCACTACCTGCTGGTGCGCGCCCTGGAAGACGCCGGCCTCAAGTACGCTGACATCCAGCCCGTGTACCTGCCGCCGGCCGACGCCCGCGCCGCCTTCGAGCGCGGCAGCGTCGACGCCTGGGTGATCTGGGACCCCTTCCAGTCCGCCGCCGAGCACCAGCTGCAGGCCCGCACCCTGCGCGACGGCACCGGCCTGGTCGACAACCACCAGTTCTACCTGGCCACCCGTCCCTACGCGGAGAAGAACCCGCAGGTGATCGGCGTGCTGATCGACGAGATCCGCGGCGTCGGCGAGTGGGTGCAGGGCAACCTGGACGAAGCCACCGACCAGGTCGCGCCGCTGCTCGGCCTGTCGCGCGAGATCACCTACAGCGCGGTCAAGCGCCAGGGCTACGGCGCCAAGCTGATCGGCCCGGACGTGGTGGTCGCCCAGCAGAAGATCGCCGACACCTTCACCGACCTCAAGCTGATCCCGAAGAAGCTGGTCATCCAGGACGTGATCTGGACGCCGCCGGCATCCGCCAAGGTCGCCCAGCAGTAAGCCCCACGCCGCGGCCCGCCGGGCCGCGGCGACACCGAATCCATCTAGGAGACCACTCCATGAGCCTCAACATCTTCTGGTTCCTGCCCACCCATGGCGACGGCAAATACCTCGGTACCGCCGAAGGCGCCCGCGCCGTCGACCATGGCTACCTCACCCAGATCGCCCAGGCCGCCGACCGTCTCGGCTACGGCGGCGTGCTGATCCCCACCGGACGCTCCTGCGAGGACTCCTGGCTGGTGGCCGCCTCGCTGATCCCGGTGACGCAGAACCTGAAGTTCCTGGTCGCGCTGCGCCCGGGGATCATCTCGCCCACCGTGGCCGCGCGCCAGGCGGCGACCCTGGACCGCCTGTCCAATGGCCGCGCGCTGTTCAACCTGGTCACCGGCGGCGACCCGGACGAGCTGGCCGGCGACGGCCTGCACCTGTCCCACGAGGAGCGCTACGAGGCCTCCGTCGAATTCACCCGCATCTGGCGCCGCGTGCTGGAGGGCGAGAGCGTCGACTACGACGGCAAGCACCTCCAGGTGAAGGGCGCCAAGCTGCTCTACCCGCCGATCCAGCAGCCGCGCCCGCCGCTGTACTTCGGCGGCTCCTCCGAGGCCGCCCAGGACCTGGCCGCCGAGCAGGTCGAGCTGTACCTGACCTGGGGCGAGCCGCCGGCCGCGGTGGCCGAGAAGATCGCCGCCGTGCGCGAGAAGGCCGCCAAGCTGGGCCGCGAAGTGCGCTTCGGCATCCGCCTGCACGTGATCGTGCGCGAGACCAACGAAGAGGCCTGGGCCGCCGCCGACCGCCTGATCAGCCATCTGGATCAGGACACCATCGACCGCGCCCAGGCCTCCCTGGCGCGCTTCGACTCGGTCGGCCAGCAGCGCATGGCCGCGCTGCACGGCGGCCGCAAGGACAACCTGGAAGTGTCGCCCAACCTCTGGGCCGGGGTCGGCCTGGTGCGCGGCGGCGCCGGCACGGCCCTGGTCGGCGACGGCCCGACCGTGGCCGCGCGGGTCAAGGAGTACGCCGAGCTTGGCATCGACACCTTCATCTTCTCCGGCTACCCGCACCTGGAAGAGTCGTACCGGGTCGCCGAGCTGCTGTTCCCGCACCTCGACATCGCTCAGCCGGAGCGCCCGCAGAGCCGCGGCTACGTCAGCCCGTTCGGCGAGATGATCTCCAGCGACATCCTGCCCAAGGCGGCTGCGGCGAGTTGAAGGCATGCCCCTCACCCCGACCCTCTCCCGGAGGGAGAGGGGGCAGCCTGCGCTGTGCCCAAATCCCCCTCTCCCCCTGGGAGAGGGGCCAGGGGTGAGGGAGATCGGCCAGGTGCGAGCCTGACGTATGACGAACATGAAAAGGAGCGTTGCCATGTCGACGCACACGCTACACAACATCGGTCGCCGCCTGGCGCCTTGGGCCCTGCCCGTGGCCCTGCTGGCGATCTGGCAGGGCGCGGTGGCGGCCGGCTGGCTGTCCACCCGCATCCTGCCGGCGCCCAGCGCCGTGCTCGAAGCCGGCTGGGCGCTGCTCAAGAGCGGCGAGATCTGGACCCACCTGGCCATCAGCGGCCAGCGCGCAGCCATCGGTTTCGCCATCGGCGGCGGCCTCGGTCTGCTGCTGGGCTTCATCACCGGCCTGTCCAACTGGGGTGAGCGCTTCCTCGACAGCTCGGTGCAGATGATCCGCAACGTGCCGCACCTGGCGCTGATCCCGCTGGTGATCCTGTGGTTCGGCATCGACGAGGCGGCGAAGATCTTCCTGGTCGCCCTCGGCACCCTGTTCCCGATCTACCTGAACACCTACCACGGCATCCGCAACGTCGACCCGGCCCTGGTGGAGATGGCGCGCAGCTACGGCCTCAAGGGCTTCGCCCTGTTCTGGCAGGTGGTCCTGCCCGGCGCGCTGCCGTCGATCCTGGTCGGCGTGCGCTTCGCCCTCGGCTTCATGTGGCTGACCCTGATCGTCGCCGAGACCATTTCCGCCAGCAGCGGCATCGGCTACCTGGCGATGAACGCCCGCGAGTTCCTGCAGACCGACGTGGTGGTGCTGGCGATCCTGCTCTACGCGGTGCTCGGCAAGCTGGCCGACGTGGCCGCCCGCGGCCTCGAACGCGCCTGGCTGCGCTGGCATCCGGCCTACCAGGCCAAGGCGGGTGCGCGATGACCGCCCTGCACAACATCCGCCAGGGCATCCCCCTGGCCATCCAGGGCATCCGCAAGGCGTTCGGCGAGCGCGAGGTGCTGCAGGGCATCGACCTGCACATCCCGGCCGGCCAGTTCGTCGCCGTGGTCGGCCGTAGCGGCTGCGGCAAGAGCACCCTGCTGCGCCTGCTGGCCGGCCTCGATGCGCCCAGCGGCGGCCAGCTGCTGGCCGGCAAG
Source organism: Pseudomonas paralcaligenes (assembly GCF_019655855.1). Classification (GTDB taxonomy): domain Bacteria; phylum Pseudomonadota; class Gammaproteobacteria; order Pseudomonadales; family Pseudomonadaceae; genus Aquipseudomonas; species Aquipseudomonas paralcaligenes. The sequence continues at coordinate 270,030 of NZ_BPFX01000004.1, read as the reverse complement.
GGCCCGCTGTCGGCGGCCCGCGAGGACACCCGGCTGATGTTCCAGGACGCGCGCCTGCTGCCGTGGAAGCGGGTGATCGACAACGTCGGCCTGGGCCTGTCCGGTGACTGGAAGCCCAAGGCCCGCGAGGCGTTGGCCGCCGTCGGCCTGGCCGACCGCGCGGGCGAGTGGCCGGCGGCGCTGTCCGGTGGGCAGAAGCAGCGCGTGGCCCTGGCCCGCGCCCTGATCCACCAGCCGCGCCTGCTGCTGCTGGACGAGCCGCTCGGCGCCCTGGACGCGCTGACCCGCATCGAGATGCAGCAGCTGATCGAGCGCCTGTGGCAGAAGCACGGCTTCACCGTGCTGCTGGTGACCCACGACGTGGCGGAGGCGGTGGCCATTGCCGACCGGGTGATCCTGATCGAGGAGGGTCGCATCGGCCTGGACCTGGCCGTCGACCTGCCGCGTCCGCGCCAGCGCGGCTCGGCGAGACTCGGCGCGCTCGAAGCCCAGGTGCTCGACCGCGTGCTGGCGCTGCCCGGCACGCCGCCGGAGCCGGAACCCGTTTCACCCCTGCCCACGCAATTGCGCTGGGCGCTTTAGAGCAGCGGCAAGCTGCAAGCGACAAGCCGCAAGTGAAAGCGCCCCGCTCTTTCTTGCAGCTCGAAGCTTGCCGCTTGTAGCTAATTTCGACGTTAGGAGAAATACCATGACCATCAAAGCCATCAACGTACGCAACCAGTTCAAGGGCAGCATCAAGGAAATCGTGATCGGCGACGTGCTGTCCGAGATCGACGTGCAGACTGCCGCCGGCATCGTCACTTCGGTGATCACCACCCGCTCGGTGCGCGAGCTGGACCTGCAGGTGGGCAGCGAAGTGATCGCCTTCGTGAAGTCCACCGAGGTGTCGATCGCCAAGCTCTGAGAGCCCGTTCACGACCTCGAGGGCATGAGGCGGGCGCAGTTGCAGGAGCGGCTTTAGCCGCGAACCGAGGTGGTGCAGGAAAAGCTTCGCGGCTAAAGCCGCTCCTACAGTCTGTGTTACCGGTACAGGCTCTGCGGCGCGTAGGTCGCGGGCGCGGGTTGCACCTGCCCTATGGCTTCGTGGTGGACATGAGCTGCTCGGCCGGTTGCGGCCGGCCGAACCAGTAGCCCTGCCCGAGGTTGCAGCCCAGGCCACGCAGGAACGCGGCCTGGGACTCCTTCTCGATGCCTTCCGCCAGCACGCGCAGCCCCAGGCTCTGGCCGAGGGTGATCACGGCGCGGGCGATGGCGGCGTCCTCATGGTCGTCCGGCAGGCCACAGACGAAGCTCTGGTCGAGCTTGAGCTTGTGCACCGGCAGGCGCTTGAGGCGAGCGAGCGAGGAGTAGCCGGTGCCGAAGTCGTCGATGGCCAGGCGCACGCCCAGCTCGCGCAGCTGGGCAAGCACCGTCTGCGCCTGTTCCGGGTTGTCCATCACCGCGCTCTCGGTCACCTCAAGCTCCAGATGCGCCGGGTCGAGTCCGGTGTCTTCCAACACCCGGGCCACCTGCTGGGCCAGGTCGCCGCGGCCGAACAGGCGGCTGGAGACGTTCACCGCGACGAATTCCAGGCCGCGTCCTTCCCCGATCCAGGCCTGCATCTGGTTGCAGGCGTGCGCCAGCACCCAGGCGTCGATGGCGCCGATCAGCCCGCTGTCCTCGGCGATGGGGATGAACTCGCCCGGCGTGACCAGGCCGCGCTGGGGATGCTCCCAGCGCACCAGCGCCTCGACGCCGATCAGGCCGCGGTCGTCCAGGCGGTGGATCGGCTGGTAGTGGACGCGCAGGTCGCCCTGTTCCAGGGCCGCGCGCAGCTCGGACTCCAGGCGCACGCGCTGCTGGGCGACGGCGGTCATGTCCTGGCTGTAGAAGGCGAAGGTCTGGCGCCCGCTGCTCTTGGCCCGGAACAGCGCGGAGTCGGCGTTGCGCATCAGCTGCTCGACGCTGTCGCCGTCCTCGGGGAACAGGCTGATGCCGATGCTGGCGCTGATGAACAGGGTCTGGCCGTCGATCATGAACGGCTGGGCCAGTTCGTCGAGCAGGTGCTGGGCCAGCAGCGAGGCCTGTTCCGCGCCTGCGCAGTCGTCGCTGAGCAGGCCGAACTCGTCGCCGCCCAGGCGTGCCAGGGTCAGTTGCGGCGCCAGGCACTGGGCCAGGCGTTCGCCGATCAGCTTGAGCAACTGGTCGCCGATGTTGTGGCCCAGGCTCTCGTTGACGATCTTGAAGTGGTCCAGGTCGAACAGCAGCAGGGCGCCGCGCAGTTTGTCCCGGCGCGCCCGCTGCAGCGCCTGCTCGATGCGCTCGCCGAACAGCAGGCGGTTGGGCAGGGTGGTCAGCGGGTCGTGGTGGGCGAGGAAGTCCAGCTCGTGCTGGGAGCGTTTCAGCGCGCTGATGTCGGAGAACACCGCCACGTAGTGGCTGAGCTTGCCGCGTTCGTCGTGGATGCTGCGGATGCACTGCCACATGGGGAACACCTCGCCGCTCTTGCGCCGGTTCCAGATTTCCCCGCTCCACGAGCCGCGCTGCTCCAGGGCGTGCCACAGGTTGTGGTAGAAGGCCGCGTCGTGGCGGCCGGACTTGAACAGGTTGGGTTCCTTGCCCAGCACTTCCTCGGCGCTGAAGCCGGTGATGCGCGAGAAGGCCGGGTTGACGTGGACGATCTTGCGCGTCTGGTCGGTGACCAGCACCCCTTCCTGGGTGCTGTCGAACACCGCGGCGGCCTGGCGCAGGCTGTCCTCATCGGCGCGGCGCTGGGTGATGTCGCTGGAGGTGCCGATGAAGCGGCGCGGCTGGCCGTCCTCGTCGAGCAGCAGCTGGCCGCGGGAATGCAGCCAACGGTAGCCGCCGTCGCGGTGGCGCAGGCGGGCGATGTTCTCGTAGTAGGGCTGGCGGTCGACCAGCAGCGTCTCCAGGCGCTGGATGGCCGGCTCCCGGTCGTCGGGATGGAGGCGATCCCGCCAGGCCTCCTGGCTGTCGCCGAACTCCTCGGGTGTGTAACCAAGCATGTCGCAGTAGCGCTTGGAGAAGAACACCCTGGCGCTTTTCAGATCCCAGTCCCACATGCCTTCCTGGGCTGCGTCGAGGGCCTGGGCGAGGCGTTCCTCGCTGCGCCGGATGCGCGCCTGCACCCGGCGCTGCTCCTGCTGGTATTGGCTGAGCGCGCAGTACAGCAGCGCAGCGGTGATCAGCACGAAGACCAGGCCCTTCAGCACTTCCAGGCCGGTGCGCAACTTCCCGTCGAGCGCCAGCCACAGCAACAGGCAGTCGCTGAGGAGAATCCACAGCGTGGCGAAGAGCAGGTAGAGCAGGGTCAGCTGCAGCGGGGTACGCTGAAATTTCATGGGCGACTTGGCATCGAAAATGTGCACGGCGGCACATTATAGATAAGTCGGCATCCAGTGCATTCTCGTCTAACGATGGTCTGGCTTTCTCCCTGTCGTTGGTGATAATGCGCGCAAGGCCAGGGCCCGGCCGCTATCTCTCTCCCCGCGAGGCAATACCCTTCTATGTGGTACAACGGTTTTCTCGATCTTTCGCCGTGGCAACTGGTGGCGGTCACCCTGGTGATGACCCACATCACCATCGTCAGCGTTACCGTCTACCTGCACCGCTACTCCGCGCACCGCGCGCTGGAGCTGCACCCCGCCCTCAAGCATTTCTTCCGCTTCTGGCTGTGGCTGACCACCGGCCAGAACACCCGCGAGTGGACCGCCATCCACCGCAAGCACCACGCCAAGTGCGAAACCGCCGACGACCCCCACAGCCCGGTGATCAAGGGCCTGGGCACCGTGCTGCGCAAGGGCGCCGAGCTGTACCAGGAAGAGGCGAAGAACGAGGAGACCCTGCGCATCTACGGCAAGAACTGCCCGGACGACTGGGTCGAGCGCAACCTCTACAGCCGCTTCCCCATGGGTGGCATCATCCTCATGGCGATCATCGACCTGGCCCTGTTCGGCGTGCTCGGCATGACCGTCTGGGCGGTGCAGATGATGTGGATTCCGGTGTGGGCCGCGGGCGTGATCAACGGCCTCGGCCATGCCGTGGGCTACCGCAACTTCGAATGCCGCGACGCCGCCACCAACCTGGTGCCCTGGGGCATCCTGATCGGCGGCGAGGAGCTGCACAACAACCACCACACCTACCCGAACAGCGCCAAGCTGTCGGTGAAGAAGTGGGAGTTCGACATGGGCTGGGCCTGGATCAAGCTGTTCGGCTTCCTGCGCCTGGCCAAGGTGCAGCGGGTGGCGCCCATCGCCCACCGGGTCGAGGGTAAGCGCAGCCTGGACATGGACACCGCCATGGCCATCCTCAACAACCGTTTCCAGATCATGGCCCAGTACCGCAAGCTGGTGATCAAGCCGCTGGTGAAGCAGGAGCTGGCCAAGGCCGACGAGTCGGTGCGCCACCTGTTCCGCCGCGCCAAGCGCCTGCTGTCGCGCGAGACCAGCCTGCTGGACGACCGCCACCATGCGCGCATCGCCGACCTGCTGGCGCAGAGCCAGGCGCTCAAGGTGATCTACGAGAAGCGCATCGCCCTGCAGCAGATCTGGGTCAAGACCAGCAGCAACGGCCACGACATGCTCGAAGCGATCAAGCAGTGGATACACGAGGCCGAGGCCAGCGGCATCCAGTCCCTGCGCGAGTTCGCCGAGCAGCTGAAGACCTACTCGCTGCGCCCGACCACCGCCTGATTCGCGGTCGCTTCGCTAAAAACCCCACCTCTGGTGGGGTTTTTTGTGTCCGGATGTAAGCGAGGCGGCAGCGCATTGACCTGAGTCAGCTTCTCCCCCTTCGTGCGCGCGCATGGTGAATCCAGACCGTGTGCCAACACTAATAACGAGGAGATAAAACATCATGCGCGCCGCTACCCTGCTGTTCGCCGGACTCTGTCTGGGCTCGACCGTCGCCGAGGCCAACAAGGAACCGGTGGAGCCCATCGCCCCGGCCCAGGTCACCGATGCCGCCAAGGTCGAACTGGGCAAGCAACTGTTCTTCGACCCGCGCCTGTCGCGTTCCGGCTTCATTTCCTGCAACTCGTGCCACAACCTGTCCATGGGTGGCAGCGACAACCTGCCGACCTCCATCGGCCACAACTGGCAGGAGGGGCCGATCAACTCGCCCACCGTGCTCAACTCCAGCCTCAACCTGGCCCAGTTCTGGGACGGCCGTGCCGCCGACCTCAAGGAACAGGCCGCTGGCCCCATCGCCAACCCGAAGGAGATGGCCTTCACCCACATCCTGGCGCTCGACGTGCTGCGTTCCATTCCGCAGTACCGGGAGTCGTTCAAGGCGGTGTACAAGAACGACGAGATCACCCTGGACGAGGTGACCGACGCCATCGCCGAGTTCGAGAAGACCCTGGTCACGCCGAACTCGCGCTTCGACAAGTGGCTCAAGGGCGACGCCAACGCGATCAGCGCCGCCGAGCTGGAGGGCTATGAGCTGTTCAAGTCGATCGGCTGCGTGGCCTGCCACAACGGCCCGGCGCTGGGCGGCAACTCGTTCCAGAAGATGGGCCTGGTCGAGCCCTACCAGACCCAGAACCCCGCCGAGGGTGTCGCCGGCCTGACCGGCAAGGACGCCGACCGCTTCAAGTTCAAGGTGCCGACCCTGCGCAACGTGGAGCTGACCTACCCCTACTTCCACGACGGCGCCTACTGGAAGCTGGAAGAAGCGGTTGACGTGATGGCGCGCCTGCAACTGGGTCGCCAGCTGAGCGCCGACGAGGTGGGCAAGGTCACTGCCTTCCTCAAGACCCTGACCGGCGAGCAGCCGAGCTTCGCGCTGCCGATCCTGCCGCCGTCCACCGGCGCCACGCCGTCGCCGAAGCCGTTCCGGTAGCGTAGCGCCGGCTGTGGGAGCGGACTTGTCCGCGAGCTTCTAAGCTCTGCGAAGACTCGCGGCCAATCGCAATGCCGCCCAACCGCTCCCACACAAGCCTGCTCCCCCATCAGGCCCTCTTCACAGAGGGCCTCTTTCATCCAGGCCTCAGCGCCGCTGCGGTGCCGGCTGCTGCTGGGTGATGCAGTGGATATTGCCGCCGCCGAGCAGGATTTCGCGGCCCGGCACCATCACCACCCGGTGCTCGGGGAACACGCGCTGGAGGATGGCGCGGGCCTCCTCGTCCTTCGGGTCGTCGAAGCTCGGCGCGACGATGCCGCCGTTGACGATCAGGAAGTTGACGTAGGAGCCGGCCAGGCGCACGTCCGGGCTGCGCTCCTGGCTGCCGGCGGCGGCGTCGACGCCGGCGCACTCTTCCTCGCTGGCGTGCAGCGGGCCGGGGATCGGCATCTTGTGCACCGCCAACTGGCGGCCCTTGGCGTCGCGGGCGGACTCCAGCACCTTCATCGCCGCCTGGCAGCGCGGGTAGTTCGGGTCGTTGGCGTCGTCGGTCCAGGCCAGCAGCACTTCGCCCGGGCGCACGTAGCAGCAGAAGTTGTCGACGTGGCCGTCGGTCTCGTCGTTGAACAGGCCGTCCGGCAGCCAGATCACTGTGTCGATCGCCAGATGCTCGGCCAGCACCGCCTCGATCTGTTCGCGGTTCAGGTGCGGGTTGCGGTTCCTGTTGAGCAGGCATTCCTCGGTGGTGATCAGGGTGCCTTCGCCGTCGACGTGGATCGAGCCGCCCTCCAGCACGAAGCCCTCGGTGCGGTAGCGCTCGCGGCGCTCGATCTCGAGGATCTTGCTCGCCACCTGGTCGTCGCGCTGCCACGGCCAGTACAGGCCGCCGTCGAAGCCGCCCCAGGCGTTGAAGGTCCAGTCCACGCCGCGCACCTGGCCGTTGTCGTCGATGACGAAGGTGGGGCCGGTGTCGCGCACCCAGGCGTCGTCGGTGGTGATCTCCAGCAGGCGGATGTTGGCGTCGTCGAGGCGCGCGCGGGCGTTCTCGTACTGGCCGGCGGAGACGCACACGGTCACCGGCTCGAACCGGGCGATGGCCTTGGCCACGGCGGTGAAGGCGGCCTGCGCCGGCTTGCCGCCGAGGCGCCAGTTGTCCGGGCGCTCGGGCCAGACCATCCAGGTCTGGTCGTGGGGTTCCCATTCGGCGGGCATGCGGAAACCGTCGGCGCGTGGGGTGCTGGTCAGGGTGGGCATTGCTTGGCTCCGTAGGGTGCGCCATGCGCACCGGCGAAGGTATCTGGAGGCAAGGTGCGCGCGGCGCACCCTGCCCATTGTGTACGGTTACTCGGACAGGCTTTCGCCGTCGAGGGTCGAGATCGGCCAGTATAGGTCCGGCCGGCGGTCGCGGAACACGCCCCAGGCGCTGCGCACGTGTTCGAGGCGGTCCAGGTCGAAGCTGTGCACCAGCACGCCTTCCTCGGTCTCGCCCAGTTCCTCGACCTTGGCGCCGAACGGGTCGGCGATGAACGAGGAGCCGTAGAAGGTGATGTCGTAGCCGTCCTGCTCCTCGCGGCCGATGCGGTTGGAGGCGACCAGCGGCATCAGGTTGGCGCCGGCATGGCCCTGCTGCACGCGCTGCCAGTGGTCGCGCGAGGTGATGGCCGGGTCGTGCGGCTCGCTGCCGATGGCGGTCGGGTAGAACAGCAGCTCGGCGCCCATCAGGGCCATGCTGCGGGCCGCCTCGGGGAACCACTGGTCCCAGCAGATGCCCACGCCGATCTTCGCGTAGCGGGTATCCCACACCCGGAAGCCGCTGTCGCCCGGGTTGAAGTAGTACTTCTCGTGGTAGCCGGGGCCGTCCGGGATGTGGCTCTTGCGGTACACGCCGAGGTTGCTGCCGTCGGCGTCGATGATGGCGATGCTGTTGAAGCGGGCGCGGCCGGCGCGCTCGAAGAAGCTGATCGGCAGCACCACCTGCAGCTCCTGGGCGAGCGCCTGGAAATGCAGGATGGCCAGATTCTCATCGGTCGGCGTCGCCAGTTGCAGGTAGTCCGGGTTCGGCTTCTGGCAGAAGTAGGGCGTCTCGAACAGTTCCTGCAGCAGGATGATCTGGGCGCCCCTGGCGGCCGCCTGGCGCACCAGCTTCTCGGCATTGGCGATATTGGCGGCGCTGTCCCAGGAGCAGGCCATCTGGGTGGCGGCGACGGTAACGATACGCGACATGAAGCACCTCTTGGCTCGTTCGCAGGCCGATCCGGGGCTCGGCGGCCTTTTCGGAGTGCCATGGTCGAGCATCGACCAAGGCGTAATGGTCGATTTATATCCGATAAATATCGGTATTAAAAGATGAGAACGGTTTATTTCATAAAATAAACGGATTTTTATCGATATTAATCCAGGGATTTTTATGTGGGAGCGGACTTGTCCGCGAAAGGGGTTGGCACCGGTGCCTGCCTATTCGCGGACAAGTCCGCTCCCACAGAGGCGGCCGGCTTTCGCAGCGGCCCCTTCCTGCAGGGAAGATCGGTCAGGCCAGCGGGGTTGGCCTTTTCGGCAGGGCGGCGGGCAGGTACAGGCCGAGGTAGGCGTCGAACACCCGCATGCCTTCCTCGGCCAAGCGCGGGGTGATCTCGCCGTGCAGCTGCACCGAGCGGGCGTAGACCCGGTCGCCCAGCTCCATGGCCAGGGCGAACACGTCGATGTCGTCCGGCAGCTGCGGCAGCGGGAAGTGGCGCTCGAACAGCCGCTGCATCAGGCGGCCCAGCTCCAGGTCGTGCTGACGGTCGGCCTGGGTCACCTCGGCCAGGCCGTGCTGGGCCAGGATCAGCTGGCGCGCGGCGTGGTCGTTGGCGTAGATCGCCAGCATGCGCCGCTCGACGATGCGCGACAGGTCGCGCCAGTCGCGCAGCTCGGCGTGCTCCACCGGCTGCAGCAGGCAGTCGCGGAAGGCGGCGTGGATGTCGGCCGTCAGCGCCTCCAGCAGCGCCGGCACGCTGGCGAAGAAGTGGTAGACGGAGGAGGGTGGGATGCCCGCCCGCTCGGCCACCCCGTAGATGGTCAGGCTGGCGATGCCCTGGGTGCTCAGCAGCTCGCGCGCCGCCTGCAGGATCAGGCCGATGCGCGCCTGGCTGCTGGCGCGGGGCTTGCGGGCGGTGGCGGTGCGGGTCATGCCGGTCTCCTGTCCGAGTGAGGCGCTATTGGACGCCAGGCGGACAGGAGTGGCAAGCCGTCAGCTACCGTCGCGGAAGCGGGTCCAGACTTCGTCGCGGGCGGTCTTGAGTTTGTCCGGCAGCGGCATCAGGGCGAACAGGCGATTCTTGACGTCGTCCAGGTTGCTGCCCAGCTGGTCGCGCAGATGAGGCTCGAGGAACTGTCGGGCGTCGGTGTTGGCGCTCGGGTAGAGGGTTTCGGCGCTGATCCGCGCGGCCACCTGGGGCTGCATCAGGTAGTCGATGAACTTGTGCGCCAGGTCGGCGCGGCGCGCGCTGGCCGGGACCACCAGGTTGTCGATGAACAGAGTGGAGCCTTCCTCCGGCACCACGAACTGCACCGGCTGGCCGGCGTCGCTGGCGCCCAGGGCGTCGCCGACCCAGGCCACGGCCATGCACAGGCGGCCCTGGTTGAGGTCGTCGATGTAGCGCTCGCTGTCCACGTAGCGCAGGTTCGGGCGCAGGCCCTGGAGGGTCTCGCCGGCCTTGCGGATGCGCCCCGGCGAGCTGTTGGCGAGGCTGCGGCCCTGGTAGCTGAGCAGGTTGTAGAGCAGCTCGTCCGGCGCATCCAGCACGCTGATGCCGCAGCCGGTGAGCCGGGCGCTCTGCGCCGGGTCGAACAGCAGGCTCCAGCTGTGCGGCAGCGGACCGCCGTAGGCCGCCTCGGCCTGCGGCGTGTTGATCGCCAGGCCCACGGCACCCCACAGGTAGGGCACCGCGTGGCGGTTCTGCGGGTCGACCGCGGCCAGCTTGCTCAGCAGTTGCTTGTCCAGGTGCTTGCGGTTGGGCAGCAGGCTCATGTCCAGCGGCTGGATCAGCTTCTGCCGGATCAGCGCCGGCAGGTCGTTCTGCGACGGCACCGCGATGTCGATGCTCTCGCCGCTGGCGAGGATCTTGTCCAGTTCCTCGGCCGAGGCGTAGGTGTGGTATTCGACGGCGATGCCGGTGGCCTTGCTGAAGTCTTCCAGCACCTGCGGCGCGATGTAGTCGTTCCAGTTGTAGACCCGGATGCTGTCGGCGGCGGCCGCCAGTCCGGGGGCGAGGGCCAGCAGCAGCGGAGCAAGAATGCGGAACATGACGACCTCCTTGGCGAATGGGTGGGCAAGGCTCCGCCATTCCGCGCGCCGGGGCTGGGCGGAAGGTAGAACCAGGGCAGTAAAAACAAGGCCATGCACCCGTTATGCGTTGCACCTGATCACGCATTGCTGAAGGCGCGGCGCTCTGCCGTAGGGTGCGCCACGGCTCAATGGGGCATGGCTAAAACAAGGCGATGTCCCCGTTATGTGTTGGTGGAGCAATCCTGCTTTTGTGGGAGCGGCTGGGCGGCATTCCGATTGGCCGCGAAATTCGCGGATAAATCCGCTCCCACAAGGCGTGCAACAACTAACCGGGACATAGCCTAAAACAACGCCAGCACGAGGGCTGGCGTCGGGTGTTGCATCAAACGGTATGCAGGTACCAGTTGTATTCGAGGTCGGAGATGGTGGTCTCGAACTCCTGCAGCTCGGCTTCCTTGCATGCGACGAAGATGTCGATGTAGTCCGGGCTGATGTACTTGTTCAGCACTTCGCTGTCGTCCAGCTCGCGCAGGGCGTCGCGCAGGTTGTTCGGCAGGCTCTGCTCCAGCTGCTCGTAGGAGTTGCCCTCGATCGGCTCGCCCGGCTCGATCTGGTTGGTCAGGCCGTGGTGGATACCGGCGAGGATCGCCGACATCATCAGGTACGGGTTGGCGTCGGCGCCGGCTACCCGGTGCTCGATGCGCACGGCGTCGGCGCTGCCGGTCGGCACGCGCACGGCCACCGTGCGGTTGTCCAGGCCCCAGCTCGGCGCGTTGGGCACGTAGAACTGGGCGCCGAAGCGGCGGTACGAGTTGACGTTGGGGCAGAGGAAGGCCATCGACGCGGGCATGGTCTCCAGGACACCGCCGATCGCATGGCGCAATGCGGCGTTCTCCTGGGGATCATCGCTGGTGAAGATGTTCTTGCCGGTCTTCTTGTCGAGCAGCGAGATGTGCACGTGCAGGCCGTTGCCCGCCTGGCCCGGGTAGGGCTTGGCCATGAAGGTGGTGTCCATCTCATGGTCGTAGGCGATATTCTTGATCAGGCGCTTGAGCAGCAGCGCGTGGTCGCAGGCCTTGATGGCGTCCTCGACGTGGTGCAGGTTGACTTCGAACTGGGCCGGGGCGCTCTCCTTGACGATGGCGTCGGCCGGGATGCTCTGTTCCTTGGCGGCTTCCAGCATGTCCTGCAGGCAATCGACGTATTCGTCGAGGTCGTCGATCAGATACACCTGGGTGGAGATCGGACGCTTGCCCGACAGTGGCGAGCGCGGCGGCTGCGGGCGGCCGTTCACGTTCTCCTGGTCGATCAGGTAGAACTCCAGTTCGAACGCGGCGCAGATCTTCAGGCCCATCTCGTCGAACCTGGCCACCACCTGGCGCAGCACTTCGCGCGGGTCGGCGAAGAACGGCTTGCCGTCCAGTTCGTGCATGGTCATCAGCAGTTGCGCAGTGGGGCGCTTCTGCCAGGGCTCGTTGCACAGGGTATTGGCGATGGGGAAGCAGATACGGTCGGCGTCGCCGATGTCCAGGCCGAGGCCGGTGCTTTCGACGGTGGAGCCGTTGATGTCGAGGGCGAACAGCGAGGCGGGCAGGTTGATGCCCTTTTCATACACCTTGTGCAGGCTGTTCCGTTCGATGCGCTTGCCGCGCACCACGCCATTCATATCCGCAATCAGAAGGTCAACGAACTGGACCTCGGGATGTTCCTTGAGGAACGCGTTCGCTTCGTTGAGCTGAACGGCACGCGGGGGTACCGACATGATGCAACACCTTTCTTGTTAAAAATTTCAATCATTCAGTCATATAGCCGTGAGTCAATCTCAATCGCCCAAGGCTGTCAATAGTGACGCATTCTGCCCCGAAACGGGGCTCGATGGCCAGTTTTGGGGCATTTCGGGCGCCTTTGAAGGCGCTGGCGGCCCCGTTATCGCTGGTGCTCAGTGGGGCGTGTTCAATTTTTTACAGCCCTATTGTGTAATAAATTGAACGGCGCTAATCTCGGCTCCACCTGACAACAGCATAAGAACGGGTGTCCCATGTTGCGCCTGCCGATCATCGGCGTCACCGCCTGCACCAAGCAGGTCGGCCTCCATCCCAACCACATCGTCGGCGACAAATATGTTCGCGCGGTGGCGGTAGGAGCCGAAGGGCTGCCCCTGGTGATTCCGGCGCTGGGTGATCTGATCGACCAGGGCACCCTGCTGGACGCCATCGACGGCCTGCTGTTCACCGGCTCGCCCTCGAATGTCGAGCCTCATCATTATAGTGGCCCGGCCAGCGAGGCCGGCACCCATCACGATCCCGCCCGCGACGCCACCACCCTGCCGCTGATCCGCAAGGCCATCGCCGCCGGCGTTCCGCTGCTGGGCATCTGCCGCGGCTTCCAGGAAATGAACGTGGCCTTCGGCGGCAGCCTGCACCAGCGCGTGCAGGAAGTGCCCGGGATGATGGACCACCGCGAACCGGCCGATGCGCCGGTGGAAATCCAGTATGCCCCCCGCCACGCCGTGCGCGTGCAGCCGGGCGGGGTGCTCGCCGGCATCGGCTTGCCGGACGAGTTTCAGGTCAATTCCATTCATGGCCAGGGCGTTCAGCGTCTGGCGCCGGGCCTTCGCGTAGAAGCACTGGCGCCCGACGGGTTGATCGAAGCCTTCTCCGTCGAAGGTTCGCCTAGCTTCGCGCTCGGGGTGCAGTGGCACCCGGAATGGCAGGTAGGCTCCAACCCGAATTATCTCGCCATCTTCCAGGCCTTTGGTGAGGCTTGCAGGGAGAGGGCGGGGCAACGCTGAGTAGGTGAGCATCCGGCAGGCGGTGAAACCCCGGAGGTCTCGCTAGGCTTCAACCGGTCCGCAGTAGCCGCTCTACAACCCTGAGGTCTCTATGAGTACCAAGCTAGACCAGCTCACCAGCTGGCTGAAAGAACGCAAAATCACCGAAGTTGAATGCTTGATCAGCGATCTTACCGGCATTGCCCGGGGCAAGATCTCGCCGACCAACAAGTTCCTCGACGAGAAGGGCATGCGCCTCCCCGAGAGCGTGCTGCTGCAGACCGTGACCGGCGACTACGTCGAGGATGACATCTATTACGACCTGCTCGACGAGGCGGACATCGACATGTTCTGCCGCCCGGACGAGAGCGCCGTGTACGTCGTGCCCTGGGCCATCGAGCCCACCGCGATGGTGATCCACGACACCTTCGACAAGCAGGGCAACCCGATCGAGCTGTCGCCGCGCAACATCCTCAAGAAAGTGCTGAAGATGTACGCCGACAAGGGCTGGAAGCCGATCGTCGCGCCGGAGATGGAGTTCTACCTGACCAAGCGCTGCGCCGACCCGGACTTCCCGCTGGAGGCGCCGATCGGCCGCTCCGGCCGCCCGGAGACCGGCCGCCAGTCCTTCTCCATCGACGCGGCCAACGAATTCGACCCGCTGTTCGAGGACATGTACGACTGGTGCGAGCTGCAGGGCCTGGACCTGGACACCCTGATCCACGAGGAAGGCCCGGCGCAGATGGAGATCAACTTCCGTCACGGCGACGCCCTCGACCTGGCCGACCAGATCCTGGTGTTCAAGCGCACCATGCGCGAGGCCGCGCTCAAGCACGACGTGGCGGCCACCTTCATGGCCAAGCCGATCACCGACGAGCCGGGCAGCGCCATGCACATCCACCAGAGCGTGGTGGACCTGAAGACCGGCAAGAACATCTTCTCCAACGCCGACGGCACCATGAGCGAGCTGTTCCTGCACCACATCGGCGGCCTGCAGAAGTACATCCCCGAGCTGCTGCCGCTGTTCGCGCCGAACGTCAACTCGTTCCGCCGCTTCCTGCCGGACACCTCGGCGCCGGTGAACGTGGAGTGGGGCGAGGAGAACCGCACCGTGGGCCTGCGCGTGCCGGAAGCCGGCCCGCAGAACCGCCGCGTGGAGAACCGCCTGGCCGGCGCCGACGCCAACCCCTACCTGGTGCTGGCCGCCACCCTGCTGTGCGGCTACATGGGCATGGTCGAGCACGTGAGGCCGAGCGCGCCGGTCAAGGGCCGCGGCTATGAGCGTCGCAACCTGCGCCTGCCGGTGACCATCGAGAGCGCCCTGGAGCGCATGGAAGCCTGCAAGGACGCCGAGAAGTACCTGGGCGAGAAGTTCATTCGCGGCTATGTCGCGGTGAAGCGCGCCGAGCACGAAAACTACAAGCGGGTGATCAGCTCCTGGGAACGCGAGTTCCTGCTGCTCTCCGTCTGACAGGGAAGGGGCCGGGCGGCGACGCCCGGCGCCCGACCGGATGCGCAATCTGAGGTGAACGATGACCAATCAAGCGAACAACCCGAAAACCCGCGAATGGCAGGCCATGAGCCGTGAGCACCATCTCGCGCCGTTCAGCGACTACCAGCAGCTGCACGACAAGGGCCCGCGCATCATTACCAAGGCCGACGGCGTCTACCTCTGGGACAGCGAAGGCAACAAGATTCTCGACGGCATGGCCGGTCTCTGGTGCGTCGCCGTCGGCTACGGCCGCGAAGAGCTGGTCGAGGCGGCCAGCCACCAGATGCGCGAGCTGCCGTTCTACAACACCTTCTTCCAGACCGCCCACCCGCCGGCGCTGGAACTGGCCAAGGCCATTTCCGACGTGGCGCCGGCAGGCATGAACCACGTGTTCTTCACCGGCTCCGGCTCGGAAGGCAACGACACCATGCTGCGCATGGTCCGCCACTACTGGGCGCTCAAGGGGCAGCCGGAGAAGAAGGTGATCATCAGCCGCCACAATGGCTACCACGGCTCCACCGTGGCCGGCGCCAGCCTGGGCGGCATGACCTACATGCACGAGCAGGGCGACCTGCCGATCCCGGGCATCGTGCATATCCCGCAGCCCTACTGGTTCGGCGAGGGCGGCGACATGAGCCCCGAGGAATTCGGCATCTGGGCCGCCGACCAGCTGGAGAAGAAGATTCTCGAAGTCGGCGAGGACAAGGTCGCCGCGTTCATCGCCGAGCCGATCCAGGGCGCGGGCGGCGTGATCATCCCGCCGGACAGCTACTGGCCGCGCATCCGCGAGATCCTCGCCAAGTACGACATTCTGTTCGTCGCCGACGAAGTGATCTGCGGCTTCGGCCGTACCGGGCAATGGTTCGGCAGCGACTACTTCGGCAACAAGCCGGACCTGATGACCATCGCCAAGGGCCTGACCTCCGGCTACGTGCCCATGGGCGGCCTGATCGTCAGCGACAAGGTGTTCCAGGTGATCAACGCCGGTGGCGACTTCAACCACGGCTTCACCTACTCCGGCCACCCGGTGGCGGCCGCCGTCGGCCTGGCCAACCTGCGCATTCTCAAGGAGGAGAAGATTCTCGAGCGCGTCCAGGCGGAAACGGCACCCTATTTGCAGAAACGTTTGCGTGAGCTGGCGGATCATCCGCTGGTGGGCGAGGTACGCGGAGTGGGCATGCTCGGCGCCATCGAACTGGCGAAGAACAAGCAGACCCGCGAGCGTTTCCCGGGCGATATGGGCGTCGGCATGATCTGCCGCAGCCACTGCTTCGAGAACGGTCTGATCATGCGCGCCGTGGGCGACACCATGATCATCGCGCCGCCGCTGGTGATCAGCAAAAGCGAGATCGACGAGCTGGTCGAGAAGGCGCGCAAGTGCCTCGATCTGACGGCCCGCGCGGTGCTGGTGTAAGGCTTGAGCGACAGGCCAGACCTTGCCAGACTGCGGGGTGCGTTGGCCAGGCTCACCGGAGGGTGCGTCGCTCAGGCGACGCAGCCCCGGATACTACAAACGACAATGGAGCTAACCCGCATGATCAAGACCTTCGGCAAGACCCTCCTTGCCATGACTCTGGCAGGCGCCGTGGCCGGCATGGCGCAGGCCAATGACAAGGTGCTGCACGTCTACAACTGGTCGGACTACATCGCCCCGGAAACCCTGGAGAAGTTCACCAAGGAAACCGGCATCAAGGTCGTCTACGACGTCTTCGACAGCAACGAAGTGCTGGAAGCCAAACTGCTCGCGGGCAGCTCCGGTTACGACATCGTCGTGCCCTCCAACCCCTTCCTGGCCAAGCAGATCAAGGCTGGCGTGTTCCAGAAGCTGGACCGCGAGAAGCTGCCGAACTGGAAGAACCTCGACACCAACCTGCTCAAGGCCCTGGACCCGAGCGACCCGGGCAACCAGTACTCCATTCCGTACATGTGGGGCACCATCGGCCTGGGCTACAACGTCGACAAGGTCAAGGCCGTGCTGGGCGACAACGCCCCGGTCGATTCCTGGGACCTGGTGTTCAAGCCGGAGAACATCGCCAAGCTGAAGGAATGCGGCGTTTCCTTCCTCGACTCGCCGACCGAGATCCTGCCGGCCGCCCTCAACTACCTGGGCTACAGCCCGACCAGCGAGAAGCCGGATGAGCTGAAGAAGGCCGAGGAACTGTTCCTCTCCATCCGCAAGAGCATCTCCTACTTCCACAGCTCGAAGTACATCGGCGACCTGGCCAACGGCAACATCTGCGTGGCCGTCGGTTACTCCGGCGACCTGTACCAGTCCAAGTCCCGCGCCGAAGAAGCCAAGAACGGCGTGAACATCCTCTACAGCATTCCGAAAGAAGGTGCCGGCAGCTTCTTCGACATGCTCGCCATCCCGACCGACGCCAAGAACGTCGATGGCGCCCATGCCTTCCTGAACTTCCTGATGAAGCCGGAAATCATGGCCGAGATCACCAACTTCGTGCAGTTCCCCAACGGCAACGCGGCGGCCACTCCGCTGGTCGACGAGGCGATCCGCAACGACCCGGGCATCTACCCGAGCGAGGCGACCATGGCCAAGATCTACACCTTCCCGGACCTGCCGGCGAAAGTGCAGCGCACCATGAACCGCAGCTGGACCACCATCAAGTCCGGCAAGTAACCGACAGCAGCGACACCCTCCGGCGGGTGCTCCGCCGGAGCAACCGCCAGGAGGTCCCATGACCCACCTCGACTACCGTTACACACGAGCCCCACACAGCTCCGTGCGCGGGCGGCTGGGCGATCGGCATGGGCGCCAGGGATAGGACACAGATTCTCCACCACCCCCGGAGCGCGCCAGCGCTCCGCTAGATCAACAAGAAAGAGGAACGACGTGTGCGAATTTCCTTCCGCAAAACCCTGACCGCCGTTGCGGTGACCCTGGGTGTGGCGGGTGCCGTCCAGGCAGCGCCCACCGTGCACATCTACAACTGGAGCGACTACATCGGCGAGACCACGCTGGAGGACTTCCAGAAGGCCACCGGCATCAAGCCGATCTACGACGTGTTCGATTCCAACGAGACCCTGGAAGGCAAGCTGCTGGCGGGCCGTTCCGGCTACGACCTGGTGGTGCCGTCCAACCACTTCCTCGGCAAGCAGATCAAGGCCGGCGCGTTCCAGAAACTCGACCGCTCCCTGCTGACCAACTGGCAGAACCTCGACCCGGCGCTGCTCAAGCAGCTCGAGACCAACGACCCGGGCAACCTGTACGCCGTCCCCTACCTGTGGGGCACCAACGGCATCGGCTACAACGCCGAGAAGATCAAGGCCGTGCTGGGCGTCGACACGATCGACTCCTGGGCCGCAGTCTTCGAGCCGGACAACATGAAGAAGCTCAGCGCCTGTGGCGTGGCCTTCCTCGACTCGGCCGACGAAATGATTCCGGCCGTGCTCAAGTACCTGGGCAAGGACCCGAACAGCACCGACGCCGACGACTACCGGGTGGCCGAGGAGAAGCTGCTGGCCGTGCGCCCGTACGTGACCTACTTCCATTCCTCCAAGTACATCGGCGACCTGGCCAACGGCGACATCTGCGTCGCGGTGGGCTTCTCCGGCGACATCCTGCAGGCCGCCGACCGCGCCGAAGAGGCCGGCAAGGGCGTGGAGATCACCTACTCCATTCCCAAGGAAGGCGCCAACCTGTGGTTCGACATGATGGCCATCCCGGCCGACGCGAAGAACGTCAAGGAAGCCCACACCTTCATCAACTACCTGCTCGACCCGGCGGCCATCGCCAAGGTCAGCGACTACGTCGGTTATGCCAACCCCAACCTCAAGGCCGGCGAGCTGATGGACCAGGACGTGCGCAACGACGAGTCCGTTTACCCCCCGCAGGAGGTGCTGGATAATTTGTTCATCTCCGCCGAACTGCCGCCGAAAGTGCAGCGCCTGATGACCCGCAGTTGGACCAAGGTCAAGTCGGGCAAGTGAATTAATTGCCCGGCCAGCGGCCGGGCGCGATTTCTTTTTCCGGGAGTTTTGGAAATGGCTGTTGCTTCCAGCGCCTACAAGAAAGCCCTCGAGGGCAGCCAGCAACCCAAAGAGGTGCTGGTCAAGATCGACCGCGTGACCAAGAAGTTCGACGAGACCATCGCCGTCGACGACGTCTCGCTGACCATCAACAAGGGCGAGATCTTCGCCCTGCTCGGCGGCTCCGGTTCGGGCAAGTCGACCCTGCTGCGCATGCTCGCTGGCTTCGAGCGCCCCACCGAGGGTCGCATCCTGCTCGATGGCGTCGACATCACCGACATGCCGCCCTACGAGCGGCCGATCAACATGATGTTCCAGTCCTACGCGCTGTTCCCGCACATGACCGTGGCGCAGAACATCGCCTTCGGCCTCAAGCAGGACGGTCTGCCCAAGGCCGAGATCGACGAGCGCGTGGCCGAGATGCTCAAGCTGGTGCACATGACCCAGTACGCCCGGCGCAAGCCGCACCAGCTGTCCGGCGGCCAGCGCCAGCGCGTGGCCCTGGCCCGCTCCCTGGCCAAGCGGCCCAAGCTGCTGCTGCTCGACGAGCCAATGGGCGCGCTGGACAAGAAGCTGCGCTCGCAGATGCAGCTGGAACTGGTCGAGATCATCGAGCGCGTGGGCGTGACCTGCGTGATGGTGACCCACGACCAGGAGGAGGCCATGACCATGGCCCAGCGCATCGCCATCATGCACCTCGGCTGGATCGCCCAGACCGGCAGCCCGGTGGACATCTACGAGACCCCGGCCAGCCGCCTGGTCTGCGAGTTCATCGGCAACGTCAACCTGTTCGACGGCGTGATCACCACCGACGAGGCTGACCACGCCATCATCGGCTGCCCGCAGCTGGACAAGCCGATCTACATCGGCCACGGCGTAACCACCCGCGCTGAGAGCAAGGCCGTCACCTACGCCCTGCGCCCGGAAAAACTGCTGATGGCCACCACCCTGCCGGCGGACCACGAGCACCCCGAGTACAACTGGTGCAACGGCACCGTGCACGACATCGCCTACCTGGGCGGCCACTCGGTGTACCACGTCAAGCTGGCCTCCGGGCAGATCGTGCAGTGCTTCATCGCCAACGCCGAGCGCCGCGGCAAGCGTCCGACCTGGGACGACCACGTGGTGGTGTACTGGGAAGACGACAGCGGCGTGGTACTGCAATCATGAGAATCGGCAAACTGAAGCGCTATCTGCCCACCGGGCGGCATGCCGTGATCGGTGTGCCGTTCTTCTGGCTGTTCCTGTTCTTCCTGCTGCCGTTCTTCATCGTCCTGAAGATCAGCTTCGCCGAAGCCGACGTGGCCATCCCGCCCTACACCGAGATCTACAACTGGGCCGACAACCAGCTGTCGATCGTGCTCAACCTGGGCAACTACATCTTCCTCAGCGAGGACGAGCTGTACCTGGCGGCCTACCTGGGTTCGCTGAAGATAGCCTTCGTCAGCACCGTCCTCTGCCTGTTGCTCGGCTACCCGATGGCCTATTCCATCGCCCGTGCCAGCAAGGAAGCGCAGACCGTCCTGCTGCTGCTGATCATGATGCCGACCTGGACCGCGATCCTGATCCGCGTCTACGCCTGGATGGGCATCCTCAGCAACAACGGCCTGCTCAACGGCTTCCTGCAGATGATCGGGGTGATCAACGAACCGCTGCAGATCCTCAACACCAACCTCGCGGTGTATATCGGCATCGTCTATTCGTACCTGCCGTTCATGGTGCTGCCGCTCTACGCCAACCTGGTCAAGCACGACATGAGCCTGCTGGAAGCGGCCTCCGACCTGGGCTCTAGCAACTTCAACAGCTTCTGGAAGATCACCGTGCCGCTGTCCAAGAACGGCATCATCGCCGGCAGCATGCTGGTGTTCATCCCGGTGGTGGGTGAGTTCGTCATCCCCGAACTGCTCGGCGGCCCGGAGACCCTGATGATCGGCAAGGTGCTGTGGCAGGAGTTCTTCAACAACCGCGACTGGCCGGTGGCATCCGCCCTGGCGGTGGTGATGCTGGCGATCCTGATCGTCCCGATCATCCTGTTCAACCGTAACCAGGCCAAAGAGATGGAGGGCCGCGCATGAAACGCTTCAGCTTCTCCAACGTGATGCTCTGGGTCGGCCTGCTGTTCATCTACCTGCCGATGCTGATCATGGTCATCTACTCCTTCAACGCCTCCAAGCTGGTCACCGTATGGGGCGGCTGGTCGGTGAAGTGGTACGTCGGCCTGCTCGACAACAGCCAGCTGATGGGCTCGGTGATGCGCTCCCTGGAGATCGCCCTGTACACCGCCGTCGCGGCGGTGGCGCTGGGCACCCTGGCGGCCTTCGTGCTGACCCGGGTGACCCGCTTCAAGGGCCGCACCCTGTTCGGTGGCCTGGTCACCGCGCCGCTGGTGATGCCGGAAGTGATCACCGGTCTGTCCCTGCTGCTGCTGTTCGTGGCCATGGCCCAGCTGATCGGCTGGCCCGCCGAGCGCGGTCTGATGACCATCTGGATCGCCCACACCACCTTCTGCTCGGCCTACGTGGCGGTGGTGGTGTCGGCGCGCCTGCGCGAGCTGGACCTGTCCATCGAGGAAGCGGCCATGGACCTCGGCGCCAAGCCGTGGAAGGTGTTCTTCCTGATCACCATCCCGATGATCGCGCCGTCCCTGGCGGCCGGCGGCATGATGTCCTTCGCCCTGTCGCTGGACGACCTGGTGCTGGCCAGCTTCGTCTCCGGCCCGGGCTCCACCACCCTGCCGATGGAAGTCTTCTCCGCCGTGCGCCTGGGCGTGAAGCCGGAGATCAACGCGATCGCCAGCCTGATCCTGCTGACCGTGTCGATCTTCACCTTCTTCGCCTGGTACTTCGCCCGCCGTGCCGAGGAGCGCCGCAAGCGCGCGATCCAGCAGGCCATGGAGTCGATGGCCGAGGAAGCCACCAACTCCAACTGGAAACCGGCCCAGCCCGCCTGAGCCACTACCCGCCCATGAAAAAGGCCACCCTCGGGTGGCCTTTTTCATGGCTATGTCCACATTAGCCGTTGCACACCTTGTGGGAGCGGATTTATCCGCGAAAGTCGCGGCCAATCGGAATGCCGCCTAGCCGCTCCCACAACAGCAGGATTGCGCCACCAACCCGTAACGGGGGCACAGCCTTCTTCATGGCTCCGCGGTTGGGTGATCGCGTATTGCCGAAGAGGGGGCGGTCCGATCTTGCGGGTCGCCATGCATCGACGCTTCCATCGCTGTACACACGGAGCATGAGGAGTGCGCTGTTGGGATATCTGCACGGCACACGCTATCCCGGTCTCAACGCACCAGATGCAGGTAGTGCATGTGCTTCTCGTACTGGTCGAGGATGTCGCCGATCAGGTCGTCGCGGCTCCAGCCCATCACGTCGTAGTCCTGGCCGCCTTCCTTGAGGTGTACCTCGGCGCGGAAGTACTTGCGCTCCTCGCGGCTGTCCTCCTGGCTGCCGACCAGGGCGAAACCGGGCATCACGTAGGCGCGCGGGCGGACCTGGTAGACGAACTCCGGTGATTCGGGCGCGCCCAGCGACAGGCGCACGCGGCCGTCGTCACCGTCCTCCACCTGCACCGGGAAGCCCTGCTTGCGCAGCTCGTCGGCCACCGCGTCCATCGCCGGCCGCGCCACTTCGGCGAGGAAGCGCACCACGTGGGCGCGGCGCGGGAACATCATCATGCCGCGCAGGCGGCGCTGCCAGCCGCCGGCATGGTGCGGCGCCGGGCGCGAGGTGTTCAGCGCCTGGTAGCGGATGCCGCGCTTGGTGGCGTCCAGCTTGAGCGCCTTGAACAGCCCCCAGATGGCGCACATCAGCGCCAGGGTGAAGGGCAGGGCGCTGACGATGGTGGCGGTCTGCAGGGCCTTGAGGCCGTCGGCCAGCAACAGGGCGATGGCCACCAGGCCCATGGAGCTGGACCAGAAGATGCGCTGCCACACTGGCGTGCGGTCGGCGCCGCCCGAGGCGAGCATGTCCACCACCATGGCACCGGAGTCGGCCGAAGTGACGAAGAACACCACCACCATGACGATGGCCGCCAGCGACAGCGCCGAGGCGAAGGGGAACTGTTCGAGGAAGGCGAACAGCGCCAGCGACGAGTCGGCCCTGACCGCCTCGGCCAGGCTGTCGATGCCGTCGAACAGGATCATGTGGATGGCGGTGTCGCCGAACACGGTCATCCACAGCAGGGTGAAGGCGGTCGGCACCAGCATCACCCCGGTGACGAACTCGCGCACCGTGCGCCCGCGCGAGATGCGCGCGATGAACAGCCCGACGAAGGGCGACCAGGCCAGCCACCAGCCCCAGTAGAACAGGGTCCAGCCGCCGATCCAGTCGTTTGGCTCGTAGGCGTACAGGTTGAAGGTGGTGTTGACCAGGTTGGACAGGTAGCCGCCGGTGTTCTGCACGAAGGTCTGCAGGATGAACACGGTCGGGCCGAGCACCAGGATCAGCAGCAGGAGCAGCACCGCCAGGCCCAGGTTGAGTTCGGACAGGCGGCGGATGCCGACGTCCAGGCCACTGACTACCGAAATGGTGGCCAGCGCGGTGGTGCCGACGATCAGCGCGATCTGCACCGGCACGTTGATCGGCACGTCGAACAGGTGGTTGAGGCCGGTGTTGATCTGGGTGACGCCGACGCCCAGCGAGGTGGCGACGCCGAGCACGGTGCCGAGGATGGCGAAGATGTCCACGGCATGGCCGATGGGGCCATGGATGCGCTCGCCGATCAGCGGGTAGAGCGCCGAGCGCAGGGTCAGCGGCAGGCCGTGGCGGAAGGAGAAGTAGGCGAGCACCAGCGCAACGATGGCGTAGATCGACCAGGCGTGCAGGCCCCAGTGGAAGAAGGTGATGCGCATCGCCTCGCGGGCGGCGGCGATGGTGCCGCCGTCGCCCACCGGCGGTTCGATGAAGTGCATCACCGGCTCGGCGACGCCGAAGAACATCAGGCCGATGCCCATGCCGGCGGAGAACAGCATGGCGAACCAGGTGGTGCGGCTGTAGTCGGGTTCGCTGTGGTCGGGGCCGAGCTTGATGTCGCCGTAGCGGCTGACGGCGAGGAACACCACGGCGATGAGGATCAGTGCGACCGAGAGGATGTAGACCCAGCTGAGGTTGCCGATGATCCAGCCTTGCAGGCGGGTGAAGAGGTTCTGGGTGGCTTCCTGGAACAGCACGCTGAACAGCACCAGGGCCAGGACGAGAATCGCGGAGCCGTAGAAGACCGGCGGGTTGAGGGTGGAACGCGAAGACGAAGATGCCTCCATTGAGCTAGCTCTCCTTGTGATCGGATGGCCGCCAAGGGCGGGAGGCGGCGCATTCTAGCACGGTTCGATAGCATAAATCTCTGGTTGGTTCAGGTTCGATAGATTCGCTTGTGTCACGCGTCGCTGGCGGGGCGGTACTGCAGCGCCTCGGCCAGGTGCGGACGGGCGATGCGCTCGGCGCCTTCCAGGTCGGCCAGGGTACGCGCCACCTTGAGCAGGCGGTGAGTGGCGCGCAGAGACAGGCGCAGGCGCTCGGCGGCCTGCTCCAGCCAGCGCTCGTCTGCTGCTTCCAGCGCACAGTGCCGGCGTAGCTCGGCCAGATCGAGGAAGGCGTTGGCGCAGCCCTGGCGTCGTTGCTGGCGCTCGCGCGCCTCGGCTACCCGTTGAGCGACCCGAGCGCTGGCGTGCGAGTGGTCGGGCCCGGCGCCGAGAGAGGTGCTCTCCCGCGCCACCGTGAGGTGCAGGTCGATGCGGTCGAGCAACGGGCCGGACAGCTTGTTGCGGTAGCGCTGGACCTGCTCCGGCGTGCAGCGGCAGTGGCCGCCGGGATCGCCCAGGTAGCCGCAGGGGCAGGGGTTCATCGCGGCGACCAGCTGGAAGCGGGCAGGGAAACGCACCTTGTCCCGCGCCCGGGCGATCACGATGCTGCCGGACTCCAGCGGTTCGCGCAGCACCTCCAGTACCTTGCGGTCGAATTCCGGCAGCTCGTCGAGGAACAGCACGCCCTGGTGCGCCAGGGTAATCTCGCCGGGCTGTGGTTGTCCGCCGCCACCGACCAGCGCCGCGGCGGAGGCACTGTGGTGCGGCGTCCTGAACGGCCGCTGCGGCCAGCGCTCCAGCGGCGCCAGGCTGGCCACCGACTGGATGGCGGCGACCTCCAGGGCCTCATCTTCGCCGAGCGGCGGCAGCAGGCCGGGCAGGCGGCTGGCCAACAGGGTCTTGCCGGTGCCGGGCGGGCCGCTGAGCAGCAGGTTGTGGCCGCCGCTGGCGGCGATCAGCAGCGCGCGCTTGGCCGCCAGCTGGCCCTGCACGTCGGCCAGGTCGGGGTAGTCGGGCGCGGCACGCAGCAGGCCGCCGGCCTGGTAGGGCGGCAGCGGCGTGTGGCCATTTAGATGGGCGGCGATTTCCAGCAGGTGGTCGGCGGCCAGCACGACCAGCCCGGAGGCCAGGCAGGCTTCCTCGGCGTTGGCCTTCGGCACCACCAGGGTGCGTCCGGCTGCACGGGCGGCCAGCGCTGCCGGCAGCACGCCGCGTACCGGCCGCAGTTCGCCCGACAGGGCCAACTCGCCGAGGCATTCCAGGGTGCCCAGGGCCTCGGCCGGCACCTGTCCGTTGGCGGCGAGGATGCCTAGGGCTATGGCCAGATCGAAGCGCCCGCCATCCTTGGGCAGGTCGGCAGGCGCCAGGTTGAGGGTGATCCTGCGGGCGGGGAAATCGAACCCGGAATTCTGGATCGCGCTGCGCACGCGGTCCTTGCTTTCCTTGACGGCGGTTTCCGGCAGGCCGACCAGGGCCATGCCCGGCAGGCCGTTGGCCAGGTGCGCCTCGACCGAGACGGCCGGCGCTTCTACGCCCACCTGGGCGCGGCTGTGGACGATGGCCAGGGACATGGATCACTCCTTGATCGCATGCCCGCCGATGGGCTTATTCGGCGGGGGGTGTCTGTTGGGCTTCCAGTTCCGCCAGTCGGGCTTCCAGTGCCTCCAGGCGGGCGCGGGTGCGGGCGAGCACGGCCATCTGGCTGTCGAATTCCTCGCGGCTGACCAGGTCCAGCTTGCCGAACGCGCTCTGCAGCAGGGCCTTGAGCTGGGCCTCGATCTCGCCGCGCGGCAGCGGGGTATCGCCGCTGAACAGGCGCGAGGCATGGCTGGCAAGGGCATCGAGGATGGCTTTGGGCGGCAGCATGGTGGATTCCGTTGGTAAACGGCGGCCAGTGTAGCACGCCCTCCCCGAGCCCCTTCGCCAGGGGGTAGTGCACGATTTTTGATCACCTTGGTGGTTGGCAATGCACCAATGTGGCGCACGGTGCGCCCGCCCGGTTTTCCCGGATTCCCCGCTGGAGCCGCCTAACTTCCTGAAAAAGTGGC
Source organism: Pseudomonas paralcaligenes (assembly GCF_019655855.1). Taxonomy (GTDB): domain Bacteria; phylum Pseudomonadota; class Gammaproteobacteria; order Pseudomonadales; family Pseudomonadaceae; genus Aquipseudomonas; species Aquipseudomonas paralcaligenes. Next base: position 244,326 of record NZ_BPFX01000004.1, on the reverse strand, counting down.
CTTTTGGCATAGCTGGCAAGCTTTCTGCTTTACACCCCGTGACGCGTGCACCGATGCAGTACCGGTGGACAGGATGAGGCGGGGGAGTGCCTCACCGGATGCGGTTGGTGGCATCGCTCGGGCCGGACGCCGGTGCGGATGATGCGTTTCAAAAGCCAGACACTGCGCTTAGACTTGAGCCGGGTTCGTTTTCCTGGGGCGAGTCCATCAAAACGGGAGAGAGTTTCATGAAACTAGTCACTGCCATCATCAAGCCGTTCAAGCTGGACGACGTGCGCGAGTCGCTGTCGGAGATCGGCGTGCAGGGCATCACCGTGACCGAAGTCAAAGGCTTCGGTCGGCAGAAGGGCCACACCGAGCTGTATCGCGGCGCGGAGTACGTGGTCGATTTCCTGCCCAAGGTGAAGATCGACGTGGCCATCGCCGACGACCAGCTGGACCGTGTCATCGAGGCGATCACCAAGGCGGCCAACACCGGCAAGATCGGTGACGGCAAGATCTTCGTCGTCAATCTGGAACAGGCCATCCGCATCCGTACCGGCGAAACCGGCACCGACGCAGTTTAAGCCTCAGAACCCCCAACACGCCCCAGGAGAAAAACACATGACTCTGCGTAAGATCGCAGGGCTAGGAGCCCTTTTGTCCCTCGTAACCCCTGGCCTGGCCATGGCTGACGAGGCCGTCCTCAACTCCGGCGACACCGCGTGGATGCTGACCGCCACCGCGCTGGTGCTGTTCATGACCATCCCCGGCCTGGCGCTGTTCTACGGCGGCATGGTGCGTTCCAAGAACATTCTCTCGGTGATGATGCAGTGTTTCGCCATCACCGGCCTGATGAGCATCCTCTGGTTCGTCTACGGCTACAGCCTGGCCTTCGACACCACCGGCATGGAGCAGGGCGTCACCAACCTGAACTCCTTCGTCGGCACCCTGAACAACGCCTTCCTGAGCAACCTGACCAAGGACAGCCTGGTTGGTGCCTTCCCGGAAAGCGTGTTCATCACCTTCCAGATGACCTTCGCGATCATCACCCCGGCGCTGATCGTGGGTGCCTTCGCCGAGCGCATGAAGTTCTCCGCGATGCTGATCTTCATGACCGTCTGGTTCACCATCGTCTACGCCCCCATGTGCCACATGGTCTGGTCCGGCGACGGCGCGTTCCTGTGGGATGAAGGCGTGATCGACTTCGCCGGTGGCACCGTGGTGCACATCAACGCCGGTATCGCCGGCCTGGTGGCCTGCCTGGTGCTGGGCAAGCGCAAGGGCTACCCGACCACCCCGATGGCCCCGCACAACCTGGGCTACACCCTGATCGGCGCCGCCATGCTGTGGGTCGGCTGGTTCGGTTTCAACGCCGGCTCCGCCGCCGCCGCCGACGACACCGCGGGCATGGCCATGCTGGTCACCCAGATCGCCACCGCCGCCGCCGCCCTGTCCTGGATGTTCGCCGAGTGGATCACCCACGGTAAGCCGAGCGCCCTGGGCATCGCCTCCGGTGTGGTCGCGGGCCTGGTCGCCATCACCCCGGCCGCTGGCGCCGTGGGCCCGGTGGGCGCCCTGGTGATCGGCCTGGCCGCTGGCGTGATCTGCTTCTTCTGCGCCACCAGCCTGAAGCGCAAGCTGGGCTACGACGACTCCCTCGACGTGTTCGGCGTGCACTGCATCGGCGGCATCGTCGGCGCCATCCTGGTGGGCGCCTTCGGCTCCCCGGCCCTGGGTGGCTTCGGCGAGTTCGAGAGCATCGCCAGCCAGCTGTGGATCCAGACCGAGAGCGTGCTGTTCACCATCGTCTACACCACCGTCCTGACCTACATCATCCTCAAGGTCATCGACCTGGTGATGGGCCTGCGCGTCAGCGAGGAGTCCGAGACCGTCGGTCTCGACCTCTCCGAGCACAACGAGCGCGGCTACAACCTGTAAGCCTCACTGCTGCACCAGACGCCCGGTTCGCCGGGCGTTTTTCTTTCCGCGCCAACGGCGGCGCACCTTGTGCAACCGGTACAACGGAGTACTCGATGGAAAGCACGGCTCTGATTCCCCTGCAGTATGCGCTGGATACCTTCTATCTCCTGATCTGTGGTGCCCTGGTGATGTGGATGGCGGCTGGCTTCGCCATGCTCGAATCCGGCCTGGTACGGGCCAAGAACACCGCGGAGATTCTCACCAAGAACATCGTGCTCTATGCCCTGGCCGCCGTGATGTACCTGCTGATCGGCTACTACGTGATGTATGGCGGGGCCGCCGGTGGCGTGCTGCCGCACTTCGGCTTCCTGATCGGTGCCGAGCACGCGGTGGACCTAGTGGCCGCCGGTGGCGAGGATGCGCCGGGATACTCGAAACGGGCCGACTTCTTCTTCCAAGTGGTGTTCACCGCCACCTGCATGTCCATCGTCTCCGGCGCGGTGGCCGAGCGCATGAAGCTGTGGGCCTTCCTCGCCTTTGCCGTGGTCATGTGCGGTTTGATCTACCCGATCGAGGGCTACTGGACCTGGGGCGGCGGCTTCCTCAAGCAGCTCGGCTTCAAGGACTTCGCCGGCTCCGGCATCGTCCACCTGGCCGGCGCCTCCGCGGCCCTGGCCGGGGTCATCCTGCTCGGTGCGCGCAAGGGCAAGTACGGCAGCCAGGGGCAGATCAACGCGATCCCCGGCGCCAACCTGCCGCTGGCGACGCTCGGTACCCTGATCCTCTGGTTCGGCTGGTTCGGCTTCAACGGCGGCTCCCAGCTCAAGGTCAGTAGCATTGAGGACGCCAATGCCGTCGCCAGCGTGTTCGTGAACACCAACATGGCCGCCGCCGGCGGCCTGCTGGCGGCGTTGGTGGTGGCCCGTGTGCTGTTCGGCAAGGCGGACCTGACCATGATCCTCAACGGCGCCCTGGCCGGGTTGGTGTCCATCACCGCCGAGCCGTCCACCCCTACGGCGGTGCAGGCGACCCTGATCGGCGCGGTGGGCGGTGTGCTGGTGGTGTTCAGCATCCTGATGCTGGAGCGCCTGCGCATCGACGACCCGGTCGGTGCCATCTCGGTGCATGGCACCAGCGGCGTCTGGGGCCTGATGGCGGTGCCCCTGACCAATGGCGGCGCCAGTCTCAGCGTGCAGATGCTCGGCGCGGCCTGCATCTTCGCGTGGGTGTTCGTGACCAGCCTGGTGGTATGGGGCCTGATCAAGCTGGCCATGGGGCTGCGGGTCAGCGAGGAAGACGAGTACGAAGGCGTCGACATCGCCGAGTGCGGCATGGAGGCCTACCCGGAGTTCACCCGCAAGTGAACATCCGCAAGGGGCGCTTCGGCGCCCTTTCTTCATGTCCTCTGCGAGCGCTGCGGCAGATTGCAAATTTCCCGCTCGGGCCAGGTGAAAACGCCGCGCACAGTCACTAGAATGCGCCGCCAGTGATGACTGCAGGGAGCGGCCTATGTGGCTGCAACGCACGATCCAGTTGCGCGCCCGGGCGCGCGGCTTCCACCTGGTGACCGATGAGCTGGTGGCGGCGCTGCCCGAGCTGGCGGGCTACCGGGTCGGCCTGCTGCACCTCTGGCTGCAGCACACGTCCGCCTCGCTGACCATCAACGAGAACGCCGATGGCGCGGTGCGACGTGACTTCGAGCGTTTCTTCAACCGTCTCGTCCCCCAGGGCGAGGGCGGCTACGATCACGACTACGAAGGGCCGGACGACCTGCCGGCGCACTTCAAGTCCAGCCTGCTGGGTTGCCAGCTGAGCCTGCCGATCGGCGAAGGTCGGTTGAACCTCGGCACCTGGCAGGGCATCTATCTCGGCGAGCATCGCGATCATGGCGGTGCCCGCCGGGTACTGGCGACCCTGCAGGGCGAGCTGCGCTGATGCCGCGGCCGCCGATGACGTTTTTTTCCAGCGGCATTTTTGCAATGAATGCGGCTGGTCTATAAGTAACCTGCTCTGCGCAAGTCATGAGGTAGAACATGAGCGACGAAGAACTGGAACAGGACGAGCTGGAAGGCGCCGACGAGGAAGAAGGCGATGAGCTGGAGGCGGCCGATACCGGCGATGACGCCGAGGCCGACAGCGGCGAAGCCGGCGAGTCCGGTGGCAAATCGGGCAAGAAGGCCAAGGCGGCCGACGAGGTCGAGGAGCTGCCCAGCGTAGAAGCCAAGCAGAAGGAACGCGACGCCCTGGCCATGGCCATGGAGGAGTTCCTCTCCCGTGGCGGCAAGGTCCAGGAGATCGAGCCCAACGTGGTGGCCGACCCGCCCAAGAAGCCGGACAGCAAATACGGCAGCCGCCCCATCTGAGGACGGCCGTCGCATGAAAAAGCCCGCCATTCGGCGGGCTTTTTCATGACGCTGCGGGTCCTGCCGTGCCGGGCGTGTCGCCCGCCGCTACCCGTGCCAGCAGGCGCTCCATCGCCATGCGGTTGCCGATGGCGTCGAAATGGCTGCGTACATGGGCCACGCCGCCTTCGCCCATGCGCGAACGCGCCGGGCCGTCGGCAAGCATTTCCTCGACCATGCGAGCGAGGCGCTCGGCATCGTTGGCCGGAAAGATCCATCCCGCGCCCGATCTTTCCAGAATCTCGCCAGCCTCGCCGGCAACCCCGCAGAGCACGGGACGACCGCAGGCCATGTAATCCAGCAGCTTGGTGGGAATGGCGCCCTTGAACAGGGGGATATCCATCAGCGTGACCAGGCAGATGTCCGCCGCATTGATGTAGCCCCGAACATCCTCCTTGGGAATCGGCGGCAGAATGCGCACGTTGCCCAGTCCCAGCGCGTCGAGGCGCGCCTCCAGATGAGGGCGCTTCATGCCGTCGCCTATCAGCAGGAACAGCACGTTCTCCCGCTGGCAGCGGCGCGCGGCCTCCAGTACCACTTCAAGGTTGTTGGCTTCTCCCATGGCGCCCAGGTAGAGCACCAGTTCGCGTCCCTGCCAGCCATGCGCACGACGCACTTCCGCGCCGGCCGCTGCGTCCGGGAAGAGCATTCCGGTATCGATGCCGCAGGTGATGACCTCCAGCTTCTCGGCGGGCCAGCCGCGTCGGTGAATGTCGTCGCGGATGCCATGCGTCAAGGCGACGATATGGGCCGCGTTGTTGTAGAGCACCCGCTCCATCCAGGACATGATGGCGATCAACTGCCGGTTGTGCAGGATGCCCATCTGCACGGCGGACTCCGGCCACAGGTCGCGGACCTCGAAGACCATGGGGATGCGGAGCAGCTTGCACACCAGCCAGATGGGAAACATCGGGAAGATGGGCGGAGAGGAGGCCAGCACCACGTCCGGCCTCGGAGCGACGAGCAGGCCGACTGGGGCCGTCAGCGAGAACGAGATGAAGCCGAGCAGCCTGCCCAGGTAGCTGCGGTGCAGCTGCGAGTAGGTGTAGGTACGGATGACCTGGACCGCACCGTCGCGCTCGCGCCGCAGCAGGCGCTTGTACCAGGGGCGGCCGGACTGCGCGGGCCGCATGTAGCCGGTCTCCCCGGACACCACAGTGACCTCGTGTCCGTTGCCGGCGAGGTGCTGGGTCAGTTCGTAGATCAGCGAATGGCCGGGCGAGGCGTGGCCCTGATAGTACTGGTAGATGACCGCGACTTTCATCGGAACGCCCCATAGATCCGCTTGAGCCGCTCGCCTTCGCGTTCCCAGCTCAATTCCCGGCGTACCTCGAGCAGGTTGTCCCGCCAGCGCTGCAGGCGTTGCTCATCGGCGAAGAAGTCCGCGATGGCCGTCGCGATGGTGGCGGGGGTGCCCAGGTCGGCCACGCGGCCGATCTGCCGATCCTCCACCAGACGGCGCAGCTCTGGCAGATCGCTGGCGAGAATCGGCAGCCCGGCGGCCACGAATTCGAACAGCTTGTTCGGCGTGCAGTAGTAGTTGTTCAGGCAGATGCCCTGATAGGGGATCACACCGGCGTCCGCGGCGGCGGTGACGGCCAGCAGCTCGGCCTGGGCTACCGCCGGGTGCAGGTGGACCTGTTCCTGCAATCCCCGCTGTGCGACCAGTCGCTGCAGGCTGTGCCACAGCTGACCATCGCCCAGCAGGACCAGGTGGATGCTCCTGTCGCTCAGCCGTGCCATCGCCTCGACCAGTTCGACCAGGTTTCGTGTGGCGGAAAGGCCTCCCTGAAAGAGCAGGATCCGATGCGCGGCGGGAATGCCGAAGTGCTTGTGCAGGTACGTCGAGCGTGGCGGCAACTGTCCTACGCGCTCGGCATTGAGAATCACCTCGACCTCGGCCAGTCCGTACCGGGTCTGCAGTTCCTTCGCGATCGAAGGGTTGACGGTGATCACCCGGTCGCAGGCGTGGATGTGCCGGCGCTCTATCTTCGCCCAGGCCGCCCGCTGGCCCGGAGAAAACTCCTGCTCGCTGTAGAGCTCGTGGCTGTCGTAGACCAGGCGCGCACCGAATTCATCGGCCAGGACCCTGCCGACCGCCAGCATGGGCAGGTCGTGGGCCACCACGATCTTCGCCGGATGACGGCGTCCGTCGGCGAGAAACAGGTTGAGATAGAAGCGTTCCTGATCGACCAGGAAGCGCCAGGCGAACGACTTCAGCAGGCGCATGAGCCGGCCGTTCATCGACAGATGGCGGCGTACCACACGGTAGATCGCCAGGACCCGGCCTTCCCGGCGCGCCTGCATGCCGGCCGCGCCGAGGCGGACCACTCGCGGGTCCGTTTCCGGGGCGGGCTGGTCGAGCGGCATGGCCAGGATCGTTACCTGCCAGCCGTCTTCCTCCAGGCTGTCCGCCTGGAGCGATATCCGGCGGTCGATCCGGCGGTCGGTGCACAGCATCAGTATTCGCCGCGAGGACGGCCGGAAATCAGATGCCACCGGGCTGCATGTCCTTGTCGATGAAGATGCGGTGCCAGAGTTCCAGGCACAGCAGGCCCCAGACGATACGGCCGAACTCTCGCTCGTCCGCCAGCGCCTTCTCGACCGCTTCCGGGTTGTACAGGCCACGCTGCCGGGCCCGCCCGGAGAGCAGCGTGTCCATCACGAACTCGCGGGCGACACCCTTGGTCCACTGCGTCAGCGGGGTGGGGAAGCCCATCTTGTCCTTGCGCTCGAAGATCGTCTGGGGGACCGCGCTGCGTACCGACTCCTTGAACAGGTGCTTCATGCGGCCGCCGGCGAACTTGATGTTGGGCGGGATGCTGGCCATGAACTCGACGATGCGGTGATCCAGCAGCGGCACGCGCGATTCGATGGAGGCCGCCATGCTGGTGCGATCCTCGACGTGCAGCAACGCCGGCAGCGAGCCTTTCAGGTCGAAGTAGGTCATCTGGTTGACCAGGGAATGCAGCTCGTCACGGTTGAAGATGCGCTGGAAGGACTCGAACGGCGAATAGTTGCCGGCACCGCGCAATGCCTCGGGGTTGAACAGCTGGCTCATGCCCTCGCTGCGATCCGTCAGGCGGAAGTAGCGCTGGTCGTGCGAATTGAACAGTCCATCCATCCACAGGTTCTGCAGCATGGGCTGGTAGGTTGCCAGCAACGGCAGGTTCGGCACGATGGATTCGAGGGAAACCGCGTAGCGCCGCTGGTTCGCCGTCTGGTAGATGGCGCCCGACAGGCATTTCTCCAGGTAGACGGCCATGTAGCGCGCATAGCCGATGAACAGCTCGTCGCCGCCCTGTCCGCCCATCACCACCTTCACATGCTCGCTGGCGAGACGGGAGACGTAGTACTGGGGAATCACGCCGGGGCCGGCCAGCGGCTCGTCCATGTAATACATCAGCCGTGGCAGCACATCGGGCAGCTCATGCCCGGCCGGAATGAAGATTTCGTGGTAGGCCGTACCGGCGAAGGACGAGACCTCCTTGGCATAGGCGGTCTCATCGAACTGGGGCCCCTCGCTGAAGGCCCCGGTGAAGGTCTTCAGCTGCTCGCCCCCGAGCATGCGCGATGCCAGGCAGACGATGGAGCTGGAATCCAGCCCGCCGGAAAGGTGCGCTCCCAGTGGCACGTCGGAACGCAGGTGAAGGCGGATGGAGTCGTCGATCAGGCCGGACAGTGTGTCGATGAAGTAGCGCTCGTCGTGCTCCTCGTCGATCTCGTAGCGCAGGTCCCAGTACTGGCGGGTGGCGACCTTGAGCACGTCGCCCTCGTAATGGGCGCTCAGGCAGTGTCCCGGCTCCAGCTTGTCGATGCCCTTGAACAGGGTCTTCTGGTCCAGGCAGAACTGGAAGGTCAGGTAGTCCTGCAGTCCTTCGAAGTTCGCGGCGGCCTCGACACCGGGATCGGCCAGGATCGCCTTGATCTCCGAGGCGAACAGCAGGCGCTGCCCGTCGAAATGGTAGTAGAACGGCTTGATGCCGATCCGGTCGCGCGCACAGAACAGCCGCTGCTCATGCTTGTCCCAGATGGCGAAGGCGTACATGCCGATCAGGCGGTCGACGAACTGTTCTCCCCACTCCCGGTAGGCATAGAGAAGCACCTCGGTATCCGAATAGCTGTGGATCGGATGCCCTTTGCCCGTCAGCTCCCGGCGCAGCTCCAGATAGTTGTAGATGGCGCCGTTGAATACCACGACATAGCGGCCATCCTCGGTCGTCATCGGCTGCTTGCCGTGCTCCGGGTCGATGATGGCCAGGCGCACGTGCCCCAGACCGACAGGGCGTTTCTCATCCAGCCAGATGCCGTCGCCATCCGGGCCGCGATGGCGGATGGCGTGCATCATGCTGGTCAGCGAGGCGCCCAGCGCATCTTTGGTTCCCTGCATCGCAAGGACGCCGGTTATTCCACACATTTAGATATCTGCTCCCTTCACGAACTGGCGCCTTGAAGACCACTCTGCTTTCGACGACTGCGCGTAAGCGCTTCTATGCATCCCGGCCATGTCAGCGTTTGCGCACTTCATAGCTTTCCATGTTTATGTATCTGTGCAGTGGCCCGGTGTAGTCGTGCTGGACGACAACTTCCTGGGTCTGGGACTTGGCGGTGAAGGGAATTTCCCAAGACTGCACCTCGCCCTGGGAAAAGTCGAAGGTGTGCACAAGGCTCTGCGAAGCATCGTCAGGCAGTGTCGCGCGCACCTTGAACGTGCGATCCGAGGTCAGGATGTCGCCGCCCAGGCCCTTGGCTTTCAGCGCGAAGACATAGTCGGTGCCCGGTGTGAGGCCTTCGAGAGTCCAGCGCTGTTGCTGATTGGTGCTCGCGGCTCCGATGAAGTTGGCACCTTGCCAGCTTGGACCGAATTCGCTCGAGCGCAGCGAATCGCGTTCTTTCAGGTTCATGAGCAACGAGAACACGAAGGGTTTGTCCGGTCCCGCGACACCTGCCGGATTGGCTCGGGTGAAAATGTCCTTGCCCGTGTAGGCGGCGGCGCCTTTTCTCTGGGAGTCCTGGTGGACTACTACTTCCAGACCTTTCTCGTAGGCAGACTTGACCTCCGCGAACGACAGCAGGGCGTCGCTCCCGGCAAGTGTGTAGTAGACGCCGTATGTGGGATCGTACAGCTGCCACTTGTCACCGATCTTTATTTCGGCCAGGGCATGCCCATCGCTATCGGGATAATTGAGCATGCTTACTACCCGTCCCTCCAGGCCCTGGGCGGTCGCCAGAGCGAGCAGCGTGTTGGTGAACGAGCCGCAGGCGCCGATGTGTTCGAGCACAGTGGTTTCTGGAGTGGTATCGCTGGCGACGCCGACATCGAACTGATCGATGAAGCCCATGAATGCCAGTACCTTTTCGTGATCCGTATTGAGACCGCGCACCAGATAGTCGGAGAGCGCCTTTATTTTCAGCGACACCGGCTGCCGGTAGATCCGCAACGGATTGCGGATATCCGCCAAACCCAGAAAGTCCCCTTCGGGCTGTCGTTCGAAGATCGCTGTTGCCTCGGCAGCCGTTCCTACCCGTGGCGGCAGGGCTGCCTCCAGTTCGATCTGCCTCAGCAGGAGCCTGGGCTGACCGACGAAATCGGAGAACTCGACCCTGAGATTCTTGAAGGGTTTGCCGGTTTCGAAGGGGATTTCCACTTCTTTCTCGCTCGGCAGCGAGGCTTCTGCAATTATCTCGTATGTCTCGCCTGGCGCGCGCAGCGCCGAAATCGAGACCGCCCGGGCATGGTTGGTCTCGTTTTCCCAGACGAGTTTCAGGACGCCCTTCTTGATGGGCGAGTCCACCTTGAGCGTTACAAAGTCCTGAACGGAGTTTTCCAGCCCCGCAACGTAGTCATCATTGGGGTCTCCATCCAGAGCATTCTCGAAGCCGAATCCCTCGTACATGTTCGAGGCTTCGACGAGTTCGAGCTTGACGGCCGTGAGCACCGGTTGGAAGACCGGTTCGATAATCACAGCTTTTCCGGTTTTCTTGCTGTCGAGATAGTAGCGCTGGCGCTCCGTGTACTGTTCGAAGAACCAGTCTCCGGTCAGTTTGGCAATTTGCTCGAGCTGTTCCACCTCGAAGATCTGATAGTCCGCTCCTTTGAACCACCCCATGTCTTGCGGGCGAACCTCAATCACGGCTTCCTTCCATTGCTGATCGCCTGTGGTCGTGATTACGGAATTCCTGAGCGGTGTGAAGTCCAGTGCATTCCCTTCACTAATCGACTGGACCTTGACCACAAACTGCCCGGCCGATACGTCTTTGTATCGAATCACCAGTCGCTGTGGTTGTACGTCGAAATAGTCGGAGAACGTTGCCTCGGGCAGCTGCATCAGGGTGTATGCATTATGTCGAGTGCCTCCCTGTACCGCTTCCTTGTGGCTCAGATAGCCGTTGGCAAAAGAGCGAGCTTGCTTACCATCCACTTGCTGTACCGGTGACCATTCCAGTCCGCTGATACGAGATGTGCCATCAAATGCCTGCTCGCTGCCGACGTATAGTTGAGTCTGTTTGGCAAACTGGGGAGCCTCAAGGGCAATGCTTTCTATGAGCGGAGACGTTTCTCCGGCCAGCCAGTCCAGTTGGAACAGCAATTCTTTCTTGGGGTTGAGGTCATAGCGCAGCCAGTAGCCTGTATCGAACTGTGAAAGCTTGGCGCGCAATGTCTCGATGCCAGTCTCCTTCAAAGACCTGATGCGGGCGTCATTCAGCCGATCTGCCGTTGAAGCCAGTGCTGGCAAACTCGCTAAGTGAGCGTTCAGGACATGGGTTGCGTTGGGAACTTCTTCGAAGTGGACCAGCCCGGATCGAGTGACGCTGGATATACCTCCCTTCGAGACGGGAATCTCGTAGGCGTAGGCGGATTTCTTCAGAAGGCTCCGAATATCTGCACTTTTATCTATATTTTCCAGAGTGTATTCGAGCGCCTTGAGTATATATGCCTGGCTGAATGCCGAGGGCCAGGGGGGCGAGGTGGTTACGTCGTTATACACATTGGGGAAGGGGAATTCGAATGTTACCGCATCGCCCAGCTTTACCTGGTTCTTCGGGCTCTTGAGCCAGTTCAGCGCTGGGGCACGTTGAATATCGGAGTTTTTGATTTCGGAATAGACTCCGCCAGCAGTATCAGGGCCATCAAGCAGTTGAGTGGCTATGATATATGGCGAATACATTGGGGTGCCCCTGTCGGACGAGGGGTCATACAATCCATTGCTGTCGAATCTGCTCTTGGCGGTGGCGGCGTGCTGCATCAACACCCCGCTCTTGTCCAGAGAATATATCGGCAGCATGGGTGTTTGTTGTGGAAGTTCGATTTTCTTGGGGGAAACTTTCTGGAATGCTTTTCCTGGCTCCAGTGTGTTCTGATAGCCGGCTGCCATATCCGCCCAGGATGAAAGTCTATTATCCGTGTGTGCCAGTAACTTCAGATATGTAGTGTGTTTCTGAGCGTACAGGCGGCCAACCCAATAGCCGAGATCGCTAGGATTCACGTTGATTTTCCACTGACGCCAGATATTGGCACCCGAAATCAACAGATCACTGTCTTTCAGCTTCTTGAACGTTTCATTGGCCGGCGATATGGAGCGCATCTGGACTTCCAGATTCCCCGGTTTCTCGTCCAGGTATTCGATGCTCAGTTCGTATGGTGTTTTGCGGAGATTGTTCTTCCATGCTCCGGGCAGCTTCAGGTAGATATAACTGAAAGGTGCAACCATCTGCCCTTCGCTGTCCGGCGCTTCCCGCCCGCTTTCGACCGGACGCAGGCGCCGAACGCTGCGGCCGCCCACCTCCTCTATCTGCCCCCAGTCGTTACCGGCAATACGCAACGGGCCCTCGGCATCGTTGGCGCCGCCGACATCCAGTACGGACTCTTCGCCCGACTCCGGATCGCGAAGCACGATGCGGTCGATGGCCAGTTCGGGGTTGGCGAAGCCGTAGGGGTTGGCCAGGCGGAACAGTAGTTCATCCTTGCGTGGATTCAGGTCGTACCGGAGCCAGTACCCGGCGTCGTACAGCGGCAACCAGCGCAGAAGGGTGTCGCTGCCCTTGCCGAACCATTGCTGGTACAGGTCTTCGCCGGTGGCTTCCCTGAGTTCGTTCAGGGCGAGCAGGGCGCGCATGTGCCCGTTGAGAATGTGCGAGGGGTTTTCGACGGGGGACGGGATCTCCTCGAACCAGATGTCATCGCCAGCGCTGAACAGGAAGCCGCCTTCGCTCAGGGGTACGAACAGCGATTCGGCGGCTTTCCGGGCAAGTTCCAGGCTGCTCGGGTCCTGGGTCTTGCGCCAGTGTGCCAGCAGGGCCTGGATACCGGTCGCCTGTGCGAAGGCACTGCTCCAGGGCGCCTTGATGGAGACGTCGTTGTAGGTGCTGTCGAAGTTGTAGGTCCAGACCCAGAGCCCCCGCTCGTTCTGCGCGAGGTTTGCCTTGAGCCAGGCGATGCTGGCCTCGAAGCGCTGCGGGTCGGCCTTCAGCCCCAGGCCGGGGTCGTAGTCTTCCACCCCTGCGTAGGCGAGCGCATACAGGGCCGTCCACGCCGGATGGTCGACCTTGCCCACTCCGCTGATGGTCAAGTGCGGCACTCCTGCATCGTCGGTGCTGTGCCGGGCCTGGTCGACATTGGTTTGTACGGCCGCAGTATCTGCATGGGCGATCAAGCACCAGAGGCTGGTGAATATCAGGAGAAGCGCCGCAAAGCGCGGCTCGGCACGGTTCATCAAACGACTCCGCTCAGACTGTCTGACTCTGGATTGGTGGCGGCATTCAGGAATTTGCTCATTTCCAGGGCGTAGATGGCCCCTTGACCCTTCCAGGCGAGCTCACTTCTTTTGCTCTTGATATTGCTGCGCCACGAGGAATAACGCGGCGAGCCAAAGGCTGCGTCGATGGCTTCCGCAATCTTTTTCGGATTGTCCATGCGGTGCGAATAGCCGAGATCGTTCTTCTGGACGAAGCGGTTCAGCTCCGGCGAGTCGTTGGCAAGGATCGGCAGGCCCGCCTGGATGAACTCGAACAGCTTGTTGGGCGTGCAGTAGTAGGAGTTCAGGTCCACGTGGGGATAGGGAATGATCCCGATATCCGCCGAGGCGCTGTGCTGGAGAAGCTCGCTCTGGGGCACGGCGGGCAGGAAGTGGATGCGCGAGCCGAGCAGCTTCAGGCTGGCGGCCTGTTCCTTGAGCAGTTCTCCGAAGTCGCCGAAGCCCATCATCACCAGGTCCACGTCCGGGGTATGGACATGGGCCATCGCCTGCATCAGGTTTTCCAGGTTCCGGTAGGGTGAGAAGCCACCCTGGAACAGCAGGATGCGTCGCTGCGGCGAGATGTCGAGCTTTTCGCGCAGCAGATCGTAGTGGGCATCGGGGTCGAACGTCTCGTGGGGATCTATGGCGTTGAGCAGGGTGACCGGCTTGGCTATGCGGTAGCGGCGCGCCATCTCTTCGCCGATGGACTCGTTGACGGCAAAGACCAGGTCGGCCTTCTGGATCAGTCGATCTTCCGCTTTCGAGCAGATGTTTCTCTGTGCCCGGGAGAACGACTTCTGCTCCGGGTACAGTTCGTGGGCGTCATAGACCAGCGGCACCTGCCAGGTGGCTGCTAGCTCCGTGCCGGCTTCCAGCGCCGGCAGGTCATGTACCTGAACCAGGTCGCTCGGGAACTGGAGCCCGTGCTGGAAGAAGGCCTGGCGGAATGGCAGGGGGTCGTGGAGTCTGCGATTGCGGTAACGCAACAGCAGCAGCGCCTTGTACAGGTTCCAGTTCAGCTTGCTGCCGTAGTTGAACAGGCGCTGGAACAGGCCCAGGCGGTGCGGGTAGCGATTGGCTGCCCGGTTCAGCAGATCGTTCAGCTTGTGCTGCCGCGCCATATACCCTGTGTAGGTCGGGTTTTCCGGAATGATGTGGTTCAGCCCGATACGGGTGAGCTGAATCCCTTCCTCCAGCAGTTCATGGCTGGTCTCGCCCTCGAATGACAGTGCGAGCAGGCGAACCTGGTGGCCGCCCTCGATCAAGGTAACTGCCTGTGCCACCACCCTGCGGTCAAGATGCTGGTCGTGGCAGAGCATCAGTACATGAGCCATCTGGCTCGCCTCCCTTATGGCTTTCCTGGCAACTTGGCCAGGGCATGTCTGGCCATCGTTCCGAGTCGGTTCTCGATATGTTGGCTGAGTTGTTCGAGCCGAGCCTTGCAGGCATTCAACTCATCGTTGCGCCGCTCCAGTTGTTCTTCCGTTTCCCGGAGGCGGCCTGACAGTTGGGCGTATTTTTCTTCGAGCTTGGCGATGCTTGCATCCAGCTCGTTCCGCGTCCTGTCGTGCATGGCCTCGCGTGCCTGCACGTCGGCATGCTCGGCTGCCAGGTTCTGCAGCTGCACGGCCAGCCGGTCGGCTTCCCGGGCGCGTTCGAGAAGGGCGTCGCGCTCGGCGCTCAGGTTCTGCAGCTGTACGGAGCTCGCATCTGCTGCCCGTACCCGCTCCAGCAGCAAATCGCGCTCGGCAGCGAGGTTCTGCAATTGGACGGATTGCGCATCTGCCGCCCGTACGCGTTCCAGCAGCGTATCGTGCTCGGCAGAGAGATTCTGCAGCTGTACGGCCAGCAGGTCGGCCTCCCTGGTCCGTTCGAGAAGTGCGTCGCGCTCGGCGATCAGGTTCTGCAGTTGGACAGACTGTGCATCCACCGCCCGTACTCGCTCCAGCAGCGTATCGCGCTCGGCAGCGAGATTCTGCAGCTGTACGGCCAACCGGTCGGCCTCGCGGGTCCGTTCGAGAAGCGCGTCACGCTCGACAGCCAGGTTCTGCAACTGGACGGACAGGGAATCTGCCGACTGCACCCGCTCCAGCAGCGTATCGCGCTCGGCAGAGAGGTTCTGCAGCTGTACGGCCAGCCGGTCGGCTTCCCGGGCGCGCTCGACAAGGGCGTCGCGTTCGACGCCCAGGTTTTGCAGCTGGACGGATTGGGCATCTGCCATCCGCGCTTTTTCCAGCAGCGTATCGCGCTCGGCAGACAGGTTCTGGATCTGGACGGCGAGCTGGTCGGCTTCCCGGGCTCGCTCCAGAAGAGCATCGCGTTCGGCAATCAGGTTCTGCAGCTGGACCGCCTGAGACTCCGCCAGCCGTGCCTTTTCCCGCAGCACGTGATGTTCTGCCGTGAAGTTCTGATGTTGCACGGCGAGGCGATCGGCTTCCCGCGCGCGCGCGACGAGCATGTCGCGTTCGGCGGTCAGGTTCTGCAGCTGTACGGCCTGGGCCTCTGCCCGTTGCGCCTTTTCCAGCAAGACCTCGTATTCGGCCGCGAGATTCTGGTTCTGCACGGCGAGCCGGTCGGCTTCCCGGGCGCGGGCGAGGAGGGCGTCGCGCTCGGCGGTGAGGTTCTGCAACTGGACGGACATCGTCTCCGCCTGCTGCGCCTTCTTCAGCAGGGAATCGCGTTCCGCGCCAAGATTCTGGAGCCTTGCCTGCAATTCACCCACTTGCGCCGAGGTGTCTTCCGTTGCCGGCGTCGGCATCTGGCTCAGCGCTTCCTCGAAGCAGTTCTGGAGGTCTCCGATGACTGCTCCAGGCGTGGGCTCAAGGGGGGACGGCGCAGTGGTCAGGGTGCGGGCGTCCAGCCAGGTGGGGGCAGTGACCTGGGCGAAGAGAGGATGGTCGGCCTCTTCGCAGCGCCAGTAGGCATGCGTCTCCGGCTCTGCGGGTTGCGCCCATGCGACGACCGGGCCTTCGCCCAGGCGGACGGATGCAAAGGCCTCCGACTCGCAGGAGGCCAGTATTCCGTAGTAGCCAGCGACGGGCGCGCGCGGCAAGGCCAGTGTTGCATGGTCCTGCCCGGCTTCCAGCACGCAGCCTTCCAGCAGCAGCCCTGCCGCGTCCTCCAGCGACAGATGCAGCTCGCCCTGGCTGCCAGGCCGGCGCCGGACCTCGAGCAGCGGGGCTGCCTCATACAGCGGGAATTGCAGGCGCCATCCGCCATCGGCCGCCGCGACATACTGGGCAACCTGGCAGAAGGGGGCCAGGTTCGACGCCATTGGCTGGTTCACGAAGTCCACGCAGGTCGCTGTTTGCAGGTGCTGCGTGGCCGCCGCCGGAGACTGGCCGAAGGTCAGCGGCTGGCGCTGGAAGACGACCAGGACCTCGCTGTGGCTGCGGCAGTAGCGTTGCTCGAGGAGGGCGGGATACAGCTGTCTCCCCAGCGCCCGGGCCAGGAGTGGAGAGAGCGGTTCCAGAGGGTCGGCGGGCTGTCCGCTGGTGCCGCATTCGGGACAGATGGCGGCGCTCCAGCCTGCCCACTGATCCAGCGCCGAGCGGCGCAGGTGCGTCTCGGGCGGCAACATGGCGCTCCACGGCTCCCCTGCCAGCACCGTGGAGTGGACGCTCCAGCCGATGGGCGCGCGGCGGTGAAGGTCGGCGAAGTCGTAGCTGCGCTGGTGCCAGTTGACGTGATAGCGATGTCCGCAGCTCGCGCAGCGGGTGGTCGCGTCCAGCAGCTCCTCGCGGAAGGGCACGGCGACCATGACGGCTTTGCCGGCGACCCGGAACAGTTCGCTCCAGGCGGCGGCTTCCGTCGCCTCGGGCATGTGTTCGAGGGCGTCGGTGCTCATGACGAGGTCGAACGCCGCATCGGCGAACGGCAGCGCCTGCGCATCTCCCTTTACGCCGGTGAAAGGCAGGCGCGACAGGGCTTCGTCGCTGCTGTCCAGGCCGACGAAGAGGGCGTCGCGATGCTGTTTGGCGAGCGACGAAGTCAGCTTGCCGTCGCCGCAGCCGATGTCGAGCACGGAAGCGATGCCGGCGGGCCAGAAGTCGCGGATGGCCTGCAACAGGTTGCGCTGCCCGGCCTGCAGCGGCTGGTCCCAGACCTCCGCCGAGCCGTAGAGACGGATGTCCTGGCTCATGGCAGCAGCTCCCAGCGTGCCGGCTGGTTCACCACGCCGATCTGCACCTGGATGCCGGGCGGCGGGAGGACCTTGAGGGCGTGGCAGCGATCGTGCAGGTCGTAGGCGGAAGGCTCGATCGAGGACGCCGGATTGAGCTCGTGGAACAGCGCCACCGAGACCAGATAGTCGCCGGGGCCGAGCAGGAGCGGTGCGAAGTCGACCCGAATCCCGCCCTTGCCTTCGAGCTTGGCGAAGCGCTGTCCGCTCAGGCTGGCGATCACCTGCATCGCACAGGTGCCGTCGGGGCGGTAGACCGCGATCACCGGCACCGGGTCCGGCACGGTCGCGTTGGCCTCGAAGGCCATGACGGCGAAGGCGGGCTCGCCGCTGATCAGGGTGTGCCGCCTGTTGTCTTCCGCATCGAAGAAGCCGAATCCCGTGATGCGGATTTCTCCGCTGCCGTACCGATCATGCACCTCCAGCTCCTGCAGCTCGGCGATCAGGCCGGCGCTGCGCTGTTCGCCGAGCGCCTGGTTTTCCTGGAGCGCGACGTGCAGGGTCTGCCAGGCAGGCGATGCATCCGGAGCGATCTCGGCCAGACCGCAATAGGCGTCCTGCTCCGGCGCGTACTGTTCGAGCTGCACGGGATCGCTGGTGCTGGCGCGGTAGTCCAGCCTTACCCAGGCACCGCTGGGGACGTCGGCGGGCCAGGCGATCTGCAGCGGGGCATGCTTGTAGCGACCACCGAAGTCGCCGAAGGCCCAGCTGGGGTCATCCTCGCCCTGCTGCTTGACCCGCTGCCAGTTCATGAAGCGAGGGTCCACGATCAGCCGGGAGGCCCCTGCCTGGGCGCCAGCCATGTCTATCCCGCCCAGGGTCCCGTTGGCATCCCCGTATTCCACGGCGCGTACCAGCAGAGGGCTGGAAGGCGGCGCGCCGTCCTGCCCGACCAGGCGGAGGAGGGTCGTCTGGCTGTCGCCTCCGGTCAGGGCGGAGACCTGGCCTTTGGTCAGCGACATGCTCCTGGCCCGTACCCGGCGCTCTTCTTCCTCGCGGACGCTGGCGAGGTAGGCCTTGCTGACCGGCAGCAACGGTCCGTCCTGGCGGATTCGCCCGCCTTCGAGCCAGACGCCCCTGTCGCAGAGCATCTGTACCGAGGCGATGTCGTGGGAGACGAACAGCAGGGTCGCCCCCTGGCTGGTGAGTGCCTTCATGCGCTGGATGCACTTGCCCAGGAAGTAGGCGTCGCCGGCGCCGAGGATCTCATCGATGATCAGCACTTCCGGTGTCAGGGTGGTGGCGACCGCGAAGGCCAGGCGGGCGTACATCCCGGCCGAGTATTCCTTGACCGGGCGTTGCAGGAAGCCTTCCAGCTCGGTGAAGTCGGCGATTTCCTCGATGCAGTTGGCCATTCGCGAGGGCTGGATGCCCTGGTAGGAAAGCGCAGAGCGGATGTTTTCCAGCCCGGTGAAGTCCGGATGGAAGCCGGTGCCGAGGGTCATCAGCGCCTGCACCTTGCCGTTGACCGCGATCGTTCCCTGGTCGGCGCGCATCTGCCCCGAGACCAGGCGCAGCAGTGTGCTCTTGCCGGCGCCGTTGCGGCCGATCAGCGCCACCTTCTCGCCGCGGGCGATGTCCAGGTCGATGTCCGCCAGTGCCTGGAAGGTGTCGTAGCGCTTGCGCGACACGGGCAAGCCCAGTGCGTCCAGCGCTCTCCAGCCGGGGTGCTGGAAGCGCCGGAAGCTCTTGCTCACGGACGAGATGGAGATCGCGATATCAGACATAGTCGGCGAACAAGGGTTTGAGCCTCAGGATCAGACTGCCCCCGAGCATGAACAGGGCGAGGGAAAAGGCCGCGAACGCGCCGAGCTGTTCGAGCGGCACGACGCCCTGCATCAGGCATGCCCGGTAAAGCTCCATCAGCCAGGCCAGCGGGTTGAGGAAGAGGATGGCCTGCAGCCCGTCGGGCACCATGTCGGCGGTGTAGCCGATGGGCGAAATCATCATCAGGAAGAGCACCAGGATGGGGATGGCCTGCTGCAGGTCGCGGAAGAACACCGTCAGGGTCGCCGTGATCCACACGAAGCCCAGCACCATCATGATCTGCAGCAGGTAGATCAGCGGCACCAGCAGATGGGTCCAGTGGACGCCGTGGAAATGGATCACCGTGCCCCACAACAGCAGCATGCCCATGCCCATGGTGACGTGCCCGACGAACACTTCCCTGGCCACTACCAGCTCTATGGGAAACAGCGTGTTCATGAGCAGGTCGCGATTGGCGACGATGCTGGTCGTGCCGTTGCCGAAGGCCTCCGCGAAGGCCAGGAATGGCACCAGTCCGGAGAACACCACCAGAATGTAGTCGGTGGTGGCCAGCCCCGGAATCCGGACCTGCAGGATCTGCACGAACACCAGGCTGTACATGCCTAGGAACAGCAGCGGGTAGAGCAGGAGCCAGAACATGCCCAGCGCGTTGGCGCTGGTTCGCTTGCGCAACCCCTGGACTACCGTCGAGTAGAGGATATGGCGATGCTGCAGAAGGCTCGCTAAGGCTCCCATCTCAACCTGCGCTCAGTATCTTTTCGAGGATCGCCCGACTGGCGAAGCCATCGCCATAAGGCGCGTGCGAGTCGCTCGAGCGACCGCTGGCGGCTTTCGCGAATGCCTCGAGAATGCGTTGCCGGGAAGCCCCCACGATCTGGTTCCAGCCCAGTTCCACCGTTTCCACCCACTCCGTTTCGTCACGCATGGTGATGCAGGGCACCCGATAGAAGAAGGCCTCCTTCTGCACACCGCCGGAGTCGGTGAGTATGACCCGCGCTGCCTGTTCGAGTGCCACCATATCGAGGAATGACAGCGGCTCCACCACGGTCAGCGCCTCCAGCAGACGTTCCAGCCCGTGGTCGCCGATCAGCTTGCGGGTGCGCGGATGCAGCGGCAGGACCACCGGCAGTTCGCGGCCAATCTCGGCCAGCGCGGAAAGGATTTCGGTCAGGCGCTGCGGATCGTCGGTATTCTCGGCGCGGTGGCAGGTCGCCAGCGCGAAGCCGCCTGGTGCCAGCCCCAGCGTGGCGAGGATACGGCTGTCCGTCCTGGCGCGTTCGCGGTAGTGCAGCGCCACGTCGTACATCACGTCGCCCACGTTATGCACGCCTTCGGTGACGCCTTCCCGGGCCAGGTTCTCCACCGCCATGGCCGTGGGACACAGCAGCAGGGTCGAGACGCGGTCGGCGAGGATGCGATTCACCTCCTCCGGCATGCGCATGTTGAAGGAGCGCAACCCGGCCTCGACATGCGCCACGGGAATATGCAGCTTCGCCGCCGCCAGCGCGCCGGCCAGGGTGGAGTTGGTGTCGCCGTAGATCAGCACCCAGTCCGGCCGCTCGTCCAGCAGTATCCGCTCGATGCCTTCGAGCATGCGGCCCGTCATCGCGCCGTGGCCGCCGCCTGCGATTTCCAGGTTGTAGCGCGGGGCCGGGATCTCCAGTTCGTCGAAGAAAACCTGGGACATGTTCGGGTCGTAGTGCTGCCCGGTGTGAACCATCACCTCTACGGCCTTGCCCGGATGCCGGAGAATCTCCCGTGATACCGCCGCCGCCTTGATGAACTGCGGGCGGGCGCCGACGATGGTCAGGATCTTGCGGCTCATGCGAGGCTTCCTTTCAGGGTGCTGACGACGTGGTGCTGGGCGCTCTCGTCCAGGTACGGGTGCATCGGCAGGCTCATTACCCGCTCGGCCACGGCATCGCCGAACGGCAGGCTGGCCAGGTCGTCCCGGACCGCCGGCTGGCGGTTCAGGGGAATCGGATAATGCACCGCGGTAGGAACGCCGGCCGCCTTGAGCCTTTCCTGGACCTGGTCACGACCCTCCACCTGCACCGAATACTGCGCCCAGGCGCTCTGGTTGTGAGGCTCGACGAAGGGGGCCGCGATGCCGGCGTCTTCGAGAAGCTGGGCATAACGACCGGCCACTGCCTGCCGCAGTTCCAGTTCTCGCGGGAAAATCTCCAGCTTCGGCAGCAGGATGGCCGCCTGCAGGCTGTCCAGGCGGCTGTTCACGCCGACGCGGATGTGGTGGTAGCGGCGATCCTGACCGTGGCGGGCGATCTGCCGCAGGACCCTGGCCAGCTCCTCGTCGTTGGTGAAGATCGCGCCGCCATCGCCGTAGCAGCCCAATGGCTTGCTCGGGAAGAAGCTGGTGCAGGCGATGGTGGTCAGGTTGCAGGAGCGCTTGCCCCTGTAGGTCGCGCCGAAGCTCTGCGCGGCGTCCTCGATCACCGGAATGCCATGTCGGGTAGCGATGGCATTGATGGCGTCGAAGTCGGCGCACTGGCCATACAGCGACACCGGGATGATCGCTTTGGTTCGCGGGGTGATGGCCGCTTCCAGCAGTTGCGGATCGAGGTTGTAGGTACGCGGGTCGATGTCCACGTATACCGGCTTCGCCCCCAGCAGGGCGACGGTCTCGGCGGTGGCGATATAGGTGAAGCCGGGGGTGATGACTTCGTCGCCCGGGCCGATGCCCAGCGCCATCTGGGCGATCTGCAGCGCGTCGGTGCCGTTGGCGACGCTGATGCAGAACCTGGCGCCGACGAAGGCGGCGAGCCTTTCTTCCAGCTCGCTCACTTCCGGGCCGAGGATGTACTGCCCATGGGCCAGGACACGCTGGATACCGGCGTCGATCCTTTCCTTGATCAGCGCCTGCTGCGCCTTGAGGTCGATGAACTCGATCATTGCGCCTCCTCCTTGGTCAACGCCTTGCCCCTAAGCACATAGCGGGCACCGGTGTGGATGCATGGTGCGCTACCTTCACCCTCCAGAGGCAGCTCGAGCTGTTCGCCGAACTCGCTCATCCAGCCGATCTGCCGCGCCGGCACGCCAACCATCAGGGCGTAGGCCGACACGTCCTTGTTGATCACCGCGCCAGCGCCAACGAAGGCGAACTCGCCGATGGTCACGCCGCAGACGATGGTGCAGTTGGCGCCCAGGGTCGCCCCTTTCTTCACCAGGGTGTCGCGGTACTCGTCCTTGCGTTCGATCAGCGAGCGCGGGTTGTAGACATTGGTGAAGACCATGCTCGGTCCGCAGAACACGCCTTCTTCGAGCGTGACGTTGTCGTAGACCGAGACGTTGTTCTGGATCTTGCAGTGGTCGCCGATGACGACCTTGTTGCCGACGAACACGTTCTGCCCGAGCGACACGCCCCGGCCGATGCGGGCGCCGCCGCAGACATGCACGAAATGCCAGACGCGCGAGCCTTCGCCGATCTGCGCGCCGTCGTCGACGATGGCGCTGGGGTGCTGGTAATGGCTCATGGCTCAGCCCAGCAGGCGCGCGAGGAACGGGTGATCTTCGCCGTCCTGCGGGCGACTGGGCGCCAGGGTGCGGATGGTCTCGACGGTTTCCACGCAGTGGCGGGCGTCCTCGATGCCGTAGCCCTGGCCGTCGAGGATGGCCTGGTAGCTGATCGTATGCAGGTCGGTGAAGCCTTCGGAGAACTCGATCTCGCTGCCGTCGCAGGTGATCGAGCGGTAGGTCGGCTTCTTGCCCTTCACCGAGTCGGGCAGATCGCCTGCGTCGATGGAGAGGAACCAGCGCACCCGGGCCTTCTCGTACTCCAGGTAACCCGCTGCCTTGAACTCGTTGGCGAAGTGGACCACGTTGCGCTGCAGCTTGCCGAAGATGAAGTGCAGCATGTCGTAGAAATGCACACCGATGTTGGTGGCCACGCCGAAGGATTTGCGCGGGTCGCCCTTCCAGCTCTCCATGTACCACTTGCCGCGACTGGTGATGTAGGTCAGCTCGACCTCGTGCTTGTGCGCCTGGCCACCCGTCTCGACCTTCTGCTTGAGGTCGATGATTGCCTGGTGATGGCGCAGTTGCAGAATGTTGTAGAGGCGCTTGCCGGTTTCACGTTCGACCAGAGCCAGGTCGTCGAGCATGGCGGCACTGGGTACCAGAGGTTTCTCGCAGATCACGTCGCAACCCAGGCGCAGGCCGGCGGTGATGTGCGGATGGTGCAGGTAGTTGGGCGAGCATACCGACACGATGTCCAGCGCGGTGGCCGGATCGCGTTTCTGGCGCCAGGCATAGTCGTAGAAACGCTCGAACTCGGTGAAGAACTCGCTCTGGGGCGAGAGGCTGTCGATGATGCCGACCGAATCGTTGATGTCGTAGGCGCAGGCCAGCTCGTTGCCGGTGTCCTTGATGGCGCGCATGTGGCGTGGCGCGATATAGCCGGCAGCGCCGATGAGAGCGAAGCGTTTCATGAAGCGAGTCCCGTGAGTCGGTGATGGAAAGGCCGGCGTTCCACCGGCCCCCGATGGTCAGGCCTTGATGACGTTGTCCGCCGGCGCCCGGTACTTGCCGCGGCTGTCGACGATCAGACGGGCATGACTGCGGATCAGCTCATAGTCGAAGCGGTCGTGATCGGTAGCCAGCACGACCGCATCGAAGGATGCCAGGTTCTCGGCGGTCAGCGCTTCGCTGGACAGCTCGAAGTGATGCTCGCGCATCTTCGGGAACACCGGAACGTGCGGATCGCTATAGGCCACGATGCCGCCCTTGGCCTCGATCAATTCCATGATCTCCACCGAAGGCGACTCGCGCATGTCGTCGACGTTCTTCTTGTAGGCGATGCCCAGCACCAGCACGCGACTACCCTTGAGCGCGCGCCCCTGGTCGTTCAGGCCGTCCATCAGCTTGCCCAGCACGTATTCGGGCATCGCCTTGTTCACTTCGCCGGACAGCTCGATGAAGCGGGTATGCAGGCCGTACTCCCGTGCCTTCCAGGTCAGGTAGAACGGGTCGATGGGAATGCAGTGGCCACCCAGGCCGGGGCCGGGGTAGTAGGGCGTGAAGCCGAACGGCTTGGTCGCGGCGGCATCGACCACCTCGAAGATGTCGATGCCCATGCGGTCGGCCACCACCTTCATTTCGTTGACCAGGCCGATGTTCACCGCGCGGTGGATGTTCTCCAGCAGCTTGGTCATTTCCGCCGCCTTGGTCGAGCTGACCAGCACCACCTTGTCGATGGCCTGCTCGTAGAGCGCGATGCCGACCTGCAGGCAATCCGGCGTGTGTCCGCCGATCACCTTGGGGATGGTGCGCGTCTCGAAGTTCGGATTGCCCGGGTCTTCGCGCTCCGGCGAGTAGACCAGGAAGAGGTCGTCGCCCACCTTCAGGCCGCCTTCCTGTACGCGGGGCAGCAGTTCTTCCTCGGTGGTGCCGGGATACGTCGTGCTCTCCAGCGAGACCACCTGCCCGGGGCGCAGGTAGGGCTTGATCGCATCGGTGGTGTTGATCACGAAGCTCATGTCCGGCTCGCGATACTTGTTCAGCGGGGTGGGTACGCAGAGGATCAGGGCGTCGCATTCGGCGGCGCGGGCGAACTCGGTGGTCGCTTCGAAACCCGATGCGCGAGCCTGGGCGATGTGCTCGCAGGCAATGTGCTCGATGTAGCTCTGGCCGGCATTGAGCCGGTCGACCTTGGCCGTGTCGATATCGATGCCGAGCACGCGGAATCCTATGGCGTTGTAGCGCAGCATCAGCGGCAGGCCGACGTAGCCCAGGCCCACGATTCCGATGATGGCTTCCTTGCTTTTGAATCTGGCAACTGTCGCTTGGGTCCTTTCAGACATCCATTACTCCAAATACGGCGCTCATGGCTCAACGAGGGATAGATAGGTAGCGATGACGGGGAACTTGTGACGAGACAGATATTCGGAGCGATTCAGGGTGTCGCGCCAGGGTTCTTCGTCGGTTTTCCCGAAAGTGGAGGCAAGTGCTACGAAAGCGGAGCGAGATTCTTTAGGCGGTCTAGCGCCCAGGAGCCTCGCTGAAATGTCTTGTTATGGTGGCGGGCGATTGTATGGGCATTGCCCGGAAATGTGAATTTCAGCCGATATTCTGACGTCAACTTCCGTGACGGGTGCCCCTGACCTACCACTCATGCAGTAGTGCCGGAAGCTCGCCGAGGCTGCGGATTTCCCTGTCCGGCGCCTCATCGCCTTCCCAGGTCCGGCCGTTCGGGTTGAACCAGATGGCATGCATTCCGGCGGCCTTGGCGCCGGCGATGTCGTCGCCGGGGTGATCGCCGATGTGCACGGCCTGTCCGGCCTCGACTCCGGCGTGTTTCAGCGCGGTTCGGAACGGATGCGGATCGGGCTTGCCGATGCCCAGTTCCTCGGCGCACAGGGCGAAGCGGAAGTAGTCGGCCAGGCCCAGGCGGCGCACGTCGGCGTTGCCGTTGGTGATCACGCCGAGGGTGTAGCGCATGGCCAGGCGTTCGAGGGTCGGGTGCACCTCGGGGTACAGCTGGACCTGGTGGCGCGCGGCGAGGAACACCTGGAAGCCCAGTTCGGCCAGATCATCGGCCTCGCCCTGTGGGTAGCCGGCATCGAGCAGGGCATGCAGCAGGATGCGTCGGCGCAGTTCGCTGAGGCGGTGCCTGAGGCCGGGGTCGACCTCCATCAGGCGGGCGCGGATCGCCCACAGGTGTTCGATCGGCACCGGGCCGAGGCGCGGCGCCTCGGCGGCCAGCCAGTCGCGCAGCGCGGCCTCGGCGCTGTGCATCACCGGGGCCACGTCCCACAGGGTGTCGTCGAGGTCGAAGGTGATCAGGCGGATGCTCATGAGGTTTCGCTCTTGCGCTTGGCGCGTGGGTGGGCGCCGTCGTAGACCTTGGCCAGGTGCTGGAAGTCCAGGTGGGTGTAGATCTGGGTGGTGGCGATGTCGGCGTGGCCGAGCAGTTCCTGCACGGCGCGCAGGTCCTGGCTGGACTCCAGCATATGGCTGGCAAAGGAGTGCCTGAGCATGTGCGGGTGCAGGTGCTGGCCCAGCTCGCGCACGCCGGCCTCGCGCACCCGCAGCTGGATGGCGCGCGGGGTCAGGCGCCGGCCCTGGCGGCCGACGAACACGGCGCCGTCCTGCGGGTTGCTCAGGGCGCGCAATGGCAGCCAGGCCTCCAGGGCTTCGCGGGCCTTGCGTCCGACCGGCAGCTCGCGGGCCTTGTTGCCCTTGCCGCGCACGCGCACCAGGCCGGCGGGCAGGTCGAGGCCATCGAGATCGAGTCCGACCAGCTCGGACAGGCGCAGGCCGGAGGAATAGAAGAGTTCGAGCATGGCCTGGTCGCGGCGGGCGATGAAGTCGTCCTCCACCGCGCCGTCGAGCAGCTGGGCCGCGCGGTCGGCGTCCAGCGCGCGGGGCAGGCGGCGCTCGCCCTTGGGCGCGGACAACCCGGCGGCCGGGTCGTGGCGGCACAGGCCCTCGCGGCCGAGGTACTGATAGAAGCCGCGCACCGCCGAGAGCAGGCGCGCCAGGGAGCGGCTGGACTGGCCCTGGGCGTGCAGGCGGGCGACGAAGCTGCGCAGGCTGCGGGTGTCGAGGTCGGCCCAGCCGGCGATGGCGTTCTTCTCGCACAGGGCGAGCACTTTCAGCAGGTCGCGGCGATAGCCGTCGAGGGTGTGCGGCGAGACCTGGCGCTCGCTGCGCAGGTGTTCGAGGAAGGCGTCGAGGTCGGCTGCAAGCTTCAAGCGACAAGCTCCAAGTAAGAGCGTCCGGCCGTTCTCTTGCAGCGTGAAGCTTGTGGCTTATAGCTGCTTTTAACGTACCGAGCGCAGCGGCGCAGCGAAGCGTGGCAGCACGCGGGCCAGCACTTCGGCGATGTAGCCGAGGAACAGGGTGCCGAGGCTGCTCTTGTAGTGTTGCGGGTCCGGGCTGCCGATTGCCAGCACGCCGTGCAGGCCCTGGTGGCTGAGGCTGACCACGGCGGCCGAGCCGACCTGGGTGTGCTCGGCCTCGCCGAAGAGGAAGGCCAGTTCGTTGGGGCGCAGCACGCCGCAGGTGGTCTTGCCGCCGCCGAGCAGGCCGCCGATGGCCTGGTGGGCTTCGGCCGAGCTGACCGAGCGACCGACGCCCAGCGGCGTGTCGCTGAACAGGATCAGGCTGGCGAAGGGCACCTGGAACTCATGGCGCAGGCTGTCTTCCACCGCGCCGATGACCTCTTCCAGGCTGGCGGCGTCAAGCAAGTCGAGGACCAGGCGGCGGGTCTTGTCGAACAGGCGGTCGTTGTCGCGGGCCACGTCCATCAGCTGCGACAGGCGGTGGCGCATCTCGATGTTGCGCTCGCGCAGCAGCTTGACCTGGCGCTCCACCAGCGAGACGGCGGTGCCGGGCTGGTGCGGAATGCGCAGTTCGGGGATCAGTTCCTCGTAGTCGACGAAGAATTCCGGGTGCTGCCGCAGGTAGGCGGCGACGCTCTCGGCATCCAGCGGAATCTGATCCTGCGTACTCATAGGCGAACCTGTCCTTCGTACACGCGAACGGCGGGTCCGGTCATCATAACCGGCTCACCCGGCCCTGCCCACTCGATGGAGAGCTTGCCGCCCGGCAGTTCCAGCTGCACGGGCGAATCCATCCAGCCCTGGCGGATGGCGGCGACGGCGGCGGCGCAGGCGCCGGTGCCGCAGGCGCGGGTCTCGCCGGCGCCGCGCTCCCACACGCGCAGGCGTGCCTGCCTGCGGTCGACGATCTGCAGGAAACCGACGTTGACCCGCTGCGGGAAGCGCGGATGGTGCTCCAGCTTCGGCCCCAACTGATGTACGGGGGCCGTGTCGACGTTATCGACGCGCAGCACGGCGTGCGGGTTGCCCATGGACACGGCGGCCAGCTCATGGTGCTGCCCATCCACTTCGACCGGGTAGCTCAGCGCCTCGGCCTCGGCCTGGAACGGAATCTGTGCCGGTGCCAGGCGCGGCGGGCCCATGTCCACGGTGACCTGGCCGTCCGGGCGCAGGTTGAGTTCGATGATGCCGCCCTTGGTCTCGACCCGGACCTGCTTCTTCACGGTCAGGCGCTTGTCCACCACGAAGCGGGCGAAGCAGCGCGCGCCGTTGCCGCACTGCTCCACTTCCGAGCCGTCGGAATTGAAGATGCGGTAGCGGAAGTCCACGTCCGGGCTGGTCGGCGCCTCCACCAGCAGCAGCTGGTCGAAGCCGACGCCGGTGTGGCGGTCGCCCCACTGCTTGGCGTGCTTGGGCTGGATGTGCGCGTGCTGGCTGATCAGGTCGAGGACCATGAAGTCGTTGCCGAGGCCGTGCATCTTGGTGAAGCGCAATAGCATGATCGCGCCCTCACTGCGGCAGCAGGCTTTCGCCGGCGTAGAGTTCCTCGAGGGTCTCGCGGCGGCGCACCTCGAAGGCCTGCTCGCCATCCACCAGCACCTCGGCGGCGCGGCCGCGGGTGTTGTAGTTGGAACTCATGACGAAGCCGTAGGCGCCGGCCGAGCGCACGGCCAGCAGGTCGCCCTCGGCCAGCACCAGCTCGCGGCCCTTGGCCAGGAAGTCGCCGGTCTCGCAGATCGGCCCGACCAGGTCGTAGGCGCGCGCCTCGCCCTGGCGCGGTTGCACCGGGGTGACGTCCATCCACGCCTGGTACAGGGCCGGGCGGATCAGGTCGTTCATGGCCGCGTCGATGATGGCGAAGTCCTTGTGCGCGGTGTGCTTGAGGTATTCCACGCGGGTCAGCAGCACGCCGGCGTTGGCGACGATGGAGCGGCCCGGCTCGAACACCAGGGCCAGGTCGCGGCCTTCGAGGCGCTCGCGCACGGCGGCGATGTAGTCGCCGGCCAGCGGCGGCTGCTCGTCGCGGTACTGCACGCCGAGGCCGCCGCCGAGGTCCAGGTGCTTGATCTGGATACCTTGTTCGGCCAGCTGGTCGACCAGCAGCAGCAGGCGTTCGAGGGCGTCGAGGAAGGGCGGCAGGCTGGTCAGCTGGGAGCCGATGTGGCAGTCCACGCCGACGACTTCCAGGTTCGGCAGCGCGGCGGCGCGGGCATACACCTCGGGCGCCTGCTCGATGTCGATGCCGAACTTGTTCTCCTTCAGGCCGGTGGAGATGTAGGGGTGGGTACCGGCGTCCACGTCCGGGTTGACCCGCAGCGAGATGCGGGCGGTCTTGCCGGCTTGCGCGGCGACCTGCTGCAGGCGCTCCAGCTCGTCCACCGACTCGACGTTGAAGCAGTGCACGCCGACTTCCAGGGCACGACGCATGTCGTCGCGGGTCTTGCCGACGCCGGAGAACACGATCTTCGCGGCATCGCCGCCGGCGGCCAGCACGCGTTCCAGTTCGCCGCGGGAAACGATGTCGAAGCCGGCGCCGAGGCGCGCCAGCACGTTCAGCACGCCCAGGTTGGAGTTGGCCTTGACCGCGAAGCAGACCAGGTGCGGCATGCCGGAAAGGGCATCGGCGTAGGCCCGGTACTGGGCCTCGATGTGGGCGCGGGAATAGACGTAGGTGGGCGTGCCGAAGCGTTCGGCGATGGCGGACAGGGCCACGCCCTCCGCGAACAGTTGCCCGTCGCGGCTGGTAAAGGCTTGCATGGAACCCCCTTAGAGGAAGACGTCTTTGTCGCGTTCTTTGACGGTCTTGTCGTCGTCGGGCAGGTACAGCGGGCCTTTCTGGCCACAGCCGGCGAGGGCGGAGGCGAGCACGGCGAGCGCGATGAAGGGCAGCAACAGGCGCTTCATGGTGGAGTCCTTTGCGAAATCGAGAATGAGCCGGAGTATACCGACCCCCCGCCGGCTTGCCTATGCGCGCCCGGCGGGCCCGCCAGGACGGTCACCCTGGCGTCTCCGGCTTGCCCGCGGCGGTGTTTTTGCGGCTAGCATGGACGAAAAAACGGAGCCCCGATGGACGCCCCCGCCACACTCGCCAGCTCGGTTTCGGTCGCCTACCTGCAGGGCCTGCTGGATCATCTCGCCCGCCAGGGCTTCGCCAGCGAGCCGCTGCTGGCCAAGGTACACCTGAGCCCGGCGATCCTCGCCCAGCGCGGCCAGCGCATCGCCGTCAGCGCCTATCTGGAGCTGCTCGCCGAGGGCGTGCGGCTGACCGGCGACCAGCACCTCGGCCTGCACCTGGGCGAGGCCATGCGTCCCGGCTACTACGGCGTGCTCGGCTACCTGATTATGAGCTGCGCGACCCTGGCCGACGCCCTGCACCGCCAGGCCCGCTACGCCACTTTGGTGGGCAACCTTGGCCGGGTCGACCTGGCCGACGAGCCGTCCCGCGAAGGGCTCGAACCGCAGGTGGCGCACAGCTGGCAGCCGCTGGTGCGCGAGCAGCAGCGCCAGCACAGTGAGGAGACCCTGGCCGGCTGGCTGACCTTCGGCCGCTGGATCACCGGGCTGCAGATCCCGCCGACCGAGGTGCGCTTCCAGCATCCGGCGCCCGCCGATACTACTGAGCACCGACGCATCTTCGGTTGCCCGGTGCTGTTCGGCCAGGCCGACAACGCCCTGGTCTTCCCCCGGCGCCTGCTGTCCGTGCCGCTGGCCCAGGCCGACGCCCAGCTGCGCCGGTTGCTCGACGCCCACGCCGACCGTCTGCTCGGCCAGCTCGACCAGGGCCACAGCGTGCTCGACCGCGCCCGCCGCGAACTGGCGCGCCAGCTGCCGGAGCAGGGCGCCGACCTGGAGCGCCTGGCACAGAGCCTCGACCTCAGCGCGCGCACCCTGCAACGGCGCCTGCGCGAGGCCGGCCTGTCGTTCAGCGGATTGCTCGACGAGACCCGCCACCAGCTGGTGCTGCACTATCTGCGCGACCCGGCGCTGGAGCTGGCGGAGATCGCCTTCCTGGTCGGCTTCAGCGAATCCGGGTCGCTGGCCCGCGCCTTCCGCCGCTGGACCGGGCAGAGCCCCGGCGCCTACCGGCAAAGTCTGCTAGATTCCGCACCCCATCCCTGAGGACGTTGCCATGAGTTTGAGCGAAGCCCGTTTCCATGACCTGGTCGATGCCGCCCAGCAGGCCGTGGAGGACATTTTCGACGACAGCGACCTGGACCTCGACCTGGAAAACTCCGCTGGCGTGCTGACCGTGCGTTTCGAGAACGGCACCCAGGTGATCCTCAGCCGCCAGGAGCCGCTGCGCCAGCTGTGGGTGGCGGCGCGTTCCGGTGGTTTCCACTTCGACTACGACGAGGACCAGGGCCTGTGGATCTGCGACACCAGCGACGAACCGCTGGGCGAGCTGCTCGCCCGGGTGACCCGCGAGCAGGCCGGTGAAGAACTCGACTTCGACGAGCTCTGACGCCGTCGACTCGCCCTGCCGCCGCCAGTGCTGCCTGGACGACCGGGATATGTGCCTGGGCTGTGGCCGCACCCTGGCCGAGATACTCGAATGGGGCCAGGCCGACAACGACCGCCGCCGGCGGATTCGCGACGACGCACGTCGGCGCCTGGAGGCTCCGGCAGATCCCGCCTGATCGGGTGGCCTTGCTTCTTGGCCGGCTTGTGGTAGCTTCAACCAAAGCTGACTAACCGACCAAAACCCCGCCTTCGGGCGGGGTTTTGCTTTATCTGGATCTGGCCCAGGGAGGAAGACCCACGTCATGAGCAGTACACCCGCGATCATCATCACCCGCCTCGACCTGCAGCGCCTGGAGCGCCTGCTCGACAGCCTGGAGGAATACGGCCCCGGCGCCGAGGCGCTGGAAAAGGAACTGGCGCGCGCCCAGGTGGTGGGGCGTGACGAGGTGCCGGCCGGGGTGGTGACGATGAATTCGCGCGTGCATTGCCGCGAGGAAGGCAGCGGCAAGGACTGGCACCTGACCCTGGTGTTCCCCGAGGACGCCGGCGGCGAAGGTCGTGTGTCGATCCTGGCGCCGGTGGGCAGCGCCCTGCTGGGGCTGTCGGTCGGCCAGCAGATCGACTGGCCGGGCCCGGGCGGCAAATCGCTGAAGCTCACGCTGCTGGCCGTCGAGTACCAGCCGGAGGCGGCTGGCGAGTACCAGCGCTGAGACCTGTCCAAATCCGCTGCGCGGCGTGCCTGCCGCGTTGAAGACAGCCCCAGAATGCCCATTCACTGCTTGTCTTGGCCTTGCAGGCCTCCAGCTCGCGAGTCTTTGAACGGGTTCTGAGCGTGCTCGCTATCTGGCCAGACGGGTGAGGATGCGGTCGAGGGCGTTGGCGAAGGCCTGGCGATCCTTGTCCGAATAGGCGGCCTGGCAGCCGCCCATCTGGCCCTGGTCGCGTAGGTCGGTGAACAGGTTGCGCACGGCCAGGCGCTCACCCATGTTGCGCTCGTCGAATTCCCGTCCGCGCGGGTCGAGCGCGGCGACGCCCTTCTTCACCAGCCGGTCGGCCAGCGGCACGTCGCTGCAGATCACCAGTTCGCCGGGCTCGGCCTGTTCCACCAGGTGATCGTCGGCGGCGTCCGGGCCGCTCGGCACCACCACCAGCTTGACGCAGGCGAAGTTCGGCCGGGCCACCGGCTGGCCGGCCACCAGCACCACTTCGAAACCGCGCTTGAGGGCGAACTTCACCACCTGGTCGCGGGCCAGGCGCGGACAGGCGTCCGCGTCGATCCACACGCGCATGTCAGACCGCCGCGCGGCGCACTGTGGCGAGCAGCGCGGCGGCGCCGACGAACAGGCCGGCGAAGGTACGGTTCATCAGGCGCTGCTGGCGCGGCGTGCGCAGGGCGCGCAGCACGCGGGCGGCCAGGCCGGTGTAGCCGGCCATGACGATCAGGTCGACGACGATCATGGTCGCGCCCATGATCAGGTACTGCATCAGCAGCGGCTGGTGCGGGTCGATGAACTGCGGCAGCACCGCGAGCATGAAGACGATGGCCTTGGGATTGCTGGCGTTCACCAGGAAACCGCGCAGCACCAGGGTCAGCGGACGGCCGAGGGGACGCACGCCGGAGCCGGCATCGAGGTCGCCGGGCAGCGCCTGCCACTGCTTGATCGCCAGCCACACCAGGTAGGCCACGCCGAACCACTTGATCGCCGCGAAGGCGGTGGCCGAGGCCGAGAGAATGGCGCCGACGCCGGCGGCGACGATGGCGATCTGCAGGGCCAGGCCGATCTGCAGGCCGAGGGCGTTCCAATAGCCGCGCCAGAAGCCGTACTGCAGGCCGCTGGACATGGAGGCGATGGCGCCGGCACCGGGTGACAGGCTGATCACCCAGCAGGCGACGAAGAAAGCGAGCCAGGTCTCGAGCGCCATGGCGAATACCTCGGAGGAGCGGGAAGGGCAGGCGCAACAGCCTACGCCTCCGCCGCGTCAGCGGCCAGCCCCGCTCAGCGCCAGCGCCGCACCGAGCGCTGGAAGAACAGGCTGTTGGGCACCTGCAGCAGGGCGCCGCGCGCGCCTTCGTCGTTGGTCAGGTCTTCCAGCGTGGTGTAGAACAGGTTGATGGAGATCACCCGACCCTTCACGCCCGGCTTGTCGGCGTTCTCGATCAGTTCCACGGTGTCGCCCAGGCGGAACGGCCCCATGCTGAAGATCAGCAGGGCGCAGAACATGTTGGACAGCACGCTCCAGATGGCGAAGAAGGCCACCGCCGCCACGGCGGCGAAGCCGGTGAGGGCGGTCCACAGCACCTCCGCGGACACGCCCAGGCGCTCCAGCACCAGCATCAGCGCGCTGCCCATGATCAGCCAGCGCAGCAGGCCGCGAAGCGGCATCAGCACTTCCTGCGGCAGCATGGCGTAGCGGGTGCCGAGGCGGGTGATGCCGCGGGTCACCAGGCGCTGGGCCAGCCACGCCAGGAGCAGGATCAGCAGTACCTGGCCGGCCAGGATCAGGGGTTCGCGCCAGGCGGTGAGCAGTTGAAGTTCTTCCATCAGTCGGCCTCTTCCAGTTGGCGCTGCAGGTCTTCCAGGGTCTCGAGCGCCAGCAGCCAGCGTTCCTCCAGCTCACCTTCGGCGCTCTTCAGGCGCGCCTGCTCGGCCAGCAGGTCGCGCAGCTCGTCCTTGCGGGCGGCCTCGTACAGGCCGCTGTCGCCGAGCCTTTCCTCGACGCCGGCGAGCTTCTCCTGGACCTTGCCCAGCTCCTTCTCCAGCTTCTCCGCCTCGCGCCGATGCGGTGCCAGCTGTTGGCGCAGGGCGGCGGCCGCCTGGCGCTGGGCGCGCTTGTCGGTCTTGTCAGCGGCCGGTGCGCTGGCGGCCTGGGGCTGCTGGCGCGCGCGGTAGTCGATCAGCCAGCGGGCGTAGTCGTCGAGGTCGCCCTCGAACGGCTGGATGCGCCCGTCGGCCACCAGCAGGAATTCGTCGGTGGT
Source organism: Pseudomonas paralcaligenes (assembly GCF_019655855.1). Lineage (GTDB taxonomy): Bacteria > Pseudomonadota > Gammaproteobacteria > Pseudomonadales > Pseudomonadaceae > Aquipseudomonas > Aquipseudomonas paralcaligenes. Next base: position 210,100 of record NZ_BPFX01000004.1, on the reverse strand, counting down.
GCTCTTCAGCAGGTGACGATCGTGGGACACCACCAGCACGGCGCCGGCGAAGTCCTGCAGGGCCATGGTCAGGGCCAGGCGCATTTCCAGGTCGAGGTGGTTGGTCGGTTCGTCGAGCAGCAGCAGGTTGGGCTTCTGCCAGGCGATCAGGGCCAGCGCCAGGCGCGCCTTCTCGCCGCCGGAGAAGTTCAGCACTGGCTCGTCGCAGCGGTTGCCGCGGAAGTCGAAGCCGCCGAGGAAGTCGCGCAGGGTCTGTTCGCGCTCGCCCGGGGCGATGCGTTGCAGGTGCAGCAGCGGGCTGGCCTTGGGGTCGAGGGCGTCGAGCTGGTGCTGGGCGAAGTAGCCGATGGCCAGGTTCTCGCCGCGCGCCAGGCTGCCGCCGAGCACCGCGAGGTCGCCGGCCAGGGTCTTGATCAGGGTCGACTTGCCCGCGCCGTTGGGGCCGAGCAGGCCGATCCGCGCGCCGGGGGCGAGGCTCAGCTTGACCTTGTCCAGCACCGTTTTGTCGCCATAGCCGAGGCGCGCCTCGGACAGGCTCAGCAATGGGCTGGAGACCTTGTCCGCCTCGCGGAAGGCGAAGTCGAAGGGCGAATCGACGTGGGCCGGCGCCAGTTCTTCCAGGCGCTCCAGCGCCTTGATCCGGCTCTGCGCCTGGCGGGCCTTGGTCGCCTTGGCCTTGAAGCGGCGGATGAAGTCTTCCATGTGGGCGCGCTGCGCCTGCTGCTTCTCGTAGGCCTGCTGCTGCTGCGCCAGGCGCTCGACGCGGGTGCGCTCGAAGGCCGAGTAGCCGCCACGGTAGAGGGCCAGCTTCTGCTGTTCCAAGTGGGCCACATGATCGACCACGGCGTCGAGGAAGTCGCGGTCGTGGGAGATCAGCAACAGGGTGCCGGGGTAGCTCTTCAGCCACTCCTCCAGCCAGAGGATGGCGTCGAGATCGAGGTGGTTGGTCGGCTCGTCGAGCAGCAGCAGTTCGGACGGGCACATCAGTGCCTGGGCCAGATTCAGGCGCATGCGCCAGCCGCCGGAGAAGTCGCCGACACGCTTGTCCATCTGCTCATTGGTGAAGCCGAGGCCGGCCAGCAGCTTGCGCGCGCGGGCGTCGGCCGTGTAGCCCTGGGCGTTGTCGAGTTCGGTGTGCAGGCGGGCGATGGCGCCGCCGTCGTGGGCCTGCTCGGCCCGGGCCAGTTCGGCCTGGATGGCGCGCAGGTGGGCATCGCCGTCGAGCACATAGTCGACGGCCAGGCGTTCGAGGTCGTCCACTTCCTGACGCATGTGGGCGATGCGCCAGTCGGCCGGCAGCTGGCAGTCGCCGGCGTCGGGGCCGAGTTCGCCGCGCAGCAGGGCGAACAGGCTGGATTTGCCGGCGCCGTTGGCGCCGATGAGACCGACCTTCTGGCCGGCGTGCAGAGTCAGTTCGGCGCCTTCGAGCAGGCGTTGCGGACCGCGCTGTAGAGTGAGGTTCAGGAGTCGGATCATAATGGCCGCGGAGTCTACCAGCTTCCCCCCGTCGCCGCCCGGAGAGCCGCATGCCGACTGATCTGTGGAGTTTCGCGCTCGCCACCTACGCCCGCCCGGACGTGGAGCGGACCTGCCTGCGCCTGCAGGAAGGCGGCGCCGATGTCTGCCTGCTGCTCTGCGCCCTGTGGCTGGAGCGGCGTGGGGTGGCCTGCGGCGAGGAGCGTATTGGGCAGCTGCGCGCCATCGCCGAACCCTGGCAGCGCCAAGTGGTGCAGCCGCTGCGCGAGTTGCGCCGTGGCTGGAAGACGGCGGCGGACGACCCGCAGTGGACGCGGCTGCGCGAGCAGGTCAAGGCGCTGGAGCTGGAGGCCGAGCGCGAGTTGCTCGGGCGACTGGAAGCGGCGACCCGGAAATGGCAGGCCACGGACGAAGCTGTGGCCTGGTTGGAGCGCCTGGTGAGCGAAGGCGACGCGCACGAGCTGCGCGCCGCCATCGACCCGGATTAAGCGTTGGGCGGAGTGCTGCCGTTGCCGCTGGTTGCGGCAGCGGTGGTCGCGGGTGCCGGGGTGGTGGTGCTGGCGGGAGTTGCCGGCTTGGCTGCCGCAGGTGTGGCGGGCTTGGCCGCGGGTTTGGCGACCGGCTTGGTGGCTGCCGGTTTGGCCGCGGCCGGTTTCTTCGCGGCGGGCTTCGCCGCCGGTTTTTCGGCTGCTTTGGGAGCAGGCTTGGCTGCGGCCTTGGTCGCCGATTTTGCGGCTGGCTTGGCGGCCGGTTTTGCCGCGGGCTTGGAAGCCGGCTTGGCGGTGACGGCCTTGGCCGGCGCTTTGGCTGCAGCCGGTTTTGCCGTGGTCTTGGCAGCGGGCTTCGCGGCTGGTTTTGCTGCGGGCTTGGACGCCGGCTTGGCGGCGGTGGCCTTGGCCGGTGCCTTCGCTGCAGCAGGTTTGGCAGTGCTCTTGGCTGCGGGCTTCGCCGCGGGTTTGGCGGCCGCCTTCGTGGCCGGCTTGGCTGCCGTGCTCTTGGCGGCCGGTTTGGCTGCGGCCTTGGTCGCGGGTTTCGCAGCTGGCTTGGCGGCCGTCTTGGCAGCGGTTTTTGCCGCCGGCCTGGTGGCGGCCTTCTTCGCGGCCGGTTTGCTGGCCGGCGTCGCGGCGGGTTTTTCCGTGGCGCGGCTGTCGAGGGCCTTGGCCGCGGCTTCGCGCACCTTGCCCACGCCCTGCGCCAGTTTCAGGCTCTGCTGGGCATCGCGCTTGAGCTGGACGATGTAGGTGCGGGTCTCGGCCTGGCGGGTCTTGACGCTGGCGAGCAGGTCTTCCAGTTCGGCCACCGCATCCTTCGCCTTGCTCTGGGCCTTGGCCTTGCCGGCCTTGACCGCGTCCTGCAGTTTGGTCCGGGATTCGTGGAGTTTTTCCTGCGCCTTGCCGCGCTGTTTTTCCAGCTTGGTCAGCAGTTCTTCGGCGTCGACCAGAGCCTGGGTGCAGGCCTTTTCCAAATGTTCGAGCAGGCTATGGGACAGTTGCTGAAGCAGATGCAAAGGGGTACTGACGGACTTCTTGTTCTTCGCCGGCATGATATGCCTCCTAACGGACGTTGGTGCCCCCATACTAGACGGCCGCCATCGCCGTCGCTAGGGCCTGTGAGGGTATCGGGCATAATCGCCGGCAAATCCCGCGGAGACTTCCACCATGCTGCGTCTTTTCCTGCTGTCGCTGTGCCTGCTTCCCGCCCTGTCGCCAGCCGCGAATCAGGACGAGGATCTGGCCTACAGCCTGGGGGCGAGGCTGGGCGAAAGGCTGCGTGGCGAGGTGCCCGAGCTGCCGCTGGAGGCACTGCTCGAAGGGCTGCGCCAGGCCTATCGTGGCGAGGCCCTGCGTCTGTCGCCGGAGCGTATCGATGCGCTGCTCGATGCCCATGAGCGACATCTTTCCGAGAGCCGCGACGAGCAGGCGCGGATGGCCGAGGGGCGCTTCCTGGCCACGGAGAAATCCCGCCACGGCGTGCGCGAACTCGAAGGTGGCGTGCTGGTGCACGAGCTGCGTCCCGGCAGCGGCAGAAAGCCGCAGGCGAGCAGCCGGGTGAAGGTCAGCTATCGCGGCGAGCTGGCCGACGGCAGCCTGTTCGACCAGAGCGAGGGGCCGCAGTGGTTCCGTCTCGGCGCGCTGATTCCCGGCTGGCAGACCGCGTTGCGGCAGATGCCGGTGGGCGCTCGCTGGCGCGTGGTCATTCCGGCGGCGCAGGCATATGGCGAGGAGGGCGCCGGCGATCTGATCCCGCCGAACGCGCCCTTGGTGTTCGAGGTCGAGCTGCTGGACGTGGCCGACTGATTGATCATAAAAAAGAGCGACGGGTAGGGCGGGTGAAACCCGCGTACTATCCCGCGGGTTTCACCCGCCCTACATGAAAAAGCCGCCTCGGAAGGCGGCTTTTTTCTGTTCGTGCGCAGCGCTCAGAGCGGTGCGGTCATGGCCTGGTGCTGGTGGGCGTTGTGCAGCACTTCGATGAGGCAGTCTTCCAGTTCGAAGCGCTCGTGCAGCAGTTGCCCCAGTCGCTTGAGTTCTCCATCGAGAGCGGCGCCATCGCGGTAGTCGCCGCTGTCGCAACGGTCGTTGAACGCCAGCGCCACTTCGGTGATGGCTTCGATGCGCGGGTAGATCTGCTTGGCCAGTTCCAGGCCGCGCTGGTCGCCGAAGGCCTTGGCCTCGACCGTGAGCTGTTCGTAGACCTCGAAGTGGCCGGCCGACACGTAGTCGACCAGGATCTGGCAGAAGCGCTGTACGTCCTCGTTGTGGGCCGCGGCGCTCCCGGAGGCATCGCTGAGCGAGCCGAAGGCGCTCACCAGTTCGTGGCGTTCCTGCAGCCAGCGGTCGATCAGCTGGTGTACACCGCCCCAGCGTTCCTGGGCGTTCTGGCAGCTCTCGAGCATGATGTCCCTCACTTCCCTACTGGTGAATGCTGAATACGCCAGCCCCGAGGCATTTTATTGTCAGCTCGTGGATCCTCGGGGATCACCTCGTCGAGAACGGCGGATTACTGGCGAGGCGTCGGGCCAGAGTATGCCCACTCGGCGCGGGCATCAAGTCATCCCGGTCGGGAAAGGATTCAGCCGCGGCGTAGCAGCTGGAACAGGGCGAACAGGATCATGCCGATGAAGGCCAGCAGGCTCCATTCCGGCACGCTGAGGCCGAACAGGGTCCAGGTCACTTCGGCGCAGTCGGCGGTGCCGTGGAACACCAGGCGCACGATCTCCTGCAGCGGCAGGGCCTCCATCATGAACTCCAGGCTTGGCAGGCAGGCTTCCAGCTGGTCGGCCGGCACGTTCTGCAGCCACACCTGGCGCGCCGCGGTGCCCGCGCCACCGGCGGCGAACAGCAGCGCCAGCACGGCGTACACCCGGCGGCCGATGCGCTGCGGACCGTGGATGGCGGCGATCAGGCAGACCAGGGCGAAGAGGATGACGAAGATGCGCTGGACGACGCACATCGGGCAGGGATTCAGGCCGACCACATGTTCCAGGTAGAGGGCTCCACCCATCAGGGCCAGGCAGCCGAGGAAGGCGAGCAGGAACAGGGAACGCGGGGTGGCTAGCGCCATGATGACTCCAAGCGGTACGGGAAAGGCGCCTACGGTAGAGGAAAGCCGGCCGGCCTTTCAAGGCGCGGGAGGGCTCTCCGTCAGCGGCAGGGCGCCGCATGTCAGGCTGCCGGCACGCTGCGGCCGCGCCTTTGGGAGATGGCGCGGCCGCGCGATCAGTGGGCCGGTTGCGGCAGGGAGGGCAGGTGCTGCCCCTGCAGGACGAGCATTTCCTGCAACAGGCGGTTGCTCTCTTGCAGGTGGCCCTGGCTGGCCAGCAGGCGCGCCAGTTCGGCGCAGGTCTCGGGGCTGCGGGAGAACTCCAGGCTGATCTCCAGGTACTCGCGGGCCTTGCCCCACAGTTCGTTCTGCAGGCACAGACGGCCCAGGCTGAGCAGCAGTACCGGGTCCTGCGGATGCTGCTTGAGCAGGTCCTCGGCGGTCTGCAACTGGCGGCCCGGGTCGCGGCCGCGGACCTGGCCGTAGAGGCGCACCAGACGGGTGTCGTAGTGGTACTTGAGCGCCTTGCGCAGCGCTTCCTCGGCTTCTTCCTGGGCACCCAGCGCGCGCAGCTGGCCGGCGTAGGCGGCCAGCAGCTCCGGGTTCTGGCGCTGCGACGAGGACAGCTGCTGCCAGGCCGAGGTGAGCGGTTGCAGGGCCAGTTCGCCCTGGTCCAGGCCGTGTTCTCCGGCGGTTTGCAGGCGGGCGATCCAGACCTTGCGCTCCAGCTCGGCCAGCGCCTCGGCGTCCAGCACCTTGGCCTTCTTCAGTTCCGGCAGCAGGTCGAGCAGCGCCGCCCAGTCGCCACGCTCGGCCAGGGCGCTTTGCAGCTGTTCCAGCACCAGGTGATGGTGGGGATGGCGCTCGCGCATGGCCTGCAGGGTGTCCAGCGCGCCGGCCAGGTCGCCGCGCTCGCGCTGTAGCTCGGCATGGGTCAGGGCGATCGCCAGTTCGGCCTGGGGTTGGCGCTGCAGGGCGCTTTCCAGCAGGGCCTCGCTCTCCTCGGTGCGCCCCAGCTTCTGCGCGGCGCGTGCCGCGCCGAGGTAATACATCAGCGGCTGCCGGTCGCCTTCGGCAGCCAGGCGCAGGTGCCGGATGGCGCGCTCCCAGCGGCCCTCGATCAGGTCGAGCAGGCCCTTTTCCGCCGCCAGCCGGCTACGCCGCCCGCGCTGGCGCCGCGACCAGGGATTGACCAGCGAGCCGGACACCAACAGCATCCGGCTCAGCCAGCGCAGCGCCCACACCAGCAGCACGACGAGCGCTATCAGCAGCAGGAACACCCACAGGCTGGATTCGTAGCGCAGGCCCTTCCAGGCGATCAGCACGTAGCCGCTGTGTTCGGCGATGGCCAGGCCGAGCAGGGTGGCCGCGGCCACCACCAGGATCAGGAGGAGGACGGCGCGGATCATTGTCCGTCCCCTTCGCTGGTGGCCTCGGCTTCGCCTTCGGGCGCGAGTTCGGCGGCCTCGCGGCGCTTGATGTAGGCCTGCAGGGTGCCGAGTGCGTCGTCCAGCCCGGGCAGGCGGGTCACCACCTGTTGCCCGGTCAGTTCGCCGATGCGTTTCTGCATCGCCTGCACGGCCTGGTTGTCGCGGTCGAAGTAGGTGTCCAGCACCTCGTTGGCCGAGGCCAGGGCGTGACGGTAGACCTCCTGGTCGCCGTTGAGGGCGCCCCACTGGGCCTGTTCCAGCGCCAGCGCCAGGGTCAGGCGCACCTGGGCCAGGCTCTGCCCGGCCAGTTGCGGGCGCACGTCCTGGTCGGCGTGCAGGTCGATGCGCACGTAGCGCGACAGCTCTTGCCACAGCGCTTCCCAGCGGCTGCTGTCGCTGGCGTTGGCAGTGTCGGTGGTTTCCACCGGCAGGATGTATTCGGGCGCCAGCATCTGCAGCTGGGCAACCTGGTCGCGCAGCGCCGCCAGTTGCAGGAACAGGCCGGAGCGATCCACCTGGGGCAGGCCGCGCAGCGCTTCCAGTACCTTGATCAGCTCGCCGCGGGCGGCGAAGGCCTGTGGGTCGTTCTGTGCCCGCAGGATGTCGTCGGCGCCCTGCACCAGCGCCACCGCGCTGTCCACGTCCTGCAGGGCGGAGAGGCGCAGCATGGCCAGGCGCAGGAGGTGCTCGGCCTCGGCCAGGCGCCAGTCCTCGCGGCTCTTGCCGAGCAGGCCGGACAGGCTCTGGGACAGGCGCTGCTGCTCGCCCTGCAGGCTCACCAGCAGGTCGCGCTGGGTCGCCAGGTCGTCGGCGGTGGGCAGGCCGGCCAGGCGTTTCGCTACCCGGTCCTCGGTGTCCTTGACCCGGGCCTGAGCGGCGTCGCCGGCTTGCTGGAACTGGGTCAGCTGTTGTGCGGCCTGGTCCCGCTGCTGGTGCAGCTGCCAGGCGCTCCAGCCGGCCAGGCCCAGGGCGCCCAGGCCGATCAGCAGCGCCAGCCAGGCCGGGCCGCGGCCCTTGGCGCTGGGCGCGGCGGGTGGGGGAAGCGTCGGGGTTTGCGGATTCTGTTCGCTGATCTGGGGGGCTGTCTCGCTCACATGTCCTTCCTTTGCTTAGTGGGCCGGCGCCGGGTGGGCGCGCAGGGCCTCCAGAACCGCCGCGGCGCTGGCGCCGCGACAATCGATGACCTGCCGGGCGCCGGCCGCGCGGGCCATGTCGGCCACGCGCGGGCTGGGCACCAGCAAGGGTAGCTCAGTCAACTCCGGCCAGGCTTCTGCAGCCAACTGGCGGAGGTTGTCCAGGCCCTGCGCGCTGCTGACCAGCAGGGCGTTCAGGCGGGCCTCCTCGATCACCCGCACCAGCGTACCGGCAGGGTATTGAGGCTGCACACGGCGATAGAGTTCCAGATAGTCGACCGTCGCGCCAAGCCCGCGCAGGGTGTCGGCGATCAGTTCGCGGCCGCCTTCGCCGCGCATGATCAGCACGCGCGGGTTCGGACCTGCGAGGGCTGCGGCCAGCTGCGGCAGGGCCAGCAGGGCCTCGCTGTCGTCGCCGCTGTCCGGGCAGCAGGCGGCCAGGCCGTGGGGCGTCAGGTAGTCGTCGAGAATCCGTGCGGTGGCGGCGCCCACGCTGAACCAGCGTGGCGCGGCCGGCGGTTGGGGCCAGTGGCGCGCCAGCAGCGCCAGGCCCAGGCGCGCGGCCGGCTTGCTGACCACGATTACGGCGTCGCAGCGCTCCAGTTCGAGGAGGGAGGCGTACTGCTCGGGCGACTCCGCCAGGGGCTCGGTCTCCAGCAGCGGCAGGCTGCGGCTGAACACGCCGGCCGCGGCCAGGGTGGCGGCCAGCGCCTCGCACTCGGCGGCCGGGCGGGTCAGCAGCAGGCGCCAGCCGGTCACTCGCCGTACACCGCCCTGAGGATGGCCTCGGCGCCCTGGGCCAGGAGTTGTTCGGCCACCTGTTCGCCGAGGGCTTCGGCGTCGGCGCCACGGCCTTCGGCGCGCAGCAGCAGGCCGCCGTCGGGCTGGCCGACCAGGCCGCGCAGCCACAGTTGCTCGCCTTCGAGCAGGGCGTAGCAGGCGATGGGCACCTGGCAGCCGCCGTTGAGGCGCTTGTTCAGCGCGCGCTCGGCGGTGACCCGGGCGGCGGTCTCGGCGTGGTGCAGCGGTGCCAGCAGGGCGTGGATCTCGCTGTCGGCGCTGCGGCACTCGATGCCCACGGCGCCCTGGCCGCCGGCCGGCAGGCTGTCGTCGACGCTGATCGAGGCGCGGATGCGCTCCTCGAATCCGAGGCGGATCAGGCCGGCGGCGGCGAGGATGATGGCGTCGTATTCGCCGGCGTCCAGCTTGGCCAGGCGGGTGTTGACGTTACCGCGCAGGAACTGGATTTTCAGGTCCGGCCGCCGCGCCAGCAGCTGGGCCTGGCGCCGCAGGCTGGAGGTGCCGACCACGCTGCCGGCCGGCAGGGCGTCGAGGTTGTCGTAGGTGTTGGAGACGAAGGCGTCGCGCGGGTCCTCGCGCTCGCAGATGCAGAACAGGCCCAGGCCCTCGGGAAAGTCCATCGGCACGTCCTTCATGGAGTGCACGGCGATGTCGGCCTCGTTGTCCAGCAGGGCGGTTTCCAGTTCCTTGACGAACAGGCCCTTGCCGCCGATCTTCGCCAGCGGCGCGTCGAGCAGTTTGTCGCCCCGGCTGACCATGGGCACCAGGCTGACCACGAGGCCGGGATGGGCCTGTTCCAGGCGGGCTTTGACGTATTCGGCCTGCCACAGGGCCAGGGCGCTCTTACGGGTGGCGATGCGGATTTCGCGGGGCATGGGCAATTCCAGGAAACGGACTGCCGGCGATGATAGCAGGATGGTCGCCGGAAGCCGGCAGGCGGAACGCCGCAGGGACGTCCGCCGCTCTCCTCAGAGGCTGTGCATCAGCTTGCGCACGCCGGCCACGTGGCGCCGGCTGACGGTCAGGGCGTCGCCGCCCAGGCCCTTCAGGTAGAGCTGGAAATGGCCCAGCGGGGTGCGCTGCAGGCGCTCGATGCGTTCGCGGGCGACCAGGGCGTTGCGGTGGATGCGCACGAAGCGGTCGCCGAATTCGTCCTCCAGCGCCTTGAGCGGTTCGTCCAGCAGCACCTCGCCACCTTCGTGGCGCAGGGTCACGTACTTGTGGTCGGCGATGAAGAAGATCACCTGTTCCAGCGGGATCAGCTCGATGCCCTTGCGGGTGCGCGCGCTGATGTGACTGCGCGGGCCGGCGCCGTTGCCGCCTGCGGCGGGCCGGGTGAGGGCGGCGAGCTGCACGCGGTTGGGCCGCTCGGCCTTCTTCAGCGCGGCGGCCAGCGCCTCGGGGCGCACCGGCTTGACCAGGTAGCCGACGGCGCTGACGTCGAAGGCCTCCAGGGCGAATTCATCATGGGCGGTGCAGAAGATCACCGCGGGCGGTGCCTCGCGCTCGCAGAGTCTGGCCGCTACCTGCAGGCCGTCGAGGCCGGGCATGCGGATATCCAGCAGAATCACGTCCGGTCGCAGGCTGTCGACCAGCGCCAGCGCCTCTTCGCCATTGCTGGCCGAGGGCTCGAGGACACGGTAGCCGTCGAGTTCGCCGACCATGCGGGCCAGGCGCTCGCGGGCAAGGGGTTCGTCATCGACGATCAGCACATTCATATTGCTCGGGCTTCCTGCATGGGTCTCGAACAAGGATAGCGTAGACAGGTGAAGTGGCGCCCGTCACGGCGGTCCACGCTGAGACTCGCGCCAGGGCCGAAAAGTGCCGCCAGTCGCGCGTCGATGTTCACCAGGGCCTGCCGGGTGCCGCGCGACGGTTGCCGCTCGGCTTCTTCCTCGAAGGGGTTGCTCACGCAGAGCTGGAACACCCCATTGCGGTATTCCGCTTCTATTCGCACCAGGCCCCCTTCGATGCGTGGCTGGATGCCGTAGATCAGCGCGTTCTCCAGCAGCGGCTGCAGCGTCAGCTGGGGAATCGGCAGGTCCGGCGGCACGTCGTCCACCTGCCATTCCAACTGTAGCCGGTCGCCGAGGCGGTAGTGCTCGATCGACAGGTAGCGCCGCGCCAGTTCCAGTTCGTCGCTCCAGGCGACCAGGTTGCCGGGCTTGGCCAGGCTGGCGCGGAACAGGTCGGAGAGGTCGAGCACCGCCTGCTCGGCCTTGACCGGGTCGATGGCCACCAGACTGGCGATGCTGTTCAGGCTGTTGAACAGGAAGTGCGGGCGGATGCGCGCCTGCAGCGATTCGATGCGCGCCTGCAGTTCGGCCTGCTGCTGCCGGCGCCACTGGCTCTGCAGGTAGAAGTAGCGCAGCAGCAGCGCCGACATGATCAGGCTGATCAATGCATGGCGCAGGTACAGGTTGACCTCGCCGTCGCGCGGCAGCGGCCCGCCCAGTTCGTAGTGGTCGGCCACCGCCGTGCAGCCCAGCGTCAGCGCCACCACCAAGGCGCAGCACAGGCAGCCGGCCAGTGCCGCGCGCAGACGCGCCAGCAGCGGTCGCAGGCTGCACAGCAGGGCGGCGGAGAGCAGCACGATCCATTGCACGAACAGCGAGGTCAGGGCCAGGCGCACCCAGTTGAAGCCCTGCACCATCGGCTCGGAAAGCACCAGCACGAGCACCAGCAGTTCGGCCAGCAGCACCAGGCTGAGCAGCGCCTCGGGCTCGCACAGTTCCGGCAGGAAGAAGTCGTCGTGCGGGGGCTTGGTTCGTCCCCGGTTGAACCATTGAGTTTTCATCCGCGCAGTTTCCTTCCGCGCCAGCGAGGCGACAAGCCGGATCGCTCCGGTCGGAGCAAAACCGGCACCCAAATGCCGTTCGTCGCCGAAAACTGTGACGGAGCATGCAGATCGACCCGGCCTCGGTTTTCCCGGCAAGGCTGTTATCATCGGCATCCTGTCCGTTCCGCAGGCGCCGCGCCTGCCCAGTCCCGCGAGTTCTGCCATGAGCCTTGAGAAGACCAACCAGTCCTGGGGCGGCCGCTTCAGCGAGCCCGTCGACGCCTTCGTCGCCCGCTTCACCGCCTCCGTCGACTTCGACAAGCGCCTCTACCGCCACGACATCATGGGCTCCATCGCCCACGCCACCATGCTGGCCAGGGTCGGCGTGCTGAGCAACGAGGAGCGCGACGCCATCGAGGCCGGCCTGAAACAGATCCAGGCCGAGATCGAGGCCGGCCAGTTCGAATGGCGCGTGGACCTGGAAGACGTGCACATGAACATCGAGGCGCGCCTGACCGACCGCATCGGCGTCACTGGCAAGAAGCTGCACACCGGCCGCTCGCGCAACGACCAGGTAGCCACCGACATCCGCCTGTGGCTGCGCGACGAGATCGACATCATCCTGGCCGAGATCACCCGCCTGCAGCAGGGCCTGCTCGGCCTGGCCGAAGCCGAGGCCGACACCATCATGCCCGGCTTCACCCACCTGCAGACCGCCCAGCCGGTGACCTTCGGTCACCACCTGCTGGCCTGGTTCGAGATGCTCAGCCGCGACCACGAGCGCCTGGTCGACTGCCGCAAGCGGGTCAACCGCATGCCGCTGGGCTCCGCCGCCCTGGCCGGCACTACCTACCCGATCGCCCGCGAGATCACCGCCGAACTGCTCGGTTTCGACGCCGTGGGTGGCAACTCGCTGGACGGCGTGTCGGACCGCGACTTCGCCATCGAATTCTGCGCCGCCGCCTCGCTGGCGATGATGCACCTGTCGCGCTTCTCCGAGGAGCTGGTGCTGTGGACTTCGGCCCAGTTCCAGTTCATCGACCTGCCGGACCGCTTCTGCACCGGCTCCTCGATCATGCCGCAGAAGAAGAACCCGGACGTGCCGGAGCTGGTGCGCGGCAAGTCGGGCCGCGTGTTCGGCGCGCTGACCGGCCTGCTGACCCTGATGAAGGGCCAGCCGCTGGCCTACAACAAGGACAACCAGGAGGACAAGGAGCCGCTGTTCGACGCCGCCGATACCCTGCGCGACAGCCTCCGTGCCTTCGCCGACATGGTTCCGGCGATCAAACCCAGGCGCGAGATCATGCGCGAGGCGGCCCGCCGCGGCTTCTCCACCGCCACCGACCTGGCCGATTACCTGGTGCGCAAGGGCCTGCCGTTCCGCGACTGCCACGAGATCGTCGGTCATGCGGTGAAGTACGGCGTCGAGAGCGGCAAGGACCTGGCCGAGATGAGCCTGGACGAGCTGCGCCGGTTCAGCGACCAGATCGGCGACGACGTGTTCGCCGTGCTGACCCTGGAAGGCTCGGTCAACGCCCGCGACCACATCGGCGGTACCGCGCCCAATCAGGTGCGTGCCGCCGTGGCGCGTGGCAAGGAGCTGCTGGCGCAGCGCTGAGATGAGCGAGGCGCTGGCGCCGGGTCGGCGCATCTCGGTGGTCGGCTGCTCGGGCTCGGGCAAGACCACCCTGTCGCGCCGGCTGGCCCGGCAGCTGGGCTACCGCCACGTGGAGCTGGACGCCCTGTACCACCAGCCCGGCTGGCAGCCGCTGCCCACCGAGCAGTTCAAGCAGGTGGTCGGCGAGGCCCTGGAGGGCGAGGGCTGGGTGGTGGAAGGCAGCTATTCCGCGGTGCGCCCGCAGGTGCTGGAGCGGGCGGACATGGTGATCTGGCTGGACCTGCCGCGGGCGGCGGTGATGCGCCAGCTGATCCCGCGCACGCTCAAGCGCCTGGTGCTGCGCCAGACCCTGTGGAACGGCAACCGCGAGCGCTGGGCCAACCTGTTCCGCCTCACCCCCGAGCAGTCGATCCTGGCCTGGGCCTGGACCCGCCACCCGATCTACCGGCAGCGCTACGGCGAGGAAATGCGTACGTCACCGCCGTCCCGGCACTACGTGCGGCTGGACTCGCGCCGGGCCGTCGAGCGCTTCCTGGCGAGCCTGCCGGGCCGCTAGCGACCCCTTCATTCATCTTCGAGAGATCCCGCATGTCCCTGCACATCCGTCCCGCCACGGCCGCCGATGCCGAGCTGATCCTGCGCCTGATCATCGACCTGGCCATCTATGAAAAGGCCGAGCACGAGGTGAAGACCGACGCCGCCGGCCTGCGCGATAGCCTGTTCGGCGAGGGCAGCACCAGCCACGCGCTGATCTGCGAGCGCGACGGCGAGCCGATCGGCTACGCCGTGTACTTCTTCAACTATTCCACCTGGCTGGGCAAACACGGCCTGTACCTGGAAGACCTCTATGTCGACCCGGCCCAGCGCGGCTGCGGAGCCGGCAAGGCGCTGCTGCGGCACCTGGCGCGGATCGCCGTGGAGCGCGGCTGCGGCCGTTTCGAGTGGTCGGTGCTGGACTGGAACCAGCCGGCCATCGACTTCTACCGCTCCTTCGGCGCCCGTCCGCAGGACGAGTGGACCACCTACCGGCTGACCGGCCAGGCCCTGGTCGACTTCGCCGCAGGTTAGGGGCTGCTCAGGCCTTGCTCTTGAGGAAGGCCATGAAGCCGGCCATGCCGGCCGCCTTCTCCGCCGCGATAGCCTGCACGTGCGGGTTTTCCTGCAGTCGTGCGAGCAGGTCGCGGGCGGCGGGAAAGTCCTCCAGCAGCTCGAAGCCGAGCACGCGGCTCGCCACCACCTCGGCCAGGTCGACGCTGTAGAGGAAGTACAGGTCGGCCAGGCTGAACCGCTCGCCCGCGGCGTAGGGCGCGAAGCGGCCGTGGCGCTTGAGCGTGGCGATGCCGGCCTGCAGCTCGGCGCGGGCCTTGTCCTTGATCGCCGCATCCACCGGGTTGCGGAAGAACGCCTCCGGGTAGCAGGTGCGCGCCGGCAGCTCGATGTACAGCTCGATCTCCTTGACCAGCGCGCGCACCTGGGCCCGTTCGTAGGGTGTGTCCGGCAGCAGCGGGCGGCCTTCGCCGAGTTCTTCCAGGTAGTCGAGGATGGCGCTGGTCTCGCTGATGTAGCCGTGCTCGGTCTCCAGCACCGGCACCTTGCCGCGCGGGCTGATGGCGAGGAAGGCCTCGTCCTGGTTGCCGTAGACGGTGGCCGTCTCGAATGCGAGCCCCTTCTCCAGCAGGGCCAGGTGAACCATGTTGTAGTAGTTGCTGACGGCGAAGCCGTGGAGTCTGAGCATGAGTCCGTACCGGGCAGGGAAAGGCTCTTTATAGCCCGGCCGGCTTCCGCCCGGCGCTCCATCAGACGGCTGAATGGCGCGACCTTCACCTGGCCGTGGCACACTGCCGGCCTGCTATCAAGGAGCCGCCATGAGCGAACACGACGACAACGACGAAGAAGCCTTCGCCGAGGCCACCCTGGTCCAGGCCATCGAGAACCAGCTCGAGGCGGACGATCCGCCGGCGGCCAAGGCCGTCTACAACAAGCTGACCCTGGTCGGCTACGAGCGCGAGGAGATCCTCGAACTGATGGCCCTGGTGCTCGCCCACGAGATCGACACCATGCTGCGCGAGGACCGCCCCTTCGACCGCGACGGCTACGAGCAGATGCTGCGCGCCCTGCCGACCCTGCCGGAGGAATGACCCGCGTTTGACCAAGGTCTATTCCGTCGGCGCGATGCGGCTGCTAAGTTGACCGCATCCAGTTCCGGCGGGTGCATCTTGGACTTACGCGTATGGACTCTTTCTCCGGCGGCCTGCCTGCTGGCCCTGCTGCTCCTGGCCCCGGCAGCCCGGGCGGAGGAGGTCTACAACATCGGCGCCGAGGATGACTGGTATCCCTTCACCGCCTACCGCGACGGCCAGGTCCAGGGACTGTCGGTCGACATCGTGCGCGCCGCCTTCGCCGCCAGCGATACCCGCATCGAGCTGCTGCCCTATCCCTACGCCCGCTGCATGGAGCTGACCCGCACCGGCCAGCTGGCCGGCTGCTTCAACACCTCGCCCGATGCCCGCATCGTCGCCGAATACCGGCTGCCCAGCGAGGCCCTGTTCAGCGACGACATCCTGCTCTGGGCGAGGGCCGGCGCCGCGCCGGTGGAGTCGCCCGAGGCCCTGGCCGGCCAGCGGGTGGCGGTGACCATCGGCTACGAGTACGGCAGCCGCTTCGACAGCGACCAGCGCCCCGTGCGCGTGCCGGTGCGCCGTGACCTCAACGGCTTCCTCATGCTGGAGCGGGGGCGGGTGGACTACACCGTGGCCTTCCGCGGCACCGCCCAGGCGCTGTTCCAGCAGCACGCCGAGCTGCAGGGGCGCTTCGTGCCCGTCGCCACCGTCCACCAGCCGCAGCTGTACCTCAGCTTCTCCCGCCACCACCCGAGCGCGGAGCTGCTGCAGCAGCGCTTCGACGAGGGCATGCGGCGTATCCGCGCCGACGACCGCTACCGGCGGATTCTCGAACGCTGGCATCACGACG
The DNA here is from genome assembly GCF_019655855.1 of Pseudomonas paralcaligenes. Classification (GTDB taxonomy): domain Bacteria; phylum Pseudomonadota; class Gammaproteobacteria; order Pseudomonadales; family Pseudomonadaceae; genus Aquipseudomonas; species Aquipseudomonas paralcaligenes. Next base: position 194,350 of record NZ_BPFX01000004.1, on the reverse strand, counting down.
GCGCGGCGAACCGCGCCTCGGACGCTACACTCTGGAACACCCACTCCCATAACAAGAAAGCGGAGCAGACATGGCCTACACCCCGGAACTGATCGCGGAACTGGAAATCCTCGCCCTGTACAACCTCGACAACCACCAGGAGGGGCTCAAGGTGCACAACAACGCCTCCTCGCGCGCGCAGGCGGCCATCACCCGCCTGCACGAGAAGGGCCTGGTCACCCAGGCGGACGGCGGCTACCTGACCAGCCTGGGGCTGGACGCCGCCGAGCATGCCCAGGCGCTGCTGACCATCCTCTGCCCGCAGCCCGCCTGATTCCTCGCGAGGGTCGTCCCGCCCGACGGCGGACGGCCCCCGGCCGCTTCCCTTCAGCGGCGGCCGGCCGCCGCCGATACACTGGTCATGAACAGCTGCCAGGCGCCCTGTGCGCTGGTAGTCTTGCGGCCATCCACGCTTCGAGCAGTACATGACGCGCACCCAGGAAATCCGCCCGGACATTGCAGACGGCATCGACCGCAAGGTCATGGCGCAGCTGCGCGCGCGCTTCCTGAAGATCAACGGCGGGCGCCTGGACCGGGCCATGCAGGGGCTGTCGACGCGCCAGCAGCTGGTGCTCAAGCTGCTGCCGCTGCTATTCCATGTGAACCACCCGCTGTTGCCGGGCTACGTCTCGGCCAGCGCACCAGCGGGGCTGTCCGGCTTCGATCCGAGTGACGAGCTGCTCGCCGAGGCCCAGCGCCTTACCCGCTCCTTCACCTACAAGGCGCGCCGCGGCGGTCCGCTGGTCGGCAAGCCGCCGACGCCGATCCACGGCCTGTTCCTGATGGGCAGCCTGGGCACCGTGGCCCAGGCCGAACAGAGCGACATGGACCTGTGGGTGTGCCACGACCCCGAGCTGGACCCTCGCGCCCTGGCCGAGCTGCGCCGCAAGTGCGACCTGCTGGAAGCCTGGGCCGCCACCCAGGGCGCCGAGGTGCACTGCTTCCTGATCGACCCGGCGCGCTACACCCAGGGCGACCGCGAGGCGCAGCTGACCTCCGACGACTGCGGCACCACCCAGCACTACCTGCTGCTCGACGAGTTCTACCGCACCGCCATCTGGCTCGGCGGGCGCACGCCGCTGTGGTGGCTGGTGCCGGTGTACGAGGAGGCCAACTACCGCGGCTATACCCACGCCCTGCTGAGCAAGCGCTTCGTCCGCGCTGACGAGGTGCTGGACCTGGGCCACCTGGCGCGCATCCCGCCGGGAGAGTTCATCGGCGCCGGCATGTGGCAGCTGTTCAAGGGCATCGACTCGCCCTACAAGTCGGTGCTCAAGCTGCTGCTGACCGAGGTCTACGCCAGCGAGCACCCCCAGGTCGAGTGCCTGAGCCTGCGCTTCAAGAAGGCGGTGTACGCCAATCGCCTGGACCTGGACGAGCTGGACCCCTACATCGTGGTGTACCGCCGGCTGGAGGAATACCTCACCGCCCGCGGCGAGCTGGAACGCCTGGAACTGATCCGCCGCTGCCTCTACCTCAAGGTCGGCAAGAAGCTCAGCGTGCCGCCGCGGCAGCGCGCCAAGAGCTGGCAGCGCCTGCTGTTCGAGCGCCTCACCGGCGAGTGGCACTGGAGCCAGCGCGAGCTGGCCATGCTCGACAGCCGCAGCCAGTGGAAGGTGCGCCAGGTCAGCGCCGAGCGCCGGGCGCTGGTCAACGAGCTGACCTACAGCTACCGCTTCCTGTCCCAGTTCGCCCGCAACGAACAGGCCGCCAGCCCGCTCAACAACCGCGACCTCGGCGTGCTCGGCCGGCGCCTGTACGCCGCCTTCGAGCGCAAGGCGGGCAAGATCGAGTTCATCAACCCGGGCATTGCACCGGACCTGGCCGAGGACACCCTGACCCTGGTGCGCAGCCCCAGCCCGGAGGCGGAAGGGGAGACCCAGTGGGGCCTCTACCAAGGCAGCCTGAACAACCAGGAGTGGCCGGACTTCGCGCCGCTCAAGCGCGCCCGCCACCTGGTCGAGCTGCTCGCCTGGTGCCACCGCAACGGCGTGATCGACCCCAGCACGCGGCTGTCGCTGCACCCCGGCGACAGCGACCTGACCGAGTTCGAGCTGTCCAGCCTGCTCGGCAGCCTGCAGCAGAGCGTGCCGCTGCCGTTGCCGCCGGTGAACGAGGACTCCCTGCTGCACGCCGCCGAGCCCGCCGAGGTGCTGCTGCTGGTCAACGTCGGCATCGACCCGCTCAAGGCCCACAGCCAGCTCAACGTGCACCTGACCACCGGGCGCACCGACTCGCTGGGCTACTCCGGCGTGCGCGAGAACCTGGTGCTGACCCTCGACCAGATCAGCCTGAACAGCTGGAACGAGCTGATGGTCAGCCGTTACGACGGGCCGCATGCCCTGCTCGACTGCCTGCGCGACTACCTCAACGCGCTGCCGGAAGGCGGCCGCCGCCCCAGCCTGAAGGTGCGCTGCTTCTGCCGCAACCGCGCCCAGGCCATCGCCCAGCGGGTCGAGGAACTGTTCCAGGACGCCTTGTCCAGCCTGGGCGACGTGCCCAACAGCCGCTACCTGCTGCAGGTGCAGCAGCGCTACCACGTCCTCGAACTGCTGCCGGGCCAGGTCAGCCACGCGGCCCTGAGCGACCTGCCGAGCCTGATCGAGCACCTGGGCGAGGAGCAGGCTGCCTACAGCCCGCTGCACCTGGACCGCCATGCCCTGGAGGGCGAGGACCTGGCGCTGATCCTGCCGCTGGGCCGGCCGCAGTGCATCCAGGTGTTCTACCGGGTGGACGGCGAGCAGGCCGAGCTGACGCTGCTGGACGAGTTCAACGCCCTGTGGCGCCAACGCCTGCCGTTCCGCGACGAGCAGAGCCTGCTGACGCCGCTGCAGCGCTTCCTGCAGTCGGTGCTGTACCGGCGCAACGCGCTGCTGCCGCTGGACAGTCCGCTGCCGCCGGCTGCACTGGAAGTGCTGTTCTACGAGGTGCTGCCGGCGCCGCCGCAGCGCGCCCGCCATCTGGAGCGCCGCGCGCCGCCGCCGGCGACCGCCAGCCATTCGTTCTACGACGTGCAGGCCATCGTCGAGCCGGCGGATGGCGGGCGGGCGCACGTCACCCTGTACTGCAACCACCGGGAGTTTTCCGAACTGGAATACGGCGCCGAGCTGTTCGGCGCCGTGGCCCGCCACATCCTGGCCCAGCGCCGGGGCGCGGAGCGTTATCCCTGCTACATCACCGACCTCGACCTGTCGCGGGTGCTGGGCGACGGCCAGGCGCAGACCATCCACTACCTGCGCTACAAGGCGGAACTGGAAGGGGCGTTGAACAGGGCGTTGCAGAGCGCCTGAGGCGGCGAGGCTACGGCGCGCCCTACGGGGTAGGGCGCACCGATCGCTTCTGCGGGCTACTGCGGCTGGGTCAGCTCCAGCACGCGGTCGACCAGCTTGTTGATGCCGGACGCGGCCTGGGCGATGGATTCGGCCAGCATGTAGGCCGGGGTGCTGACCAGCTTGCGCTCGGGGTCCTCGACGATGTCTTCCACCACGCACTCGGCATGGCGGCCGCCCATGGCCTTGAGGCCCTCCACGGCCGGGTCGTCCTCGGCGCCCAGGGTGCAGACCACGCCTTCGCCGTAGATCTTCGCCGCCAGGGCGGGGGAGATGCAGATCAGCCCCACCGGCTTGCCGGCCTGGGCGAAGGCCTGGGCGGCGGCCAGCACGTCCGGCTGGACGCTGCAGTTGGCGCCTTCCACGGCGAAGTTGGAGAGGTTCTTGGCGACGCCGAAGCCGCCCGGCAGGATCAGTGCGTCGAACTGGTCGACCTTCAGTTCGCGCACGTCCAGCACGTCGCCGCGGGCGATGCGCGCGGCCTCGGTGAGCACGTTGCGGGTCTCCGGCATTTCCTCGCCGGTGAGGTGGTTGATCACATGCATCTGCGCGATGTTGGGGGCGAAGCACTGGACCTGGGCGCCGCGCTGGTCCAGGCGCAGCAGGGTGATGACGCTTTCGTGGATTTCCGCGCCGTCGTAGACGCCACAGCCGGAAAGGATGACCGCGACTCGTTTGTGCATGCTTTTCTCCAGAGGGACTCGATGCTTCATTGTGTCCGATAGCCCGCGACAGCGTCGAGCGACTGCCTGTCGTCAAATGCCACATGGGCTGGCACCCGCCGCCGCGAGCGGCGGGTCGGGCGGGTCTAGGATCAGCTTAGGTCAACCGCACCGTGCCGAACCATGAACCTGATCCTGCTTGCCGTACCCTTCTTCTTCCTGCTCATCGCCGCCGAGCTGCTCGCCGACCGCCTGCGCGGGGTCAGCACCTACCGCCTGGCCGACTCGCTGAACAGCCTCAGCGCCGGCGTGCTGTCCCAGGCCAGCGGCCTGCTGAGCAAGGCCATCGCCGTGCTCGGTTACGCCTTCGCCTACGAGCACCTGCACCTGACCGAGCTGCCCGATGCGCCCTGGGTCTGGGTGCTGGCGTTCGTGTTCTACGACTTCTGCTACTACTGGAACCACCGCCTCGGCCACGAGCGCAACGTGCTCTGGGCGTCCCACGTGGTGCACCACCAGAGCGAGGACTACAACCTCACCACCGCCCTGCGCCAGACCAGCACCGGCTTCCTCCTGGGCTGGGTGTTCTACCTGCCGATGGCCGTGGCCGGCGTGCCGCCGCTGGTGTTCGTCACTGTCGCCGCGCTCAACCTGCTGTACCAGTTCTGGGTGCACACCCGACACGTGCCCAAGCTGGGCTGGTTCGAGTGGTTCTTCGTCAGCCCCTCCAACCACCGGGTCCATCATGCGCAGAATCCTGTCTACATGGACCGTAACTACGGTGGCGTGTTCATCCTTTGGGATCGCCTGTTCGGCACCTTTCAGGAGGAGCTGGACGAGCATCCGGTGGTGTTCGGCGTGACCGTGCCGCTGCGCAGCTGGAACCCGCTGTGGGCCAACCTGCAGTTCTACGCGCAGCTGTGGCGCGACGCCGTGCGCGCCAGCTCCTGGTGGGACAGGCTGCGCATCTGGTTCATGCCCACCGGCTGGCGCCCGGCCGACGTGGCGGCGCGCTGGCCCGTGGAGAAACCGGACCTGGCCGCGTTCCGCAAGTTCGAGGTGCCGCTGTCGCGCGGCCAGAAGCTCTACGCCGCGCTGCAGTTCGCCACTTACGTGGCCGGCACCAGCGGCCTGCTCGCCGTGGCCTCGCAGCAGGGCCTGGGTGTGCTGGCCGGTGCCTGGCTGTGGGTGGCGTTCGGCCTCTACTGCATCGGCGCCTGGCTGGAGAGCCGGCCGTTCGCCCGCGCGCTGGAGGCGTTGCGCCTGGCTCTCAACCTGCCGGCCCTGCTCTGGGCCCAGCAGGTCGGCCTGGTCGAGTCCGGCGGCCTGCCCTGGGCACTGCTGGCGGCCTGGAGCCTGTTCAGCCTGGCCTGGCTGGTGTGGCCACGAGGGGCGCAGCCGCAGATGGCCTGACCGGCGCCAGGGAACTGCGGCCCCCCGTCGCAGTCTGGGTGTGGCAGTCATTATTTGGTCATAATGGCCGGGTACAACTGTCACACTCGCCCGCTGTGCGGGTTCTGGAGTCCGCCGTGAGCTTTACCCCCGCCAATCGCCTGTTTCCCGCCACCCGCCTGCGTCGCAACCGCCGTGACGAGTTTTCCCGTCGCCTGGTACGCGAGAACGTGCTGACCACCGACGACCTGATCCTGCCGGTATTCGTCCTCGACGGTGAGAACCGCCGCGAGGCGGTCCCGTCCATGCCGGGCGTCGAGCGCCTGTCCATCGACCTGCTGCTCGAGGCGGCCGAACGCTGGGTGGCGCTGGGCATCCCGGCCCTGGCGCTGTTCCCGGTGACCCCGCTGGAGAAGAAGTCGCTCGATGGCGCCGAGGCCTGGAACCCGGACGGCATCGCCCAGCGCGCCATCCGCGCCCTGCGTGCCCGGTTCCCGGAACTGGGGGTGATCAGCGATGTGGCCCTGGACCCCTTCACCACCCACGGCCAGGACGGCATCCTCGACGACGACGGCTATGTGATGAACGACGTGACCGTGGACGCCCTGGTCAGGCAGGCGCTGTCCCACGCCGAGGCGGGTGCCCAGGTGGTGGCGCCGTCGGACATGATGGACGGGCGCATCCAGGCCATCCGCGAGGCCCTGGAGCTGGCCGACCAGCACAACGTGCGCATCATGGCCTACTCGGCCAAGTACGCCAGCGCCTACTACGGCCCGTTCCGCGACGCGGTCGGCTCGGCCGCCAACCTCGGCAAGGCCAATAAGGCCAGCTACCAGATGGACCCGGCCAACGGCGACGAAGCGCTGCACGAAGTGGCGGCGGACCTGGCCGAAGGCGCCGACATGGTCATGGTCAAGCCGGGCATGCCCTACCTGGACATCGTCTGGCGGGTGAAGGACACCTACCGGGTGCCGACCTTCGCCTACCAGGTCAGCGGCGAGTACGCCATGCACATGGCCGCGATCCAGAACGGCTGGCTGTCCGAGGCGGTGATCCTCGAATCGCTGACCGCCTTCAAACGCGCGGGCGCCGATGGCATCCTCACCTATTTCGCCGTACGTGCGGCAGAACTCTTGAACGAGGGGCGCTGAAGCCGCCCCAGGGAAGCAAGGCATGAATACCGAGGGACTCAGCAAGACCCAGATCGCCGACGCCCAGCTCGAGGTCGAGCCCCAGGCGCCGGAGGAAGTCGTGGCCGAGGTGGTCGCCCCCGCGCCCGAGCCGGAACCGGCCCCCGCGCCGCCGCCGCCGATCCCGGGCCTGGACGACAGCAGCCTGTACATCCATCGCGAGCTGTCCCAGCTGCAGTTCAACATCCGCGTGCTGGAGCAGGCGCTGGATGAGTCCTACCCGCTGCTCGAGCGGCTCAAGTTCCTGCTGATCTTCTCCAGCAACCTCGACGAGTTCTTCGAAATCCGCGTCGCCGGCCTGAAGAAACAGATCAATTTCGCCCGCGAACAGGCCGGCGCCGACGGCCTGCTGCCCAGCCAGGTGCTGTCGCGCATCTCCGAGATCGCCCACGAGCAGGTCGAGCGCCAGTACGCGCTGCTCAACGACGTGCTGCTGCCGGCGCTGGCCAAGCACCAGATCAACTTCATCCGCCGCCGCCACTGGACCACCAAGCTGAAGACCTGGGTGCGCCGCTACTTCCGTGACGAGATCGCGCCGATCATCACCCCCATCGGCCTCGACCCGACCCACCCGTTCCCGCTGCTGGTGAACAAGAGCCTCAACTTCATCGTCGAGCTGGAGGGCGTCGACGCCTTCGGCCGCGACTCCGGCCTGGCCATCATCCCGGCGCCGCGCCTGCTGCCGCGCATCATCCGGGTGCCCGAGGAAGTGGGCGGGGCGGGGGACAACTATGTGTTCCTGTCGTCGATGATCCACGCCCACGCCGACGACCTGTTCCACGGCATGAGCGTGAAGGGCTGCTACCAGTTCCGCCTGACCCGCAACGCCGACCTCTCGGTGGACGCCGAGGACGTCGAAGACCTGGCCCGCGCCCTGCGCGGCGAGCTGTTCAGCCGCCGCTACGGCGACGCCGTGCGCCTGGAAGTGGCCGACACCTGCCCCAAGCACCTGTCGGACTTCCTGCTCAAGCAGTTCAACCTCAGCGAGAACGAGCTGTACCGGGTCAACGGCCCGGTCAACCTGACCCGCCTGTTCAGCATCACCGGGCTGGAGAGCCACCCGGAGCTGCAGCACACCTCCTTCACCCCGGTGATCCCCAAGCTGCTGCAGAACGCCGAGAACATCTTCAGCGTGGTCGGCAAGCAGGACATCCTGCTGATGCACCCGTTCGAGTCCTTCACCCCGGTGATCGACCTGCTGCGCCAGGCCGCCAAGGACCCCAGCGTGCTGGCGATCAAGCAGACCCTGTACCGCTCCGGCGCCAACTCGGAGATCGTCGACGCCCTGGTGGAAGCGGCGCGCAACGGCAAGGAGGTCACCGCGGTGATCGAGCTGCGCGCGCGCTTCGACGAGGAATCCAACCTGCAGCTGGCCAGCCGCCTGCAGGCCGCCGGCGCCGTGGTGATCTACGGCGTGGTCGGCTTCAAGACCCACGCCAAGATGATGCTGATCTTGCGCCGCGAGAACGGCGAGCTGCGCCGCTATGCCCACCTCGGCACCGGCAACTACCACGCCGGCAACGCCAAGCTGTACACCGACTACAGCCTGCTGACCGCCGACGAGGCGCTGGGCGAGGACGTGTCCAAGCTGTTCAACCAGCTGATCGGCATGGGCAAGACCCTGCGCATGAAGAAGCTGCTGCACGCGCCCTTCACCCTGAAGAAGACCCTGCTCGACATGATCGCCCGCGAGGCGCAGTTCGCCAGCGAGGGCAAGCCGGCGCACATCATGGCCAAGGTCAACTCGCTGACCGACCCGAAGATCATCCGCGCTCTGTACAAGGCCAGCCAGATGGGTGTGCGCATCGACCTGGTGGTGCGTGGCATGTGCTGCCTGCGGCCGGGCGTGCACGGGGTGTCGCACAACATCCATGTGCGCTCCATCGTCGGCCGTTTCCTCGAACACAGCCGCATCTACTACTTCCTCAACGGCGGCGACGAGCAGCTCTACCTGTCCAGCGCCGACTGGATGGAGCGCAACCTCGACAAGCGGGTGGAGACCTGCTTCCCGATGGAAGGCAAGAAGCTGATCACCCGGGTCAAGAAGGAGCTGGAAAGCTACCTGTCCGACAACACCCAGGCCTGGGTGCTGCAGCCGGACGGTCGCTACCAGCGCACCAGCCCCACCGGCAACGCCAACCCGCGCAACGCCCAGGCGGCGCTGCTGGAGAAACTGACCGCGCCGCAGGTGCGCTGAGCCAGGCGAGTAGACGGAAAGGGTAGGCATTGCCTCCCCTTTTTCATGAGATGTCTCGTGTCTGCCCTTGTGGGAGCGGATTTATCCGCGAACTTCGCGGCCAAGGCCGCTCCCACAGTCGTAGGGCGTCCGGCGCGGGTTTCACCCGCCCTACCGGGGCATGCAATCCGGGGAGGGACACACGCAATTAAGCGCCCTCCAACCTGCCCAGCTCGGCGGCCGCCTCGGCCAGTTGCTGTTCGTTGAACACCTTCACCCCGGCGCGCCGCAGCAGGGCGGCGGTGACGCCTTCGCCCTCGACCAGGTGGCCGCTGAAGCTGCCGTCGTAGTTGTGGGTGTTGCCGCAGGACGGGCTGCGCGCCTTGAGCACGGCCACGCGCAGGCCATGCTGCCGGGCCAGCGCCAGGGCCGCCTCGGCGCCGGCCACGAAGGCGGCGGTAACGTCGTCGCCGGCGTCGGTCAGCACCGGCAGCGTGCCGTCCAGCACGCCGCCGCCCTGGCCGCCAGGAATCTCCGCCGGCGGGCGCGGGGTCGGCAGGCCGCCGGCCACTTCCGGGCACAGCGGCACGACGCGGCCTTCTTCCTGCCAGCGCTGCAGCAGGCCGTATGGCCCGTGGGCACCGCCGTCGTAGCGCACCTTGTGGCCGAGCAGGCAACGGCTGACCAGCAGCTTCTCCATCACTCCTCCTGTAGGACGGGTGCAACCCGCGTTGCTGGCCCTGCCCTGGGGTTCAGCGCCGCCGGAACCAGCCGGTGATCGACAGGCGCTCGCGGCTGGCCGGCAGCACCTCGTGGGGCAGCTCGGCGGACATGAACAGCACCAGCGTGCCGGCGGCCGGCAGCACGTCCAGCTCGGCCTCGTCCGGCAGGTACAGGCGCAGGGCGCCGCCGTGCTCGGCCCGCCAATCTTCGTTGAGGTAGTACACGGCGCTGACGGTGCGCCGGTCATCGTCGCGGAAGCGGTCCAGATGCTTCTGATAGAAGGCGCCGGGCGGGTAGCAGGCGAAGTGGCACTCGAAGTCTTCCAGGCCGAGGAAGAAGGCCTGGTTGAGCGCCTGGCGCAGTTCGTCCAGCGCCTGCAGGTAGCGGTCGCCGGGGGCGCTCTGGCCGTGTTCCAGCCACTGGATGCTGTCGCCGCGGATGCCCTCGCGCACGGCCAGGCCCTGGCCGCGGCCGACGCCCGCCGGCGTCAATGCGCCTTCGCGGGCCCGCTTGCGGCACTCGGCGGCCAGTTCGTGGGTCAGAGTCTCCGGCAGGACATGGATCTGCCGCGACCAGCCTTGGCCGGCGAGGTCATCGATGATTTGCGGCAGGAGCCGCTGCAGGGGGGTATCGGTCATGCGCCGATTCTACCAGCGCCGCCTGCGGCCCCCTACAATAGCCGCCGCCAGACAGGAGTTCTTCATGCGCGCCGTTTTCGCTCTGTTCATGCTGCTGTGCAGCTTCGCCGTTTCCGCCGACGACTACGCCAGGCTCTACCAGAGCGCCGGCTGGCCGGACCAGCGCGCCCACTTCGGCGACGCCCTCAAGGCCGCCCAGCAACGCTACCAGGCCAGCCTGCCGCCGGCGGTGTTCCAGGCCCTGGTGCACAACAGCAACCGCCGCTTCGAGCCGACCGGGATGGACCAGCGCGCCCTGGCCACCTTGCGCACGGAGCTGGCGGACCCGCAGCCGGCGCTGCAGTTCTTCGAATCCGCGCTGGGCCGGCGCATCGTCGCTGCCGAGACCCTCGCCACGTCCCGCGAACAGCTGGCGGCCCACGCCAACGGCCTGCCGGCGGTGGAGGCCGATGCCACCCGCCGCCTGCTGATCCGCCACCTGGCCCGCGAGCTGCCGGCCACCGAGGCCGCCGCCGAGGTCAGCCTGGCCCTGGCCGGGGTCGCGGCCGACAGCCTGAGTTCGATGGTGCCGGGGCTGTTCGGCGGCGACCAGACGCAGATGCTGGTGCAGAGCCAGCGCGAGCGCCTGATGCAGCAGATCGAGGGCGACATCGACAACACCCTGCTGCACGTCTACCGCAACCTGTCCGACCCGGAGCTGGACGAGTTCGTGGCCTTCGCCCAGTCCCCCGGCGGCAAGGCCTACTACCAGGCCGCCGTGGCCGCCCTGCGGGCCGGCCTGGCGGCGAACGGCCAGGCCGGCCAGCCGCAGGGCATCTGATGTAGCCCGCATGCGATCCGGGGCGGGAGTTGCCTGGGGCCCGGATGGCACCCGGGCTACGGGGTTCTAGCGCAGCCGTTCGCCGAGGAAGTCGAAGTATTCGCGGCGGATGCCTTCGCTCTCGTTGACCAGATGATGGCGGGCGCCGGGGATGCGCAGGATTTCCGGCCGGTCGAACTTGGCCTGCAGCACCCGCAGGTTGCGCCGCCAGTCCACCGTCATGTCCGCCTCGCCCTGCACCACCAGCGGGCGCAACGGCCGGGGCGCGGCCCGTTCGATGCGCGGAATCCATCTGGCCAGGGCGCCGACCCAGGCGGTCGGCAGGTGGCGCGGCTGCAGCGGGTCGCGGTGGCGCAGGAAGTCGAGGAATTCGGCGTCGCCGGAGTTCTCCGAGAAGCGCCGGGGAATCTCGCTGCGGAACGGGCCGATCAGGTGGTAGCTGATCTTCGACAGGCCCCAGGCCCGCGGCCGCACCAGCGGCGCCAGGAGGATGGTGGCGCCGGGCTCCGGGCGGGATTCGCCGAGCAGCAGGAAGTCGATCAGGATGGCGCCACCGGTGCTCTGCCCGCACAGGTGCCAGGGTTGCGGCAGGTCGAGGCCGGCGGCCTCGGCGAACAGGCACTGCAGGGTGCGCTGGTAGGCGGCGAAGTCGTCGATGCTGGCCCGCGCGCCGGCGGACAGGCCGTGGCCGGGCAGGTCGCAGGCCAGCACCGCGAGGTTCTGCCCCAGCGCCCAGTCCACCACGTGGCGGTACAGGCCCATGTGGTCGTAGTAGCCGTGCAGCAGGATCAGGGTCGCCCGGGGCTCCGGCGGTAGCCACAGCTGGGCCACCAGGTCGAGGCCGTCGCACTGGAAGCGCCCCAGACGGCTGCGCATGCCGGCGTGCTGCGGCAGGTCCAGGCCGTAGTAGCGCTGGTAGGCCAGCGCTTCGGCATCCATGGGCAGGGCCGCGGCCAAGGGTCGCAGGTCGGCGCGCAGGCGCGCGGGCTGGAAGGGCTCTGGCAGGGGCTGGGGCATGGCGGTCATGGCGTTCGGCGAGCGGCGGGCAGAGCGCCGATATTCAGCTGTCAGGCGCGGCGTGGCAAGCTAGGCGCCCGTTTCCCCGTGCCCACGATCATGCCCGTCCGCCGCAAGACCTTTCTCGTCAGCCTGGTCGTCATCCTCTGGCTGGCCGCCATGGCGACCGCCCTGTGGTGGTTCCAGACGCGCTACATCCGCCCGTTCGAGCCGCGCACCGAGCTGTTCTCGGGCGCCGAGCTGCGCCTGCCGGCCGAGCTGGCCGGGCCGGGGGCGATCCGCCTGGTGCATTTCTGGGACCCGGGCTGCCCGTGCAACGTCGGCAACCAGCAACACCTCGGCGAGCTGGTGCAGGTCTACGCGCCGCGCGGCGTGCAGTTCTACGCGGTACAGAAGGCCGGCAGCCACGGCCGCCTGCCGGGCAACCTGCAGGCGCTGCAGCCACTGGAGGCGCTGCCGGGCAGCGAGGGCCTGCCGGCCAGCCCGGCGGTGGCGATCTGGGACCGGGAGGGCCGCCTGGCCTACTTCGGCCCCTACAGCGAGGGCGCGCTGTGCACGTCCAGCAACAGTTTCATCGAGCCGATCCTCGAAGCGCTGGTGGCCGGCAGGCCGGTGCGCGCCGACAGCAACCTGGCGGTGGGCTGCTTCTGCGACTGGCAGGATTGACCGGTCAGGTGTCGAAGCGCAGGTCCGCTTCGCCGATGGCCCGGCCCTCGTCGCCGAAGCTGCGCTCCACCAGGCGCACGCCGCCGTCGCCGGCCATCAACAGCGCGGTGCTGGCCCGGGTGCCGTAGCCGGGGCCGACGATGAACACCGTGGCCAGCAGCATCTCCCAGTCCAGCCCGACGCCGGTGTCCGGCAGCAGGACCCGGGGCGGTTGCTGGCGGTCGCCGAGCAGGTCCAGCAGGCGCTCCGGTCGCGGGTCGTCCAGGGTCGCGGCGAGCGCCGCGGTGGCGCGCAGCACCTTGGGCCAGGGCGTGTCCAGCCCCGCGTTGGACAACCCGTAGAGTCCGGGCAGCAGACGACGGATCTCGCCTTCCTCGGAATTGAAGTAGTACAGCGCGTGACGGTCGCCGAGCAGCAGGTTGAAGCCGCTGTACTCGTCCACCCGCAGCGCCAGTTCGGCCAGGAACGCCGGCGCCGATACCTCGCCGCGCAGGTAGTCCAGCGGCAGCTCGCCGCGCGAACGGGCGCCGCGTGGCTGGCGCGGGTCGCGGATGTTGGTCAGGGCGGCGAAGCGACCCTTGCTCGTCATCCCCAGCCAGGTGCCGCCGGCCTGCAGGTCGCGCCCGGCGTACAGGCCGGGGATGTCGGCCCACTCGCCCAGCGGCGTGGCGGCGCGGTCGTAGAACTCGTCACGGTTGGCGGCCAGCACCAGCGGTAGCGGGTGGCCGGGGCGCCAGGCGAAGACGATCAGGCACATGGTAGGTGGTCCTGTGTAGGGTGGGACCGAGCCTACTGCATCCGTCGCGCCAAGTGGAGGCCGGGAGCGCCTTCCGTTACCATGCCGCTTCGATTTCGGGGGGCTCCATGGAATTCCTGCTCTATCTGGTGTTGGGCGCGGCGGCCGGGGTACTGGCCGGACTGTTCGGCGTGGGTGGCGGCATCATCATCGTCCCGGTGCTGGTCTTCAGCTTCACCGCCCAGGGCTTCGATCCCTCGGTGCTGACCCACCTGGCCGTGGGCACCTCGCTGGCCACCATCATCTTCACCTCGATCAACTCGGTGCTGGAGCACCAGCGCAAGGGCGCCGTGCTGTGGCCGGTGTTCGCCTGGATGAGCCTGGGCATCCTGCTCGGCGCCGCGCTCGGCTCGGTCACCGCGGCGGCCATCCAGGGCCCGATGCTGCAGAAGATCATCGGCGTGTTCGCCATCGTCATCGCCATCCAGATGGGCCTGGGGCTGAAGCCCAGGGCCAGCCGCGCGGTGCCGGGCAAGCCCGGGCTGACCTCGGCGGGCGCGGTGATCGGCTGGGCCTCGGCGATCTTCGGCATCGGCGGCGGCTCGCTGACCGTGCCCTTCCTGACCTGGCGCAGCGTGCCCATGCAGCAGGCGGTGGCGACCTCCTCGGCCTGCGGCCTGCCCATCGCCGTGGCCAGCGCCCTGAGCTTCATGGCGCTTGGCTGGAACGAGACCCACCTGCCGCCGTGGAGCCTGGGCTACGTGTACCTGCCGGCGGTGGCCGGCATCGCCATCACCAGCATGTTCTTCGCCCGCTTTGGCGCGCGCCTGGCACACCGCCTGCCGGCGCTGGTGCTCAAACGTCTGTTCGCCCTGCTGCTGCTCTGCGTGGGCACGAGCTTCCTCATCTAAGGAGTCGCAATGCTGACCTACCCGCAGATCGACCCGGTGGCCATCGCCCTGGGTCCGCTGAAGATCCACTGGTACGGCCTGATGTACCTGGTCGGCATCGGCGGCGCCTGGTTCCTCGCCAGTCGCCGGCTGAAGGACTTCGACCCCGCCTGGACCAAGGAGAAGCTCTCCGACCTGGTGTTCTGGGTGGCGATGGGCGTGATCCTCGGCGGCCGCCTGGGCTACGCCCTGTTCTACGACCTGCCGGCCTACCTGGCCGACCCGCTGAAGATTCTCCGGGTGTGGGAGGGCGGCATGTCCTTCCATGGCGGCCTGATCGGCGTGATGCTGGCCACCTGGTGGTTCGGCCGGCGCAACGGCAAGAGCTTCTTCGAGCTGATGGATTTCATCGCCCCGCTGGTGCCCATCGGCCTGGGCGCCGGGCGCATCGGCAACTTCATCAACGCCGAGCTGTGGGGCAAGGTCACCGACGTGCCCTGGGCCATGGTCTTCCCCAACGGCGGGCCGGACCCGCGCCACCCGTCGCAGCTGTACCAGTTCGCCCTGGAGGGTGTGGCGCTGTTCGCCATCCTCTGGGTCTACTCGCGCAAGCCGCGCCCGACCATGGCGGTGTCCGGCCTGTTCGCGATCTGCTATGGGGTGTTCCGCTTCATCGTCGAGTTCGTCCGCGTGCCGGACGCCCAGCTCGGCTACCTGGCCTTCGGCTGGCTGACCATGGGCCAGGTGCTGTGCGTGCCGATGATTCTCGCCGGTGCCGGCCTGATGGTCTGGGCCTACCGTCGCCAAGCCGCCCAATAACTGCTGCGCTCGGTCGGGCTGCGTTGGATGCGCGCTCAAAATGCTCATTTACTTGAGTAAACTGCGCTTTTTCGCCCGCATCCGCCTTGCCCGACCTTCGCTCGCGACGTTCTTGGGAATGCTTTTTTCACTGGAGCTGAGATGAAACAGTACCTCGACCTGATGCGCCGGGTGCGCGAGACCGGCACCTTCAAGAGCGACCGCACCGGCACCGGCACCTACAGCGTGTTCGGCCACCAGATGCGCTTCGACCTGGCCGACGGCTTCCCCCTGGTGACCACCAAGAAGTGCCACCTGAAATCCATCGTCCACGAGTTGCTGTGGTTCCTGCAGGGCGACACCAACATCCGCTACCTGAAGGAAAACGGCGTGCGCATCTGGGACGAGTGGGCCGACGAGAACGGCGACCTCGGTCCGGTGTACGGCTACCAGTGGCGTAGCTGGCCGGCGCCGGACGGCGAGTCGATCGACCAGATTTCCAAGCTGGTGGAGATGATCAGGAAGAACCCGGACTCGCGCCGGCTGATCGTCTCCGCCTGGAACCCGGCGCTGGTCGACGAGATGGCCCTGCCGCCGTGCCACGCCCTGTTCCAGTTCTACGTCGCCGATGGCAAGTTGAGCTGCCAGCTGTACCAGCGCTCGGCCGACATCTTCCTCGGCGTGCCCTTCAACATCGCCAGCTACGCCCTGCTGACCCTGATGATCGCCCAGGTCTGCGACCTGCAGCCGGGCGACTTCGTCTGGACCGGCGGCGACTGCCACCTGTACGCCAACCACCTGGAGCAGGCCGACCTGCAGCTCACCCGCGAGCCGCTGCCGCTGCCGACCATGAAGCTCAACGCCGAGGTGAAGGACCTGTTCGCCTTCCGCTTCGAGGACTTCGAGCTGCAGAACTACCAGGCCCACCCGCACATCGCCGCGCCGGTCGCCGTCTAGGGCGCCGGTCGCGACCAGGCCAGGGGTTCGCCATGACGACCATGATCCTGTTCAACGTCCTTCTGGTGGCGGTGCTGGCCTGCCTGATCAAGCCGGGCCTGCTTGCCAGGTATACGGGCGGCGAGCCGTGGCCCCGCTGGATATTCCTGGTGGCGCTGGTCGTGCTGGTTTACGTCAGCCCTTACGGCAGGCCGCCACAGGAGGCCCCGCAAGCCCAGGCGGCCCCGCCTTCTGACACTGCGACCCCGTCAGTTGCACCTGCCGCCGCGGCAACGCCCGTGGAGGCGGCCGCGGCCGCTCCATGAGCGTTCCATGATCCCCTGACAGGATGGACCGAGGGCCGCACGATCAGCCGGCCAGCCCCGCCGCCAGGTGGTCGATCAGCACCCGCAGCTTCGGCGGCAGGTGGCGGTTGGGCGGGTAGAGCACCCAGGCGGTGCCCTGGTAGGAGCCGGTGTAGCGCCAGTTCGCCAGCACCTGCGCCAGGCGCCCTTCGGCCAGCGCCGCGGCGGCGGTGAAGCTCGGCAGGCAGGCGATGCCCAGGTGGTTCAGCGCGCCGTTCAGGCGCACCTCGCTGTGGTTGCTGGCCAGCCGGCCCTGCACCGTCACCACGCATTGCTCGATGCCGTCGCTGAAATGCCAGCGGCGGTCGTCCGGGTGCTCGTCCAGATACAGGCACGCGTGCCGCACCAGCTCCTGCGGGTGCTGCGGCGTGCCGTGGCGCGCCAGGTAGTCGGGGCTGGCGCACAGCAGCTGGCGCACCTCGCACAGCGGCCGTCCGGCCAGGTGCGGCGGCGGCTGGTCGGTGATGCACACCACCAGGTCGAACGGCTCGGCGATCGGGTCCGGGCTGCGGTCGCTGAGGTCGAGGCTGACATCTACCTCCGGGTAGCGGGCGAGGAAGTCCGCCAACAGCGGGGCGATCAGGTACTTGCCGAACGCCTTGGGCACCGACAGGCGCACCGGCCCGCGCGGGTGGCTCATCAGCCGCTCGCCCACCGCCACGGCCGCCTGGGCCGCCGCGAGCATTTCCCGGCAGCGCTCGAACACCTCGGCGCCAGCCTCGGACAGGCGCAGCCGCCGGGTGGTGCGCTCCAGCAGGCGCAGGCCGAGGGCCGCCTCCAGCTGGGCGACCTGCCGGCTCAGGGCCGAGGCGCTGGTGTTCGACTGGCGGGCGGCGGCGGAGAAGCTGCCGCACTCCACCACGCGCACGAAGCCGGCCATCAGTGGCAGCAGATGATTCATGCTCATAGGGAACAGGTCTTGTACGGAATGATTGGATTATCACGCTGAGGGTGGCAATGGACAATCGCCGGGTCCGTTTCCCGAGTGTTCCGCCATGACTACCCTGACCGCCAGCCGCATCCGCCTGATCCACACCAGCGACCTGCTCCTGTTGCTGGTGGCGCTGGTCTGGGGCACCAGCTACGGGGTCGCCAAGCAGGCCCTGGACTTCTATCCGGTGCTCGGCTTCCTCGCCGTGCGCTTCTGCATCACCTTCCTGCTGCTCGCTCCGCAACTGCGCGGCGCCGGCCGCGCCGCGCTGCGTCCGGGGCTGCCGTCCGGCCTGGTGATGCTGGCGATCTTCCTCTGCGAGACCTACGGCGTCGCCCACACCAGTGCCAGCAACGCGGCCTTCCTGATCAGCCTGTGCGTGGTGTTCACCCCCTTCGTCGAATGGGCGCTGCTCGGCCAGCGACCGGCCGCACGCTTGCTGCCGGCGGTGGCGCTGTCGCTGCTCGGCACCTGGCTGCTCAGTGGCGGGGTGGACCTGGACTTCGGCCTGGGCGACGCACTGATGCTGGCCGCCGCCCTGGTGCGGGCCTTCGGCGTGTGCCTGATCCGCCGCCTGACCGCCGACAGCCAGGTGCCGCCGCTGGCCTTCACCGCAGTGCAGACGGGCGTGGTGGGGTTCGGCTGCCTGCTCATCGGCAGCCTGTTGCCCGGCGGCCTGCCGCCATTGCCGAGCGCGCCGGCGTTCTGGCTGGGCAGTCTGTACCTGGTGCTGTTCGCCACCCTGTTCGCCTTCTACGTGCAGAACTGGGCGCTCGGCCGCAGCAGCCCGACCCGGGTCAGCCTGCTGATGGGCAGCGAGCCGCTGTTCGGCGCGCTGTTCGCGGTGCTCTGGCTGAGCGAGCAACTGAGCCTGCAGGCCTGGGTCGGCGGCCTGCTGATCGTGGCGGCGACGATGTGGACCGGGCTGTCACGGCGCTGACAGTTCTGTGGCCAGACGCCCCACCTGCTCGTCGCGCTCGGTCTGCTCCAGGCGTGCCCTCTGGTTGAGCGACGACCACTCGGGGTGGGCGCGGGCCTTCTTCAGCGGCTCCGGCAGGGACCCCTGGCGCCAGGCTGCGTCCTGCGGCGAGTCCAGGCGGATCGCCGTGGTCGCCGCGTGGCCACGCGCGGCCAGGGCCGCCAGCAGCTGGCGCTGGCGCAGGGCGAGCAGGCGCAGCACGTTGTCGTCCACCGTCAGTTCGCGTTGGCCCTTGAGCTTGCCGAGCAGGCGGTCACCATAGTTGCGCGCGGTCTGCAGCCCGCCGCCGGCGAGCGCGCCGAGCAGCGCGGCGGCGCCCAGGGTGAGGCCGCCGACCAGCAGGTCGACGCCGGCGCCGGCCGCGGCCCCGGCGGCCATCCCGCCGCCGACGCGCAGGCCGAGCTGGCGCAGGGTCTCCGGGTTGAACAGGTCGTCGCCCCAGCGGCCTTCCTGCAGCGGCAGCTCGTCGGCGCGGGCGTCGCCCTCGCGGAAGGCGTAGAGCCGCAGCAGGGCCTCGACGCAGCGCTGCTCGCGCTGGCGCACGGCCTGGTGCAGGGCGGCGATCTCGCCCTGCTCGATCTGCGGCTGGGCGGCCACGCTGCGGCGGCAGGCGGCGCAGTCGATCAGCAGTTCGGCGATCAGCCGGGCGCCGGCCTGGCGGCGCACCTCGGCCTGCGCCTCGTGGTCGGCGATCAGCCGTTCCAGCCGCGGCCGCGCCGGCTCCACCAGCAGCGCCAGGCTCTCGTACAAGCGCCGTTCGCCGTCCAGCGGCGGCGCCACGCTGTCGAAGCGCACCAGGGCGTGCAGGCCGAGGCGGGCCAGCGACTCGCGCCACTCGGCCTCGCGCTGGCGTTCGCTGGCGCTGAAGTTGAGCACCGGCAGCAGCGGCTTGCCGCAGCCGGCCAGCACCGCCAGTTCGTCGCGATACTTGGCCAGCACCGGCTCGCGGGCGTCGATCACGTACAGGCCGGCGTCGCTGGCCAGCAGCTGGCGCAGCACCTTGGCCTCCTGCTCGAAGCGCTGGCGCGCCTCGGCGGTGTCGAGGAAGCGGGCGGTGCGGGCCGGGCCGTCCAGGCGTTCGCCGGGGCGTTCGAGGCGCTCCAGGTAGTCGAGCAGGGCGATGGCGTCTTCCAGGCCGGGGGTGTCGTACAGCTCCAGCAGGGCCTCGCCGCTCACCGACAGGCGCGCGCCCTCGACGTGGCGGGTGGTGCTGGGCCGGTGCGAGACTTCGCCGAAGCCGACGTCGCGCAGCAGGGTGCGCAGCAGCGAGGTCTTGCCGACGTTGGTGTGGCCGACCACGGCCAGTTTCAGCGGCCTAGTCATGGCCGCTCTCCAGCCAGGTCAGCGGCGCGCCGTCGGAGAAGGGCAGGTCGAGGCGCCCCAGGGCTTCGTGCCAGTCGCCCAGACGCTGGCTGTCCAGCGCCTCGCCGGGTGGCGGTGGCAGCAGCCAGATGCGCGTGGCGGCGGCCATGCGCGACAGCTCGCCGAGCAGCGCCAGGGTGCCGCGGTCCGGCGAGCGGCGCGGGTCCACGGCAACCGCCAGGCGCGCCGGCGGGAAGCGGGTCAGCTGGTCGAGCAGGCGCAGGCGCTGTTCGCGGCTGTCGAGCACGCCGGCGTCGGCCACATCCTTGCCCAGCGCGGGCGGCCAGGGGCGGCTGTCGTCCAGTTCCACCGCCACCAGCAGGGCGCCGTCGCGGGCGTGCGGCGCATGGCCGGCGCTGGCTTCGGGCAGCGCCGCGGGGGCCGCGTCGACCACGCCGAGGCGCTCGGCCGGCGGCTGCAGGCGCTCGGCCAGCAGGCGGTAGGCGGGCAATTGGAGGTCCAGCGCCAGGCGGGTACTGCCGTGGTGCCAGCGCCACAGGCACAGCGCCAGGCACAGGGCGCGCGGCAGCAGGCCGAACACCAGCAGCACGCCGAGCAGCCAGCCGGCCCAGGCGTGGCGCGCCTGCTCGACGGCGAGGGCGGTCTCGCCGCTGGCGCGGATGGTGTCCACGTCCGGCAGCGGGAAGCCGAGCAGGGCGGGCAGGCCGCCGAGCAGGTGGGTGAGGGCGACGAAGGCGTCGCTGGAGAGCAGGGTGGTCTCCCAGACGAAGCCGTAGCGCCGGGTACTGAGCAGGAGCAGCAGCATCAGTGCCGCGCAGCCCAGGGCCAGCAGCCACAGGCCGTGGACCAGGGCGCCGAGCAGCCAGCGGTTGAGCCGGCGCCGGCGCAGCAGCAACACCAGCGCCGGGCCGAGCTGGGCGGCCGCGGCGTCGCGCGCCAGCTTCTCGCTGAGCCACAGCCAGAGGCGGCCGAGCGCGGCCTGGTGTTCGCCGGCCAGGAGCAGGCCGAGCAGCCAGCCGAGCAGGGTCAGGGCGTGCAGGCCGAGCAGGCTGCCCAGGGCCCAGAACACGTTGACCGGGCGGCTGCCGTCGCCGAGCGCGGCGAAGGCCAGGCCGGCGCCGCTGAGCAGGGCCAGCAGCGCCAGGGCCAGCAGGGCCAGGCGCGCACCCTGCAGCCAGTGGCGCAGGGCGCGGGTCTGGCCGTCGCGGCCGGCGAGGAACAGGGCGCGGGCCTGGATGCGGGTGGCCAGGTCGTCCCCGGCCAGGCGTGCCTGGCGGTTGGCCTCGGCGTCTTCCAGAGGGCCGGCGTGTTCCTCGCGCAGGCGCACGGCTTCGCACAGCCAGAGGCATTGCAGCTGGTTCGATCGGGCTTCGCTCACGCGCAGTTCCGTTGGCGGGTCGGGGTTTGCAGCATAACCCCTGTTCCGCGCGGGTGGTAAAGCCGGGTTGTGGCAAGGCCTGCCGAACACTAGTCTGGATCGAAAAACAACAAGAGTGCGCACATGCAACTGCCCCCGCTGGACCGGGTCCATCAGGACTCCCCGTACCTGCGCCAACACCGCGACGGCTTCCGGCTGCTCAACTTCGACGGCGGGATGGAGGCTGCCTTCAACCGCTACCACCTCAGCGTGTTCCTGGTGCGCATGCGCTGGGCGCTGCTCGCGGGGGCGGTGCTCATTGCGCTGTTCGCGGTGCTGGATGCGCTGAGCCTGCCGGCAGAGGTGCACAAGCGCACGGTGGCGGTACGCCTCGGGCTGATGTTGCCGATGCTGCTGATCGCCTGGTTCTCCACCTATGTGCGCCGGATGCGCCCGCACCTGCAGCTGATCGGCGCCGGCGCGGCCCTGGCCTGCGGGCTCGGCGTCGACGGCATCATCTGGATCGCCCGGGTCTGGGACTTTCCGCTGCCCTACGAGGGCATCATCCTGGTCACGGTGTTCTGCTATTTCCTCCTCGGCCTGCGCTTCGTCACCGCGGCGCTGTGCGGCTGGCTGACCTTCTTCGCCTACCTGGCGGTGGAGGTGACGAGCGGCCTGCCTGCCGAGCAGCTGCTCTATAACGCGGTGTTCCTCGGCAGCGCCAATCTGATCGGCTGCTTCGGCTGCTACTTCCTCGAATACGCCACCCGGCAGAATTTCCTCGCCCAGGGCCTGTTGCAGGACCTGGCGGAGAAGGACTATCTCACCGGCCTGCTCAACCGCCGGGCATTCAGCGAGCGCGCCGGGCGCAGCTGGCGCCAGGCGGTGCGCGAGGCGCAGCCGATTGCCGTGGCGATGGCGGACGTGGACTACTTCAAGCGCTACAACGACCACTACGGCCATGCGGTCGGCGACGAGGCCCTGCGCGCCGTGGGCCAGGTCGTCGGGCGCCATGCGCGGCGGCCGCTGGACTCCACCGCGCGCTACGGCGGGGAGGAGTTCGTCGGCCTGTGGTTCGGGCTGGACGAAGCCGACATCCTGGCGATCCTCGAGGAGATGCGCGCGGAGATCGAGGCGCTCGGCCTGGCCCATGCGCATTCCGAGGTCGCGCCGGTGGTGACCATCAGCGTGGGCCTCGCCTGGCTGGTGCCCGAGCCGCACCAGAGCCTGGAGGACTGCCTGCGCCTGGCCGACGTGGCGCTGTACCTGGCCAAGGAGCAGGGGCGCAACCGGGTGGTGAGCAAGCGCCCGGGCAGCCGTGCGCCGTGATGCGCCGCCGCGCTTCAATCCCGGCGGGCGAGCCGGTATCCTCGCGCCCATGAATACGACCCTGCCCCTCTGCCTGATCGCCGCCCTCGCCGAGAACCGCGTGATCGGCCGCGACAACCAGCTGCCCTGGCACCTACCGGCGGACCTCAAACACTTCAAGGCCAGGACCCTCGGCAAGCCGATCATCATGGGCCGCAAGACCTGGGATTCCCTCGGCCGGCCGCTGCCGGGCCGACTCAACCTGGTGGTCAGCCGCCAGCCGGACCTGCGTCTGGAGGGCGCCGAGGTGTTCCCGTCGCTGGACGCCGCGCTGGTGCGGGCCGAGCAGTGGGCGCGCGAGCAGGGCGTGGATGAGCTGATGCTGATCGGCGGCGCCCAGCTCTACGAACAAGGCCTGGCGCGGGCCGAGCGGCTCTACCTGACCCGCGTGGCACTGGCGCCGGAGGGCGACGCCTGGTTCCCGGCCTTCGACGAGGCCGCCTGGCAACGCAGCGAGTGCGACGAGCACGCCGCCGCCGAGGCCAGCCCGGCCTACCGCTTCGAGACCTGGCAGCGCCGCTAGGACTTTTCTTCACTGCATTGACCGAGGTCGCCCGCCATCCGGGCCGGCGCCCTATGCTTTCGTCTTTTCGCCCGATACCGATCATGACCGACCAGACCGACACCCCCGCCCAGGCGGATACCATCGCCGCCCTCTTCGTCCGCCACCCGCTGTGGGAGGATGCCCTGGCCCTGCTGTTCGGCACCGCCCTGGTGGCCCTCGGCATCGCTTTCTACAGCCATGCCGGGCTGCTCACCGGCGGCACCGTGGGCATCGCCTTCCTCGCCAAGTACCTGGCCGGCTGGCCCTTCGGCCTGGTGTTCTGCCTGGTCAACCTGCCGTTCTACCTGCTCGGCATCTGGCGCCTGGGCTGGGCCTTCACCCTGCGCACCGGCTGCGCGGTGCTGCTGGTTTCGCTGCTGGCCGAACTGACCCCGGGCTGGGTCGCCTTCAGCCAGCTGAACGAACTCTACGCCGCGCTGTTCGGCGGCGCGGCCATGGGCCTGGGCCTGCTGATGCTGTTCCGCCACCGCGCCAGCCTGGGCGGGGTGAACATCCTCGCGCTGTTCCTCCAGGAGCGCTTCGGCCTGCGTGCCGGCGCGGTGCAGATGGGCATCGACGCCGTCATCGTGCTGGGCGCGATCTTCGTGGTGGCGCCGGAGAAGGTCGCCCTGTCGGTGCTGGGCGCGGTGATGCTCAATCTGGTGCTGGCGCTCAACCACCGCTCGGACCGCTACGTAGGCGTGAGCTGAAGAAGCAATTGCGAATTAATTGCATTAGCTGGTAGGGTGCGCGGCTTTCCCCCTCGCAGGTAGTCGCCGCGTGTCGACCTGGAACGCCCAGCTCGCCCGATTGTTTCTGGAGCAGAAGAAGGCCCTGGAAGCCTTCGTGTCGCGGCGCACCGGCAATCGCCAGGTAGCGGCGGACCTGACCCAGGAGGCCTTCCTGCGCTTGGCGCGCCTGCCCGGCGGCGAACGTATCGACAATCTGCGCGGCTTCCTCTTCACCGTTGCCGGCAATCTGGTGCTCGACCACCAGCGCCAGGCGGCGCGCCGCGGGCTGGTGGAAGGCGAGCTGCCGGAACACGAACCCACCTGCGCCGCCCCGGGCCTGCCCGAGCAACTGGCGGCCGAGCAGGAGCAGGCGCTGCTGCGCGACGCCATCGCCGCCCTGCCGCAGCCGCGCCGGCGCATCTTCCTGCTGTACCACGTCGAAGGGCTGGCCTACCGCGAGATCGCCGAGCGCGAGGCGACCAGCGCCCGCAGCGTGGAATATCATCTGCGCCAGGCCCTGATCGACTGCCGCGCCTTCGTCAAGGCGCGCCTGCACCCGAAACCGTTCCCGAGGACGCCCCAGCCATGACCGACGACGAGCTGTTCGCCCAGGCCAGCGCCTGGCACTTTCGTCTGCAGGCCGAGGATGCCGGCGAGCGGGACCGCCACGATTTCGCGGCGTGGCTGGCGCAGTCCGACGAGCATGCCCGGGCCTGGGAAGAAGCCCGGCAGCTGCTCGCCGCCCTGCAACCGGCGGCGCGGGCGGTGCATCGCGCGGCGCCCGCGCGCCGCCGTCGCGCCTTGCCCTGGGCCGCGGCCGCGACGCTGCTGCTCGCCATCGGCCTGGGCACCACGCAGACCCCCTGGCTCGACCGCCTGCGTGCCGACCAGGCCACCCGGGTGGGCGAGGTCAGGACGCTGGCGCTGGAGGACGGCTCGCGCATCCAGCTCAACACCGACAGCGCCGTGCAGATCGAGCTGGATGATCACGAGCGACGCGTGCGTCTGCTGCGTGGCGAAGCCTGGTTCGAGGTCAGCCGGGATGCCGGCCGGCCGTTCTTCGTCGAATCCGCTGGCGGCTGGGTGAGGGTGGTCGGCACCCGTTTCAGCGTGACCCGGCGCGGTGACGAAACCCAGGTGCGGCTGCAGAGCGGGCGGGTCGAGGTCGCGGCTGGCGGCGAGCCGATTCAGCTGATGCCGGGACAGGGTGTGGCGTTTTCCTCCGCCGGGCTGCAGGCGGTGGCGGCGTTCGACCCGCAGCAGGCGTTCGCCTGGCGCCATCGCCAGCTGGTGTTCCGCCAGCAGCCGCTGGGCGAGGTGGTGGCCGAGCTCAATCGCTACTGGCCGGGGCGCCTGTTCGTGGTCGGCGCTGAACTCGAACGCAAACAGGTCTCCGGCGTATTCGATATCGACCGGCCTGAAGCCGTGCTCCGCGCCCTGCAACTGACCCTCGGGCTGCGTGCCGAGCATTACACCCGCTACCTGACGCTGTTGCACGCCGGTAGCTGACACGCTCGACCCCTGGTCACCGACTCCAGATGATCGCTGCCGAGAAAAAATTTCAGGGTTTTTCCGGAGAGCGGCGTCCTTGATTACTGAGCGCAAATGACAAGCACTCTCAACGAGTGCGATAGCGCCAGTCACGCCTTTCGATCATTGGGGAGTCACCATGCACCACGTCACCGCCGGCTGTCGCGCCGGCCTGCCATCCCTGCTGGCCCTGGCCATCGCCCTGGGCCTCGCGCCGGCCTCTCCGGCACTCGCTGCCGATGCCGTCCAGGCCCAGTCGGGCAGCTACCGCTTCGATATTCCCGCGCAGTCGCTGGACGGCGCGCTGGCCGCCTTCTCCGCGGTGACCCGCGTCCAGGTGCTGGCGCCCGCCGAGGTGAGCCAGGGCCTGCGCTCGTCCGGGCTGTCCGGCAGCTATCCGCGGGACGAGGCGCTGGCGCGTCTGTTGGCCGGCACCGGCCTCACGGCGCGCTTCGTCGACGGGGACACGGTGACGCTGGAAAAGCACGATGAACAATCGGGCGCGCTAACACTCGGCGCGACCGCCGTAACCGGCTCCCGCCTGGGCGCGATGACGGAGGGCACGGCCTCGTACACCACGGGCAGCACCAACGCCGCCACGGGGATGAGCCTCGCCCTGCGCGAGACACCGCAGTCGGTCACGGTGGTCACGCGCCAGCGCCTGGACGACCAGGCACTGAATACCCTGGGGGCGGTGCTCGATCAGACGGTCGGCATCACCCAGTCGAGCAACGTGAGTTACGGGGCGTATAACTACACCTATTCCCGCGGGTATCGGATAGCCAACTTCGCCATCGATGGCGTGCCGGGCACCGGGGCCGTGAGTGTGGGAGGAACGGGCGCGTGGAATGACATCAGCGCCGTGGAAACCGCACTCTACGACTCGGTCGCCGTGGTGCGCGGCGCCACTGGATTCTTGCAGGGGGCGGGCGATCCCAGCGGCAGCATCAGCCTGATGCGGAAACGACCGACCCATGACTTCCAGGCTTCGGTTGAAGCCGGCGTCGGCAGTTGGAACCGCTATCGGACCGTGGGCGATATCTCAGGCCCTCTGAGCCAGGGTGGAGCCGTGCGGGGTCGATTGGTCGCCGTCTACGATGAGGGCGAGTCGTGGAAGGACCGCTACGAGGGCGACAGGAATGTGGCCTATGGCGTGATCGAGGCCGACCTGACCGACAGCACATTGTTTCGCCTGACGCTGGATAACCAGAACATCGATTCAAGCGGCGATGCCCAGGGTGACTTTTTCCCGATCCTGATGACCGATGGCAGTCGCTCGCCTTTTTCAAGGTCCGACAGCGCGCTCACGGATTGGACGCGGTTCCGGAAAGAGAGCACCGGCATGTCCGCGCGCCTCGAGCACAGTTTCAACGAGAACTGGCAGGCGCTGCTGGACTACAGCCGGATGTGGGGCGAAAGCAAGAGCGTCTTCGGCAATATCGCCATCGCATTGAATCCCGATGGCACGGGGCGCACGCACCTCAGGAACGTGTCCTATGACCAGGACTGGGAGGGCATCAACTTCAAGCTGAATGGCCACTACACCCTGCTGGGCAGAAGCCACGAGCTGGTCGCGGGCATCACCCGGGACTCGACACGATACGACTCGTCGTTCATCCGCGACATGTCCAAGCTGGGTTTCTGGCGGAACGAGGGTGGCCGGTATGTGCCCGAGCCCGACTGGTCGACTTACAAACCATCCCTCACGAACTACGAGCAGCGGCAGCAGGGGCTGTATCTGGCTACCCGCCTCAATCCGGTCGATCGTTTGTCTGTGATCGTCGGCGCTCGCCTGAGCGATTGGAAAACCCGTACGAAGAACAGCATGACCGGAGCGGTAACCGATGATCGCAAGGAGACGGGTGTACTGACCCCCTACACCGCGGTCACCTATGACCTGACCGATCACCTGACGGCCTATGCGAGCTATACGGAGATCTTCAACCCGCAGAGTTTCAGGAACGTGAACAACAGCATCCTCGACCCCGAGGAAGGGACCAACAAGGAACTGGGCCTGAAGGGCGAGTGGTTCGAGGGGCGCCTGAATGCCAGCGTGGCCGTATTCCAGTCCGGCAAGGACAACCTGGCCGTGCGTGACGGCGACAGGCTGACGCCGGAAGGCGAGTTCGCCTATACGGCCGCAGACGATACCGAAGGACGGGGCTGGGAGCTGGAAGTTTCCGGTGAGCTGGCGCCAGGCTGGCAGATGCAGGGTGGCTATACCCGTATGGTGCTGGAAGACAGCGATGGCGACAGGCTGGCCACGCAATACCAGCCCAAGCACCAGATCAAGGTGTTTACCAGCTGGACGCCGGCCCGGATGGATCGCCTCACCCTGGGCGGCGGCGTGCGCTGGCAGAGCGAAATCTACGATGACTCGGCCCCCGCGTACCGCGAGGTCTATACCCAGGACAGTTATGCGGTGGTGGACCTGATGTCGCGTTATCGATTCAGCGACGATTTGAGCCTGACGGTGAACCTGAACAACGTGTTCGACAAAGGCTACCGGCATAGCTTGCCGGCCTACCATGACTACGGCCCGCCACGTAACTTCTACGCGACCCTGAAATACCAGTTCTGATGAGTTCCGCGCAGCGCGCGAGCTAGGCCAGGGCGAGTTCGACCAGTTCGGCGTCGGGCTCGCCATCGCGCACGTGCAGCAGGCCGACGCTGATCGGCAGTTTGAAACGCCGTGGCCCGGCGCTGCCGGGGTTGATCCACAGGCGGCCGTCGCGGGTCTCGATCAGCGGCTTGTGCGAGTGGCCAATCACCACGACGCGGATGGCTTCCGGCAGGCGGGGCGGCACCTGGTCCGCCTGGTGCACCAGGTGGATGCCGACGCCGCCCAGTTCCAGTTCGACCCGTTCCGGCAGCTCGGCCGCCCAGGCCAGCCCTTCGTCGTTGTTGCCGCGCACCGCCGTCAGCGGGGCGATCTGGCGCAGCGCGTCGAGTATCTCGGGTTTGCCGATGTCGCCGGCATGCAGGATGTGATCGCAGCCGGCCAGGGCCGCCAGCGCCTCGGGGCGCAGCAGGCCGTGGGTGTCGCTGATCAGACCGATCTTCATGCGGCTCTCCCGTAGGGCGGGTGAAACCCGCGAGTGGATGCGTGCGCGGGTTTCACCCGCCCTACAAAGCATAAGCCCGGCGCGGTGCCGGGCTCATGGGGTGTTGCAGAGCGCCTTACTGGTCCAGCAGCGCCTTGTCGCGCACGGCGCCCTTGTCGGCGCTGGTGGCGAGCAGGGCGTAGGCCTTGAGCGCGGTGGTCACGCGGCGGGCGCGGGGCTGGGCCGGTTTCCAGCCCTTCTTGTCCTGCTCGGCGCGGCGCGCGGCCAGTTCTTCATCGCTGACCAGCAGGTTGATGCTGCGGTTGGGGATGTCGATCAGCACCTTGTCGCCGTCACGCACCAGGCCGATGGCGCCGCCGGCGGCGGCTTCCGGCGAGGCGTGGCCGATGGACAGGCCGCTGGTGCCGCCGGAGAAGCGGCCGTCGGTGAGCAGGGCGCACTGCTTGCCCAGGCCCTTGGACTTCAGGTAGCTGGTCGGGTAGAGCATTTCCTGCATGCCCGGGCCGCCCTTCGGGCCTTCGTAGCGGATGATCACGATGTCGCCGGCCTTCACCTCGTCGGCGAGGATGCCCTTCACCGCGGCGTCCTGGCTCTCGAAGATCTTCGCGTTGCCCTCGAACACGTGGATGGATTCGTCCACCCCGGCGGTCTTCACCACGCAGCCGTCCAGCGCGATGTTGCCGTACAGCACGGCCAGGCCGCCCTCCTGGGAGTAGGCGTGCTCGACCGAGCGGATGCAGCCGTTCTCGCGGTCGTCGTCCAGGCTGTCCCAGCGGGTGCTCTGGCTGAACGCGGTCTGGGTCGGGATGCCGGCCGGGCCGGCCTTGAAGAAGGTGTGCACGGCCTCGTCGTCGGTCTGGGTGATATCCCAGCGGGCGATGGCCTCGCTCATGTTCGGGCTGTGCACGGTATGCACGTCGGTGTGCAGCAGGCCGCCGCGGGCCAGCTCGCCGAGGATGGAGAAGATGCCGCCGGCGCGGTGCACGTCTTCCATGTGGTACTTCTGGATGTTCGGCGCCACCTTGCACAGCTGCGGCACCTTGCGCGACAGGCGGTCGATGTCGC
Source organism: Pseudomonas paralcaligenes (assembly GCF_019655855.1). Taxonomy (GTDB): domain Bacteria; phylum Pseudomonadota; class Gammaproteobacteria; order Pseudomonadales; family Pseudomonadaceae; genus Aquipseudomonas; species Aquipseudomonas paralcaligenes. The sequence goes on along the minus strand of NZ_BPFX01000004.1, from coordinate 165,080 downwards.
GCAGGTCGAACGCCACCTCGCCTTCCTGGGCCGCGGCCAGCAGGTGGAGGATGGTGTTGGTCGAGCCGCCCATGGCGATGTCCAGGGTCATGGCGTTCTCGAACGCCTTGATGGTGGCGATGTTGCGCGGCAGCACCGAGACGTCGCCCTCGCCGTAGTAGCGTTGGCACAGCTCGACGGCCAGGCGCCCGGCGCGCAGGAACAGCTGCTCGCGGTCGCTGTGGGTGGCCAAGGTCGAGCCGTTGCCCGGCAGCGACAGGCCCAGGGCCTCGGTCAGGCAGTTCATCGAGTTGGCGGTGAACATGCCGGAGCAGCTGCCGCAGGTCGGGCAGGCGCTGCGCTCGTACTCGGCGACCTTCTCGTCGGAGCAGGAGTCGTCGGCGGCGACCACCATGGCGTCGACCAGGTCCAGGCCGTGGCTGGCCAGCTTGGTCTTGCCGGCTTCCATCGGCCCGCCGGAAACGAACACCACCGGGATGTTCAGGCGCAGGGCGGCCATCAGCATGCCGGGGGTGATCTTGTCGCAGTTGCTGATGCAGACGATGGCGTCGGCGCAGTGGGCGTTGACCATGTATTCCACGGAGTCGGCGATGATCTCGCGGCTCGGCAGTGAATAGAGCATGCCGTCGTGGCCCATGGCGATGCCGTCGTCCACGGCGATGGTGTTGAATTCCTTGGCCACGCCGCCGTGCTTCTCGATCTCGCGGGCGACCAGCTGGCCCAGGTCCTTCAGGTGCACGTGGCCGGGCACGAACTGGGTGAAGGAGTTGGCGATGGCGATGATCGGCTTCTTGAAGTCTTCGTCCTTCATCCCGGTGGCGCGCCACAGGGCGCGGGCCCCGGCCATGTTGCGGCCGTGGGTGGAGGTCTTCGAGCGGTAATCGGGCATGACACGGTTCCTGCGGCTAATCAGGTAAGCATTGGTATGTGATGAGCGGGTCGGCGGCAGATGACCGCGTCGGAAGGTGGACGTGGGGCGAGACGGGATCACCGTCCGCCCGGCCCGGGCTCATTAAGCCCGCCGGAGGATGCCTGGCGAGGAATGTGCCGATTCTACGCCCGCTGTCGCCGCCGAGCCAAGGCGATGGGATCGCCGGTGTGACAGGGCGTCTTTGGGACGGAGGGCTAAGCCCTTGGTGCGATGCCGTTCATCCGCTTTCGCCGTTCGGTCGATTGCGGGTATGACCGGTTGGTCATTTAGGGTTCTCCGTGGTGCGCAGCGGTCCCTTGGCCGCGCGCCGGCGGTCGCCAGCGTGTGTGGTACAGCCCGAGTCCGGCGCGGTGGGGCGGTAGGGAAATGGCGACTCGTATCTCAGGGAACAAGAACGAGGAAACCCTTCGATGCAAGACTTCAAACTCGGCGGCCTGATTGCCGCACTCCTGGCCGTATCGGCCTCTGTCCAGGCCGCTCCGTTGCCGGACACGCCCGGAACGGCGTTTCCGTCGGTCTCCAGCTTCGACAACAACGGCCCCTATGCGACGACCAACCAGAGCGAGGGGCCGAGCTGCCGCATCTACCGGCCGGCTACCCTCGGCCAGAATGGCGTGCGTCATCCGATCGTCCTATGGGGCAATGGCACGGGCGCGGGGCCGTCGACCTATGGTGCGCTGCTCGGCCATTGGGCCAGTCATGGCTTCGTGGTGGCGGCGGCGGAGACCTCCAATGCCGGCACCGGCCAGGAGATGCTCGCTTGTCTGGACTATCTGGTGCAGCAGAACGCCGCGGCCTACGGGACCTATTCCGGCAAGCTCAACCCGGGGCGCGTCGGTACTTCCGGGCATTCCCAGGGCGGCGGCGGTTCGATCATGGCCGGGCAGGACGACCGGGTGCGGGTGACGGCGCCGATCCAGCCCTACACGCTTGGCCTGGGCCACGACAATGCCTCGCAGCGCAACCAGAAGGGGCCGATGTTCCTGATGAGCGGTGGCGGCGACACCATCGCCTTCCCCTATCTCAATGCCCAGCCGGTCTACACCCGGGCCAATGTGCCGGTGTTCTGGGGCGAGCGGCGCATCGTCAGCCACTTCGAGCCGGTCGGCAATGGCGGCGCCTACCGCGGGCCGTCCACAGCGTGGTTCCGCTATCAACTGATGAATGACCAGAACGCCCGCAGCACCTTCCTGGGGACCCTCTGCAGCCTGTGCACCAGCACCCTGTGGACGGTTCAGCGCAAGGGCTTCTGAGGCCCCGGCCCCGCCCTTGCGGCGGGGCCATGTCAATCAGCTGTTGGGCAGCAGGCGCACTGTCAGGCTCTTGATGTAGCGGGTCTCGGGGATCGCCGGGTGCACCGGATGGTCCGGGCCCTGGCCGCCGCGTTCGAGCAGCTGGACGTTGCGGTCCAGGTGGCGGGCGCTGGAGAGCAGGATGTTCTGCAGGTCGTCCTCCGGCAGGTGCATGGAGCAGGAGGCGCTGACCAGAATGCCGTCCTTGTTGAGCAGGCGCATGGCCTGTTCGTTGAGGCGGCGGTAGGCGGCCTCGCCGTTCTTCAGGTCCTTCTTGCGCTTGATGAAGGCGGGCGGGTCGGCGACCACCACGTCGAAGCGCTCCTCGGCGGCCTTCAGCTCCTTGAGCGCCTCGAACACGTCGCCTTCCACGCAGGTGACCTTCTCGGCCACGCCGTTGAGGGTGGCGTTGCGCTCGACGCCGTCCAGGGCCAGGGCCGAGCCGTCCACGCAGAACACTTCGCTGGCGCCGAAGGCGGCGGCCTGCACGCCCCAGCCGCCGATGTAGCTGAACAGGTCGAGCACGCGCTTGCCCTGCACGTAGGGTGCCAGGCGCGCGCGGTTCATGCGGTGGTCGTAGAACCAGCCGGTCTTCTGCCCGCCCTGCACCGGGGCCTCGAACTTCACGCCGTTCTCTTCCAACGCCACCCATTCCGGCACCACGCCGAAGGCGGTGTCGATGTAGCGCTCCAGGCCCTCGGCGTCGCGGGCGGCGGAGTCGTTCTTGAACAGGATGCCGCGCGGCTTGAGGACCTGCACCAGCGCCTCGATCACCGCGTCCTTCTGGCGCTCCATGGCGGCGGAGGCCAGCTGCACCACCAGATGATCGCCGAAGCGGTCCACCACCAGGCCCGGCAGCAGGTCGGAATCGCCGTAGACCAGGCGGTAGTGCGGGGTGTCGAACAGGCGCTCGCGCAGGCTCAGCGCCACGTTCAGGCGATGCACCAGCAGCGACTTGTCCAGCACATGCTTGACGTCGCGCGACAGCAGGCGCGCGCAGATCAGGTTGTTCGGGCTGAGCGCGACGATGCCCAGCGGCTTGCCGCCAGCGGCCTCGAGGATCGCCTGGTCGCCCGGCTGGAACTGGTTCAGCGGGGTGGCGGCCACGTCGATCTCGTTGCTGTAGACCCACAGGTGGCCGGCGCGCAGGCGGCGTTCGGCGTTGGCTTTGAGGCGCAGGGCGGGCAGGGTCATGGGGACGCTCCGGGAAAAAGAGCGCGATTATACCCTGCCCACCTTCACCGGAACCGCCCTCAGGCGGCCAGCAGCTCCAGCAGCGTGCGGTTGAACGCCGGCAGGTCGTCGGGCTTGCGGCTGCTGATCAGGTTGCCGTCGCGGATCACTTCCTTGTCCTGCCAGTCGCCGCCGGCGTTGCGGATGTCGTCCTTGAGCGACGGCCAGCTGGTGATGGTCTTGCCCTTGACCAGCCCGGCCGACACCAGCAGCCAGGCGCCGTGGCAGATCACCGCGATCGGCTTGCCGGACTTCTCGGCGGCCTGCACCAGGGTCAGCGCGCCGGTGTCGGTGCGGATGGTGTCGGAGTTCATCACCCCGCCCGGCAGGATGATGGCGTCGTACGCCTCGACCTGGGCGGTGTCGAAGGTGCCGTCCACCGGGAAGCTGTCGCCCGGCTTGTCGTGGTGCCAGCCACGCACCTCGCCCGGCTTGGCGGACAGGATCTCGGCGCGGGCGCCGGCCTGCTCCAGGGCCTTCTTCGGTTCGGTCATCTCGACCTGCTCGAAGCCGTCGGTGACCAGCAGGGCGATGCGTTTGCCTTTCAGGGAATACGACATGTTCGGTCTCCTCGAGGTTATGGGTGCCGTTCAAGGTCCGACCGGGAGGCAGCGAAAAAGATCAGGCAAAAGCATGGCTGTGCCGGCCGGACCAAAGGGGTAAACTGCCGGCTCCGCCCGCCCTCGCATTGCGCCACGACCATGAGCAACGAACTCTCCGCCGAACAGATCCAGCAGGTGCTGCAGGGCATCAGCGTGCCGCCGCAGCCACAGATCATGGTCGACCTGCAGATGGAGCAGATCATGCCCAACCCGGACCTGAGGAGCATCGCCAAGCTCATCAGCCAGGACCCGGGCCTGTCCGGCGCGCTGCTGAAGATCGTCAACTCGCCGTACTTCGGCCTGGCCAACAAGGTCAGCTCGATCCAGCGGGCGGTGAACCTGCTCGGCAGCCGCTCGGTGATCAACATGATCAACGCGCTGTCGATCAAGGGCGAGATGAGCGACGAGACCATCGTCACCCTCAACCGCTTCTGGGACACCGCCCAGGACGTGGCCATGACCTGCCTGACCCTGGCCAAGCGGATCGGCTGCGAGGCGCCCGACGAGGCCTACACCCTCGGCCTGTTCCACAACTGCGGCATCCCGCTGATGCTCAAGCGCTTCCCCAACTACATGACGGTGCTGGAGGAGGCCTACTACAACGCCGGCGGTGAGCGCCGCGTGGTGGATACCGAGAACCGCCTGCTCAACACCAACCACGCGGTGGTCGGCTACTTCACCGCCAAGTCGTGGAACCTGCCGCGCCACCTGTGCGAGACCATCGCCAACCACCACAACGCCCTGGCCATCTTCAGCGACGATTCCAGCCGCGACGTGCAGCTGAAGAACCTGCTGGCGATCCTCAAGATGGCAGAGCACATCTGCGGCTGCTCCCGCGTGCTGGGCAACCAGGAGCAGGACCACGAGTGGGAAAGCATCCGCCGTCTGGTGCTGGACTACGTCGGGCTGTCCGAATACGACTTCGACACGCTCAAGGACACCATCCACGACCTCGGCGCCGGCTGAGCCGCGCCGCCGATCATCGCCTCTTTCGCCTCGTATCCGACGCCATGCCTGAACTACCCGAAGTCGAAACCACACGCCGGGGTATCGCCCCCCACCTGGAAGGCCAGCGCGTCAGCCGCGTGCTGGTGCGCGAACGCCGCCTGCGCTGGCCGATCCCCGAAGACCTCGACGTGCGCCTGTCCGGCCAGCGCATCGAATGCGTGGAGCGGCGCGCGAAGTACCTGCTGATCAATGCCGAGGCCGGCACCCTGATCGGCCACCTGGGCATGTCCGGCAACCTGCGCCTGGTACCGGTTGGGGCGCCGGTGGCCAAGCACGAGCATGTCGACATCGAACTGGAGTCCGGCCTGGCCCTGCGCTACACCGACCCGCGCCGCTTCGGCGCGCTGCTGTGGAGCGCCGACCCGCTGAACCACGAGCTGCTGGCCCGGCTGGGACCGGAGCCGCTGACCGATGCCTTCGACGGCGACCGCCTGTTCCACCTGTCGCGCGGCCGCTCGATGGCGGTCAAGCCGTTCATCATGGACAACGCGGTGGTGGTGGGCGTGGGCAACATCTACGCCACCGAGGCGCTGTTCGCCGCCGGCATCGACCCGCGCCGCGAGGCCGGGCGCATCTCCCGCGCCCGCTACGCGGCGCTGGCGCTGGAGATCAAGCGCATCCTCGCCCACGCCATCGAGCGCGGCGGCACCACCCTGCGCGACTTCGTCGGCGGCGACGGCCAGCCCGGCTACTTCCAGCAGGAGCTGTTCGCCTACGGCCGTGGCGGCGAGTTCTGCAAGAGCTGCGGCGCCACTCTGCGCGAGCTGAAGCTGGGCCAGCGCGCCAGCGTGTACTGCCCGAAGTGCCAGCGCTGAGGATCGTGGCGGGCCGATGATCCGCTCGCGGCTTCCATCCGGGCTATGGGCGGCGACCTGCGTGGGCTGCGTAATGGCCGGCGATTGACGGCGTTCACGCTGACATTTGCCCGAGCGCTGTTATAGTTAACCGCACTGCTCTGTCAAAACTAAACAAAATGAAGGACCGCGCCATGAATCTGTTTCGCACCACCGCCGCTGTCTTGGCTCTGACCACTGGCCTGCTGGCACTGCCGGCGCAGGCGGAAAACCAGAACACCAGTGGCGACCCGCTCTACACCGTCGAAGCACCCAAGGGCTACGCCATGGCCGGCGATCTGCTGATCGCCCGCCCGCTGCTGATTGCCGGCACCGTGATCGGCGCCGGGCTGTTCGTGATCAGTGCGCCCTTCACCCTGGCCGGCGGCAACTTCAAGGAATCCGCCAAGTCCCTGGTCGGCGAGCCGGCGATGGCCGCCTTCGTCCGCTGCCTGGGCTGCACCGAGAGCGGCTACAAGCGGGACTGATTCCCCTCCCGCCAAAAAGCCTCCGGCACGCAAGTGCCGGGGGCTTTTTCATGACTACGGATTCGTGTTCGTGTCGTTCGTGGGAGCGGCCTTGGCCGCGAAGGGCCTTAAACAGCTTCGCGGCCAAGGCCGCTCCCACCAGCTGCTCCATCAGGGGGCTCCAGAGTCTTGCCCCACCGCCGCCCCCATTCGTAGCTCCGCCAGCGGCTGTGCCATTAATATGCGCGAAACGCATAAGGGAGCGACGCTGTGAACCCATTCGGACGTGCGAGCCTGCTGGCGCTGTTGGCGGGCGGCCTGGCCTGGTCTTTCTGGAGCAGCGCCGGCTGGCTGCAGCTGTGCGCCGGCTTGGCCCTGTTCCTGTTCGGCATGCAGTGTCTGGAGGAGGGCCTGCGCCAGTTGGCGGGCGGCAAGCTGGAACAGCTGCTCGGCCGCAGCACGGCCACCTCGGGCAAGGCCATGCTGTTCGGCGTCGGCGGCACCATGCTGCTGCAGTCGAGCACCCTGGTATCGCTGCTGACCATCGCCTTCATCAGTACCGGCCTGATCCAGCTGGCCGGCGGCATCGCCATCCTGTTCGGCGCCAACCTCGGCGCCACCAGCGGCATCTGGCTGCTGGCGCTGGCCGGGCAGGACCTCAGCCTCAGCCCGCTGGCCCTGCCGCTGCTGGTGTTCGGCGTGCTGGCCGGTTTCAACGGGGCGAAGAGCAAGGCGGCCGGGCGCATCGTGCTGGGCATCGCCTTCATCTTCCTCGGCATCGACCAGATCAAGGACGGCTTCTCCAGTTTCGGCGGCGATATGGACCTGGCCATCTACCGGGCGGAGGGGCTGTCCGGGCAACTGCTGTTCACCCTGATCGGCCTGGTGGCGACGGTGGTGCTGCAATCCAGCCACGCCACGCTGATGCTGACCCTGGCGGCGCTGGCCAGCGGCCAGTTGGAACTGGGCCAGAGCCTGGCCATCGCCATCGGCTCCAACGTCGGCAGCAGCGTCAGCACCGCGATCGTCGGCTCCCTCGGCGGCAACCGCAGCGGCCAGCGCCTGGCGCTGGCCCATGTGCTGTTCAACGTGGTCACCGCGCTGCTCGCCTTCCTCCTGCTCACCCCGCTCACCTGGCTGGTGCAGTGGCTCACCGGGCTGGTCGGGCTGGGCAACAACAGCCTGATCCAGCTGGCCCTGTTCCACAGCCTGTTCAACGCCTTCGGCGTGCTGCTGTTCTGGCCCTGGCAGGGGCAGCTCGCCCGGCTGCTGCTGCGCTGGCTGCCGGAGAAGGCCGAGCCGCAGGTGCTGATCACCGAGCTGGCCACCCCAGGCCCGCAGGAGTTCCCGCGCACCCGCGCGCGCTACCTCAACGATCAGGCGCTGGACTCGGTGGACGCCGCCGCCAGCGCGGTGATGCGCGAGCTGCGCCACCTCAGCCGGCTAAGCCTGGAAGTGATCTGCCACGCCCTGTACCTGCCGGTGGACCAGTTGGCCCGGGTGCGCGGCGACGAGGCGCTGCTGCGCGCCGCCCCCGATTCCCACGCGCTGGAGGCCGAGGCGCTGTACCAGCGGCACATCAAGGGCGTGTACGGCGACCTGCTGAGCTTCATGGGGCGCCTGGAGCTGCCGCTGGACGAGGCGCACCGGCAGTTCTGGATGGCCGGCCAGCTCGCCGCGCTGCAGCTGGTGGACGCGGTCAAGGACGCCAAGCACCTGCAGAAGAACCTGGGCCTGTACCTGCGCCAGGAGCCGTCCACCGTGCGCTCGGCGTACGTCGAGCTGCGCGGCCACCTGCTGGCGCTGCTGCACGAACTCTACGAGCTGTCCCGCCTGGATGTCAGCGACGAGGCCTGGAGCGCGCGCCTGCGCATGCTGGACGACGAGGCGGCGGAGTTCGACCGGGTCTATCGCGAGCGGCTGTTCGCCCTGGTCCGCCAGGGCCAGCTGGACGGCCTGCAGACCAGTTCGCTGATGAACGACCTGGGCTACGTCGGGCGCATCTTCCAGAGCCTGCGCAACGTCCTGTTGCTGGCCGAGGAGCAGGGGCCGCTGCACGGCCTGCGCCAGGTCGAGCCGGAGAGCGGCCCGCTGATCATCCTCGAATAGCTCAGTCCGCCTGCTTCAGCAGCGCGGCGCGGCCCACGCCCCGTGGGTCGCTGGCCGCCTCCACCTGGCCGCTGCGCTTGTGCCACAGCAGCACCTGCTGGTTGCCGAAGCCGCGCTCGACCCGCTTGAGACGATGGCCGCGCATCTCCAGGCCGCTCAGCTGGCCGGGGCCGAAGGCGTCCGGCTCGTACTCGATCACGTCCGGCAGGTACTGGTGGTGGTAGCGCGGGGTGGCCGTCCACTGTTGCACCGGCTTGCCGTCCAGGTAGTCGAGCACCGCCAGCAGCACCATGCTGGGGATGCGGCTGCCGCCCGGCGTGCCGAACGAGGCCAGTTCCTGCTCGCTCTCGATGAAGGTCGGGCTCATGCTCGACAGCGGCCGCTTGCCCGGGGCGACGGCGTTGGCCTGGCTGCTGGCCAGGCCGTAGACGTTGCTGCCCTTGGGGTCGGCGGCAAAGTCGTCCATCTCGTTGTTCAGCACCACGCCGGTGCCGGGCGCGGTGAAGGCGGCGCCGAACGGCAGGTTGATCGACAGGGTGGCGGCCACCGCGTTGCCCTCGCCGTCGAGCACGGTGAAGTGGGTGGTGTGGTCGCCCTCGCGCCAGGCCGGCGCCGGCGGCAGGCTGGCGCTGGGCGTGGCGCTCTGCAGGGCGATGCCCTTGGCCAGGCCACGCAGGTAGTTGGGGGCGAGCAACTGCGGCAGCGGGTTGCGCACATGGTCCGGGTCGCCCAGCAGGCCGCGGTCGCGGTAGGCGCGGCGCAGGGTCTCGACCACGTAGTGGCTGCGCTGCACGGCGCCGGCCTTCTGCCAGGGCAGCTGCTGCAGCATCTGCAGGCTCTGGGCCAGGGCCACGCCGCCGGCCGAGGGCGGCGGTGCGCCGATCAGCTCGCGGCCGCCGTCCAGGCCGACGCGCAGCGGCTGGCGCTCGACCACCCGGTAGTCGCGCAGGTCGCGGGCGCTCCACACGCCGCCGCCGGCCGTCACGCCCTCCAGCAGCAGGCGCGCCGTCTCGCCCTGGTAGAAGCCGGCGTGCCCGTCCTTGGCCAGGCGCTCCAGGGTGCGCGCCAGGGCCGGCTGGCGCAGCAGACCGTGCAGCGGCGGCACACGGTTCTGGTCGAGGAAGATGGCGGCGCTGGTCGGGTCCTGCTGCAGGGCCTGCAGGCGCCATTCGGCGCGTTCGCGGTAGATGCGGTCTATGCCGACGCCGTCGCGGGCCAAGCGGATGGCGGGCGTCAGCGAATCGCTCAGCGGCAGCGTGCCGTAGTGCCGGGCCAGGTGGTCCAGCGCCGCCGGCAGGCCGGGAATGGCGGCGGCCAGCGGGCCGTTCAGCGACAGCTCGCGCTGCACCGTGCCGTTGCGCCGGTAGAGGTCGGGGCCGGCCGCCGCCGGGGCGCGCTCGCGGGCGTCGATGAAGTGGTAGGTCGGCGGCTCTCCAGCCTGGCGCAGCAGGAAGAAACCTCCGCCGCCGAGACCCGAGCCATAAGGCTCGGCCACCGCCAGGGCGGCGGCGATGGCCACCGCGGCGTCGAAGGCGTTGCCGCCGTGGGCCAGGGTTTCCAGGCCGGCCACGGTGGCGGCGGGGTGGGCGCTGGCGACGGCGGCCTGCTCGGGGCGTGGCGCGGCCTGGGCGGCGAGGGCGCCGCTCAGCAGCAGGCAGGCGAGAAGGGGCTTGAACGGCATGGGATCGATCCGGCTTGGCAGGCTTGAAGCCTAGCGGAGATCGACCCGCGATGGGGCGTGGGGGTGTTTCAGGCTTTGCCAGTGATGCGCTTGTACTTGTCCATCAACTGCTCCTTGCTCTCGACGTTGGCGTCGTCGAGGGGGATGCAGTCCACCGGGCAGACCTGCTGGCACTGCGGCTCGTCGTAGTGGCCCACGCATTCGGTACACAGGTTGGGGTCGATCACGTAGATCTCTTCCCCCTGGGAGATGGCGGCGTTCGGGCACTCGGGTTCGCAGACGTCGCAGTTGATGCAGTCGTCGGTGATCTTCAGGGACATCGGGGCAACTCCTGCCAGGCCCGGCGGGCACGGCACTTTCAGGCATTCAATGGGCGAATTGTGCCGGATCGGCCGGCTTCGCGCCATGCGCGGGCGACGGAGCCGCCCGCTCGCAGCCCGGGGGTTACCGTTTGAAGCGCTCGGCCAGGGCGTCGGCCACCGCCGGATGGACGAACTTGCTGATGTCGCCGCCCAGCGCGGCGATCTCGCGCACCAGGGTGGAGGAGATGAAGGAGTACTTCTCCGACGGGGTGAGGAACATGCTCTCCACGTCCGGCGCCAGCTGGCGGTTCATGTTGGCCAGCTGGAACTCGTACTCGAAGTCCGATACCGCTCGCAGGCCACGGAGGAAGACGTTGGCCTGCTGCTCCTTGACGAAGTGCGCCAGCAGGGTGGAGAAACCGACCACCTCGACGTTGGGCAGGTGCTTGGTGACTTCCCTGGCCAGTTCGACCCGTTGCTCAAGCGGGAACAGCGGGTTCTTCTTCGGGCTGGCGGCTACCGCGATGATCACCGTGTCGAACAGGCGCGAGGCACGCTCGATAAGGTCGCCGTGGCCCTTGGTGATGGGGTCGAAGGTGCCCGGGTACAACACTCGATTCATCGCATCGTCCTGTTCGGAAGGCGGGAAGAGTCGCGGATGGTAGCGCAGCGCTTCGCTCGGGGCCAAGCATGGTGCGCAGTGGCGGGGTGATCGGAGGGATGGGGCTGTGTGGACGAGGCGGTCGATTCCGTCATTCCCGCGCATGCGGGAATCCAGGCGTGGGCCGGGATGGCGCGTCGCTGGGTCCCCGCCTTCGCGGGGACGACGGGGGGGCGTGCAGCTGCAGCTCCACCCGCGTGCCTTGATTGCGGCAGGGAGGGCAATGGGGTGAAGTCCTGGACGGACAAGACCGGAAGCTCCGTCATTCCCGCGGAGGCGGGAATCCAGATGTGGGCCGGGACAGCGCGTCTCTGGGTCCCCGCCTTCGCGGGGACGACGGGGGCGTGCAGCTGCAGCTCCACCCGCGTGCCTTGATGGCGGCAGGGAAGGCAATGGGGTGAAGTCCTAGACGGGCAAGATCGGAAACTCCGTCATTCCCGCGAAGGCGGGAACCCAGGCGCAGGCGGAGATAGGGCGTCTCTGGGTCCCCGCCTGCGCGGGGACGACGGGGACGCAGCACCGCTCTACCGATCATCCCGCACTCAGGCCTTCAGGCGTTCGGCCAGCAGGGTCGAGAGCTTGGCGGTGAGGCCGTATATCGACAGCTGCGGGTTGGCGCCGATGCTGGTGGGGAACAGCGAGCCGTCGTGGATCGACAGGTTCTCCAGCTGGTGGTGACGCCCGAGGCTGTCGGTGACCGCCTGCCTCGGGTCCTCGCCCATGGCGCAGCCGCCCATCACGTGGGCGCTGCCCAGGCGGGTCTGGTAAAGGCGCAGGTCGAGGCGGTCGATCAGCGCCCGGGCCTCGGCCAGGGTCTTCGCGTAGTCGGCCTGGGCGTGCACCGGCAGCACCGCCTTGGCGCCGGCGGCGAACTGGATCTCGGCCATGCTGTGGAAGGCCCGGCGGATGCCGTCCCAGGTGTAGTCGGTCATACGGTAGTCGAGCACCGGCGTGCCGTCGCCGCGCAGCTCCACGGTGCCCTCGGCGCTGTCCGGGTGGAAGCCGTCGCGCATCAGCGCCAGCATCACGTTGGTGTGCGGCAGCTGCTCCATGCGCAGGGCGTTGTCGACGCCGAAGCGGCCGAGCAGGGTGGCCGCCAGGGCTGGGTGCAGCGGCGGTACTTCCAGCTTGTAGGACATCTGCCCGGTGGTGCCGTCGTTCCACTGGAAGTGGTCGGAGTAGACCGACTGCGGTGCGCCGTAGAAGGGAGCGATCATCTGCTCGAACTGCGCCGCGGAGAAGTTCACCACGTGCAGGAAGGTGCGTTTGCCGGCCCGCTCATGCGGGTCCGGCGCCTGGGAGCGCAGCAGCAGCGCCGGCGAGTTGATGCCGCCGCCGGCCAGCACGTAGTGGCGCGCCTTGACCATGATGCGCCGGCCGTTGGGCGCCACCGCGCGCTCGTCCATGCCCAGGCACTCCAGGCCGGTGACGTGCTCGCCGTCGTGCAGCAGGCGCTCGGCGCGGGCCAGGTAGAGCAGGGCGCCGCCCTTGTCGAGCGCGGCGGGAATGGTGGTGACCAGCATCGACTGCTTGGCGTTGACCGGGCAGCCCATGCCGCAGTAGCCCAGGTTCCAGCAGCCGCGCACGTTGCGCGGGATGATGTGCCAGGCGTAGCCGAGCTTCTCGCAGCCGGCGCTGATCACCGCGTTGTTCGGGTTCGGCGGGATGGCCCAGGGCGCCACGCCCAGGCGCTGTTCCATTTTCTCGAACCAGGGCGCCATCTCGGCGGCGCTGTGGCCCTGCACGCCATGGGCCTCGGCCCAGTGCGCCAGGGTCGGCTCCGGGGTGCGGAAGCTGGAGGTCCAGTTGACCAGGGTGGTGCCGCCCACAGCGCGGCCCTGCATGATGGTGATGGCGCCGTCCTTGCTCATCCGGCCGATGCCTTCCTGGTACAGCTGCGGGTAGGCGTCGGCCTCCTGCATCTTGAAGTCGCTGCTGGTCTTCAGCGGGCCTTCCTCGATCAGCAGCACCTTGAGCCCGGCGGCGCTGAGGATTTCCGCCGTGGTGCCGCCGCCGGCGCCGCTGCCGATGATGGCGACGTCGGCCTCCAGCAGCAGGTCCTTGTCCAGGCGCGAGCCGTCGTAGGTGGTCCAGCCGCGGGCGATGCCTTCGCGGAAGCTATCGGGTACAGGCATTTCAGGCTCTCTTTCTTGTTCTTGTCGTTGTGCTCGGAGTCGAGGCCGAGCGAGCTAGAGTCAGGCTAGGCGCAAGTGCGCGAGGACGGGGAGTTTACGAGTTGTAAATGACCTGTCCGAGCGCACTTGCAACGACGCCTGGCCGACGCGCAGCCGGCCGTCAGAACCTCGGCGGGCCGGGGTAGCCGCAATGGGCCCACGACTGCGGCCGCGCATACCAGGCCATCAGCACCAGCTGCAGCAGCGAGGCGTGGCCCATGCGCAGCAGGTCCAGCGAGCTGTGCTCCCAGCGGTCGAGGAAGCGGCGCACGTCCTCCGCGCTGGCGTTTTCCCAACTGCCCCAGATGCCGGTCAGCGGGCCGCGGGTGACGGCCATGGCCAGCACGTCCAGCAACTGCTGGGTGAGCTTGAGCAGTTCGGGCGAGAGGTAGCCCAGGTTGCGGTCGATGCCCTGCACGGTGGCGTCCACCGCCGCCTGCATGGCGCCCGGTTCTACCGCGCCCTCCAGCATCACCGGGACGATGGCGCGCAGGCTGGGCAGGTCGCTGGTGCGCAGCACCGAGAAGCCGGCGGCCGCGCCATCGCTGGAGCAGCCGCTGAGGCTGGCGGTGACCCCCGCGGTGGCGAGGAAGGCGCCGCCGAGCAGGCCGACCTTGAGCAGGCCGCGGCGCGACAGCGGCGGCGCGGCGGTGGAGAGATCGGTCATGGCGGGCCTCAGCGGATGAACAGCTTGTGGATCAGCTTCTGGATCGCGGTGCCGTAGGGCGGGTAGATGAAGCGCGCGGCGTTGAAGCGCTGCTTGATCAGCACGCCCTTGGCCTTGCTGAAGGTCAGGAAGCCCTCGTGGCCGTGGTAGTGGCCCATGCCGGACGGGCCGATGCCGCCGAACGGCATGTCGTCTTGAGGCACGTGCAGCAGGGTGTCGTTGATGCAGGCGCCGCCGGAGTGGGTCTCGTGCAGCACGCGCTGCTGCTCGCCCTTGTCGTAGCCGAAGTAGTACAGCGCCAGCGGGCGCGGGCGGTCGTTGATATAGGCGAATGCATCTTCCAGGCGCTTGTACGGCACCACGGGCAGCAGCGGGCCGAAGATTTCCTCCTGCATCAGCTTCATCTCGTCGGAGACGTTGAGCACCAGGCTGTGGGCCAGGCGACGGCCCTGGTCGCCGGGGAACAGCGGCACCAGCTGCGCGCCCTTGGCCTCGGCGTCGGTGATGTAGCCCTTGAGGCGCGACAGCTGGCGCTCGTTGATGATGGCGGTGTAGTCCGGGTTGTTTTCCAGCTTCGGATAGAAGCGCTGCACGGTGGCGCGGTAGGCGGCGACGAAGCCCTCGACGCGCTCCTCCGGCACCAGCACGTAGTCCGGCGCCACGCAGGTCTGCCCGGCGTTCATGGTCTTGCCGAAGGCGATGCGCTCGGCGGCGTCTTCCAGCGGAACGTCGGCGGAGACGATGGCCGGCGACTTGCCACCCAGCTCCAGGGTGACCGGCACCAGGTTCTCGGCGGCGGCGCGCATCACGTGCTTGCCGATGCTGGTGGCGCCGGTGAACAGCAGGTGATCGAGGGGCAGGCGCGAGAACGCCTGGCCGACCTCGGCTTCGCCCAGCACCACGGCCACGTGGTCCTCGGGGAAGATGCGCGCGAGCAGGTCCTTGACCAGCTGCGAGGTGGCCGGGGTCGACTCGCTCATCTTGATCATCACCCGGTTGCCGGCGCCCAGGGCGCCGATCAGCGGGCCGAAGGCCAGGTACAGCGGGTAGTTCCACGGCACGATCACGCCGACCACGCCGAGCGGCTGGTACACCACCCGCGCCGAGGCCGGCTGGAAGGCCGCGCCGACGCTGCGCCGCGACGGCTTCATCCACTTGCCCAGGCGCTTGCTGGTGTAGTCGATGCCGTGCAGGCTGGGCATGATCTCGGCCAGCAGGGTCTCGTTGGCGGCGCGGTTGCTGAAATCGCGGGACACCGCCTCGACCAGCGCCTGCTGCTCGCTCAGGATCAGCTCGCGCAGGGCCTTGAGCCAGGCGCGGCGCTGCTCGGCCGACGGCATCGGGTTGGCGCGGTAGGCGGCGCGCTGGGCGGCCAGCAGCGGCTCCAGGGCGTCTATCTGTTGTTGGTTTTGTTGGAGATAGGCAACGTCGGCGACCATGGCGGAGCGTCCTCTCGAAGGAACGGCGGATTGGGTGAAGTCGATTTTTAGAGTAATTGCTCTAAACTGTCAATCACGGACCGCGCCGGTCGTCAGATCGGCCGCTTCCCTGTACTTTTGTCCCTTTTCTCGCGCCGAGCCGAACCATGGCCCCGAAGAACAAGACCCGCGACCGCATCGTCGAAGCCAGCCTGGAGCTGTTCAACGCCCAGGGCGAGCGCAGTGTCACCACCAACCACATCGCCGCGCACCTGGGCATCTCGCCGGGCAACCTGTACTACCACTTCCGCAACAAGCAGGCGATCATCGCCGAGCTGTTCGCCGAGTACGAAAGCCGGGTCGACACCTTCCTGCGCCTGCCCGAGGGTCGCGCGCTGACGGTGGAGGACAAGACCTTCTACCTGGAGGCGCTGCTGGCGGCCATGTGGCACTACCGCTTCCTGCACCGCGACCTGGAGCACCTGCTGGAAAGCGACCTGGAGCTGGCCGAGCGCTACCGTGCCTTCGCCCACCGCTGCCTGCGGGCGGCCTCGGACATCTACCAGGGCTTCGTCGCCGCCGACATCCTGGCCATGGACGAGCAGCAGATCGAGGCGCTGACCCTCAACAGCTGGATCATCCTGACCTCCTGGGTGCGCTTCCTGTGCACCATCCGCAGCAACCCCGGCGACCTCAGCGAGGAGCTGATGCGTCGCGGCATCTACCAGATCCTGGCGCTGGAGAGCGGCCATGTCACCGAGTCGGCGCGCGACGCCGTGCAGGCGCTGCTGGCGCGCCTGCACGTGCCGATGGCGGCGGTACTGTCGGGGTGAAGCGCTAGGCGGCTAGTGCCGCCGCCTTTCTTCCAGACGCTTGCGCAGCCGCGCCTGGTGCTGCTCCAGGCGCGCCCTGGCGACCGGGTCATGCACCCGCTCGATGAGCGCCGACAGCGCTTCCAGGGTGCGTCGGGAAAGATCGCGTATACGCGCGTTCCTCTCACTCGTTTCCTTGTCCATGTGCGTCTTCCTCCTGTGCCGCCGAGCCCGGAACTTGGTTCGGCGAAAGCCTTCAGTAAAACTGAACCAACTATTTAATAGAAGATTAAATTGAAAGTTAAGTTCGTCGTGAAAGCGAATTTAGTTTTGCTTCCATGAACGAGAAAGCCGAATTCGCCGAACGCCTGCGCAATGCCATGACCGCTGCGGGCTATCCCGCGCGCCCCGCCGTGCTGGAACGCGAGTTCAACTCCCGCTACTGGGGCCGTTCGGTCACCTTCCAGGCGGTGTCGCGCTGGCTGCGCGGACAATCCATCCCCTCGCAGGAAAAGCTGCTGGTGCTGGCCGAATGGCTGCGGATCGAGCCGCAGGCCCTGCGCTACGGCGACAAGGCGGTCCGCCACATCCGCGAACAGCGGGCGCGCTGGGAAGACGCCGGTCTGTATCAGGAGCGCGCCACCTTCGAAGCCTACCTGTCGCTGCCACCGGCGCAGCGCAAGATCGTCCGCGAAGTGATCATGGCCTTCGCTCAGGCCGTGCGCAACGAGACGCCCAAGGGCGACTAGACCTTCGCGCCCGCCAGCCAGGCGGGGATGCGCTTTTCCAGATAGAACACCGGTCGGCGCGGTGAGCCGCCGATGAAACCGACGTGGCCGCCGTGGGCGTGCAGTTCCAGGCGGGTGCTGCGGGACAGTTCGTGGGCGCGCGGCACGCTGTGGGGGAAGACGAAGGGGTCGTCGCCGGCCTGGATCAGCAGGGTGCGGGTGCGGATGTCCCCCAGGTAGTAGCCGCTGGAGGCGCGCCGGTAGTAGTCGGCGGCGTCTGCGTAGCCGTGCAGCGGCGCGGTGAAGCGGCCGTCGAAGTCCCAGAAGGTGCGCATGCCGTCCAGCGTGCCCAGCTCGCGCAGCGCCGCCAGCCGCTCGTGGTGGCCTTCGTCGGTGAAGCGCTGCTGCTTGTCGCGCACGTAGGCCACCAGGGCGCGCATGAAATGCGCCTGGTAGACCTTGGAGAAGCCGCGGTCGATGCGCTCGGCGCAGTGGTCCAGGCGGAACGGCACGGACACCGCCACCGCCGCCTGCAAGCCGGAGTCCGCGCCGGTCTCGCCCAGGTACTTGAGCAGCACGTTGCCGCCCAGCGAGTAGCCCACCGCGTGCAGCGGCGCCAGCGGTCGCCGGGCCTGCAGATGGCGGACCACGCTGAGTACGTCCTCGCTGACCCCGGAGTGGTAGCCGCGCGGCAGCAGGTTGGGTTCGCCGGAGCAGCCGCGCCAGTTCAGCGCCACGCTGGCCCAGCCCTGGGCCGCCAATTGCTGCTGCAGGCCGAGCACGTAGTGCGAGCTGGAGGAGCCGGTCAGCCCGTGCAGCACCAGCACCAGTGGCGCCGTGGCCTCGTGCGGGCCGTGCCAGTCGAGGTCGAGGAAGTCGCCATCCTCCAGCCACAGCCGTTCGCGCTGCCGGTCGAGACGCGGCGGCGTGCGGCACAGCGAGCCCCAGAGGGTCTGCAGGTGCGGGCTCGGCAGCCACCAGGCGGGTTGGAAGGTGTCGTTCATAGGCGGGTGGTTCGAGTGCAAAGCATCAGGCTAGAGCGCGACGGCGCAAAGCGGAAGCACCATCGGCCGGCTGAATGGCAGCCGTGGGGCGTGTCCACACGCTGTTGTGGGAGCGGCCTTGGCCGCGAAATCTGCCGGGTAAAAAGCTTCGCGGCCAAGGCCGCTCCCACAATCGTCTCGGTAGGGCGGGTGGAACCCGCGAAAAGGGGGGGCCGCACACACGCGGGTTTCACCCGCCCTGCGTGCGTTCCCACAGCGAGTAGTACACCTGGCCAGCCTTCTTCTCGCGGTGCAGGCGCCAGTTGCCGGGCAGGCCGAGGGCGGACGGGGCGGTCTCGCTCTCGCAGTAGACCCAGGCGCGCGACGCCAGCCAGCCGCGCTCTTCGAGCAGGGCGCAGGCCGGGGCCAGCAGGTTCTGGTGGAAGGGCGGGTCGAGGAACACCAGGTCGAACGGCGTTGCCGGCTGGCTCTCCAGATGGCGCAGGGCATCGACCTGCTGCACCTGCCCGGTTGTGCAGTCCAGGGTCGTCAGGTGGCCGCGCAGGGCCGCCACCGACTGCGGGTTGAGGTCCAGGCCGAGGGCGCTGGCGGCGCCGCGGGACAGGGACTCCAGCAGCATCGCTCCGCTGCCGGCGAAGCAGTCGAGCACGCGGGCGCCTTCGATGTGCGGCGCCAGCCAGTTGAACAGCGTCTCGCGCACCCGGTCCGGGGTCGGCCGCAGGCCCGGTCCGTCGGGGAAGGCGAAGCGCCGCGAGCGCCACTGGCCGGCGATGATGCGCAGCTGGCCGCCACCGCCGTGGGTGGGTTTGCCGGAGGGCTTGCGCATCAGTGCTCCGGCGGGCCGGCCGGCCGCTCGGCGGGCTTGTCGGTGGGCGGTGGCAGCGGCTTCTGCTCGACCGTCGGGCCGGCGCTGACGATGACCAGCTTGTCCACGGCCAGGTGCCTGGCCATGGCGGCTTTCACCTGTTCCACGGTCAGCCCCTGCACTTCGCTCATGAAGTCGTCCAGGTAGGTCAGCGGCAGGTCGTAGAAGCCCATGGCGCCGAGCTGGCCGACGATGTCGGCGTTGCTCGCGGTGGTCAGCGGGAAGCTGCCGACCATCTCGCGCTTGGCGTCGTCCAGCTCTTTCTGGGTCGGGCCGTTGGCCAGGTAGTCGGCGAGGATGTCCTGCACCAGCTTGAGGGTGCCTTCGCTCTGGTCGGCGCGGGTCTGCAGGTTGATCATGAACGGGCCGCGGGCCTGCATGGCGCTGAAGCCGGAGTAGATGCCGTAGGTCAGGCCGCGCTTCTCGCGCACTTCTTCCATCAGCCGGGTGCCGAAGCCGCCGCCGCCGAGGATCTGGTTGCCCAGGGTCAGCGCGGCGTGGTCCGGGTCGCGGCGGTCGACGCCGAGCTGGGCCAGCATCAGGTGGGTCTGGTTGGACGGGAACTCGATGTGGCTGGGGCCGGCCTTGGGCTCCTCGGGCTGGGCAATGCGCGGCAGCGCCGGGCCCTGGGGCAGGGCGGCGGAGACCTGCGCGGCGATGGCCTCGGCTTCGGCGCGGGAGAGGTCGCCGACCAGGGCGATCACCACGTTGCCGGCGGCGTAGGCCTTGCGGTGGAAGGCCTGCAGCTGCGCCACCGAAATGGCTGGGATGGATTGCTCGCTGCCCTCGCTCGGGTGGGCGTACGGGTGGTTGCCGTAGAGCCGCTCGAACAGTTGCAGGCCGGCCAGCTTGCCGGGGTTCTGCTTCTGGTACTCGAAGCCGGCCAGCAGCTGGTTCTTGATCCGCGCCAGGGCATCGGCCGGGAAGGTCGGCTGGCCGATCACCTGCTCGAACAGGGCCAGGGCCGGCTCGCGCTGCCCGGCGGCGCTGAGGCTGCGTAGGCTGGCGATGGCCATGTCGCGGTAGGCGCCGTTGCCGAACTCGGCGCCCAGGCTCTCGAAGCCCTCGGCGATGGCGGTGACGTCCTTGCCGGGCACGCCCTCGTTGAGCATGGCGTTGGTCAGGGTGGCCAGGCCGGGCACGCCGTCGTCCTGGCTGCTGCCGGCGGCGAAGGTCAGGCGCAGGTCGAACATCGGCAGCTGGCGCGCCTCGACGAACAGCACACGGGCGCCTTCGGCGGTCTGCCAGCGCTGGATGTCCAGGGTGCGCTTGCTCGGCGCCTTGCCTTCGAGCAGGGCCAGCGATTCCAGCGGTGCCGGCGTGTCGGGCGCGGCGGCCAGGGTGGGCGCCTGGGCCGGGCGGCTGGCGATGTACACCAGCAGGCCGGCCAGCAGGATCAGGACGAGGCCGAGCAGGCCGTAGCGGATGCCGTTGCGCTCGCTCATGGCTGGGCTCCTTCTGCGGCGTTCTCGGGCAGGATGTGGGCGACCGACAGGCGCGACGGGGTGAAGTAGGTGCGCGCGGCCTTCTGGATGTCGGCGGGGGTGACGGCCTCGAGGGCGGCCAGGTCCTGGTCCATCAGTTGCCAGGACAGGCCGACGGTCTCCAGCGAGCCGATGGTGCTGGCCTGGCTGGTGATCGAGTCGCGCTCGTAGACCAGCCCGGCGATCACCTGGGCGCGTACCCGGGCCAGTTCCTCGGCGCTGGGCGGGGTCTGCTTGAGCGCGTCGAGCTGGGCCCACAGGCCCGCCTCGACCTGCGCCAGGGTCTTGCCCTTCTGCACGTTGGGCGTGGCGGAGAGCAGGAACAGGCTGTCGCCGCGCTTGAACGCGTCGTAGCTGGCCGAGGCGCCGGATACCAGTTCCTCGCCGCGCTCCAGGCGGGCCGGCAGGCGCGCGCTGTAGCCGCCGTCGAGCAGCGCGCCGATCAGGCGCAGGGCGTGGATTTCGCGGGCGTCGGCGCTGGTCGCCAGGCCGGGCACGTTGAAGCCCATCAGCAGGCTCGGCAGCTGGGTCTTCACATAGAGGGTGATGCGCCGCTCGCCGGGCTCGGCCAGTTCGCGGGGAATCTTCGCCGGCGGCACGTCGCGGCGCGGGATGGCGCCGAAGTACTTCTCGGCCAGGCCGCGCACCTCGTCCTTGGTGACGTCGCCGACCACCACCAGGGTGGCGTTGTTCGGCGCGTACCAGGCCTGGTACCAGTGGCGCAGTTCCTCGACCGTCATGCGGTCGAGGTCGGCCATCCAGCCGATGGTCGGGGTGTGGTAGCCGCTGGCCGGGTAGGCCATGGCCTTGAAGCGCTCGTAGGCCAGAGAGGTGGGCTTGTCGTCGGTGCGCAGGCGGCGCTCCTCCTTGATCACCTCGATCTCGCGGGCGAACTCGTCGGCCGGCAGCTTGAGGCTGGCCAGGCGGTCCGCCTCCAGCTCGAAGGCCACGGCCAGGCGGTCGCGCGACAGCACCTGGTAGTAGGCGGTGTAGTCGTCGCTGGTGAAGGCGTTCTCCTCGGCGCCGAGGTCGCGCAGGATGCGCGAGGCCTCGCCGGGGCCGAGCTTGCGGCTGCCCTTGAACATCATGTGTTCGAGGGCGTGGGACAGGCCGGTCTGGCCGGGCGTCTCGTAGCTGGAGCCGACCTTGTACCAGAGCTGGGAGACCACCACGGGCGCGCGGTGGTCCTCGCGGACGATGACCTTGAGGCCGTTGTCCAGCTGGAATTCGTGGGTCGGTTGCGGTTCCGCGGCGATGGCCGCAAGAGGGGCGATGAGAGTGGCGAGGAGCAGGCCGGCGCAGCGGCGGGCGAGTCTTGTCATAGGGAATCTGGACCTGTCGGACAGCCCGGGCGGTCGTACCGCCGGCGGGCGAAGAGGTGCTAGGATACCGCATCCTGTGCGACACGTATGATCGTGTCGTGTCTGGTTGGAGAGCTTCCTCCAACTCTCAAACCCTTGTATTTCAAGGGGCTTGAGAGGCAACGAAGCACTGGAGCCTGGCTTTGACCAGCTCGTCTACAACCCGTTCCGGGGGCTATGAAAAAGTCCCTAGCGGGGCCTTTTCTCGTCCCTATCAGCCCGAAAACGGCCGATTCACGGGGTCAAACGAGCCTTCAAAGCACGCTTTCTAAATAGAAAGTGTTACGGACTATTTCAGGCTAGGTATCACTTCGGTGATCCACTGCTCTGTCATTAGCCGTCGCCAACGTCGTGATGACGTTCGTGGCCTCAGTCCCTCAGACACGGAGCGTGAGCTCCTCTTCGTATTGCTCAACTCTGCCTTCAAGGGGGGTAACGAGCCTGGCGTGTACCCGCCAGTTCGCTAAAGCGGCATGCTCAGGGGGCTAACCCTAGGGTGTGAAGCCCGCTCTACAAAGTCCGCCCTCACGGGATCTCACTCCGGCAACGGATAAGAACTAGGCGCCGAACTGCACGGTGCTTAGCGGGCAAGCGACCCAACCCGCATGGTTAACACATGTGAAGCGACGTCTGAACCTTCGTCAGTATCAACGGGCCAACGGCAGTTAGGCCCCGGCCAAACGGCGACGGAGCTGGTCAGTGCAGTAGGACGATGCACTGCGGTACCACCACAGCTTCCGGAGGAAAGTCGCAACCTAAACGGGGAATCGATACGCAGAGGGGAACGTGGCAATCCCGACCACCCGCCTAATCGCCATGGCGATACAGGCAGGTCACTCGCGAGGGCGACTGATGGGTGTGGGGAATAGGAGGGTGTAAGAAGCGAACGACCTCCTGTAACGGGGGGTATACCGGTTGCAACATCACCGGCCTGCGAAAGTAGGGCTGACGTACACCTGGTCTACAGGCGCAACCAAACCGCTGATTCCGATAACAACCTACCCACGGGGGGATCTACGCCCCTTGGGGCTAGTAATCCCCTCCCGCGGGCCTTGGTCTTCAGGAGGTACTGTATGAAAAGTGCGTCGATATCGACGGACTCTGCGTCCTCCAGCGAGGGTTTGGAATGGCACAGTCTCGACTGGGTCGTGATCCACTCCAGCGTTAGGAAAACGCAGCTGAAAATTGCGCAGGCAACTAAAGAGGGCAAATGGCGCAAGGTCAAACGACTGCAGCGCTTGCTGACCTACTCGCTACACGGCCGTTGTTTAGCCGTAAGGCGGGTCACGGAGAACCGGGGTCGCAAGACACCGGGCGTAGATGGAGCAACATGGGGATCACCCCAGGCGAAGCTACGTGCTGTGGAAAGTCTGTCTAGGAAGAGAGGCTACAGGCCATCCCCTTTGAAGAGGGTATGGATCCCTAAACCTGGTAAGCAGGAGAAGCGTCCTCTCGGCATCCCTACGATGACCGATAGGGCGATGCAAGCTCTCTACCTGCTAGCACTAGAACCCGTAATCGAGACCACCAGCGACCCAAAGAGCTACGGATTCCGTCCGGACCGCTCCACGGCCGACGCGATGACCGAACTCCACGCCCTGCTCTCTAGGCAGGACAGTCCTCAATGGATTTTGGAGGGAGACATTAGGGGGTTTTTCGACAACATCAACCACGATTGGCTGTGCCAGAACGTCCCCATGGACAAAACGGTGCTCCGCAAGTGGCTACGGGCCGGGGTCGTAGACCGGAAACAATTCACAGCTACAGAGGCCGGAACGCCACAAGGAGGGATCATCTCCCCCTGCCTGGCAAACGCGACCCTGAATGGCCTTGAAACTCAGTTGAAGAACCACATGGTTCAACAGCTGGGAGTCAAACAAGCCGAGAAATGCAAAGTTAATTTGGTGCGTTACGCAGATGATTTTGTGGTTACAGCTGCCTCCAAGGAGCTGCTGATCGACATAGTCATGCCATGGGTGGAACAATTCCTGGCATCACGCGGGGTTGCGCTATCTCCGGATAAAACCTGCGTTACACACATCGAAGACGGCTTCAACTTCCTCGGTTGGTCCTTCAGGAAATACGCACCCACGTCGCCACACCGAAAAACCAAGCTGCTGATCAAGCCGGCCTCCAAGAACGTCAAAGCGTTCTACGAGAACATCCGACTGATCATCAAGGAAAGCGGCACACTCACGCAGGAAGTGTTGATCGGTAGGCTGAATCCGGTCCTTAAAGGTTGGGCGCAATACCACAGCCCCGCCGTAGCCAAGCAGACCTTCAGCAGGCTGGATCATCTGATCCACTGGCGTCTCTGGAGGTGGGCTAAACGCAGGCACCCACTCAAATCCGCCGACTGGCTTAGGAACAAATACTTCCATTCCATAGGTGGACGAAGAGGGGTGTTCGCACTCCCCTATAAAAGTGGCAAGGGAGATCTGAAGTTCCGACAACTCTACGAGTTGGCGGCGACCAAGATCGTCAGACACAAAAGGCTTCCGGGGGCTTATCACCCCTACGACGCCGAGCACGAGTTCAAGTGGGAAGCCCTCCGGGTCCAACGCATGCAGCACAAGCTGCGATATCGCGGACAGATTATCAGGCTCTTCACACGGCAAAAGGGCAAGTGCGCCTTGTGTAATCACCCGATTAGCAAGGAAACAGGCTGGCACGACCACCACGTCATCAGACGGGTGGACGGCGGGTCCGACCTCCTAAGCAATCGGGTGCTACTGCACCCCAACTGTCACTCGCTGATCCACAGTCAGCGCCAAGAGGTAACCCTGCTCCACAGCGGCTTATAGTGGTAAAGTCGTGCGCAACACTCCGTGCATTGCCGGCCAACCTTCATGGCTTCATGTAGGCTTGAGCCGTGTGCGATGAAAGTCGCACGCACGGTTCTTAGGGGGCCCTGGATCAGTAATGATCCGGGGCTACCCGACTTTCCGGGGCGGCGCGGCGATCCGTGCGGCTCCCCTGAGATCAAGCGACCCATGTTTGGTTCCCAAGACGACAAGCCATCGCCGGAGCAGCCCGGCGAGAAGAAATCCCTGTTCGGCTGGCTGCGCAAGAAACCGCAGGACGCCCAGGAAACACCCCCGCCAGCGCAGCCCGAGCCCGCGGCCGAGCCGGCCCCGGTAGCCGAGGCCCCGCAGCCTGCACCCGAGGTCCCCGCGAGCCCGGCGCCGCTGGCGGAGCCGCCTGCCGCGCCCGTGCCGGTCGAGGCGCCCGTCGAGATTCCCGCCGCTGTCGAGCCCGCTGCCGTCGAACCACCTGCCCCCGCGCCCGAAGCCGCCGCCGAGCCGGCCCCGGTCGTGGTGCAGCCGCCGGTCGAGCACCTGCCGGTGGTCGAGGCGGTGCCGGCGGCCGAGGAGCCGCGTCCGGCCTTCTCGCGCTTCCGCATCAACGCCGGCAGCGAAGTCACCCACCCGGTGCACGAGCAGCCCGCGCCGGTCGAGGTCCCGCCGGAGCCGCAGCCGGTGGCCGAGGTTGCCCCGGTCCAGGTCGAACAGAGCAAGCCCGGCGACAACCAGGGCGGCTGGTTCGCCCGCCTCAAGCAGAGCCTGTCGAAGACCAGCGCCAGCCTGGGCGAGGGCATGGCCAGCCTGTTCCTCGGCAAGAAGGCCATCGACGACGACCTGCTCGAAGAACTGGAAACCCGCCTGCTGATGGCCGACGTCGGCGTCGAGGCCACCGGCACCATCATCGGCAGCCTGACCAAGCGCGTGGCGCGCAAGGAGCTGGCCGACAGCGGCGCGCTGTACAAGGCCCTGCAGGAAGAGCTGGGCGCCTTGCTCAAGCCGGTCGAGCAGCCGCTGGCGATCGGCGCCGAGAAACAGCCCTACGTGATCCTGGTGGTCGGCGTGAACGGCGTCGGCAAGACCACCACCATCGGCAAGCTGGCCAAGAAGCTGCAGGGCGAGGGCAAGAAGGTCATGCTAGCCGCCGGCGACACCTTCCGCGCTGCCGCCGTCGAGCAGCTGCAGGTGTGGGGCGAGCGCAACAATATCGCGGTGATCGCCCAGCACACCGGCGCCGATTCCGCGTCGGTGATCTTCGACGCGGTGCAGGCCGCCAAGGCCCGTGGCGCCGACGTGCTGATCGCCGACACCGCCGGTCGCCTGCACACCAAGGACAACCTGATGGAGGAACTGAAGAAGGTCCGTCGGGTCATTGGCAAGCTGGACGAGACCGCGCCCCACGAGGTGCTGCTGGTGCTGGACGCCGGCACCGGGCAGAACGCGATCAACCAGACCAAGCAGTTCAACCAGGCCGTGGCCCTCACCGGGCTGGCCCTGACCAAGCTGGACGGCACCGCCAAGGGTGGGGTGATCTTCGCCCTGGCTAAGCAGTTCGGCCTGCCGATCCGCTACATCGGCGTCGGCGAAGGCATCGACGATCTGCGCACCTTCGTCGCCGACGATTTCGTCCAGGCACTGTTTGCCGAGAAGGAGCGGGGATGATTCGATTCGAGCAGGTCGGCAAGCGGTATCCCAATGGCCATGTCGGGTTGCACGAACTGAGTTTCCGCGTGCGCCGGGGCGAGTTCCTCTTCGTCACCGGCCACTCCGGCGCCGGCAAGTCCACCCTGCTGCGCCTGCTGCTGGCGATGGAGCGGCCGACCACCGGCAAGCTGCTGCTGGCGGGCCAGGACCTGTCGCAGATCACCACCGCGCAGATTCCCTTCCTGCGCCGGCAGATCGGCGTGGTGTTCCAGAACCACCAGCTGCTGTTCGACCGCAGCGTGTTCGACAACGTCGCCCTGCCGCTGCAGATCCTCGGCCTGTCCAAGCCGGACATCGCCAAGCGGGTCGGCGCGGCGCTGGAGCGCGTGTCCCTGTCGGACAAGGCCGAGCAGTTCCCGGCCGACCTGTCCACCGGCCAGCAGCAGCGCGTCGGCATCGCCCGCGCCGTGGTCCACCGCCCGGCCCTGCTGCTGGCGGACGAACCCACCGGCAACCTCGACCCGCGCCTGGCCGCCGAGATCATGGGCGTGTTCGAGGACATCAACCGCCTCGGCACCACGGTGCTGATCGCCAGCCACGACCTGGCGCTGATCGCACGCATGCGCCACCGCATGCTCACCCTGCAACGCGGCCGACTGATCGGCGACGGGGAGGCCGGCTGATGAGCGACAACCAGCGCAACATCAAGGCCGCCGAGCGGGTTGGCTCGGTGCAGTCCAAGGCCGACAAGCCGATCAAGCAAGGGCCGGACTTCTCCACCCTGTTCGCCGCCTGGGTCGAGAGCCACCGCGCCAGCCTGGTGGATAGCCTCGGCCGGCTGGTGCGCCAGCCGATCGGCAGCTTCTTCACCTGCCTGGTGATGGCCGTGGCGCTGTCCCTGCCCATGGGCCTGGCCCTGCTGCTGGACAACGTCGAGCGGCTCGGCGGCTCCTGGCAGAAGGCCGCGCAGATTTCCCTCTACCTCAAGCAGGAGGCCGGCGATGACGCCGGCCTGCAGCTGCGCGACGAGATCGCCGCCATGCCCAACGTGGCCGAGGCCGAATTCATCGGCAGCGAGGCCGGCCTGGCCGCCTTCGAGGAGCAGTCCGGCCTCGGCCAGGCGCTGCGCGAGCTGCCGGAAAACCCGCTGCCCGCCGTGGTGGTGGTGACCCCGGAAGAGATCGACAAGGCGGCCTTGGACGTGCTGCGCCAGCGCCTGGCCGAGCTGCCCGGTGTCGACCAGGCCCAGCTCGACCTGCAGTGGGTCGAACGGCTGACCGCCATCCTCGGCCTGGGCGACCGCTTCGTCTTCGGCCTGACCCTGCTGCTGGTGATGGCCCTGCTGCTGGTGATCGGCAACACCATCCGCCTGCACATCGAGAATCGTCGCAGCGAGATCGAGGTGATCAAGCTGGTCGGTGGCACCGATGGCTACGTGCGCCGTCCCTTCCTTTATATGGGGGCGTTCTACGGCCTGGGCGCCGGCCTGCTGGCCTGGGGCCTGCTCGCCTTCGGCCTGGACTGGCTGAACGACGCGGTGGTGCGCCTGGCGGGGCTCTACGGCAGCGATTTCGCCCTGGGCGGTGTGCCGGCGGCCGATGGTCTGTCACTGCTTCTAGGGGCAGTTCTGCTCGGCTATATTGGCGCCTGGCTGGCCGTGGCGCGGCACCTGAGCGAACTTGCGCCACGGTAACAGTTTCGTTTTCCTATCGATCCAGGGTGATCTGTACGGGAACTTTCCCGCGGGTTGCCCGTCAGAGGATCGACGGTGCTAGACTGCGCCGATCCCGTAATACCGGAGGTTTTTGATGACCAATTCCCTGCAACCTGTCCATGCCCTAGTCCCAGGCGCCAACCTGGAGGCCTACGTGCATGCGGTGAACAGCATCCCGCTGCTCTCCGTCGAGCAGGAGCGCGAGCTGGCCGAGAGTCTCTACTACCAGCAGGACCTGGAAGCCGCGCGCCAGATGGTGCTGGCCCACCTGCGCTTCGTCGTCCATATCGCCCGCAGCTACGCCGGCTACGGTCTGGCCCAGGCCGACCTGATCCAGGAAGGCAACGTCGGCCTGATGAAGGCCGTCAAGCGCTTCAACCCGGAGATGGGCGTGCGTCTGGTGTCCTTCGCCGTGCACTGGATCAAGGCGGAAATCCACGAATTCATCCTGCGCAACTGGCGCATCGTCAAGGTCGCCACCACCAAGGCCCAGCGCAAGCTGTTCTTCAACCTGCGCAGCCAGAAGAAGCGCCTGGCCTGGCTGAGCAACGACGAAGTGCATGCCGTGGCGGAGAGCCTGGGCGTGGAGCCGCGCGAAGTGCGCGAGATGGAGAGCCGCCTGTCCGGCCAGGACATGGCCTTCGACCCGGCGGCCGACGCCGATGACGACAGCGCCTACCAGTCCCCGGCCCACTACCTGGAAGACCATCGCTACGACCCGGCCCTGCAGCTCGAGGACGCCGACTGGAGCGACAGCTCCAGCGCCAGCCTGCACGAGGCGTTGGAAGGCCTGGACGAGCGCAGCCGCGACATCCTCAACCAGCGCTGGCTGGCCGAGGAGAAGGCGACCCTGCACGACCTGGCCGCCAAGTACAACGTCTCCGCCGAGCGCATCCGCCAGCTGGAGAAGAACGCGATGAATAAGCTGAAAGGCTCTATCCAGGCGTAGAAGCTGCACACAAGCTGCTGCGCGTCGGCCAGTCGGCGTTAAAAATGGCCTCGGGATGCTCATTTACTACAGTAAACTCCGCTCCCTCGGCCATTTTTGCCTTGTCTGGCTCTAGCTCGCGAGCTTGTGAGCAGCTTCCAATAAACTCGAAAAGCCGCACCCAGGTGCGGCTTTTTTCTGCCCGGAGATCGCCTTGACCCGCCGTCCGCCCGCCCTGTTGTTCACCGTCGTGGCCCTGGCCAGCTGCCTGCTCGGCTACTGGCTGCTGATGCCGCGCGAAGAGACGGCCGCGCCGCTGCCCTGGCTGGGCGCCTGGCAGGTCGAAGTGCTGCAGCCGCTGGCCGAGGATCGCCTGAACCTGGGGCAACTGGCGGCGCGCCTGCCGGAGGCCGAGCTGTGGCTGCAGCCGAGCCTGGATGGCCCGCGCCTGCTGCTGCGCGACGAGCCGGCGCTGGGCGAGGGCAACTGGCTGCTGGAAGCCGAGCTGGCGCTCAGCCTGGCCCAACGCGACAGCCTGGCCCAGGCCAGTGGCGTCCGGCCCGGCGACCCGGAGCAGCCGCAGTCGGCGGCCATGCGCGAGCAGCTGGCCGAACGCCCCATCGAGGCGCTCAACCTGCGCCCGCGGCAGGCCACTGCCGTCTCCGCGGAGAACCTGAGTGCCAGCCTGGGTGCGCCGCGCCTGCGCCTGCAACTGCCGGAAGGCGAGGCTTGGGTCTATCCGCAGCTGGGCCTGACCGCCCACCTCGAGAATGACCGCCTGCAGCTGCTGCGCGTGGTGCCCCGGCGCCTGCTCAGCCACTGATCAGGGCTTCGGCAGCCACTCCGGCCACCACTGCGGCATTGCCATCGGCTTTTGCGCCAACTGGTTGAGGTAGTGGCTGCCGCCCAGCTGCTGGCTCTGCCGGCGAATCCAGTTGGCCCGGCGTTGCACGTGGGTGTTGGGCCGGCTGGCGCTCCAGCCGCGCGGGTTGGGCAGCACGGCGGCCAGCAGGCTGGCCTGCTGGGCCGACAGGTAGGGCGCGCCGACCTTGAAGTGGTGGCGCGCGGCGGCCTCGGCGCCGAACACCCCGTCGCTCCATTCCACGCTGTTGAGGTAGACCTCGAGGATGCGCTGCTTCGGCCAGAGCAGTTCGATCAGCCCGGTGAACCAGGCTTCCAGCGCCTTGCGCGGCCAGCTGCGGCCGGACCAGAGGAACAGGTTCTTGGCCACCTGCTGGCTGATGGTGCTGGCGCCGCGCAGGTTGCCGCCTCCCGCGTTGTGGGCCATGGCCTGGCGGATGGCGGCCACGTCGAAGCCCCAGTGCTCGGCGAACTTCTGGTCCTCGGCGGCGATCACCGCGATCTTCAGGTCGTCCGGCAGCTCCTTCCACGGCCGCCAACTGCGCTGCAGGTTGATCGGCTGGCCGTCGAGCCACGACTGGACCTTGCGTTCGGCCATCAGCGCCGTGCCGGGCGGGTCGATCCAGCGCAGCGCCAGCACCACCAGCAGCGAGCCGGCGACGAACCACAGCAGCAGTTTGGTCAGGCGGCGAAACAGGTTGCGCAGCATGGCTTGGCCCGGTCAGGGAGAGCGGGCCATTATAGCGGCCGCATCGAGTCTGTCCGGGAGTGGGATCATGTTACGAGTCTTTCTGGCACTGGCGGCCCTGGCCGGCTTTTCCGGCGTGGCGCTGGGCGCCTTCGCCGCCCATGGCCTCAAGGGCCAGCTGAGCACGGAGTACCTGGCGGTGTTCCAGACCGGCGTGCAGTACCAACTGTTCCACGCCCTGGCCCTGTTCGGCGTGGCGCTGCTCGCCGAGCGCCTGCCGGGGCGCCTGGTGACGGCCGCCGGCAGCCTGTTCGTCGTCGGCATCCTGCTATTTTCCGGCAGCCTCTACCTGCTCACGCTCAGCGGCCTGGGCAAGCTCGGCATGATCACCCCGCTGGGCGGCGTGTGCTTCCTCGCCGGCTGGCTGTGCTTGGGGCTGGCGGCGCTGCGTTCCGGGCGGGCCTGACGGAGCGGCGCAGCCCGGCGGACTTATGGGCGAGGTAGCAGGAAAACCCGTCATTCCCGCGCAGGCGGGAATCCATAGGGCTGCCTCGCTGGGTCCCCGCCTACGCGGGGATGGCGGGGCAGAGCGGCTGCTGGCCTGGTTGCCCGGGTATCGGACGCGCATGCCTTGGTCAGTGCCGCCGATAGAGCTAGAATGCCGACCCTTTCATGATCTGACCGCCCAGCCATGCACATCCAGTTGAACGGCCAACCCTTCGAGCTGCCCGCCGGCGCCACCGTCGCCGACCTGCTCGTGCGCCTGGATGCAACCGGCAAGCGCGTGGCGGTCGAGCTCAACCTGGACATCGTGCCGCGCAGCCAGCACGGCACGACCGTCCTGCACGACGGCGACCAGCTGGAAGTCGTCCACGCCATCGGCGGCGGCTAGTCGCCCGAGGAACTGCCATGAGCGCCATCATCGACAAGCCCTTCACCCTGGCCGGCCGCACCTACGAGTCGCGCCTGCTGGTGGGCACCGGCAAGTACAAGGACCTCGAGGAGACCCGCCTGGCCATCGAGGCCAGCGGTGCCGAGATCGTCACCGTCGCCGTGCGCCGGACCAACATCGGGCAGAACCCGGGCGAGCCGAACCTGCTGGATGTGATCTCGCCGGACAAGTACACCATCCTGCCCAACACCGCCGGCTGCTTCAACGCCGAGGAAGCGGTGCGCACCTGCCGCCTGGCCCGCGAACTGCTGGACGGCCGCGCGCTGGTCAAGCTGGAAGTGCTGGCCGACCAGAAGACCCTGTTCCCCAACGTGATCGAGACCATCAAGGCCGCCGAAGTGCTGGTCAAGGAAGGCTTCGATGTGATGGTGTACACCAGCGACGACCCGATCATCGCTCGCCAACTGGCCGAGATGGGCTGCATTGCGGTGATGCCGCTGGCCGGCCTGATCGGCACCGGCCTGGGCATCTGCAACCCGTACAACCTGCGCATCATCCTCGAAGAGGCGAGCGTTCCGGTGCTGGTCGACGCCGGCGTGGGCACCGCCTCCGACGCCACCATCGCCATGGAGCTGGGCTGCGAGGCGGTGCTGATGAACAGCGCCATCGCCCACGCCCAGGACCCGGTGCTGATGGGCGCGGCCATGAAGCACGCGATCATCGCCGGGCGCATGGCCTACCTGGCTGGACGCATGCCGAAGAAGCTCTATGCCAGCGCGTCGTCGCCGCTGGATGGCCTGATCAAGTAGGAGCCTGTTCAAAAACTCGCGAGAGCTTAGGCGCGTTGTAGGAGCTGCCTTGGCCGCGAACCGAGAGGGCACCGTAACAGCTTCGCGGCCAAGGCCGCTCCCACGGCATGTTTTCCCGCATGCGACAGAGATTCTGAACAGGTTCCAAGAGCATTCCATGAGCGACATCATCGAGTCGGCGGGCGAAGGCGCCGCCGAACGCCCGCTGCGCGGCATCAAGAGTTTCGTCATGCGCTCCGGGCGCATGACCGAGGGCCAACAGCGCGGCTTGGACCAGGGCTGGCCGAAGTTCGGCCTGGAACTGGCCGACGGCCCGTGCGATTTCGACCAGGTGTTCGGCCGCAGCGCGCCGCGCACCTTCGAGATCGGCTTCGGCATGGGCCACGCCACCCTGGAGATGGCCGCCGCCGCGCCGGAGCAGGATTTCATCGGCGTGGAAGTGCACAAGCCGGGCGTCGGCGCCCTGCTCAACGGCATGCTGACGCAGGACCTGAGCAACATCCGCGTGTACAGCTGCGATGCCCTGGAAGTGCTGCGCGACTGCGTGGCCGACGCCAGCCTCGACCGCGTGCTGCTGTTCTTCCCCGACCCCTGGCACAAGGCCCGCCACCACAAGCGGCGCATCGTCCAGCCGGCCTTTGCCGAACTGGTGCGACGCAAGCTCAAGGTCGGCGGCATCCTGCACATGGCCACCGATTGGCAGGCATACGCGGAGCATATGCTGGAGGTAATGTCGCTGGCACCGGGCTACCATAATCTGGCGGGTGCTTCCGGTTACGTGGAGCGCCCCAGCGAGCGCCCGGTGACCAAGTTCGAGAAGCGTGGAGAGCGCCTCGGCCACGGAGTCTGGGATCTCAAGTTCCAGCGCTGCGAATAAGCATTCAGGGCTCCGCCGGACGCGGAGCCGATACGACCGGGACCACCCGGCGCCAGGATGGCCACCTCACCCAACGGCAATCTGCGAGCGCGACCTACACTGGTCGTACGTATAAGAGCAGCGACGCCTGAGCGCGTCGCGAGGAGAACGCTGTGCTGAGAACTATTGCAGTCCTGTCTATGGCAGTGGCTTTCGCCCTGCCGGCCCATGCGCGTGTCGATGCTGCCCAGGCCGCTCGTCTCGGGCAAGACCTGACGCCCCTGGGGGGGGAACGCGCCGGCAACGCGGCCGGCACCATTCCGTCGTGGGAGGGCGGAGTCAAGCCGCCGGCCAGCTATCAGTCCGGCATGCACCATCCGGACCCCTTCGCCGCCGATGCAGAGCTGTATCGCGTCGACAAGAACAACCTGGCCCAATACAAGGCGCTGCTGACGCCCGGCTACCAGAAACTGCTGGAGCGCAGCCCCGACTACTACCTGCGGGTGTTCCCGAGCCGTCGCAGCGCCGCCGTGCCGGAGCGCATCTACGACGCTACCCGCTCCAACGCCACCAACGCCTCGCTGATCGCCGGCGGCAACGGCATCGAGGGCGCCGCGGCCGGGATTCCCTTCCCGATCCCGCAGAACGGCCAGGAAGCGATCTGGAACCACATCACCCGCTACCGTGGCGAGCAGACCCGCATGACCACCAACCATGCCGCGGTGCTGGCGAGTGGTGACTACACCCTGGTCAAGCGCGAGCGCGACCTGATGTTCGTCTACGGCCGCGAGGGCATGACCCCGGCCGACCTGGACAACACCCTGTTCTACTACAAGTACGTGGTCACCGCGCCGAGCAAGCTGGCCGGCTCCGCCCTGGTGGTGCAGGAGACCCTCGACCAGGTGCTGGCGATCCGCAAGGCCTGGCGCTTCAGCCGGGGCGAGCGTCGCGTGCGCCGCCTGCCGATGCTGGCCTACGAGGCGATGCAGCCGGACACCAGCGGCATGGCTACCGCCGACGTGGTGGACGCCTACAACGGCGCGCCGGATCGCTACGACTGGACG
Source organism: Pseudomonas paralcaligenes (assembly GCF_019655855.1). Lineage (GTDB taxonomy): Bacteria > Pseudomonadota > Gammaproteobacteria > Pseudomonadales > Pseudomonadaceae > Aquipseudomonas > Aquipseudomonas paralcaligenes. The sequence continues at coordinate 131,191 of NZ_BPFX01000004.1, read as the reverse complement.
CTGGAGGGCAAGCGCGAAATGCTGGTGCCCTACAACAGCTACGCCGTGCACCAGAAAGGCATCGCCTACGAGAAGATCCTGCAGAAGAAACACGTCAATCCCGAGCTGCTGCGCCACGAGCTGCACCGCGTGTGGGTGGTCGACGCCAAGCTGCGCAAGGGCCACAGCCATCCCTACGCCGAGCGCCGCTTCTACATCGACGAGGACAGCTGGCAGATCCTCGCCGTCGACCTGTACGACAAGAACGGCGAGCTGGTCGGTCTGCAGGAGGCGCATCCGATCAACTACTACGACGTGCCGATGTTCCTCAGCACCCTGGAGACCATCTACGACTTCAAGGGCGGTCGCTACTTCGTCGATGGCCTGGACAACAACGAGCCGATGTACAACTTCGACGTACAGTTGAAGAAGAACGACTTCAACGCCGCCGCGCTGCGTCGCGAGGGTATCTGACGTTCACCGGTCCCGCGCCCGATCAAGGCCCGCCTCGGCGGGCCTTTTCGTGTCCGGCGTTCAGGCCGTCAGCGACAGCTGGGCGCCGAGCTGGCGGTAGTCCTCGACGGCGGCGAATTCCTCGGTGTCCCGGGCCTGGCCGCGGCTGTCGGGCTGGCGCACGGCCAGCAGGTGGGCGACGCCGTAGCGGCCGGCGGCGCGCAGGATCGGCAGGCTGTCGTCGATGAACAGGCTGCGCGCCGGCTCGAAGGGGAAGTCCTGCTGCAGGGCGAACCAGAACTGCTGGTCCTCCTTGGGGAAGCCGTAGTCGTGGGAGCTGATCAGGCGGTCGAAATAGGGCGCCAGCTCGACCTTCTCCAGCTTCAGCGACAGCGAGTCGCGGTGCGCGTTGGTGATCAGCACCACGCGCTTGCCGGCGTCGCGCAGGGCGCCGAGGAACAGGTCGGCGTCCGGGCGCAGGGCGATCAGGTGGGCCACCTCGCGCTTGAGGTCGCGCACCGACAGGTTCAGCTCGCGGCTCCAGAAGTCCGTGCAGTACCAGGGCAGGGTGCCGGCGTGGCTGCGGAACAGCGGCAGCAGCTCGGCGTCGGCCGCCTCGCGGGTGATGCCGTGCAGTTCGGCGTAGCGCAGCGGCAGATGTTCCAGCCAGAAGTGGTTGTCGAAATGCAGGTCGAGCAGGGTGCCGTCCATGTCGAGCAGGACGGTATCGATGTCGGCCCAGGGCAGCTGAGGCATGGCAAAGTCCGGAAACAGACGGAGAGCGAATATCCCGCACGGACATTCCGGGGGAGCGGGGTATGATACCCGTTCGAATCAAGGAGCGAATGATGCGTGAGAAACCCCAGGTGCTGGCCCGCGAGATCGTCGCCAGCAGCCGCCTGTTCCGCGTCGAAGAGCTGCAGCTGCGCTTCGCCAATGGCGTCGAGCGCACCTACGAGCGGCTGGTGGGCAAGGGCTCGGGCTACGGCGCGGTGATGGTGGTGGCGCTGCTCGACGCCGAGCACGCCGTGCTGGTCGAGGAGTACTGCGCCGGTACCGACGACTACCAGCTGTCGCTGCCCAAGGGGCTGATCGAGCCCGGCGAGGACGTGCTGGTGGCCGCCGACCGCGAACTCAAGGAGGAGGCTGGCTTCGGTGCCGAGCGCCTGGAGCTGCTCGCCGAACTGAGCCTGTCGCCCGGCTACATGAGCCAGAAGATCCAGGTGGTGCTGGCCCGCGGTCTCTACGAAGAGCGCCTGCCGGGCGACGAGCCCGAGCCGATGCGGGTGGACAAGGTCAGCCTGCGCGAACTCAGCGATCTGATCCGCCATCCGCAGTTCACCGAAGGCCGCGCCCTGGCCGCCCTCTATCTGGTCCGCGACCTGCTGACCCAACGTGGAGAATTCAAGCCGTGAGCCATCCCTATCTGCCCGCGGTGATCGCCCTGGTGCAACGCGCCGGCCAGGCCACCCTGCCGCACTGGCGCAACGACGTGGCGGTGATCGAGAAGGCCGACGCCTCGCCCGTCACCGCCGCCGACCTGGCCGCCCATGAAATCCTCGCCGCCGGCCTGCGCCAGCTGGCGCCGGACGTGCCGGTGCTGTCCGAGGAGGATGCCGGCATCCCCTTCGCCGAGCGTGCCGAGTGGCAGCGCTGGTGGCTGGTGGACCCGCTGGACGGCACCAAGGAATTCATCTCCGGCAGCGAGGAATTCACCGTCAACGTCGCCCTGATCGAGCGCGGCCGCGTGGTGTTCGGTGTGGTCGGCGTGCCGGCCAACGGGCGCTGCTACTTCGGCGGCGCCGGCCTGGGCGCCTGGCGCCAGGCGCCGGACGGCGAGCCCGAGGCCATCGCCGTGCGCCTGGCGCCGGCCGAGGCCTTCACCCTGGTGGCCAGCAAGCGCCACTCCAGCCCAGCCCAGGAACGCCTGCTGGCCGGCCTGAGCGAGCGTTTCGGCGACCTGCAGCTGGCCAACATCGGCAGTTCGCTGAAGTTCTGCCTGCTGGCCGAAGGCAACGCCGACTGCTACCCGCGCCTGGCGCCCACCTCGCAGTGGGACACCGCCGCGGCCCAGGGCGTGCTGGAAGGCGCAGGCGGCGAAGTGCTCGACCTCAAGGGCGAGGCGCTGACCTACGAGGCGCGCGAGAGCTACCTCAACCCCTCCTTCCTCGGCCTGCCCCAGGCCGCCGAATGGCGCGCCGAGCTGATCCAGTTGGCCCGCGCGCTGGACTGAGTCCGCGCAGGGGCTGCTGCGCGTCGGCCTGGCTGTGTTAAAAGTGGGTTCGGCAAGCAGCTTGCTGCTAACGCGCTTTAGCGCGGCCCGAAGGGTGAGCGGAGCGAGTCATGCTCATTTACTACAAGTAAACTCCGCTTCCTCACCCACTTTTGCCTCGCCAGGCTCTAGCTCGCGAGCCCCTGCACCGACTCAGAATATGAATGATGACCGCGCCTACCTGGAGCAGTTGCTGCATCAGGACATCCCGCTGACCCAGGCCCTCGGCCTGGGCGTGCTGGGCTGGCGCGAGGGCGAGTTGCGCCTGGGCCTACCGCTGGCGGCGAACCTCAACCACAAGAGCAGCATGTTCGGCGGCAGCCTGTACTGCGGCGCGGTGCTGGCCGGCTGGGGCTGGCTGCACCTGAGCCTGCGCGAGGCAGGAATCACGGACGGCCACATTGTCATCCAGCAGGGCCAGATTGACTATGCCGAGCCGGTCCTGAGCGATGCCGTGGCGGCCTGCGCCGCACCGCCACTGGCCGAGTGGGAGAAATTCCTGGCCTTGTACCGGCGGCGCGGCATGGCGCGGATCGGGCTGCACAGCCGCATCCTCGTCGACGCCAGCGAAGCGGTGCGTTTCAGCGGGCAGTACGTGCTGCACCGCTGAGACCTCCGTCGTAGGGTGCGCCGTGCGCACCGAGGGCCTGTTGGTGCGCATGGCGCACCCTACGGCAGCATGTCGCTGTAGCGCTCGTCCTTCCTGTACAGCAGCGGCTGGGCGAAGCCCGGCACCTGGATGCCCTCGGCACTGAACCGCAGCTGCTGGTCGTCGATCAGGTCGCGGCCGAAGTTGTAGAGAATGTCGTACTGCCCCCGCAGCGCCTGCTGGTCGTACGCCTCGGCGGCGGTGCGGGTGATTTCGCGCTTGGCCTGCCAGGCGGCGAAAGCGGCTTCGCCGTGGCGTTTGCGCAGCATGCGTTCGGCCACCTGCGGCGCCAGCACCACGCCGGTGGCGTTGTTGCCGCCGAAGCCCTTGGAGTTGACGAAGCAGACTTCCATGTCGGCCTGGCGGTCGTGGGTCTCCAGGCTCAGGTGTTCGCGGTGCACGTCGTCGGCCACCTTGTCGATGGTCTTCAGGCCCGGCAGCAGGCCGTGGCGGAAGGTGCCGAGGGCGGCGATCACCTGGTCGCCGCTGGCGGTGGCCAGGGAGTGGCCGAGGAAGGCCTTCACCGCGGTGATCGGCCATTGCTCGATGCCGAAGGCGGCGGCGACCCGGTCCAGCAGTTCGGATTCGGTGACCCGGTTGGCCGGGGTGCTGGAGCCGTGGGCGTGGACGAAGCTGCGCTGGCGCACGCCGTCCATGCCCACCAGCTGGGCGGCGCTGGCCACGGCCTTGGCCAGGGTCAGGTAGTTGCCCGGGCCGGGGGCGGAGATGGATTTCTTGAAGCCGTCGGCGTTGATGAACACGTCCGGCACCGCGCCGTGGATGTCGGCGCCCAGCTCCAGGGCCAGGGCGTCGTCCATCAGCACCAGGAACTGGCAGGACTCGGAGAGGGTGAAGCCGCAGTTGTCGCCGAACGGCCGGCTGGCGCGCTGGAAGTCGACCTCGTCGCGGCCCTCGATCCGGCGCAGGCCGTCTTCGGTGGCCAGTGCGCCCATGGCGCCGTAGCCGTCGATGATCTCGGCGGTGACCGGCGCCTCGGCGTTGCCGACCAGGGCCACCCGGGCCTGGCCGCTGGCGATCTGTTCGATGGCCTTCTGCAGGTTGTAGAGGAAGGTGGCGCAGGCGCCGGTGACGCTGCCGGTGGTGCCGACGCTGCCCAGCACGTAGGCGTTGATGAAGTCGGCCGGCATGCTGTTGAGGCCCAGTGGGCACTGCTTGGCGGTGACCCGGCCGCCCTTGAGGCGCGACTGCAGCATGCCGCCGAAGCCGTATTCGTCGAGCTGGCTCATGATGCTGCCGGCGAACACCGCCACTTCGTCCGGCTGCACGTGGTCTTGGATGGTGCGCCAGTCCAGGCCGGTGGAACGCAGGGCGTCGGTGGCGCCGGTCACCGCCAGTTGCAGGCCGCGCGGGTGGAAGTGGGAGTGGTACAGCTCGCCCGGCTCGAAGCCGGAGGGCAGCTGGCCGGCGGATTTCACCGGCAGGGCGCGGTAGCTGTCGACCTTGAATTCGCAGCTCTCCGCCAGGGTCACGCGCACCTGCTGCTCGTCCAGCTCTTCTATCTGCCAGCTGGCCGGCAGTGGCTCGGGCAGTTGCTTGCGCAGGGTGGTGAACTGGGCACCGGCGACGGCCAGGTTCTTCTGCCAATGCACTGCGTCCACGTCCAGGTGGCGCTTCTCGATGCGTCGCACCAGGGTGCCGGCGAGGATTTCGGCGCCATGCCGCGCCTCGATCTCGGCCGGGGTCAGGGGCTGGCCGTCGAGGCTCTGGAAGCGGCCGTCGACCACCTGCACCCGCTTCATCATCACGGCCAGGCCGGCCAGGGTCTCCTGGCGGGTGGTGGCGTCCAGGGATTCCTGGACGATGCGGCGGAAGCCGTGGTGGAACGAGCTTCTGCCCGCGGCGTTGTAACCGCCGAAGCCGACGATGACGGGAAGACGAGACATCACGCAAAACTCCTTCGATCGCCCCGGCAGGCGTTGTCGTTGGCAATGGCCGGTCCGGCCAGGCGGTGTTTACCGGTGGCGACTCAAAATGAATCGGGATGTCAGGATGACGCAGGTCGTGACTGTCAGGTCACGACCTGCCTGCGCGGTGGTGGGGAAACGGGACCGCGCGCCCGTCGTTTCAGCGGTAGCTGAGGCCGGGTTCGGCGGTGCTGATGCGGGTGCCGGAGGTGCCCTGGACGATGGCTTCGATGTTGCCCAGCGAGCCGATCACCGCGACCTGCCCGGTATTGCGGGCGAACTCGCAGGCGGCCTGCACCTTGGGCCCCATGGAGCCGGCGGCGAAGCCGAGGCGTTCCAGTTCGTCCGGGTGGGCCTGGGCGATGGCCTTCTGGGTCGGCTTGCCCCAGTCGATGTAGGCCGCGTCCACGTCGGTGGCGATCACCAGCAGGTCGCTGGACAGCTGTTCGGCCAGCAGGGCCGAGCACAGGTCCTTGTCGATCACTGCTTCCACGCCGCGCAGCTTCTGGCCGTCGTACATGGTGGGGATGCCGCCACCGCCGGCGCAGACCACCACCGTGCCTTTTTCCAGCAGCCACTTGATCGGGCGGATTTCGAAGATGCGCTGCGGCCTCGGGCTGGCGACCACGCGGCGGAACTTGTCGCCGTCCGGGGCGATGCTCCAGCCTTTCTCGGCGGCCAGGCGTTCGGCCTCTTCCTTGGCGTAGACCGGGCCGATGGGCTTGGTCGGGTTGCGGAAGGCCGGGTCGCCGCCGTCCACCTCGACCTGGGTGAGGATGGTGGCGAAGGGCACCTCGAACGGCAGCAGGTTGCCCAGCTCCTGTTCGATCATGTAGCCGATCATGCCTTCGGTCTCGGCGCCGAGCACGTCGAGCGGGTAGGGGTTGGCCGGGTCGTAGGCGTTGCCCTGCAGGGCCAGCAGGCCGACCTGGGGGCCGTTGCCGTGGGCGATCACCAGTTCGTTGCCCGGCGCCACCTTGGCGATCTGCTCGCAGGCGATGCGCACGTTCTCGCGCTGGTTGTCCGCGGTCATGGCCTCGCCACGCCGCAGCAGGGCGTTGCCGCCCAGGGCGATGACTAGTCGCATTTGCTTCTCCTCGTTCGGTTTCCCTCTCCCTCTGGGAGAGGGGGCGGGGGTGAGGGACTGTTCGGCAGCACCGAGTGGCCTGCAACGCCCTCACCCTGACCCTCTCCCGGAGGGAGAGGGGATTGTCCGTGCAGCCGCGAAGGCGTGGTCAGATGTCGGCCAGGGTCGAGACCAGGATCGCCTTGATGGTGTGCATGCGGTTCTCCGCCTGTTCGAAGGCGATGCACCAGGGCGACTCGAACACGTCCTCGGTGACTTCGATGCCGTTCTTCAGGTTCGGGTACTGCTCGGCGATCTGCTTGCCGACCTTGGTCTCGCTGTTGTGGAACGCCGGCAGGCAGTGCATGAACTTGACCCGCGGGTTGCCGGCGGCCTTCATCAGTTCGGCGTTGACCTGGTACGGCAGCAGTTGCTGGATGCGTTCGCCCCAGGCTTCTACCGGCTCGCCCATGGACACCCAGACATCGGTGTGGACGAAGTCGACGCCCTTGACCGCTTCCTTCGGGTCCTCGGTGAGGGTGATGCGCGCGCCGCTCTCTTCGGCGAACTTGTTGCACGCGGCGACGTGTTCGTCGGTCGGCCACAGGGCCTTGGGCGCGGCGATGCGCACGTCCATGCCGAGCTTGGCGCCGATCAGCAGCAGCGAATTGCCCATGTTGTTGCGGGCATCACCCAGGTAGGCGTAGCTGATGTCGTGCAGCGGCTTGTCGCTGTGCTCGCGCATGGTCAGCACATCGGCCAGCATCTGGGTCGGGTGGTATTCGTCGGTGAGGCCGTTGAACACCGGCACGCCGGCGTACTGGGCCAGGTCCTCGACGATCTCCTGCTTGAAGCCGCGGTACTCGATGGCGTCGTACATGCGGCCGAGCACCCGGGCGGTGTCCTTCATGCTTTCCTTGTGGCCGATCTGCGAGGAATTCGGGTCGATGTAGGTGACGTTGGCGCCCTGGTCGTAGGCGGCCACCTCGAAGGCGCAGCGGGTGCGGGTGGAGGTCTTCTCGAAGATCAGCGCGATGTTCTTGCGTTGCAGGTGCTGCTGTTCGGTGCCGGTGTACTTGGCGCGCTTGAGGTCGCGGGAGAGGTCCAGCAGGTAGCGCAACTCGCGGGTGCTGTGGTGCATCAGGCTGAGCAGGTTGCGGTTGTGCATGTTGAAAGCCATGGTTCTTGCTCCTTGTGGGTGTGGGAAACCACCGCCCGGCGGCGGGTGGGCCGCCGGGCGGTTTGGCGTTTAGTAGTCGATGGGGTCGCGAACGATCGGGCAGGTCATGCAGTGGCCGCCGCCGCGGCCGCGGCCCAGTTCGCTGGCGCTGATGGTGATGACCTCGACGCCGGCCTTGCGCAGCAGGGTGTTGGTGTAGGTGTTGCGGTCGTAGCCGATGACCACGCCGGGCTCCAGGCAGACCACGTTGTTGCCGTCGTCCCACTGTTCGCGCTCGGCCTCGTAGCTGTCGCCGCCGGTTTCCACCACGCGCAGTTGCTTGAGGTTGAGGGATTCGGCGACCACGTCGAGGAACGACTTGTCCTCGCGGCGCACGTCGATGCCGCCGGGCTTGCTCTCGTCGGGGCGCAGCACGAACGGCACGATGGAGTTGGCCACTTCGGGGAAGATGGTCACCAGGTCGCGGTCGCAGAAGCTGAACACGGTGTCCAGGTGCATGGCGGCGCGCGACCTGCCGAGGCCGGCTACCACGACTCTCTCCGCAGCGCCCTTGGCGAACAGCGCCTGGGCGACCTGGCCGATGGCCTGGTGCGAGCTGCGCTCGCCCATGCCGATCAGCACGGTGCCGTTGCCGATCGGCATCACGTCGCCGCCCTCCAGGGTCGCTGCGCCGTGGTCGACGTCGGGGTCGCCGTACCAGATCTGGAAGTCGGCGTTGGCGAAGTCCTGGTGGAACTTGTAGATCGCGCTGGCGAGCAGGGTCTCCTGGCGTCGCGCCGGCCAGTACATCGGGTTGAGGGTGACGCCGCCGTAGATCCAGCAGGTGGTGTCGCGGGTGAACTGGGTGTTGGGCAGCGGCGGGAAGATGAAGCTGGACTCGCCCAGGTAGGCGTTGAACATCTTCGCCACGTCCGAGCCCTTGTGCTTGGCCAGGTCGGCGCCGGACACGCCGCCGATCAGGTATTCGGCGATGCGGCGCGGCTCCAGGCCCTCGATGAAGGAGCGCACTTCGTTCTGCAGGCCGAGGCCGACGCTGTTGGGGGTGATCTTGCGGTCGAGGATCCAGGCCAGCGCGTCCTTGTTCTGGACGGTCTCTTCCAGCAGGTTGTGCATCTCCAGCACCTCGATGCCGCGTTCGCGCATCTTGGTCATGAAGTCGAAGTGGTCGCGCTTGGCCTGGCTGACCCAGATCACGTCGTCGAACAGCAGTTCGTCGCAGTTGGCGGGGGTCAGGCGCAGGTGGGCGAGGCCGGGCGAACAGACCATCACCTTGTGCAGCTTGCCGGCTTCGGAATGGACGCCGAGGGCTTTCTTGGACATATCGAACTCCTTCTCTTACAGACTGAGGAAACCGTCATAGAGGCCGTAGGCGGCAATGGCGGCACCGATCAGGACGGCGGCGAAGATCAGTTTCTCGACACCGGTGAAGATGGGTTGACCCAGCTCGCGCTTGGCCTTGGCGAAGAGGATGACGCCAGGGGCGTAGAGCAGGGCGGACAGCAGCAGGTACTGGATGCCGGCGGCGTACACCAGCCAGACCGCGTACAGGGTGGAGATGGCGGCGATCAGCAGGTCCTTGTTGCGTTCGCCGGCGGCGTTCTCGTAGGTCTCGCCACGGAAGGCCAGGAGCACCGCGTAGGCGCTGGACCAGAAGTAGGGCACCAGGATCATCGAGGTGGCCAGGTACAGCAGGCTGAGGTAGGTGGAGCTGTTGAACAGGGTGATGACCAGGAACAGCTGGATCAGCCCGTTGGACAGCCACAACGCGTTGGCCGGGACGTGGTTTACGTTCTCCTTGCGCAGGAACTCCGGCATGGTGTGGTCGCGGGCGCTGGCGAACAGGATCTCGGCGCAGAGCAGGGTCCAGGACAGCAGGGCCCCTGCCAGCGAGACGATCAGGCCGATGGAGATCAGCTGCGCGCCCCAGGGGCCGACCACGTGTTCCAGCACGCCGGCCATGGACGGATTCTTCAGGCCGGACAGCTCAGCCTGGGTCAGGATGCCCTGGGACAGCACGTTGACCAGCACCAGCAGCAGGAGCACACCGACGAAGCCGATCACCGTGGCCTTGCCGACGTCGCTGCGCTTCTCGGCGCGGGCGGAGAAGATGCTGGCGCCCTCGATGCCGATGAACACCCACACGGTGACCAGCATCATGTTGCGCACCTGGTCCATCACGCTACCCAGCTCGGTGTTGCCGTTGCCCCAGAAGTCGGTGGTGAACACTTCCATCTTGAAGGCGATGGCGGCGATCACGATGAACAGCGCCAGCGGCACCATCTTGGCGATGGTGGTGACGGTGTTGATGAAGGCCGCTTCCTTGATACCGCGCAGCACCAGGAAGTGCAGCAGCCAGAGCAGCACCGAGGCGCAGATCACCGCCGGCAGGGTGTTGCCCTCGCCGAACACCGGGAAGAAGTAGCCGAGGGTGGAGAACAGCAGGACCATGTAGCTGACGTTGCCGATCCAGGCGCTGATCCAGTAGCCCCAGGCCGAGGAGAAGCCCATGTAGTCGCCGAAGCCTGCCTTGGCGTAGGCGTAGACCCCGCCGTCCAGCGCGGGCTTGCGGTTGGCCAGGGTCTGGAACACGAAGGCGAGGGTCAGCATGCCCACGCCGGTGATCAGCCAGCCGATCAGCGTCGCACCGGCGCTGGCGCTGGCCGCGATGTTCTGCGGAAGCGAGAAGATGCCGCCACCGACCATCGAACCCACCACCAGGGCGATGAGCGCCCCCAATCGAAGTTTCTGCGCTGAAGAGGACATCGAACACCTCCAATCCGGAGAGAAGTTATGTCTTATTTAGCGCGCCATTGAGGGGGGTGATATTGACCTCGATCAATAGCGAGCTATCCATTTTTCCAGGCTTTCCCTGCGGGCTCCCGATTGATCCGAGTGGCCTGGCATGGGGCGAGGAGACTCGCCGCCAAGGTGGTTCGCTCGTCGATTAGGCGTGGTGGGGGTTTACGTTAGACGAGGTTCTGCTGGGTGCAAGTTTCGCCGCGCGAGGGAGCGGCGCCCGCTCTGCGGCGGGCTGATGGACTGACCGCGTGGTCAGCAAACGGGGTGGGCGCTTGCGCCGGGTTGTACCGTTCGTCGGATGCTTTGGGCGGCTCCGTCGCGGTGCCGCCCGGTCCGGGGAAACGGTCAGTTGCGGTCGGCCAGGACGCCGATGAGGAAGAACACCAGCAGCAGGACCGGCGACAGGGTGTAGTTGTTGAAGTAGCCCAGGCCCTTGGCCAGCCAGGGAGTCAGGAAGACCATCGCCAGGCCATAGCCGACGGCGCAGACCAGCACGAAGATCAGCGTGCGCAGGATGAAGTTGAGACCGCCGATGGAGCGCTGTACCCAGGCGTTGATGGCCGGGCCGAACAGCACCAGCAGGGTGGCCATGATCGCCAGGGCGATTTCGTACAGGTGCCCGCGGCACCAGCGGGACAGGGTGGCGATCAGGTCGAGTAGCAGGTCCATCTGGAGTCCTCGTGTCGGTCGAAGGGGTCAGCCCTGCTGCACCTGGTTGCGGCCGGCGCGCTTGGCCCGGTATAGCGCGGCGTCGGCGCGCTGCAGCAGCTGTTCCAGGGTCTCGCCCGGCGCGGCGGTGGCGCAGCCGATGCTCAGGGTGATACTGCGGCTCTCGCCGGCGCGGGTGAATGGTGTGTCGGCGACCCGCTGGCGCAGGCGCTCGGCCACCACCATGGCCTGTTCGGCGCTGGCATCGCGCAGCAGCAGGATGAATTCCTCGCCGCCGTAGCGGCCCAGCGGCTCGTCCGGGCGCAGGGCGGTGCCGAGGGTGGCGACGATGTGCTGCAGCACCGCGTCGCCGGTCTGGTGGCCCAGGGTGTCGTTGACGTGCTTGAAGTGGTCGACGTCGAGCAGCAGCAGGGAGACCGGGCGGCGGCCGCCGGCCAGGGCGCGCTCGGCCATCTCGATGACGATGGTGCGGGTGTAGGCGTTGGTCAGCGCGTCGTGGCTGAGCTGGTGCTCGAGCATCGCGTGCAGGCGCTCGTTGAGCATCAGGATGAAGCCGACCGAGATGCAGATCGCCAGCAGGCTGTGGGTGGAGAAATACAGCACGTTGATCGGCGTGGGGGCGAAGAAGTTCTCGCTGCCGGTGTGCGGGGCGAGCACCGCGTTGACGATGCGCAGGCCGGACACCAGCACGTCGAAGAACACCGTGATCGAGGTGAACAGGTAGGGGAAGCGCGCGCTGCCGGGGTGGCGTGGGCGCCGCCGCGAGGTGTCGAGGCCGAACAGGAACAGCAGGCCGCCGGAGACCAGCGAGAAGACGACGACGCGCACCGAGAACAGGTCCTGCACGTAGGTGCAGACGACCATCACCAGGCAGGCGACGACCACTATGGCGGCCAGCAGGCCGTTGCGCGGCGCCAGGCCGAAGAAGGCGCGGCCGCCGGAATAGATCATCGCCACCGAGGCCAGGCTGGCGGCGTTGGCCACCGTCACCGACAGCAGGTCCGGCACGATGTCGCGCAGGCCGAACAGCGCCGAGCCGCCGGCCAGCACCAGCATCGCCAGGCTCCAGTGGCGCGCGCCGCCGAGGCGCTGGCGGATCGACGTGGGCATCGCGAACAGCACCACGGCCATCAGCAGGCTGAGGGCCGCCAGGATGAAGACGATGCTGCGCGGGTCGAGCACTCGGAGCGCCTGCGGTGGTGGGACGGGCGCATAGACTACCGGATCGGCGTCGCCGCTGTCAGGGCAGGAAATGCTGGAGCAGATCGTTGAGGAACAGCTGGCCTTCGCGGGTGGCGACCAGGCGCCCGGGCTCGGCGGCCAGTAGCTTGCGCGCCTCGGCCTCGCACCGCGCGGCGGCAAGGCTGGTCAGGGGCAGACCGGTGCGCTGCTCGAACAGTTCGGCCGGCACGCCGTCGGTCAGGCGCAGCACGTTCATCAGGAACTCGAACGGCAGCTCGTCGGCGTCGAGCACGCGCTCGCCGGCCTGGAAGGGCCTTGCCGGATCGAGGTAGTCCTTGGGCAGGCGGGTCTTCCAGGTGCGCACGATGCGCCCGTCCGGCGCGCTCAGCTTGGCGTGGGCACCGGCGCCGATGCCGAGGAAGTCGCCGAAGGTCCAGTAGTTGAGGTTGTGCCGCGCCTGGCGCCCGGCCCGGGCGTAGGCGGACACCTCGTACTGCGCGTAGCCCTCGGCGGCGAGCAGGGCCTGGCCGGCTTCCTGGATGTCCCAAAGCAGGTCGTCCTCGGGCAGCTCCGGTGGCTGGCTCCAGAACACCGTGTTGGGCTCCATGGTCAGCTGGTACCAGGACAGGTGCGTGGGCGCCTGGTCGATGGCCGTGCGCAGGTCGGAGAGGGCGTCCTCGACGCTCTGCCCGGGCAGGCCGTGCATGAGGTCCAGGTTGAAGTTGTCGAAGCCGGCGGCGCGCGCCATGTCCACCGCGCGCACGGCTTCGTTGCCGTCGTGGATGCGGCCGAGGGCCACCAGCTTGTCGCTCTGGAAGCTCTGCACGCCGATGGACAGGCGGTTGATGCCGAGGGCGCGGTAGTCCCTGAACTTGGCCTGCTCGAAGGTGCCCGGGTTGGCTTCCAGAGTGATCTCGATGTCGTCGGCGAAGCGGACGCGCCGCTCGACACCTTCCAGCAGCCGGCCGAGGGCGCCGGCGGAGAACAGGCTGGGGGTGCCGCCGCCGAAGAAGATCGAGGTCAGCCGGCGGTCGTGGATGTGCCCGGCGTCGGTGTCGAGGTCGGCCAGCAGGGCGTCGACGTAGGCCTCTTCCGGCAGCTCGGGGCCGGCGGCGTGGGAGTTGAAGTCGCAGTACGGGCATTTGCGCACGCACCACGGGATATGGATGTAGAGCGCGAGCGGAGGTAGCTGGAAGTCCCTCACCCCAACCCCTCTCTCAGGGGGAGAGGGGCTACGCCCCCCCTGTCCCTCCAGAGGGACAGGGGGTGAGGGAGCCTGGCTCACTCCAGCCCCAGGCGCTGCTTGAGCAGGGCCATGGCGCGGGCGCGGTGGCTGATGCGGTTCTTCTCGTCGCTGGCCAGCTCGGCGCTGGAGCACGCGCGCTCCGGTACCCAGAACAGCGGGTCGTAGCCGAAGCCCTCGGCGCCGCGCGCCTCGTGCAGGATGCGGCCGTGCCACAGGCCCTCGCAGAGGATCGGCAGCGGGTCATCGGCGTGCCGTACCAGGGCCAGGGCGCAGACGAACTGGGCGCCGCGCTCGGCGTCCGGCACGTCCTTCAGCGCGTCCAGCAACTTGGCGTTGTTGGCCGCGTCGCCCTGGCCATCGGCGTAGCGCGCCGAATAGATGCCCGGCGCGCCGCCAAGGGCGTCCACCGCCAGGCCGGAGTCATCGGCCAGCGCCGGCAGGCCGGACACGCGGGCAGCGTTGCGCGCCTTGAGGATGGCGTTCTCGACGAAGGAGAGGCCGGTTTCCTCGGGCTCGATGCTGGAAAATTCGCCCACCGAGCGCACCCGTACGTGCTCGCCGAGCATGGCCTGGAGTTCCTTGAGCTTGCCAGCGTTGTGGCTGGCAAGCACCAGTTCTGTGAAGGGCATGGTCATTCGTCCGGGAACACTTCCTGGTTGAAGGTGAGGGTGTGCGGCGCGCCGCTGCCGACTTGCACGACGATGCTGAAGGTCAGCATCTCGCGCTGGCGCAGCGGGAATTCGGCGAGGTAGTACACCGCGCCGCTTTCCAGCACCTGGCGGAACTCCAGCGCGGTGGTTTGGCCCATCAGGTTCTTCAGCGTGCCGCTGACTTGGGCGGGCTGGCCCTTTCCGTCCTTCAGGGCGGCCACGTTGAGCACGCCGACGGTCTTGCTGCGGGTCAGGCCGGCGGCCGCCGCGATATCGGGTTGCAGGAAGCTGGAGTTGAACACGCTGTAGTGCACGTCCAGCTCGCCGAAGGTCTGTTTGCGTTCGGCGACGGCGGGCAGGGCGAGCAGCAGGCAAAACAATAGGGATGCGAAACGGCGCATGAGTGGTCCTCCGGGGCGTGGCGGGCTAGACGGCTACGCGGTGATCGGCCAGGCCGGACCCGCTGACGCGATAGATGCCGATCTCACCCAACAGGTTAGGCCATAGGCGGCTGCCCAGGTTGTGCCGGTGGGCGTGGTCGACGGCCAGGCGTTCCTCCACCTTCGCGCCCTGTTCCAGGCACAGGCGCTCGAAGTCCTCGAAGGTGCAGAAGTGGATGTTCGGCGTGTTGTACCAGGTATAGGGCAGGAACTCGGAGACCGGCATGCGGCCCTTGGTGGTCAGGTACCAGCGGCAGCGCCAGTGGCCGAAGTTGGGGAAGGTGATGATGCAGGTCTTGCCGACCCGCAACATTTCCGCCAGCACCTTGTCCGGGTACTTCAGGGCCTGCAGCGACTGGGTCATCACCACCATGTCGAAGCTGTTGTCGGCGAAGTTGCCCAGGCCCTCGTCGAGGTTCTGTTCGATGACGTTGACGCCGCGGGCGATGCACTTGGCGATCTTCTCGGGGTCGATCTCCAGGCCGTAGCCGCTGACGTTCTTGTTGGCGTGCAGCCAGGCCAGCAGCTCGCCGTCGCCGCAGCCGAGGTCAAGCACCCGGCTGCCGGCCGGAATCCAGTCCTGGATGATGTCCAGGTCCGCGCGCATGCTCATAGCTCGATCCTCTTCATGTAGGCGTCGAATGCCTGCAGGTAGCGCGGGATCGGCATCAGGAAGGCATCGTGGCCCTGCGGCGCGTCGATCTCCAGGTAGCTGACGTTCTTCTTCGCCGCCACCAGGGCATCGACGATCTCTCGCGAGCGCGCCGGCGAGAAGCGCCAGTCGGTGGTGAAGGACATCACGCAGAAATCCGCCTTGGCCGCGGCCAGGGTGGCGGCCAGGTCGCCGTTGTGGGCGGCGGCCGGGTCGAAGTAGTCGAGCGCCTTGGTCATCAGCAGGTAGGTGTTGGCGTCGAAGCGCCCGGAGAACTCCTCGCCCTGGTAGCGCAGGTAGCTCTCGACCTGGAACTCGACGCTGTGGAAGTCGTAGTTGAGCTTGTCGGTCTTCAGCTCGCGGCCGAATTTCTCGCCCATGGCGTCATCGGACAGGTAGGTGATGTGGCCGACCATGCGCGCGAGCATCAGGCCACGCTTGGGAATCACGCCCTGTTCCTGGAAGTGGCCGCCGTGGAACTCCGGGTCGGTCAGGATTGCCTGGCGCGCCACCTCGTTGAAGGCGATGTTCTGCGCCGACAGCTTGGGCGCCGAGGCGATGGCCAGGCAGTGGCGGACCCGCTCCGGGTAACTGATGGTCCACTGCAGGGCCTGCATGCCGCCGAGGCTGCCGCCGATCACCGCGGCCCACTGGCGCACGCCGAGCAGGTCGGCCAGGCGCGCCTGGCTGTGCACCCAGTCCTCCACCGTCATCACCGGGAAGTCGGCGCCATAGGGCTTGCCGCTGGCCGGGTTGAGGCTGGAGGGGCCGGTGGAGCCGTTGCAGCCGCCGAGGTTGTTCAGGCTGACGACGAAGAAGCGCTCGGTGTCGATCGGCTTGCCCGGGCCGATGCAGCTGTCCCACCAGCCCGGCTTGCGCTCTTCCACGCTGTGGAAGCCGGCGGCATGGTGGTGACCGGACAGCGCGTGGCAGATCAGCACGGCGTTGCTGGCCGAGGCGTTGAGGGTGCCGTAGGTCTCGTAGACCAGCTGGTAGTCGGTCAGGCTGCGGCCGCAGACCAGCGCCAGCGGTTCGCTGAAGCGGGCGATCTGCGGGGTCACCAGGCCTACGGAATCGGCGGGGAAAACAGTCGGCATCGAGCCAGCTCTCGCTGCAGGAAAGTGCAGCAGTCTAAAGAGCACGGCCCCCGGCAGCAAGCGCGGGGGCCGTGGCTAAGTCGCTGATTTGGCTGGCCTCAGGCCGGGTCGGCGGCGCTCTGCGGGCGGGCGACGCCAGGCAGGGTGACGACCTTGCCCTGACGCTGGATCGGCGCCGGCTTGCGCAGGGCACGGAGCATTTCGCCGGCCTGGGCCAGTTGCTGCTCCAACTGGGTGCAGTAGCCGGCCAGTTGCTGGCCGCGCTGGCGCGTCTGCTGGGTGTCCTGGGCCAGGGATTTGAGGCGCAGCATGTGGCTCTCGAGCATCTGCTTGTGTTCGAGGGTGTTCTGCATGAGTGGCATCAGGGCGTCGTTGGCCCACTGTTCCGCCTCCGTGCGCACGCGTCGGTGCAGGGCGATGACTTCCTGCACCAGGGTGGCGAAGAAGCGCCGGGTCAGGCTGCGCTGTTCGGTCATCAGCGTCTTCAGGTGCAGACGGAACTGGTCGGCCTTGCCGCGCAACTGTTGCAGCTCGCGCTGGTAGGCGCGGCTGTTGAACTTTGGTGCGTCGACGCCGTGCAGTGGGTTTTCCTCGTTGTGCCGGCGGTAGATGGCAGCGACCATCTTGTTGGCCATCTCGGCTTCGTGCATCAGGTTGCCGAGGTCGTACTCCACGTTGCGGAAGAATTCGACGATGGCGTGGTTGATCCCGAGGGTGGTCCAGCTGCCGTTCAGGCCCTGGCGAACCTGGGCCAGGTGGTCTTCCAGGCGCTCCGGGCGCACCGCGGCGCGGAGCAGGTCGCCCTGACGGCGGAGCAGGCGCTGGTTGGTCTTCAGGCCGAGCAGGCGCTTGTGGTGCTGGCTGTGGTCTTCCTTGGTCTTGGCGGTCAGGTCGAACAGCAGCTGGCCGTTGTCGTGCTGGTGCGCCTGGAGCAGCGACTGCTGCTCGCGCACCTTTTCCAGGCGCAGGTTCAGCACGTGCTGGCTGTTGTTGAGCAGGGCCAGCACCTGGTTGACCACGCGGTCCTCAAGCAGCCGCTCCTTCTGCGCGACGATGCGTTCGCACAGCAGGTTCTCCAGGTCGGCCAGCTGGCTGCGGGCGAGCAGCGGCTCGTCCTTGCGTACCTTGGCCAGCAGGGCCTGCTTGGCCGACAGCGGCAGCACGCTGGCGGTGGAGATGCCGAGCTGGCGGGCGGTGGCGTCCTGCATCTGGGCGATGGCTCTGGCGACGCTTTCCTCGCCGGCCAGGTCGTCCCACAGCACGTCAACCTTGTTGAGCACGGCGAACAGGCTGGCCTGGGCGTCGCCATCGAGCTGGCGGATGTGCTCGTTCCAGATCGCCATGTCGCTGGAGGTGACGCCGGTGTCGGCGGCCAGCAGGAACAGGATCGCCTGGGCATTGGGCAGCATCGACAGGGTCAGTTCGGGCTCGCTGCCGAGGGCGTTGAGGCCGGGCGTGTCGAGGATGCGCAGGCCCTGGCGCAGCAGCGGGTGGTCGAAGTTGACCATGGCGTGGCGCCAGGCCGGCACCAGCACCTGGCCGGGCTTGCCGGTCGCTTCCAGCATGTCCGGCAGGAAGCCGAGCTGGATCGCCTGCTCCACCGGCATCGGCTTGGTCTTGGCCACCTGGGCGAAGGCCAGGGCCATGTTGTCCGGGTCGCTCGGATCGAGCGGGATGTTCACCCAGTGCCGCGGGATGCGCTTGAACTGCGACACGCTGGCGTCGGCCATGCGCGTCTCGATCGGCAGCAGGCGGATGTAGGGGCGCTCGGAGCGGGGGTCGAAGAACAGTTCGGTGGGGCACATGGTGGTGCGCCCGGCGTGGGACGGCAGCATGCGCTGGCCGTACTCGGAGAAGAACAGGGCGTTGATCAGCTCGGTCTTGCCGCGGGAGAACTCGCCGACGAAGGCCAGGGTAATGTGGTCGGTGCGCAGCAGCTTGAGGGAGCGCTCCAGGCGCGCGTCCATCGCTTCCGAGCCGAGGCGATGCTGCGCCAGCCAGCTGCGGTAGCGGGTGAACTCGCGCATCAGCTCGCGCTTCCAGGCGACGTAGGCATCTACCTGCTGGCTGAGACGTTCCATGCTCATCCCGACACTCCTCCGAGGGGTGGTTCGTGGCTCGACAAGGGCGCAACGATCCGGGACGGTTCACCGGAGATGTCCGCATTATGCGACGGCCATGGCTGCCGTCAATCGAGGCGTGACGGAACTGTGGCCGGGTGGTTGTTCAGGCGGGGCGGACGGTCAGCCCGGGCAGGTCGGGGAGGGTGCGCGGGGCGCGCACGCGCACCCGCTTCTGCCGGTTCAGTTCGCCGCTCTCCAGGCTCACCTGGCTCTTGGCGACGCCGAAGGCGGCGGCCAGGAAGGCCATCAGGTGGGCATTGGCCTTGCCCTCCACCGGCGGCGCGGTGAGGCGGATCTTCATCCGCTCGCCGTGCAGCCCGGCGAACTCGTCCTTGCTCGCCCGGGGCTGCAGGTGGCAGTCGAGGATCAGGTCCTCGCCGTCCCAGCGGAACCAGCTCACATCAGCAGGCCCAGCACCGAGGGCATGTGGGTCGCGGCGGCGAGGTTCTTCACCACCAGCATGTCGAGCAGGTTGATCGCGATGAAGGCGAAGATCGGCGAGATGTCCAGGCCGCCAAGGCTCGGCAGCAGCTTGCGGATCGGCGCCAGCAGCGGCTCGCAGATCTGGTTCACCAGCTGGGCGCCCGGGTTGTAGCTGCCCGGGGCGACCCAGGACAGGATCACGCTGATGATCAGTGCGAAGAAGAAGATCTTGAGGAACAGCGAGGTCACCCCGATCAGCGCCCAGATCAGCAGTTGCAGCGGGTTGCCGGTGGTGCCGTAGGCCAGCAGCAGGGTGATGGCCATGATCACCATCTGCAGCAGGATGGCCAGCAGCAGCGAGGCCAGGTCGAGGCCGCCGAAGCCCGGGATCAGCCGGCGCAGCGGGCGCAGCAGCGGCTGGGTGGCCTTGACCGCGAATTGGCTGAGCGGGTTGTAGAAGTCGGCGCGAACCAGTTGCAGGACGAAGCGCAGCAGGACGATCAGCAGGTAGAGGCTGCCCAGCGTCTGCAGGATGTAGATGGCGGCGGTATCCAGTCCGTTCATCGATGCGGATTCCTTATTGACCCAGTTGTTCGGCGAGTTCGGCGGAGCGCCGGGCGGCGGCGTCCAGGGCCTGTTGTACCAGGGCCTCGAAGCCGCCGGCCTGGAAGGCCTTGATCGCCGCTTCGGTGGTGCCATTGGGGGAGGTGACCCGGCGCCGCAGCTCGGCGGCGTCGACGTCGCTTTCAGTGGCCATGCGCGCGGCGCCCAGGGCGGTCTGCAGGGTCAGCTGGGCGGCGGTTTCGCGGGGCAGGCCGAGCTGCTCGCCGGCGGCGGTCATCGCCTCGATCAGCAGGAAGAAGTAGGCCGGGCCGCTGCCGGAGACGGCGGTCACGGCGTCGATCAGACGCTCCTCATCCAGCCACACGGCCAGGCCGACGGCGCCCAGTAGCTGTTCGGCCTGCTGGCGCTGTTCGGTGGACACCCGCGGGTTGGCGTACAGGCCGCTGACGCCCTGGCGCAGCAGCGCGGGAGTGTTGGGCATGCAGCGCACCAGTGCCACCTCGCCGAGCCAGGCGGTGAGGCTGGCGCAGGTGATGCCGGCGGCGATGGAGACGACCATCTGGCCCGCCTGCAGGCTCGGCGCCAGGGCCTGGCACACGCCCTTGAGCACCTGCGGCTTGGTCGCCAGCACCACGATGTCGGCGCCGGCGATGGCTTCGGCGTTGCTCTCGAACAGTTCGATGCCGTGTTCGGCGGCGACCCTGGCGCGCTGCTCGGCGCCTGGGTCGCTGGCGCGGATGTGGCTGGCCGGCAGGCCCTGGGCGAGCAGCCCGCCGATCAGGCTGGCGGCCATGTTGCCGGCGCCGATGAAGGCGATGCGGGGGTGACTCATCGTGTGCTTCCTTTATTAGTGGGGCTGACCGCGATCGGGCTGGTTGTAGTCCCGGGCGCCGAACAATGCGGTGCCGATGCGCACCCAGGTGGCGCCCTCGGCGATGGCGGCTTCCAGATCCTGGCTCATGCCCATGGACAGGGTGTCGAGGTCGGCGTTCAGCGAGTCGCGCAATTGGCGCAGGCGGGCCAGGGGCTCGCGCTGGGCCTGCGGGCCGTCGCTGGGTTCGGGGATTGTCATCAATCCGCGCAGACGCAGTCGCGGCAGTTGTGTAACCGCCTGTGCCAGCGCGGGCAGCTCCTCCGGCGAGCAGCCGGACTTGCTGGTTTCACCGCTGACGTTGACCTGCAGGCAGACGTTCAGCGGCGGCAGGTGGTCGGGGCGCTGCTCGGACAGGCGCTGGGCGATCTTCAGGCGGTCCACCGAATGCACCCAGTGGAAGTGCTCGGCGATCGCCTTGGTCTTGTTCGACTGGATCGGGCCGATGAAGTGCCAGGCCAGGTCCAGGTCGGCCAGCTCGAGCTGCTTGGCCAGGGCTTCCTGCAGGTAGTTCTCGCCGAAGTCGACCTGGCCGCTGGCGTTGGCCTCGCGCACCGCCTGCGCGGGGTGGGTCTTGCTCACGGCGAGCAGGCGGACCGAGTCCGGATTGCGCTGCGAGGCTTGCGCCGCCTCACGGATACGCTCGCGAACCTTTGCAATATTCTCTGCTATCGTGGACATTACTTGCGCTCTATAGCCCGCCCGTCAGGGGTCTGCGGCATTCTACCTGCTTGCATTCGATTGGGGAGTCCCATGGATATTACCGAGCTGCTCGCCTTCAGCGCCAAGCAAGGCGCGTCGGACCTGCACCTCTCGGCGGGCCTGCCGCCGATGATTCGCGTCGATGGCGATGTGCGCCGGATCAACCTGCCGCCGATGGACCACAAGCAGGTCCACGCGCTGATCTACGACATCATGAACGACAAGCAGCGCAAGGATTACGAGGAATTCCTCGAGACCGACTTCTCCTTCGAAGTACCCGGCGTGGCGCGCTTCCGGGTCAACGCCTTCAACCAGAACCGCGGCGCCGGCGCCGTGTTCCGGACCATTCCCTCGAAAGTGTTGACCATGGAAGAGCTGGGCATGGGCGAGGTGTTCAGGAAGATCACCGACGTGCCGCGCGGCCTGGTGCTGGTGACCGGGCCGACCGGTTCGGGCAAGTCGACCACCCTGGCGGCCATGCTCGACTACCTGAACAACAACAAGTACCACCACATCCTCACCATCGAGGACCCGATCGAATTCGTCCACGAATCGAAGAAGTGCCTGGTCAACCAGCGCGAGGTGCACCGCGACACCCACGGCTTCTCCGAGGCCCTGCGCTCGGCGCTGCGGGAAGACCCGGACATCATCCTGGTGGGCGAGATGCGTGACCTGGAGACCATCCGCCTGGCGCTGACCGCCGCGGAAACCGGCCACCTGGTGTTCGGCACCCTGCACACCACCTCCGCCGCCAAGACCATCGACCGGGTGGTGGACGTGTTCCCCGCCGAGGAAAAGTCCATGGTCCGCTCCATGCTCTCCGAGTCACTGCAGGCGGTGATCTCGCAGACGCTGCTGAAGAAGATCGGCGGCGGTCGGGTGGCTGCCCACGAGATCATGATCGGCACGCCGGCGATCCGTAACCTGATCCGCGAGGACAAGGTCGCGCAGATGTACTCGTCGATCCAGACCGGCGGCTCGCTGGGCATGCAGACCCTCGACAACTGCCTCAAGGGCCTGGTGGCCAAGGGCCTGGTCAGTCGCGACGCGGCGCGCGAGAAGGCCAAGACGCCGGAAAACTTCTAATAATGACGTGGTCGCCGTGTCGGCCACGCACGAGACACATGGGCGGGAAAAATGGAATTTGAGAAACTGTTGCGCTTGATGGTGGAAAAGGGCGGGTCGGACCTGTTCATCACGGCCGGCGTGCCGCCCTCGATGAAGGTCAATGGCAAGATCATGCCGGTGACCAAGACCTCCATGTCTCCGGAGCAGACCCGCGAGACGGTGCACTCGGTGATGAACGAGCAGCAGCGCCGCGAGTTCGCCGAGAACCACGAGTGCAACTTCGCCATCAGCGCCCGCGGCATCGGCCGCTTCCGGGTCAGCGCCTTCTACCAGCGCAACCTGGCGGGCATGGTGCTGCGTCGCATCGAGACCAACATCCCGACCCTGGACGACCTCAAGCTGCCCGAGGTGCTGAAGAAGCTGGCGCTGACCAAGCGCGGCCTGGTGCTGTTCGTCGGCGCTACCGGCACCGGCAAGTCCACCTCGCTGGCGGCGATGATCGGCTACCGCAACAAGAACACCAGCGGCCACATCATCTCCATCGAAGACCCGATCGAATACATCCACCAGCACCAGAACTGCATCGTCACCCAGCGCGAGGTCGGCATCGATACCGAGTCGTTCGAGGTGGCGCTGAAGAACACCCTGCGCCAGGCGCCGGACGTGATCCTGATCGGCGAGATCCGTACCCGGGAAACCATGGACTACGGCGTGGCGTTCGCCGAGACCGGCCACCTGTGCCTGGCTACCCTGCACGCCAACAACGCCAACCAGGCGCTGGACCGGATCATCAACTTCTTCCCGCCGGACCGGCACAACCAGGTATGGATGGACCTGTCGCTCAACCTCAAGGCCATCGTCGCCCAGCAGCTGGTGCCGACGCCGGACGGCAAGGGCCGCCGCGCGGTGATCGAGGTGCTGATCAACACCCCGCTGGCCGCCGACCTGATCCGCAAGGGCGAGGTGCACGAACTCAAGGGTCTGATGAAGCGTTCCACCGAGCTGGGCATGCAGACCTTCGACCAGGCGCTGTACAACCTCTACACCCAGGGCGAGATCACCTACGAGGACGCCCTGCTCTACGCCGACTCGGCGAACGACCTGCGCCTGATGATCAAGCTGGGCTCGGAAACCGACGGCGACCACCTGACCAGCATCGCCCAGGGCCTGAGCCTGGAGGTCAGCGACGAAGACCCGGGACGGCGCTTCCGCTGACCGCCCCCGCCGCCAGTCGGCGCGCCTGCTCTAGGGCCGCGACCAGTTCGGCGAACAGCCGCTCGCCCTCTTCCCCTGCCCGCAGTACCGCTGCCGGGTGGGGGGCTACCACGATCCATCGCTCCCCCTGCCTGAACGGTGCGCCGGCGAAATCCGCCAGGCGCAGATGCTGTGGCTCGAAGGTTTCCAGCAGCGAGGCCAGGGCCGTCTTGCCGAGCGCCACCACCACCTCGGGCGCGACCTGCGCCAGTTCCCCGCCGAGCCAGCGGCGACAGGCCTCGATCTCGCCTGGCTTGGGCGTGGCGTGCTTGCGGGTGGCGGCGCGGCTGTTAGGACCGCCCCGCGGAGTCCACTTGAAGTGCTTCACCGCGTTGGTCAGGTACAGCGCCTCGCGGCGCAGCCCCGCCCGCGCCAGCGCGCGGTTCAGCACCTGCCCGGCCGGCCCGACGAAGGGGCGGCCGGCGAGGTCTTCCTGGTCGCCCGGCTGTTCCCCGACCAGCATGATCGGCGCCTGCTCCGGCCCTTCCCCCGGCACCGCGCAGGTCGCGCCGCGCCAGATGTCGCAGTCGCGGCATTCGCCCAGCGAGGTGCTCGGCGCCCGGCGCGGCTGGGCCTTGTCGCTGGCGATCAGCACCTCCTTACCCTGCCGCTCGCCGACGCTGGCGGCCTGCGCCAGGCGCTGCTGGCCGGCGCGGGCCTGGCTCATCAGTTGCGGGATCAGCGGGCCTTCCGGCAGATGCTTCCAGAAGCGCACCGGCATGTTGCTCTCCAGCACATCGCGGTTGAGCCGCGCCGGGTTGAAGGTGCTGCCGTAGTAGGCCAGCCAGAGTTCGGCGCCGGGGTCCTCGGCGCTGCGCGCCAGTTCGCGCAGCTCCGCCGGGCAGGGCCGCAGGAAGCGCAGCAGGGTACCGTCCCAGAGCGCCGCCGCGTCCGGTGTGGCGATCAGCCAGCTGCTGCGCCCCAGCCGCTCGGCGAAATGGCCGGCGGCCATCTCCAGAATGTCGTGGGCCGGCTCGTGCCAGGCGACGAAGGCCGGCGGCCCCGCCTCGGCGGGGCGCTGCCGGAAGCGCAGGAACGCATGCATGTGGTGGGCCTCGCGGCGCACGCCCTTGATCCGGCGCTGCAGCACGCTGCCGTCGCCGTCCCCGGCGAGTATGGCCGTGCGGTCGCCGTGGGCCACGCGCCAGAGCACCCGGTAGAGCAGGGCCCAGCGGTCGTCGGCGCGATAGCGCGACGCGCTCTCCAGCAGTTCGGGCAGCTCCCGGGGGATGCGCGGGGCGGGCGCGGACACGGGCGCCGGGGCGGTGGGCGCCAGGCCGGCGAACAACTGGCCGCCGTCGTCGTCCGTCCGCCAGTTCACCGCCTGGGGCTCGACGCCGGCCCGCAGCAGGCGGCGGGCCTCGCGGCGCCAGTCGGCGAAGCTGCCATCGAAGCGCGCGTCGTGCATCACCACAGGGCCATCTGCGCCGGCGTGTCGCTGAGCTGGCGGCGCAGGGCGGCGGATTCCAGCGTGGCCTGGCGGGGCCGGTAGTCCTGGGTGACGATGAAGGGCCTGACCTTGTCCATCGCGCAGAGCAGGCGCACCACGTCGGCGTAGCGAATCCGCCGCTGGCGGCGCAGCTCGACCAGGCGCCTGGCGCTGAGCACGCCGATGCCCGGCACGCGGGCGATCATCGCCGGTTCCGCGCGATTCAGGTCGAGGGGGAAGTGGGCGCGGTTGGCCAGCGCCCAGGCCAGCTTGGGGTCGATGTCGAGGGCCAGGTTGCCGGGCGTGGCGATCAGCTCGCGGACGTCGAAGCCGTAGCCGCGCAGAAGGAAGTCGGCCTGGTACAGACGGTGTTCGCGCAGCAGCGGCGGTGCCTCGAACGGTACGCTCTTCGGGCTGTGCGGGATGGGGCTGAAGGCCGAGTAGTAGACCCGCTTGAGCTTGTAGGCGCCGTATAGGGTCTGCGCGGTGTGGAGGATGGTGCGGTCGTCGGTGTCGTCGGCGCCGACGATCATCTGCGTGCTCTGCCCGGCGGGCGCGAAGGCCGGACCGCGTCTTTCCTCGCTGGCCTGGTCCACGCCCAGGCGGATCGAGCCCATCGCCTGCTTGATGGTGCCGACGCTCTTTTCCGGCGCCAGGCGGACCAGGCTGGCCTCGCTGGGCAGCTCGATGTTGACGCTGAGGCGGTCGGCGTAGCGGCCGGCCTCGGCGATCAGCTCGGGCGAGGCGTCGGGGATGGTCTTGAGGTGGATGTAGCCGCGGAACTCGTGTTCCTCGCGCAGCAGCTTGGCGACGCGCACCAGCTGTTCCATGGTGTAGTCGGCCGAGCGGATGATCCCCGAGCTGAGGAACAGGCCGCTGATGCAGTTGCGCCGGTAGAAGTCCAGCGTCAGGCGCACCACTTCCTCGGGGGTGAAGCGGGCGCGCGGCACGTCGCTGGAGCGGCGGTTGACGCAGTACTGGCAGTCGTACAGGCAGAAGTTGGTCAGCAGGATCTTCAGCAGGGCCACGCAGCGCCCGTCCGGGGTGAAGCTGTGGCAGATACCCATGCCGTTGGTCGCGCCCAGGCCGGACTTGCCCCGCGAGTCGCGCTTCGGCGCGCCGCTGCTGGCGCAGGACACGTCGTACTTGGCCGCGTCGGCCAATACGGTTAGCTTGTCGATGAGTTCCATGCGTCGGTCGATATACTGTTTTTATATACAGTATTTTGTGATCAGCGAACGCGCAAGGTTTCGTTCCGGCCGGTCGTCGGCCCGTTATTCAGGGAGGTCACATGCAACGACAGGACACGCACAGCAAGGTCATCGGCTATCTGCTGTGGATCTTCGGTTTCCTCGGCTCGCACCGCTTCTACTACGGCAAGCCGGTGACCGGGACCATCTGGTTCTTCACCTTCGGCCTGCTGTTCATCGGCTGGATCATCGACCTGTTCCTGATCCCGTCCATGGACCGCGAGGCCGACCTGCGCTTCACCGCCGGCGACGTCGACTACAACGTCGCCTGGATCCTGCTGACCTTCCTCGGCGTGTTCGGCGTGCACCGCATGTACCAGGGCAAGTGGATCACCGGGATCATCTACCTGTGCACCGGCGGCCTGTTCCTGATCGGCGTGCTCTATGACTTCTGGACGCTGAACACGCAGATTTCCGTGCGCAACGCCTCCCGCGCCTGACCCTCAGAACAGCCGCAGCGGCTCTTCGTCGAGGGCCGCGATCTGCTCGCGCAGCATCAGTACCTGGTCGCCCCAGTAGCGCTCGTTGGCGAACCAGGGGAAGGCCAAGGGGAACGCGGGGTCGTCCCAGCGGCGGGCGATCCAGGCGCTGTGGTGAAGCAGGCGCAGGGCGCGCAGGCCCTCGATCAGCGGCAGCTCGCGCGGGTCGAAGTCGTGGAATTCCTGGTAGCCGTCGATCAGCTCGGCGAGCTGGCCCAGGCGTTCCTGGCGCTCGCCGGCGAGCATCATCCACAGGTCCTGCACGGCGGGGCCCATGCGGCAGTCGTCGAGGTCGACCACGTTGAAGGTCTCGTCGCGGTAGAGCAGGTTGCCCGGGTGGCAGTCGCCGTGCAGGCGGATGGCGCTGTAGCGCACCCGGCCGAACAGCGCGTCGAGCCGGCCCAGCAGGTCCTGCGCCACCGAGCGGTAGGCCGGCAGCAGGCCGCTCGGGATGAAGCCGCCCTGCAGCAGGGTGTCCAGGGAGGCATGGCCGAAGTTGTCCACCGCCAGGGTCTCGCGCTCGGCGAAGGGGCGGGTCGCCCCTACCGCGTGCAGGCGGCCGAGCAGCTGGCCGAGCCGGTACAGCTGGTCCAGGTTGCCCGGCTCCGGCGCCCGGCCGCCGCGGCGGGGGAACAGGGCGAAGCGGAAGCCGGCGTGTTCGAACAGGCTCTCGCCGTCGCGCTCCAGCGGCGCCACCACCGGCACCTCGTGCTCGACCAGTTCCCGACTGAACGCGTGTTCCTCGCGGATCGCCGCGTCGCTCCAGCGGTCCGGCCGGTAGAACTTGGCGATGAGCGGCTCGCTTTCCTCGATGCCGACCTGATAGACCCGGTTCTCGTAGCTGTTCAGCGCCAGCACCCGGGCGTCGCTCAGGTAGCCGAGGCTTTCCACGGCATCGAGGACCAGGTCGGGGGTGAGGGTGGAGAAGGGATGGCTCATGGCGTGCTCCGGTCGGGGGCGCCCAGTGTACCCCCGGCAGGGCCGCTTTACCGGTTCAGTCGCCGGGCCGTGGCGTGCGGGCCAGGCAATAGACGTCCACCCGGGCGGCGCCGCGTGAGCGCAGCAGTCGCGACAGTGCCTCGGCCGTCGCGCCGGTGGTGAGCACGTCGTCGACCAAGGCCACGGCCAGGCCGTCCGGTTGTGCGCGATCGGCAAGGGCGAAGGCGTGGCGCAGGTTGCGCCGGCGCGCGGCGGCGTCCAGTTCCTGCTGGTTCGCGCCCTCCCGCGGGCGCAGCAGCCAGTCGCCGCGCACGGGTATTCCCAGCGCCGCCCCCAGCCAGTCGGCCAGCATCCCGGCCTGGTTGAAGCCCCGGCGGCGCAGGCGCTTGCGCCCCAGCGGCACGGGCAGGAGCAGGGCGGGCCGGGGCAGTCCTTCGGCGAAGGCGTGCAGCAGGTGATGTGACAACTGCTCCGCCAGCAGGCGTCCCAGAGGCCATCTTGCCTGGTGCTTGAAGCGGGTGATCAGGCTGTCCACCGGAAAGGCGTAGCGCCAGGCCGCCTCCACCCGGTCGAAGGCCGGTGGCCGTTTCTGGCAGGCGCCGCAGACCAGCCCACTGGCCGGCAGCGGCACCGCGCAGATACGGCAGTGACCGCCGAGCCAGGGCAATTCGTCCTGGCAGGCGCCGCACAGGGGATGGCCGGTGTCCGCCACCTCGTCGCAGAGCAGGCAGTTCTGTTTGTTTTTTGTCCAGATGTAAACCTGGTCATCCGTGAGTGGTTGACAGCGCATGGTCCTTCCTTCGACTATGCCTCGCAGCCGTGTCACACAGCCTAGAACAAGGAATATCCCCATGAGCGCCAGCATCGCTTCCGCCACCCGTCACGATTGGTCCCTCGCCGAGGTGAAGGCGCTGTTCGAGCAGCCGTTCAACGACCTGCTGTTCCAGGCCCAGATCGTCCACCGGGCGCACTTCGACCCGAACCGGGTGCAGGTTTCCACCCTGCTGTCGATCAAGACCGGCGCCTGCCCGGAAGACTGCAAGTACTGCCCGCAGTCCGGCCACTACAACACCGGCCTGGACAAGCAGAAACTGATGGAGGTGCAGAAGGTGCTGGAGGCCGCCGCCGAGGCCAAGGCCATCGGCTCCACCCGCTTCTGCATGGGCGCGGCGTGGAAGCACCCGTCGGCCAAGGATATGCCCTACGTGCTGAAGATGGTCGAGGGCGTGAAGAAGCTCGGCCTGGAGACCTGCATGACCCTCGGCAGGCTCGACCAGGAGCAGACCCGCGCCCTGGCCGAAGCCGGCCTCGACTACTACAACCACAACCTCGACACCTCGCCGGAGTTCTACGGCAACATCATCACCACCCGCACCTACTCCGAACGCCTGCAGACCCTGGCCTACGTGCGCGACGCCGGGATGAAGATCTGCTCCGGCGGCATCCTCGGCATGGGCGAGTCCCTCGACGACCGCGCCGGCCTGCTGATCCAGCTGGCCAACCTGCCGGAGCACCCGGAGTCGGTGCCGATCAACATGCTGGTCAAGGTCGAGGGCACGCCGTTGGCCCACGAGGAAGACGTCGACCCGTTCGACTTCATCCGCATGCTGGCCGTGGCGCGGATCATGATGCCCAAGTCCCACGTGCGCCTGTCCGCCGGTCGCGAGCAGATGAACGAGCAGATGCAGGCCCTGGCCTTCATGGCCGGCGCCAACTCGATCTTCTACGGCGAGAAGCTGCTGACCACCGCCAACCCCCAGGCCGATAAGGACATGCAGCTGTTCAAGCGCCTCGGCATCAAGCCCGAGGCGCGCGAGGAGCATTCGGACGAAGTGCACCAGGCGGCCATCGAGCAGGCCCTGGTCGAGCAGCGCGATTCGCAGCTGTTCTACGACGCGGCCGTCTGACAACGGCAGCCACAAGCCTCAAGCTGCAAGCCAGGTACGCGCGGCTTGCAGCTTGAGGCTTGCCGCTTGGAGCTACTGCATGTCTTTCGATCTCGCTTCCCGCCTCGCCGAACGCCAGGCCGCCCAGCTGTTCCGCCAGCGCCCGCTGCTGCAGGGGCCGCAGGGGCCGGAGGTGCTGGTCGACGGCCAGCGCCTGCTGGCCTTCTGCTCCAACGACTACCTGGGCCTGGCCAACCACCCCGAGGTGATCGCAGCCCTGCGCGCCGGCGCGGAGCGCTGGGGCGTGGGCGGTGGCGCCTCGCACCTGGTGATCGGCCACAGCGGCCCGCACCACGAACTGGAAGAGGCGCTGGCCGCCTTCACCGGCCGACCCCGCGCGCTGCTGTTCTCCACCGGCTACATGGCCAACCTGGCGGCCGTCACCGCGCTGGTGGGGCAGGGCGACACGGTGCTGGAAGACCGCCTCAACCACGCCTCCCTGCTGGACGCCGGCCTGCTGTCCGGCGCGCGCTTCTCGCGCTACCTGCACAACGACGCGGTGAGCCTCAGCAAGCGTCTGGACCGGGCCGAGGGCAATACTCTGGTGGTGAGCGACGGCGTGTTCAGCATGGACGGCGACCTCGCCGACCTGCCCGAACTCTGCGCCGAGGCCCGCAGCCGGGGCGCCTGGGTGATGGTCGACGATGCCCACGGCTTCGGCCCGCTGGGCGCCACGGGCGGCGGCATCGTCGAACACTTCGGCCTGGGCCTGGACGACGTGCCGGTGCTGGTCGGCACCCTGGGCAAGGCGTTCGGCACGGCCGGCGCTTTCGTCGCGGGCAGCGCGGACATGATCGAGACGCTGGTCCAGTTCGCCCGGCCCTACATCTACACCACCAGCCAGCCGCCGGCGGTGGCCTGCGCCACCCTGAAGAGCCTGGAGCTGCTGAGCACCGAGCACTGGCGACGCGAGCACTTGAAGCGGCTGATCGCCCGCTTCCGCGCCGGCGCCGCCGAAATCGGCCTGAGCCTGATGGCCAGCCCCACGCCGATCCAGCCGATCCTGGTCGGCGACAGCGAGCGCGCGCTGAAGCTTTCCGCCCTGCTGAAGGCGCGCGGCCTGCTGGTCGGCGCCATCCGCCCGCCCACCGTGCCGGCCGGCAGCGCGCGCCTGCGGGTGACGCTGTCCGCCGCCCACAGCGAGGCGCAGCTGGAGCGCCTGCTCGACGCGCTGGCCGAGTGCTGGCCCGAGGTGAACCGCCATGCGTGACCATCTGATCCTGCTGCCGGGCTGGGGCCTGGGCAGCCTGCCGCTGGAAGTGCTGGCCGAGGCCCTGCGCGGGCTCGATCCGGCGCTGCGGGTGGAGATCGAACCGTTGCCCGAGCTGGCCTCCGGCGAGCCGCGCGACTGGCTGCTGGAGCTGGACGAGCGCCTGCCACCGCATACCTGGCTGGGCGGCTGGTCCCTCGGCGGCATGCTCGCCAGCGAACTGGCGGCCCTGCGTGGCGAGCGCTGCCGCGGCCTGCTGACCCTGGCCAGCAACCCCTGCTTCGTCGCCGGTGCGGACTGGCCGCACGGCATGGACGAGGCGACCTTCGACGCCTTCGTCGACGGCTGCCGCGCCGATCCCGGCGCCACGCTCAGGCGCTTCAGCCTGCTCTGCACCCAGGGCTCGGCCGAGGCCCGCGGCCTGGCGCGCCAGCTACAGGCCGCGGCGCCCCACGGCGCGCCGGAGGTGCTGCTGGCCGGCCTGGAAGTGCTCGGCAACTTCGACGGGCGCAGCTCCCTGCAGCGCTTCGCCGGGCCGCAACTGCACCTGCTGGCCGGCGCCGACGCCCTGGTGCCGGCCGAGGTGGCCGGCGAACTGCTGATGCTGCAGCCGGACATCGAAGTGGGGCTGATCGAGGACGTCAGTCATGCCTTCCCGCTGGAGCGCCCTCATGAGGTGGCGGCGGCGATCCTGGCCTTCCTCGGCGAGGCCGGCGATGCCTGAGCACGTGGCCCACGGCGGCCTGCCGGACAAGCGCCAGGTCGCCGCGTCCTTCTCCCGCGCGGCGGACAGCTACGACGGCGTGGCCGCGCTGCAGCGCGAGGTCGGCGCGCAGCTGCTGGCGCGGCTGCCGGCACTGGCGCCCGCGCGCTGGCTCGACCTGGGCTGCGGCACCGGGCACTTCACCCGGCTGCTGGCCCAGCGCTTCGTGGCCGGTGAGGGCGTGGCCCTGGACCTGGCCGAAGGCATGCTGCGCCACGCCCGGCCCCGTGGCGGCGCGCGGCACTTCGTCGCCGGCGACGCCGAAGCCCTGCCGCTGCGCGACCACAGCCTCGACCTGATCTATTCCAGCCTGGCGGTGCAGTGGTGCGCCGACTTCGCCGCCGTGCTGGCCGAGGCGCGCCGGGCGCTGCGCCCGGGCGGCGTGCTGGCCTTCAGCAGCCTGTGCGTCGGCACCCTGCAGGAGCTGCGCGACAGCTGGCAGGCGGTCGACGGCTTCGTCCACGTCAATCGCTTCCGTCCCCTAGAGGGCTACCAAGCCCTGTGCGCCGAGAGCGGCCTGCGGGTGCTGACGCTCGAACGCCAGGCGACCACCCTGCACTTCCCCGATCTGCGCAGCTTGACCCGTTCGCTCAAGGACCTCGGCGCGCACAACCTCAACCCCGGCCGCCCGGGCGGGCTCACCGGCCCCGCGCGCATCCGCGCCCTGGCCGCCGCCTACGAGGGCTTCCGCACGCCCGAGGGGCTGCCGGCCACCTACCAGGTGGTGTATGGCGTGCTGCGCAAGGACTGACATGACCCAGGCCTATTTCGTCACCGGCACCGACACGGAAATCGGCAAGACCACCATCGCTGCTGGCCTGCTGCACGCGGCGCGCCTAGCCGGGCTGAGCACGGCGGCGGCCAAGCCGGTGGCTTCCGGCTGCGTGCCGACCGGCGCGGGGCTGCGCAACGACGACGCGCTGGCGCTGCTCGGCGAATGCTCCCTGGCACTGGCCTACGACGAGGTCAATCCGTTCGCCTTCGAGCCGGCCATCGCCCCGCACCTGGCGGCGCGCGAGGCGGGGGTCGAACTCAGCGTGGCGCGCCTGCTGCCCGCGGTGCGCCGGGTGCTGGACAGGGGCGCCGACTTCTCCCTGGTCGAGGGCGCCGGCGGCTGGCGGGTGCCGCTGGCCGGTGACGAGAGCCTGTCCGACCTGGCCGTGGCGCTGCGTCTGCCGGTGATCCTGGTGGTGGGCGTGCGCCTCGGCTGCATCAATCACGCCCTGCTCAGCGCCGAGGCCATCCGGCGCGACGGTCTGGCGCTGGCCGGCTGGGTGGCCAACATCATCGAGCCGCGCACCTCGCGCCTGGAGGACAACCTAGCGACGCTGGCTGAGCGGCTGCCGGCGCCCTGCCTCGGGCGGGTGCCGCGCCTCGACCGGGCCACGCCAGCCGCCGTGGCCGCGCACCTATCGCTGCCGCCGCCGGGCGCCGCGTTATAAGCCGTTGATCGATTGATAGCGCTTTGCTTGTACGTTTTTTGAGCATTATCTGCTTCAATTACCGGCACGAGTCTGTCCCCGTCAGGGAGTCACCAGCATGCAAATCTCCGGAAGCGCCTTCAACGCGGGCCTCAGCGGCATCCAGGCCGGGCAGCGCCGTGTCGAGCAGGCGGCCAGCGAAATCGCCAGCAACACCCTGCCGACCCAGCCACAACAGCCGGCGCCGACCCAGCAGACCCAGCAGGCGCAGCCGACCTCGCAGGCTCGGCCGGCCAACGAGCCCGACCTGGCGCAGAGCCTGGTGGGCCTGACCCAGGGCCGCAACGAGGTACAGGCCAGCGCGCGGGTGGTGGAAACCGCCGACGAAGTGCTGGGTACCCTGATCGACACCCGCGCCTGACGGGGCTGTCGGCGTCGCAGTGACCCCGGGGGCTCGCCCCGGCGGTGCGAGGAGGGTCTGATGCAGATCGGCAGCGCCATCGCCTACGCTGCTCCGCCGCCGTCGCCACAGGCGGTGCGTCCGCCTTCGTCCGAACAGGATCTCTCCGCCCGCCCCGTCGAGGCCGCCGCCGATTCGAGCACGCTGCGCGACCCGGACGAGGAGCGCACCCGCCCGGGCGCCGAGGGCAATGCCCGGACCGTGCGCGAAGCGGAGGTACTGCGCCAGGAGCAGCAGGAAATCACCGAGCTGGCCAGCCGCGACCGCGAGGTGCGCGCCCACGAGCAGGCGCACGCGTCGGTCGGTGGCGCCTATGCCGGCGCCCCCACCTATACTTTCAAGCGCGGCCCGGACGGCAAGAGCTACGCCGTCGCCGGCGAAGTCGGCATCGACACCAGCCCCATCCCCAACGACCCCGAGGCCACCCTGCGCAAGATGGAGCTGGTGCAGCGCGCCGCCCTGGCGCCCGCGGAGCCCTCGGCCCAGGACCTGCGCGTCGCTGCCGAAGCCGCGGCCCAGGCGACCCAGGCTCGCGCTGAACTGGCCCAGCTGCGTCGGGAGGAGGCGATGGCCGCCGCCGAGGCGCGTAGCGAGCAACGCGAGGAGCGCCTGGCGGAGGAAGAGGAGAAGCGTGCCGCCGAAGACGAAGATCAAGGGCAGACGAAACAGCCCCTCGCACCGCCGCCCGGGCTGAATATCTACCAGCGTCTCGCCCAGTTGCAGACCCCGTCGGCGACCGTCGACCTGATGGCGTGAAACGGGGCTGGCGGGTGCTTGACAAGGATTGGGCGTAAACGTATGTTTCAAACGCCTGTTTGAGTGCCGGGCCGGTTAGTGCCTGCCGGGCGCCGGGAGAAATCCCGCGAACGACCGCTCCAGACGGTCATCCCAATACCAAGGAATCCACCGTAGAGGTTTACCGCTATGCCTGAGTACAAGGCCCCCTTGCGTGATATCCGTTTCGTTCGCGACGAACTGCTCGGCTACGAAGCGCACTATCAGAGCCTGCCCGGCTGCCAAGACGCCACCCCGGACATGGTCAGCGCCATCCTGGAAGAAGGCGCCAAGTTCTGCGAGCAAGTCATCGCTCCGCTGAACCGTGTCGGTGACCTCGAGGGCTGCACCTGGTCCGAGTCCGGTGTGAAGACCCCGACCGGCTTCAAGGAAGCCTATCAGCAGTTCGTCGAAGGCGGCTGGCCGAGCCTGGCGCACAACGTCGACCACGGCGGCCAAGGCCTGCCGGAGTCCCTGGGCCTGGCCCTGAGCGAGATGGTCGGCGAAGCCAACTGGTCCTGGGGCATGTACCCCGGCCTGTCCCACGGCGCGATGAACACCATCGAAGCCCACGGCACCGACGAGCAGAAGCACACCTACCTGACCAAGCTGGTATCCGGCGAGTGGACCGGCACTATGTGCCTGACCGAGCCGCATTGCGGTACCGACCTGGGCATGCTGCGCACCAAGGCCGAGCCGCAGGCTGACGGTTCCTACAAGGTGTCCGGCACCAAGATCTTCATCTCCGCCGGCGAACACGACATGGTCGACAACATCGTCCACATCGTGCTGGCCCGCCTGCCCGACGCCCCGCAAGGCACCAAGGGCATCTCCCTGTTCATCGTGCCGAAGTTCAACGTCAACGCCGACGGCAGCGTCGGTTCGCGCAACGCCGTTTCCTGTGGCTCCCTGGAGCACAAGATGGGCATCCACGGCAACGCCACCTGCGTGATGAACTTCGACGGTGCCACCGGCTACCTGATCGGCCCGGCCAACAAAGGCCTGAACTGCATGTTCACCTTCATGAACACTGCTCGCCTGGGTACTGCTCTGCAGGGCCTGGCCCACGCCGAAATCGCCTTCCAGGGCGGCATCAAATACGCTCGCGAGCGTCTGCAGATGCGTTCCCTGACCGGCCCGAAAGCCCCGGACAAGGCTGCCGACCCGATCATCGTCCACCCGGACGTGCGTCGCATGCTGCTGACCATGAAGGCCTTCGCCGAAGGCAACCGCGCGATGGTGTACTTCACCGCCAAGCAGGTCGACATCGTCAAGTACAGCCAGGACGAAGAAGAGAAGAAGGCCGCCGACGCGATGCTGGCGTTCCTGACTCCGATCGCCAAGGCGTTCATGACCGAAGTCGGCTTCGAGGCCGCCAACCACGGCGTGCAGATCTACGGTGGCCACGGCTTCATCGCCGAGTGGGGCATGGAGCAGAACGTGCGTGACAGCCGTATCTCCTGCCTGTACGAAGGCACCACCGGTGTCCAGGCTCTCGACCTGCTGGGTCGTAAAGTCCTGATGACCCAAGGCGAAGCCCTGAAAGGCTTCACCAAGATCGTGCACAAGTTCTGCCAGGCCAACGAAGGCAACGAAGCCATCAAAGGCCTCGTCGCACCGCTGGCCCAACTGAACAAGGAGTGGGGCGACCTGACCATGAAAGTGGGCATGGCCGCGATGAAGGACCGCGAAGAAGTCGGTGCCGCCTCGGTGGACTACCTGATGTACTCCGGCTACGCCTGCCTGGCCTACTTCTGGGCCGACATCGCCCGCCTGGCCGCCGAGAAGATCGCTGCCGGTACCGAGGAAGAGGCCTTCTACAAGGCCAAGCTGCAGACCGCGCGCTTCTACTTCGAGCGCATCCTGCCGCGTACCCGTACCCACGTTGCGACCATGCTGTCCGGCGCCAGCAACCTGATGGACATGGACGAAGAGCACTTCGCTCTGGGCTACTGAGTCCGGTCCGACCTCGGGTCACAAGAACCGCGGCCTTCGGGCCGCGGTTTTTTTTGGCCTGCATTCCTGGCAGGGCATGCTCGTAGGGTGCGCCGCGCGCACCGGTCGTAGCCCGGATGAAATCCGGGAGCGGTTCGGTCGGAGCCTGGACTTCCCAGTCGATTGCCGCGTGTTCCGATACTTCTGGTTTCGCTCAGGAGGGCGAAACCAGAACTTTCATGCCGCTGGGTCAACAGCTGAGCATCGGAGTTGCCGGCTTATTGGTGCGCATGGCGCACCCTACGGCGCTTCATCCAGGAACCGTCGCTCGCCGACGGAATGCGAGCGATTTCCGCTGGTCTTTGCCGGCGATACGGGCAAAATGCCGCATCCCGCCAGCCATCCCGAAACCGCACGTGCCACGTCTCGCCGCCTATCGCCCCCATCATCTGCTGACAGCGCTGCCGCTGCTGGTGGCCGGGCTGGTGGTCGCGCGCATGGACTCGCTCAGCGAGTTCTTCCAGTCCCTGTTCAACGTGCTGCCGACCCTGCTCCTGCTGCTCGGCGGCGCCTTCTGCGTGGCCTACGGCCGCCAGCGGGAGTTCTCCCTGCTGGTGGTGGTGTACCTCGCCTACTTCCTGCTCGACACTCAGACCGACCACTTCCGCGAGCACGGCCAGGTGCGCGAGGACGCCGCGCTGGTGTTCCACCTGTGCAGCCTGCTGCTGCCGCTGTTCTACGGCCTCTACGGCGCCTGGCGCGAGCGCAGCCATCTGCTGCAGGACATGGTGGCCCGCGCCGCCGTGCTGGTGGCGGTCGGCGGCACCTTCGCGGCCCTGGCCCGGCGCTTTCCCGAGGTGCTGCAGGCCTGGCTGGCGCAAATTCACTGGCCGCTCTGGCACGGCCAGTGGATGAGCCTGATCCAGCTCGCCTATCCGCTGTTCCTGATCGCCGGCGCGCTGCTGCTGGTGCAGTACCTGCGCCAGCCGCGGCCGGTGCACGCTGCTCTGTTCCTGGGCCTGCTCGGCCTGCTGTGGATGCTGCCCAACACCTTCATCCTGCCCCACGCGCTGCAGGTGATGAGCAGCCTGGTGATGCTGATGCTGGTCGCGGCGGTGGTCCACGAAGCCTACCAGATGGCCTATCGCGACGAGCTGACCGGCCTGCCGGGGCGTCGCGCGCTGAACGACCGTCTGGAACGCCTGGGGCGCAACTACGTGATCGCCATGGCCGACGTCGACCACTTCAAGAAATTCAACGACACCCACGGCCACGACGTCGGCGACCAGGTGCTGCGCCTGGTCGCCAGCCGGCTGCGCCGGGTCGGTGGTGGCGGCAAGGCCTACCGCTACGGCGGCGAGGAATTCACCCTGGTGTTCCCGGGCAAGACCCTCGACGAGTGCCGGCCGTATCTGGAGGCGGTGCGCGAGGCGGTGGAGAGCTATCCCCTGCAGCTGCGCGACAAGCAGCAGCGGCCGGCGAGCGACAAGGAAGGACGCCAGCGCCGCACGGCCGGCAGCGTCCCCACGGTGTCGGTGAGCATCAGCATCGGCATGGCCGAGCGGGAGGCGCACCAGCGCGGCGCCGACGAGGTGATCCGCAGCGCGGACAAGGCCCTCTACGCGGCCAAGCAGGCCGGGCGCAACCGCGTGATGGCGCAGGGCGAGAGCCGTCGTGGCGCCGTGCGGGTGAAGTCGCCGGCCGCCTGAGCGGTGGAGTTATGACGCTGCATTCAGCGTCCGCAGCGTCGTTGTTCCGCCCGGCCGTCGCGCAGTAGTTTCCGTGCAGTGCGTGCGCCGCGTCGGCGTGCCCTTCATGGAGAGGCCGTGATGCCCGAGTACAAGGTTCCGCTGCGCGACATGCGCTTCCTGGCCGACGAGGTCTTCGATTTCCCCGCCACCTACCTTGCCATCGGCGCCCGCGATGCCACTCCGGACATGGTGCTGGCCATCCGCGAGGAAGCGGCGCGCTTCTGCGAACAGGTGATCGCCCCGCTGAACCGCAGCGGCGACGAGGAAGGCGCCCAGTGGCGCGACGGCGAAGTCACCACGCCCAAGGGCTTCAAGGAGGCCTTCGCCCAGTACGCCGAGGCCGGCTGGAACGGCCTGGGCATGGACCCGGCCTACGGCGGTCAGGGCCTGCCGCACTCGCTGGACCTGCAGGTCGGCGAGATGATCGGCTCCAGCAACTACGCCTGGGGCATGTACCCGGGGCTGACCAAGGGCGCCATCGCGGCCATCCACTCCCACGGCAGCGACGAGCTGAAGGACGCCTACCTGCCACCCATGGTCGCCGGCCAGTGGACCGGCACCATGTGCCTGACCGAGCCGCACTGCGGCACTGACCTGGGCCTGATCAAGACCCGCGCGGTGGCCAACGCCGACGGCAGCTACGCGATCAGCGGGACCAAGATCTTCATCTCCTCCGGGGAGCACGACCTCAGCGAGAACATCATCCACCTGGTACTGGCCAAGCTGCCGGACGCGCCGGCCGGCACCCGCGGCATCTCGCTGTTCCTGGTACCCAAGTTCCTGCGCGCGGGCGGGGCGCGCAACGCCGTGTCCTGCGGCTCCATCGAGCACAAGATGGGTATCCACGGCAACGCCACCTGCGTGATGAACTTCGACGGCGCCACCGGTTGGCTGGTGGGCGAGGCCAACAAGGGCCTGGCGGCGATGTTCACCATGATGAACCACGCCCGCCTGGGCACCGGCATCCAGGGCCTGTGCCACGGCGAGGCGAGCTACCAGAACGCCGTGCGCTACGCCCGCGAGCGCCTGCAGATGCGCTCCCTGAGCGGGCCGAAGGCACCGCAGCAGGCGGCCGACCCGATCATCGTCCACCCGGACGTGCGGCGCATGCTGCTGACCATGAAGGCGTTCAACGAAGGCAACCGTGCACTGGCGTTCTTCTGCGCCCAGCTGCTCGATCTGGAGCACGGCGCGGCGGAGGCCGAGCAGCGCCAGCAGGCGGCCGATCTGCTGGCCCTGCTCACGCCCATCGCCAAGGCTTTCATGACCGACACCGGGCTGGAGGTGACCACCCTCGGCATGCAGGTGTTCGGCGGCCACGGCTACATCCGCGAGTGGGGCCAGGAGCAGCAGATGCGCGACTGCCGCATCGCCTCCATCTACGAAGGCACCAACGGCATCCAGGCGCTGGACCTGCTCGGCCGCAAGATCCTCGGCAGCCAGGGCAAG
The DNA here is from genome assembly GCF_019655855.1 of Pseudomonas paralcaligenes. Taxonomy (GTDB): domain Bacteria; phylum Pseudomonadota; class Gammaproteobacteria; order Pseudomonadales; family Pseudomonadaceae; genus Aquipseudomonas; species Aquipseudomonas paralcaligenes. The sequence goes on along the minus strand of NZ_BPFX01000004.1, from coordinate 92,121 downwards.
CTGCTCAGCGGCTTCACCCGCCAGGTCCACCTCTTCTGCCAGGCCCAGGCCGAGCATCCCCAGCTCAAGGACAAGGTCGCCGAGTTGGCGCGCCTCAACCGCCAGTGGGGCGAGCTGACCCAGCACGTCGGCATGGCCGCGATGCGCAACCCGGAGGAGGTCGGCGCCGCGTCGGTGGACTACCTGATGTACTCGGGCTACGTCGTGCTCGCCTACTTCTGGGCGCGCATGGCCGTGGTGGCCCAGGCGCAGCTGGACGCCGGCAGCGGCGAGGCGGACTTCTACCAGGCCAAGCTGGCGACCTGCGACTTCTACTACCGCCGCCTGCTGCCCCGTGCGTCGGCGCACCTGGCGGCGGCGGAGGCCGGCGGAGAATGCCTGATGCGCCTGTCGGCGGAGCAGTTCCTGCTCTGATCGAGACGGTCGCCGAGCCCTCGGGAGGCCCGCTACGGCGGGCCTTTTCCGTTGTTATGAAATTATGGACGGCTTGTGGCTTGTCGGTCACAAACAGAACCTATGTCCTAATAGGGTGTTCTTATAGACTCGAGGGCTGCACTCAAAGCGGCCGGCTCTTTCGGCCGCTCGTTGCTCCGTTCGAGGATTGCCCTGATGGCCGACTATAAAGCTCCCCTGCGCGACATGCGCTTCGTACTCAATGAAGTCTTCGAGGTCTCCAAGCTGTGGGCCGAGCTGCCCGGCCTGGCCGAAGTGGTCGACGTCGACACCGCGTCCGCCATCCTGGAAGAGGCCAGCAAGGTCACCGGCGGCACCATCGCCCCGCTGAACCGCAGTGGCGACGAGGAAGGCTGCTCCTGGCACGAAGGCGCGGTGAAGACCCCGGAAGGCTTCCCCGAGGCCTACCGCACCTACGCCGAAGGCGGTTGGGTCGGCGTCGGCGGTTCGCCGGAGTTCGGCGGCATGGGCATGCCCAAGGCGATCGGCGCCCAGGTCGAGGAAATGGTCAACTCGGCCAACCTGTCCTTCGGCCTGTACCCGATGCTGACCGCGGGCGCCTGCCTGTCGATCCTCAACCACGCCAGCGAAGAGCTGAAGCAACAGTACCTGCCGAACATGTACTCCGGCGTCTGGGCCGGCTCCATGTGCCTGACCGAGCCGCACGCCGGCACCGACCTGGGCATCATCCGCACCAAGGCCGAGCCCCAGGCCGATGGCAGCTACAAGATCACCGGCACCAAGATCTTCATCACCGGCGGCGAGCATGACCTGACCGAGAACATCATCCATCTGGTGCTGGCCAAGCTGCCGGACGCCCCGGCCGGTCCGAAGGGCATCTCGCTGTTCTTGGTGCCGAAGGTGATGGTCAACGCCGACGGCTCCCTGGGCGAGAAGAACAGCCTGGGCTGCGGCTCCATCGAGCACAAGATGGGCATCAAGGCCTCGGCCACCTGCGTGATGAACTTCGACGGCGCCACCGGCTGGATCGTCGACGAGCCGAACAAGGGCCTCAACGCCATGTTCACCATGATGAACTACGAGCGCCTGGGCGTCGGCATCCAGGGCCTGGCCCTGGGCGAGCGCTCCTACCAGAGCGCCATCGAGTACGCCCGCGACCGTATCCAGAGCCGCGCGCCGACCGGCCCGGTGAACAAGGACAAGGCCGCCGACCCGATCATCGTGCACCCGGACGTGCGCCGCATGCTGCTGACCATGAAGGCGCTGAACGAGGGCGGCCGTGCCTTCTCCAGCTACGTCGCCATGCAGCTGGACACCGCCAAGTACAGCGAAGACGCCACCACCCGCAAGCGCGCCGAGGAACTGGTCGCCCTGCTGACCCCGGTGGCCAAGGCCTTCCTGACCGACATGGGCCTGGAAACCACCGTGCACGGCCAGCAGATCTTCGGCGGCCACGGCTTCATCCGCGAGTGGGGCCAGGAGCAGCTGATCCGCGACTGCCGCATCACCCAGATCTACGAAGGCACCAACGGTATCCAGTCGCTGGACCTGATGGGTCGCAAGATCGTCGGTAGCGGCGGCAGCTACTACCGCCACTTCGCCGAGGAGATCAAGGCCTTCATCGCCAGCGCTGACGCCTCGCTGGGCGAGTTCACCGCACCGCTGAAGGCGGCCGTGGAGAACCTCGACGAGCTGACCGCCTGGGTCCTGGACCGCGCCAAGGCCAACCCGAACGAAATCGGCGCCGCCTCGGTGGAGTACCTGCACGTGTTCGGCTACACCGCCTACGCCTACGTATGGGCGCTGATGGCGCGTGCCGCGCAGGGCAAGGAAGGCCAGGATGACTTCTACGCCAGCAAGCTGGGCACCGCACGTTTCTTCTTCGCCCGCCTGCTGCCGCGCATCCACTCCCTGACCGCCTCGGTCAAGGCCGGTAGCGAGCCGCTGTACCTGCTGGACGCCACTCAATTCTGAGTCGCCCCGGTGTGAAAAAAGCCCCGCCTAGGCGGGGCTTTTTCATGGTGCGTGTCGCTGGGCGGAGTGCATCGTAGGGTGCGCCGTGCGCACCGGTCGTAGCCCGGATGAAATCCGGGAGCCGTACTCCGTCGTTCAGCCGGCTAACAAGTGTTCCGGTACTTCTGGTTTCGCCCACCCGGGCGAGTCACTTTCTCTTGCTTGCCCAAGAGAAAGTAACCCAAGAGAAGGGCACCCCGGCATCCGGCCCCGCCTGCGGCGGGGTTCCCTCCCTCCGGTGTTGCTCCGGGGGGCCGGCTTGCAAGGGCCATCCATGGCCCTTCAAGCCTTTCGCCGCATCCATGCGGCTCATCCCCCTGCGCAACACCTCCGCTCAGCCTCCTGACGGGGACTCCGGCTCCGAATTGCTTGATGGCTTTTATCAGCCGCTGCGCGGGTTGGGCTCCTGCTCTTGATGGCTACAGGTCATGCTTTGAAACCATAGGCAAGCGAAACGTTGTGCCCATGCACCAGTTAGCCAACGTCATCACTGGGTAGCGTCCGGTGCGCCGATATACTCGGTGGCTCCTCGGTGAAGCATTTCGCCTCAACGGCTCGGGAAATACTGCATGCAATGGATTTTCATGCTGGTCGGCCTGGTGCTCGGCGCACTGGCCGGAGAATCGGTGACCTCGGCCCTGCTCGGCGGGTTGATCGGCCTGGGGCTGGGCCAGGCGCTACGGCTGCAGCAGCTGGCGGCGGAGAACGCCGGGCTGCGCCGGGAGCTGAAGGGCTTCGCCGAGCGTTTCGAACACGGCACCACGGCCCTGTACGAGCGGCTGGTGAAGCTGGAAAGCGGCCGGCCGGCGACGGCGGCGATCCCCGAGTCGCCTCCGGCTCCCGAGGCGCCACCGGTGGCCGAAGCTGCGTCGCCTGAGCCGGAACCGGAGATCGCGCCCGCACCCGAGTCCATGCCGGACGAACTGGTCTGGGAGCTGCCGGAGCTGCCGCAAGCGACACCGGCCCCGGCCGCCATCGAAGCTGCGCAGCCTGCCGTTCACGTTCCCACACCGCCGCCGATTCCTCCGCGCCGTCCCGAGCCCCGTCCCGCGAAGCCGCGCGAGCCGTCGCCCATCGAGCGCGGCATCTCCCTGGCCAAGGCCTGGCTGCTGGGCGGCAACACTGTGCTGCGGATCGGCGTGGTGCTGCTGTTCCTCGGCCTGGCCTTCCTCCTGCGCTACGCCACCGAGGGCATGGAAGTGCCGGTGGCGCTGCGCTATGCGGGCGTGGCAGCGAGCGCCATCGCCCTGCTGGGCCTGGGCTGGTGGTTGCGCCGGCGCAACCCGAACTACGGCCTGATGCTGCAGGGTACCGGCATCGCCGTGCTGTACCTGACGGTGTTCGCCGCCATGCGCCTGCACCCGCTGCTCGACCCGAAGATGGCTCTGGGCCTGCTGGTGCTGGTCACCGCCTTCTCGGCCATCCTGGCGGTGGCGCAGAATGCCCTGGGCCTGGCGGTGGCGGCGGCCCTCGGCGGCTTCGCCGCGCCGATCCTGACCTCCACCGGCAGCGGCAACCACGTGGCGCTGTTCTCCTACTTCGTCCTGCTCAACGCCGGCATCCTCGCCATCGCCTGGTTCAAGGCCTGGCGCCTGCTCAACCTGGTCGGCTTCGTCGGCACCTTCGGCATCGGCTTCGCCTGGGGTTTGCGCTCCTACACGCCGGAATTGTTGTGGAGCACCGAGCCGTTCCTGGTGCTGTTCTTCCTGATGTATGTGGCCATCGGCCTGCTGTTCGCCCGGCGCAAGCTGCGCGAGGCGGCCGACGCGCCGGAGGGCCGCGACGAGCTGCTGCGCTGGTCGCGCGGGCGTGCCGACTACCTCGACGGCACCGTGCTGTTCGGCCCGCCGCTGGTGGGCTTCGGCCTGCAGTACGCGGTGGTCCAGCACATCGAGCTGGCCGCCGCCTTCAGCGCCCTGGCCCTGGGCCTGTTCTACCTGGGGCTGGCGCGCCTGCTGCGCGGGCGCAACGTGCTGCTGCTGACGGAAACCTGCCTGGCCCTGGGTGTGGTGTTCGGCACCCTGGCGATCCCGTTGGGCCTCGATGCGCGCTGGACCTCCGCCGCCTGGGCGGTGGAGGGCGCCGGTATCTATTGGCTGGGCCTGCGCCAGGGGCGGCCGCTGGCCCGCGCCTTCGCGCTGCTGTTGCAGCTCGGCGCGGCGCTGGCCTTCCTCGGGCAGCTGGACATAGGCCGCGACACCCTGCTGGATGGCGCGCCGCTGGGAGCGCTGATGCTCGGCGCGGCGCTGCTGTTCACCGGGTGGCAGCTGCGCCGTGCGCCGGCCGAGGCCAGCCGCGACTGGGAGCGTGCAGGGCTGCCCTGGCTGGCGGTGGCGGGGCTTTCCTTCCTCTATCTGATCGCGCCGCTGTGCCTGGGGGCCGAGGGCACGGCCATCGCCTGGGCGCTGGCCGGTCTGGCGACCCTGTTCGCCGGCCTGCGCCTGCAGGCGCGCAGCTTCCTGTTCACCGCCTTCGCCGTGCAGCTGCTGGGTGGGGGCGTGTTCCTCGTGCAGATGCAGGGCGGCGGCCTGGGCGATTCCGGCGCGCTGCATTCCGGCTGGCGCGGCCTGCTGGTGTGTTCGCTGATCGGCTTGGCGCTGGTGGCCGGCATGCTGATCGCCGTGCGCGACCGGCTGGTGAGCCAGGACGCGCGGCTGATGCGTGGCCTGTCGCTGGTCATGCTGGTCGGTCTGCTGTTCGTCAACCTGGCCGTGCTGTTCGTGTTGCCCTGGCGCAGCGCCGCGGCGGTCTGGGCCGGCAGCGGTTTGCTGATCATCTGGCTCAGCCTGCGCCTGCAACTGCGCGCCAGCTTCCTGTTCGGCCTGCTGCTGCAGGTGGTCGGCGGCGTCGCCTTCCTGGCCGCCAGCCCGCTGCTGCTCGGCCAGTTGCCGAGCGAGGGGCTGCGCCCGCTGGCCCATGCCGGCTTCTGGGCGCCGCTGGTGCTGGCGCTGGCCGCCCAGGTCGGTGCCTGGCGCCTGCGCCACGTGCTGCTGCGCCAGCAGGCCGGGGCGCTGGGCAGCCTGAGCCTGCAACGTCTGTCCCAGCTGCTGCTGGCCTGGGGCGCCGGCTGGTGGGCGCTGGCCTTGGCCAGCGAGGTGCTGCGCTTCGTCGACCCCGCGTGGCAGGGCGTCGCGCTGCTCGCCCTGGCCGCGCTCAGCACGGGGCTGTGGAGCTGGCTGGCCGGGCGCCTGCGCTGGCGTTCCCTGGCGCTGCTCTGCCTGCTGCTGGTGCCGGCGGCGGTGGTCATCCTGCTGCATCTGGCGCACCGCACCTATCATCCGGCGGCCGGCTTCGGCTGGCTCGGCTGGGGCCTGGTGTTCGCCGCCCACCTGTGGTCGCTGCGGCGCCTGGACGGCCTGCTGCCGGCCGGTCCGCGCAGCGCCGCCCATGTGCTCGGCTGCTGGCTGGTGCTCGGCGTGCTGGCGCTGGAGCTGCGCTACGGGCTGATGCTGCTGGCCGAGCATTACAACGCCTGGCGCTGGCTGGGCTGGGCCGTGCTGCCGAGCGTGTTCCTCCTGGCGATGGCCGCGCCGCGCGCCTGGCCCTGGCCGGTGGCCGCCTACGCACGCGAGTACCGGGTGCTGGCCGCGGCGCCGCTGGCGGTGCTGATGCTCGGCTGGATCTGGCTGGCCAACGTCGCCAGCGACGGCAACGCCGAGCCGCTGCCCTACCTGCCGCTGTTCAACCCGCTGGAGCTGGGCATGCTGCTGGTGCTGCTGGCGGTCTACGCCTGGCTGCGCCGTGGCCTGCCGCAACTGGGGCTGGCCGCGCATGGCGAGCGCATCGCCCAGGCCGTGGCCGGCGCCACGCTGTTCGCCGTACTCACCGCCGCCGTGTTCCGCGCCGCCCACCATTGGGGTGGCGTGCCCTACGAACTGGACGCGCTGCTCGACTCGATGCTGGTGCAGGCCGGCCTGTCCATCGTCTGGACCCTGATCGCCCTGCCGCTGATGATCCTCGGCCACCTGCGCGCCCGCCGCGAGCTGTGGCTGCTGGGCGCGGCGCTGATCGCCGTGGTGGTGGCCAAGCTGTTCTTCGTCGAGCTCGGCAACCGCGGTGGCCTGGAGCGCATCGTCTCCTTCATCGGTGTCGGTGTGCTGCTGCTGGTGGTCGGCTACTTCGCCCCGCTGCCGCCGCGCAAGACCGAATCCCCACAGGTGACCTCATGAACCAGTCCATCCTCTGCCTGCTCGCCCTGCTGGCGACGCCCTGGCTCCAGGCCGCCCAGACCACCCAGGTGCCGTTGCGCCTGGAGGGCGAGGGGCCCTGGTATCGCCTGGAGGTGCCGTTCGGCCTGCAACTGGCCGCCAGCCACGCCGACCTGCGCGACCTGCGGGTGCTCAACGCCGAGGGCGAGGAACTGGCCTACGCGCTGACCCTGGGCAGCGCCCGCGCCGAAGAGAGGCGCGTCGAGGCAGCGGTGAAATGGTTCCCCCTGCGCGGGCCGGCCGATGCCCAGGCGGCGCCGGCCATCCGCGTGCAGCGCGGCACCACCGGCACTCTGGTGGAGGTGGCGCCGGAGCCGGCCGGGGAGGGCGAGCAGGTGCTGCGTGGCTGGCTGCTGGACGCCAGCGCCTTCGACCAGCCCCTGCACCGCCTGCGGCTGGACTGGAGTGCCGAGCAGGAGGGCTTCCAGCGCTTCTCCATCGAGGCCAGCGACGACCTGCAGCACTGGCAGCCCTGGGACGACGGGCAGATCGCCCGCCTGAGCTTCGCCGACGAGCGCGTCGAACAGCGCGAGGTGCCGCTGCCGGGGGCCAAGGCCCGCTACCTGCGCCTGCTCTGGCAGGCCCCGCGACAGGCGCCGGCGCTGCTCGACACGCGCCTGGTGAGCATTGAGCGGCGCGACCAGGGGCCGGCGCTGGCCTGGTCTGCGCCGCTGGCGCCGGTCTCGGCCAAGGCCGGTGAATACAGCTGGGAACTGCCGCTGGCGCTGCCCCTGAAACGCATCCGCGTGGAGCTGCCGGCGGGCAACGTGCTGGCCCCGGTCAGCCTGGCGGCGCGGCGCGGCGGCACGCTGGAGTGGCAGCCCCTGGCGGCCGGCCTGCTCTATCGCCTGCCGGAGAACGGCAAGGAGGCACTGCATGACGAGATCGAGCTGCCCGGCGTGCCGGTGCAGCAGCTGCGCTTGCGGGTCGATGCCCGCGGCGGCGGGCTCGGCCAGGAGGCCCCGGTCCTGCGCGTGGCGCTGAGCGGGACCCAGGTGGTGTTCCTCGCCCGGGGCTCCGAACCGTACCGGCTGGCCGTCGGCGACACCTCGGCGCGCTCGGCGGCGTTGCCGCTGGGCACGCTGATTCCCGGCTACGAGCCCGGCCGCCTGGCCAGCCTGGGAACCGCTATCGCCCCGGACACGGCGCCGGCCCCTGAGCGGGCGACCGCTAGCCAGCCGGCGTACGACTGGCAGCGCCTCGGCCTGTGGGGCGTGCTGCTGGCCGGCGTCGCCCTGCTGGGCGGCATGGCCTTCAGCCTGTTGCGCAAGCCGGAATCGGGGGATCGCTAGAGGTCGGCGCGTATGTGGTGAATTGCGACGCAAATCACGCTAGAGTCAGGGAGGTGCCAACCGGTCGAACAACAACGATAAGGATTTTCCGATGAAGCGCATCCTGACTCCCCTGGCCGCCGCATGCCTGCTGGCCGGTGCTTCCCTCTCGCTGCATGCGTCTCCCTATTCTTCCCTGGTCGTATTCGGCGACAGCCTGAGCGATGCCGGCTGGAGCGCCGATACCGACGGCCCGGACGGCGCCACCACGCGCTTCACCAACCGCACCGGCCCGACCTACCTGCCGGGCGAAGCCTTCGGCCCGGTCGCGCCGATGATCCTGGGTGAGCGGCTGGGCCTCGACGACGCCGGCCTCGCCTCGGCGAACGCCGGTGGTAACAACTGGGCGGTAGGCGGCTACCGCACCGACCAGATTCTCGACTCGATCAACGGCGCCGACGGCTATCTCGCCGCCACCGGTGGCCGCGCCGACCCGAACGCGCTGTACTACCTGACCGGCGGCGGCAACGACTTCCTCCAGTTCCGCGTGACCAGCCCGGAGACGGCCCAGGCCGCGGCCGGGCGCCTGGTCGACAGCCTGCAGACCCTGCAGCAGTCCGGCGCCCGCTACATCATGGTCTGGCTGCTGCCGGACGTGGGCAAGACGCCGGCGATCTCCACCACGCCGCTGGCGGAGACCGTTTCCCAGCTCGGCCTGGCCTACAACGACGAGCTGGTCCGCCTGCTGCCGACGGTGGATGCCCAGGTTATCCCGCTGAACGTGCCGCTGATGCTCTCGGAAGTGCTGGCCAACCCCGGGCAGTACGGCCTGGCGACCGACCAGAACCTGATCGGCACCTGCTTCGACGGCTGCTCCACGCCGAACCCGGTCTACGGCCTGAACGGCACCAATCCCGACCCGACCAAGCTGCTGTTCAACGATGGCGTGCACCCCACCATCGCCGGCCAGATGCTGATCGCCGACTACGCCCATTCCCTGCTGGCCGCCCCCTGGGAGGTCAGCCTGCTGCCGGAAATGGCCCACGGCACCCTGCGCTCCCACCAGGACCAGCTGCGCGCCCAGTGGCTGGCGGACTGGGAGGCCTGGCAGGCGGTCGGCCAGGTGCGCACCTTCATCAACGCCGGCGGCCAGCGGCAGAACTACGACATCCATGGCGGCGACGCCGATGGCAACGGCTACAGCCTCAACCTCGGCGCCAGCTACCGCCTCGACGACGCCTGGCGCATCGGCCTGGCGGCGGGGCTCTACGAGCAGGGCCTGGAGGTCGGCGCCGGCGATTCCGACTACGACCTGCGCAGCTACCTTGCCACCGCCTTCGCCCAGTACCAGCACAACCGCTGGTGGGGCGAGCTGGCCGCCAGCGTCGGCTACCTGGACTACCACGACCTCGACCGCCAGTTCGCCCTGGGCACCTCCACCCGCCGGGAGAAGGCCGACACCGACGGCGACCTGTGGAGCCTGAGCGCCCGCGTCGGCTACGACATCGCCCAGAGCAGCGACAGCCCCTGGCACCTCAGCCCGTTCGTCAGCGCCGACTATGCGCGGGTCGAGGTGGACGGCTACGCCGAGGACGGCCTGAGCGCCACCGCGCTGAACTTCGGCGACCAGAAACGCACCTCCAAGCGCCTCGGCGTCGGCCTGCAGGGCCTGTTCGACCTGAGCCAGCAGACCCGCCTGTTCGGCGAACTGGCGCTGGAGCGCGAGTACGAGGACGACGCCGGCGATGTGGACATGTCCCTGCGCAGCCTGCCGACCATCGGCTACACCCTGGAAGGCTACACGCCGGACGACAAGACCTGGCGCGCCAGCTTCGGCGTCAGCCACCAGATCGCGCAGGGCCTGGCGGTGCGCGGCGCCTACACCTACCGCGACGCCGACGACAGCGACCAGCATGGCGTCAACCTGTCGCTTTCCTGGGACCTGTAAGCGCTCTATCCCGCGGCCCCGCAACGGGGCCGCGTTCTTGAACTTCCCCCGTGTCGCCATCCTCTCATCTGCTGTCGGGTACGGCAGAGGCGCCCGAGCCCGCAAAGGGTTAAACTGCCGCCGATTTTTCCACGCCTCCGGAGCCCCTCCATGTCGCGCGTCACCCTCAGCCGCTACCTCATCGAACAGACCCGCAGTCACAACACGCCGGCCGACCTGCGCTTCCTCATCGAGGTGGTGGCGCGTGCCTGCAAGGAAATCAGCCACGCCGTCTCCAAGGGCGCGCTCGGCGGCGTGCTCGGCAGCATGGATACCGAGAACGTCCAGGGCGAGGTGCAGAAGAAGCTCGACGTGATCTCCAACGAGATCCTGCTGGAGGCCAACGAGTGGGGCGGCCACCTGGCCGGCATGGCCTCCGAGGAAATGGACAACGCCTACCAGATTCCCGGCAAGTACCCGAAGGGCGCCTACCTGCTGGTGTTCGACCCGCTGGACGGCTCCAGCAACATTGACGTCAACGTTTCGGTCGGCACCATCTTCTCCGTGCTGCGTTGCCCGGGCCAGCACCTGAGCCAGAACGACAGCCTCAACGAGCAGGCCTTCCTGCAGCCCGGCACCCAACAGGTCGCCGCCGGCTACGCCATCTACGGCCCGCAGACCATGCTGCTGCTGACCCTGGGCGATGGCGTCAAGGGCTTCACCCTGGACCGCGAGCTGGGCAGCTTCGTGCTCACCCACGACAACATCCGCGTGCCGGAGAGCACCGCCGAGTTCGCCATCAACATGTCCAACCAGCGCCACTGGGAAGCCCCGGTCAAGCAATACGTGGACGAGCTGCTGGCCGGCAAGGAAGGCCCGCTGGGCAAGAACTACAACATGCGCTGGATCGCCTCCATGGTGGCCGACGTGCACCGCATCCTCACCCGCGGCGGCCTGTTCATGTACCCGCGCGACGCCCGCGAGCCGGAGAAGCCGGGCAAACTGCGCCTGATGTACGAGGCCAACCCCATGTCCTTCATCATCGAGCAGGCCGGCGGCGCCGCCACCAACGGCCACCAGCGCATCCTCGACATCCAGCCGGACTCCCTGCACCAGCGCGTGGCGGTATTCCTCGGCTCGAAGGAAGAAGTCGAGCGTGTCACCGGTTATCACAAGGCCTGAACCATGAGCGCCTGGCAGCCGCTGCTGGACTGGTGGTTCGGCGACGCCGCGAGCGCCGGCGAGGTGGCGGCCCGGCGCAATGGACTGTGGTTCGGCTACCGCCCCGAGCAGGATGAGGATGCGCGCCTTCGCTTCGGCGACCTCTGCGCCGAGGCGCTGGCCGGCGGCCTGCGGGACTGGACCGGGCAGGCGCATGGCCGACTGGCGCTGATCCTGCTGCTGGACCAGTTACCGCGCATGATCCACCGCGGCACCCCGCAGGCCTTCGCCGGCGACGAGCGAGCCAGGACGCTGCTGGAGGAAGGCCTGGCCCAGGGCTTCGACGCCGAACTCGTGCCCATCCATCGGGTGTTCGCCTACCTGGTGCTGGAGCACGCCGAGGACCTCGCCCTGCAGGACCAGGCCGTCGCCCGCTTCACCGCCCTGTGTGACCAGGCGCCGGCTAGCGAGCACGAACTGTTCGGCAGCTACCTGGACTTCGCCGAGCGCCACCGCGAGGTGATCCGCCGCTTCGGCCGCTTCCCCCACCGCAACGTGATCCTCGGCCGCCCGTCCACACCCGAGGAACTGGCCTTCCTCGAGCAACCGGGCTCGCGCTTCTGACGCGGCGCAAGCGCGAACTGTGAACCGCCGCGGAGGCCGGAGGGGCGCAATCGGGCGCATCCTGTGGCAAGCTCGGCGGCAGTCTGGTCCGTTCTGGAGTCACCTCATGTCGCTGCGCCACTACGCCGTACTCGCCGCCTGTGTCCTGCTCGCCGCCTGCAGCAAGATCAACCAGGAAAACTATTCCAAGCTCAAGGCCGGCATGGCCAAGAGCGAAGTGGAGAGCCTGCTCGGCAGCCCCACCGAATGCTCGGGGGCCATCGGCCTGACCAGCTGCACCTGGGGCGACGAGAAGAGCTTCATCAGCGTCCAGTTCGCCGCCGACAAGGTAGTGATCTTCTCCGGCCAGGGGCTCAAGTAACTTTCCCGCTCCTTCGGCGGCGCCCGCGGTCGAATCCGCATACGCCGAAGGAGAACCCCATGCGCGCCATCCTGTTCCCGCTGCTGTTTCTCGCCCTGGCCGGCTGTGCCGGCTCCGGCGCCCCGGATGGCCCGCCGCGCACCGCCGGCGCGGTGGACCTGCAACGCTACCAGGGCACCTGGTACGAACTGGCGCGCCTGCCGATGTTCTTCCAGCGCGCCTGCGTCGCCTCCGAGGCGCACTACCGCCTGCGCGAAGACGGCGCGGTGGCGGTGACCAACCGCTGTCGCACCGCGGAGGGCACATGGAAGGAGGCGCGCGGCGAGGCGACGCTGCAACGGTCGGAGCGCACGGACAAACTGTGGGTGCGCTTCGACAACTGGTTCAGCAACCTCTTCCCGACCCTGGCCAGGGGCGACTACTGGGTGCTCTACCTCGACGCCGGCTACAGCGTCGCCCTGGTGGGGAATCCCGACCGCGACTACCTGTGGTTGCTATCGCGCACGCCGCAGGTCTCGCCCGAGACGCGCGAGCGTCTGCTGGCCGAGGCCCGCGCGCGTGGCTACGACACCTCGGAGCTGATCTGGCGCGCCGACTAGCGCTTGCTGCGCAGTTTCACCGTGATCCGCGTATCGCCGCTGCCATGCTCGAACAGGCAGCGCAGCGGCGTCGGCTGGCCGTTCACCAGGGACGGATTGGTCGAGAAGCCCACCGGCTCCCGTGGCACGCCGCGCCGGCTGAGCGCCAGCTGGCCGTCGCCGTCCAGGTCCTGGAACAGTTGCACGGCGTAGCGCCCGGGCGGCAGGTCGCGCAGCCGCAGCTCGGCCTCGCCGCCCTGGATCAGGTGCAGCACGCGGGTGTCCCAGTCCGGCTGGTTGGCAGACACCAGGGCCAGGTGCACAGGGGCGTCGCCCTGGCGGCCCTCGACGTCGATCAGGATGTCCCCGGCGACGGCCTGTGAACTGACGAACAGTAGGGCCAGAAGGCGCGGCCAGGTTACGGTTTGAAGAATTCGCTGTGGCATAATTCGACCCATTTTGCAGGGAATCGGCAGCGGATGCGTCAGGTTTTGGTAGTCCACTTCTCACAAACCGGCCAACTGGATCGCCTGGTCCGGTCGGTATGCGCGCCGCTGGAGAAAACCGCCGGCGTGCAGGTGGACTATCTGGAGCTGCAGCCGGAGCGCCCCTTTCCCTGGCCCTTCCTGGGCTTCTTCCGCATCTTTCCCGAGACGGTGCTGATGCGCCCCGAGCCGCTGCAACCGCTGCGGGTGGACGCGGACAAGCGCTATGACCTGGTGATTCTCGCCTACCAGGTCTGGTTCCTCTCGCCGTCGCTGCCGGTGACCAGCTTCCTCGCCTCGCCGGAGGCGGCCCGGCTGCTCCGTGACACGCCGGTGGTGACCCTGATCGGCTGCCGCAACATGTGGCTGATGGCTCAGGAAAAGGTCAAGGCGCGCCTCGCCCAGCTCGGCGCGCGGCTGGTGGACAACATCGCCCTGACCGACGCCTGCGGCACCGCCGCGAGCTTCCTGGCCACCCCGCTGTGGATGTTCACCGGCCGGCAGAAACCCTACGCCTGGGTGCCGCGCGCCGGCATCGAGGATGGTGAGATCGCCGCCGCCAGCCGCTTCGGCGAGGCCATGGCACAGCGCCTGACCAGCGACGCGGCGCCCATCACCGAACCCATGCTCAAGGGCCTCGGCGCCGTGCGCGTCGACGAGAAGCTGATCGGCAGCGAGAAGGTCGGCAACCGCAGCTTCCAGCTGTGGAGCCGCCTGCTCTCGGCCCTCGGCCCCCAGCACAGTGCTCGTCGCGGCGCCGGCCTGGTGTTCTACATCGTCTTCCTGATCTGCCTGATCATCACCGTGGTGCCGCTCGGCGCCCTGCTCAAGAAACTGCTGGCTCCGCTGTCCAGGGATCGGACTCTGCGTGAAAAGGCCTACTTCGCCGGCCCGTCCGGCGAGTGAAGTGACCCGAGGAATTCAACGTGGCCAATCCCGTCTTCATCAATCGCATCAGCGCCTACCTGCCCTTCGATCCGGTCGACAACGAACAGATGGAGGAGCGCCTCGGCCTGGTCGGCGGGCGTCCGTCGCGGGCGCGCCGCCTGGTACTCAAGCGCAACGGCATCCAGAACCGGCACTACGTGATCGACCCGGCCAGCGGCGAGCCGGCGATGAACAACGCGCAGATCAGCGCCGCTGCCATCCGCGGCCTGGCCGGCCCGGGCTTCGAACTGGACGCGCTGGACTGCCTGGTGGCCAGCACCTCGTCCCCCGACCAGACCATGCCCGGCCACGCGGTGATGGTGCACGGCGAACTGGGTAGCCCGCCCGGCGAAGTGGTGACCACCGCCGGCATCTGCCTGTGCGGCATGACCGCGCTGAAATACGCCTGGCTCAGCGTGGCCAGCGGCGAGAGCCGCAACGCCGTGGCCTGCGGCTCGGAAGTCGCCTCCACCCTGATGCAGGCGCGCAACTTCGACGCCGAGTACGAGCGCCGAGCCGGCGAGCTGGAGAGCCACCCGGAGATCGCCTTCGAGAAGGACTTCCTGCGCTGGATGCTCTCCGACGGCGCGGGCGCCGTCTGGCTGCAAGGCCGGCCCAACCCGAGCGGGCTGAGCCTGCGCATCGACTGGATCGACATCCTCTCCTTCGCCGACCAGATGCCGCCGTGCATGTACGCCGGCGCCGACATGGAGGAGGGCGCGCTGACCGGCTGGAGCCGCTTCGACGCCGACGAGCGCAGCCGCCGCTCGGTGATGGCGATCAAGCAGGACGTCAAGCTGCTCAACGACAACATCGTGCGCATCACCGTGGTCGAGGCGCTCAAGCGCATCCTGCGCAAGCGCGAACTGCGCGCCGCCGACATCGACCACTTCCTGCCGCACTACTCCTCCGAATTCTTCCGCGAGCGCCTGGCCGAGGGCCTGGCCGAGGCCGACCTGCCGATCCCCCAGGAGCGCTGGTTCACCAACCTGACCAGCAAGGGCAACACCGGCGCGGCCTCGATCTTCATCATCCTCGAGGAACTGTTCAACGGCGGCCGCCTGCGCCGTGGCGAGCGCCTGCTCTGCTACGTGCCGGAGAGCGGCCGTTTCTCCAGCGCGTTCATGCATCTGACGGTGGTCGGCGATGAAGCTTGACGAAGTGCCCCAGGACCACAGCTCCACCTACGGTGGCCACAGCAAGCTGGTCTACGCGGTGGACGAACAGGGCCACTACCAGCGCGCGCAGAGCGACGGCTGGGAGACCGAGGCCTACGCCACCCAGCTGGCGGTGGCCGAGCTGGAGGCCCAGGAAGCCGAGGCCGAGGCGGCCTGGCGACGTGGCGAGGCGTCGCCGCTGAAATGCCTGATGTACCGCTACCGCCTGGACGAACCGGCGCTGGCGCAGATCACCGGCCTCTGGCAGTGGCGCATCCGCCGCCACTTTCGCCCGGCCGTCTACCGACGCCTGAACGCCACCATCCTCGCCCGATACGCCGAAGCCTTCGGCCTGCCGGTGGAACAACTGATCGGCTACCAGAAGGACCCGGCATGAGCAGCTTCGAACCGCTTTTCCAGCACCGCCAGAGCGCCCACTGCGAAAGCGGAGTGATGGCCAGCCTGCTGACCCACGCCGGCCTGCCGATGAGCGAGCCGATGGCCTTCGGCCTGGCCTCGGGCCTGGCCTTCGCCTACCTGCCCATCGTCAAGCTCGGCGGCATGCCGCTGATCGCCTACCGCATGCCGCCCCGGCACCTGATCAAGACCCTGAGCAAGCGCCTCGGCGCGCGCCTGCACAGCCGCACCTTCGGCAACCCGGAAGAGGGCCGCCGCGCCCTCGACGCACTGCTCGACCAGGGCCGCCTGGCCGGCCTGCAGAGTTCGGTGTTCTGGCTGCCGTACTTCCCGCCGGAAATGCGCTTCCACTTCAACGCCCACAACCTGCTGGCCTACGGCCGCGACGGCGACGAATACCTGATCAGCGACCCGGTATTCGAAGAGCCGGTGCGCTGCGCCAGCGCCGACCTGCAGAAGGCGCGCTTCGCCAAGGGCGCGCTGGCGGCCAAGGGCCTGATGTACTGGCTCGACGACGTGCCCCGGGAACAGGACTGGGACAAGCTCATCCGCCAGGCCGTGCTGGCCACCACCCGCATCCTCGACGGCATGCCACTGCCCTGGATCGGCATCCGCGGCATCCGCCACCTGGCCACCCAGGTGGAAAAGCTCGACCCCACCCAGACCAAGTACAACCGCCTCTACCTCACCCACATCGTGCGCATGCAGGAAGAAATCGGCACCGGCGGCGCCGGCTTCCGTTTCATGTACGCCAGCTTCCTGCAGGAAGCCGGCGAGAAGCTCGGCGCCCCCGACCTGGCCGAAGCCTCGACCCGCCTCACCGCCATCGGCGACGACTGGCGCCAGTTCGCCTCCGCCTGCGTCCGCGCCAGCCGCAGCAAGGGCGAAACCCCGGACTTCCGCCCCATCGCCGAACGCCTGCGCGGTATCGCCGGGCAGGAGCGGGTGTTGATGAAGGAGTTGGGGGCTTGGGCTAGATATAAGGGCTGACGGTGGGTGAGAGTTTTAAATACAAGCTACGAGTATTGCCCAACAGATAATGCATGAATGTTCTTGTCATCGTTGCTGGCCGAATCTAAACGCATTATTTCTTATCAAGGAAGGTAATTCAGTCGCGCGGTAAGCGCGCTGATTTCAGAGGAGCTGACTATGTGTATTTTGCATCGTAATATCTTGCTGGCCCTTAAAGCAAAGATAATGTTCTGTTTGTTTCTTGTCAGCGCTTGTGTTTGTGCGGCTCAAATAGCACCTATATATAACTATAATAGCTATGCCACCTTAAACCCTGATTTAGGTACCCATGAAGAGATATGGAGGAATAGATTGCAGCAGGCATATGAATCCTGCGCTGCAGCGGTGTTGGCAAGAGGTGATGGAGTATGTAGTAAATTTGAGCCATACGCCCTTGATGTTTCACCTGAGTCGGTGGTGATAAATGGGTATCAGTCTCACTATACTCTTAGAATAAAGAGTATGAATGTAATTCCTCTGCCTGATGGAGAGTATATCGTTCTTAGTGAGAGATTTAATACAAATAATCTTCGCATTGATTTAAGAGCCTCCTGTCCTGCAGGCTCACTAAAAAGAAATATTTCGAGCAATTTGTTTGTTTGCGACTGTAAAAGTGATGAGTGCATGAGGCCGCTACTTAATGGTCCGGCCACGCCTCTAACATGCAGTGTCAAACCACCAAGTGGTAACCCCATCAATACCTCAAATGGAAACAAGTTCCAAAGAGAGTATGACTATTCTGCCACCGCCGCAGGCGGTATCCAGCTGTATAGAGGCTATAACAGCTCTACCGGATTATGGAGTCACAATTATTCTGATAGGTTGGAGATATCCAATCAGGATATTACTCTGATCACCTCGGACGGTAGGGTCTCTTACTTTTTGGATAGCGGCACATCTTTGATCAGCAGTACTATAGAGCCTGGAGCGCTAACCCGTACCTCCCTAGGGTTTGATTATATCTCTGAAGAAAATAAAGTTCTGAGGTTCAGCTCGGCTGGAAAGTTGATTTCAGTGCGGGCTGTTGGTAGATCTGACGTGCAGGTCAATTATGTGGCTGGCCGCATAGAGCTCTCGGATTCTGCTGGTAACTCAGCCTCACTTACAGAGGATTCACGTTATCAGCCGTTGTCTTTTTCTACTTCAGGCTTAAGTGTTGTTTATAGCTATGGCTCTGTTGGGCAACTTGAGTCAGTGCGGAAAGAATATAGCGGTTTGGTGGCGCAGCGGACCTATCATTATGAGGACAGCCGTGATTCGAGGCTTCTCACTGGAATCACCGATGAAAATGGTATTCGCTTCGCTACATGGGTTTACGATGATAAAGGGCGCGCCATTTCTAGTGAACACGCAGGGGGTACAGAGAAAACACAGCTGATCTACACATCAGATCTTTCAACCTCCATCGTCAATGAGTATGGAAAAACAACCGAATACCAGTTTGCAAGGTACGATGGAGTTAAACGTATTTCCGCGATCCGGGGCGAGCCGTCTGCCAACTGTCCCAGCAGTAACTCAAAGTTTGAGTACAACAGCCTTGGCCAGTTAACGAGGAAAACCGACAATAAAAACTATCGAACAACTTACATTTATAACGCGCGTGGCCTCGAAAGCTCTCGTACCGAGGCCGTTGGTACCCCGCAGGCCCGTACCATCACAACAGAGTGGCATCCAACTTTCTTCTTGCCTCTCGTGGTAACCGAGCCCAAGCGCATCATCCGCTACCAGTACGACAATCAGGGAAGGCAGCTCAGCCGCACCGTCGAAGCACGCTGATTACAGAAGGAACTGATCGATGAAGATTTCGCATCGCGCGAGCCTGCTGGTGCTTGCGCTGGTCTCTACACTCGGCCTACCGGCGGCCCAGGCCGCGGAAAGCAGCTGGAGCTACACCTACAACTCATTCGGCCAGGTAGAAACCGCCGACGGCCCACGCACCGACGTCAACGATGTCACGACCTACAGCTACGACAGCCAGGGTCGTCTCACCCAGGTCGCCAATGCTCTGGGACATATCACCCAGCTGTACGACTTCGACAGCTACGGCAATCCCCAGACCGTGGTCGACGCCAATAACGTCACCACCAGCCTGACCTATACAGCCCAAGGCTGGCTGGCCTCGGCGAGCGTAGCGGGTAGCACGACCAGCTTCGAGCACGATGCCGTCGGCCAGATCACCAAGGTCACCCGTGGCGACGGCAGCTGGCTGGAATACACCTGGGACGGCGCGCGACGGCTCACACGGATCACCAACAACCTGGCCGAGTCGGTGGAGTACGACTACGACGCGATGGGCAACCGGACCGCCCAGCGCCTGAAGGATACCTCCAGCACACTGACCCAGCAGCAGACCTGGGTCTATGACGAACTGGGGCGCCTGCTGCGCTCCATCGGAGCTGCCGGGCAGACCCGCCAGTATGGCTACGACCTCAATGACAACCCGACCCTCAGCAAGACGCCCCGGCAGCACAGCACCACCAGCAGCTACGATGCCCTTGATCGACTGGTTTCCAGCACCGATCCCCGCAACGGCAATACCGCTCTTGCCTACGATGCCCAGGACAACCTGACCAGGGTCACAGACCCGCGGGGCGTCATCACTCAATACGAGTACGACGGCTTGGGCAACCTGACGAAAGTCATCAGCCCCGACAGCGGAACCACCACCTACCTCCATGACGCGGCCGGCAATCTCATCAGCAAGACCGACGCTCGCGGCGTTGTCACCACCTACAGCTACGATGCCCTGAATCGCCTCACGGGGAGGCAGTACCCCGCCTCGCCAGCGCTCAACGTCCAATACCACTACGACATGACGGCCGAGGGCAACCACGGCATCGGGCGCCTCACGGCGATACAGGATGCCAGCGGGGTGCTCGGCTACTTCTACGATGCTCGCGGCAACCTCGTAGAGCAGATTCGCTCGGTCGAAGTGGCTGGCACCGACGCCTATGAAGCCCTGGAGTACGGCTACGATGCCGCAGGGCAGCTGACACACGTTGTCTATCCGGCTGGCTTCGCGGTGACGTATCAGCGCAATGGTGCAGGCCAGGTCAGCGACATAAGCATCCTTCAAGGCCAGCAACCGCCGGCAGCCTTTGCCACGGGATTGACGTACAACCCCTTCGGGCCGCTGAAGAGCCTGACGTGGGCCAACGGCCTCACCCTTTCGCGCACCTACGATCAGGACTACCGCCTCACCCAGCAGAGCGTAGGGCTCTGGCAGGCCAACTATGGCTATGACGCCAACAGCAATATCGAAAGCCTGCAGAGCGGCCTGTTTGGCGACCTGTTCTACAGCTATGACGAACTGGATCGCCTGACCCAGGAGCAGCAGGCCAACCTGCGGCAGCAGTACACCTATGATGCCGTGGGCAACCGTACCAGCAAGACGGTCACCCATCTCGGCAGCACACCCACCAGTACCACCACCACGCTGGGCTATGCCACGAACAGCAATCGGCTGACCCAGATAGGTAGCCAGCCCGTGACCAGCGATGCCGCTGGCAACCTGGCCAAAGACAGGTCCTCTCGAGAACTTGAGTACGACGCCCAGGGTCGCCTGTCCAGGGTGAGGATTGGCAACGATATCGTCGCGGAGTACCGCTACAACGCCCTCGGTCAGCGTACCCACAAGATCACCAGCATCGCGGTGGTGACCTTCCTCTACGGCCCCGACGGCCAGCTGCTTGGGGAAACCCGCTACAACAGCGCCGGCACCAGGCTGAGCAGCCAGTACTACCTGTGGCTGGACAGCATGCCCATCGGTGGCCAGGCCTTGAACTACGCCCCGAATGGGAGTGTGAGCAGCCGAACCACCTTCTACCTGCATGCCGACCACCTCAACAGTCCGCGGCTGGCAACCAATCAGGCAGGCCAGGAGATCTGGCGCTGGAAGTCCGATGCCTTTGGCGAGGGTGTCGCCAGCGTCGTGCAGGGCAGCGGTATCGATGCCATCAACCTGCGTTTCCCGGGGCAGTACTACGACTTCGAGAGTGGGCTGCATTACAACTACTTCAGGGATTACGACCCGCAGACTGGGCGCTATGTGGAGAGCGATCCGATAGGGCTGTCTGGTGGACTTAACACATTCGGTTATGTCTCTGCAAACCCCATAACTACCAGTGATGCACTGGGGCTGCGCGGTACTATAACTATAGTAGTGGTCCCGGCGGTAAGGCCGGTCACCTCCGATGGAGCGTTACTACCTTATAATGGTGGGCTTTTATTAAGCTGTAATACTATTCTTTGTGTACAGAACTCCAATGCTGGCTATCCCTCTATCGGGCCAGAAGTCCCTCCACAGACATCCAGTTGCCCTGTGCCGCCACAAGAGCCGGACTGTTCTCCGCCTGTTGGCACAATTTGTTCTGAGTTTCATTCTGGCGGGACACCTCATAAGGTTACAGACTTTGAGGGAAGTAAGCTCCCGCCACAAGATTCACATGTCCATACATGGCAGATGAACAGGTTGCCATCGGGTCAATGTATTTGGAATAAGAGGCGGCATCAAAAGCATACTTTTAATTATACGCCAGTAGATGCTAGGGCGTGTAGCTCATATCCTAGTTGGCGAGCCCAAAAAGGAATATAGAATGACATTTACTTGTATCGGGTATGATATTAAGTTTTGGCCTCCTGGTGATGTGATTGGTATAGATCAGACCAGTTGGGAGACTCATGAATTTATATATGATGAGGTAATGAAGAAATTTAATCTTCAGGAGAATGAATACCAGCTCATAAACATTCCCGATGAGCAATCTCTGTTGTTACTGTGCGAGTATATCGGAGAGCATAGGGATAGCGATTTGGTGGCAGTTGAAATACCTTGTGCTATAGCAAATTTGAATTCGGAGAGATCTGGATATACGGCCGCCCTAGGCAATGCTGTTCCTAGGGGGATGAACAGTTTAGGTTATGATGTTTGTGATATTAATGGCCTTTTTTCAGCGCTGCATCATCCTAGGATAATAAGCTCTCGTAAGACGAATAATATAATAAGGAATGATTATGTAGAGGCTCTGGAGGTTGCGCTGATGGCCAATTTTATCGATAAAGATCACTCGCCATATTGTGTTGCGAGAATCCTGTCATTAAAAGGCCTGCTTGATGTAAGTGGCTCTGTGTCATGATTGCCTTGTAAGGCAATTGCGCACTTTAATTTTTTATAAGTGCTGATAAACATGCGGGGAGACTGTTAAGCATCTTATCTCTCAGGCTGTATTGACAGCACTGAGCCTGGCTGTTCCCGCGCAGTAATTCAGGTAGAAACTAACCTGTCTGCCACTTTAAGGTAAGAGAAGTGATCGCAGAGGGTGTTCGCCTGCGGGCTTGTGGAAACTGACCATGTTCAGCTAGAGGGGGGAGTTGGAGTCGTTGTAGCTGCGGGTGCCGAAGGGCCTACCTTGGCATCCAGCTCCACTCCCCTTTTCTCAGGCTCCATCAACAGCTATCCGGCATGCAGCCTCTTTCGAACCAAGTAGCGCCTCGATACTGTTTGGCCAGACTCAAGGCCAAAGTGCTATAGGCGACAGATAAAACGGTCTCATCTCTGAGACAGCGGCGGCGTCCGCGCCGGAACCTGCCGCTTCGACCCAGTCGCCTCGTAAGCCGAGGCCAGGCGCAGCAGGGCCGAGTCGTCGTAGGCGCGGCCGGCGAAGGTCAGGCCCACGGGCATGCCGATATCCGCCATCACGCCCATCGGCACGGTGACGGTGGGCACGCCCAGGTGGCGGATGGCCAGGTTGCCGTTGGCGACCCAGACGCCGTTGCTCCAGGCGATGTCGGCGGAGGCCGGGTTGATGTCGGCGTCCGCCGGGCTCACGTCGGCCACGGTGGGGAAGATCACCGCGTCGAGGCCCAGTTGGTCCATCCAGTCTTCCAGGTCGAGCTTGCGGGTTTTTTCCAGGCCGCGCAGGCCGTCGGGCAGCGTTGGGATCTGGTCCCAGGGCTTGATGCCGCGCTCGGCCATGCGCACGTATTCGTCCATGCCGGCGGCCAGGTCGCCTTCGCGGTTGGGCAGGGTGCCCAGGTCGTGGGGGAAGATCTGCGGTCCGTCGACGTCGGCCAGGCGGTTCAGCCTGGGGTCGCCGTTGGCGCGCAGGAAGTCGTCGAAGCCCCAGGCCGACAGGTCCCACAGCTCGTCGTGCAGGAATTCCTCGGAAACGATGCCGCGGTTGAACACGGTCGGCGCGCCGGGGCGGTCGCCCTCGCAGTTGGATACCAGCGGGAAGTCGACCTCGATCACTTCCGCCCCCGCCGCTTCGAGCGCCTGGCGTGCGGCTTGCCACAGGTCGATCACCGAGGGCCGGGTGTGGATGCGCTGGCCGGTCGGGCCGCCGATGCCTGGCGCCTCGCTGGTGCCCATGTCCGGGTCCTCGTTGATGAACATGCGCGGCACGCCGAAGCGCTTGCCGGCCAGCGCCTCGGCCGTCGCCGCCAGCGCCGGGTAGGACGCCGGGCGCACCTCGGAGGCCCTGGGGATCGGCACCCAGGGCTGCAGGCGCCACAGGTCGCCGCGGGTGTCCGGGTCGTCGGCCACCACCACGTCGAGCACTGCGAGCAGGTCGGCCATGGTGCGGGCGTAGGGCACCACCACGTCCATGGTCGGGGTCAGCGGCCAGTTGCCGCGCACCGAGATCACTCCGCGCGAAGGCGTGTAGGCGCACAGGCCGTTGTTCGACGCCGGCCCGCGACCGCTCGACCAGGTTTCCTCGGCCAGGCCGAAGGCGGCGAAGCTGGCGGCGGTGGCGGTGCCGGCGCCATTGGACGAGCCCGAGGCGAAGGGCGCGGTGAGGTAGGCGGCGTTGTACGGGCTTTCCGCGCGGCCGTAGACACCGCGCTGCATGCCGCCGTTGGCCATGGGCGGCATGTTGGTCTTGCCCAGGCAGATCGCGCCGGCCGCGCGCAGTCGCTCGATGGTGAAGGCGTCGCGTTGGGCGACCAGGTCTTTGAAGGCCGGGCTGCCGGAGGCGGCGGTCAGGCCCTTGACCAGGTAGCTGTCCTTGGCGGTGTAGGGGATGCCGTCCAGCGGACCGAGCGTTTCGCCGCGCGCGCGGCGGGCGTCGGAGGCCCTGGCTTCGTCGAGCGCCTCGGGGTTGCGCACCACCACGGCGTTGAGTCGGGTGGGGGTGCCGGGGCCGTCGTAGGCGTCGATCCGGGCCAGGTAGGCCTGGACCAGTTCGACGGCGGTGGTGCGGCCGGATTCGAGCGCGGCGCGCAGGTCGGCGATGGAGGCTTCGGTGACTTCGATCATGCCGTCAGCTCCTGTCGCCAAGGGTGGAGGTCGTCATGGGGTTCTGGGCGGTGCTCATATCGGTTCTCGCTGAGTGCGTGGCACGGCTGGCGCACGGGCCAGCGGCGCCGATGAGTCGGCGCGGTCGGCCTTCTATGATGCCGCGTATCCAGTGCCTCGCCTACGGGGCTCAGTGGAATGGACGCAGCATCAGCTCCAGCCCCAGCAGCAGGAGGAACGACAGGAAGCCGCGGCGGAACAGTGCCGCGCTGATCCGCGCGCGGATCTTCTGGCCGAGCCACATGCCGGCCAGCGCGGGCAGGATGGCCAGCGTGGAAGTGCCGAGCTGGTCCGGCTGGATGAAGCCCCGGGCGGCGAGGCCGGCGGCGAGAGCGAGGGTGGAGACAGTGAAGGACAGGCCGAGCGCCTGCACCAGCTCGTCTTTGTCCAGGCGCAGCGCCTGCAGGTAGGGCACAGACGGGATCACGAAGACCCCGGTGGCGCCGGTGATCGCCCCGGTCAGCAGACCGACGACGGGTGACAGCCACGGCTCGGCCCGCGCCGGCACCGACAGCGCCGGCGACAGCAGCGCGTAGCCGGCGTAGACGACCAGCGCGCTACCCAGTGCCAGGCCCGACCAGCGGGCGTCGGCCCGGACCAGCAGCTCCGCGCTGGCGAGGGTGCCCAGCACGATCCCCGCCATCATCGGCCACAGGCGGCGCAGCATCCGCCGGGTCTGCGGGCCGGCGAGCAACTGCCACAGATTGGTCACGAAGGAGGGCACCAGCAGCATCGCCGCGGCGGCGGCGGGCGACATCAGGCTGCCGAGCAGCGCCATGGCGACGGTGGGCAGGCCCATGCCGGTGACGCCCTTGACCAGGCCCGCGGCGAGGAAGATCAGGGTGACCAGCAGCGCAAAGACAGTGGATTCGTTCATGGGCTTATTGGAGCCGGGCCGGTCCAGGCGCACAATGCGGTTTTCCCGGCGGTGCCTTCGGGCCATCCGAAGGCTGGAGGTGGAATCATGCGGCTCGACCTGGCGGACCTTCGTCTCTTCCTGTGCGTGCTGGATGCCGGCAGCATCACCCGCGGCGCCGCCGACGCGAACCTCGCGCTGGCCTCCGCCAGCGAGCGGCTGCGCAACATCGAGGCCGACGTGGGCGTCGCCCTGCTGCGGCGCCACCCGCGGGGCGTGGCGGCCACCGAGGCCGGCGAGGCGCTGGCCCATCACGCGCGCCTGATCCTGCGCCAGCAGGCGCTGCTGCGCGGCGAGCTGGAGGAGTTCGCGGTGGGCGCCCGGGGCACCCTGCACCTGTACGCCAACACCTCGGCGCTGACGGAGTTCCTGCCGCGCCGGCTCGCCCCGTGGCTGGCGCAGCGGCCGGGCCTGCACATCGAACTGAAGGAGCGCACCAGCACGGAGATCGTCAGGGCCATCGACGCCGGGCTGGCCGAGGCTGGCATCGTGTCCGACGCCGTCGAGGCAGCGGGGCTGCAACTGGAGCCGGTGGCGAAGGACCATCTGGTGCTGATCGCGCCGGCGGATCACCGGCTGGCGTCGGGCGGCGGCGTGCGCCTGGCCGAGGTGCTCGGCGAGGCGTTCGTCGGCATGGCGCCCGGCAGCGCGCTGCAGGATCACCTCGACGAGCACGCCCGGAATGCGGGCCGGCCGCTGCAGCTGCGCATCTGCATGAAGACCTTCGAGGGGCTGTGCGAGATGGTTGCCCACGGCATTGGCCTGGGCATCGTCCCCCAGGCCGTCGCCGCCCGCCACCGGCGCCGCTACGGCTACCGGGTGCTGGCCCTGGAAGAAGACTGGGCGCGTCGGCGGCTCTGCCTGTGCTACCGCGACTGGCAGGCACTGTCGGCGCCGATGCGCAGCCTGCTCGCCTGCCTGGGCGCGGAGGCCGGCCGGCGGATAGGTTGAACCCCGTTGCGGGGTGTTCCTCGAACCTTGCGAGGCCAATACCGGCCCGTTCGAGGTGACGTGATGACCAGCCGCGAGAAGCCGCACGAAAGACAGGCGCCTATGCCGAACCACACACCGGTCGAGGTGGGCGAAAACATCCGGTCGGAGGACCGGCGGGACCCCGACGAGGGCAACGAGCTGGTCGCGCCGCAGGCGGAAGGCCAGCGTTAGACCTCGAGCAGCACCCAGGCGGGAGCGTGGTCGCTGGCGCGCTCCTCACCGCGCACCCAGCGGTCCACGCCGGCGTCGGCCAGGCGCGGCGCCAGCGCTTCGGACAGCAGCAGGTGGTCGATGCGCAGCCCCGAGTCGCGCTGCCAGTGCTGGCGGAAGTAGTCCCAGAAGGTGTAGATGCGCTGCTCGGGGAAGCGGCGCCTGATGGCGTCGGTCCAGCCCTGGTCGAGCAGGCGCTGGTAGCAGGCCCGGCTCTCGGGCTGCAGCAGTGCGTCCTTCAGCCACGACCTGGGGTTGTAGATGTCGAGGTCGGTGGGCACCACGTTGTAGTCCCCCGCCAGCACCACGGGATGTCCGCTCGACAGCAGTGACCCGGCATGCTCGATGAGGCGCTCGAACCAGGCCAGCTTGTAGTCGAACTTGGGGCCGGGCTGCGGGTTGCCGTTGGGCAGGTAGAGGCAGCCGACGATCACGCCGTGGGCCGCGGCTTCCAGGTAGCGGCTCTGATGGTCCGAGGCGTCGCCGGGCAGCGCGCGGCGGATCTCCAGGGGCTGCATGCCCTTCGCCAGTATCGCCACGCCGTTCCAGGATGGCTGGCCGCGCCAGAGGGCGCCGTAGCCCGCCTGTTCCAGCTCGGCGGCGGGGAACTTGTCGTCGGCGGCCTTCAGTTCCTGCAGGCAGACGATGTCCGGCGCCTCCCGCTCGAGCCAGGTGAGCAGGGCGGGGAGTCGGGGGCGGATGCCGTTGATGTTGAACGTGGCGATGCGCAGCATGCCGGCGCGGGCTCAGTCGCGCAGACGAATGATGCCCGCCACGGGGAAGCCGGCCACGTGCACGGTGAGGTTCTCGGCGATCTGCTTGCACAGCTGTGGCGCTGCCAGCTGCTCGACGGACAGGCCTTCCACGGCGAAGCGCTCGCCGGTGACCTCGTTGAGTACGGTCAGGGTGGTCACGCCATCCAGGGCGCAGGCGCAGTCGAGCCTGTAGCCGGGAATCGCGCGCGAAAAGTCGGAAACGCAAGTGG
Source organism: Pseudomonas paralcaligenes (assembly GCF_019655855.1). Lineage (GTDB taxonomy): Bacteria > Pseudomonadota > Gammaproteobacteria > Pseudomonadales > Pseudomonadaceae > Aquipseudomonas > Aquipseudomonas paralcaligenes. The sequence goes on along the minus strand of NZ_BPFX01000004.1, from coordinate 65,166 downwards.
TGTTCATGTTCGCTCTCCAGTGCCCGATAGGAGGCACGCCCCATGACGGAAAGAAGCCAGGCGAGGCGGGAAAGTTCATACGATTCCAGGGCTGGCGCTGCCTGGAGCGACGGGCGGCTTCCGCGCCTTGGTCAGCGCCTGTGAGTGAAGCGCGCTTCGGCCCGCCTCCGACGCTGGTATCGGCACCACTTTTCTCGGAATGGCTTGCCTGCAATGGTGGCTGCAAGGTACATCGTCGGAAGCATGATGGCGCGTGACCGACTCAGTGAGGCGCCGTCGCCGTGGCAGAAACCTGGGATCGAATGGAGGCGGGAATGACCGGAAACACGCGCTATCTCACCGTTCTGGAATACCTGCAGCGCCAGCTGGAGGGCACGCTTGGCGACGGGGACGAGACGCACATGCTGTACCCGACCGCGATCTCCAAGCTGCTGGGCTTCCGCCTGGTGGCCATCGACGAGGCCATGGCCGAGATCGAACTGGACGCCGACGCTATCCGGCACGGCAACCAGCAGGGCACCGTGCACGGCGGCATGCTCTGCGAGCTGGCGGACGCCGCCATCGGCACGGCGCATTCGACGCTGATGAGCGAGGGCGAGAGCTTCACCAGCATCGACCTGAAGGCCACGTTCCTGCGGCCGGTGTGGCAGGACAGGCTGCGCGCCCGCGCCTGGGCGTCGCACCGGGGCAGCACCATCAGTCATTACCAGTGCGACATCCGCCGCGAGGACGGCAAGGTGGTGGCCACCGTGACCAGCGCGGTGATGACCCTGCGCGGCGAGCGCGCGCAAGGACGCTGAGGGCGGGCGCCGCCGGTACCGCTCAGGAGCCTATCGCCTCCAGGCAGAGCCAGCCGACGATCAGGAAGAACACGCCTGCCAGCACGGTGATGAGCGTCATGGTCGCCTCGATGTTGATCAGTCCCGAGGGACTGACCACGAAGCGCGTCGGCAAGTTGGATTTATTTTTTCGGCGCTGTCGCCGTCATTTGTCGTCGTAGGGCGGGTACCGATCGTCGGGCGCGCGGCGTTCCGCCCGCGGGTCCGATGCGCTGTCCGGAATGTGTGGCGGATGCGGCGGGTCGATCTGCGGGTCGTCGAGGTCCGGCGAGTCCGGGTCGAAGCCCAGTTCCGGGTCCACGTCGCGCCCGGCGGAGCCGCCGCGCTCGGGGTAGCCGGGCAGGCCGCGGGCGTCGGTCGGAGCGTCCCGTTCGGGCCACTTATCGGTGAGGGTGGTCTGTTCCTGGTTGTCAGCGTTGCCGTGGTGCGATTTCATGTTCGCCTCCGCTGCCGGGGCCGAGAGGCCGATGGCGGGTTTGCTGTCCACTCCCTGGTCATGACGGTCCGTGCATAAGGTCTGAGTCTGGTGTCGTCCGAATACTCGATGTGTTTGCCGAGCGCCGTCGGCGCCTGCCTCCGGGCGTTCGCGGTGGTGTCAGGCTGTGGACGCCGGTTCCGCCGCGAAGGTTTCAGCCATCCGCTCGCCGGCACCCCGTCGCCGGCGCTCCGCAGGTGTGGCCGCGAGCCGTGGGGGCGCCACCTCCCGTGAGAGGCTGGTGGCGGAGGCTGGTGCTGGTGGGCTGCATGCTGCTCGCCGGCGTGGCCTGCGCATCACCGGAGTGCCCGGCGCAGCGGATCGAACTGTCCAGCCAGGCGCAGATACTGGAGGACCCGGGCGGCACCCTGACCGCCGACCAGGTGCTGGCGCTGCCCGACAGCGCCTTCGTTCCCTCCACCCAGGAATTCCTGCCCCATCAGTACAGCCGCTCGGCCTTCTGGCTGCGCCTGCGCTTGCCGGGCGACTTCGCAGGCGGGTGCCCGCGCTGGCTCACGGTGGGCGATCCCCGTCTTTCGGATATCCAGGTGTTCGTCCGCCAGGACGAGCAGTGGCACACGATGCGCGCCGGCGCCGAACACCCGCTGGAGCAGTGGCCCGCCGAGGCCCGCCAGCCGGCCTTCCCGCTGTCGCTGTCGGCGGACCGGGAGCTGAACCTGCTGATCCGCGTGGCCAGCAACACGGTGGTCATCATCGAACCCCGGCTCTGGTCGGAGCTGGGGTTGCTCGAGCACCGGCAGAACAGCGCCATGGCGGACGGCATGACGCTGGGCATCACCCTGCTGATGGTGCCCTTCAGCTTCGTCGTCGGCTGGATCCTGCGATCACGGCTGCTGGTCGCCCACGCCCTGACGCTCGTCACCTACGCGATGCTGGTCAGCGTGGTCAACGGCTACCTGGTGCATCTGCCCGCGCTGCTGCCATGGTCGTGGTGGATGATGTGGGCGCTGGGGCTGATCCAGTACTGCCTGCTGCTGGTCTATTTCCGGGTGCTGTTCCAGGTGCGCCAGCTGCCGCCTGTGTGGGGCAGGGCCTACGACCTGTTCATCGTCATGATGCTGCTCTGCCACGCCTGGATGCTGGTCGACAACATCGAGGGGCGCATCCTGTTCGATTGGGCGCGCAAGGCCGTCTATCTGCTGCTGACCGCCACGTTGCTGATGGGTTGGCGGCGGCAAGTGGCTTACAGCTGGCTGGTGTACCTAGTCTACGGGCTGATCATGCTGCAGGGGCTGATACGCCTGCTGTCCGTGGCGGGCGTGCCCTGGCAGACCACCGCCGACATACTGAGCGTGACTTCCACCCTGCCGGGATTGCTCCTGCTGGCCTGTACCCTGGCCCTGGAGGTGGGCCGCGTGCGGGCCCGGGAGAGTCGTGCCCTCGCCGACCTGGACAACCAGCAGAAGGCCGAGCACGAGCGCCTGGAAAGCACGGTGGCCATGCGCACCCGCCAGCTGCGCGAGTCGCTGCAGGCGCGCAGCCTGCTTATGGCGCGGATCAGCCATGACCTGCGCTCGCCGCTGGTCAGCATCGTCAATTACGCGAGGCTGCTGCCACCCGGCCTGCCCCAGGACTACCCCCGGAAGATCGAGCGCAACGCCTGCCGCCAGCTGGAGCTGATCGACGAACTGCTGGAGTTCTCGCGCAGCGAGCTGCACCAGCTCGAGGTGGTCCTGGCGCCCGGCTATCTCTATGGCTTCCTGCAGGAGATCGAGGACGAGGGTGGTTTCCTCGCGGCGCAGCAGAACAACACCTTCGAGTCCCGCTTCGATTCGCGGCTGCCGACGCTGGTGCAGGCGGACTTCCGCCGCCTGCGCCAGATACTGATCAACCTGCTGGCCAACGCCGCCAAGTTCACCCGCGACGGCCAGGTGCTGTTCGAGGTGCAGTGCCTGGCCTGCGACGCCGACTCGGCCCGCCTGCGCTTCGTGGTGCGCGACACCGGCATCGGCATCCCCCTGGAAGAGCGCAAGCACCTGGTGCAGCCGTTCTGGCGTGGTCGCGGGGCGAGGCGCGTGTCCGGTAGCGGGCTGGGACTGTCCACCGTCAGCGAACTGCTCCAGCAGATGGGCAGCAGGCTGGTGCTGGACGAGACGCAGGCACACGGCACCGGCTTCAGCTTCGAGGTGGAGTTCGCCCGCGCACGGGAGGAGGACCTGGACTTCTCGTTCGAGGAGAGCCACACCGTGCGGGTCGACGGCGCCGGCCGGCACGTGCTGCTGGTGGACGATGTCGAGCACAACCGCGAATGGCTCAGCGACCTGCTCGGCGGCTACGGCTTCGACGTGACCGCCGTGGCGGATGCGACGCAGGCGCTGGATGCGCTGCGGCGAGTGCCTTGCGACCTGCTGATCAGCGACCAGGCGATGCCCGGCATGGATGGCTGGGCGCTGCTGTCCACGGTGCGCGAGCGGTGGCCGGCGCTGCCGGTGCTGCTTTATTCTTCCGCCCCTCCGCTGCCGCCGCCGGGCTATCCGGCCGACCTGCAGTTCGATGCCGTCCTGCTCAAGCCGTCCGACACGGCCGCGCTGCTCGCGACCATCGAACGGGTCGCGCCCGGTTCCCGCGCCGCCGTGGATGTCGGTTCGTAGGAGGCTCACCGTGTGCGGATGAATGGGGGAAGGATGGTTCGCAATGGTTATCCGGTCGGCATCGTTTTGCTGTCCTGCCTGGGCGGGACGCAAGGCCTGTCCGCCGCCGAAACCGCATCGGCCCTGGTGCTCGACGAGGTGAAGGTGAGCGCGCGCCACCGCGAGGAGAGCGCCCAGCAGGTGCCCATCGCCCTGAGCGTGCTCGACGGCGAGCAGCTGAACGACGCAGGTATCTACCGGACCGAGGACATGCAGCAGCGTGCCCCCAGCCTGCTGGTGTCGGCGCCCAACGCGCGCTACACCAGCTACGGCATCCGCGGGCTCGGCTCCAGCTCGTTCAACGACGGTATCGACGGCAGCGTCGGCGTGTTCCTCGACGGGGTCTACCTGGGGCGTCAGGGTATGTCGCTGTACGACCTGGTCGACCTCCAGCGCGTCGAGGTACTGCGCGGGCCGCAGGGTACCCTGTACGGCAAGAACACTTCGGCGGGGGCGATCAACATCAGCAGCCGGGCGCCGACCTTCGAGCCGGAGGGCAGCGCCGAGGTGTCGTTCGGCGAGCATGGCCTGCGCCAGTATCGCGGCACGGTATCGGGGGCGCTGGTCGATGGCGTGCTGGCCGGGCGCCTGACCGGCTACGATGTCGAGCGCGATGGGCTGATCGACAACGTCTACGACGGCAGCGAGCTGCGCGACCAGAACCGCCAGGGCCTGCGCGGGCAACTGCTGTGGACGCCGAGCGACAGCTTCCGCGCGCGCCTGATCGGCGAGTACGGCTGGCAGGACGAGCACACCAACGTGTTCATGGCCAGCAACTACAGCCAGGCCACGGTCAAGCGCGCGGCCTTCCTCGGCTACCGCCAGCTGCCCATCGACCCCTATGCGCGGCGGGTGCAGCAGGACGAGCCGAACACCATCAAGACCCTGCAGACCGGCCTCACCCTCGAACTCGAGGGCCAGCTGGCCAACGGCGCCACACTGACCAGCATCACCGGCTACCGCGACTGGGCGTACGACGCCGACCAGGACGGCGACGGCACGGCGCTGTCCATCGCCCAGAACGTGGCGGTGCGGCTCGACCACCATCAGTTCAGCCAGGAACTGCGCCTGGCCGACTCGCCCAACGAGCACTTCGACTATGTCGCGGGGCTGTACTACCTGCGCCAGAGCCTGAGCCGCGAGCTGGGCGTGCGCTTCGGCGACGACGCGGCGGCGTTCTTCCTCGGCGACCGGCCGGAGCTGGCCATGCTCGGCGTCACCCCCGGGATGATCCCGCCCTCGCTGCTGGACGGCGCCCGGCAGACCTTCGACGGCGAGCAGCGGACGGATAGCCGCGCGGTGTTCGGCCAGCTCACCTGGCACGCCACCGACCGCCTCGACATCACGCCGGGCCTGCGCTACACCCGCGAGCGCAAGCAGGGCTGGCTGTCGCGCCAGGTGTCCGGTCTGGCGCCGCTGGGGCCTGACCCGGTGTCGCAGATCGCCGGGCCGCTGCTGCGCGACACCACCCTGGGCGGCGCGTACTACCGGCGGGACGCGATCGAGGAGAGCAACCTGTCCGGTCAGCTCGCGGCCAGCTACCGCTTCGCCGACGACCTGCTGGGCTATGCCAGCTGGTCCCGGGGCTACAAGGCCGGCGGCATCAACCTCGAAGTGATCGGCCCCAACGTCCAGCCGACCTTCGACGCGGAGCGCGTCACCTCGGTCGAGGTCGGGCTCAAGAGCAGCTTCTGGAACGATCGGGCGACGCTGGACCTGGCCCTGTACCAGGCCGACGTCGACGACTACCAGGCGCTGACCAACCGCGCGCCGGCCAACGAGTACGCGCCGCCGATCCGCGACAACCTGATCAACGTCGGCAAGGTGCGCCTGCGGGGTATCGAGCTCGACGGCCTGCTGCGCGCCAGCGAGCGCGTCGACCTGCGGCTGGGCGTGGCCTGGAGCGACGCGCGCTACCGCGATTTCCCCAACGCGCCCTGCTCCCCGTCCGTCGCCCAGTGGTCGTGCGACCTGAAGGGCGAACGGCTGTTCAATGCGCCGGAGTGGAGCGCCACCGCCGGCGTCGACTACCGGCACCCGCTGGAGCAGGGCCTGGAGCTGTTCGGCGCGCTCGACTACAGCTTTCGCAGCGGCTACTACGGCACCCTCGAAGGCGGCGAGGGCAGCTACCAGCCGTCCTACGCGCTGACCAACCTGCGCCTGGGCCTGCGCCGCGCCGACCGGCGCTGGGAGGCCGAGCTGTGGGCGCGCAACCTGTTCGACGAGGACTACATCACCGCCGTCTACGCCCAGCTTGGCGCGGGAGACTATGGCGTGCTGACCGGCGACCCCCGCAGCCTGGGCGTGACCCTGCGTACCCGCTGGTAGCCTTGAGGTGCTTTACGGGTAAGCTTTCACTCCCGGGAGGCCCATACTCAGTTTGCGGGAAGCCGCTGTAGGACAGCCCTCATATCCAAAGGCTCCGACCCGATCAGGTGTTCCAGGGGGATGCGGGATTCTTCCGGCAGTTTGCTGAAGGCCATGGCCATTTTGTAGTAGCTCGGGCCGGGGAAGACAGTATCTACCAAGTTGCCGCTGATCTGGCTGGGTGTCTGCCCAAGCACCTTCTGTGTCCGCTCCAGCGCCAGGGCGGCATGCAGCAGCTCGGCCAGCGCTGCTTGCGAACAGGCGTACCCATTACGCTGCACCAGATAGCCCACGGCTAGCCCCAGATCGTGGCGCGGCAATCCAAGAGCCTGCAGGTTTTCGGTGGTCAGCCTGGCCGGTAGCGCGGCTTGTTCGCGTGCTGTGCATTCCTTCTCTGCCGCCGCAAGCAAGGTCGTCTTGACGGCGACCTCTCTCTGGAGGAGCCGAAGAACTTCCGCGTTCGCCATGGCGCCTTGGGCCGAAAGCGCTGCAGCGAGCGCAAGGCTCCAGCGCATCACATAGCTGGTCAGTTCGCGGGCGACAGCCATGAGGGACTCCTTCCTAGAGTTTTCGGGCTTGCGATTGTTACCCAATAGGAGCGCGGCTGCATCCCAACCCACCTCCAAATTGTGGCGCATGGGCTGTGCCCTGACATCGGGTGAAACCTGGGTGCTGCAGCGGCAGGTTCGGCAGAGGTCTTAGCTCAAGCGAGCCATTGATCCGCTCGGCTGGGCTGGCTGTACGTCGAATTAGGTACAGCAGAAAAAACAAAGGCCTGCATCGCTGCAGGCCTTTGATTTGAATGGTGCCGGCACCAGGAGTCGAACCCGGGACCTACTGATTACAAGTCAGTTGCTCTACCAGCTGAGCTATACCGGCGAAAGGGCTGCCATTATAGCCATTGCCTTGGTCCTGTAAACCGAGTCGAAGCTGAATCTTCTTAAGGATCGGCAGGCAGCCTTTCACGACCATCCCCAACGAGCTTTGCCCCTTGATTTCACTGGTTGCGGCATCAGCCGATCTATGTTTATGCACAAAAAGAAGCCGGGGTTAGGGCGTGCTGCACGCATTCTGTGCGGCTTGTCCTGTTCTTCCATAAGTAGCTGTTTTTATTTGGATTTATGGTGTTGATCAAGAAGCGGCCAATTGATGTGCCGCCCAGGGCGGCCGGGCTTCACAGCTGTTTCTTCAGAAAGTGCTCACAGACTTATCCACAGCTTCTGTGGATGGACTGTTAGCCTCGCTCGGCGAGCAGAAGCAGGTTGCGTGGCGTCAGTTGGTGCTCGCAGAAGGTGCCCAGGCGTACCTGATAGCCGCGTTCTTCGAGAAAGAGCGCGCGGTCCAGCAGCAGCCATAGCTCCAGCGGCCGGCGGAAGAGCCCTCGCACCAGTTCCAGGTTGCGCACCTGGGCCAGGCGTTGCCAGCCCGCAGCCTCCAGGGAAGCCCAATCGATGTCGTCATTCAGCGCCACATCCTTGAGCTCGGCCAGGTCGCGACAGTACTGGGCGAAGTCCTTGTCCAGCCAACTGACCGGCAGCGACGGCGTCGGCAGGTACTCGTCCGTCCCGCGCTGTTCGCGCTGCAGCAGGTCGAAGGCCAGGCGACGGGCCATGGACTGGTCGCGCTGGCGGCGCTGGCGCTGGCCGGCCGTGACGGTTTCGGCCAGGGGCAGGCCCAGGTCGTCCTTCGACAGTTGCAGGGTGGACTGCCGGGCGGGAGCCGACAGCGGCCGATAGTGTGTGCTGGCGATACGGTTGTAGCAGCAGGGCGCCACGGCGAGCTGGGGGCAGCCCGAGGCGCTGGCCAGTTCCAGCAGACGCACGTGCAGGTCGCCACAGGCGTGCAGGGCCACCGGGCTGTGTTCGGCGCCAAGGCGCGTCTGCGCGTCATCCGCCAGGACGTCCTGCAGCAGGTGCTGGACATCCATGTGCAGGCGATCGCTGAGGTGCCGGCCGGCAGCTATCAGACGCTCGTCGTGTTCCAGGCAGGTGAGGCGCTGCCCCCCTTGGGCCAGCAGGCGACCGAGGTGCCCCTTGCCGGAACACCAGTCCAGCCAATGCCTCGGTAGCCGTTGGAACTGCAGGCGCCCGGCGAAGGCGACTATCTGCTGCCACTTGCGTCCTGGCACGTCGACGCCGAGGCGCTCGGGCAGCGGACCCAGCTGGCACTCCGGCAATTCCCCCAGTGCCGAGAGCGCGGCGGCCTGCTGTGCCAGTCCCGGGAAGGGAGCGGGGGCCGGCAGTCGCTCCGGGTGATTGTGCTCGGTTTCGGCCTGTTCCAGGCTGCGTTCGCGCAACCAGGCGGCCAGCGCGGGATGCTCGGCTTCCCAGGGCAGGACGAGGCAGGTGAAGGGCTTCGGTCGCCACAGCGCCTGGTGGGCGACGAGGAAGTCGTCCAGGGCCTGGAAGCGTTCGCGCAGGGCGGGGCCGGTGAGGATCATGCGAGCGGTGAAGTGAGGGCGATGCCGCGCATTCTATCCCTCTCCCACGGCGGGAGAGGGATGGTGATGAGTCAGCGGCCCTGGCAGGCGTCGACGCGCAGCTTGCGCTCCAGCAGCTTGAAGGCGCGCACCATCACGTAGGCGATGACCAGGTAGAAGATACCGGCGGCGAAGAATATCTCCACCGGCAGGTAGGTGCGGGCGATGATGGTCCGCGACATGCCGGTCAGTTCCAGCAGGGTCACGGTGCTGGCCAGGGCGCTGGCCTTGAGCATCAGGATGACTTCGTTGCTGTAGGCCGGCAGGCCGATGCGCGCGGCGCGCGGCAGGATGATGTAGATCATCGCCTGGGCGCGCGACATGCCCAGCGCGCGGGCCGCCTCGATCTCGCCGGGCGGCACGGCCTGGATGGCGCCGCGCAGGATTTCCGCGATGTACGCGGCGGTGTGCATGGTCATGGTGATGATGGTGCACCAGTACGGGTCACGCAGGTATGGCCAGAGCGGCCCCTTACGCACCGCGTCGAACTGGGCCAGGCCGTAGTAGACCAGGAACAGTTGCACCAGCAGCGGTGTACCGCGGAAGAAGAAGATGTAGCCGTAGGGCAGGGCGCGCACGTACCAGTGGCGCGAGGCCCGGGCGATGCCCATGGGCAGGGCGAGGATCAGCCCGGCTACGACGGCGATGGCGACCAGCTCCACGGTCAGCCAGGCGCCCTCGAGCAGCTTGGGCAGGTACTTGTAGATCACGTCCCAGTTCATCAGGCGCTCCGAACGAAGCCGCGGCTGGCGCGCTTCTCGAGGAAGTGCATGCCGATCATGGCGATGATGGTCAGGCCCAGATAGATGAAGGCGGCGACCATATAGAAGGTGAAGGGCTCCTTGCTGGCGGTCACGGCGATCTGCGAGCGACGCATGATTTCTTCCAGGCCGATGACCGAGACCAGGGCGGTGTCCTTCATCAGGATCATGAACAGGTTGCCCAGGCCGGGCAGGGCGATGCGCCACATCTGCGGCAGGATCAGCTTCCAGAGAATGCGGCCCCCGCTCATGCCGAGGGCCTGGCCGGCCTCGCGGTGACCCTTGGGAATCGCCAGGATGGCGCCGCGGAACACTTCGGTGGCGTAGGCGCCGAAGCACAGGCCGAGGGCGATGGTGCCGGCGGCGAACGGATTCAGCTCCAGGCTGCCGATGCCGAGGAACTCGCCGAGGGCCGCCAGGCCCTGGACGGTACCGAAATAGATGAGCAGCACCCAGAGTAGTTCGGGGATGCCCCGGACGATGGTCGAGTAGCTGCCGCCAAGCCATTGCAGGGGCTTGTACGGGGAAGTCTTGGCCAGCGCGCCGAGCAGTCCGAGCACCAGGCCGAGGGCCAGGGCGGACAGGGCCAGCTGGATGGTCACCAGCGTGCCGGCGACGAGGGCGGGGCCGAAGCCGTGCAGGTCGAGGATCATGGGAGGCTACTGCAGAGGACGGCCGCCGCCCGGCTGGGCGGCGGCGGTCGGACGCATCAGTAGATGCTGAACGGGAAGTACTTGTCGTTGATTTGCTTGTAGGTGCCGTCTTCGACGATGGCCTTCAGCGCGGTGTTCAGCTTCTCGCGCAGCGGGTCGCCCTTGCGTACGGCGATGGCGATCTTGTCGTTGTCGAACACCGGGTCGCCCTTGAACTCGAAGTCCTTGCCGGCCTCGCTCTTCAGCCATTCCCAGTTGACGAACTTGTCGGCCAGCACGCCGTCGAGGCGGCCCGAGGACAGGTCGAGGTAGGCGTTTTCCTGGGTGTCGTACAGCTTGATCTCGACGGTGTCGGCCATGTTGTCCTCGAGCCAGGTACCGGCGATGGTGGCGCGCTGGGCGCCGATCACCTTGCCTTTCAGGCTGGCCTTGTCGGTCTTGAGGTCGGCGGTCTTCGGCGCGATGAACTGCAGCTTGTTGGTGTAGTAGGGCTCGGTGAAGTCGACGGCCTGCTGGCGTTCCTCGGTGATCGACATGGAAGCGGCCAGGAAGTCGAACTTCTTGGCGTTCAGGGCCGGGATGATGCCGTCCCAGTCGGAAGTGACCACTTCGCACTCGGCGCCCATCTTGGCGCACAGGGCCTGGGCGATCTCCACGTCGAAGCCGCCGACCTTGCCGCTGGCGTCGATCAGGTTGAAGGGCGGGTAGGCGCCTTCGGTGCCGATCTTCAGTTTGTCCGCGGCGACTGCCTGGGTGCCGAATGCCAGGGTGGCGACGGCGGCCAGCAGGATCTTCTTATAGTTCTGCATGCGTGTTGCTCCGTTAGTGATTGCTGGACATGAATTGTTTGCAGCGTGCCGATTGCGGGTTGGTGAAGACCTGCTCGGGCGGCCCCTGCTCCTCCACCAGACCCTGGTGCAGGAATACCACCTCGCTGGACACCTGGCGCGCGAAATTCATCTCGTGGGTGACCAGCAACATGGTGCGGCCTTCCTCGGCGAGCGCACGGATCACGTTAAGCACTTCCTGTACCATTTCCGGGTCGAGTGCCGAAGTCGGCTCGTCGAACAGGATCACCTTGGGCTGCATGGCCAGGGTGCGGGCGATGGCGGCGCGCTGCTGCTGGCCGCCGGAAAGCTGGTTGGGGTAGGCGTGGCGCTTGTCGGCGATGCCGACCTTGGCCAGCAGCGCCTCGGCCACCTCGGTGGCTTCGGCCTTGCTCTGGCCGAGCACGCGACGGGGAGCCTCGATGATGTTGTCGAGGATGGTCATGTGCGGCCACAGGTTGAAATTCTGGAAGACAAAGCCGATCTCACTGCGCAGGCGGTTGATCTGGCGGTTGTCGGCGGCGATCAGGTCGCCGTTCTTCGCCGACTTCAGCTTGAGTTGTTCGCCGGCGACGAAGATCTGCCCTTCGTGCGGGTTCTCCAGCAGGTTGATGCAGCGCAGGAAGGTCGACTTGCCGGAACCGGAGGAGCCGAGGATGGAGATCACGTCGCCGTCGCGAGCGGTCAGCGAGATGCCCTTGAGCACTTCAAGGTCGCCGTAGCGTTTGTGCAGGTTGCGGATTTCCAGCGCGGGCGTTGCCTCGGCCATGGGTGTTCCTCTTGTTATTCGGATGCGCTCCGGCTGCTGGCCGCCTTCCTAGCGTGCGGCTGAACCTAGCATAGCCCCAGCGGAGCGCCAAGCCGGGTTCCGGCCACGTTCGCCACGGCCGCGGCGTGTTGTCGCATCATGACAGTTGCGTGTCGCGCCCAAACAAAAACGGCCGGGAGCAATTCCGGACGTCGCTTGGGATGGGTGGAAACAAAAAGCCCGATGCGCGGATCGGGCTTCTGTCGGCTAGCCGGCCCGGGCTGCGGCGCGGCGATGGCGGATGATCTCGATCACGCCCGGCAGGATCGACACGAAGATGATCGCCACGATCAGGTAGTGCAGGTTGCTCTGCACCACCGGCAGGTTGCCGAAGAAGTAGCCGGCGTAGCTGAACAGCGTCACCCAGACGATGGCGCCGATCACGTTGTAGGCGGCGAAGCGACGGTAGGGCATGTGGCCCATGCCAGCCACGAAGGGCGCGAAGGTGCGGACGATGGGCACGAAGCGGGCGAGGATGATGGTCTTGCCGCCATGCTTCGCATAGAAGGTCTCGGTCAGCTCCAGGTAGCGGCGGCGGAAGATCTTCGAATCCGGGTTGGCGAACAGTTTGGCGCCGAAGAAGCGGCCGATGCTGTAGTTGACCGCGTCGCCGAGGATCGCGGCGATGATCAGCAGCACGACCATCAGGTGCACGTTCATCGCGTCCTGGGTGGCGATGGCGCCGGCGACGAACAGCAGCGAGTCGCCCGGCAGGAAGGGCGTCACCACCAGACCGGTCTCGCAGAAGATGATCAGGAACAGGATGCCGTAGATCCACGGCCCGTAGGCGGCGGTCAGCTCCGCCAGATGGCGGTCGATGTGCAGGATGAAGTCGATGACAAGCTGGATGAATTCCATGGGGGCCTCACTCGTCCGGGACGGCACGCTTCCTGCGCCGTGAATAGCAAAAAACCCCGAGGAATCGCTTCGCTCGGGGTTCTCGGTATTAGTGGTGCCCAGGGACGGAATCGAACCGCCGACACGGGGATTTTCAATCCCCTGCTCTACCGACTGAGCTACCTGGGCAACGGGGCGCCATTAAACGGATTTGGCTTTGCAGTGTCAAGCGAGGCCGATAAAAAATTTCAGTGCAAACGGGCGGTTAGCGTTGCGGCGGGTTGTCGGTGTGGGGGCGGCTGGGTGGGGCTCCGATTGCCGCGAAGCGTTTCTTTTTAATTGCTTCGCGGCCAAGGCCGCTCCCACGAAGATCACACGGAGGTTATGCGCTCGGCGGCACGTAGCCGTCGGCCTTGGCGTAGTCCTCGCCGGAGAGGAACTTGTCCATCTCGGCCTGGAGGAACTTGCGGTCCTCGGCGTTCATCATGTTCAGCCGGCGCTCGTTGATCAGCATTGTCTGGTGCGCCTGCCACTCGTCCCAGGCCTTCTTCGACACGTTGTTGTAGATGTCCTCGCCCTTGGCGCCGGGGTAGGGCGGGCGATCGAGGCCGGGCAGGTCTTCGTTGTATTTGCGGCAGTGGATGGTGCGGCTCATGGCTGTTCTCCTGCATTCAGTGCGTCCGCGGCTCGTTTGAGGAGCTTCTTCACCGGGGCGGCCAGGCCCAGGCGCGGCGGGCTGGCGAGGTTATACCAGAGCCAGTCGCCCTCGGCCATGACGGGGCTGGCCTGTTCCACCCGGACCAGCCAGGGCTCGATGGCCAGCTGGAAGTGGCTAAAGGTGTGGGTCAGGCCGGACAGCTCGCGGGGCTCGCCGAGGCGCAGGGCATGCTTGCTGGCCAGCGGGGCGAGGGCGCCGAGATCGTCCAGTTCCGGCAGGCTCCACAGGCCGCCCCACAGGCCGCTGGAAGGGCGGCGGTAGAGCAGGATGGCGCCTTCGTGGTTGGCCAGCAGCGGCATCAGCGTGCGCTTCTGTGGCAGCGCCTTGCGCGGCTTGGGTTCGGGGAAGTCGGTCTCGCGGCCGAGCAGGTGGGCGCGGCAGCCGTCGCGCACCGGGCACAGCAGGCAGCTCGGCTTGCTGCGGGTGCACAGGGTGGCGCCCAGGTCCATCATCGCCTGGGTGTAGTGGTTGACCCGCTGGTGCGGGGTCAGCTGCTCGGCCAGCTGCCACAGCTGGTCGGCCACCTTCGGCTCGCCCGGGTAGCCGTGCTGGGCCTTGTAGCGGGCCAGCACTCGCTTGACGTTGCCGTCGAGGATCGGTGCGCGGATGTCCATGCTCAGGCTGGCGATGGCGCCGGCGGTGGAGCGGCCGATGCCGGGCAGCTCGGCGAGTTGCTCGACCGAGCGCGGGAATTCGCCGCCATGCTGTTCCACCACTGTCTTCGCCGCCTTGTGCAGGTTGCGCGCGCGGGTGTAGTAGCCGAGCCCGGTCCACAGGTGCAGCACTTCGTCCTCGGGCGCCTCGGCCAACGCCTGGACGCTGGGCAGCGCGTCCATGAAGCGGTCGAAGTAGCCGAGCACGGTGCTGACCTGGGTCTGCTGCAGCATGATCTCGGAGACCCACACCCGGTACGGGGTGATGCCCTGTTGCCAGGGCAGGTCCTTGCGCCCGTGCAGGTCGTACCAGGCCAGCACGGCGCCGTTGAACTGCTCGGGGGTCATCGCTTGAACAGGCCTTTCAGTGCGTCCTTGAGTTCCGGGGTGACCTTGTCGCCGAGCTTCTCTTCCAGTTTCTCGCTGAGCTTGTCGCCGGCCAGCCTGGCGGCGACCTTGCCGAGGCCGTCCTTGTCCAGGCGGCAGGCCTTGGCGCCCAGCTCCAGCGGGCCGCGGCAGCGCAGCGGCCACTCCAGGCCGACGTAGCGTTCGTTGACCTGGCAGGCCGGGTCCGGCATGGCGCGTTTGTCGCCTTCGATGACGATGCCGACGCGGTAGTCCATGCCCAGCACGCGCAGGTCGAGGGCGCCGTCGCCATTGACCGTCAGGCCGGGAATGCGCGCCTTGAGGTCCGGATTGCTGGCCACGCCGTTGTGGATGTTGAGGTTGCCGTGCAGTTCCTCGAAGGGGGTGTCCTTGCCGCGCGGCTCGCCGGACAGCGACTTGCGGTTGAGGGTGGCGATGCCCTGGCAGAGTTGCTGCTCCAGATTGGCGTCGATCAGCACGCCGTTGCTCAGGCTGAAGCTGGCGGTGCCGTTGAGGGCGTCGATCCAGGCCTTCTCGCTGTTGCCCTGGGTGCGCAGGTCGGCGTTCAGGTCGAGCTGGCCACGCACCGGCGCCTTCTCGCCGCGGGCCTCGATCAGTTTCTCCAGCGGGACGCGTTTGAGCTGCTTGTTCGCGGTCAGCACCGGGACGGCCGGGCGCGCGTCGAGCTGCGAGCGCACGGCGAACTCGCCGCCATGCAGGTCGCCGCGCATTTCCTTGAGGTCGATCAGGCCGCCCTTGGCGGTGAGGGAGATGCGCGCGTCCTCGATCGGCAGCTTGCTCAGGGTCAGCTGGCCGAGGCCCAGATCGGCCTGGACGTCGAGCTTGCGCAGGGTGTCCAGCGGCAGCAGCGGGGCCTCGCTCCAGGCCTGCTGGGTCGGGGCGTTGGGCAGCGGTGTGGTGCCGCTGGCGCCAGCGGCGGCCGTGGCTTCCTTGACTTCGTTCTTGCGCGCCGCGCCGGCGCTGGCGTCCTTGGTCTCGGGCGGCAGGTAGCGGTCGAGGTCGAGCCGGTCGCCCTTCAGTTGCACGCGCAGGGCGCGCTTTGCGAAGTCGCTGACCGCCAGGCTGCCGCCCAGGGTGCTGTCGTCCAGCTTCAGGGACAGGTCGTTGAAGGCCAGGCTGTTCGGCGTGCCGGCCAGGCGGGCGGACAGTTCGACGCGGCTCAGCGTGCCGTTGTCGCGCATGGGCGGCAGGGCCACGCCCAGGCCGTCGAGGAATTCGCGCAGGTTGAACTGGGCCAGCGACAGGTTGCCCTCCAGCTGGGCGGTCTTGTCCAGGTCGCGCAGCTTGAGTTCGCCGAGGGCGCGCAGCTGGTTGGCGGAGAGCTTGATGCCGGTCCACTCGGCCACCTGGGCGGACTGGTCGAGCAGCAGCTGGCCCTGGCTGGAGAAGGTCAGGGTCTTGCCGTTGAGCGGCTCGCCCGAGGCCTCGCCGGCCAGCTTGAGGTCCTGCAGCTGGTAGCGCTTGAGCCCGCGGTCGAAGCGCAGCAGGCCCTGCAGTTCGGTCTTGGCGCGCAGCACCGGCTGGTTGGTGCCGAGGAAGGCGAGCAGCTTGACCGGGATGTCGGTGCCCTCGCGGATGGCGCCGGTGGACAGCTCGATGCCCTCTGCGCTGAATTGCTGGCCGCTCTGGGCATCGTGGAAGTCCACGCGGGAGTTGCTGATGGTCAGGCTGTCGATGTCCAGCTTGACCGGCCTGCCACTCTCGTCGGTGGTTTGCGCGGTCGGCTCGCGCGGCTCGGCGGGGGCCTGGGCGGTGGTCTCGTCGCCGGTGGCCGTGGCCGGCCGGCCGATACCTTCCCAGTTGCTGCGGCCCTTGTCGTCGCGCTGCAGGGTCAGGTTGAGGCCGTCGACACGGATGTCGCTCATCTGCACTTCGCGGTAGAGCAGCGGCAGCACGCGCACGGAGAGGCCGAGCAGGCGCAGGTCGGCGAAGGGCTTGTCCGGCGTCTCGGCGCTGGCCAGGGTGGCGTCGGTCAGTTCCAGGCCAAGCCAGGGGAACAGGCTCCAGCCGATGTCGCCGTTGAGGGTCAGTTCCAGGTTGGCCTTGTCGCGGGCCAACTGGCGGATCTCGTCCTTGTAGTCGTTGGGGTCGAACAGGTGGGTCAGGGCGAAGCCGAGGCCGACGACGACCAGCAGCAGCCCGAGAAACGCCAGACCCAGGATTTTGCCGAAGGCTTTCATGGACCAAGTCCTTGTATGGGTTCTTCTATATGGGGCGGGAGTATACCGCTGCCGGGTGATGCGGCGGGCACCGTGTCGAGCCGTGCTCGGCTCGGGGTTGGATGGCCGGGGTGGCGGGCGGTTCCCCGTTGACGCGGTCGGTTGCTGGTGAGCTCAGCCCGTGGGAGCGGACTTGTCCGCGAACAGGAATGCCACCCAGCCGCTCCCGCACAATCCAAGCGAACAGCATTACTCCGGCGTCGGGCTTTCTGCTACAGCGGGTCCAGCGGCAGGCCGGTGCGCGCGGCCAAGGCCTGGCTCTCCAGATGGTCCTTCGGCGCCGTCAGGTGCAGCGGCTTGCCGGCCTCGGCTGCCAGGCGTTTGGCCTCGTCGAGGATGCGCCGGGCCACGCCGCGCTTGCGGGTGACCTTGCGCACGCACAGGTGCGACAGGCTCCAGTGCGCCGCGCCGCGCTCCAGCAGGGCGGCACCGAGCAGGCGGTCGTTGAAGCGCCCGGCGATCAGCTTGCCCGAGCCGATGCCATCGGCCAGCAGGGCGTCGACGCTGGCGTAGGGCGCCAGCAGCCAGTCCGGGGCGTCGGCGTAGACCTTGCCCAGGTCGGTGTGGTCCTGGGCGGACGGGCGGCTGACGATTTCGACCAGAACGGGCATGGCGGCTTCCTCGGGAGAGCAGGCCGGGCAGTGTAAGGCCAGGTCGATCACGCCGATAGCCATTGCCCCGACCGCCGCCGGTAGCCGCCCAAGCCACGGCCCGCCTATAATGGCGGCCTTTTCCCGTGAGCAGCCCTGGAGCTGGAGAGATGGCCGAACGTACGGCATCCGTCGAGCGCAACACCCTGGAGACCCAGATCAAGGTCTCGATCAACCTGGATGGCACCGGCAAGGCCAAGTTCGACATTGGCGTGCCCTTCCTCGAGCACATGCTCGATCAGATCGCCCGTCATGGCCTGATCGACCTGGATATCTACTGCAAGGGCGACCTGCACATCGACGACCACCACACCGTAGAGGACGTCGGCATCAGCCTCGGCCAGGCCTTCGCCAAGGCCGTCGGCGACAAGAAGGGCATGACCCGCTACGGCCACTCCTACGTCCCGCTGGACGAGGCGCTGTCGCGCGTGGTGATCGACTTCTCCGGCCGTCCCGGCCTGCAGATGCACGTGCCCTTCACCCGCGCGGTGGTCGGCGGCTTCGACGTGGACCTGTTCCAGGAGTTCTTCCAGGGCTTCGTCAACCACGCCCAGGTCAGCCTGCACATCGACAACCTGCGCGGGCACAACACCCACCACCAGATCGAGACCGTGTTCAAGGCCTTCGGCCGCGCCCTGCGCATGGCCGTGGAGCTGGACCCGCGCATGGCCGGGCAGATGCCGTCAACTAAAGGCACTCTGTAAATGCAGACGGTCGCAGTAATCGACTACGGCATGGGCAACCTGCACTCGGTGGCCAAGGCGCTGGAGCACGTCGGCGCCGGCCGGGTGCTGGTGACCAGCGACGCCGCGACGATCCGCGAGGCCGACCGGGTGGTGTTCCCCGGCGTTGGCGCGATCCGCGACTGCATGGCCGAGATCAAACGCCTGGGCTTCGACGCGCTGGTGCGCGAGGTCAGCGTCGATCGCCCGTTCCTCGGCATCTGCGTCGGCATGCAGGCCCTGCTGGAGCGCAGCGAGGAGAACGGCGGGGTCGACTGCATCGGCCTGTTCCCCGGCCAGGTGCGCTTCTTCGGCAAGGACCTGCACGAGGACGGCGAGCACCTGAAGGTGCCGCACATGGGCTGGAACGAGGTCGCCCAGGCGGTCGACCACCCGCTCTGGCACGAGATCCCGGACAACGGCCGCTTCTACTTCGTGCACAGCTACTACATCGAGGCCGGCAACCCGGCCCAGGTGGTTGGCCGCGGCCACTACGGCAAGGACTTCGCCGCGGCGCTGGCCGACGGCTCGCGCTTCGCCGTGCAGTTCCACCCGGAGAAGAGCCACAGCCACGGCCTGCAGCTGCTGCAGAACTTCGTCGCCTGGGATGGCCGCCGCTGATGAGCCGGGGCCGCAAGATCGCGCCGCTGGAGCTGGAGGGCGCCGCGCAGCAAGCGGCCCTGCAGGCCCTGGAGCGCTTCCTGGAAGACCGCTTCGAACTCGAACTGGGCTCGTTCGAGGTGCAGGAAGTGCTCGACCTGATCGCGTGCGAGATCGCCCCGCACTACTACAACAAGGCGATCGCCGACGCCCAGGCGTTGCTGGCCGATCGCTTCGCCAGCCTGGAGAGCGACCTGTGGGCGCTCGAAAAGGCCTGACGCCACAAAATCACGACTCGAGCAGGTTCAACCGATGCTGATTATCCCCGCTATCGATCTCAAGGACGGCGCCTGCGTGCGCCTGCGCCAGGGCCGCATGGAGGACTCCACCGTGTTCTCCGACGACCCGGTGAGCATGGCCGCCAAGTGGGTCGAGGGCGGCTGCCGTCGCCTGCACCTGGTGGACCTGAACGGCGCCTTCGAGGGCCAGCCGGTCAACGGCGAAGTGGTCACGGCCATCGCCAGGCGCTACCCGAACCTGCCGATCCAGATCGGCGGCGGCATCCGTACCCTGGAAACCATCGAGCACTACGTTCGCGCCGGCGTCAGCTACGTGATCATCGGCACCAAGGCCGTCAAAGAGCCGGAATTCGTCACCGAGGCGTGCAAGGCCTTCCCGGGCAAGGTCATCGTCGGCCTGGACGCCAAGGACGGCTTCGTCGCCACCGACGGCTGGGCCGAGGTCTCCACCGTGCAGGCCACCGACCTGGCCAGGCGCTTCGAGGCCGACGGCGTGTCCGCCATCGTCTACACCGACATCGCCAAGGACGGCATGATGCAGGGCTGCAACATCCCGGCGACCGTGGCCCTGGCCAACGCCAGCCGCATCCCGGTGATCGCCTCCGGTGGCATCCACAACATCGGCGACATCCAGGCCCTGCTGGACGCCAACAATCCCGGCATCATCGGCGCCATCACCGGCCGCGCGATCTACGAGGGCACCCTCGACGTGGCCGAGGCCCAGGCCGTCTGCGACCTCAAGCACAAGGTCGAGTGAGTTGAACGGGGTGCGCCGCGCGCACCGCTGACGGGTTACCGGTGCGCGCGGCGCACCCTACGAGAGAAGTCGCCATGGCACTGGCCAAACGCATCATCCCCTGCCTCGACGTGGACAACGGCCGCGTGGTCAAGGGCGTCAAGTTCGAGAACATCCGCGACGCCGGCGACCCGGTGGAGATCGCCCGCCGCTACGACGAGCAGGGCGCGGACGAAATCACCTTCCTCGACATCACCGCCAGCGTCGACGGCCGCGACACCACCCTGCACACCGTCGAGCGCATGGCCAGCCAGGTCTTCATCCCGCTGACCGTGGGTGGCGGCGTGCGCACCGTGCAGGACATCCGCAACCTGCTCAACGCCGGGGCCGACAAGGTCTCGATCAACACCGCCGCGGTGTTCAACCCGGAGTTCGTCGGCGAGGCCGCCGCGCGCTTCGGCTCCCAGTGCATCGTGGTCGCCATCGACGCCAAGAGGGTTGCCCCGGGCCGCTGGGAAATCTTCACCCACGGCGGGCGCAAGCCGACCGGCCTGGACGCCGTGGCCTGGGCGAAGAAGATGGAAGACCTGGGCGCCGGCGAAATCCTGCTCACCAGCATGGATCAGGACGGCGTGAAGAGCGGCTACGACCTGGGCGTGACCCGCGCCATCAGCGAGACCGTGGGCATCCCGGTGATCGCCTCCGGTGGCGTCGGCAACCTGGAGCACCTGGCCGCCGGCATCCTCGAGGGCAAGGCCGACGCGGTGCTGGCCGCCAGCATCTTCCACTTCGGCGAGTACAGCGTGCCGGAGGCCAAGGCCTACCTAGCCAGCCGCGGCATCGTGGTGCGCTGACGGCCCGCTGTGCGGGAGTCGCTAACCGGCCATGACCACGGCCGGCTAGAATAGGAGGGTCTGTTCGCCACCGCGAACCCCTCTTCGACAAGGAGTCCCTATGCTGCTTTCCAGGCTGCTGACCCTGTTCCTGCTGTTGGTTGGCACCACTCTGGCGCGCGCCGAATCGCTGGTGCTGCTCACCGAGAACCTTCCCCCCTTCAACATGGCCGTCAGCGGTGGCAATTTCGCCCGTGACGACGGCATCACCGGCATCAGTACCGAGACCACGCGCCTCATCTGCGAGCGCGCCGGCATCGAATGCCAGCAGATCCTCCGCTTCCCCTGGGAGCGGGTCTACACCCAGGCGCTCAACGAGGCCGGCTACGGCCTGTTCTCGGTGGCGCGCACCGCCGAGCGTGAAGACCTGTTCAAGTGGGTCGGCCCCATCGCCGGCGAGGACTGGGTGCTGCTCGCCCGCGCCGACTCGCCGATCCAGCTGACCAGCCTGGACCAGGCCGGCCAGTACCGGCTGGGCGGCTACAAGGGCGACGCGCCCAGCGAGAAGGTGGTCGAGAGCGGCCTGCAGGTGCAGCAGTCGCTCTACGACAAGGAGAACCCGGTGCGCCTGGCCGAAGGCCAGATCGACCTATGGGTGACCTCCTCGGTGGCCGGCCAGTACCTGGCCCGCCAGCAGGGCCACGCGGACTTCCGCGTGGCGCTGACCTTCGGCCGCGGCGACCTCTACCTGGCGCTCAACAAGCAGACGCCGGACGCCACCGTGGACAAGCTGCGCACCGCCCTGGAGCAACTGCGCGGCGAGGGTCGCCTGCAGGCCATTTCCCAGAAGTATTGAGTTTCGCCGCCTACACTTGGGTGGGCGCCGTTTCGTCGCATCTGGTTCGCTTCTTGCGTGACCGCCGGGAGCGATTTCTCCGGCGCTGGCCGCCGTGACGTAGTTCCATGTGCTGTCATCCTGGCGTGGCACTATTCGCGCTCCAGCCGTGCCACCCGTGTGCGCACGGCCACTTGCAGAGAAGTCGCCCGAACAACCACAACTCTGGAGCTGTACTGCAATGTTGAAGTATCTGCACAAGGCGCTGTTCCTGGCACTGCTGGCGCTGGCCGGCGGCGCGCGAGCCGAAGTCTCCGACGACTACAAGATGATCCTGCTGACGGAGAACTTCCCGCCGTTCAACATGGCCATCGACGAGAAGAACTTCGCCCGCGACGACAGCATCGACGGCATCAGCGCCGATATCGTGCGCGAGGTGTTCAAGCGCGCGGGCATCAACTACAACCTCAGCCTGCGCTTCCCCTGGGACCGCATCTACCGCCTGACCCTGGACAAGCCCAACTACGGCCTGTTCTCCACCACCTACACGGAAGAGCGCAAGCCGCTATTCAAGTGGGTCGGCCCGCTGGCCAAGAGCGAGTGGGTACTGCTCGCCGCGCCGGGCAGCACGATCAAGGTCAACAGCCTGGACGAGGCCCGCCAGTACACCATCGGCGCCTACAAGAACGACGCCGTCAGCCAGCACCTGGAAAGCAAGGGGCTCACCCCGATCAACTCGCTGCGCGACCAGGAAAACGTCGCCAAGCTGATGAGCGGCAAGATCGACCTGTGGGCGACCACCGACCCGGTCGGCCGCTACCTGGCCAAGCAGGAAGGCGCCAGCGGCCTGCAGGTGGTGCTGCGCTTCAACAGCGCCGAGCTGTTCCTGGCGCTGAACCAGGAAACCCCGGACGAGGTGGTCCAGCGCCTGCAGAAGGCCCTGGACGAGCTGCGTGCCGAAGGCTTCGTCGACGAGATCACCAGCAACTATCTATAAGCCGCGACGGCCGGCCGGTGTAAGGGCCTGCGCGCCGCCACCGCCCGGTGGTTCGTGCTAACCTTCTGCCGCTCCGGTTGGCTGATGGCCACGTTCAGGGCACAGGAGAGCGGCCCGCTCTCCCGCCTTCCCCGACTGTCAAGGATACGGATATGTTGTTGAAGCGACTGACCATGGTGTTGCTGGGCGCAGGCCTGCTGCTGTCCACCCTGGCGCGAGCCGAGCTGCCCGCCGACTACAAGGTGGTGCTGCTGACCGAGAACTTCCCGCCCTACAACATGGCCACCAACGGCAAGAATTTCGCCCGCGAGGAAAACCTCAGCGGCATCGCCGTGGACGTGGTGCGCGAGATGTTCAAGAGTGCCGGCATCGGCTACCACATGACTCTGCGCTTCCCCTGGGCGCGGGTCTACAAGATGGCCCTGGAGAACCCCGACCACGGCGCCTTCGTGATGGCCAAGCTGCCGGAGCGGGAAAGGCTGTTCAAGTGGGTCGGCCCCATCGGTCCGGACGACTGGGTGATGCTGGCCCGGGCCGACAGCACCATCAACCTGATCAGCCTGGAGCAGGCCAAGTCCTACCGGGTCGGCGCCTACAAGGGCGACGCCATCGAAGAGCACCTGCTCGGCCAGGGCCTGCAGCCGATCAGTTCGCTGCGCGACCAGGAGAACGCCCACAAGCTGCAGGAAGGCAAGATCGACCTGTGGGCCACCGGCGACCCCGCCGGCCGCTACCTGGCCAAGCAGGAAGGCATCACTGGCCTGAAGACCGTACTGCGCTTCGACAACACCGAGCTGTACCTGGCCCTCAACCCGGAGACCCCCGACGAGGTGGTCGAGCGCCTGCAGAAGGCCCTGGATGGCTTGCGCGCCAGCGGCAAGGTCGATCAGATCTTCCAGAACTACGTGCAGTAATGCCATAGAGGGGGCTGTGCGTGCCGCGTTCCCTGCGGCGGTGCGCCCGTGGGTTTCTATCAGCCCGGATCGCGGTGGTTGGGATAGAGGTTGGAGGCGACGCCGACGCTCACCGATTCGCGGGTGGCGATGTCGATGCCTTCCGTGGCCACTTCGGCCAGGAAGTCGATCTGCTCCGGGGTGATCACATAGGGCGGCAGGAAGTACACCACGCTGCCCAGCGGGCGCAGCAGGGCGCCACGCTCCAGCGCGTGTTGGTACACCGCCAGGCCGCGCCGTTCCTGCCAGGGGTAGGCGACCTTGCCGGCCTTGTCGCGGACCATCTCGATGGCCAGCGCCATGCCGGTCTGGCGCACCTCGGCCACGTGCGGGTGGTCCTTGAGGTGTTCGGTGGCGCTGGCTATGCGCGCGGCCAGTGCCTTGTTGGCCTTGATGACGTTGTCCTGCTCGAAGATGTCCAGGGTCGCCAGCGCCGCCGCGCAGGCCAGCGGGTTGCCGGTGTAGGTGTGCGAGTGGAGGAAGGCGCGCAGGGTGGCGTAGTCGTCGTAGAAGGCGCCGTACACCTCGTCGGTGGTGAGCGCCGCGGCCATCGGCAGGTAGCCGCCGGTGAGCGCCTTGGACAGCACCAGGAAGTCCGGGGTGATGCCGGCCTGCTCGCAGGCGAACATCGTCCCGGTGCGACCGAAGCCGACGGCGATCTCGTCGTGGATCAGGTGCACGCCGTGGCGGTCGCAGGCCTCGCGCAGCAGCTCGAGGTAGACGGGGTGGTACATGCGCATGCCGCCGGCGCCCTGGATCAGCGGCTCGACGATCACCGCCGCCACTTCGTGGGCATGTTCGGCCAGAGTCTGCTCCATGGCGGCGAACATATTCCGCGAATGCTCCTCCCAGCCCATGCCCTCAGGACGCAGGTAGCAATCCGGGCTCGGTACCTTGATGGTATCCAGCAGCAGTGCCTTGTAGGTGTCGGTGAACAGCGCCACATCGCCCACCGACATGGCCGCCACCGTCTCGCCGTGGTAGCTGTTGGTCAGGGTGACGAAGCGCTGCTTGCCGGGCTTGCCGCTGTTGATCCAGTAGTGGTGGCTCATCTTCAGCGCCACCTCGATGCCGGACGAGCCGTTGTCGGCGTAGAACACCTTGTTCAGCCCCGGCGGGGTGATCCGCACCAGGCGCTCGGACAGCTCGACCACCGGCGCGTGGGTGAAGCCGGCCAGCATCACGTGTTCCAGGCTGTCCAGCTGCTCGCGGATGCGCGCGTTGATGCGTGGGTTGCCATGGCCGAACACGTTGACCCACCAGGAGCTGACCGCGTCCAGGTAACGCTTGCCGTCGAAGTCCTCCAGCCAGACGCCGTCGCCGCGCCGGATCGGGATCAGCGGCAGGCGCTCGTGGTCCTTCATCTGGGTGCAGGGGTGCCACAGCACGGCGAGGTCGCGCTGCATCCATTGGCTGTTCTGGTTCATGGGGGTTCTCCGAAACGACAGCCGGTGAGACTACCAGAAGCCCCCGCCGGATACGTCTGGCCCGCGTCGGGCCATTGCCGGCGCTGGACGAGATCGCCCTGGCCTCGTCGCCGGCAAGTCGCTTGTGGAAGACGCCGGCCTACGGTCAGCCGGGGCCCAGGATGCGTCCAAAGGGAAGAGGTCGGCTCCTTGTCTCGCCTGTTCACCGAGATGGAGGCCGCTCATCACCCGAAAGGCGCCATCCAGAGCCTTCGCGGCGAACCTCCGCGTAGTCGCGCTGACCAAGCAGCACGGCCGCTGCATCGATGTAATCATCTGGTTACCCGATATTTCGAAGCGAAAAATTCCGCTTTTAATCGATGCGTTTGCCGCTAGGCTGTCTCCATCGTTTGTTCGGAAGTTTTCTCATGCAGTGGCGCAATTCGGATTCCACCTACGGCCTGGTCAGCATCCTGCTGCACTGGCTGGTGGCGCTCGCGGTGTTCGGTCTGTTCGGCCTCGGGTTGTGGATGGTCGGGCTGGATTACTACAGCAGCTGGTACCGCACCGCGCCCGACCTGCACAAGAGCATCGGCATCCTGCTGTTCGTGGTGATGCTGGGCCGCCTGATCTGGCGCTTCATCACCCCGCCGCCGCCCGCCCCGGCCAACCACGGGCCGCTGACCCGCTTGGCTTCGAAGTTCGGCCATGCGCTGCTCTATCTCGGCCTGTTCGCCATCATGATCTCGGGCTACCTGATTTCCACCGCCGACAACCGCGGCATCAGCGTGTTCGACCTGTTCGAGGTCCCCGCCACCATCACCAGCATTTCCGAGCAGGCCGACCGGGCCGGCGCATTCCACTTCTATGCCGCCTGGGCGCTGGTGATCTTCGCCGGCCTGCATGCGCTGGCGGCTCTCAAGCACCATTTCATTGACCGTGACGCCACCCTGGTACGTATGTTCGGTCGTACCGGCAAGTAACCCACAAGGAGATCGTTAATGCTCAAGAAACCCCTCGCCGCCCTCACCCTGGGCGTCGCCCTGTTCGCCGGCCAGGCCATGGCCGCCGACTACGCCATCGACAAGGAAGGCCAGCACGCCTTCATCAACTTCAAGATCAGCCACCTGGGCTACAGCTGGCTGTACGGCACCTTCAAGGACTTCGACGGCAGCTTCAGCTTCGATGCCAAGGCGCCCGAGGCGAGCAAGGTCAGCGTCAAGATCAACACCGCCAGCCTGGACTCCAACCACGCCGAGCGCGACAAGCACCTGCGCAGCCCGGACTTCCTCAACACCGGCAAGAATCCGACCTCGACCTTCGAGTCCACCTCGGTCAAATCGACCGGCGAAGGCACCGCCGACATCACCGGCGACCTGACCCTGAACGGCGTGACCAAGCCGGTAGTGATCAAGGCCAAGTTCCTCGGTGAAGGCAAGGACCCGTGGGGCGGCTACCGCGCCGGTTTCGAGGGTGGCACCACACTGAAGCTGGAAGACTTCAACATCAAGGGCCCGGGCCCGGCTTCCCAGGAAGTCGAGCTGATCCTGTCCGTCGAAGGCGTCCGCCAGTAATCCGGGTTTGTTGCGCGCCGGCCATGGGGCGTTGGAAAAGGGCCCGGACAGTGGCTTGCCGCTGAACGCGCCCGGAGCATCTACTGTTTGTAGACTCCGCGTCCTCGGTCCTCTTCCGCCTGGCCTGGTGCTGGCTCGCTAAACCCTCATCTCTGCGGCACAAAAAAGCCGGCCCTTGGGCCGGCTTTTTCATGGGCGATATCCCCGTTGCCTGGTGTTGTACCGATCCCGCGTTGCAGGAGCGGATTCATCTGCGAATTCCGCGACTCAAGCCAGGGCAATTTAACGGGGACACGGCCTTTTCCAGCCGTCTACGACTCCTTGCGGGTCAGCAGCGCAGGCTTCTCGCCGCGCGGGCGAGTCTCCTGCAGGCTTTCCAGCTGCTCCAGCGTCGGCAGGCGCTCACCCTTGCGGATGATCAACGGCTGCTTGGCGGCGCGGCTGTCCTGCACCGCTGGCTCCTGGCGATCGTAGCGCGGTTCCTCGCGGCGACCGCCGCCGTTGCCGCGACCCTGACCGCCGCTGCGGCTGCGGTTCTGGCCATTGCTGCCCTGGCGCTGGCCGGGCTTGCCCTGCTGCTTCTGGCCGCCTTGGCCGCCGTTGCCCTGGCGCTGGCCGCCCTGGGCCTGGCCGCGCTGCTGAGCGCCGCCCTGACCACCACGGCGCTGGTTGCGTCCCTGGGGCTTGGGCTGGGCCGGCGGCACGTAGTCGGCGCGGTTGCCGAAGTTGTCGTAGTCGTCGTCGAGGAATTCCTCCGGATCGCGCTCCGGCGGCATGTCCTGCGGCGTGGCGGGCTTCCTGGCCTTGGCTTGACGAGGCTGGGCCTGCGGCTGCGACGGTTGCTGGCCCTGGGCTGTTTCACCCTGGCCTGGCGTCTTTCCCTTGCCGCGCCGACGCTTGCGCTTCTTGCCCGGGCCTTCGCCGGTTTCGCCATCGGCCTTGGGCTCGTGCCTGGCTTCGTGCCTCGGCTTGTCGGCGCGCGGCTGGCGTTCCGGGCGCGGGCCACGCGCTTCCGGCTTCTCGACCTCGACGCTGGCCGGGTCGAAGCCCTGCATGTCGCCATCCGGAATCTGCTGCCGGGTCATGCGCTCAATGGCCTTGAGCAGTTTCTCCTCGTCCGGCGCCACCAGCGAGATGGCCTCGCCGCTACGCCCGGCGCGGCCGGTGCGGCCGATGCGGTGGACGTAGTCTTCCTCGACGTTGGGCAGCTCGTAGTTGACCACGTGCGGCAGCTGGTCGATGTCCAGGCCGCGGGCGGCGATATCGGTGGCCACCAGGATGCGCACCTGGTTGGCCTTGAAGTCGGCCAGGGCCTTGGTGCGGGCGTTCTGGCTCTTGTTGCCGTGGATCGCGGCAGCCGGCAGCCCGTGCTTGTCCAGGTATTCGGCCAGGCGGTTGGCGCCATGCTTGGTGCGGGTGAACACCAGCACCTGCTCCCAGGCTCCGAGGGTGATCAGGTGCGCCAGCAGGGCGCGCTTGTGTGTGCTCGGAATGCGGAACACACGCTGCTCGATGCGCTCGACCGTGGTGTTCGGCGGCGTCACCTCGATGCGCTCGGGGTCGTGCAGCAGCTTGTTGGTCAGGGCGATGATGTCCTTGGAGAAGGTCGCCGAGAACAGCAGGTTCTGGCGCTGGGCCGGCAGCCTGGCCAGCACCTTCTTCACATCATGGATGAAGCCCATGTCGAGCATGCGGTCGGCTTCGTCGAGGACCAGGATCTCCACATGGGACAGGTCGACGCTGCCCTGGCCGGCCAGGTCGAGCAGGCGACCCGGGCAGGCCACCAGCAGGTCGACGCCCTTGGACAGGGCCTGGACCTGCGGATTCATGCCGACACCGCCGAAGATGCAGGCGCTGACCAGCGGCAGGTCGCGGGCGTAGATCTTGAAGCTGTCGTGCACCTGGGCGGCCAGCTCGCGGGTCGGCGTCAGCACCAGCACGCGGGCCTGGCGCGGGCCACGGCGGTGTTCGCGGTCCGGATGACCGCCCGGGAACAGGCGTTCCAGAAT
Source organism: Pseudomonas paralcaligenes (assembly GCF_019655855.1). Taxonomy (GTDB): domain Bacteria; phylum Pseudomonadota; class Gammaproteobacteria; order Pseudomonadales; family Pseudomonadaceae; genus Aquipseudomonas; species Aquipseudomonas paralcaligenes. The sequence continues at coordinate 36,878 of NZ_BPFX01000004.1, read as the reverse complement.
CGGCAGGGCGAAGCCTGCGGTTTTACCAGTACCCGTCTGGGCGGCGACCATCAGGTCGCGGCCTTGCAGCACGGCGGGAACGGCCCGCTGCTGCACCGGAGTGGGCTGGGCGTAGCCGGCGGCCTCAACGGCACCGGCCAATGCCTCGGAGAGACCGAGGGAAGCAAAGGACATGAGCAATCCTGTCTAAGTGGGGCGAAGGCCCATTGGGAAGTTGCCTGGCTTGAATCGCTCTCGTTGAACGATCCCGTCCGGTACTGCTGGGCGATGGGTGGCCGAGCATCCGGGCGCAAGCCTGGCGGGAACGGCAAGTATAACAGAGCAATGTGGCTGCACCGCTAGTTGCCTGTCGTCTGAATTTTCCGGCTGGCTCGCTCCTGGAGCGTGCGGCGGTGGACTCATCCGGGTGAGGCTCAGATGAAGCGCTTGCTCAATAGTTCCCGTGCCGTGGATCGGGACCATAGGGATTGTCCCGATTGTCCGGCGACAGGAACAGGGACACCGCCACGACCACGGGCGCGGCCGCCAGGCAGTAGGCGAGGCACAGCAGTCCCGAGCGATTGCTGTCGTGCAGCCGCCTCACGTTGTAGCTGAGCGTCACCAGCAGGGAGAACAGCCCCAGGCCCGCGAGCACATCATGGGAAAGGTCGAGCATGCCGCCCTGGGTGATCAGGAGCAGCAGGCCGTAGTGGAGCGCCAGGAACGCCGCGAAGCTGCGCCGGGTCTCCCGCCCGGAGAACACCACGATACGCCGGTAGCCTCGCAACCAGGGTCTTATCAGGTGTGCGTAGAAGAGGGCGGCAATCCTATGCATGGGTTCGGTTGCCGAAGACCAGGGCCAGCAGGACACCACCGGCCAGGAGACAGGCAGCCGGGATCACGCCCGCCAGATACAACGGGATTGCGCCTATCTCCATCGACGAGTCGATGATCCGGGCGCCGGCGATCGACTGGACATGGTCGCGGAGCTTGATGATCGTCACCGTCGTGGCGCTGGCGGCGACGGCGGCCAGCGTGAACAGCGACAGCGCTCTGTGGAGGCCGGAGGCGGGCTTCAGGCAATGACGCAGCGTCAAGCCCATGCACAGTCCGAGCAGCACGAGCGAGCCTATGGTCTTGGCCCGGTGCATGAAGACGGCCTCTGGCGTCAGGGCGATAAGCGCATGGGATTGCCCGGCCGTGATCTGTTCCAGCAGCCAGTCGTAGATCGCGTTGCCGCACAGCGCCAGGATGAGCACGGGTAGCAGGGACAGGGCCCAGATCGAGATGCGCCTCACTTCAGGAGGCTCTTCTGGTCTGCGTCTGCTTGGCCTCGAACTCCCGGATGGCCAGCTCGATTTCGTTGGCGCTTTCCAGCATCACGAGTTCGCCGGTATTGCTGTTGAAACGGGCGATTGCAGTCGACGGCGAAGTGCCGCCGTTGACCTGCCTGAATACGCTGCGCGGATTCCTGTAGAGGCGGGTCTCGGGTATCGGGTCGGTACCGAAGATGTATGGGCTAGGTGTGCGGAGGAGATATTGCCGGGTCAGGCCCTTGGGAAAGGTATCGCCCAGCTTGGGCAGCGGCTGGATTTCACTGGTGAAATCGGCGCACTCCAGCCCCGTGGGCTTTCCGTAGGTGACGTCCATTTCAACCTCGTCGATGTAGAGCGAACTCGCCGGCCGTGGGGCCGGCTGGCCGCAGTTTATGTGCAACGTCCTTCGATGGGCAGCCGCAAGTGGCGGGTTTGAGAGCTGCTTCGGTTTCTGGGAGAGGCCGTCCGATCCCGCCAGGGCGGGACGGGCCCGCCAATGGCTCCGGAAAAGCGCTGGCCGCCCTAGCTCACCACCCGATAGCACGGCACGTAGGCGCTGCCGCCCGGCAGCTTCATCCGGTGTTGTTCGACGAAGGACTGCAGCAGGCGGTCCAGCGGCTGCATGATGTCCTTTTCTCCACGCAGCACGTAGGGGCCGTGTTCCTCGATCAGGCGGATGCCGTTCTCCTTGACGTTGCCGGCGACGATGCCGGAGAAGGCCCGGCGCAGGTTGGCCGCCAGCTGGTGGAGCGGCTGGGCGCGGGTCAGGTTGAGGGCGGCCATGGCCTCGTGGGTCGGCTCGAAGGGGCGCTGGAAGCTCTCGTCGATCCTCAGCAGCCAGTTGAAGTGGAAGGCGTCGTTGCGCTCGCGGCGGAAGCGCTGCACCTCCTTCATGCCGGCGGCCATGTGGCGCGCGACTTCGGCCGGGTCGTTGGGGATCAGCACGTAGCGCTTCTGCGCTTCCTCGCCGAGGGTCGCGCCGATGAAGGCGTGCAGCTGCTGCAGGTAGGGTTCGGCGACCTTCGGCCCGGTGAGCACCACCGGGAACGGCAGGTCGGCGTTGTCCGGGTGGGTGAGGATGCCGAGCAGGTAGAGGAATTCCTCCGCCGTGCCGACGCCGCCGGGGAAGATGATGATGCCGTGGCCGACGCGGACGAAGGCCTCTAGGCGCTTCTCGATATCCGGCAGGATCACCAGCTCGTTGACGATCGGGTTCGGCGCTTCGGCGGCGATGATGCCCGGCTCGGTCAGGCCCAGGTAGCGTGCGCCGGCGATGCGTTGCTTGGCGTGGGCGATGGTGGCGCCTTTCATCGGTCCCTTCATCACGCCCGGGCCGCAGCCGGTGCAGACGTCCAGGCCGCGCAGGCCGAGTTCGTGGCCGACGCGCTTGGTGTACTTGTATTCCTCGGTGCTGATGGAGTGGCCGCCCCAGCACACCACCATCCGCGGCTCGACGCCGGCGCGCAGGGTGCGGGCGTTGCGCAGCAGGTGGAAGACGTAGTCGGTGATGCCCTGCGAGCTGTCGAAGTCGACGCGCTGGTTCTCCAGTTCGCTCTGGGTGAAGACGATGTCGCGCAGGGCGCTGAACAGCATTTCCCGGGTGCTGGCGATCATCTCGCCGTCGACGAAGGCGTCGGCCGGCGCGTTGCGCAGTTCCAGGCGGATGCCTCGGTCCTGTTGGTGGATGATCACCTCGAAGTCCGGGTAGGCCTCGAGGATGGTCTTGGCGTTGTCGCTGTGCGAGCCGGTGTTGAGGATCGCCAGCGCGCACTGGCGGAACAGGGCGTAGACGCTGTCGGAGCCGGTCTCGCGCAGTTGCTGCACTTCGCGTTGGGAGAGGATTTCCAGGCTGCCCTTGGGGCTCACCGAGGCGTTGATCTTGTTGCGTACCAGAGTCATCTAGGCTTCCGTGTCGGACGGCGCGATCGCGCCGGAATGACGGCGCGCGGGGAGGGATTGTCTGTCATCAGATCGCGCCGCCGTCGCGAAGTTGCCACGGCGGCGCGGTCGCCTCAGCGCGGCAGGCCGAGGTTGTTCCAGATGGCCAGGCTCGGTTCGGCCTGGTTGAGGGTGTAGAAATGCAGCCCCGGGGCGCCGCCTTCGAGCAGGCGCTCGCACATCTCGGTCACCACCTGCTCGCCGAAGGCCTGGATGCTGTCCAGGTCGTCGGCGTAGGCCTCCAGCTGCTTGCGGATCCAGCGCGGCAGCTCGGCGCCGCAGGCGTCGGAGAAGCGCGCCAGCTTGCTGTAGTTGGTGATCGGCATGATGCCCGGCACGATCGGGATTTCCACCCCGATGCGGCGTGCGCGCTCGACGAAGTAGAAGTAGCAGTCGGCGCTGAAGAAGTACTGGGTGATGGCGCTGTCGGCGCCGGCCTGGCACTTGCGCGCGAAGTTCTTCAGGTCGTCCTCGTAGCTGCGGGCCTGGGGATGCACTTCCGGGTAGGCCGCCACTTCGATGTGGAAGTGGTCGCCGCTTTCGGCGCGGATGAACTCCACCAGCTCGTTGGCGAAGCGCAGCTCGCCGCTGGCCATGCCCATGCCGGACGGCAGGTCGCCGCGCAGGGCGACGATGCGCTTGATGCCGGAGTTCTTGTACTGGCTGAGCAGGCTGCGCAGCTCTTCCTTGCTGTCGCCGACGCAGGACAGGTGCGGTGCGGTCGGCACGCCGACATCACCGTCCAGTTGCAGGACGGTGTTGAGGGTGCGGTCGCGGGTCGAGCCACCGGCGCCATAGGTGCAGGAGAAGAAATCGGGGTTGTAGGTGGACAGCTGACGGGCGACGTTCAGCAGTTTTTCATGCCCGGCCTCGGTCTTGGTGGGGAAGAACTCGAAGCTGTAACGACGTTCTTGAGACATGGAGAAGGGTTCCTTCTCAGCCGCAGGCCACAAGCCTCAAGCGGCAGGCAGAGCGATTCGACGCCTGCTTGCTGCTTGTGGCTTGCCGCTTGCCGCTGCGGTTAGTAGCGGTAGCTGTCCGGCTTGAACGGACCTTCGACGGTCACGCCGATGTACTCGGCCTGCTTCGGGGTCAGCTGGGTGACCACACCACCGAAGCCCCTGACCATTTCCAGCGCCACTTCCTCGTCCAGCTTCTTCGGCAGCACCTCGACGGTCACCTTGGCGGCCTTGTCGGCGACCGGCAGGGCGGCGAACTGCGCCTCGTACAGGTGGATCTGCGCCAGCACCTGGTTGGCGAAGGAGCCGTCCATGATCCGGCTCGGGTGGCCGGTGGCGTTGCCCAGGTTCACCAGGCGGCCTTCGGCCAGCAGGATCAGGTAGTCCTCGTTGCGTGGGTCGAAGGTGCCGGCGCCGGTGCGGTGGATCTTGTGCACCTGCGGCTTGACCTCTTCCCAGGCCCAGTTCTTGCGCATGAAGGCGGTATCGATCTCGTTGTCGAAGTGGCCGATGTTGCAGACCACGGCGCGCTTCTTCAGGGCCTTGAGCATGCCGGCGTCGCAGACGTTGACGTTGCCGGTGGTGGTGACGATCAGGTCGATCTTGCCCAGCAGGTCGCCGTCGATGCTGGCCTCAGTGCCGTCGTTGAGGCCGTTCTTGTAGGGGGAGACCACTTCGTAGCCGTCCATGCACGCCTGCATGGCGCAGATCGGGTCGACTTCCGAGACCTTGACGATCATGCCTTCCTGGCGCAGCGAGGCGGCCGAGCCCTTGCCCACGTCGCCGTAGCCGATCACCAGGGCCTGCTTGCCGGACATCAGGTGGTCGGTGCCGCGCTTGATAGCGTCGTTCAGGCTGTGGCGGCAGCCGTACTTGTTGTCGTTCTTGCTCTTGGTCACCGAGTCGTTGACGTTGATCGCCGGGATTTTCAGGGTGCCGGCCTTGAGCATGTCGAGCAGGCGGTGCACGCCGGTGGTGGTTTCCTCGGTCACGCCGTGGATCTTGTCCAGCATCGCCGGGTAGCGCTCGTGGATGATCTGGGTCAGGTCGCCGCCGTCGTCCAGGATCATGTTGGCATCCCACGGCTGGCCGTCCTTGAGGATGGTCTGCTCGATGCACCACTCGTACTCTTCCTCGGTCTCGCCCTTCCAGGCGAACACCGGGATGCCGGCGGCGGCGATGGCGGCGGCGGCCTGGTCCTGGGTGGAGAAGATGTTGCAGCTGGACCAGCGCACTTCGGCGCCGAGGGCGATCAGGGTTTCGATCAGCACGCCGGTCTGGATGGTCATGTGGATGCAGCCGATGATCCTGGCGCCTTTCAGCGGCTGGCTGGCGGCGTACTTGCGGCGCAGGCCCATCAGTGCCGGCATCTCGGACTCGGCGATGATCAGTTCCTTGCGGCCCCAGTCGGCCAGGGAAATGTCGGCGACCTTGTAATCGTTAAAAGCAGCGCTCATGCAAAAGCTCTCCATTCGTTGTGTGCGAATGGGCGCCGTTGATGCGTTGGGTAACGCCCCGTCCGAGCCTGACAGGCGGGAGCCGGGTTCGAAGCGGGCGGGCGCCGGTTTCGAAACGGGTCTTGCGGCCTGCTGCAGCGCCCCTCGGACGGGAGGCGGGCACGGCCGGAGCGGAGCCGGCCGTGTGAAGCCGGGCGATTATAGCCAGCCGCGCGGCGCAGCCCAAGGTCTTCCGTCGCGGCGCTGGCAATCGGGGCGTCTGCATGCCGGCCAGGCTATCGCCGTCATTGAAAACATTGCCGGGACAACCGCCGTCCCGCTCGGCCATGATGGCAGCAGAAATTGACCGACAAGACAGGAGTGGCGATGAAATTCCACACACGCAAATGGGTGAAACCCGAAGACCTCAACCCCAACGGCAGCCTGTTCGGCGGCAGCCTGCTGAAGTGGATCGACGAGGAGGCGGCGATCTACGCCATCATCCAGCTCGACAGCCAGCGGGTGGTGACCAAGCTGATCTCCGAGATCAACTTCGTCAGCTCGGCGCGCCAGGGCGACATCATCGAACTGGGCATCACCGCTACCGAGTTTGGCCGCACGTCCCTGACCCTGCGCTGCGAAGTGCGCAACAAGATCACCCGCAAGAGCATCCTCACCATCGACCGCCTGGTGTTCGTCAACCTGGATGCGGAAGGGCTGCCGGCACCGCACGGCAAGACCCAGATCAGCTATATCCGCGACCGTTTCCCGGAGACGGCTGCGGCATCCTAGCCCTTGGCCGCGGGGCGGAGAGTGGCAATACTGTCGCCCTCCGTTCCCACCCAGCCGTCACGATGAAGTCGAAAATCCTCCTGGCCCTGCTCGCCTGTACCCTGCTCGCCGCCTGCGACCGGGTCGATCCCGATTCGCCCCTGGGCAAGCGCCAGGCCCTGTTCAAGGACATGCTGCGCACCAGCGAAGACCTGGGCGGCATGCTGCGTGGGCGCCTGAGCTTCAACGAAAAGCGCTTCGCCGAAGGTGCCACCCGCCTCGACGAGCTGTCGCGCCAGCCCTGGCAGCACTTTCCCCAGGCGCAGGATTCCGCCGCCCACAGCCAGGCCCGCGACGAGGTGTGGCAGCGCCATGAGCGTTTCCAGCAGATGGCCCGCGAACTGGAGGCGGCCACCGCCGAACTGCGCACCGCCGCCCAGGCCAGGCCGCTGCAGGCCGAGGCGCTGGTCGCCCCGGTCGACAAGGTCGAGGTGGCCTGCAAGGCCTGCCACGAGGAATTCCGGATCTACTGAGCCGGCCGCCCGTAGGTGGCGGTGAGGCTGGCGCGACCCAGGCCGTTGGCGTTGAGCATGTAGCCGACCAGCGCCGGCATGGCGCGCTCGTCCAGCTCCAGGCGCGGCACCTTCAGCGCGTGCACGGTGAAGATGTAGCGGTGCGGCTTGTCGCCCGGCGGTGGGCAGGCGCCGCCGAATCCCGGCTGGCCATAGTCGGTCAGGCTCTGTACGGCGCCTTCGGGCAGCGCCGCTCCGCCCGGCTGGCCAGCCATGGCGGGCAGGCCCTGGCTGTCCGCCGGGAGGTTGAACAGCACCCAGTGCCACCAGCCCGAGCCGGTCGGCGCGTCCGGATCGTAGACCGTGACGGCGAAGCTTTGGGTACCGCTCGGGGTGTCCTTCCAGTTCAGGGCCGGGGCGCGGTTGTCGCCGTTGCAGCCGAAGCCCTGGAACTCCTGGGCGCGGGTCAGGAGCTGGCCGTCGGCGATGTCCGGGCTGCTCAGCTCGAAGGCCTGGGCGCCGCTGGCGAGCAGCAGGCCGAACAGGGACAGGACGTGACGCGAAATCTTCATGGAGGACCTCCTTGTGATGGGGCCCCCACTATGTAGCCCGATGATCGCCGCCGCGCGCCCCGGTCGCGCAACGACTAGCCCGTTCCGCTCATCTGTCGCAGGCTGCTGGGGGCGCAGCCGAACTGGCGCTGGAAGGCCGCGGCGAAGCGCGATGGGGATTGGTAGCCGCAGGCGGCGGCGATCTCGCCGAGGGGCCGTTGCGAGGCGTTGACCAGGCCGAGCGCGTGTTCCATGCGGGCGTCCTGAAGCAGGCGGCGGAAGGAGATGCCTTCACCGGCCAGTTTGCGCCGCAGCGTGGCCGGGCTCATGGCCAGGCGGGCCGCGACCGCGTCGGCCTGCCAGTCGTGGCTGAGGTCGCTGCGCAGCAGGTTGAGGAGGCGTTCGCGCACCGGGTATCTGCGTCGGTTGAGCAGCACGCCGCCCTGGCCGGCCTCGGCCAGGGCCAGCATCAACCCCTGCCAGGCATGTTCGGCCTGGGCCGCTCGCAGCCCGCCGCATTCGGCCAGCGGCAGCAGTTCGAGCAGCCTGGCGAACGCCGCGCGGGCGTCTTCCGACGGTGCGAAGACCTGGGCCGGCGCGTTGCGGTCGCGGCCGGCCAGCTGGGCGCCGAACAGCTCGTGCAGGCGCTGCTGCCAGCCCTCCTGTTGACCCAGGGCCCAGGCCTGATAGCTGCCGTGCGTGCCGGGGCGATTGATCAGCTGCACCCGCTGCTCGCCGGCCAGGGCCAGCCAGGAGCCGGCGGGGCAGCGCCACTCCTGCTCGCCGATGCGCAGCCATTTCTCGCCCTCGACCACGCTCACCAGCAGGGGCGACAGGATCGGCGTGCGGTTGAGCCGCTGTTCGGCGTAGCTGTGGAAGGAGAGCAGGGGCAGTGGGTGCATGGCGGCCTCGCGAATCAGGCTGCAGTGGAAACGCCGGGGCGAAACCTGTCAACCGCCGGGCATGGCGAACGCCGGAAGCGGGACTGGGGACGATTGGTGCGACGCCGGTAGGGTGCGCCGTGCGCACCGGGAGTCGGCGCGATCAGCCAGATGGTGCGCACGGCGCACCCTACCAGGTTAGAAGCCTGCGACGCCGGCCTGGCGCAACTGTTCGCGCAGACGCAGCACTTCTTCGTGGCGGAAGAATTCGACCAACTGCCTGGCGCGGGTCGCACCGATGCCGCCGTAGGCGTCCCAATCCGCGGCATCGCGGCTGGCCAGGGCGTCCCAGTCACCCTGCAGCGGCGCCGAGCCGCTGGGCGGCAGCCCCAGGGCGCCCAGCCATTGCTGGAATGGCCGCTGTCGCGCGCCGGCGAAGCTGCGGTGCAGGGCCGCGGCGCTGCGACTGCCCAGGCCCGGGCGCTTCGCCAGTTCGTCTTCCCGCAGTTCCAGCCAGTCCAGCAGCCCCTGCAGGCGCAGCTTTTCCCAGGTGCCCGCGCCGACGCCGGGCAGCGCCAGGCCGCGTCTGCCGCCCAGCCACTGCTGGCGGGCGGCGAACTGGCCCTCGCAGCCGGGTGTCGGCCGCCAGCAGCTGAGCAGGTGGTGGGCCGCTGGATCGGGCACGGCCAGGGCGGAACGCTGCTCGCTGCGCCAGACGACATCGCCGACCTGGGGAATGGTCAGGCCGGCGAGGGAGACGGCCACCTGGTCGCCGGGACGGATGTCCAGGGCCTGCCAGCGCTGCAGCGAGCCGAGGCCGACGCGGCTCACCCGGCGCCCGTCCAGTTCGACCGGCCGCAGGCGCAGCAGCGGGGTGATGCGCCCCGTGCGGCCGATCTGGAACTGCACGGCGCGCACTTCCGCCAGTGCCTGGCCGGTCGGGTACTTCCAGGCGGCGGCCCAGCTTGGCGGCTGAGCGATCCAGCCTGTGCCGGCGGGCCGATCTCCCTGGCGCAGCACCACGCCGTCGCTGGCGAACGGCAGCTCGGCGCGGTACCAGCGCTCACGCCATTGCCCGGCCTCCTCGGGCGTCCGCACCGGCAGCGTCAGTTCCGCGCTGTCGGCGAAACCCATTTCGCGCAGGCCCCGCAGGCGCTCGGCCATGGTCGCTGGCCCGTTGGGCCAGTCCCAGACGAACAGGCCGATCCGCTTCGTCTCCGTCGCGTTCGCCTCGTGGCGGGCCATGGCCCCGGCCGCCTTGCCGCGCAGGCCGTTGCCGCCGTCGCGCGCCTGGATGTGGCCGGTGGCGCGCCAGTACAGCTCGCCTTGCAGGATCGTTTCCTGGCGGCGCGACAACCGTGCGGGAACGGCTTCGAGCGCGCGCACCCGCGTGGTCCAGTCCTGGCCGCTGCGGCCGTCGCCACGGCTGATCGCCTGCTGCAGGCGACCGTCGCGGTAGAGCAGGGTGACGGCCACGCCATCGACCTTGGGCTGCACCCACAGATCGTCGCGGCCGGCCATCCAGGCTTGTACCGCCGCCTCGTCACGCAGCTTGGCCAGGCCCGTCTGCGCCACCGGGTGACGGACCGGTCCGCCGGCGCTTCGCAGCGGGTCGCCGGGCGCGGCATCGTGCCCTGGGAAGCAGGCCCGCCACTGGCCGAGCAGCTCGCGGCTCTGATCGTAGAGTTCGTCCGCGACCAGGGCGCGGCCGTCGACGTGGTAGGCGTGGTCCCATTCGGCGATGCGCCGTTCCAGGGCGGAGATTTCCCCGGCGGCCCGGGCGGCGGACCAGTCGGGGCAGGGGGCGGCGTTGGCCGCGCAGGCGAACAGGGCGAACAGCGGGGCGATCCGTCTTGGCATGGCGAGCATCCTTGCTCCATAGGGGACTGACGCCAGCGTAGCCACTCGCCGGCGGATTGCACGAAAGCGCCGTCAGCGCTGCAGCGCTTCCTGGGCCTGGCGCAGTTCCTCGCGCGCCTCGGCCAGCTTGTTCTTGCGCTTGTCGATCTTGGCCGGGTCGCCTTTCTTCAGCGCTTTCTCCAGTTCCGCCTCGCGGGTGCGCACTTCGTGTTCGGCCTCCAGCACCTTTTCCTCGCGGGTCTTGTGCAGGCTGGCGTCGTCGCAGTGATCGACGACCTGGCCCAGGGCCTTCTCCAGCCCGGCCTGGCGGTCGCGGTTGCCTTGCGACTTGGCTTCTTCGAGCTGTGCCTCCAGGCGCTCGCGCTTGGCGGCGCAACCGGTGGCTTCGGCCGCGCCGGCGGGCAGGGCGAGAGCGGCGCAGCCGGCCAGGAGCAGGGCGGACAGCAGGGGCGTGTGGGTCATGGCATGTTCCTCGTTCGGATGTCGGATGAGTCGACCTTTGGAAAGGGGGAATGGTTGCAGCATGGCACGGGGCAGGCGTGTGTCGACTGGCCCTGGAGGGCGAAACCAGATGTATCGGAACACTCAGCAATCGACTGGAAACCCAAGCGCCAGACCAATGCTCCCGGATTTCATCCGGGCTACGACCGGTGCGCGTGGCGCACCCTACGAGGTAGCGCTAGTCTCACAGCCCTCAATGGTGCCGTAAGCAACAAAAAAGCCCCGCCTAGGCGGGGCTTTTTTGCTGCGACACGGGCCTTACAGGCCGGCCGCGGCGCGCAGGGCGTCGACCTTGTCGGTCTTCTCCCAGGTGAAGGTGGTGAAGCTGTCGTCGCCGACGGTCTTCTGCTGCGGAGTGCGGCCGAAGTGGCCGTAGGCCGCGGTTTCCTGGTACATCGGGTGGAGCAGGTCAAGCATCTTGGTGATGGCGTACGGGCGCAGGTCGAACACTTCGCGCACCAGCTTGATGATCTTGTCCTCGGCGATCTTGTGGGTGCCGAAGGTGTTGACCGAGATGGAGGTCGGCTGGGCCACGCCGATGGCGTAGGAGACCTGGATCTCGCACTTGTCGGCCAGGCCGGCGGCGACGATGTTCTTGGCCACGTAGCGGCCGGCGTAGGCGGCCGAGCGGTCGACCTTGGACGGGTCCTTGCCGGAGAAGGCGCCGCCGCCGTGGCGGGCCATGCCGCCGTAGGAGTCGACGATGATCTTGCGGCCGGTCAGGCCGCAGTCGCCCACCGGGCCGCCGATGACGAAGTTGCCGGTCGGGTTGATGTGGAACTGGGTGTCCTTGTGCAGCAGCTCGGCCGGCAGGGCGTGCTTGATGATCAGCTCCATCACGCCTTCGCGCAGGTCGGCCAGCGAGACTTCCGGGTTGTGCTGGGTGGACAGCACCACGGCGTCGATGCCGACCACCTTGCCACCTTCGTAGCGGCAGGTGACCTGGCTCTTGGCGTCCGGGCGCAGCCACGGCAGCAGGCCGGACTTGCGGGCCTCGGCCTGGCGCTCGACCAGGGCGTGGGAGAAGCGGATCGGCGCCGGCATCAGCACGTCGGTCTCGTTGCTGGCGTAGCCGAACATCAGGCCCTGGTCGCCGGCGCCCTGGTCTTCCGGCTTGGCGCGGTCGACGCCCTGGTTGATGTCCGGGGACTGCTTGCCAATGATGTTCATCACGCCGCAGGTGGCGCCGTCGAAGCCGACGTCGGAGCTGGTGTAGCCGATGTCGCAGATCACGTCGCGGACGATCTGCTCCAGGTCGACCCAGGCGCTGGTGGTGACTTCGCCGGCGATGATGGCGACGCCGGTCTTGACCAGGGTCTCCACGGCCACGCGGGCGTGCTTGTCCTGGGCGATGATGGCGTCGAGGACGGCATCGGAAATCTGGTCGGCGATCTTGTCCGGATGGCCCTCGGACACGGACTCGGAGGTAAACAGGGAGTATTCGCTCATTTCAAGATCCTATTCATTCCTGGGTTTGCTTCGCATCCGGCTTGGCGAAGTGCCGTACCTGAATCTGAAAGCCGTTCTTGAGGCCCACATAGAGGCTCTCGCCGGGCGTGAGCCCCGCGGCATCGGCCCAGTGGGCCAGATCGTCCTGATCGAAGCCGAGCCAGAGGTCGCCGCAGGCCGTCCTGGCCCAGCTCTGGTCGTGGCTGCACAGCTCGGTGATCAGCAGGCTGCCGCGCGGTTTCACCAGGCGGGCCAGCCTCTTCAGTGCCTCGGCCGGGGCGGCGAAATGGTGCAGCACCATGTTCACCACCACGCAGTCGGCGGCGCCGATGTCGTCGTGCAGGGCATCGGCGAGCTGCAGCTCGACGTTGTCCAGTCGTTCCTTCTGGCAGTGCTGGCGCGCCAGCTCCAGCATCGCCTCGCTGTTGTCCAGCGCGGTCACCCGGTCGAAGCGGCGGGCCAGCTCCGGGAGGAAGCCGCCGTCGCCGGGGCCGACCTCCAGCGCCGTCGCCTCGCGGGTAAAGCCCAAGGCGTCGAGCAGGGCCAGCAGGCTGTCGCGGTACTGCGGCAGGCCGGCGATCAGGTCCTGGCGGGCCTGGAACTTGTCCGCGGTGCGGGCGAAGTAGTCGCGGCTGGCCGCGGCGCGCTGGGCGTGCACGGCGGCGATGCGCGCCAGCACCTCGTCCGGCAGCTGCAGTTCGTCCACTGCCTGCAGCAGCGCCCCGTGCAGGCTGGCACCAGGCAGCTCGCTGCGCTGCAGGGCGCGGCGATAGAAGATCGCGTTGCCCTCGCGGCGGGTCGCCACCAGGCCGGCCTGCGCCAGCACCTTAAGGTGGTGGCTCATGCCGGACTGGCCGATGGCGAAGATCTGCGCCAGCTCCAGCACGCCGAAGGAGTCGTTGCTCAGCGCGCGCAGCACGTTCAGGCGCAGCGGATCGCCGCCGGCCTTGCACAGGGCGGCCAGGTCGTCGGCTGGCTCGAAACGGAGTTGGGGAACGCGCATGTTCATGGGGCCGGCAGTCTAGTCGGTCACTTTTCACACAGCAACCGCAATATCAAAAAGTTTTGATATTGGTTGAGCGGCTCCGCTCCGCCGGGGCGGCATTTGACGAAGTTTTCACGCCCGCCCGGGCAGATTGCCGGGCCACAAGGGGACTTCCCGCTTCGTTCTGGGGCTGTAATGACAAACGCGCAACGCGCCGGCGCCTCCCGCGGCGCCGCGGACCGGGCCGGCATCGACTGGGCCGGCCTGGGCTGGGCCTTCCTGTTCTTCTGGTATTTCTCGGGTGTCACCCAGGTCCTGATCTACGCCAGCGACAGCGCCGGCTTCGCCGGGCTGCGCCAGTCGCTGGTGCTGAGCCTGCTGTGGCTGGTGCCGCTGCTGCTGTTCCCCGCCCGCGCCAGGCTGCTGGCGGCGCTGATCGGCGTGCCGCTGTGGCTCTGCTCGCTGGCCGGCTTCGGCTACTTCCTGATCTACGGCCAGGAATTCTCGCAGAGCGTCATCTTCATCCTGTTCGAGTCGAACGTCAGCGAAGGCAGTGAGTACCTGGCGCAGTATTTCGCCTGGTGGATGGTGCCGGCCTTCCTCGCCTACGGCCTGGGCGCCTGGCTGCTGTGGCGCAAGGTGCGGCCGGTGTACCTGTCGCGGCCGGTGGCGCTGCTGGCCTCGCTGTTCCTGCTGTTCTCCTCGCTCGGCTACCCGGCCCTGCGCCAGTTCAGCAAGCACGACGACCCGCGGATAGCGCTGGAGAACTTCGAGGAGCGCATCGAGCCGGCGACGCCCTGGCAGCTGGTGGTCGGCTTCCGCCAGTACAGCGCCCAACTGGCCAGCATGCAGGCGCTGCTGGAGGGCCGCCAGCGCATCGCGCCGCTGACCGGCCTGGCCGACGCCCATGCCGGCAAGCCGGCGACTCTGGTGCTGGTCATCGGCGAATCGACCAACCGCCAGCGCATGAGCCTCTACGGCTACGGCCGCCAGACCACGCCGGAACTGGACAGGCTGCGCGACCAGCTGCAGGTGTTCACCGGCGTGGTCACCCCGCGCCCCTACACCATCGAGGCGCTGCAGCAGGTGCTGACCTTCGCCGATCAGGAGAACCCCGACGCCTACCTGCAGACCCCGTCGCTGGTCAGCGTGATGAAGCAGGCCGGCTACAAGACCTACTGGATCACCAACCAGCAGACCATCACCAAGCGCAACACCATGCTCACCACCTTCTCCAAGCAGGCGGACGAGCAGTTCTACCTGAACAACAACCGCGAGCAGAACGCCCGCCAGTACGACGGCGACGTGTTCGAGCCGTTCGCCAAGGTGCTGGCCGAGGATGCGCCGCGCAAGTTCATCGTGGTCCACCTGCTCGGCACCCACATGAGCTACCAGTACCGCTACCCGCCCGAGTACGAGCGCTTCACCGACCGCGCCGGCGCGCCGGCGCACGTCACCGACGACCAGCTGCCGACCTACAACGCCTACGACAACGCGGTGCTGTACAACGACTTCGTCGTCTCCAGCCTGATCGAGCGCTTCTCCGCCACCGATCCCGACGGCTTCCTGCTGTACCTCTCCGACCATGGCGAGGCGGTATTCGATGCACCCCGGGCCGAGGTGCTGGGGCGCAACGAGGCGGCGCCGACCGGGCCGATGTACACCATCCCGTTCATCCTGTGGAATTCGCCCAAGTGGCAGGCCCGCCAGCCACGCGACTTCAGCCAGGCGCTGGCGCGGCCGTTCAGCAGCTCCAGCCTGATCCACACCTGGGCTGACCTCGCCGGCCTCGACTTCGCCGAGCGCGACCGCAGCCGCAGCCTGGTCAGCGCCGACTTCACGCCGCGCCCGCTGCTGATCGGCGACCCTCAGCAGCCGCAGAACCTGATCGACTTCAGCCTGATCAAGCCGAAGACCGCCGTCGACAGCGAACTGGCCCAGCAGGAGCCGCGCAAGGGCGGCGCGCAGCCGCTCTAGGCCCGGCTCCATCCCCCCTAGGAGCGAACGCCGCGCCGCCGGAGTAATCCGTCGCCCGGCGCCTCCGACTTAGTAGGGAATTGCACGGAGCGATCGTGCGTTTCCCCGTGCCGCTCCCCTACAGTCCCTCGCCGCTTGCCCATAACGACAAGAACGAGGGACATGGATCATGAAGCGACTACTGACTCCGCTGGCGACCGCCTGCCTGCTGGCGGGCGCCGCCTCGGCCCACGCCGCCGCCTACAGCGGCATGGTGGTGTTCGGCGACAGCCTGAGCGACGCCGGCCAGCGCCCCGAGGCCGGTGCGCCCGGCAACCCGGTGCGCCACACCAACCGCGTGGGCCCGGATTTCACCCTGGGCGAGGCCTACGGCCACACCTCGCCGATGCTGATCAACCAGCGCCTGGGCCTGGCCCCGCAGATCGCCTCGACCAACCTCGTGCGCGCCCTGAGCGGCCAGGCCGACGGCGACAACTGGGCGGTCGGCGGCTACCGCACCGAGCAGATCCTCGACTCCATCACCAGCGTGTTCGACCCGCTCACCGGCATCGGCGGCTCCCAGGTGCGCGCCGGGCTGAACTACAGCGACCCGCTGATCCGCCAGCGCGACGGCTACCTGGTACACCTGCGCGAGAACGGCCTGGGTATCGACCCGGACACCCTGTTCTACCTCAACGGCGGCGGCAACGACTTCCTCCAGGGACTGATCGTCGACGACGCCAGCGCGCGGGCCGCCGCCGGGCGCCTGGCCGAAGGCGTGCGCGCCCTGCAGGCCGCCGGCGGGCGCTACTTCATGGTGCCGCTGCTGGTGGACGTGGCCAGCCCGGTCACCGGCGGCGCGGTCAACGCGGCGCAGGTGCCGCTGGCCCAGGCGTTCAACGCCGAACTGGCGGCGCAGCTCGGCGCCGTGCGCGCGGAAGTCATCCCGCTCAACGTGCCACTGCTGTACCGCGAGGTGCTGGCCGACCCCGCCGCCTTCGGCTTCGACCTGACGCAGAATCTGCTCGGCACCTGCTTCGCCGGCTGCGGCGCCGGGGTCAACCCGGTCCACGGCCTGGGTTCCGCCACGCCCGACCCGGAGCAGCTGATCTACGCCGACTACGTGCACCCGACCACCGCCATGCAGCGGATTCTCGCCGACCAGGGCTACTCGATCCTGGCCGCACCCTGGGAGATCGGCCTGCTGCCCGAGGCCGGCGAGTCCGCCCTGCGCGGCAGCCAGGAGCGCCTGCGCCAGCAGTGGCTGGGCGACCACGGCGCCTGGCAGGCGCTCGGGCGCTGGCGCGGCTTCGTCGACGGCAGCACGCGCCGCGCTGAACTGGACGGCGCCGCCACCCGCGCCGACGGCGACCTGCGCGGCAAGAGCCTGAGCCTGGGCGGCAGCTATCGCCCGGCCGAGCGCTGGCGGCTGGGCGCCGCGCTGGACGTGCAGGAGCAGGACCTGCGGCTCGGCCCGCGGGACTCCGACTACGGCCTGCGCAGCTACCTGGCCAGCGCCTTCGCCCAGTACCGCGACGGCCTGCTCTGGGGTGACGCGGTACTGAGCACCGGCCACCTCGACTACCGCGACCTGGAGCGGCGCTTCGCCCTCGGCGCCACCACCCGCACCGAGCGCGGCGACACCGACGGCCAGGTGCTGGCCCTCGGCGGCCGCCTGGGCGTCGAGCTGCAGGCCGGCGCGCGCCTGCGGCTCAGCCCCTACCTCGGCGCCGACCTGGCGCGCATCGAGGTGGACGGCTATCGAGAGGCGGGCGCCAGCTCCACCGCGCTGGGCTTCGGCGACCAGACGCGCGACTCGCGGCGCCTGGGCGTCGGCCTGCAGGCCCACTACCGGCTGGCCGAGGACGCCGAGCTGTTTGCCGAGGTGGTCCACGAGAAGGAGTTCGAGCACGACCGTGGCGACGTGGACATGCGCCTGAACAGCGTGCCTGGCGTGGGCTTCACCCTCGCCGGGGCGGAACGGGAGGAACACCAGACCCGCGCCGCCCTCGGCCTGCGCCAGCGCCTGGCGCCCGACCTGGCCCTGCGCCTGGGCTACGACTACCGCAAGGCCGGGGACGACGCGCTACACGGCGTCGGGCTTAGCCTGTCGCTGGACTGGTAGCGGAGCGGTGCGCGCGGCGCACCCTACGGTGTCTGCGTGGCATCGGTAGGGTGCGCCACACGCACCGCTGCCACTTGTGAGAGGCGCATCACACGGATAGCATGAGAAGCATTCTCATATGAATGCTGGCGCCCGGGGCCCCAGCCCGGAGTGCGTTCATGTCCGCTGTCGACAGTTCCCTGCACGAGGCCGTGCAGCACCTCTACCGTGACCATCACGGTTGGCTGTACGGCTGGCTGCGTCGCCGCCTGGGCTGTGCCGACAACGCCGCCGACCTGGCCCAGGACACCTTCGCCCGTCTGCTCGCCTCGCGCCGGGTGCTGGAGGCGCGCGAACCGCGCGCCTACCTGACCACCGTGGCCAGGGGCCTGCTGGTCAACTGGTACCAGCGCCAGTCCCTGGAGCGTGCCTACCTGGACGCCCTGGCCGCGCTGCCCGAGGAACTGGCGCCGCCGCCGGAACGGCGCCTGCTGGTGTTGGAGACCCTGCACGAGATCGACGCCATGCTCGACGGCCTGCCCGAGGGGGTGCGCCGGGCGTTCCTGCTGTCCCAGCTCGAAGGCATGAAATACGAGGCCATCGCCGCCGAGCTGGGCGTTTCCCTCGGCTCGATCAAGCGCTACATGCAGCAGGCCTTCCGCCAGTGTCTGGAACTGATGGCATGAGCCGCGGCGAGGCGCCCATCGCCCCGGCCATCCTCGACGAGGCCGCCGCCTGGCTGGTGCAACTGCACTGCGGCCAGCAGAGCGAGGCGGACCGGCAGGCCTGCGCCCGCTGGCGCCAGCTCAGCCGCGAGCATGCCCTGGCCTGGGAGCGCGCCGAGCGGCTGATGGCGCGCCTGGGCAGCCTGCCGCCAGAGCTGGCGGTGCCCGCCCTGGCCCGCGAGGGCAACCCGGCGCGGCGGCGCGCCCTGAAGCAATTGGCGATGCTGATCGGCGCCGCGCCGCTGGCCTGGGCCGCCTGCTCGCAGGCGCCCTGGCGCCCCTGGCTGGTGGACCAGAGCACGGCGGTCGGCGAGCAGCGCGAGAGCGAATTGCCCGACGGCAGCCGGCTGACCCTGAACACCGACAGCGCCGTCGACCTGCGTTTCGACGCCGAGCGCCGGCGCCTGCGCCTGCTCCAGGGCGAACTGCTGCTGAACGTGCGCGACGAGGCTCGGCCGTTCGGCGTCGAGGTCGGCGCCGGCACCCTGCTGGCCCGGGAGGCGCGCTTCAGCCTGCACGAACGCGGCGCCCAGGCGCGTCTGGTGGTGCTCGAAGGTTCGGTGCGGGTGGTGCCGCGCGATGGCGCGGCGGTGCGCGTCGACGCCGGCCGCCAGGGCCTGTTCGATGCCCGCGCGGTCGGCCCGCTGACGCCCGCCGACGCCAGCGCGGTGGCCTGGTCCCGCGGCATGCTGATGGCCGACCGCATGCCTCTCGGCGACTTCGTCGTCGAGCTGTCGCGCTACCGCCGCGGCGTGCTGCGCTGCGCGCCGGAACTGGCCGGCCTGGCGATCTCCGGGGCCTTCCCGGTGCGCGACATCGACCGTTCCCTGGGCATGCTGGAGGCGACCTACGCGCTGCGCGTGCGGCGCCTGACCCGCTACTGGATCAGCCTGGAGCCGGTGGTCGGATGAAAACCGTCATCGGTGAGCACAACCCCTCATGCCAAGGTGGGAGCGGACTTGTCCGCGAAGCTTTGCTGCGGGCTCCGTTCGCGGACAAGTCCGCTCCCACAAAAAGGGCTATGGCACGCGCCCGCAACACCCGGTTGGAGCAGGGCCGATGAAAAAGATCGAGCGCAGGTGAGACCTTTTCCGATCTCGGCTGGCAATGACGACGAATCCGTCCATTGCCAAGGCCTCCGTGCCAGAGGAACACCCCGCATGTCCGTTTCGCGCGCGCTCCTGCCCCACGTCTCCGCCCGTTCGCTCCGCCTCGCGGTGCGTCATGCCGTGTTGTCGCTGGCCTTGGCCGGCGCGGCGCAGCCCCTGCTGGCCGCCGACGAGGCGCGCAGCTACGAGATTCCCTCCGGCCCGCTGGGGCGCGCCCTGGCCACCTTCGCCAGCGAGGCGGGCGTGTCGCTATCCTTCGACCCGTCCCTGACCGAGGGGCTGCAGAGCCCGGGCCTGAGCGGCAGCTATTCGTCGGTGGACGGCCTCAACCGCCTGCTCGGCGGCAACCGCCTGCAGCTGCAGCGGCGCGACGACGGCAGCTACACCCTGGTGCGCCTGGCCGACGCCGCCGACGCGGTGGAGCTGCCCACCTCCCAGGTGACCGGCCTGCGCAGCCGCGCCAACGAACTGCCGGTGGAATACGCCGGCGGCCAGGTGGCGCGCGGCGGGCGCCTCGGCATGCTGGGCAACGCCGACCTGATGGACGCGCCCTTCAGCATCACCAGCTACACCGCCCAGACCATCCGCGACCAGCAGGCGCGCAGCGTTGCCGACGTGCTGGCCAACGAGCCGTCGGCGCAGATCGCCACCGCCCGCACCGGCATCAACGAGGACTTCTCCCTGCGCGGCTTCCCGGTGTACAGCGCCGACATCGCGCTCAACGGCATGTACGGCCTGGTGCCGTTCTACCGCGTGCCGGTGGAGATGGCCGAGCGCGTCGAGGTGCTCAAGGGGCCGAGCGCGATGCTCAACGGCATGTCTCCGAGCGGCGCCGTCGGCGGCGCGGTGAACCTGGTGACCAAGCGCGCCGATGTCGATCCGCTGGCCCGGGTCGGGGTCAACTACCAGTCCGACTCGGTGTTGGGCACCCAGGTCGACCTCGGCCGCCGCTTCGGCGCGGGTAACGAGTTCGGCGTGCGCTTCAACGGTGTCTACCGCGACGGCGACAGCATCGTCGACCGCCAGGACGTCGAGGCCCGCTTCACCTCCCTGGGCCTGGACTACGCCGGCGAGCGCCTGCGCCTGTCGGCCGACTACGTCTACCAGCTGGAGGACTTCGACAGCGTGGTCCGCCAGTTCGGCGTGGCCCCGACCCTGACCGCCATCCCCGACGCGCCGGACGATGACCCCGCCTACCCGGGCTTCGGCTACTCCTCCATGCGCGACCGTACCCTGATGGTGCAGGGCGAATACGACCTGACCGACTGGCTGACCGCCTACGCCGGCTACGGCGACCGCACCAGCGAGATGGACGCCATGACCGGCAACCCGACCCTGCTCAACGAGGCCGGCGACTTCGTCTCGACGCCCGCCTGGCAGGTCTACGACGTCTACTCCCACTCCGCCGAGGCCGGCCTGCGGGCGAACTTCGACACCGGGCCGGTGAGCCACCACCTGAGCCTGGGCGCCACCCGCCTGGTGCAGAACAGCGACATTTTCTTCGACTTCATGACCTACATGACGTCGCTGCGCCAGTCCAACCTCTACCACCCGGTGTACAGCGCCACGCCGAGCACCGACGGCATCGCCGCCCACGCCCTCCGCTACACCACCGCCACCCTGACCGGCTACGCCCTGGCCGATACCCTGTCGGTGCTCGACGGGCGCGTCGCGCTGACCCTCGGCGTGCGCCGGCAGCGGGTCGAGGCGCAGAACTACACCATGAACGTCGGCACGCCGAGCGGCGAAGGCTACGACGAGCGCGAGCTGACCCCGCTGGCCGGCCTGGTGGTCAAGCCGTGGGAGAACATCTCGCTGTACGCCAACTACGTCGAGGGCCTGAGCAAGGGCGACAGCGCGCCGATCACCGCCAACAACCCGGGCGAGATGCTGGCGCCCTACGTCACCAAGCAGAAGGAAGTCGGCGTCAAGGGCGAGTGGGACGGCTTCGGCGCCAGCCTGGCGGCCTTCCAGATCGAACGCCCCAGCAGCATCACCGAGAACGGCTTCTTCCGCGCCGGCGGCGAGCAGCGCAACCGCGGCCTGCAGCTGGACCTGTTCGGCGAGGTGACGCCCGAGCTGCGCCTGCTCGGCGGCGCCGCCTACACCCAGGCCAAGCTGACCAAGACCCAGGGCGGCGCCCACGACGGCAACGACGCCATCGGCGTGCCGCGCAAGCAGCTCAACCTCGGCGGCGAGTGGGACCTCGGCGCCGTGCCCGGCCTGACCCTGACCGCGCGCACCATTTACACTGGCGAGCAGTACGCCAACCAGGAGAACACCCTGCGCCTGCCGAGCTGGGTGCGGGTCGACGTGGGCGCCCGCTACCGCTTCGAGTCGCTGGGCAAGCCGGTGGTACTGCGCGCCAACCTGGACAACCTGTTCGACGAGGACTACTGGGGTACCTCGACCGCCGGCTACCTGTACCTGGGTGCCGGCCGTACCCTGCAGCTCTCGGCGAGCGTGGACCTCTAACGATAAAACGAGCCGAACATGACCGCCCGAGCCTTGCGTAACTGGTACCTGGTGCACAAGTGGACCAGCCTGATCTCCACCATCTTCCTGCTGCTGCTGTGCCTGACGGGGTTGCCGCTGATCTTCCACGAGGAGATCGAGCACTACTTCGACCCGCACCCGGAACTGGGCGAGATCACCGCCGATTCGCCGCGCATCGACTATGACCAGGTCATCGCCGGCGCCCTGGCGGCGCGCCCGGGCGAGGTGGTGCGTTTCGTCGGCTTCGACCCCGAGGACCCGCTCGGCGCGGTGTTCACCGCGCCGACCCTGGTGCCGCCGCCGCTGGAGGCGCATGCCCAGCCGTTCGATACCCGCACCGGCAAGCTGTTTCCGCCGGAGCCGCCGGACGAAGGCTTCATGAACCTGATGCTGCGCCTGCACACCGACCTGTTCCTCGGCCTGTACGGCTACCTGTTCCTCGGCTTCATGGGCCTGCTGCTGGTGGCCTCGCTGGTGTCGGGGGTGGTGGTCTACACGCCGTTCATGCGCAAGCTGGACTTCGCCACCGTGCGCACCGGCCGCAGCACCCGGCTCAAGTGGCTGGACCTGCACAACGTGCTCGGCATCGCCACCCTGGCCTGGGTGCTGGTGGTCGGCGCCACCGGGGTGATCAATACCCTGGCGCTGCCGATCCTCGGCCTGTGGCAGGGCGGCCAGCTGGCCGAGATGACCGCGCCGTACAAGGACCTGCCGCCGCTGGAGAAGCTCGGCTCCCTGCACAAGGCGCTGGAGACCGCCCGCGCGGCGGCGCCGG
The DNA here is from genome assembly GCF_019655855.1 of Pseudomonas paralcaligenes. Classification (GTDB taxonomy): domain Bacteria; phylum Pseudomonadota; class Gammaproteobacteria; order Pseudomonadales; family Pseudomonadaceae; genus Aquipseudomonas; species Aquipseudomonas paralcaligenes. The sequence continues at coordinate 14,575 of NZ_BPFX01000004.1, read as the reverse complement.
AGATGGAGGTCAGCTTCGTCGCCTTCCCCGGCACCCAGTTCAGCAGCCAGCACCACTACGCCGTGTTCATGCGCGGCAACACGCCGCTCACCGCGCGCCTGCTCAAGCCGGCCCTGGTGGACGCGCAGACCGGCGAACTGACCGACATGCGCGAGATGCCGATGTACGTGAAGACCCTGCTGATCTCCCAGCCGCTGCACTTCGGCGACTACGGCGGCCTGCCGCTGAAGATCATCTGGGCGCTGCTCGACATCATCGCCATCGTCGTGCTCGGCAGTGGCATCTACCTCTGGCTGGGCCGGCGCAAGGCGCCGCTGGAGAAACGCCTGGCGGAACTGGACGCCGGTGGACTGGCCGTGGAGGGCAGGGCATGAGACGCGGACTCTGGATGATCTTCCGCTGGCCGCTGCTGCTGGGCGTGCTCAGCCTGTTCGGCCTGATCTCGGCGCTGGTCGGCGACGAGGTCTACGACCTGCTGTCGTGGCTGACCCTGGGCGTGCCGCTGGTGCTGATCGCGGTGGTCTGGTGGCGCCTGTCGCCGGCCGAGGCGCGGAGCAAGCGTGGTGAGTGAGCCGACGACCGCGCAGGCCACGGCGGCGCCGCGCTTCAACATGCTGCCGCTGGTGTTCGAGACCTTCGCCTGCACCCTGGCGATGATGTCCTTCGTCGCCCTGGTCGGCCCCATCGCCCGGGTGCTCGGCCTGGCGCCCTGGCAGGCCGGCGTCACGGTGACGGTGGGCGGCATCGCCTGGGTGCTGCTGGCGCGCTTCTGGGGCGCGGCGAGCGACCGCCGCGGGCGCCGCGTCGTGCTGCTGCGCGGGCTCGGCGGTTTCGTGCTGTCGTACCTGCTGCTGTGCCTGTTCGTGGTGCTGGCGCTGCGCTGGCTGCCGGCGCCCTGGCTGGCCTTCGTCGGCGTGGTGCTGCTGCGCGGCATCGCCGGCGGCTTCTACGCGGCGGTGCCGACCGTCGGCGCCGCGCTGGTGGCCGACCACGTCGAGCCGCAGCAGCGCGCCCAGGCCATGGCCGGGCTGGGCGCGGCCAGCGCCGTGGGCATGGTGGTCGGGCCGGGCCTGGCCGGCCTGCTCGCCGCCTACGGGCTGGAGCTGCCGCTGGTGCTCACCGCCCTGCTGCCGCTGGCGGCGCTGCTGGTGATGTGGCGCTGGCTGCCCCACGACGAGCGGCCCCACGTGCAGAACACGCCGCCGCTGCGCCTGACCGACCCGCGCGTGCGCCGGCCGCTGGTGCTGGGCTTTGCCGCGATGTTCAGCGTCACCATCGCCCAGGTCGCGGTGGGCTTCTTCGCCCTCGACCAGCTGCGCCTGGACGCCAACGGCGCGGCGCGGGCGGCGGGCATCGCCCTGACCGCCGTGGGCGTGGCGCTGATCCTCGCCCAACTGCTGCTGCGCCGACTGGACTGGCCGCCGCAGCGGCTGATCCTGATCGGCGGGCTGGTCTCGGCGCTGGGCTTCGCCGCGGTGATCCTGGCCGATAGCGCGCCGCTGCTGTGGGCCGCCTACTTCGTCGCGGCCGCCGGAATGGGCTGGGTGTTCCCCTCGGTGTCGGCGCTCACCGCCAACGCGGTGCAGGCCGACGAGCAGGGCTCGGCCGCCGGCACCCTGGCCGCCGCCCACGGCGTGGGCATGATCGTCGGGCCGCTGGTCGGCACCCTGGTCTACGAACTCCACCCCGGCGCGCCCTTCCTGCTGATCGCCGCCCTGCTGGTGCTCTGCGTGCTGTGGCCGTCCCGCGCGGCGCCCCTGGCGGAGCGCGCGGCATGATCGCCAGCGACGTCCTGCTGCTCGGCACGCTGGCGGTGTTCCTGCTCGCCTGGTGGCTGCCGCGCCTGCCGGGGCGTGCGCCCGTGCTGTGGCTGGCCGCCGCGGTGGCCGTGCTGGCCGGCGCCTACGGCGTCTGGGTCGACCGCTGGCAGGCCGGCGCCGGCCTGGCGCTCGGCCTGCTCCTGCTCGGCGTGCTGGCCCTGTGGCGGCGCCGGCGCGCTGTTCGCCCTGCTGGCCCTGGTGGCGCTGGCGCCGATCTACCTGTTCCCGGTGAACGACCTGCCGCCGCCGGACGGTCCCTACGCCGTGGGTCTGCGCGACTTCGAACTGGTCGACCGCGCGCGTCCGGGCCTGCTCGGCGCCGCGCCCGACCAGCCGCGCCGCCTGCTGGTGCGCGCCTGGTACCCGGCGCAGCCCGAGGCCGGCGCGCGGCCGCGCCATTACTTCGACGAGGCCGAGGCCGCCACCACCGCGCGTGGCTTCGGCTCCCTGTTCGGCTTCCCGCCGCTGCTGGCCCACCTGCGCCACGTGCGTACCAACGCCTACGAGGACGCGCCGCTGCGGCGTGAGGCCGGCAAGCTGCCGGTGATCTTCTTCAGCCACGGCTACACCGCCTACCCGGCCGCCGACTCGGCGCTGATGGAGGCCCTGGCCAGCCACGGCTACGCGGTCTACTCCATCCACCACAGCGGTGACTCGTCGCCGGCGGTGCTGCCGGACGGCCAGGTGCTGCCGATGGACCCGGGCCTGGCGACGCATATCCGCCATGCCCTGGAGAACGGCTTCGCCGAACCGATGGTGCGCGGCTACACGGCACAGGATCTGGACCAGCGCCTCGACGGCCAGCTGCGCACCGCCACCGAGATCGCCCCGCCGGGCAACCGCGGCATCGCCATCAGCGCGCCGGTATGGCTGGCCGACCGCCTGTTCGTGCACGACGCGCTGCAGGCCGGCGCGGTCCCGGCCAACGTCGCCGACCTGGTGGCCGCCAGCGAGTTCGGCCGCACCGGCGAGATGGGCATGTCCTTCGGCGGTGCGGCCACCGGCGCGGTGTGCATGGTCGACCGGCGCTGCGCGGCGGCGGTCAACCTCGACGGCGGTGACTTCGACTTCGCCCCGTTCGACGCCGACCTGCCGGTGCCGCTGCTGATGTTCCATGCCGACCTGCATGGCTTCTACCGCATGCTCGGCGCGCAGCCCACGGGGCACCTGCACGCCTTCAACGACTTCTCCTTCGAGCGCTTCGAGCACGCCGGCCAGCGCCCGGACATCCACCGCCTGGTTCTCAAAGATTCGGTGCACGCGGGCTTCACCGACAACGCCCTGCTGGCGCGCCGCCCACTGCGCGACGCGATGGCCGGCACGGCGCCGGTGGAGGTGCTGATCGGCGCGCCCAACGCCTTCGTCATCGGCTTCTTCGACCGCTACCTGCGCGGCCTCGACAGCGGCTTCCCCCAGGCCCAGCTGGAACGCTACGCCGGCTGGGTCGAACCCCACGACAATTCGGCGGTACGCGACTGGTGGCTGGCCAAGCCGGAGAGCGAGCGGGCGACGTGGCGGGCGCGCATCGAGGCGATGCGCGCGGAACTGGCGCGGCAGCGGGCCGCCTCCCACCCGTAGGGCGGGTGCAACCCGCGCACCGTGATTCGCGGGTTTCACCCGCCTTACGCTAGCCCTTCGGGCGCCAGGCGCAGTAGCCCGGGCGCGGGCCGATGCGCGGATGGTTGCGGCAGGTGTCCGGGCGCTTGTCGTAGATGGTGCAGAGCCGGCTCTTGCGATCCAGGTACATGCAGTCGTTGTTGCTCATGCGGGTCAGGGTGAAGATGCCCGACTTCTGGTTGAAGCGCTCGATCAGGCCCTCCTTCTGCAGGCGCCTGGCGATGTTCTTCGCCGGCTCGCCGCGCTCGAACTCGTCGACCACGCCGATGCGGATCAGGTCGGGAAGGCGCACTTCCACCGGCAGGGTGCAGCAGGTGGACATGCAGCTGGTGCACATGTCCTTGTTGTACTTGCTCCAGGTTTCGATGCGATCGATATCCGCGGCGGCGATCAGTTGCGGTCTCATGTCGGGCTCGGTGGCGGCGTTGGCAGGCGCGCGATGATAACGACCGGGCGGACTTTGTGAAGCCGTTCCCGCTCGGCGGCTTTGTAATCTTTGGCTTACAAAGCGTGCCGGCGAACGCTGCTATCAGACTGCCAGCTGCAGGATTAATCTCGCTTTCAAGGACTTAGCGCAGGAAGCGCACCGAAATAACAGGGACATGAAGGAATCGTTCGCCAGGATGGCGCACGGATCAGGGATGTCAGGAACCAGTCTGCAGAACCCCGCGCAAGCGGGGTTTTTTCTTTTCCGCGTCAGCCATTGCCCTTCACCACGTCCTCCAGCAGCGCGCCCAGCAGGTCCAGCGTCGGTTGCTGGCGCTGGGCGTCGCGGAACACCAGGCCGACCCGCAGCGGCACCCGCGGCTCGCTGATCGGCTTCCACAGCAGCCCCTGGTTGGCGTGCAGCTGGCGCGCGCGGCCCGGCAGCACGGTGGCCAGGCCGGCCGAGTGGGGCAGGCTGTCGAGGATGCCGCTCATGTGGTTCAGCTCGGCCTGCACGTGGGGCCGGCGGCCGAGCAGGGCCAGCTGCTCCTGCCAGATCTGCCGCACGCGGAATTCCTCGCCGAGCAGCAGCATGGGCTGCTCCGCCGCCTGGGCCAGCGACACCTTCCGGAACTCGCGCAGCGCATGCTCCGGCGGCACCACCAGCTGCAGTTCGTCCTCGTACAGCTCCAGGCTGTGCAGGCCCGGCTGGCGCGGCGGCAGGAAGCCGATGCCGATGTCCAGGCTGCCGCTGAGCAGGCGCCGCTCGATGTCCAGGCCGGACAGCTCGTAGATCTGCACCACCAGCTGCGGCTGGGCGGCGCGCAGCTTCTCCAGCAGGTGCGGGACGAGGCTGGCGTTGACCGTCTGCAGCACGCCGATGGCCAGGCTGCGTGGCGCCCGCCCGCGGAAGGCGCGCAGGGCGTCGCGGGCGCGCTCCAGACCGTCGAGCAGGGGCAGCGCGTGGCCGTACAGGGTGTGCGCGGCGAGGGTCGGCAGCAGGCGCTTGCCGCTGCGCTGGAACAGCGCCACCTCCAGGTTCTGCTCCAGCTGGCGGATCTGCTGCGACAGCGCCGGCTGCGACAGGCTCAGGCGTTCGGCGGCGCGGCCCATATGGCCTTCCTCGTAGAGGGCGACGAAGTAGCGCAGCTGGCGAAAGTCCATGGCGGTTTTCCTGAAATCGATAAGCACAGCTTATCAATGAAGCTGCTAAATCGAAATGTCGTCGCACCCGACCGCTCCCTATCATTTGCTCCATCTACGGCGCTACAGGGGTGGCGAAAGGCAAATGGCGAAGGCGGAAGTGGCGGGGTTATTCATAGGAAAAGCCGTGGATGAGGGGCGTGGCTACCTCAGCGCGCTGGACAAGCTGCCGGCGGCCGCCGAAGTCTGGCTCGGCCCGCTGGGGCTGGAGGGCGACGAGCAGGGCGACAGCCGCCACCACGGCGGCCCCGAGCGGGCCGTGCACCTGTACCCCGCCGAGCACTACGGCTACTGGCGCGAGCGTTACCCGCAGGTGGCCTGGCAGCGCCCGGCTTTCGGCGAGAACCTGGCCAGCCGCGGCTTGCTGGAGAGCCAGGTGTGCATCGGCGACCTGTTCCGCTGGGGCGACGCCCTGCTGCAGGTCAGCCAGCCGCGCTCGCCCTGCTACCGCCTCGCCGAGCGCTGGGCGCTGCCCGGCCTGGCCCTGGAGATGCAGGACAACGGCCTGTGCGGCTGGTTCTTCCGCGTGCTGCGCCCGGGCTGGGTCGGTGCGGCCCTGCCGCTGGAGCTGGTGCAGCGCAGCCACCCGGGCCTGAGCGTGGCCCAGGCGATCCGCAGCTACTTCCAGTTCCCCCTAGAGCGGGGCGGCCTGCAGCAACTGCTGGCCTGCCAGGCGCTGTCCGAGCGCTGGCGCCACAGCGTGGCGCGGCGGCTCGCCAGCGGCCAGCTGGAAGACTGGCGCAGCCGCCTGGAGGGCCCGGCGCGTCCGGTGCTGAGCGCATGAACGACTACCTGATCCAGCTGCACCGCGACGGCCGCCTGTGGGCCGAGCTGACGGTCGGCGCCGCGCGCCTGGACGAGGTGCGCGGTGAACTGGCCGGCCGTTTCCCCGCCACCGAGGGCTTCGCCCTGCGCGTGCAGCAGCGCCGCGAGCAGCGGCGCATCGTCGAGTGCGGCCCAGACGGCATCCGCCTGCTCGGCGTCCACTATCACTACCTGGAGTACCCCGATGCGTGATGACTGGTCCCGCGACCGCCTGATGAACACCGTGCAGCGCCCCGAGCAACTGTTCGTGCGCGGCCAGGGCTCCTGGCTGTGGGATGCGGATGGCCGCTCCTACCTGGACTTCACCCAGGGCTGGGCGGTCAACAGCCTGGGCCACAGCCCGGTGGCGCTGGTCGAGGCGCTGCACCGCCAGGCCCGCCTGCTGATCAACCCGGGCCCGGCCTACTACAACGGCGGCATGCTCAAGCTGGCCGGGCGCCTGTGCCAGGCCACCGGCAGCGACCAGGCCTACTTCCTCAACAGCGGCGCCGAGGCCAACGAGGGCGCGATCAAGCTGGCGCGCAAGTGGGGCCAGCTGCACAAGGGCGGCGCCTACCGCATGGTCACCGCCGTCAACAGCTTCCACGGGCGCACCTTCGGCGCCATGTCGGCGTCCGGCAAGCCGGCCTTCCAGGCGCTGTACGAACCCAAGGTGCCGGGCTTCTGCAAGGTGCCCTACAACGACCTGGCGGCCCTCGACGCGGCGCTTGCGGACGACGTGGTGGCGCTGATGCTGGAACCGGTGCAGGGCGAGGCCGGGGTGCTGCCGGCGGAGCTGGACTACCTGCAGGGCGCCGAGCGGCTGTGCCGCGAGCGCGGCATCCTGCTGATCCTCGACGAGGTGCAGACCGGCGTCGGCCGCTGCGGCAGCCTGCTGGCCGAGGAACTCTACGGCGTGCGCGCCGACGTCATCACCCTGGGCAAGGGCCTCGGCGGCGGCGTGCCGCTGGCGGCGCTGCTGGCGCGTGGCAACGCCTGCTGCTTCGAGCCGGGCGAGCAGGGCGGCACCTACCACGGCAACGCACTGATGACGGCCGCCGGCCTGGTGGTGCTGGATGCCGTGCTGGAGCCCGGCATGCTGGAACAGATACGCAGCGTGGGCCAGCAACTGCGCGACGGCCTGGCGCGGATCGGCCGCCGCTTCGGCGCTGGCGTTCCGCGCGGGCATGGCTTGCTGCTGGGCCTGCCCCTGGCCGCCGACAACGCCGCCCAGGTGGCCCGTGCGGCCCTGCGCGAAGGGCTGCTGATCAACGCGCCGCAGCCCGGCGTGCTGCGCTTCTCGCCGGCGCTGACGGTGAGCCCGGGCAACATCGAGGAAATGCTGCGGCGCCTGCGCCGGGCGCTGGAGCGCGCCTGCCGGCCGGCCAGGGAGGTGGTGTGATGCGCATCGCCATCCTGCAGCACGTGGCATTCGAGGGGCCGGCGCAGATCGGCCAGTGGCTGGACCGGCGCGGCCTGCTGGCGCGGGTGCACCACCTGTACGCCGGCGATGTCCTGCCGAGGCTGGAGGACTTCGACCTGCTGGTGATCATGGGCGGGCCGATGAGCGTGCACGACGAGGCCGAGCATCCCTGGCTGGCGGCCGAGAAACGCCTGCTGCGCGAGGCGCTGGACGCCGGCAAGCGGGTGCTGGGCATCTGCCTGGGCGGTCAGCTGCTGGCCGAGGCCCTGGGCGGCGAGGTGCGCGTGGCCGACACGGCGGAGATCGGCTGGCACCTGATCGAACAGCACACCGAGGCGCGCCGCTCGCCGCTGGGGCGGATGCTGCCGCAGCGGCTGATGGCCATGCACTGGCACGGCGAGACCTTCAGCCTGCCGGCCGGCGCAATCCCGCTCTACCACTCGGCCGCCTGCACCCTGCAGGGCTTCGTCTGGGAGGAGCGGGCGGTGGCGCTGCAATGTCACCTGGAAAGCAGCCCGGCGAGCATCGAGGCGCTGATCGCCGCCTGCCCCGAAGACCTGGAACGCCCCGGCGCGGTCCAGGACGCCGCCACCATCCAGGCCGGCAGCGCCCATTGTGCGTCCCTCAAGGCCAGCCTGTTCCGCCTGCTCGACTACCTCAGCGGGCCTCACGCCCACCTGACCTGATTGGCGTTACCCCGCGCTCGGCCCCACTCCCGGGGCCTTTTTTATGGCTGTGTCTTTCAGTGCCCTGACCCCTTCTGGATCCCCGCCTGCGCGGGGATGACGAGGTAGGTGTGGAGTTTCTGCCGAAACCGTCATTCCCGCGCAGGCGGGAATCCAGGGGCAGGCAGCTGTAGCGTTCAGAGAGGGGGCTTGACCACGCAACGCGTAGGGTAGGTTCGGCGCTTGCCGGCATAACCCAGCGGCGGTGCCGCGGTCGATTGCGCTGGTGGGTTACGGCCTTTGGCCTAACCCACCCTACGGGCTCCTATCGATACTGCAGGCAGGCCTTTGCTCCGGGCGGCGATCCGCAAACAAGAGCAACGAAACGGAGTAACGGCCGTAGGCTGGCCCGAAGGTCGAGCGTAGCGAGTCAAGTGACTCGCCCGGGAGGGCGAAACCAGTACCGTCAGTACGCTCGGTAATAGTCGGGCAGAAAGTCTCGACAGGTGCGCACGACGCACCACATTGATGAAGACTCGGGCTCCGAGTTGCCTGAGAGTTTCTTGGAAGTTGGAATGAAAGCAGCGCTTTCATATCGCCCGAATGAAATCCGGGAAGAGGTGGTCCTTTTCCCGGATTTCATCCGGGCTACGTCGGTGCGCATGGCACACCCTACGAGCCCCCGTCCTGCATCCCGGTAATTATGGCTACCGACGCCTGAGCAGAGGCCAGGAGCCCAGCACGGCTGGCAGGCCCAGGCCGAGCCAGGCGAGGGCGTCCCAGGGGCCGTCGCCGAGCAGCGCGGCGAACAGGCCGGCGGCGCTGAGTAGGCCCAGGGCGGTGGGGATGGCGAAGGTCGATTCGCGCCAGCGCTTCATGTCGCCACCTCGTCGCGCAGGGCCGCCCGCGGTGCGCGGCGGCGTACCCACCAGAGGTACAGACCGCTGCCGAGGACGATCAGGGTGAGCACGTCGAGAACCGCCCAGAGGATCTGCATCGGCCGGCCGCCGTAGTCGCCGAAGTGCAGCGGCTGGGACATGGCCAGGGCGTCCATGTACCAGGGCCGCTGGCCGACGGCGGTGACGTCCAGGGTCCGCGCGTCGATCAGCACCGGGGTCCACAGGTGCGAGGTCAGGTGGCTGCTGCCCTTCATGAACACCGAGTAGTGGTGCTCGCTGGAGAAGCGGGTGCCGGGGAAGGCGATGAAGTCCGGCTGCATGCCGGGGGCTGCCTGTTGGGCGATGTCCAGCAGGCGGGTGGCCGGCGCCCGTTCGGTCAGCGGCGGGGCGTCGCGGTAGGGCCCGATCATGGCTGCCAGGGTGTCGTTGCGCCAGGCGCTGATCAGCAGGTCGGCGCAGGCGCTGATCACCCCGGTGATGCCCACCGTCAGTGCCCAGACCAGGGTGACGATGCCGATCAGGTTGTGCAGGTCGAGCCAGCGCAGACGCGTGGACTTGTGCTGGCGCACCTCGGCGAACTTCAGGCGGCGCATGAAGGGCGCATAGAGCACTACGCCGGAGATGATCGCCACCACGAAGAGGACGCCCATGAAGGCCAGCAGCAGCTTGCCCGGCAGGCCGGCGAACATGTCCACGTGCAGGCGCAGCATGAGCATCATGAAGCCGCCGTTGGCCGCCGGCATCTCTACGGCCTCGCCGCTGCGTGCGTCGAGCATGAAGGTGTGCGAGGAGTTGGGCTCGGTGCCGGCGGTGGCGGCCATGATGGTCACCACGCCGTTGGGTTCGTCGTCTTCCCAACCCAGGTACTGCACCACTTCGCCGGGCCGGTGCCGCTCGCCGGCCTCGACGATCTGCTGCAGGTCCAGGCGCGGCGTGTCCGGCGCCATCTCGCGCAGTTCCGGCGCCTCGCCCAGCAGGTGTTCGATCTCGTGGTGGAAGATCAGCGGCAGGCCGGTGAGCGCCAGCAGGAAGAGGAACAGGGTGCAGATCAGGCTGGTCCAGGTGTGGACGACGGACCAGCGGCGGATGGTGGTGGATTTCATGTCCAGTCCAGAAGTGTTGCCCGATACGAGGTCGGGTGGAAAAACGACGAAGCCGCCCGTGACGGCGGCTTCGGGCTACGGCACAGGGGCCGGGCCGTTCAGAAGCTGTTTACGATCCTAGCCAGCTGCCCGGATCTTCTCCAACATGTAGAGCCATGGGCCCGTCGTACCGGCGCAGGCCGGTATCCAGTTGCACGCGCCGAGTCGCCTGTCGGTTTCTGGACCCCGGCCTGCGCCGGGGTGACGAACTGGAAGGCAGGGTTCCAGTAAAAACCGTGCAGCTCAAGAGATCGTGAACGGGCTCTTAGAACTCCAGCTGTGCGGAGAAGGTCACGGTGCGAGGGTCGCCCAGGTAGGAGCTGTTCAGCCAGTACGACTTGTTCGCCAGGTTGCTCACGTTGGCGCGCAGGGTCACGCTGTTGTCGGCCACCGGGATGCGGTAGCGGGCGCCGGCATCGAAGGTGGTGAATGACGGCAGGCTGTGCTGGTTGGCCTCGTCGCTGTACTGCTTGCCGGTGTAGTAGGCGCCGCCGGTGACGGCGAAGCCCGGCACGGCGTTGATGTCGTACTCGGCGTACAGCTTGGCCAGTTGCGAGGCGACGTTGGTCGGCTTCTGGCCTTCGTTGGCGGCGACGCTGGATTTCTTCACTTCCGGGTCGAGCAGGGTCACGCCGCCTACCAGGGTCAGTTCGGGCAGCACCTTGCCGGTGATGCCGAATTCCAGGCCGTTGTTCTCCTGGCGGCCGTCCTGCACGTAGTAGCCCGCGCCGTTGGTGTAGGCGTTGGGCTTGTCGATGTTGAACAGGGCCAGGGTCAGCAGGGCCTCGCCGACGCTGGCCTTGACGCCCACTTCGTACTGCTCGCTGACTTCCGGTGCCATCGCCGCGCCGGCGTTGAGCGCGGTGTTCGGCGCGATGCCGCCGGCCTGCAGGCCTTCGATGTAGGTGGCGTAGGTGGTCAGCCAGGGCAGCGGCTTGTAGATCAGCGAGACGTTCGGCGAGGTTTCCGACTCGTTGTAGCTGGTCGCGGTTTCCGCGTAGCCGAAGGCCCCGGCCCAGACGAAGTCGTTGCTGTAGGTCTTGATCCGGGTGTGGGTCAGGCCGAGGATCGACGACCACTGCTCGTTGAAGGTGATCACGTCACCGACCAGGAAGTTGTCCGACTGGGTGCGCGACGACACGCGCTGGTCGCCATGGCCGATGGAGTAGCTGGGCTTGTCCACCTGCGGAGTTTCGCCGAACGGCGACGGGGTGCCGACCACGTCGACGTACTGCGGGCCCGGGTAGGGCACGTAGTCGGTGTAGTCGCGGCTGCGCACCACGTTGCCCTGGTAGCCGACGGTGGCCTTGTGGCCGATGCTGCCGGTGGCGAAGGCGGCGTCGAGGAACAGGTTGCCCGAGGTCTCTTCGGTCTCGACCGGGGCGAAGGCGTACAGCGGCTGGGTGTAGCTGCCGGCGCTGTACACGGTCGGGCCGGTGTAGGTGTATTCCTGGGTGTACTGGCTGTAGCCGAGGGCGCCACGCAGGCTGAACACGTCGTTCAGGCGCCAGTTGAAGCGGCTGCCGACGCGGTCGTGCTCGCTGTCGGAGAAGGCCCACTTCTGGCTGTACAGCTTATCGTTGTCGAGGTCGTCGGCGTCCGGGCGGAAGGACTGGTCGCCGAAGTACCAGTAGCTGGTCAGGCCGCGGGTCTCGTTCTTCTTGTGCGAGGCGTCGAACTGGATCAGCAGGTCGTCGCTGACATTCCAGTCCAAGGCCAGGCTGATCATCTGGCGGCGGCGCTTCTGCAGGTCGATGGCGGTCTCGCCGTCCTGGGTCAGCAGGTTGACCCGGTAGGCGAACACGCCGGCGTCGTCGATCGGGCCGCCGAAGTCGCCGTGCAGGTAGTAGTTGTCGCCGCCGGCGTTGCCCAGGGTCACGCTGTTGTAGCGCTCGTAGGTCGGCCGCTTGATCACGTAGTTGACCAGGCCGCCGGGGCTGGCCGGGCCGTAGAGGAAGCCGGACAGGCCGGTGAGGATCTCGATCTGCTCCATTTCCTCGATGAAGTTGCCGCTGTCGTAGCCGGTGGAGTAGCGCAGGCCGTCGTTGGCGATGCTCATGTTGCCGGCGCCGCTGAAGCCGCGGATGGCCACGGCGCTGGCGTAGCCGGCGTTCTTCGGCGAGTAGATCTGGGTGAAGGGGTTGCGCTTGAACACGTCGTCGATCGAGGTGGTCTGGGTGTTCTGCAGCAGCTCGCGGGACACCACGCTCATCGAGTAGGGGGTGTCCTGCAGGCGCATGCCGCCAAGGGCGCCGACGTTCTTGACCGCTTCGCTGCGGTAGCCGGCCTCGGCGCTGCCGGGGGCCTGGACGCGGGCGTTGATGCTGGTGCTCGGCAGGGTCAGCTCGTCGGCGGCGGGGGCCAGGCTGTAGCTGCCGCCGGCGTTCTGTACCAGCTGCAGGCCGCTGCCCTGCAGGGCGGCGTCGAGCGCGGCCAGCGGCGAGTAGTCGCCGCGCACCGGCTGGGCGGTCTTGCCGGCGGTCAGCGCCGGGTCGATGCTGAGCACGATGCCCGCTTCGCTGGCGATGGTGCTGAGGGTGCTGGCCAGCGGGGCGGACGGCAGCTGGTAGCTCTGGGCGTGGGCCAGTGCCGGCACAGTGGCGAGGGCGATGGCGGCGGCCAGCAGGCTGGGGCGCAGCAGGTGCAGGGTACGGGACATGGTGAACGGCTCCTGAAGAAAGAAAAAAGTCTCTCGATGTCTTCCTTGCCGAAGCAGAAACGGAAAGTGACAGGGGCCTGTGAAAATTTTTTCGAAGGGCCGCCTGGGAGGCTGTCCGCAGGTCTGCGGGCCGGGTGCGCAGTGGGCTTTCAGCAGGCCCTCAGCGCTCCGCCGGCACCACCCGTATCCACCAGTCGGTATAGCGTTCGATGCGCACCGGCAGGCTCGGCGGCAGGGCGGCCAGGGCCTGCGCGCTGTCGCGCAGGGGGAAGCTGCCGCTGATGCGCAGGTCGGCGATGCGTGGGTCCACGCTCAGGTAGCCGGTGTGGTAGTCGTCCAGGCGCCCCAGCAGGTCGGCCAGGCGTTCGTTGTCGGCCACCAGCATGCCGTGGCTCCAGGCATCGGCGCCCAGCGGCGCCGGCGCGCCCTCGCCGAGGCGGTCGCGGCGCATCAGCACCTGACTACCTGCCTCGATCACCCGTTCGTCGGGCTGCGCCTGGGGCTGGGCGGCCACCGCCGACTGCAGCACGATCAGGCGCGTCGCCTCGCCCTCGCGGCGCACCAGGAAGCGGGTGCCCAGGGCGCGCAGGCTGCCCTGGGCGGTGACCACGAGGAACGGCCGGGTGTCGCCGTGGGCGGTCTCTACCAGGATTTCGCCGCTGCGCAGGTACAGGCGGCGTTCGTCCGGGGTGAACTGGATGTCCAGCGCGCTGCGGCTGTTCAGGCTGACCCGAGTGCGGTCGGGCAGTTGCAGCTCGCGCACCTCGCCGGTGCCGGTGTAGGCGTCGGCCAGGTAGTCGCCCAGCGGGCGCTGCTGGTTGGCCAGCAGGCCGAGACCCAGGCCCACGGCGAGCAGCAGGCCGAGGGCGCGGCCGCCGATCCTGCGCTGTGGGCGGGTCAGGGCGCGCCGCGCCGGGGCCGGAGCGGCGGCGCCCAGCTGCTGGTCGAGTTCGCCGAGCTGCTGCCAGACCCGCGCGTGCTCCGGGTGGGCCGCCAGCCAGGCGCCGAAGGCCAGCCGGTCCTGTTCGCTGGCCTCGCCGGAGCCCAGGCACAGCTGCCAGCCGATGGCCTCGTCGAGCACCCGCAGCGGCACGGCGCTCACCGGGGCTCCCCGTAGACGGCGATGTAGCACTGGCGCAAGCCTTGGGCCAGGTACTGGCGCACCCGCGACACCGACACGCCGAGGCGCTCGGCGATCTCGGCGTGGCCCAGGCCGTCCAGGCGGTTGTAGAGGAAGGCGGCGCGGGCCCGGGCCGACAGCTGGCCGAGCAGGCGGTCGACCTCGCGCAGGGCCTCCAGGGTCATGGCCTGCTCTTCCAGGCCGGGCTGCTCGGGCTCCGGCAGCTGCGCCAGTTCTTCCAGGTAGGTGCGTTCCAGGGCGCTGCGGCGGAAATGGTCGATCAGCAGGCCGCGGGCGATGGTGGTGAGCAGGGCGCGGGGCTCTCGTGGCGCCTGCAGGTCGGGGCGGCCGAGCAGGCGGACGAAGGTGTCCTGGCCGAGGTCGGCGGCGCGCTGCGGGCACTGCAGGCTCTTGCGCAGCCAGGCGAGCAGCCAGTCGCGGTGATCGCGATAGAGCAGGCCGACCAGCTCGTTGTGGGTGTTTTCCCCGACGGACACTGTCACCTCCGCCAATGGGGGCAGAAAGAGAGAAGCGAGAATGCTTCTCATATAGTGTCAGATTGCCGCAGGTCATCGCAATCGTTGTCGATGGGTGGCGCGGGATGATTGGGTGATACGGGCGGGGGTAGGTCAGGAAATCCCGTCATCCCCGCGCAGGCGGGGGGCCAGCTGTTGTTTATTGGGTCCCCGCCTGCGCGGGGACGACGGGGGGTGGGTGTGCAGCGGGTGTGGGGTGGCCCGGTTCGGACGAGGCAAGTGGACTGGAACATCTCGTCATTCCCGCGAAGGCGGGAAGCC